>JAKVBU010000099.1 GCA_022446885.1 Phycisphaerales bacterium | reverse complement strand
GGATCGCACTGCCAGGGATGTAGGCGCCGCGGCTCCGCACTTGGTCCCAAAGCGTACATGCTGGGAACGCCTGCTCCCACTTCAGAACATCCTGCGCCGTCAAGCGGCGGCGCAGTAGGAAGAGCTTCTTGTCCTGCACATCACGGTATCGCGCCTTCCGTAGTTGTTGCAGCCCATCCGCTAGCCGAGCCTCGTCCGAGGCATCCTCGCGACGACACCTCTCGAGTTCCAGGTTTCCATGCACGGCGTGATGCTGCAAGGCGAGCACGAAGACTGGGTCTTCCTGCCACGCTGGGCGCTGCTCCTCTGGGACTTGGGCCAGCAGCTTCTCCCAATCGTGCACCTGCTGCATACACAATTGCTCTCCGGTGTCGTTGCTCCTGTGGCGACGAGTTACGGCACTCTCCACATAGGCGTGCGCCTCCTCCTCTGCTGGCACATCCCCACTTGGTAGCCGACCTTCCTTGGCCACAAACTCCTCCACCACCGACAAGCGCAACTCCTCGGGACACGTGCGCACCAAAATCAGTGCCCGCAGTTTGGCGAAATCCAAATTTGTATCATTGAGATTGCTTCCAAAACCACCATCGCCCGAGCCACGAATGCCGCATTCTGCCGCCACAGAGCGCACAGCTTGGTTTGTTCGCATGGCCTCGAGACGCTGATGCCGGCGCTTGGCATCCCTCTCTGCCGCGCTTCCGATCAGCTGCCGCCTGGCCCGTTGCACCGCCCGCACGATGTCATCAACAACTTCCTCGTGCCTCCTGTTTCCCTTGGTCTTCAAGCCTTGCCCGGGCGTGTGCTTGCTATATTTAGTAGGCACGTGAAAAGCAGCGGCGGCTTCTTCGACCCAGTTGTCATCCAAAGCTCTCCCAGCCATGACTTTTGCATCCAGCTCCGCGCGACTGCCTCCTGTATTGTACCGGCTGTTCAGCAACCGCCGCCGCAACTCATCATCTCCCAACTCCACAAGAAGCGCTCGGCATGCCTCTAACGACCTGACGTTGTTCGCCCGAGTCTGTGACATAGCTTGCTCTTCCTCGGCCAGGGCGGCCTCGGCGTCTGCCGCTTTGCGTTTGCCCGCCCGTCTTCTGCCGCCTGCGGTGCCCCAAAACGCTGAATCATATCGCAAGCTCCGCACGTCCTGGGTGCACTACATGGACGACAGGAGGATGATGATGATGATGATGATGGCGACGACGATGATGATGATGATGACGACGACGATGATGACGATGATGGTTTCGAAAACGGTCTCGGCTCCTTCGGCTGCTGCTTCCCCCGGCGGCGTCGACGTGGGCTGCCCAGCTTTCCCCCGGCGGTCCCAAGCCCATCACCCTCTGGCTGCAAGGATCCTTCGGCCACCGGCGTTGCTGCATCTTGGCACAGGCCTGGAGCAGACGCCGGGGCTAACATCACGTCCAGCGTCTTTGCAGCCGAGCCCGTCATCGACTTGGTCCCCGCAGACACCGGGACCTGGAAGCGGCGAGTGCCGCCAACATGCCACGCGTGCATCTCGCCCGCGCCTGTCCAATCGTAAGGCTTGGCGCCCTTCTTGATCCGGTGCCTGGCCCGATCGCGGCCAAAGGCCGCTGGGTTCCTGTACTGCTCCGACGCCGAGAAGGTCACTGTGCCGACGACCTGCGCTGCGGCGGGCGCGGGTGGTAGGGGCACGTCATCGGTCACGGCCACATCCTTTGCTTTCTGTGGCGTC
>JAKVBU010000098.1 GCA_022446885.1 Phycisphaerales bacterium | reverse complement strand
CACAATCGACGGTCGAGGTGATCGTGAGCCACGGTTTCCCCTCGTGTATGCAGTGGCCGTTGAGTCGGGGGAGATCACCGCGAGCGACCACCATGTGCAACGGCCTGGTCTGCATGCTCGGTGATTTCAACTTCAGCATGTCCCTGAGGGGCCCATTTCCTCCACCAGCAGCCAGCACGACATGACGTGGAATCAGATCCAGCGGCTCGCTTGTTTCTGGATTCAGCAGGCGAACTCGCTGCAGGTGCCCCTCGCTGTCGAGGTCGAACTCGAAGCCGCTTTGGGAGTCGATCTTGAGGCATCGGTCCCGGTGCTGATTCCCCAGGATGGTCAGCATGCTCTGTGGTTCAATGACTTGCTCGTCAAGCCGCTGCACAGGCCCGCTCCAGCTCTTGAGCGGGATTGGCCGAGCGTCTGCAGGCATGGGCACTGGCTTGACACGTAGTCCCAGACGTGCTCCAACAAGCCCCAGACGTGATCTCAGGCCCGGCAGTGCCCACAGGCAACAGTAGTCACTGCGAAGGTGCGTGCCAGCCAGATTCGGGTGTTGTTCTCCACCGAGGGCTCGACGCCATCGAAGCGGCATGTCTCGGATGGTTCGCGACGCTCGTGACGGTCGGCCACGCAACGCATACTTCAGGCCGCCATGAATGATCCCCTGAGATGCGATCGTTTGTCCGAGTCCCAGGCTCTCCGTTTCAAGCAGCAGAGTGCGATATCCAGCATGGTGAAGTTCATCCAGCATCCACAGGCCCGCAGCGCCTCCGCCGAGGATCAGTACATCGAGAGTGAGTGGTGAGGACTCCATGAATACACATCCTCGACGCACCGCCTCATTGCGTCAAGATGACGTATCTTTGGCAGAATGGAGAGCCTTGTGAGCAACTGGTCTATCCCCTCAGTGGGTGGTCGCGTCATTCTCGGGACCACACATGAGCCGCCTGCAGGCCCCGCACGGGGCCAGGCGGTCATTGCCCATGGTTTCAAGGGGTACAAGGAGTATGGTTTCATCCCGTGGCTGGCCCAAACCATGGCCAGCTCAGGCATTGCTGCTCATCGGTTCAATTTCAGTTGCAGTGGTATGGATCACGGGCATGGCGAGTTTGATGTCGACGCGTTTGAACAGGACACCTGGAACAGGCAGGTCGAGGATCTGCTGAGTGTGCTCAAGGCCGCACGCGAGGGTGGGCTTCCCGGTGGCGGTGGGGACATGCTGCTGATGGGACATTCTCGCGGCGGGGTGGCCAGTGTGTTGACGGCCGGGCGGCATGCTGCATCAGGCCAGCTTGATGGCCTGCGTGGAATCATGACCTTGGCGGCTCCCGATACATGCCTATCGATGACGCTTGATGTCCAAAGGACGCTGTGCGATGAAGGCACGATCCCTTCGCCATCCAGTCGAACGTCGCAGGTCTTGCGGATTGGCCGCGGGTTTCTGGAAGAACAGCGTGCCGACAAGCCCGCTCATGACCTGTTGTTGCAGGCCGGCCAGATCACGCTGCCGATGTGCATCGTTCACGGAACGGCGGATGACGCCGTGGACGTACACGCTGCGACTTCGCTTTCCAATGCAGTAGCCAGCCCGTGTGAAGTCCATCTCATTGCAGGATCGAATCACGTATTCAATACCCCCAACCCATTTCCCGCGGACGGGACTCCGTCTGAAGCATTGGGGCAGCTGGGGTCGATCGCCCGCTCATTCGCTGGTGAGTTGAGCCTGGGG
>JAKVBU010000097.1 GCA_022446885.1 Phycisphaerales bacterium | reverse complement strand
ACTGCAGTGGTTCTGTGGATTCCCGTTACGTGGTCGAAAGCTGGGGCAGCACGGGGAAACTGGGCCTCTGAGCATTTGCCTGAGCCCGCCAGAAAAAACGCCCTCCGAGACTGTGCAGATCACAGGTGAAAGGCCACAATGGCCGCCTTGATCTATGGAGAAGTCTCATGCGTTTTCCCATCCTGTGCAGCCTCGGTGCCGTTCTGCTCACCGCCAGCGTCGCCACTGCTGGCCCTGTGGGCACCGATCTGATGAACAAGCCCCTGAAGGTCCGCTGGAGCGCTCAAGCTGGCAAAGACGCTGGCCCGGTCGACATGCTCTCCACAGGTGAGCGCCTGATCGCCGTGAGCTGGTCCGGTGAGCTGTATGCTTTCGACGCCGCCACGGGGAAGCGGGTGTGGAAGAAGAAACCCCGCAAACCACACGACTATGAGCACGGTGAGATCGCCCTCGCAGGTGGCGTCGTGGTGTGGCGAAACGCCGAAGACACGCAGCTTCTGGGCCTCGATCCGCAGACCGGCAGGCAGAAGTGGGCCATCGAGCTCGAGGCCCCGGCCAGCCGTCTGACCACCTGCGAGGGCAGCCGCCTCGTAGTGGTCTCTCACCGAGGTGCTGATGGCGCGGGCAAGGGCACCCTGCTCGCCCGCGCCATCGATCCCATAGATGGCACGACCCGCTGGCGTACTCCGGTGCCCAGCGAGCTCGCCGGCGACGGCGGTGGCTCAGTCTTCGCCTACAGGCTCTCCGGTCGGGGGCGTCTCTTCAATGGTCTCACGGCGGTCAGCTGCGCCACCGGCGAGGCCCGCACCCTCACCTTCCCGGTGAAGAAGCCCTATTTGACCTTCCTCGATGCTGGAGGTGACACCCTCGCCACGGCGCACGGGATCCACGGGGGCAGCTTCACCGAGGTGTGCATGACCTCGATCAAGAACCCGAACAACGTCACCTGCACGGCCATCGAGGGCAGCCAGTCCGTGGATGGCGGGCTGGTGCAGGCCGACATCGATCGTCTGTACGTCTCTTCGACGGGCGCGCTCATCGCATATGACCTGGAGACGAAGAAGGCTGTCGGTCGGAGCACGCCCGGCAACGCGGGGGTATCGCCGGCGAACGCTGGCGCTGTGTTGCTCTCTGCTGTTGGCGGCACGGGGATGGACGACTTCGCGTTCTTGCTCGATCCCGTCGACATGCGTCGAGTGGGCACTGTGGCTCTGTCCAAGGCGCCGACGCAGCTCGTCGCCGACAGCAAGATGGGCTACGTGGCGGCCTATGATGGCTCGATCAAGGCCTTCGAGCTGCCCTTGCCAGGCCCCAAGCCGCTTCTCGAAGAGGTGGTGCAGGTGAGCACCTCGGCGAGCCCTGGGGTCGAGCAGGTGGAAGATCTGGGCTGGCAGGTGAGCAGCATCATCAACGCCCACCCCAAGAAGGGTCGCAGCTCGGGCACGAGGGGTGACGGCACCGTCGACGCTGTGGCCTGGCTCGGTGACACGGGGCGCCTCGCCGTGGGCGGCAACGACGACAAGGGCAACGAGCATTCCATTGGAGCTTTCGAGTCTGTCGACGTCCGGTCGGACCGCAGCCGCAGGTCCATCACGTTTGGAGTCGACACCGCTGCATGCAGGACGGTGGTTCCAGCAAGCCATCCCGCAGCTCGAGGGTACAGGCTTCACAAAGATGCAGAGAGCGGAGCTGCGTATTCGACAGCGGGAAAGTCCTTGGTATATGACGAAGGACGACGTGTGCTCGTGGCGAAGCAGTC
>JAKVBU010000096.1 GCA_022446885.1 Phycisphaerales bacterium | reverse complement strand
GGAGGCCGTTAACATATTGAAAATACTGAGGTGTGTAGGTCATTGCATGACATCGCCGTGCAACGGCAGTCTATCTCATGTGTTTCGTTTTGGGCCTATATGTTTAAGTGTGTTCCTTATTGGTGAGTTGTGTTTCATTTTGGTTCATCTGGAGATCAACGGGTGAGCTACGGAGGGGGCACGGAATCATTCATGATCAGAATGCCGCCTGCAATGGCGCAACTGGTGTCGATGTCGCCTCCTGCTCGCACGGTGAACCGCAGCCCCTTCTCGACGTTTCCCAGATGTCGCGCTGCCCAGAGGCAGCTCATCGGTGAGCTGATGGAAGAACTTCTGTCGGAAGGCGACACGTGCGTGCCATCGAGGCTCGGAGGGCCTCTCAGTGGAGCGTGCGCTGATCCTCGATGTCGAGCTGCATTCGGGCCTCTGCCGCCTGTCGTTCCAACATGTCTGCTGCCGCAGAAAACACCTGCGCCATCGAGATGAGGGCGAAGGGGCACACCTTGAAGCTCTGGCCAGCCAGGACAATGTGCGCTGGCCTCGCGGGCGTGAGGGAGATGGTGCAGTGGGGGCTGACGAAGTGCTTCGGGCGCTGGCTCATGGGGCCTCCAATGGGTGATGCGCAGCCAACTTCATATCGGCCACTTGAGTTTTTCATCGGTCCGATCGTTATATTTGTTGAAAATGGATTTCAAGTTCGTTCTTCTGGGGAGGCCATCAGTAGAGGAGGTGCTATGAACGCGATCCATCATCACCCTCACCTCACCGGAGTGCCCGAGACTCTCCTCTGGACCCTGCACGGGCGCGCTCAGGCCGCCCTCGATCCGATGTCATCGCTTGATGATCCCGCAGCGGTGCGTGTCTATCAGCAGATCGCTTACGATTTTATGCGGTTTGGTCCGCCAGATGTTGCCCATGGGCTCACGGTGCAGCAGAACGATCTCGCGGTGGAGCGCTGGCTGGCGCAGCGGCAGGCTGGGGGCGTCGAGGGCATGGTGGTCGAGTTGGGTGTGGGGCTGGAGACGCGACATCTACGCTGCGGAGACCACACGAGCTGGTGGGTGTGCGTCGACGTGCCCTGCGTCATGTCTCTCCGGGATCGACTCCTTCCGCCGACGAGGCGCTGCGCCCACATCGCCTGCAGCGCGCTGGGCACCAAATGGATGGATCTCATCCCCGACGACGGCCCGGTGTGCATCATCGCTCAGGGGCTGTTGATGTACTTTGAGCCGTACGAGGTGCAGAGCCTCGTCGCGGAATTGTTTCAGCGCTTTCCTCTGCTCACTTTGATCTTCGACGCGGTGCCCTCATGGCTCTCTCAGAAGACGCTCCGCGGGTGGCTGGTAGGCGAAGGGTACGCCGTGCCCTCGATGCCGTGGGGCATCGATCCCGAGGCCGTTGAGGCCACCTTGCGGGCCTGGGCCCCCGAGGTGGCCTCGGTGACACGGGTCGATGCGGCGGTCATGGGCAACACGCCAGGCCCCTGTGTCCGGGCGCTCCAACGTTTGCCGGGCTTCAAACGCCACGCTGCGAGCGTGGTCGTCGCCCGCTCAGCACCTCGGTGAAGGCGCTGGGCGGCGGGTGAGTGAGGGGTCCACGAAGGGCTGCCCTCTGCTGCGTCGTGGACGGGGACGGGCCGAGAGATCGTGATGAGCGTGTGGGCGATCTCGGCGAGGGGCGCGCAGTGTAGCGGGTCGTTGGGCTGGTCGAGGTGTGGAGATGATCTTCGTGTGAGCGAAGTGCCCCGTCCACCCTCGACGGGG
>JAKVBU010000095.1 GCA_022446885.1 Phycisphaerales bacterium | reverse complement strand
CCTCGGCGAGGGCGCTGTGCATCAAGGCCTCAGGGCCCATGGCCGCGCCCCGGGTGCCTGCGCCGAGATCAGAGGGGGCGATGATGAGCTCCAGGCCATCGCCTGGGTCACGGGGTCGTGGGCGCTTGAACGTCGCGTTCATCGGCGACACCTCAGCGTGCTGCGTGCTGAAGCTGGGGGCGGATGAGGCGTTTGATGGGTTTGAGGGCGCGGCGGATGAAGTAGCCTGCCGCCGTGAGGCAGCTGAAGTGCCCTACCTGGATCACCTCGTCGCCTTCGTCGAGGCGCATGAAGCCTAGGTAGAAGTCGTTGAGGTACTGCTTGCGGTGGTGATAGCGGGTGTCGTCCGGATCCTTCTGGAAGCACGTGCCCTTGACGCTGCCTCGGAACACGAAGGCCGCCTCGTCGAAGCGGGCGTCTGCGTGGATGTAGATGTCTTCGCGGTAGCGAGCGCTCACCGTGCGGGCGATGCGCATGTGGCGTTCGGTGGGGGTGTCACAGCCTGGCGAGGGGAACACCTGATCGAAGTTCGCCGCCACATTGCCGATGCTGCTGAGCACACAGGCTACGTTGGTCACCCAGACCCTGCTGAAGAGGTGGTGACGCAGCATGTAACCGCTCACCATGCGCGAGGCCAGGGCGTGGGTGAGGCCCCCGCAGCGGGCGTCGGGGTGCACACAGCTCAGGCCCAGGTGCACCACGGGATCCATGCCCTCGACGTCAAGCAGCACGCCAGAGCTGAAGCCCACCGCTCGGCCCGAAGGATCTCGGGCCACGGTGATGACCTTGTGGCCGAAGCCTTCCCGGTCAGCCTTGAAGCATTGATAGTCGGGCAGCTCATCGAAGCAGGTCACGCCGATGGCGCGTAGCTCTTCGACGAAGATGTCGAGCTGGGCGTCGGACATCCAGCGTCCGGGCCGCTCGTAGTACTTGAAGGTGAACTGACGAGACGTTTTGCGGTTGAGCATATCGAACCCTTTCGCGGTCTACGTTCACTCGACTGGCGTCACTCGACGAATGTCACTCGACGAATGTCACTCGATGGGGGGCTCCCCCAACCGCACCAGGGCGGCTCTGACCCAGTCCTCGGCTCGTCGCGCCAGCGCCTTTGGATCGTCTCCCCGCATGGGGGGCCCGAAGGCGATGCGCGCGGTGGTTCCGCCCTGACGGGCGAAGCGATCAATGTAGTGGCGTAGGAAGGTGTCGTCGCCTACCCACGCGTCCTCGGTGCTCGGATAAGTGATGGCCACGGGGACCACCGGCACACCGGCCTCGATGGCGATCTGAAAGCCGCCATAGCGAAAGCCCATGATGCCTGGGCCCTCGAAAGTCGTGCCTTCCGGAAACACCAGCGTGGACACACCGGAATCCAAGATGCGTGCCAGCTCTACGCGCGATTTTTTTCTCGACTCCGGATCGTCACGTTTCACGTACACCGTCCGGGCGATCGTCGCTGCTTGACCCAAAATGGGCCAGCTCGCCAGCTCGGCCTTCGACAGGAAACAGACCGGCAGCTGGCTGAGCAGCGCGATGATGTCGCTGTAGGAGCGGTGGTTGCTCATCAGCATCGCGCCCTCTTCCGGCAAGTCGCCCTGGCGCTCCACAGTGACGCCCGCCACCGAGCAGAGCTGGGTGCCCCACAGGCTGGCTTGCCGGGCAACGCTCAGCGTCGGATCACGCCTGATACGGTCTTTCACCACGCGATAGGCGATGTGGCCCATGGTGATGGAGGCCACCTGTGACATGTGCACACCGGCCCGGCCCCAGCTCAGTGGTGCAGGCAGAATTCGCCGGCTCACGAGGCTGCTCCAG
>JAKVBU010000094.1 GCA_022446885.1 Phycisphaerales bacterium | reverse complement strand
GGCACGATGCCCTGGGGGACGCCGTCGTCAGTGGCAAAGCAGCAGACACCGACTTCAACCGGGCCCTCGGGACAGTCCGCCAGGGCGCAGTCGTTGATTCCGGCACGCCACAAACCGTCGCGGTCAGCGCATTCTTCCAGTGTTTCCAGAAGCACGCAGTCGTTCTGTCCGGGTGAGACCTCGAAGCAGCAGGCGGTCAATGGGCAGTCGATGTCTGCACAGAAGATGCCCAGACCCTGCCATGTGCCGCCCAGATTCAGGCACTCGCCGAGATTTTGGACTTCCTGGCAGCCCTCTTCCTCGGTGCAGCAGGCGCCGAAGTCGCATGGATTGGGCTGGTTGCTGCAGTCCTGGCCCGCAATGAAGGTGCCATTCAGGAGATCGCACCCAAAGGCATCGATCACATTCACGCAGGGCTCGTCGTCGTCCTGCGTGCAGCAGGCACCAAACGGGCCCGCGCCGCAGATGTCACCGTCGCACGTGGTTCCACTGCCCTGCCATTCGCCGCCGTTCGTGACGCAGTCGGCTGCGGTCTCGACCGTGCAGTTGTCCAGAATGCAGCAGGCGCCGGTCGCTGCCACACATGATGTGTCGGAGCAGCTTTCTGAAGATGTGTTCCAGGTGCCGATGGCAAGGCACTCAAGTCGAAAGAGGTCCTGACAGCTGCCATCCGGGAGGCAGCATGCCGCAGGCATGTCATCGGGGTCTTCACTGCAGTTGAATGGAGGCAGGCCGGCACCGCAGATGCGGCCGAACTCCCATCGTGTGAGAGTCGCAGGGTTTGGTTCTTCGTCGGCGGCTGCGGCACAATCTTCCTCTGTGGCATCGGTGCAGATGTCGAGTTCCCATATGCCTCCAACCTGCTGGTAGACGCAGCATGCGAAGACAGCATCTCCACGACGAGCGCCGCCCAGCCCGGGCAGCTCGGGGCGGTCAGTTTGGTTGGAAAATGACCGCTCGCTCGCAACGGCGGTGAGCAGTGCTGTGTTGGGCACAGGAGCAGGTTCGCGACGGGGCGCAGCCTGGGGGGCGGCGGCCAGCGAGACCTGGTTCGCGGTGTACGGGTCCGTGGCCTGGAAGAAGGCCCATTCCACCAGATCGTTTCGATGCAGTTCGTCGGCCGCGTTGTCGACGTCACGCTGGAAGCCGGTGACGTAGTAGATGCCGCCGATGTCCGGCTGGGCCTTGCCCGAGTTCAGCTCGGCCCGGTTGATGATGGCCTGGATCCGGGACTCGGGGACGTTCGAGGAGGCTTCGAGAATCACGCCGTTGCCGATGACGATGTCGTTGATGGCGCCGACATCCATGCCCGTCATGGACATCAGACTGCCGTTGGGCAGCACGCGGAGCCGGGCCTCGTCGACGAACTTCACCACCAGACGGCTGCCGGTGGCGTTCGACGGACGGTCGATGCGGTCGGCCTTGGGCTGGATGGTCCGGGGCTTGAGCGACATGACCGGCTTGGCTTCGTCCGGATCCACGCCGACCCAGGGGGTTCCGATCGCACCGGGAAGCGGGCGCGCAGCGCCCTTGTCGCCCGATGCGGCGCGTTCGACCGTGCCGCCGCTGCCGGCGCGTTCACCGCCGGCGGCGATCACCAGACCGGTGGTCGCTGCAAAGGCCACGATCGAAAGGACTACGGTCGTCACTCGGTTGTGCATGGTTGTCTCTCGACTCACTGTCGGAACCCTGGTTCTCATCTCAGGCCGCCCACTGCGCGCATGCGCACAGCCAATGGACAGCGCTCCTGTCGCCTTCTATGTCGTGGTCTTCCCCCTTCTTGCGCAGGAAAAACCACTTCGGGGGCATTCCTGCTCCCGAGGAGGCC
>JAKVBU010000093.1 GCA_022446885.1 Phycisphaerales bacterium | reverse complement strand
GAGGGGGCCAGCGAAGAGTGGGCGCGCAATTACGGCCTCGAGGCGCTCGCTGTGCGCAAACCTGTTCATTTCGTGCGGATCGCCGGTGGCCAGCAATTCCTCAACAGTGCCATCTTGCCTGTGGGCAGCTGGCCCATTATGTGGCTCAACAGATGTCACACCTTCATCGAAGTCACCACCCATGCTCTACGTGCCCGTGGGCTCTCTTTCAGTAAGGAACCGCGTCTGGTGAACGGTCGCTTTGAATATCCCTTGAGCGTGGGGGACCGAATGTCCATGTCCAGAGAGGACCAGAGGGCGATGGGGTGCCCGTACGCCTTGGCCATCCATCACACGCTGCCCTTCGAGACGCTGGCAACGTTTGCTGATGCTGCCAGCAAAGACCGTGGCTCTTCAGGGGTTGCTCTCGTGGTTGCAGCCGGCGATGTCGGCATCGAGCCACCTCGAAGCCACACAGAGCAGTTGGGTGTCGACATTGCGCTGGTGCCTTTTGGGACCTTCGACATCTCTGGCAAGGACACTGCAGCCACCACGCAGCATCCTCATGTGCATTTCGACGCCAAGGGCATCACGATCACCACGTTCAATGCCCAGAAACGCTTGCCTGGGCGGCCCTTCGGCGAAGATCAGACCGAATACGATTGGCTGAGTCTGCACATGGTCACCGCGAGCCTGGCCAAGGCGCACGCTGGCGGCGTGCTGCCTGCGATGATCATTTCGGCGGACGCCGATGTGCCGGTGGGGGTGGTCGTGCGCGCAATGGACACCGTGCGCGCTGAACGGCCCAAGGCGGCGTTGAGCTCGCCCAAGGCGCTGTTCGAGGCCACCGTGAACGAGAGCCGGCCTTTCGTCGAGCAGTTACTCTTGAGTCGTCGAAAGCCTCCGGTCAGGGGTGAATAAGAGGTCCTAACTAAACAGCTCCCGTCGCCAGTGCCGCAGACAGATCAAGACTTCTTCGCCAATGGGATCTGCAGCTGATGGGGCCGGCGCTCCACCTTGTCGAAGGGTGTACCGTCCACGTGCTTGGCACCCATGAACAATAGACCGTTGCGGAAATAGATCAGGTCATAGTCCGTGACCACTTGCCCTTCGGCGATGTTGAACATGGGAAACGCCTTCTCGAGGATGTCTTGCTGCACCCCCACCTTGAAGGCCGACATGCCTTCGGGCAGCCCCTGGTTGAGCATCATGGCCGCCTGCTCGTGGAGCGGCGTCACCCCGAAGCCCTCGTCGAGCACATAGTCGATCTCGTAGGCCCCCTCGGCGATGGGGTGGGCTTTGCCCCACTTCAGGTGGCCCTTGAACTCGAACTCCATGAGGGGGGCCTTGCCGTAATCGTCGGCGAAGAGGCTGATCTTGCCCACGAATCGGTCATCGACGGTGAAGGTGAAGTCACGGGTGAGGCGGGTGGGCAGCACCTTGCCTGCGCCGGTGCGATCTTCCGTGGGGGCGCAGCTCGACGCTGATGCTGCTCCATTGGCCTCGGGCGTAGGCCTTCACCTCTTCGAGGGTCGTGGGCGTAGTGATGCGGTGCATGGCGGTCTCCCTCATCTTGCCGCCGCAGCCCGTGAGGAGGGCGGCGGCGAGCAGGGCAGTGGCGATCTTGAACATGGGGTTCTCCTCTCGTCGGGCCCGTCGTTTGACCCGGCGAGAGGGAAGATGGCGAGGGAGGGGTATGCAGAGAAACGAACGCTCTACATGAGTCATGCAGCAGGTTGATGAGGAGGGTTACCGCTGAGCCATCATGAATGGGGCGATGTAGTCCCGCTTGCCGATCTGCACGCCGTTGTGGCGCAGGATGTTGTAGGCCGTGGTCACGTGGAACAGGAAGTTGGGCC
>JAKVBU010000092.1 GCA_022446885.1 Phycisphaerales bacterium | reverse complement strand
ATGGCCCGTGATCTGGGACGCCATTTCGTGCAGCGCCTCGTCGCAATCGGGAAGAGGCGTCGTGTCCGCCGGATCCATCAAGTCGGTCATACCGGGCCCTCCCCCTCTCAGCGAACCACGCCGCCGCCGTCGACAATCAGGCTCTGCCCATTCACCCAGCGTGCCTCATCGGAGCAGAGCCAGATAGCGGCCGCCGCCACGTCGTCGGGCCGACCCATCCTGCCTTCGGGCATGGTCTTGAGCACCTGATCCAGGATCTCCTTCGGCAGCGAAGAGGTCACCATGGGCGTATCGGTCACGCCCGGGCAGATGGCATTGACGCGCACGCCCTCAGCGCCGTACTCCTGAGCGCCGACCTTGGTCAGGCCCAGCACCCCGTGCTTGGCCGCCGTGTAATGAGGCTGCCCCGGCGCCGCGATGATGCCGGCCCCGGAAGATGTATTGACGATGGCGCCGCGGCGCTCGTCGCGAGTCTCCTGGGTCAGGAACTGCCTGATCTCATGCTTCATGCAATAGAAGACACTCGTCATGTTGACTTCGATCATGTGGTGCCAGGACTCGGCCTCGAAGTCGACCAGCCGCTTGGGCGTATCCGAAATGCCCGCGTTGTTGAACGCATAGTCGAGGCGACCAAAGCGCTCCACCACCGACGCCACCATGGCCGCCACGGCGTCTTCGTCGGCGACATTCACTGCCAGCGCAAGGGCATCCCCACCCAACCTGTCCGCCACCGCCTGCGCGCGGGATTGCGAAAGGTCGGCAATGGCCACCTGGGCACCGGCCTGCGAGAGACGCTCCGCGATGGACTCCCCGATGCCGCGCCCACCGCCCGTCACCAGGGCCACCTTGCCTTCGTGCACCGTCATGTCGACTTCTTTCTCATCCCGAGAAGATAGGCGACCGGGGCGGATTGCAAAGCAGGCCTCTTCTAGGCCGCAGCCTTCTCGCTGTTGCGACATTCCGGGCAGCGGTAGGTCGGGCGCCGGGCCGCCTTGTCGCTCGGCGTGTATCTCGTCCCGCAGAGGATGTCCATGAAGCCCGTAAAGAACCCGTAGTTGTAATCCACGGCGCCGGAGTGATGCTCGTTATGGTGCCAGGACCCGACCAGGTAGCGGCTATGCGGGCTCGGCATGAAGGGAAAGTCGAAGCCCGCATGCAGGTAGGTGCCATAGATGAAGTTCAGTGTCACAAAAGTGCCGATCAGGGCCACATCCCAGATGGGGAACAAGAAGGGAATGAAGAGGATCGGCGAACCCTTGACGAGCATGTCGAGGGGCTGATCCGCCATCACGCCGAATGCTGTCGGGTTGGCGTAGCGATGATGGTTCTTGTGCACCTTCCAGAGGAAGGGCACGCGGTGGCAAGCCCAGTGGAAAGTCCACTCGAAGACTTCCATGGTCAAGAAGACACCGAAGATGCTCAGCGCAATATAGGCGTAGCCGTATTCGTCGGCCTGGGCATACAGCCCGCCATAGCCATTGAGCCCGCACCAGAAAGAAGCCGACACCACCACCATCACCATCGACATGGAGAGCGTGCCGTCGATGATCTCGCCCTTCACCTGCTTCGGTGTGGGCCAGGCTCTCTGGGTGCGCCACGGCTCGGCGCGCTCGCGCCAGCTCGACCGATGAAGCAACCAGTACAGGCCACCACAGGCCAGGAAGTACCAGCCCACACCCAGGGCAATCAGGATCAACGTCATGGACAGAAACGAAAAAGAACTGAAGATCTCAAGCAGCATGGCGGGGAGTCTACCCAAAGAGCGGCGGGGAGCGACGAGTGTCGCCAGCCCCGCCCCCTTCGACAGCCGTCGATTCTCGCGGCGCTCGGCTGATCCCCCGGG
>JAKVBU010000091.1 GCA_022446885.1 Phycisphaerales bacterium | reverse complement strand
CAGATCCAGGGTCAAATCAAGGGACCAGACCGAATGGACACACACGATCGCGAAATGCAGACCCTCGGGCAGCGGGCCCGGGCCGCCGCTCGGCAGGTGGCCAAAGCCTCCGGAGCGGTGAAGACCGCCGCCCTGCAGGCCATGGCCAGCGCCCTGCGGGCATCCACTGCCGAGCTGCTCGCAGCGAACGCCGAAGATCTTGCAGGCGCCGACGCCCGAGGGGTCACCGGCGCCTTGCGAGACCGCCTGAAGCTCACCGAAGAGCGCATCGAGAAGATGGCCCGAGGCCTCGACGAGATCGCGCTGCTGCCTGATCCAGTGGGGCAGTCACTGGGCACCACCATCCGCCCCAACGGGTTGCGGGTGGGGCAGGTGCGGATCCCCCTCGGCGTCATCGGGATCGTCTACGAGGCCCGACCCAACGTCACCGCCGACGCCGCGGGCCTGTGCCTCAAGGCCGGCAACGTGGTGATCTTGCGTGGGGGCAGCGAGGCGGCCCACAGCAACACCGCCATCCTGAAGGTGCTCCGGGCCGCTGCAGAGTCAGCGGGCTTGCCCGCGGACGCCTTCATGACCCTGCCGAGCACTGATCGGGCATGGGTGATGGCCATGCTCAAGGCCGAAGAGTGGCTCGATCTGGTGATCCCCCGAGGGGGCGAGGCCCTGATCAGGTTCGTGGCAGAGCATGCCCGCGTGCCCGTCATCAAGCACTACAAGGGTGTGTGCCACGTCTACGTCGACGCCGCCGCCGATCTCAACCAGGCCCTCGATATTTGCTACAATGCGAAGGTCCAACGACCTGGTGTCTGCAATGCAGCCGAAACATTCCTCATACACCGCGACATCGCGGCGGAATTCCTACCGAAGCTCAGCGAGCGGCTGTCTTCGGCAGGGGTGGAGGTGAGAGGCTGTGATGTCACCCGCGGTCACCTGACTGATGTCAAGGCGGCCACTGCAGACGACTATCACGCAGAATTTTTGGATTTGATTGTTGCGATGCGCGTCGTTTCGTCCATGGACGAAGCCATCGAGCACATCGAGACGTACGGCTCTGATCACACGGAAGCCATCGTCTCTGAAGATTACACCGCCGTGCAGCGGTTTTTGAACGAGGTCAACTCGTCGGTGGTGGTGGCCAATGCCTCGACCCGGTTCGCCGATGGGGGTGAGCTGGGCCTCGGCGCCGAAATCGGCATCAGCACCACCCGCCTGCACGCTTATGGCCCGATGGGGGTCACTGATCTGACGGCTCGAAAGTGGGTCGTCTACGGATCAGGTCAAACCAGGAGCTGAATGGAAGCCAAAGAACTCGCAATGTTCCTCGCGGACGCCCTCAACGAGAAGAAGGGTGTCGATATCCTCATTCTCGATGTGGAGGCGCTGGTGGGCTACACCAGCCATCTCGTCATCGCCAGCGGTCGCAGCGATCGTCAGGTGGCGGCCATGGCCGATCACCTGGAGCGCTCGGCCCGCTCGGAGCTCGGGGTGCGCACCCTGGGCACCGAGGGTGCTCGGGAGGGCCTCTGGGCCCTGCTCGACTTCGGTGACGTGGTGGTGCGCGATCTGGAGAGCCTGTGGGAAGACGCGCCGAGGGTGGATTACGAGCCCGAAGGTGCGGAGTACTCCCCGGGCTTCCTCACCGCGTTGGCCCACTGATCTCAACCACCCGCTGATGCTCGGCCCGAGGCGCTGAGAGGCGCTCATCTTCGGGCCGGGCGCGAAAAGACAATGAAGCTCTCAGTCATTGCCGTAGGCAAGCTGAAGATGTCGTTCACCCAGGCCGGGTGCGACGAGTACTTCACCCGTCTACGACGTCACTTCCCTCATTGTGTCGTCGAGGTCAAAGAGCCCAGCCGCAGA
>JAKVBU010000090.1 GCA_022446885.1 Phycisphaerales bacterium | reverse complement strand
CGGCGAGTAGCTGGCCGGCAAGCACCCGGTTGTCGTGGCGCTCGCCACGACGCAGTGGCCGGATGAACGAGTTGCGGATGCGAGCGCCCACCCGACGCGTGTGCGGTCGCCTCCGATCAGCCACGACGCGACGGACCGCACCTCGGGTCACCAGTAGGGCCTCGAGTAGACCATCTCGGCCCACCTGCACCACCACACCTGCCCGAGGCCCGTATCCTTCTCCGGCAAAGAGCACCACATCGCCGGGTTTCGGAGGCTCTGCGCTGTCGAGCGGCCGCCCTACACCCGTGACGCGGGGGGTCGCCTGCAGATCGAACGCCGCCTTGAGCAAGCGGCGATCGTTCGCTGGGGCACCATCGATCTCGCGGCGACCTTCCAAGGCGAGTATCCGAGCCATCTTCACGGGAGGCCGCGCTGCTGGGATCTTCGACTGGGGCGTGGGGCCCGTGGAAGTGGGCCTTTTTTCGGGCCTCGCAGCCACGACCTTCGCCGGAAGGCTGGGCTTGGGGTGGTTGCGACGGGGCTGGAGTCGAGGTCGCCCGGTCTCGGGAAAAGGCACCGCCTCCAAGAGCGGATGAGGCGGCGGGCGCAGTCGTGAGGGTCGCTGAAGCGCACCACAGCCCGCCATCAGCAGAGCGCTGAGGGTGACGAGCAACGGTGGTCTGGTCTTCAGCATGTGGGTCATTGTGTGTTTCACCTGGAGCAAAGTCCAGAAAACGCCTTATATTCTGGACTCATCGGTCAGCGAGCCCGCGATATGTAGTCAACCCCTCTTACAACAGTTCGGTGACCAGTCCGCCTCACGTGCATCTCTCTACCGAGACGTCTGCCGACGTGCGTTGATTCTTATGGGATGTCTTCCGGTGAGCTCTGACTCAATGCTGGGGCTGCATATGAGGGGGATTGAATCCCATACCATGGGCATGTAGCCTCTAGCGCTTCATGGCCACTGGTCGAGAAAGGCCATTACGTGAAAAAGCCTGTTCTGATGCCTGAACTGGACAACGAGCACGCCCCATTCTACGCCCACACCCGATTGCCCACCGAGCATGGCGAGTTCGATGTGCGGGTGTTCAAGGAGGGTGACAAAGAGCACCTCGCCATCTCTGTCGGTGATTTGTGCGGTGCTGAAGATGTCGTGGCCCGCGTGCACTCCGAGTGCCTTACCAGCGAGGTGCTCGGATCCCTGAAGTGTGACTGCAATGCCCAGCTTATGGCGGCGATGGCCCTCATTCAGAAAGAAGGTCGCGGCGTCGTGCTGTACATGCGACAGGAGGGCCGGGGCATCGGCCTCGGCAACAAGATCCGGGCCTACCATCTCCAGGAGGCCGGCGCCGACACGGTGGACGCGAACTTGATGCTGGGCTTCGACGAAGACTTGCGTCGCTATGACGCCGCCGCTGACATGCTCGCAGCCCTGGGCGTGAAGAGTGTGAAGTTGGTGACCAACAACCCGCTCAAGATCGAAGGTCTCGAGTCGCTCGGGGTGACCGTCTCTGGTCGAGTCCCTCTCATCACCGGCATCAATGCCGTCAATCACGGTTACATGGAGACCAAGCGGGCCCGCATGCGTCACATGTATCGGTCAGGTGAGCTCGGCCTCGAGGGGGGTGAGGCCTCCGGGTTAAGCGAGGCTAAGGTTGAATCTGACGCGGGCTGAGACACCCTGGCGAGCACAGGCTCAAATGGCGAAAGGCGACCCCAACGGGTCGCCTTTCTTGTGCACGCAGTACTGCGTGCACGGAATAAAAAAGCCCCGAGCTACATGAAATAGCTCGGGGCTAAGTACCCTCGAAAGGGAGTGACCCGTAGGGGATTTGAACCCCTGTTACCGGCGTGAGAGGCCGGCGTCCTAACCGCTAGACGAACGGGCCGAAGTGGCTCGGGGACTAGGA
>JAKVBU010000009.1 GCA_022446885.1 Phycisphaerales bacterium | reverse complement strand
CGGTGCGCGACGGACGCCGAATCCTGTTCGAGGGTGCCAACGCGTGTCTGCTCGACATCGACCACGGCACCTTTCCCTATGTCACGAGCAGTTCCTGCTCGGCCTTGGGGATTCCACCTGGCACCGGCCTGCCCGGCCGTGAAATCGACTCGGTGGTGGGCATCGTCAAGGCATACGGCACCCGAGTTGGCGAAGGCCCCTTCCCCACTGAAGAACTTGGCGAGTTGGGCAACCGCATCCGCGATCGCGGGAACGAGTACGGCACCACAACCGGACGCCCACGACGCTGCGGCTGGCTCGACCTGGTCGCTGTGCGTTACTCGGCCATGATCTGTGGCGCCACGTCCCTCTCCATCATGCTGCTCGACGTGCTGTCGGGATTCGATGAACTCAAACTGTGCACCGGCTACCGGCTTCCAGATGGCACGCTGACCGATCGGTTCATTCCCGATGCCCGACGGCTGGCCCAAGTTGAACCCGTCTATGAGTCGATGCCAGGATGGTCAGAAGACCTCACCCAGGTACGTGATGCCGATGGTCTTCCTGAGGCAGCCCATGCCTATCTCGATCGCATCGGTGAGTTCACCGCGTGTCCGATCTCACTCGTGAGCGTCGGCCCAGACCGTGCCCAGACCATTCGCGTGGCCGACCCCTGCCTGAACCAAACGTGTCTGAAGTAGACATGACCGGATCTGAGCGTTCTGATTTGAGCATGCCCAGCGCCGCAGACATGTGCCTTCGACATGTGGCGATCATCATGGACGGCAATGGTCGCTGGGCCCAGGCCCGCGGCTTGCCTCGCCATGAAGGCCACCGGGCCGGTGTCGAGTCGGCCCGCTCTGTGATCGAAGCTGCTGCAAGAGCCGGTGTCGAAGTCCTGACGCTGTACTCCTTCAGCACGGAGAATTGGAAGCGGCCCGCTGAGGAGGTCGCGGCGCTGATGGGCCTGATCACGCATCTCCTTCCCATCGAGCGTGAGACGCTGATGGAAAACGGCATTCGCTTCCGGGTCATCGGCGATCTTGCCCGGCTGCCCCAAGACGTCGTCAGCGAGTTGGAGCAGACCCAGTCGGCCACGGCTGGCAATTCCGGCATGCAACTTGTGGTCGCGCTCAACTACGGCAGCCGTCAGGAGATCGTGCATGCCGTGCAAACGCTGGCCGCCAGTGTGCAGGCCGGCGATCGCACGCCTGAGTCGATCGATGCCGAAGCAATCGCCGATGCCCTTTGGACCAAGGGCCTTCCTGATGTGGATTTGCTCATTCGCACCGCCGGAGAGATGCGGGTGAGCAACTACCTGCTCTGGCAGATCTCATATGCGGAGATCGTGGTAGACGAGTGCTGCTGGCCGGACTTCGGCGCTGAGGGATTCACGCGGGCCATGGAGCAATTTGCCCAGCGGCGACGAACGCGTGGCGGCCTGTCTGCTGACGGGTGACCCACGCTCAGGTGGGCACGCGTGCGTGACTCGGGGTGTCTCCCCCCACACACACCCAATCAGTCTTGGATCCGCTCCATCATCAGAATGTCGGGCTGATCACCGGGTGAGTCCACGCTGCTTCGATCGATCACCATGACGTAGCGGGCATCATCGACGATGTTGGCCTTGTCGGTGGCGTCCCAGACGCCTGTCTCGGGATCCTGCTTGAATGTTCGTACCCGCAGGTGCACGGTAAAGACGTCACTGCGTGTCGTGATCAGATTGCTGATGCCCGAAAAGAGCAGGGCAGACTCTTCCTTATCGCCCGCAACCCGGTCGCCGGTGAGCAGCACCTCGGTGAGGCGTGGCTCGGTTGACCCGGCCGTGTTGGGGTCGCCGACGTAGGGCATGCTGCTGTTGAACTCCGGATCGAGTGGGTCCGCATAGGGGTACATGAGTCCACCCTGAGACGAGGCGGCCGAGCCATAGACGCCATCTGCACGCCGCAGCAAGGCATCGAAGCCCTGATGATTCTGGGCGTCGTAGAGCCGATCGGTGTCGGTAGACAGGAAGGCGCCGGGGTTGTCGATGTAGCGGCCACGCCATGGATCCCAGAAGGGCGAGTTGGCATCGGGGTCTTGATCATCGAACGGCCCCTCGACCTGCTCACCCTGCCAGCCAAACGGGTTGCGGGCAGCGAAGTCGATGCGCCAAGCATCGGAGTTCATTGAGGATCCCAGCGGCTCGCGACGATCGACATCTTCCACACCGTCCTGGGTGAAGTCTGTCAGACCGAAGTCATACATCGCCGGCCGGCGCAATGCGAAGAGCTGGCCGATGGTGGCGAACCCACGCGTGCCATCACTTGTTCGAACACAGTGGTCGGCAATGACTTCCTTGCCCAGCGAGGCATAGGCGTCGTCCATGTTCCAGGTAGCCTGACCACCAAAGGGGTGGAAGCGAGCCCCACGATCAGCATAGGACGGTCCAGCTGCCCAACCGGGCACCAGATCACGCCGTGTGGAACTGAACACGCTCCACTTGCCATTGGGGTCGTTCTGGGCATCCCAACGCTCGAATGCGGGCGTGCCCATGGCATCGCGATATTGCACGATGGCTTCGGGAAGGCCGCTACGGGGATGACGCGAAATGGGCCGGGTCTGATCGGAAGCCGGCGGAGAGTCGAGCATGCCTGCATAGGCGGCAGTGCCCCCCTGCCGATCGGGAGACCCATGCACCAATCGAGTCATGTGCGGTAGCGCCCGCAGCACCTCAACGGGCGCCGTATTGATGTTGACCATGCCCGAAACACTCTGGCCTTCGAAACTCGATGCGTTTCGGAACGACGGATCACGCCCCGTGGCACGCTGATAGCTTGAGGTGCCGTAGTACTCATCATCGGGGAAGCCGTCAGGGCCATTGGGATCGCCACCATCGATCCAGTGGGCGTTGTCAGACAGATCGTAGAGCCCTGGTCCGTCACACACGAAGAGGTCGGCGACTCGCCCCGCTGCAGGCTGCCCGGGATCCAGATGTCGAGGATCGTCTGAACTGAGCACCCAGTCAGGCACGCTTGTGGCCGCGGCATCTGTGCCCAGCACGGCTTCGGTGCCTGGTGGGTTCGCGCCTACAACCACATTGAATGGATCGTTGCCGCCATTGAGCGACAGGCGACCACCATGGCCCATATCGGAGAGCCACTCGGGAAGTGTCCGCAGCGTGACGGGCCACGTTCGGCGAGCCCCTGGCACACTCGCACCGGAGCTGTCATGTCCAGCTGCGGGCACTGCTGGCACGGGTGGCCACTGACGTGTAACGATGTACTGCTGACCACTGAGATCTGGGAAAAACGGATTGGGTGTAGCTGTCGGCCAGACCGGCGGGTCGAGGACCTCTCCGGTGTCCTGCAGCGGCATCCAAAGTTCGGTACCGGCGGCCATCTCATCGAGCACTTCACCGACCTGCTCGTAATTGCGGATGCGGGTTGAGGGCATCGTGAACCCGGAAGGCATCAGCACATCGCCATCGATCTCGCGGAAGCCATACAGGCCCTTGTCCGCGAAGGACCACGGCAGCATGTCGGTGTCTGCGTTGTTGTCGCCGTCGAGATCGCCGTCCATGTCGCCGCCCCAACCGCCATCACGGCGACCGTAGCGCCAGTCGCCATCGCCCGTTCGACCACGCGACGTCATCGTGGCGCCGAACCCGAATGCATGCGGCTTTTCGCAACGGAATGCGTGCCACTCGAGGGTGTCGGCAATTCCGTTGACGCTGTCGGTCTTGATGCGCCAGGGCAGCCGGGTCGTGCGAGTCATCCAGGGGTAGGCGTATGGATTGCCGTGCGGCGTGACGCCATTGAGACTGCCGGGATGATGGTCGTTCCACTCATCGGACGTCAACGGCTGATCGGCATCGCCATTGCCGTCGAAGTCGTAGCGGCCAAGGCCCTCGGGGTCCCAACGAGCGTCGTAGAAGCGGCCGTGGTTCCAGCCAAGGGCGTCGTGATACGTAGTGCCAACTCGCATCGGATTGCCTTCATTCGCTTGGGCATGCGGGTTGGGTGGAATCGAGCTTTCGAACGTCACGTAGACCAGCGGCCATCCGTCAGCGGCGGGATCGCCGTCGAGCACTTCCTGCCTGGTGTATTCGCTATCTGGCCAAGCTGCACCGCCCAGCAGCGTGTGGTTGGCGGGCAGGCCGCCTTCAGGATCACCACCGGCGTCATAGCGGGGATCGTCAAGCACGCCCACCAGCACTTCACGTGGGGTGAGATCCACATCGACGTCGCCATCGTTGACCGTCCACGTGGCCACGGCGGTGGGCTCGGTGTAGCCTGGGTTCGCACCAAGTCGGGCGCACTGCTCGGCGTAGCGGCGGCTGCGCAGTTTGCGGGCCAACTCCTTGGAGTCGTCGGTGTCAGCCGCCAGATCGGTGAGCACGGTGCCGGCATATCCCTGCGCGAGCAGACGCTGGGCCGCTTCTACCGGATCTACTGGGGGCAGATTCGCATCGACCAGCAACGGATCTTCACGCAGCGCTGCGGCACCGCCATGGCTGCCGTGCTCGTGTACGGGCGCCGCTAGCGACAACTGGCTCACCTCATTGACCGCTCCGCTGGCGCCGTTATTGGGCATGGTGCCCAGACCGATCGCCGCCTCGCGTGACCATGATGCCGTCACACGACCTTCGCCGATGGCAAAGCGTGGGCCACGCCGATCCGGACGGGCGATCTGCCGGCCAACTCGGGCAAGATGCTCGGGCCGGGGAATCTGATCGCCGTCGATGCTGATGTCCACATCGCAATCGTCAACAGACCACGGTCGGGCATAGCGAGCCCACTGGCTCCATCTGGCGTAATAGGGATCGAGGCGGCTGGCCGGCGGCAGCGTGGTGAACCCGTTCTTGTCGGGATCCTGATAATCGCTGTCGCCGTCTTGCACATTGATCGCGCTAGGCCAGTCGGCCAGCATGCGGGGGAAGAGCACGGAGGGGTCGGCATTACCGTCGCCGTCGATGTCCGGACCGATGCCGTTGCCGAAAATCCCGTCAACTCGCGTCGGGAAGCCCGGAGGATCCTGATCGGATGGCTGGGGCACGAAGTTGGCATCGGCGCCAGTGTTGAGATCCTGGAATGAGGGCAGCCTGAAGCGAGGCATCTGATCGGTCAGGACGACAGCCAGTTCGTCTTTGCCATCGGTGCCCACAGTGCGGTCAATGACGACATCGACGGCGTCGTGATGCGAGTACACCCCGTCAAAGGTCGTGTCTTCCGGCACGAGGTTGGCATCGGTATCCAGATAGACCTTACGAACCAATTCGAGCGCCACGCCGAAGTCCGGATCGATGGAAGGACCTTCGAAGTCTTCGCCCATGTCGCTGGCATACCAATCAGAGGCGTACATGGGCAGCGGCACCGCTTCCTCGTTGCCTGTTGACCAGGGGTCTTCATCAGCAACGACCCGCCAAACGAGATCGCCGGGCAGATAACTGCGATAGAGCCCCGTGGTAGGCTCGGTGACGACATCGCCCCATGGCTGCTCCGACGGCAACAGGTCGAGGTAGTCGATCCACGCTTCGGCTTCATCCGAAACGCCGTCGCCCTGGGCATAGATGTGGGCATCAAGCGGGTGATAACCGACGATGGCATCTTCGGACGCATCGACGACCTTGTTGGTCGCGTCCCAAGCGTCCGGATTGGCAGCCAACTCGAAAGACTCAGAAGCACCTTCAAGCCCTTCGATGCCGTTGAGCAGAATCGTCAACGCGTAGGGGCGATCATCGGAGGCTGGCGGCAGGAACCAGGGGCTGGACAGATCCTCGCTCGAGAACCGAGCCGCTCCAAGATTATTGGGCAGACCGTCATCGCGGAACCCGTTCGAGAGCGGCTCAATGCGGGGCATGGTGGCATCGGGCGCCGCTGCGTAGAGCGAATTGGGAGCCAGCACCAGTTCGAACGCAGCCGGCGACTCGGGGTCAAAGCGATTCTCTCGCAGGAACTTCAGGCTGAATCGGGGTAGATCCCAAAGGCCTGTCACAGGGTTGCGATCGAAGAGCCTGATGGGAACATCGAAGGGGTTGAGAATCTGCACCGCCATCACCGTGACTGGGGCAGCGGGCTCGATGAAGTCATCAAGATCGTCGGCATCACGCGGCGGTGATGTGATGGGATCGTCGCTGCCGTTGCCGTTGGTGCCGTTGCCAGCAGAGTCGAGCACGGATCGGTCATCGTCACCGTATGCCGTGGCCATGATCCACTCGTTGGAGGCGCTGCCCAGGTTGCCTCTGCGACGGAAGCCGAACGACTCTGCGCTGGGGATGTCACCGGGAATCATCCAGGGGCGGCCTACATGCGCCACGAACACTTCACCGATCACAGGCTGCGGTTCGGCCTTCTGCACGAAGACATGCGGATCCCACGCTTCCTCAAAAAGCTCGGCGGCGGGCCGCTCCTGCGAGTACTCGAACTCGATGTCGGCATCGGCCTGCTGGGGCTTGTTGATGGTCTGCCACGGACCCGAAGGAACACCTGTGAGCCCCCACCGCTTGGCCAGCGTCACTGCATTGAGGCCGCCAGCATCAGAGAGATCGATGGCGTCATCCACCAGATTCAGATTCGGGGGGTCGATACCGACAATTGGCGTGTCGCCAATCTTCTGGGGCCAGCCATCCCATTGATCGATTCCAAGCAACGCCTGATTGCCAGTGGAAGCGTCGTAGTCGAGCAGGAAACTGTCATCGCGAGGATCCATGCCCGGCAGGAACACGTGCAGCGGCTTGGCGCCAGCCACGTTGTTCTTGCGGTTGATGGCATCGGGGTGGGCTGGATCCTGAACGTCGATGGGGTACGGGCCCATGTCCAAGGTGACACCGCCCGAGAAAACATCGGTGTCATTCCATGGGTTGATGAGCCGCGGGCGGCGCCGCGCCTCAATGGACTGCCCCAACGCGGTGGCGATCCGACGCGTGCGTTCCCAAGACGCATCGTCGTAACCGAAGTAAGACTGCCGCTTGCCGGGCTTGTCGGCGATCAAGTCGGCATTCACGTCGAGCGGCATTGATGCCGATGCAAGGCCCGGCTGTCTTGGGTCACGCTCCGTGACATCACCGCCGGTGAGGGCCAACATGATCGACGGCGTCAATCGCTGCTCGAAGGTGCGCTGGCGATACCAGCCCAATTGATCCAGCAGCGCCTCGTTGACATACTGCAGCCAGTCGCTGTTGAGGGCCTGGCGCGGCCACCCCCGCAGATCGATCTTGGTGTGCATCTGATCGCGGGCGTCGATCCAGAGACGGTCATAGGCCGCCTGCGATGTCGGCACGCTTCCAGCAGCGGCGCCAACCAGGGTGAACGACCGGGGGTCGGGGCGGGGGGCACGATGCTCCCACCAGAGATGCTGGGGCAGCAGGTCATTGCGGGCCCCGTTGACTGTGGTCAGCCTGTGCCGCAGGTCGGAGGCATGCTGACGCACGTCGAGCCGATCCAAGCCCTGCACGCTCTCGGCCCGTTCGGTCTGGCCACGCAACGGATGCTCACCGGTGCCATAGCCTTCAGAGGCCTGACCGGTTGCCCGTTCCAGGCGGGAGAAGAGCCACGGCAGGTTGTTGCCCTCGTACGCCCGAAGCTCGAGTTCGTCGGACAGGCCAAAGGGCGTCGTCACAGACTGCGGGCTGCGAGAAACACCGCCCGTGGTCTGGGTCAGGTAGCGACGGTTGTCACGATCATTGATGTCGTCCAAGCCGCTGTCAGGCCAGCCCAGATTGCCCCTCAGCCCGAGATTGCCCAGCAGGCTGCGGGTCCAGTCTCCGGGCTCCTGCCATCGCTCGGCCCGCCACCCGACCATGGCATCTACCGGGCTGGTGGCGTCCCACGGATTCCACAGGAACGGGCTCCACCCGCGGTTCCAGCCACCGTGCAGCCCTGGGAATGACGAGTTGCTCTGATCGCCGGTCAGGAACACCGGCTGGTGCCCTTCGTAATCGAAGAAGCCCACGTTCCAGGTGGGACGACCGATGGGTGAGAATGTGTCGTTATTGCTGCCGAAGGGTGCAAAGTTCTGCCCCACCATGGCCACATCTGCAGGGGTATGGCCGCGGGTCGACTCGCTGTTGTAGCGGCTGGAGGTGTTCACCCGGTCATAGGGGAAGAAGCGGGTCGCGGTATTGACATTCAGCCGGCCACTGTTGTCCGTGACCGAGACGCCAACGATCTGTCGCGTGCCATCTGGGCCTTCCCACGGAGTCAGGAACCACCACGAGTCGGTGAAGCCATCGCCGTCGGTGTCGGTCAATGAACGACCGACGTGCCAGGCGGGCGTGTCCTTGATGAACTGGTCGCTGGGACGCTCCCCCACCTCGCCGGTGACACCGTCGCCATCGAGATCGTCCATGCGATAGAGATTCACGGGAATGCCGTTGCCAATGCCGAAGCGGGCAGCATGCATGGCCTGCCTGTAGCCCAGTGGCGTGAACCAGTGACGCAACCGGTCCCAATGATCCCAGTGATTGGTGAGGTAATAGGAAAACGTGTCGTCGGTGAAGTCGATCTGGGCGGCCGATCCATCCGGCGGCAGGAACACCGAGGCGCCATTGTCGATGTCGCTGCTGCCCGTGACATCACCATCGCCGTCTACGTCAAACCCGCCGGTCAGGCGGTCCATTCCCGCTCCGAAGGTGGGCATCATTGCCGGGAATTGCTCGACGGGCACATCGAGGCGATCCAGAAGGCCGCCGTAGTAGATGCGCTGGTCGGCCCAGGCTGTCTCACCATCGGGGTGCCCGTCCGGTCCGAGCTTGGTGCGCACACCGGTGACGTCGGCGATGTCGCGACAGAGCCGCCATCCGTTCCACGCGGCGGGTATGTACGACATGTGCCGCCAATGGGAGTACATATTGGCCATGCGGCCGCCCGTGTAGGCAAGATCACGGAGCGGTTCGTAATTGGGATCGAAACTGCTTTCGTAGTCGCGTGTTCTCGCCCCGACTCGTTGGGGCTCCAGATCACGAAGAAATCGGGTGTCGGCCACGCCCGGATCGCCCAGTGGGTTCTGCGCCGGATCCAGTACCGCCTTGGTGGGATCGACTCCTGCCGACAGGTCAACACCATTGCCCGTGTCGCCCCCCAGGTAACCAGGAAAGAGCGAGATGGCTGAACCGTCAAAGGCCAACTCCGTGGGCCACGTCCAGACGCCCGGCGAGGCCGGGTCGAACGTTCCGCCCTCCTCGACATAGTCGCGCAGCGGACCGGGCTTGATAGGCCAGGTCAGCCAGTCGGGGGGATTCGTCCAAGGCACCGTCTCGAAGGGCGCGTGATTCCATGCGAAGAACGGATCGACGCCATGTCGCTCGGCGTGCTCATCGGGCACTGTCCGGCGGCCCTGATCCGGCGGGAAGCCGCCGGCATACTCAAGATTGACGTCGTAGTCGATATTGCGAACGAACAGGTTCCCCGCCACCTCAGCCGCGATAGCCTCAGCCACACCCTCTACGGAACTGTCTCGCTGCATCGCCTTGCGGGTGGCTTGGCCGGCCTCACGCAGGCCACGGACCTTGGTCAGGTACACGGTGGCCAACAACACCAGCAGCACCAGCAGCGCCGACACCAAAATGATGGCGTTGCCGCGTCGTTCATGAGCCGTTTGAAAGCGTTTTGGAGCAGTCTGGTCGGTCGGTGGCATGGGCGGGTAGGTCATGGGCGGCCCCCGTTCCGCTCGGGCAGGGGCACGACGAACTGAACGGTTCGACCGCCTTCAAGGTTCATCCCGGCATCATGAATTGTCATGGTGATTCGCAGCGCCGTAGGCCAGGGGGTGAATGAGGGATCCGGGTCGAGCAGCCCGTTGTTGTCGGAATCGACGTCAAGGAGCGGCTCGCTGTGATTCGGACCGAACAGGGCCCAGTACTGGCGAACCCGTGGGACATCTCCGAACGCTCCCTCAACCTCGACCATGTCAATGGCATTGAGATTGACGCTGTCCGTCGGGTCGTCATCTTCAGGATCGGCCCAGACCAGTGAGGGTGCGCCTGTCGAGGGCACCTCCTGATGAAATTCGTCACCGTTGTAGAGCGGGGATCCCGTGTCTAGGCCCGGTGCGGCCGCAGCGAACTGCCCGAAGGTCACGACACGCCGGTCCCAGCGATCAGTCTGGCCATTGCCATCAGTGCTGGAGGGCAATCCGAACCAGAGTTGATCGACCGAGGGATCCACCCCATCGGTCTCAGCGTCAGCAATGCCCGGTGGCGGATCGAGCATGGCATCGAGTTCGGCCGGCACCTGCTGACTGTCAGCCCGGAGACCGTGCCAGCGAACATTGGCATCTACCAATCGAGGCCACTGTGTTCCGGTGGCTTCGCCGATGTCTTCGCTCCACGTCCACTCGATGACAAGATTCGAGACGGCCGTGCCCAGCACGTTGTTTGTGAGCGCCTGATCCCAACGTGTGTTGCCCGGTGGCACTCGCTCGGCACGCGCCGTCGAGACCAATGACTTGATGATGGCCTGCTGATCTCCGTCGCCGGGACAGGCGCCCCCATCGACGATTCCATGCGTGCCGTAGCTGCCGGCGTCGTTGGGGTCATCCACACCTTGAATCCAAGGGCGACGGGCGCTCCCGCCACTACTGCTTGACAGCAGAAGCACTTTGCGCAGATCAGCCAACGACATGGCGGATACGTCTACACGGCCATAGTCGATCACCGGCGCCTTGGAGCTGAATCCCCACTGCGATCCAGTGTTGTTGTCGGGATCTGCAACACCCTCTCGCGGGTCAAGCGGCAGAAGCGTCTCCTGTGACAGCGTTTCGTTCTGATAGACCCGCTTCTGTCGTGAGTTAGGCGCCTGTGAGTCGTCATCACCCAGTGCGACGGCAGTGCGAGTGAACAGCCAGCGACGGGCTTCCGGTTGCGAGCCGTTGATGCCATTACCTGGCACCTGGTTGTACAGATTGGCCGAGCCCCCGGTGTTGCCCAATGTGTATGTGGTCCAGACCGTCGGGAGTGGCCCACCAAATATCGAATTCACATTGTGCTGATGGAAGGGCGTCAGGTGAGACAGCAGCCCGTCGTCGTCACGAATCGCATTCAGATCGACGTCTTCCGCAGTGAACTGCGGCTGACCATTCTGCAGCATGCCCGGACGAGCCTCGTACCGGCCCAACTCCGGAAACTGCAAGGCATGCCCATATCGGATCATGCCGGCCTGGCCGATGGTCTTGGCCGCCATGCCCGGAATGACGGAGTAGCCCAGATTTGAACCGTAGGCCAATGAACGCTCGAATCCCTCGACAAAGAACACGAGCTGATCGCAGCGGACCGGGGCGTCGGTGGCAAGACTCGGGTTGATGAGGCCGGGCCGGGTGCCTTCGCCGTCCCAGCGGGCACGGTTGTAGTTGTTGGGCACTTCGACACTGTGAATCGCAAGCACGCCGTCGGGAGACATGCGAGCCAGGTCGGATCGCATCTGCCGCTCTATGGCCACGGACTCCTGCAACACATCGCTGGATGCCTGCCCCATTCGAGTTACGGCGCTTGCGTCCTGAAAGACCTGGGCCGTCACCAGAATGATCACGACCAGCACACCGATCGAGACAATCAGCTCGACCATGGTGAATCCGAATCGGCGAGGTGATGCCATCACAGGTCCTCCACCACGATGTAGATCGGTTCGATGTAGTAGGTCACGCCTGACTCGTCCACCAGTTCCGTCGGCATGTAGAAGAGCTGATCCACCGACTTTTTGAACTGATGAATGAAGTTGTTGTGCCGCAGCACACCGGCCCTGAAATCTTCGTGATCCATGGCGTAGAACGTGCGAGGTGGCAGCGCAGTTGACGCTGTAAAGAACGCCACGTCGTTGATGTCGCCGTCCTGATCGAGATCATTCCGATCGAGCATGGCGCTGACCATCGGCCCGGGGACGGGGGCAGACAGAACAACGTCATTGAGCGAGTTGTTTCGATCTCGACCGGACATCACGCGGTGCACGGTGCCCAACTGGTCCATGATCCACTGTCCAGATTGCATCCATGCCCGGTTGTGGGCGTTGATGTCCGGCACGGTCTGGTTGACCGGCAGAGGCTGATCAGCCGTGCCTTCGCCCGGCTGCCACTGCACCATGCCCGTCGTCAAGCTCAGTGGTTGCCGCCAGGGGATCGCAGGGGCCGTTCCGCCGCCGTCGTCCTGCACTGTCAGGCCGGGCCGGTACGCGGGAGATGCCATCGCCGTGGGCTTGGCCCGGTACACGAATATCGCCGCCTGCACCCGATCACCGATCTTTCGAAAGGCGCAATCCCAGAAGTACTTGGGCCTGATGCCCGATCCATCGGGCGGTGGCCAACTTCGATCCTGCGGCGTGATCAGAACACGCGGGGGAACGGGAATGCCCTCGACCATGTTGTCATCGAGATTGAACGGAATGCCCAGTGGCACCTGTGCACTGTCATCGGGATCGAACGAGAGGAATCGGCGCCAAGTGTGACTGGCGTCGGCCGTGTGCTCACCGACGGTCGCGTCGGGATCATTCCATCCCGTCGCGTTGAAGATGTCGACGGCCCCCTTGTGTACACCCTCCTCGACCACGACGGACGGGCGAAGCCAGGGCCAGTCCGAGAGCCGCAGCCATGCAGCCAGCGTGCCGGTGGGATTGCTCGTGAGGGCCGTGCGGGCCTGAGTCAGGATGAACTGCCCGACGCCGGGGTTCTGCTGATCCATGAGGTCGGCCTGCTCACGAACGCAGTCCCACCACGTGCCGAAGTCCTCCGGCGACAGCCGGCTTCGAAGCACGCCCATGGCATGTTGGGCCACCAGCGGACCATTGAGTTCGTCTTCAGCCCGCTGCTGAAGCACGATTCCGGCCGGAAAGAGGGCGGCGATGCTCAGCATGCCCAGACCAAGAATGAAGATGGCCAACAGCAATTCGATCAGTGAGAAACCACGACGAATCATCGATCAGCCTCCTCGAGCCCGACACCAGAGAATCGATTGAAGAACAAACGCCGTCCATACCCGTCGATGAATCGAGTGTGGTCGAACGCCCGATCAGCGGCCCCCGCTCGCGTCGGTGACCAGGTCCGGGCGTCCTCCACCTGTCGGAGTTCATCGGCGTCGTAAACCACCAGAAACGGGCCGGTGGTCACCCACGGCTCATCAAGTTCGGTTTCTTGACACAGCGGCCACCACTCGGGGTATTCGACATTGGTCTGGGCCGCACCCGAGCCCGGACTCAACAGCGGCAGCACGAAGCAGCCGTCGCAAGGTGGGTATTCACCCTGCCCGATGATCCACTCGGCCCCGTGGAGGCCCTGGCGACCGTCACGATCCAGATCGACCCACCCGAATCGAGATTGATGCTCGGGCACACCGGTGACCGCAGCCCCATCGCGGGCAAAGATGATTCCCGGCATCACACCGGTCGCCTCGACAGTCTGTCCCATGTGGGTCGGTGGCAGATATTGGATGTCACCCGAATAGGGCAGGCTCGTTGTCGACCCACCCCCACTGTCGGGATTGCTCAGGGCATGACCAGGTACGGCCACCTCGGTTCCCCGCGGCAGAAGCACGGGATCAGTGCCCTCGACCGGTACGAACCGGGACACCTTGACCTGCTGAAGATGCCCGGGTGGCATGGGCGTTGGGGAGGCCCCGTCAGGCAGCTGCCAAAAGGCGCTGTCACCGGCGGGCTGAGCGATGATCGCTTCCATGCGGGCGAAGCCATTCACATTTCGGGCTCGAAAGGCCACCATCGTCGACGTACCACTCTCAAGCGCAAGTGCCCGGGCCTGCCCCAGCAAGGCCTTGACCTGTTCGACCGCTGAGGTTCGACGCACATCCGCCGAGACAGTGGTGTAGGCGACCACGGTGATCACACCGACGATGCCCAGAATGGCAACTACCGCCAGCAGCTCGATCAATGTGAAGGCCCGACGCGTCACCATGTTCGAACCTCGTACGAATAGACATTGTCATCCGTTCGCCGCATGTTGACTTCGGTTCGATCCGGATCCCACTCCTCACCCACCTGCACCCAGTAGTCAAGATCTCCGAAGCGGCGATCAGGACCGGCACTGATGAAATACGCCCGCTTGTTCCGGGCCGGGCCGAGGATGATCTCGGCTCTCGTTCGGATGGTGCCGTCTTCGTCGCGGAGGGTATGGGGGCCAGGATCTCCGGGCAGCCCGGTCCCGTCGCGGTCGGGATCGATGTCGCGACCGGGGAACACGATCAGGACAGGTGAACCCCATGCATCGTTGACGACCGACTCGACCACGTCGCTGGAGCCGGGGGAGCCAAGCGACTGCAGCAGGTCTGAATCGACTCTGGCCAGAATCGTCCGGCACGAGGGCACCGCTGCCAGTTTGCTCATCAGTGAGCGCCACAGCACCCACGGCGTTTCGCCTCCCAATCTGCGCCGGTACCCATTGAGACCGCTTTCGGCCACCCCGCCTGTTGGCCAGGCCGATGAGAGCGGGTCGGGGAAGCCCTGTTGGCCGTCGACGAACTCGATGTCATATTCGGAGCCCTGCCACGCATCAAATTGGGCCGGAGAGCCCTGCCCGAGGGGGTAGCCACCATGCCCGTAGGTAAGTCGCCGACCCAGTGCATTCTCATACTCGACCATTGCCGAATCGAGCAGTTGCAAGGCATCCTCGGTTCGGCGGCGCTCCGTCTTCTCCAGCAGGGCTGAACCCACCGACAGCGTGACCATGGCGAGAATGACCACGATCACGATCGCGGCCATGATCTCCACGAGCGTGAAGCCCGGGCGTGGCGACTGATTCGGCTTGAGCACGTTCATCGCCCCGTCTCCACGATGTTGTCCAGATTCGCTGACTCTGAATCGAGCGTCGGGTACTGCGGCGATGCCAGAGAGAGCGACATGCCGTCGTCTGTCCAACCGGTTGACTCCCGCATCCGGTGATCTCCCAACCACTGCAGTCGACCATCAGCCAGGCCGGGATCATCCACACGAGCCCAGGGAAACACACGTCGATCGGCACCGGTCGAGAAGTAGGCGAAGCGGGCGGTGTTCAGGCTGCCGGTGGTCGTGGGATCACCGAATGGATCACCCGCGCTGCCAGTCCCTACCTCGCTGAAGTCGCCCCAATGGCTCCCATCGGCATCTGTCATTGTCCAGGTGACGGCGTCATCAGGCGCAATCTCATAGGGCCGCAGCGCGATGAACTCTGAGAGGCTGGGCGTCCATGTCCAGTCGGGCGGGTTGCCGTCGTGACCGGGTGGAACATAGCCCGCGCCAAAGCGAGACCCGGGGTTGCCGGCCGGGTGATTCACGCGGTAGTAGCGAATGGGCGACCCCCAGGCATCAAGGATCACCTTTGGAGCCTGTGCGTCATACCCGACGTCACCAGCCATGAAGACCTTGGGCTGCCCGGTCGCTGCATCCAGCGTGCCGTCCCACCCTCCAGCATCTCCGCCCAACGCCCCCACCATGGATGGATCGGCGAGATCCAGATACGGGCCGAGCACCGGACCGCGGGGGTCGCTGAACGCCTCAGACTGTGGCGGCAGCGGCGGCCGTCGGTCACCGAGCAAGCCGAATCCTGAACCGTTGGTGGCGCTCCAGAAGCCATCATCATCCGGACGACGCAGGCCGAGTCCATCAGCCCCGTCCTGTGTCGCCGGCCCATACCCCAACAGATACTCGGCCGGAGATGTGTAGGAGTACCAACCCTGCATGCGGTTCAGATAGGCGGGGCCGTCGCTCCCGGTTCTGAAGCACGGCTCGATGCCGTCGAGGGCTGTGCGGTCATTGTCCAGCAGCGGCGGCAGGTAACCGGTGTCACCTTCGAACCGCTCTGTGCCCTGCACCATCGCCGCCATGCGGGCCCGGGTCGTGGCCGAGCGGGCTGACTCACGGGCGCCGCCCACAGCAATGATGAGCAGGCCCGTCAGAATCGAGATGATCGCCAGCACGACGAGCAGCTCGAGGATGGTGAAGCCGCGACGTGGCACCATCACTTGCCTCCCGAGATGTCCTGAATCATCGTCACCAGCGGCATGAACAACGCCAGCACGATCGTGCCGACGATGCCGCCCAGAACGCAGATCAGGAGCGGTTCCAGCAAACTCAACATGGAGCCGACGGCCACGTCGACCTCTTCGTCGTAATTGTCGGCGATCTTCGACAGCATCACGTCGAGATCACCGGTCTCCTCACCGACATCGATCATGTTGACAACGATGCCGTCGCAAACCTTGGCTTCCCGGAGGGGCTCGGCAAATGTCTCTCCCTCTCGAATCGAATCGTGTACCCCCTGCAGGGCACGCTCGTACACCCAGTTGCCGCACGTATCACGCGTGATGTTGATGGCCTCAAGAATCGGCACACCCGCTGACACCAGCGTTCCAAGGGTTCGGGTGAATCGGGCGACGGTCGTCTTTCGAACAAGCATGCCCATAACTGGAATCTTCAGCAGGAGCCAGTCGAAGGCGGCCCTGCCATGCTTCGTGCGCCGCAGCAGTTTCACGGTCACGAACACGATGATGGGTGCCACCAGAATGACGGCCCAACCCGGAATCACCTGGTCAGTTCCGGCCACCCAGGTACTTGCGTCCATGAGCAGTAGCGTGATGCCCGGCAGCTCGATCTTGAAGTCGAGAAAGATCTGCTGGAACTTGGGAATGACGAAGTACATGATGCCGGTCACGATGACGACGGCGATGAAGATCACCACAGCGGGATAGATCATGGCGCCCTTGATGCGGCTCTTGAGTCGCTGGGCCTTCTCCATGAAGTTCGCCAGTCGCTGAAGAATCACGTCGAGCACACCGCCGAGCTCGCCTGCCGCCACCATCTTCACGTAGAGCCGGTCGAAGGCACGCGGGCTCTTGGCGAATGCATCCGAAAGTGAGGATCCCGCCTCCACTTCCTCATTGACATTGGTCAACGTGGTCTTCATCAGGCCTGGCTTCTGCTGTTGCTCGAGAATCTGGAGCGATCGCAGCAGCGGCAGACCTGCGTCCTGCAGCGTCGAGAGCTGGCGAGTGAACTGGGTGAGCGTCTTGGTCTTGACCCGGCCGATGGAGGGCAACCGGATGTTGATCTCCATACCGCCCTTCTTCTTGCCGTCCTTGCCGCCCTTGGCCCCCTTGTCCTTTGAGCCCTTCTTCGAGCCCTTCTTGCCACCGCGTGAGAACAGCCCGCCCTTGGCGCCAGCCCCTTCCTCGGTCACCGTGGTGGGAAAGAGACCCTGGCCACGAAGCGACTGAATCGCCTCTTCGCTGCTGCCTGCTTCAATCGACCCGGAGACGTTCTTGCCACCCGAGTCGAGTGCCTGATATTCCCATGTCGCCATTGCGGCGCTACTCCTCGAGGATGGTTTCGCGCAAGACCTCGTCGATGGTCGTGCGGCCGTCATAGATGGACAAGAGGCCCGACTCACGCAGCGTGCGCATGCCTCGCTTGCGGGCCTCCACCCGCAGCACGGCTGTCGAAGCCTGATTCATGATCAGTTCACGCATGGCGTCATCGAGCACCATGATTTCGAAGATCGCCAGTCGCCCCTTGTACCCACTGCCGTTGCACTCGCTGCAGCCACGACCCCGGAAGAAGGTGCGCCCCGCGACATCTTCCGGTCGCAGATCAACCTCCATCAACTCGGTTTCGCTGGGGGCATACTCTTCCTTGCACTTGAGGCAAATGCGTCGCACCAGACGTTGGGCGACGATCGCCTCGACCGTCGCCGTGATGAGGAACGACTCAACACCCAGATCGACCATTCGCAGCACCGTCGATGGCGCATCATTGGTGTGCAAGGTGGAGAACACGAGGTGGCCGGTCAACGAAGCCTGAATGGCGATCTGGGCGGTTTCGAGGTCACGAATCTCGCCCACCAGCACCGTGTCAGGGTCTTGCCGCAGGAACGAACGCAGCAGACGAGCAAAGGTCAGCTCCTGGTCCGTATTGACCTGGCACTGGATCAGCCCGTCGATGTCGTATTCCACCGGATCCTCGGCGGTGAGGATCTTGCGCTCAGGTTCATTGAGTGTGCTGAGCGCGGCGTAGAGCGTGGTCGTCTTGCCTGAGCCGGTCGGGCCGGTGATGAGCACAACCCCATTGGGCTTGGTGATGAGTTCGGACATGATCTCGAACTCGTCTTCACGCAGACCGATGCGATCGAGTGACAACTCCACATTGCTCCGGTCGAGCACACGCATCACCACCGACTCGCCGTACATCGTGGGCAGCACGGCCACACGCAGGTCGATCGGGTTCTGGTTGACGGTCAGTTCAATTCGCCCGTCCTGAGGTAGTCGCCGCTCGGCGATGTCCAGATTGGCCATGACCTTGACACGACTGACAATGGGCAAAGCCAGGTGTTTGGGCGGCGGAACCATCTCGTAGAGCACGCCGTCGATGCGATAGCGCATCTTGAACTCTTCTTCGAACGGTTCGAAGTGGATGTCCGACGCCTTGTCCTTGATCGCCTGCAGCAACACGAGGTTGAGCAGCCGCACCACCTTGTTGTCTTCAGAGGCGGCCGCGAGTTCTTCCAGATCGACGCTGTCACCACGACCGGCCAGCGCTGCGATCGTGTCGGAGTCCTCCAGCTCAGCCATCACGTCGAGCATGGAGGTGCTGCCACCACCACCGGCGTAGAGACGCTCCATCGCCGAGTCGATGGCCGACTCGGGTGAGACCACCGCCGCCACCTTGAATCCCATCAACAGACGCAGGTCGTCTACCGCCCGGAAGTTGTCGGGCGACTTCATCGCGATCGTCAACTCACGCGATGCCGTATCGAATTCCACCGGCACGATCTGATAGGTGCGAGCTGTCTCGGCCGGCAGGTGCTCGACGAGGGCTTCGTCGATGCCCTCCGGATCGAGCGCAACATAGTCGAGCCCCTGCTGACCTGCCGTAGCCCGAATGACATCGTCACTCTTGATGAGCCCCTGCTCAATCAGAATCTCACCGAGCTTGGCCTGCTCGCCCTTGCTCTTGCGACTGCGCTGCACGCCCAGGGCAGCATGCACCTGATCACGGGTGACGAGCCCGAGCTTGGACAGCACGCGGCCAAATCGCCGCCCCTTGAGTTCGGCCCCAGCAAACCCGCGATCGCCTGGGGTGAGGCCACTGCGGCCGGAGCGTCTTCGGGTCGTTGCTTGCTTGCTCATGGTCGGTACATACTCTTCAGGCTCATCAGGCTCAGCAGGAACGTGCGGGCGAGCGTGCTCGGTCGGGCCGGATCATCACCCATGGCCCATTGTGAGCACCCTCAAAGTGTGCCGCGCATTGCACACCGCTTCAACCCCGATTCCAGCCTTCTAAGAGATGCGCCTGCAGCCATTGGCAATGGTTTGCGACGCATGTCAGGCATGCCCAGAGGCCCTTGCAAGTGGCCCATGGCGTCAAAAACGAGGTGCACGATGCCCAGAAACGGACACAGCATCATGTTCGGTTGGTGTTGTCATCCAGTTCCGCACGGCCCACTTTTCGGCCACTGCGGTGAATTCGGCCGGTCAGATCGGCCGGGTCGCGTGCCTTGTCGATCATCTCTTCGGCGTCGATCATGTTCCGCTCGTACTTGTCCCAGAGGTTGTCGTCGAGCAGTTGCATGCCGAATTTCTTGCCGGTCTGGATCGCCGAGTCGATACGGAAGGTCTTGTTCTCGCGGATGAGGTTGGCGATGGCCGGGGTCACTACCAAGAACTCGTAGCCAGCCACCCGCCCTGGCTTGTCTGATCGCCGCAGCAGCACCTGCGAGAGAATGGCCACCAGCGACACCGACAATTGGACGCGAATCTGCTCCTGCTGATTGGTCGGGAAGGCATCGATGATTCGGTTGATGGTGCCTGAAGCACCGGTCGTGTGCAGGGTGGCGAACACCAGGTGGCCCGTTTCCGCCGCTTCGATGGCCGCCTCGATTGTCTCGAGGTCTCGCATCTCGCCCACCAGAATCACGTCGGGGTCGGCTCGGAGCACGCGGCGAAGGGCCTCGGAGAACGAGGGCACATCCACGCCCACTTCACGCTGATTGATCACCGACTTCTTGTGGTAGTGGTAATACTCAATTGGATCCTCGGCCGTCACGATGTGACGCTCGAGGTTCATATTGATGTAATCGATCATCGTCGCCAACGAGGTCGTCTTGCCAGAACCGGTAGGCCCAGTAACGACAAACAAGCCGCGGGGCCGTCGAATCAGTTCCTTCACGATCGGCGGCAAGCCGATCTGCTCGAAGGTGAGCAACTCGTTGGGAATCAGACGCAGCACCATGGACAGGTCGCCACGTTGGCGGAAGATGGCCACACGGAAACGAGCCTTGTCTCCATAGGCGAAACCGAAGTCGCACGAGCCGACCTCCTGCAACTCCTGCTGACCACGCTCAGGCGTGATCTGCTTCATCAGCGCGGTGGTGTCATCAGACTCGAGCACCTTGGTGTCGAGGCTACGGAGGCGACCCGACAAACGCAGCGTGGGCTTTCGACCCACCGAGATGTGGAGGTCGGACGCGCCTTCGCGAATGACGGTGTCGAGCAATCTGTCGATCTGAATGGTTGACATGGCAGTCTGGGCGACCCTGGATCACTCCGAATCGATGTTCGCCTCCACCAGCGTATCGGCCTGAGCGAATTTCGCGACCTCTTCTGGCGTCGTCACGCCACCAAGAATCTTCAGGCGACCGTCGCCCAGCAGATCCCGCATGCCTGTTCGCAGGGCAGCCTGCCTGAGTTCCGCCACCGGCGCCCGTGAGAAGGCCAGATCGCGGATTTCGGCGTTCATCATCATCATCTCGAAGATGGCTTTTCGGCCTTTGAAGCCCACGCCGTTGCATTTTCCGCAGCCCTGAGGGGCCATCACCTTGCCCGGCGCCTCATCTGGAGAAATGCCCACCAGACGCAGCAGACGCGGATCGAGGTCTTCCGCGGGCGCCTTGCAACTGCAGAGCGTCCGAATGAGTCGCTGGGCCATGATGGCCTGAATGGACGAGGCCGCCAGATAGGGCTTCACGCCCATGTCGATCAATCGAGTGATGGCTGAGGGCGCGTCGTTGGTGTGCAACGTCGAGAAGACCAGGTGACCGGTGAGGGCGGCCTGAATCGCGATATCGGCCACTTCGCGGTCTCGAATCTCACCGATGAGCACGATGTTGGGTGCCTGCCGCAGCATGGCCCGGAGAATGCTCGAGAAGGTCAGCCCGATCGACTCCTTCACCTGGCACTGGTTGATGCCGGTGAAGGAATACTCCACCGGATCCTCGGCCGTGATGATCTTGCGATCGGGACGGTTCAGCACATCCAAGGCCGAGTACAGCGTGGTCGTCTTGCCCGAACCAGTCGGCCCGGTCACGAGGAAGATGCCCGTGGGCCGACGAATGATCTTGTTGAAGGTGTCCAGATGGTCGGGCTCGAAGCCCAGATTGGGCAGGCCGATCTTGACCGAGTCTGGGCGGAGCACACGAAGCACCACCGACTCGCCGTGATAGGCCGGGCAGCAGGACACACGGAAATCGATCTGCTGATCGTCGATCTCCATCTTGATGCGGCCGTCCTGAGGAACTCGCCGCTCGGCGATGTTCACGCCGGACATGAGCTTCAGACGGGCCAGCAGCGCGGCCTGCATGCGCTTTGGCAGGTTGTCACGAACGTGGCACACACCATCAATGCGATAGCGGAGCACGACGCGATCAGACATGGGTTCGATGTGAATATCGCTGGCCCGCCCTCGAACTGCCTCCATGATGAGCTTGTTGGACAGTTTCACGATCGGTGCCTGATCTTCACCGGCAACGATGTCCACCGATGCATCAACACTTCGATCGACGCTGCGGTCAACGGAGACATCGATCGACTCCGTCACCAGTGAGTCGGTGGCGACGGCTGCGCCCGATCCGAAGAGATCGTCGATGACGGTCTGAATCCGGCTTCTGGGCGCAATGGCCGTATCAATCTCGGTGCTCAGTCGAAACCGAAGCAGATCCAGCAGCTCAAGATCCATCGGGTCGTGCACGAGCAGACGAAGGCGACCGTTTGCCTTGCCCGCAGGCAGCACGACGTGCTTGCGGATGATGTCCGCCGGAATGGCGTCCTTTTCGATTCCGGCCTGGTCCTCACCGCTCTCGAGCGGGTTGAACTGCATGCCGAACTGCTCAGCGAGCGCCCGGGCCACATCAACATCGCTGCAGTGACCTGCCTCCACGAGGCACTCCCCCAATCGCTTGCCAGACCCCTTGGCCGTTGTGGCAGCCGAATCGATCTGCTCCTGCGTGACGACGTCAGCTGACAGGAGAATCTCGCCGAGTTTGCGTCTGACTCGTGATCGCCGTGCCATGCGGGGAGGATGCGTCCTGAGAGAGGGAAGCTTGGTGGAGGGCATCGGCCCGCCTGCCTGAAGTGGGACAGTATTCTGCCCCGACAGGCTCGCCGCAACCCCTGACCAGGCCGAATCCAACGACTCCAGTGCCAGACCACGCTCCACCAGACAGATCCGGTTCACCTCAAGGCCTCTTGCTGACGGCTGGACCAACCCGCGAGCGCATCGATTCTGTGCGTCATATCTCCAATCGCTCCTCAGGCGCCATGGGGGTTGCGTTGGCGAGTGAGGCGTGCCGACGCGGCCATCCCACCACCCTGCTGCTGGGCCCGGTGGGCCAGACGGGCGACCTTCCGGAGGGTGTGCAGGTGGAGCGATTTGAGTCCACGCAAGACCTGCAGCAACTGCTGAAGCGGCATATGCCCCAACATGCCATGCTCATCATGGCCGCAGCCGTGGCTGACTTCATTCCCAGAACTCAGGCAGAGGGCAAGCTGTCGCGCCGCAACGGCCCATTGACACTGACGCTCGACCCAGCCCCGGACCTGCTGGCCCAACTAGCCGCCGGCAGGCGTCCTGGCCAGCACATGGTCGGCTTTGCGTTGGAATCAGCACATCAACTCGAACAAGCCGCCACCGAGAAGATGGCGCGAAAGGGCATCGACGCCATCGTGGCCAATCCCCTTGAAACCATGGAGTCGGAGACGATCACAGCGAGCGTGCTCTTTGCCGACGGGCCCAAAAGCGTGGCGCCCCCAGACCTGCCCAAGGGCGCGTTTGCCGCTTGGCTGATGGACCTGCTGGAGGCGCGGTTTTCGATCTGACCTCGCTACCATGCCTCCCCTTGGCCGTCCCTCATGATGGCCTTCCAGTTGGACCACCCCCGTCGAGAACCTCTGTAGCACTCCTCCGTGGCGAAGCCTGAACACCAACACGACTCGCAGGGCCATCCCCTCGGAACCGAAGGGCCCAAGCGAACGCTGACGCTGGGCATCTGCATCGCCTTGCTGCTTGCAATGGCGGCCGCCTTGGCCCTGTCCCTTGGGGGCGATCATGGGGCCCATGACGAGGCCCACGCTGGGGCGCATGCCCCGTCTTGGTGGGGGCTGGGCACGATCCCATTCGTGGCCCTGCTGGGCGCCATCGCCGTCCTGCCTTTGATCTCCAGAGTGGCACACTGGTGGCACAGCAATCTCAGCCGACTGCTCGTGTCGGTGCTGGCCGCCGGGGGCACGCTCCTCTATGTCTGGGCGGCCATTGGCTGGCATGACGTGGGCATCACGCTCCAGCATGCCGTGCTCGATGAGTACGTGCCCTTCATCATCCTGCTGTTCACGCTCTATGTGATCAGCGGCGGCATTCATCTGGGCGGAGATCTGCCTGCTCGGCCAATCACCAACACAGCAATTCTGGCTGTCGGTGCTGGCATTGCCTCGTTCATCGGCACAACCGGCGCGAGCATGCTCCTGATCCGGCCACTGCTCAAGACAAATCAGGCCCGCCAGCACAAGGTGCACACAGTGGTGATGTTCATCTTCCTGGTGAGCAACATCGGCGGCGCCCTGTTGCCCATTGGCGACCCCCCACTCTTCCTGGGCTACTTGGCCGGCGTGCCCTTCTTCTGGACGTTCTCGCTCTGGGGACCGTGGTTGCTGGTGAGCTTGATCCTGCTGGTGGTCTACTACTTCTGGGACAGCATGCTCTACCGCCGCGAGGCGCCGGTCGTAAAGAGTTTCGATCTGGCTGATGTCGAGCCCCTTCGACTCGATGGATGGTGGAATCTCATCTGGCTGGGCGGCATCGTCTGCTGCGTGGCGTTCATCCAGCCGGGCAAGCCTGTGCCATTCACCGATTGGATCGCCTTCGACTTCCTGCGTGAGCTGTGCATGCTGGCGCTGGTCGTCATCGCCCTGCTGTCTACCCCGGGCTCGATCCGCAAAGCCAATCGATTCGACTATCACGCCATCATTGAGGTGGCGGTGATCTTCATCGGCATCTTCATCGCCATGCAGGTGCCATTGACCGTTCTCAAGGCAGAAGGGTCCGCCATCTCGGCGCAGCTCACCGAATCGTGGATGTACTTCTGGATCACCGGCGGCCTCTCCAGCGTGCTCGACAACGCTCCGACCTATCTGGTCTTCTTCGAGTTGGCCCAGTCGGCCCCACCGGGCGAAACCGTCGTTGAACTTCAGGGAGATGCAGGCGTGATCGATGCGGACCTGCTCCGGGCAATCAGCCTGGGGGCGGTCTTCCTCGGCGCCATGACCTACATCGGCAACGGGCCAAACTTCATGGTGAAAGCGATCGCCGAACAGGATGGGGTCAAGATGCCCTCCTTCTTCGGCTACGTGGTGAGATACGCCTTGCCCGTACTGGTGCCGGTCTTCGCAATCGTCGCCTTCTTCATGCTCTGATCGTCGATGAGGCTCCCGCCTCGATAGGATCCCTTCATGCGGATCATGGTCAATGGAGCGCCTCATGAGGCCAACGGCGACACCAGCGTGTCAATGCTGCTGGAGTCGCTGGGCCTGTCGCAGCGGCCATGCGCCGTAGAGGTGAATGCCGATGTCATCCCCCGCAATCGCCACGCCACCTGCACGCTGCAAGAGGGTGATCGCGTCGAACTGGTCACACTGGTCGGCGGCGGCTGACCACACTTTCATTGAGAACAAACGACCAATGAGCACCTGCACGAGCATCGACGTCAAACCTCTGACACTTGGGCCATTCACGCTCGACTCACGTCTGATCGTCGGCACCGGCAAGTACGAGTCATTGGATCTCATGGCCGAAGCACTTGACGCCAGTGGTGCCAGGGCCATCACCGTTGCCGTTCGGCGCGAGCGACTCCTCGATGAACAGGGCCGCAGCCTGCTCGATGCGATCGACCTCGACCGCTATGTCGTCCTTCCAAACACGGCTGGGTGCTTCGACGCCGCCGACGCTGTGCGGGTCGCCCGTCTTGGCCGAGAGCTGCTGGATCAGATCGGCAATGCAGGCAAGGATTGGGTCAAACTGGAGGTGCTCGGAGACACCACAACGCTGCTGCCTGACCCGGTAGGCACCCTCGAAGCCTGCCGCACGCTGGTCGATGACGGCTTCCATGTGCTCTGCTACACCAGCGACGATCCAATCATGGCTGCCCGACTGCGTGACGCAGGAGCCACTAGCGTGATGCCCGCGGGATCCCCGATCGGATCCGGGCGTGGCATCGCAAATCCGGCGGCGATCCGGATCATCCATGACATCCTGAAAAACCCGGACATGGGTGGCGATCCTGACTATCCCTTGGTGGTTGACGCCGGCGTCGGTTCTCCCGGCGACGTCACCATGGCCATGGAGTTGGGCGCAGACGGCGTGCTGCTCAACACAGGCATTGCCCACGCCAAGGACCCCGTCGCCATGGCCCACGCGATGCGACTGGCCTGCGAAGCTGGATACCACGGCGCCAGAGCCGGCCGAATAGGCAAGAAGCTCTATGCCAGCGCATCGAGCCCCTGGACCGGCATGATCAACGTGATCCCTGGAGAGTAGAGGTGACTCGTTGGAGGGCGAGGACACATGAGCACAGATAGCCAGGGGCAAGGTGACTCACGCCGGGACACCGAAGCCGCCAAACCCATCGAGCACACGATTGACACGCCGTCGAGTCCAAAGACTCGAACTGGCCAGAAGATCGGTCCTTGTACGTTGCGGCGACTCATCGGATCAGGCGGCATGGGCACGGTGTATGAAGCTGTGCAAGAGAGCCCGAGGCGCACTGTCGCGATCAAACTCATGCGCACCGGGCTTGTCACGCCGACCGCCCTGAGGCGATTCGAGTTTGAGAGTCAGATCCTCGCCCGGCTCCGTCATCCGGGCATTGCGCAGGTGTACGAGGCGGGTACCCATCATGATCCCGATGGGGAGACGCCATGGTTCATCATGGAGTACATCCCGGGCGCAGTTCCAATCACCGACTACGCCAGTCGCAACGAGTTGAGCATTCGCGACCGAATGAAACTCTTTCTGCAGGTGTGCCAGGCCGTGCAACACGGACACCTCAAGGGAATCGTCCACCGGGATCTCAAGCCCGGCAACATCCTGATCGCCAGCAATGGCAAACCCAAGATCATCGACTTCGGCGTTGCACGAAGCACCGACAGTGACATGGCACTGACCACGCTTCAGACCGACATCGGTCAGATCTTGGGAACGCTCCAATACATGAGCCCGGAACAGTGCGCCGCCGACCCCAATGACATCGATACACGCAGCGATGTCTATGCCCTGGGCGTCGTTCTGCACGAACTCCTCGCAGGACAGGTGCCTTACGACGTTGGGGCTGCAGCCATTCACGAGGCCGTGCGGATCATTCAGGAAGAGGCACCTACGCGGCTTTCATCTATCAATCGCCAGCTCAAGGGTGATCTGGAAGTGATCACCGGCAAGGCGCTCGAAAAGGAACGTGACCGGCGGTACCAGAGTGCCGCCGCCCTCGGGGCAGACATCGGCCACTGGCTGGACGATGAACCCATCAACGCACGCCCACCCAGTGCACTGGACCATCTGCTGCGGTTTGCCCGCAGACATACGGCAGCTGCCGTCGCCATCTGTGTCATCGTCATCACCTTGGTTGTGGCCATCACGCTCACCACCTTGAGTGCGACAGAGGCAATGCGACAGCGGACCATCGCACTGGAGGCACAGGCCGACCAGACACGGCAGCGCGAAGCGGCGGAGCAGGTGAAGGACTTCCTCAAGGACATGATCGCCAACATCGATCCGGCTCGGTCCGGACGGATGGCGGCTGCCGGCATGAGCGACATGCTGGAAGAGGCGTCGGCCAGGATTGACGGCGAGTTCGCTCAGCAGCCGTTGCTCCAGGCAGAGCTCCGCAGCGCACTGGGTGAGACCTGGACCGGCTTGGGCATGTATGACCAGGCACTGACAGAGTTTCAAGCTGCGCACGACATACATCAGCGGGTGCTGGGCAAGGGCGACTACTCGACGCTGCAGTCGATGGGAGATCTAGGCCGCGCCATGAGAAGGCTTGGAAGCCATGAACAAGCGGCAGCGATCTTCGAACGTCAGATCAATGGGTTTGCGCAGCGGGACGCCCCCGACTCCCCCGATCTGCTCAAGGCCAGAGTAGACCTGGCCAAGGTGTTCATAGACCAGGTGCGATATGGGGATGCACAAGCACTCCTCACTGCAGTCACGAACAGCAAGGCAGTGCGCGATGCCCCCGCCTCAAGTGTCGGTGTCGACGCCAAGATCTCCATGGGTGAGTTGCAGAGTCAACAGGGCGTGCTGAGCGATGCCGAACGTTGGCTCTCCGCTGCCTTGGCGGATCTGGATGTGCTCTCGCCTGCCGACCCGACCATCAGGCAATACGTCCTGTACAACCTGGCTATCGTCAAGGCCCGTCAGGATCTCACCGAAGAAGCAGTGTCCATGCTTCAAACGCTGCTTGACGAGCAAGAGTCGTTCCTTGGGCCTGATCACCCCGACACACTGGCAACGGCAGGCACCCTCGGCGGTGTGCTGGCCAACGCGGGAGATCTCGCCAGAGCCGAACCGCTCTTTCAGCGGGTGTATCAGGGCCAACTGAGTTCATTGGGGCCGCTGCATCCGGCCACGCTGGGCACGATGCAAAATCTGGGCAACATGCAGATTGACCTCGGCAAGGTTGAGATGGCGCACGCAACAGCCCAGATGGCGATGGCTAATGCACTGCGATCGAGAGGGCCTGATGACCCACTCACGCATGGACTGCAACGGCTCATGGCCCGGGTGTATCTGGCCCGCGGCGATTTCGATCAGGCCCGTGCACTTGCCCAGCGTGCCGTGGACGGCGCCGTGGGTGTCTTTGGAGAGCAGAGTGGGCACACCACCCTCGCCTTGGATCTGCTGATTCAGGTCTACGATGCGATGGGCGATGAGCAGGCTGCCCTTGAAGCACGCGACCGCGTACAGCGGATCATCGACACCCAAGCCACGTCCGAGTGAGCCCACCCTGACAGAGCGGTCAATGCCCCTCCACTCGCTCACCCAGCAGCTCTGACACATCGGCCACCAGCGATTCTACGCGCTGGGCATCTGCCGCTTCCAGGTTCAGTCGCAGCAGCGGCTCAGTATTGCTGGGCCGGACATTGCACCACCAGTCGCCACAGTCCACTGTGACACCGTCGAGTGTGTCGGTTTGGGCATCAGGGTGCGACGCAACGAGCCGCTCCATGGCGGCCTCCTTGTCGTCAACCTCGAAGTTGATCTCACCTGACTGAGCCCGCCCCGCAGCAAGCGGCGCGATGGCGCTGCTGAATGGGGCTCCATCCAGATCCACCAGTGCCGAGGCCAGACAGGCAAAGGCCATTGCTCCGCTGTCGCAGTTTCCGTTGTCTCTGAAGTAGAAGTGACCCGAGAGTTCCCCGCCGAAGACGCCGCCATTGTCGGCCATGGCTTTCTTCATGAAGACGTGACCAACACGCGATCGCACCGGCACACCGCCTGCTGCGCTCACGGCCTCGTGCACGGCCTTGCTCGATCGCAGGTCATACACGATGGCTCCGCCGGGGTTGTCTCGCAGGAAGCGCGGGGCCAGCCATGCTGTCACCAAGTCACATCCGACAGCTTCACCTCGTTCATCGACGATCATGCAGCGATCGGCGTCGCCGTCGAAGCACATACCCGCGGATGCCCCTGTCTTCCTGACATGTTCACCCACGACAGCGATCACTTCAGGCAGCAGCGGGTTGGGAGGATGGGCGAAGTGGCCTGCGTCGTTTTCCATGTTGATCGCATGCAGGTCGAGCCCGGGTACGTCGCCAAAGAGCCGTGGCACGCAGGTGCCGGCCATGCCGTTGGACCCGTCAATGGCAAGCGTGATCGTGCGTGAACCATCGAGCAGCCCGGGGTGCATGAAGGCCAGCACATGCCGTCGATAGTCGTCCCAGAGATCCAGCGAGACGCGCCTGGCGCCGCCCGCGGCGCCCTGCTGGCCAGGGCCATCAGTCGCATGCAGGCGAATGGTTTCCAGCCCCGTTCCCTCCCCCACAGGCCGCCCAAGTTGGCGGCAGATTTTCAGCCCGTTGTACTGCGGTGGATTGTGCGAGGCCGTCACCTGAATGCCACCGGCCGCCCGCAAGTGCTTGGTCGCCCAAGGCACCATGGGCGTGTCGCACAAGCCGATGTCGGCTACTTCAACGCCAACGCGAAGCAGGCCATCGATCAGGGCCTCGGCCAGATCGGGCGATGTCAATCGCATGTCTCGACCGACGACAACACTCGGGCGATCTTCAGCCGACTCCTCGCCCAGAAAACGTCCGGCTCCGGCACCGATGGCGCACACCACATCGGCGCTCAGTGGATCAGGGGTGATGGCGCGTACGTCGTAGGCCTTGAAAACTGCATCTAGTTGCTTGTGCATGGCCGGGAAGGATATCGCAAGCCCACAGGCCAACCGTCAATCTTGATCTGGGTGCGCCGTCACCATGCCCTCCCACCTGCCGCCCAAGTCCTCAATCTCGACGCCACCGGGCAGCGCGTGGAGGAACGCTCGACCATATGGCCGCGTCATGATGCGCGGGTCGAGCAGGGCGACGATGCCCGTGTCCTCCGAGTGCCGAATGAGCCGGCCGATGCCCTGACGCATCCGTAGAACAGCGCGTGGCAGCACCTCATCCATGAAAGCGCTGCCGCCGGCAGCCTCGATAGCCTCACAGCGGGCCTCCACCAATGGACGGTCTGGAGGTTCAAACGGAATACGAGTGATTGCGACACATCGCAGTGCGGCGCCGCGCACATCGATACCTGTCCACAGGCTGGTCGTGCCGATGATGACGCCAGCCTTCCCTTCACGCAGCGCATCAACCAGTCGATGGGGCGCGCCGTCAAGCCCCTGCGCCAGCGCTGGAGCGCCCGTGGCTGCCTCGAATTGCCCCGCGCACCGCTGGGCAATCGCCTGAACTGAGGCATTGCTGGTACAGAGCACCAGCATGCCCCCACCACAGCGGTGAGCCAGTTCGATCAGTCGCTCATCCATGGCACGATCGAACGCGTCCGAGAGATTGGCACGACGGGCCGGATCGGGCATGGCGGAGTCCACCACGATCCTCATCTGCCTGCCGTAGTCGAATGGGCTGCCCGCCTGCAACGTGGTCGCGTCAGCGCATCCGAGGCGTCGCCGCACATGATCGAACGACCCCTGAGCTGTTGCTAGCGTTGCGCTGGTCAGAACGACCGATGGCCCACGCCTGTCGGGCGCGAACAGCTGCTGTGACAGAAGCGGCGCCACGTCCACGACCAGACACTTGAGCGAAACGCCGCGACGCCGCCGGCGCGATCCCCGAGCGACGGGCATGCCCGCCCCTTCCACCATGTAGACCGCCCCGGGAATGTCCTGTTCGATCAATCGCTGCGCCCCCATCGCCAGCGTGTCAGCCCGCATGGCCCACGCATTGACCTCGGCCTGATCCTCCACGTCGGCAAGGTCAGCCTTGAGCAGGCGCAGTGCTTCGGCCAAGGTGCGCAGTGGCCCGGAGAGCACGTCTTCCACCATGCCCGGCTCACGCATCCGATCCGCCCCGTGTCGATCGGACCAAGCCTGCAATTGGGCGAAGAATCCGCTGGCCGCCACTCTGGCCTGCGCCAGCACGGTTCGGACAGGTGCGACATCGATCCCACGCATCTCGGCGCCGGGCAGGAAACCTCGAGATTCGTCCGGTGATTCGATCTGCCCCAGGAGCAACGTCACCGCGATCTCTGAGACCGACAACCCAAAGTGCTCGGCTGCGACATCCTCCAGCGCATGCGCCTCATCGAACACGACGTGGTCATGGGCCGGCAGCATCGAACCCCCCTGCAACTGCAGCGCCATATTGCTGAAGTACAGCGAGTGATTGGTGACCAGAAGCGTGCCCTCTTCCATTGCCCGCCGGGCCGATTGATAGAAGCAGGCATCGTGCATCGGGCACTGCCGCCCCATGCAATTGCCCGCATCAGACTCAACATGCCGCCAGATCCGAGACGCCCCCAGCACGGGAAGCGTGCTACGTGAGCCATCTTCAGTCGTGCGGGCCCACGCATCGACTTCGAGCAAGGCCTGGCGGTCTTCTTCATCGTCGATCAACTCCCCGACCCGACGACGTGCCAGCGAAAGCCGCCGCCGAGAGAGGTAGTTGCCCCGCCCCTTGACGAGCACCGGAACTACCGCGTCGCCCATCATCTGGGCCAACGCAGGAATGTCCCGCTCCATCAACTGTTCCTGCAGCGCGATGGTGTGCGTTGACACCACAACCGTCTCACCATGATTGACGATCCGCTCCATCGCCGGAAGCAGATAGGCGAATGACTTACCCACGCCGGTGCCTGCCTCGGCCAGCAAGGTCGATCCCTCAGCCATTGCCTGCTGCACCGACACCGCCAGGCGCTGTTGTTGGGGGCGAACCTCGAAGCCCGCCAATGAAGCAGCGAGCCCTCCCTCGGGACCGAGATGAGATTCGACCAGACTCACGCCTTCAATCTCACAGTGGTTGGCGGCCGGGCTCACCGGGCCTTCTGGGAAAGCGTCGTGGGATCGGGCCATCGCGTCGCACCACCACGATGGTGCCGGTCGCCGTTCGATGCGTCGTCTCGACCGAGGCCCTCAGTTGACGCAGCGCGTTCCGTGAGGCGTCGATCTCTTCATGTGCCCGCTGCCCCTTGATCGCAAGCAGATATCCATCGGGCACGACCAGCGGCAGCGCCAATTCCAGAAGCACGGGCATAGGGGCAACTGCTCGAGCCGTGACGAGATCCCATCCATCTCGACCACCTCCCTCAGGTGTGCCCAGAGACTCAGCTCGCTCACTGAGCACTGTGACGTTTTCAAGCCCCAATGCGACCGCTGTCTCCTGCAGGAATCGAGCCTTCTTCAAGGTCGCTTCCAGCAGCGTGACGGGCAGGTCGGGGCGGGTGATCGCCAGCACCAGCCCGGGCAGACCACCACCGGAGCCCAGATCAAGCAGATTGCCTCCTTGAGCAGCCTCAATGAACGGCAACAGCGTCAGGGCGTCGAGTACATGCCGCTGCCAGGCCTCGCCCGGCTCAACGATCCGGGTGAGGTTCATCCGGGCATTGGCAGCAACCAGCATGCCCAGATATTCACCGAGCATGACCCGTTCACGTGGCTCAAGCTGCAGATTCGCCTCTGCCAGGGTCTGATCGAAGTCCTCTGGGGGCGGGATCGGCGTGGGTTCAGGCGTCGCCTCATCAACCATGTCCACCTCCATCGTCGAAGGCGAACTGTTCTCGCCACAGTCGCGAAGGCGGCCGCAACCCGACATTCAAAACAAGCCCCACGAGCAGCCAAGCGGTCACGAGGCTGGAGCCACCAGCGCTGACGAAAGGCAGTGTCATGCCGGTGATGGGCATGACACCGATGGTCATGCCGGTGTTGACCACCATCTGTGCAAACAGCAGCGCCGACCCCCCTACCGCGATCAGTCGTCCAAATGCCTCTCGACACGTCGCTGCAGTGAGCAAGCCGCCGACAACAAGCAGCAGATAGAGGCTCCAGAGCACAACCTGCCCGATGAGCCCCCACCGCAAGGCGATCACCGCAAACACCATGTCGTTGTGATCCTCGGGCAGGTGATTCCACTTGAGCAGATCAGCCGCCTGCGATCCCCCCTGTCCTGCAACGCCCCCGGCTGCCACCATAGTCATGGCCAACTGGCCTTGATAGCCACTGCTGTCGGCCAGAGATGTATCGCCACGAATCTGAGCCCACATGGCTTCAAGGCGATCAACCTGATGAGGACGCAGCAGAGGAATCATCAAGGCAGCGCCGGCCAACCCCAGCAAACAAATTTTGCCCAGATCTCGCCAGCGAGCCCCGGCCGCAACGAGCATCGCAAAGCAGATGGGCAGAAAGAGCAGGGCCGTTCCCAAGTCAGGCTCAACCAGAATCAGCCCCATGGGAACCAGTGCCAGCAGCAGCGGTGGCAACAGCCCTGTGAACGAACGTTGATTGCGCCGCAACCTCAGCCAGGAAGCGATGGCCAAAACCACCGCCACCTTGGCCAGTTCCGATGGCTGCATCTCGGTCACGCCCAGATCGATCCACCGAGTTGCGCCATTACGCGGGCGCACAATCGACTCGGGCACGCCGGGGATCAACAGAAAGAGCAGCATGAACAGACACAATCCCATCAGCGGCCACGCGATCATGTCGAGGCGCTTGTGTGATGGCAGAACAACAAGCCCCGCCGCACCGAGCCCGACAATCAACGCAACAGTCTGTCGCAGCACCAAATCAGGGCGGACGGTGGCAATGGCGATCAAACCGACGAGGCTCAAAATGAGCGCCGCACCAACCGTCAGCCATGCCGGCGTACCCCAGTGCCAGCGGGCCAGACGCCTCGCCAGCGAACGCCGCTGCGTGCTCATGCGGCCTCCGGTTCGTCGAGCAGGCCCAGTTCAACCAATGCCCGGATGACCTGATCGGCGATCGGGCCGGCAGATCGCCCCCCCGACCCGCCGTATTCGACCAGTACGGCCACGGCGTATCGAGGCATGTCGTCTTCGGGACGAGAGACCAACCCGACGTACCAGGCATGATCCAAACTGCCGACTCGTTCTCCGGGCTCGATGGTGCCGTTGCCGTCAACATCCCGCACCCATGGGGGCGCCTGAGCCGTTCCGGTCTTGGCCTGCACCCGCACCTCGGGCACGGTGATGATCGGCTCGGTGTCGCCGGGTCCATAGCGGATGCGGGCGCCGGTGCCGTAGTGCCGGGTGACACCATCCTCCAGCCCATCCAGCGCCGCCTCGACAGCAGCCAATGGCAGGATGCGGGTGACGGGGCCGCTGCGATCGGGCTGATGCCCCTTCACCAGCGTGGGCTCGACACGTACACCGCCGCGGGCGAGCGTCGCAAAGGCGTCGGCCGCATGCAGCGGCGTCCAGCCAAGTCGCCCCTGACCGATAGCCTGTGCGATGGCTTCAAAACGATCCTCGCCCCGAAGGCGAATCTCGGCACGGAGGGCCTCATCGGGGACGAGCCCGGCGGCCTCAACTCGAAGCCCCCGCGCCCGCATGTGCGGCGGTGTCAGTCCGATGTCGGGGGCACTGTCCATGCCCAGTACACCAAACCACTTCGCCAATGCCTCAAGACCTAGCCGCTCCCCCAACTCGTAGAAAAAGCAGTTGCAGGAACGCGCCAACGCTTCTCGGGCCTGAAGTGGGCCGTGGGTGGACATGCCGTACTGAGGCCGATAGACCCAGCACCGGGCGACCCCCGGGTGCCCCTTCACATGATGGCCATTGCACACGATGGTCTCGTCGGGCTGCACCAGTCCCTCTGCCGCAGCTGCAGCCAGCACCAGAGGTTTCACGATCGATCCAGGGGGCACGACAACCTGTGTCGGGCGAATCAACCAAGGCGTGAGCGCCTCGCGATCTGCAAGCGAGAGTTCCGACAATTCAGATCGCCCTGGCGTGGATGCCATCGCCATGATTTCGCCAGTGGGAATGTCGAGCACCACGACCGATGCGGGCAGCCGTGTCTGCGGTTCAAGGCCCTCGTTCTCATGCCACGGCTGCACAACGGTCAGACCCGTTTCGGGATCGAGCAGTGCCTCAACCCGCCGCTGCAGTTGAGCGTCGATGGTCAATTGCACCGACGCCCCTTCGAGGGGCGCCTCGCGGGTGCGCTCCCCAGTGTCGCGGCGTGTCTTGACCAACCCACGATGGCCTCGCAGTCGATCCTCGGCGGCTCTCTCGATGCCTGAGGCTCCCACAAGATCATCCAGTCGATACCCGCCGCGGTCGATCTCGCCCGTCTCCGGATCACGGAATGGACGCCGCTCCAGATCCTCCTGCCAGACTTCATCGCGAACCGATCCCACGAGCATGCTTGCCGGGCGATCGGTGTGCACTTCGATGGTGCCCCGTCTGGCATCACGGGGCATGGTGTCCGTATCGATCAGAACAACCTCGCCGGGTGTGTCCGTTGCTCGCCGCCGCACGTACTGCAACTCGACAAGATCAGGATGGGCATCGGCAAATCTGCGTAGCGCCCGAGCGCCGGCGTCGTCCACCTCTCCCAGCAGCACATGAGGTTGCACCTGCTCGGCGATCGGACGAGGCCGAAATGGCGCACCGCCTGGGCCCACCTTGGCCTCGTGCGCCCGTCGCTGGCGATCCTGCACCAACGCAGCCAATCGCTGCACCCGCCCACGCGTGGCATGCAGCCGTTCGTCGAGCTGCTCACGCTCAATCTCACCGGCCTCGGACAGCGCATTCCAGAGTGACTCCAGCACCTCCACGAATCGACCGCGACGCTCATCTATCGCCTGTGCCCGAGCTTGGGCATCAAGTTGAGCCCAGGCCGTCGCGCCCATTGCGGCCCTCGCTTCGTCTCGCGCCTGTTGATCAGCCCACACGCCAGTGATGGCATCCCATGCCACCGCCGCAGCGAATCGAGGCACGTCGCGAGCGAGCACGGCTCCATTCCGATCGATGATTGGTCCACGCCAGGTGGGCAACCAGTAGTGGGTTTGCAATCGAGCCCGAGCACGTTTGAGCGCACTGGATGCATCGGCGGCGACCAGCCTGGTGGACTGGGCCAGCAAGGCCGCGGCACACAGGCCGCTCAGCACGCCAAGCAGACGCAATCGACCGTGAAAAAACGTGGGCGCCTTGCGGCGGACGACGGGCATGCTTGAAGCGTACCTTTGTCAGTCGCGCCAGGAAGCCCGAGTCATCAACGCCTCGTGCAGCCTCCGCCGCCACTGTCGGCGAGGCACCTCAATAAAGCCCAGTGAAGCCAGATGCTCGGAGAGAAACTGGCAGTCGATCAGATCTATCCCGCGGGCATGGCAATGCTCCACGAGCTTCACCAAGGCGACCTTGGAGGCGTCGCGGCCCGCTGGAGGCAGCGACACCATCGACTCGGCGAAGAAGACCCCATTCATGTGTATGCCGTACAGCCCCCCGACCAACGCCCCGTCCCGGTGGACTTCGATGCTGTGCACCCATCCATCGCCCAACAGGATCTGAAGCGCCTCATGAAACAGTGGCGTGATCCAGGTGTCCTCTGGCGGAGCACCCGCTCTGGCACACAGACCGATCACGGCTAGCGGATCGCCGTCCATGCCCAGCTCGAACCGGCCCGAGTCCACCCGCTGCCGCAGAGATCGACTCACATGCAGCCCCTCCGGGCCCAGAATGGCTCTGGGATCGGGGTCATACCAGCCCAGCCCCTCCGGGCCGTCCATGGCGAAGATGCCCTGGGCGTACCCTCGCAGCATCGCCTCGGCCAGATCACTGGGGGTGAGCGTGTCCATGCCCACATTCTGATCAAACGTGGCACAAGCCGCAGTGATTTCCTACAATGCCGCGTTCCTCCCTCGTGAGGAGCCGTCGGTGAGGGTTCGCATGAGACAGCGAATCGGCGCCGCGCGGGGCACCTCTGTCGCGGCTGACAGGTGTTCCGGCTCCGGGAGGCCCAGCCGCGGCACTGCGTCCACCCGGACGCACCCGCGCCATCCTGAGTGTTCACCCCCGGCCAGGGCTTCCATAGGCCACCGAGGGTTGAAACAGACAAGCGGTCCCATCAGGCAAACGTTTGTATCAGACAAGCGAGCGCGACGCCCCCACTCATCCAGACCCCTATTGGCCCGTGGTGTAATCGGTAACACACCTGTTTTTGGTACAGGCATTCCAAGTTCAAGTCTTGGCGGGCCAGTTCACCCCACTCCTCTCTCGACGTCCATGCAGAACGACACGACCTCATCTCGATCAGGGCAGAAGCCACTGGCGGCGATCATCCTCGCCGCAGGCAAGGGCACCCGAATGGGCAGCGATCTGCCCAAGGTGCTGCACCCGGTGGCGGACCGTCCCATGCTGCACTGGGTCGTCGATGCCGTTCGAACCGCTGGCGCAGCCCCCATCTTGCTGGTGGTTGGCCACGGACAGGAACTCGTCCGAGCCCAATTCGAAGGCCAGGAGGACATCATCTTCGTGGAACAGTCTCCGCAACTGGGCACTGGCCACGCTGTACATGTCTGCGCCGATGCACTGGAGGGCTTTGCAGGCGACACGTTCGTGCTCGCTGGCGACGGCCCGCTGGTTCGCAGTGACTTGCTCGCCGAATTGGTCCGCACCCATCGCGACGACGACGCAGCAGCGACGCTGGCCACGGCCACGCTGGACGATCCCACCGGATATGGCCGGATCATTCGCGACGAAAAGGGCGCATTCGAGCAGATCGTTGAACAGAAGAATGCCACTGCCCAGCAGGCCGCTGTTGGCGAGGTGTATCCCAGTTACGCGGTGTTTGACGTGCCCGAGCTCATGCAGGCGCTGGCTGTTCTCCCCCGAGATGAAGTCTCAGGAGAGTACTACCTGACGGTCGTTCCCCGGCAACTGGCGGACAAGGGCCTGAAGGTGTCGCTCGTTGGCGGCGTCCCCCCTGAGGACATTCTCTCCATCAACACGCCCGAGCAGTTGCAACTGGTTGACGGCGTGCTTCGCAACAGACGTTCATCATCTCCGACAGGCGTTCTCTGAAGGTGTACTCATGACAGTTGATCAGGAACACATGAAGGTCTTCGCAGGGCGGGCATCGCGTGAACTGGCGGTGGACATGTGCGAGGTGGTCGGACTCACCCCGGGGCTCGCCGAAACCGAGCTCTTCCCTGATGGTGAAGTCATCGTTCGGGTCGAGGAGGATGTTCGTGGCCGAGACTGCTTCGTCGTGCAGTCAACGTCCGATCCAGTCAACGCCAACCTGATGGAGTTGTTGATCTACATCGACTGCCTCCGCCGGGCATCAGCCAAACGCATCACGGCGGTGCTGCCCTACTTCGGGTACGCCCGGCAGGATCGTAAGGACGCCGGACGCACACCCATCACGGCCAAGCTGGTTGCGAACCTGATCGCGGCGGCCGGCGCCGACCGCGTGCTCGCGATGGATCTGCACGCCGCTCAGATCCAGGGTTTCTTCGACATTCCGGTGGACCACCTCTCGGCTGCGACCGTGTTCTGCGACTACCTGCAGGGCATCAGATCAGAGTTGGAAGACCTGGTCATCGTGTCTCCCGATGTGGGCAATGTGAAGGTGGCCAACGGCTACGCCAACATGCTCGATGCGGATCTAGCCATCATCGACAAGCGACGAGAGTCCGGTTCAAGCGTCTCCTCGCGAAATCTCATTGGCGATGTGGATGGCCGAACCGTGCTGATGGTTGATGACATGATCTCCACCGCCGGAACGATCTGTCAGGCCGCAGAACTCGTCATCGATCGGGGCGCCGAACGCGTCATTGCAGCGGCAACGCACGGCGTACTGTGCGGCTTGGCCATGGACCGCTTGGCCGAGGCGCCAATCGACCGACTCATCGTGACCGACTCAATCGCAGATCGTGGTCGCCTCGACCCGATTCGCCACAAGGTTGTCACGTTGGGCGTCGGCCAATTGCTGGGCGATGCCATCCACCGAATTCACCACGACATGTCCATCTCGGCGCTCTTCCGCCGGGGAACGGGCGTGAAGCGCTGATCAAGACTGTCCTTTCACTGCCCCACCGGGGCTCGGAGCTGAATCATGTCAACCCAGACACCGACCATCGAGGTCTCCACCCGTGAGCGCACCGGCAGCCGACACGCAGCCAGGCTGCGCCAGTCGGGCCGCCTGCCTGCCGTCATCTACGGCAACGGCGACCCGGAACATGTCCACGTAGACGAAAAGACCGTGCTCGGCGTGCTCCAAGGCGGCGCCCACGTCATCGAGGTCAAGGTAGACGAGAAGTCCGCCGAGACGTGCCTCGTGCGTGATCTCCAGTTTGGCTGGATGGGAGACGATCTCATTCACCTCGACCTCACTCGCGTGAACCTCGATCAGGAGGTCAACGTGAACGTCTCGGTCACACTCACCGGCGACTGCAAGGCAGCCAGCGGCGAAGGTGCGGTGCTGGAAGTGATCCGAACCGAGATCGAAGTTCGCTGCAAGGTGCGTGACATCCCCCACGGCATCAAGGCCGACATCTCCGATCTGCAGGAAGCCCTCACCATCGGTGAGCTCGATCTGCCAGAGGGTGTCGAAGCCGTCCTGCCTCCGGAGAAGCACATCTGCCACATCACCATGGTCGCCGCTGAGCCAGATGCAGAAGCCACCGATGTCGATGCCGACGGCGCCGAGCCAGAGGTCATCCAGAAGGAGGCCGAGGAGGGCTCGAGCGAGGGCTGAGCCCACGCTCGTTCGTCGTCATGAAACTCGTGGTTGGCATTGGCAATCCCGGCGTGGAGTACGACCGCACCCGACACAACGTCGGGTTCGACGTACTTGATCGCGTCGCGCGACGGCTGGCCCCGGGCGAAGTCGCTCGGGCCCGCTTCAAGGGAGCCACCCTCGAAGCGGATCTCGACGGCGAGAAGGTGATGCTGCTCAAACCCACGACCTTCGTGAATCGCTCCGGCGAGGCCGTGGGAGAGGCTGTTCGCTTCTACAAGCTCGATCTGACCGATCTGCTCGTGGTTGTGGATGACACCGCCCTGCCTTGCGGCCGCCTGCGATTCCGCCCCGGCGGAGGAGACGGTGGTCACAATGGCCTGCGAAACATCACCAGCCACCTGGGTGGTGGCGACTGGTGCCGACTGCGAATCGGAATCGACTCGCCCGGCAGTGTTCCTTTGAGTAGCTATGTCCTCGGGGCCTTCCGCCCTGATCAAGCCGACGACATCGAGCAGGGGCTCGATCGAGCGGCTGATGCAACCGAACTTTGGCTCCGCCGCGGCCTTGATGCGGCCATGAATGCCTTCAACCCCGACCAGTGACTGACTCACTGGAGGAGAATCGTCCGATGTCCGAAAACGCCACCCACACCTACGAGGGACTGTTCCTCTTTCCCCAGTCCGCAGGCGCGGATCTGGGAGGCACTGCACAGCATGTCCAGGATCTGCTCGACAAGGGCGGGGCTGACATTCAGAGCTTCCAGAAGTGGGAAGAGCGACGCCTTGCCTATGAGATCAAGGGCAACAAGCGTGGGATCTTCTTCCTGAGCTACTTCAAGATGCCCGCCGACAAAATGGCCGGCCTCGAGCGGCTGTGCAACCTGTCGGAAGACCTCCTGCGGTTCATGTTCACTCGCGCCGATCATCTTGAAGCTGAGCAGATCGAAGCCGCCGAAGGTCGCGAAGCGCTCAAGGAAGAGATCGCCGTGCGGGCCCAGCAGGCCGAAGCAGGCACCAGCGACTCGGGTGTGAGGGCAACAACCCGATCCGAGCGTGAAGCTGAGGAAGAGGCTTCGGAGGCAACTGAAGCTGAAGTGGCCGATCAGGCCCCGCAGGCTGAGGTCGCCGGTGATGATGCGCCCGAAGCCGGTTCAGATGAGCCTGTTGCGGCAGCCGATGCCTGATTCGCCCCCCTGGGCGATACACTGCATGTTCGAGGCGGGCGATGTCACGCCTGCCTGAGAAGGAGCTCCCACGATGGCCAGTCTCAACCGCGTCCTGCTGATGGGCAACCTGACCCGCGACGTCGAAGTGAAGTACACGGCGAACAACACCGCCGTTGCCAACATCGGCCTTGCGGTGAATCGTCGCTACAAGTCGGGTGACGATTGGAAGGAAGAGACAACCTTCGTGGACTGTGAAGCCTGGGGCCGCACAGCCGAAACGATGGGCAAGTACTTGAGCAAAGGGCGACCTGTGTTCATCGAAGGGCGCCTGAAACTCGACGAGTGGCAGGATCGTGACGGCAACCGTCGCACCAAACTGCTCACCGTGGTCGAGAACTTCCAATTCATCGACTCGAGGTCAGGTGGAGGCGGCGGCAACAGAGGCGAGTCCTCGCAGCCCCAGTCCGCTCCACAGCCTGTTTCAAACGACGACATTCCATTCTAAGTGGAATGACTTTCAACGCTGGGGGTGACCACATGGTCATCTCCTCAACTCCTCAACAACTGATGGGAGGACACCGTACATGGCACTGAAGAAAACCGAACTGCTGCTGCTGCACAACGTCGAGCACCTTGGCATCGTTGGCGATGTCGTAAAGGTTCGAACCGGATATGCACGCAACTACCTCGTTCCCATGGGGCTCGCTGAAGTACCCACCGAAGAACGCATCACGGAATTGCAGGCTGATCGTGAAGCCGCGCTGGCGCAAGTGAAGGCTCGCCGCGAGGCCCGTGAGGCGCTCATCACCCGCATGGACGAGGTGGAATTGACTCTGGTGCGATCCTGCAATGCCCAGGGCGTGCTCTACGGATCCGTCACGCAGCGAGACATCTCAGACGCCCTGCAACATGTGGGCTTCGAGGGAGTGGACACGCGAGCCGTGCGACTCCATCAGGCGATTCGCCGCATCGGCGAGTATCCCGTCACGATTCAGTTCGACAAAGACCTCCGTACCGAGGTCATGATCGTGGTCGAGCCGGATCAGCCGCTGGAAGAGCGTGAAGAGATGGAGTTTGACGATGAGGGCAACCTCATCGAGAAGCCTGAGGTCGAAGCCGAGGCGCCCGCCGTTGAGCCTGAGGAAGCGACGGCAGACGCGGCGCAGGCTTGAGTTTGAGCCTGAGCAGGGACACGGATCCATAAGAACCACAGCAGCGACGCCGGAGACGGCGTCGCTGCCTTTTTGCCTCATGTGAAGTCGAACCGAAGCCTCAGGCGGCTCTTGACTCGCCGAACTGCTGCTCCAGATAACAGGCGATGTAGTCCAGAATGCTCGTCGCCTGAGGAATGTCAGGATTGCTCGTCGGCCCCGAGGGCTCGAATCGCATGCCCTTGAATCGCGACACCGCGTCCTCCACCGGCAGCCCGTACTGCAGGCAGATCGAGAAGCACCGACAGAAGCCCTGTATGAGCCCGGACAACGTCGATCCCTCCTTGCTCATCTTGATGAAAATCTCTCCCGGGCGACCGTCGTCGAAAAAGCCCACGGTGAGATAGCCCTCGAAGCCGGTAATGGCGAACTTGTGCGTGTGTGATGAGCGGGTCGCCGGCAGCACCTGACGTTGGTGGAGCGACTCAACTGGGGATTCATGCATGGGTCTACTCGTGCCCTCTTCCTGAAGCAATCCGGGCAGCGTCCGTGCCGCCCCCTGAGGAATCGGCTCATTCGCGCGTACGGCTGAAATTTGCCAGAATCTACCCCGACGGTGTCAGACGAGGGCCAGGACGCCCATGACAATCAAGCCGCCGCCGCTGACCACGACGGCCGCAACTCGCCCGATCGCTGGCCAACGAGAGAACCCCGCCAAAACACCACAAGGCACCAATAACGCCAGTGCTGGCACGGCCAACAGGCCCAGCCGCCCTACATGCGGTTCGCCGGCAGCTGTCAGGCGTCCAACCGAGGCCGCCAGGGCCTCCCACCCAAGCAGACCGGGGCCAGCCAGCGCCGCCAGCGTTGCAGACCACATCGCCGCTTCAATGCCGGCGTGCCCTCCCAAACGCCGAGCGCACATGAACAAGACCGCAGCGGCGCACCCCAGACAGACCACCAGCATCCAGACGTGCCCTGCAATGGCCATTGCCGTCGCCATGGCCATGCCGCCGAGCAAGGCCAGAGATAGCGCACCAACGCCCGGGCCGCCCCAAGTCTCCCCCCGCCGAGGTATCGACTCAGCCCATGGCATGACAGCGGCCAGCGCGAAGAGCACCATCAGAGCCGACTGCGGCAAGCGACCGGCAAGTGCCACCAGCAACAGAACGACGCCCGCAGCGGGCCATCGAAGATCAATCCGATGGTCGTCATCCCATGGATCAGCCTTCGTCCCTGTGGCCGCAGGGGCGAGCATGATGAGTGTGGCCACGGCCCCCACCAACGCTCCGCCGAGCAACGCCCCTTGCTGCACGAGGGCTGTGCTCTGCTGGCCGGGAATTGCGCCCAGCGCTGGCAGCGCAGCGAGTAACGGCGCCCACACTCGTGCGGCCAGGCGGAGCGGGCGGCCTTGCAGGGTGCCGGCCCAGAGCCAGTGACGCACCGAAACCAGCAGCAGGATGGCACCCACCAGCAGTAGTGAGGCGGCCATCATGTCTCCTGCTCTTCGTCGGGCTCATCCCCAAGTCGATGACGCAGCACGGCAGCCAGCGTAGCGGGAGTGAACACCGTTTCGTCGGGCCGCCACCAGACCTCCCACACCCCCTGTGCTGTGGGCGTGCCGACCCGTCGCACCTGACCAGCGACGCCCGCCATGCATGCCTCCAGTTTGGTGGGCCTCGCTGTTCGAAACACCAGATCACGCTCCCGCCGAACCATCGACTTCACACCTTGTGCCCGAAGCCGCAAGGCAATTTCGGCCAACTCGATCCACCGCTGGGCTGGGGTAGGCACCGGCCCGTACGCCGAGACCAGATCCTCAACCATCTTGTCGAGTTGGGCAACGCTGGAGGCCCGAGCCAATCGGCGATAGGCGTCGATTCGCCGTGTGTCGCCGGGAATCCAGGCCGCCGGCAACCAACCACTCCAGCCCGGGTCAACCTCGGGCACATGGGTGCTGCTTGACCGCCCTGACTTCAAGTCATCAACTGCTTGCTCCAAGAGCCGGCAATAGAGTTCATACCCAACAGCCGCGATGTGGCCGGACTGTTCCGGGCCAAGGATGTTGCCCGCACCGCGAATCTCCAGATCACGCAAGGCGATCCGGAAACCCGCGCCGAGCATGGCGAAGCTCTCCATCGCCTGCAATCTCCGACGGGCATCGGGATTGACCGTTCGATCCGTGGGCAACACGAGATAGCAGTACCCCCGATGCCGAGATCGACCGACCCGGCCTCGCAATTGGTGCAGTTCCGCCAGTCCGTAGCGGTCGGCCTCGTTGATGATGATGGTGTTGGCCCGAGGGATGTCAATGCCCGACTCGATGATCGTCGTGCACACCAATACGTCAGCCTCACCTCGCAGGAAGGTGAGCATGGCCTTCTCGAGTTCACGCGGCGGCATCTGCCCGTGCCCGGTGATGATCCGTGCCTCAGGCACAAGACGGCGAATGATGTCCGCGATCTCCTGAAGATCCTTCACCTTGTTGTGCACGACAAACGCTTGCCCTTCGCGAGCCATCTCACGGCGTAACGCCGCCCCCAATCGTCTCTCGTCGAAGGGAATCACCTCGGTGACCACTGACTGACGGTCCACCGGAGCGGTCTGCAGCGAAGAAATGTCGCGAAGACCAACCATCGACATGTGCAATGTGCGTGGGATAGGTGTGGCAGTCATTGTCAGCACGTCTACCGTGGCTCGCAAACCCAACAGACGCTGCTTGTGCTCCACGCCGAATCTCTGCTCCTCGTCGATCACGACAAGCCCCAGATCGGCGAACCGCACATCCTTGCTGAGAATGCGATGGGTGCCCACGACCACGTCCACCCGGCCCTGCGCCAAGTCTTGGAGCAGTTCCTTCTGCTGCGCGACTGTCTTGAACCGACTCAGTGACTCGACGCGGAAGGGATACCCTGCGAACCTGCGGGCAAACGTACGCTCATGTTGTTCAGCGAGCACCGTGGTCGGCACGAGCACCGCGGTCTGCCGCGAGGCTGCTGCCATTCGAAAGGCCGCTCGGATCGCCACCTCGGTCTTGCCGAATCCAACATCCCCACACAAAAGCCGGTCCATCGGCCGGGGCGCATGCATGTCTCCAGCGACCGCTTCAATCGCCGTTCGCTGATCTTTCGTTTCGTCAAACTCGAACGAGTCTTCGAACTGCTGCTGCCATGGGCCGTCTGGGCCGCACGCCGACCCCGATTGCGACTGCCGCATCGCTTGCACGCGAAGCAACTCCGCGGCCAGATCACGAACGGCCTCGTCTGCCGCCTCGGTTCGACGCTTCCACGCCTTCCCGCCCAGCAGCGAGAGTTCGGGCACACCCTTGAAGGCCCCGATGTACCGCTGCACAAGCTCGATCCGAGAGGTCGGCACGTAGAGACGCGACCCCTTGGCAAACTCCAGCACCAGCACCTCTCCTCGCCGAGACTCGTCGCCATCTCTGGCCTCTTCCTGAAGTCCCAGAAAGCGAGCGATGCCGTGCTCACGGTGCACCACAAGATCATCCGGACGAATCTGCACAAACGCGTCGAGCGTTCGCTCCCCTTTGGGCGCGTGGCCACGACGTCGTACAGACCAGCGATGAATGACCTCGTGCCAAGGCACGATCTGCACTTGATCACCCTCGGCTTCCCCCAACGTGAACCCACGGGCGCAGTGCCCTGACTCGATCACGAGCCCCTTGGGTATCGGCGCACCCTCCAACAACTCACGCAGCCGCTGCGCGTCGCGGGGATGGGCACAGAGCACGATCACGCGGCTCTGTAACGAACGTGCACGCAAAGTCTCGATCGCTCTGGGGGCTTGCTCGGGAAACGGCTCGAGTTGCCCCACACGCAGTACGTCGTCGGCCCCTTGTGCCATTGCCACCGAACGCACCTGCACACAGGGCCGCTGCCCCTGCCCCAGCCCGGAGAGCACCTCGGGCAGAGCAGCTATCGCGGATCCATCGTCAACGCGTTCCAGATAGCTTCTTGCCTGCTCGTCAATCTCGTCCAGGTCATCGAGCACAACAGCCATGTCAGTGGGCAGCAGGTCGAACAGCCATGTCGCCTCTGCGGAGGCTTCGGGCTGATGGAATCGCGCCCCACACGCAACGAGATCGAAGGCTTCCAGTTTTCTGCCGGAGGCCATCGAGTCGAGGTCGATTTCGCAGATCCGTTCCACCTCGTTGCCAAACGTGTCCAGTCGCACCGGCGGCCCACTCTCGGGGAAGACGTCGATGATGTCGCCACGCAGGGCGAACTCGCCAGGCTGCTCGACCGTCTTTGACCGGCGGAACGAGGCTGCAATCATCCACTCGACCAGTGCGTCTCGATCAAGCGTCATCCCCGGCTCGAGCAGTCGATACAGGCGCTCAAGGTCCGCGGTGTCCGGCACTGGCTGCATTAATGCGGCGATGGGGGCGACGATGACCACTCGCTCTGTGTTGCCTGCCGTCAACTGCTGCACGCAGCGAAGACGCTGGGCTCGGAGGTCCATCCGGGCGTCACTCTCGCCCGGGAGCACTTCCAAGGCGGGGAATGAGATGACGCTCTCTCCACCTACTTCGAGCACTGAGGCGGCTTCATCTGCTTCGTCCAGATGAGCCGTCACGAACAAGAGCGAGCTCTGGTGATTTGGAAGCTTCCAAGCCGCCAACGCTGATGTGGATGACCCGCTGCGCCCAGCCAGCATCGTCACCCCGGGCCGTGTCAGCGCCCGCTCAAGGGTGTCCGACGCTTCGCTGGCCAGATAGTCGAGCCATGACATCAGTGCTCGCCGGCCCCGGAGAGCAAACTCGCCCATGCGTTCAGCCGGGCAGGCCCGACGCCCGGTACATCGTCGATGTCTGAGCGGGCCCACTCGTCCCGGCCGAGGAGCTCGGCCTCCAGCGCACGTGCCAAGACGGGCCCCACGCCTGGCAGAAGCCGCCAGTGGTCACGAGTTGCCCGCGAGGGCTCGAGCCGCAGGTGCGAAACGCCATCGATTGTGAGCGGCCCCTCCTGCGCTCGTGAAGCGCTTTGCAGCAGCAGTGCCGATTGGATGCCCAGAACCAGCGCAGCAAACTGACTGCCGCCGGGTACCCGTCGCCTCGCCAGCAGCACCCATGAAGCCCTCACGTCGAGGCGCCATCCGCTGTGGCACCAGATGAACCCCATGGTCGATCCAGTCGCTTGCGCAATGCCGCCAATCGCTGCAGGGCAGGCTTGGCCCGTCCCTCAGAAGTCACGAGCCCGCCTCCAATTGGGTGGCCTTCGTCATGGTCGTACAGGTCCCCCCAGATCACCGACTCGACATAGGGCCGGGCCAAGGCGATCTGCGTGAGCAGATCCGCCCACATCGCTTGTCGTTTTGGCGTCCATTGGGTTCGCCAGCAGCCGCGGCCAGACTCGACCTCGCGATCGGGCACGCTGCAGGCTGAAAGCAGAACGGGCACATCGATGGTGAGTAGTCGATCGAGCAATGCACACACTTCCATCAGATCACGGGCGGCGCTGCCTCGGCCCCCACCCAGCAGCAGTCGAATGCCGACCGCATCAAGCCGCACCCCCGACTGCACCAGTCGGTTCACGAATGACAGCGGCGCAGGGGCGTCGGGCTGCTGGGCCCGGTAGTGCCCCCATGGGCGAGCGATCTCAACCACCACGCGCCGCCCCCGATGGGCAGTGCGTACCAGCAGCGAGAGGGTACGGACGAGGTCCACCATCTCGCGCTCGCTGCGAACCGGGCCGGTGCCTGTCTCCATGCCACTGGCCAGATTCCACATGCCCACGCTGTCGCCGTAGCGCTGCACAACACGTTCGACATGCTCGTATGCCGCATCACGAAGGGCCAGATAGTCGCCGCTGAACTGGTCAGTCCAAGCCGGAAGGGCGCCCGGCTCAAGATCGATGAGCGGCCCTACAACGACGCGCCTTCGCCGATCCATGGCCCACTCCATCCAGGCGTCAGCACGGCTCCAGTCATACTCTCCGGGTCGAGGGCACAGGCCCTTCCAGGTGAACGGAAGTACAACCAACCCAAATTGGCGCTCCAGCACGGCCTGCAATCCACGGGCGCATCGCCCCGGATGCACGCGACACCCAAGGGCGGTAGAAGAGGCGCCGGACTCCTGAAATCGCCGCCGTAGCAGAATGTCGGCATGGGCCATCACGAGCCGTTCGGCAGCCGCTATGGCAAGCACCAGAGCAGCCTGCCCGGCTTCGTGGGACTCGACCGGATCGGTGGCCACCATGGCCTTGGTAAACACCCGCCGGGCCTCTTCCCACTGCTCGAAGGCGGGGTGGCCATCTCCCAGATGCGACATCTGCCACTCTTCACTCTTGACGAGGAACTGCCCGATCTTGTGCCGGGCCAACTCGACCGTGAGCATGTGTGGTTCGCTGGAAGGCGTCAGGAGGCAAGTCTGAAGTGCAAGGGTGCCCGCCGGGCTGGCATCGTGGAGCAACCCCAGGCCCACTGCCCCGGGCTCCTTGGGCTGGCACTCGATGATGCCAGTCTCCGGATCAAAGCGCACGTCTCCTGGCACAATGACGTCGCCCTTCCCGATCAGGACCACGTCGTGCATCGGCCAGTCGCGGGCGGGCCCGCTGCGGTCGTAGACGGCGAATCGAAGCATGCCGCGAGGGGCATGTTAGGCCATCCACATCCCGTCCGTAATGCCCTGCAGAAAGGCCCTGTCAGATAGAATGCCTGAATGACCACAACCACCACCGCCGTGTATCAGACCGAGCTCCCACTTCCCGACCGCCGCCAAGGCAAGGTGCGCGACATTTATCAGGTGCCGGCCCACGGCGACATGCCGCCGGGCGTACTAATCATCGCCAGCGATCGCATCAGCGCCTTCGATGTGGTGCTGCCCAATGCTTGTCCGGGAAAGGGACAGGCACTGACTAGAATCAGCACTAAGTGGTTCGACATGATCCGCGAGTGGAACCTGATCAGCGACCACCTCATGTCACTGAATCCCGACGACGTTCCGGGCCTCAGCGATGATGACAAGGCCGCCTGCGCCGGCCGCATGATGTACGGTCGGGCCTGCCGCGTCATTCCCGTGGAGTTCGTCGTTCGTGGCTACATCACGGGCAGTGGCTGGAAGGAGTACGTCAAGGAGGGAACGGTCTGCGGCATCAGCCTGCCCGAGGGGCTGGAGCACTGCCAGCAATTACCCGAGCCCATCTTCACGCCAGCTACCAAGGCCGATGTCGGTCATGACGAGAATATCGATTTCGACACTGCATGCGACATCGCGGGCCGAGAGGTGATGGAGCGATTGCGTGACGTGTCACTGGAGATCTACACCCGGGCGGCCGAGTACGCCCGCACCAAGGGCATCATCCTGGCTGATACCAAGTTCGAGTTCGGCTATGCCCTCGATGCTGAAGGCAAAGAGACGGGCGAGATCCTCCTCATCGACGAAGTACTCACCCCGGATTCCAGCCGATTCTGGCCCGCGGAAGACTACACCGTTGGACGTGATCAGGACAGTTTCGACAAGCAGTACGTACGCAACTGGCTCGAAACCATCGTGAGCGCCGGCGAGTGGGACAAGACGCCCCCCGGGCCGGTGCTCCCGGAGGACGTCATCGTCAATACCTTGTCACGCTACGACGAGGCTGCACGCCGGCTGTTTGGCTGAGGTATCACCTCACCCTCATTTATACACGGCACCACCCCCATCGTCGCCTAATCCACAGTTCCCGAAACTGTTGATGACCATGATCAGATCATCGAGTCTGACCTCTTGGTCGCCGTCCAAATCGGCGAAAGGGTCATATGTGTTCCAGTAAAGCAGCACATTGATGAGATCGATTACATCGACTTCGGAATCATGATTGGTATCAGACAGGCACAATCGGCACCCATATTCATACGCCAGGTCGTTGCTCAAGTTGCATCCCACATGATTCGTGCTGCCACACAGCCACGTACCGTTCAATGAGACCGGCTGTACTGAGTATTCGTACCAGACATCTCCAAATCCCTCTTGAGTCGCGAGGACATCGGTGAATTGGCATTCAGCGAGTGTGGTGGAACCACCTGAGGTCACCCCCCCACCTCCCATACCCGCGGTGCTCGACTCGATAAGGCATCGGTGCATCTTCAGTGTTGTCGAACTTGCCCAGACTGATCCTCCGGTTCCCGTTGCCTCATTTCCAGAGAGAATGCTCCGTCGAACGCTGACTGTTGACGTGTCGGCATACAGCCCGCCTCCAAAGGCTGCCTCATTGTGGCAGATCAGGCAGTCGCTAAGTGAGAGGTTCGAATTGTTGATCGCAACAGCACCCCCCTGCCGAGCCTCACATGAACTGAACAGACACCGGTGACAATCTACAAGGCTGTCGGTGGCTGACAACGCTCCACCGCTTCGAACATCATCCCCTTCACCTGACCCAGGCCGACAAGCAACTATGCAGCATCCTTCTAGAGCCAACGTAGCGTCGACCACCCTGATGCCATGTCCATCCTGAAGATCGCCAGTCACCCCTTCATCTTCGAGTTCGCCAATGATCATGATTGCCTGCAACACCACCTGCTCACCTTCAGGGGTGTTCTTAATCGTGAATATTGGCGCATCATTGCTCGGACGAATGGTGACATCTAGTTCTCCCGACTCGCTGACAATGGTCACGGACTTTCCGTCGATCTCGATGTTCTCCTCATACTCTCCCGCTGCCAGACGAATGATCGGAAGCGGCCCGTCGACGGCATCCACCGCATCCTGAATAGTCGATTTCTCACTAGGCACATCTAGATAGAGCGCGTCGGAAAAGACTGGGTAGTTGACCTGTTTGATTGGTGATCGACTCATCCCCGCGATGGGACCAGCGATCGCGCCGCTTGGACCAACCATGACTGCCCCCGCCCCAACTACAGCTACCACTAGACATCGTGTCGTCTCCATCATTTATCCCTTTCGAGGTGAGACCTCATTCGAGTCACGAACACATTCCCGCTAACAATCAACAAGTCGCACAGGCAGGAGACTGGCCTCAGAGAATGACCGGCTCGTCCAGCCCGTTGCACTCACCGAAATTCGTCAGAATTTCGGTCAGATCTTCGATATCCACATCGCCGCTGAAGTCCAGATCGGTGATGGGATCAAACGTGCCCCAAGTGGACAGCACGTCGACTAGATCAAGCACGTCAACTGTGAAGTCCCGGTTCGTGTCTGCGTCGCAGTAGTCGCATTCCTCGGCATAGTTGACCTCAATGGGAATTGGGCATCCGACCGTATCCATGCTGCCGCAGAACCAACTGCCGAGCATCGCCGGACCTGTTCCCGTGACGTCGTACCAGACATCACCGAATTCGTTGGCGCTGAGGTAGGAAAACTGGCATTCATCTACCTCGCTCGTAGTGCCGGCGGTCCAGACTCCACCGCCCCATGACGCCTCTGCACCATAGAGGACACAGCGGGACATGTTGAGCATGGAGCCGGACGCGGCCACATGCCCACCCTCTGATGCGAGGCTAAAGCCCATCGAGTTCCGCTCAAGATCCAGAGATGACCAGATCACGGCAACAGCACCACCTTGATCTGCCAAATTGAATGCGAAGATGCACTCGGAAACAGACACGTTTGAGACTCCTCCGAAGATCGCCCCCCCCCACTCTGCCTGGCACCCACTGAACTCACATTGAGTGCATGAGAGCGTGCTGCTGGCGGCATATACACCTCCACCACCACGATCTTCCTGATCATCACCAGTACCCGGAGCGCAGTTGATGATTCGACACCGATACAGGTGGAGATTGGCCTCTTCGGCCCAAACACCTCGGCCCTCCTGCAGGGGGCTCGCTTGTGGGGGCAGCATTTCATCGGGGTCACCCGAAATCTCCAATGACTGAAGCTCCACCAAGGCCCCCTCTGGCGTGTTCTCCACGGTGAAGACCGCTCCGTCCACTGCCGGATAGATCGTGACATCCGTGTCGCCGGAAAGGCTGCGAATCGTCACGCCCTTTCCGTCGATCACGACATTCTCGTGGTACTCACCCGCCGCGACTCGAATGATCGGAAGCGATCCGGACACCGAATCAACTGCTGCCTGAATGGACGCGGCTTCATCGGGTACATCCAAAAAAAGGGCGTCCTCCAGATCAGCCCATTCCAGTCCACCGAAGGGCGAGTCGGCCATGCCGCCACCGGGGAATCCCGCAGGCGGCGCGGCGAGTGCACCATTGATCGAAATCAGGAAAGTTGAAAGGGAAAGGGTGGCTATGGCGGGTGCTGATTTGGTGGGCATGTGGATCTCCTGCAGCGGCCCAAACTGGGCCACCACACCCACCTATGCAACTCAACACGGGGCGTGTGCCCGATTGCCTCAGACCCGCGCTGCCGCCTCCAGCGTGTTTCGCAGCAGCATCGCCACTGTCACCGGCCCCACGCCGCCAGGGACAGGGGACACGTGACCGGCAATGCTCTTGACGGCATCGAAATCGACGTCCCCGACGGTCCGCTCCACCCCGGTCTCTTGGTCAACTACCCGATTGATGCCCACGTCAATCACGATGGCCCCTGGCCGTACGTGTGCGTCGGTAATCAAACCAGGCACTCCAGCGGCGGCGATCAGCACATCCGCTTGCCGGCAGTGCCCTTCGAGGTCGTCCGTGTGGATATTCGTGGAGACGACTGTGGCCTCAGCCTGCATCGCCAACACCGCCACGGGCTTTCCCACAATGTCACTGGCGCCCACCACCACGACGTTCGCACCCTGCAGGTCTACACCCGTAGATTCGATCAGATGCATGACCGCTGCAGCCGTGCAGGGCACGAGCGTCCGTTGCCCATAGATCACCCCACCAATGTTGGCCGGGTTGACGCCCTCAACATCCTTGTGCACCGCAATGGAAGACTGCACGGCGATGGTGTCCAACGCATCTGGCAGAGGCAGATGCACCATGACCCCGGTGCAGGCCCCATCCGTGTTTCGCTGTTCGATTGCGTCAAGCATCTGCGCCTGACTCGTGTCTGGGCCGAGCACATGCAGTTGGTAGTCGATGCCCAGCTTGCCGCAGGTTCGAGCCTGATTGGCTGCGTACACCTCGCCCGCACCATTTCCACCAATGATGAGCGCATCCAGTCGCACCGGCCGGCCACTGCTGCGAAGCTCGGAGACCCGCTGGGCGACTGACTCACGCAGGCCTGCCGCGATGGCCCGTCCGTCGATGATCGTGGCCTCTGATGCCCGGGGCATGGTGGTAGTGTAGCCACGTGCCTGCCCACGCCCGGGTGAACTACACTGTGGAGATGGCCAATCTTGAATTCATCGCAATAGACGTCGGTCACACCCGTACGGCGGTCGCCTTGGTGTGCGAAGGAAACGTCCAGGAACCGAGCATCGTCGAGTCTGCTTCGCTGGCCACCATCATGCCCGCGATCGCTTCAGCGATGGCTCAGGCCTCAGGGGGCGACGCCCCTCCTGTCATCGTGGCTTCAGTCAATGAGGCGCTCGGCGGCGATGTGTGCGCCGCCCTGCGGGATCAGGTCGGTGACGGGGTGTACGTGGTCGGCGACGACTTGCCCGTTCCCCTGGTGCAGGATCTGGCTCCAGAAGCCGTTCCGGGGGTTGATCGGCTGTTGGGCGCGTTGGCCGCCTGGCACACCATGCAGAGTGCATGCATCGTGGTGGACGCTGGCACTGCGGTCACGGTCGATTTCGTAGATGGCGAAGGCACATACCATGGCGGCGCTATTGCGCCGGGGCTCCGCATGTCGCTTGAGGCGATGAGTCGGGGCACTTCCACCCTGCCTGATCTGCAGCCCATGTCGCCCGACGAGGCTGAGCCCTTTGGTCGCAGCACGGCCGATGCGATGCAGTTGGGTGCGCATGCCGGCATTCGGGGCATGGTGCGGCATCTGGCGGAACGCTACGCCACGGCCTACGACGCATGGCCGCCGATTGTCGCGACCGGAGGCGACGCTGAAGCACTCTTCCGTGGCGATGAGTTGATTGACCGGATCGTGCCCGATCTAGTCCTGCGTGGCATCGCAGTTGCTGCTCAGCGGGTGTTGACGCCCGGTGACGCCACCTCGTGAAGCCGTGATCCCGGGTGCCATTCGCCGCACGGGTGCTGGTCCAGGCGCCGTGTCAATCATCGAAGTCATCGGTGACATCGACGCCGCACTTTCGCTCTGCACGCCTGCTGGCCCCTGCCATCCAGGCCAGGTGCGTCTGGTTGATGTCGAGGGGGTGGACCAATGCCTGATTGCGTGTGTCAGCAACGAGCGAGTGTTCATGATGCCTCACGGAGGAGAGGCGATCACCCGACGGCTGCTGACAAGACTTGAAGCTGCAGGCATCAGGACGCTTGAAACGGCTCAGCCGCTTGGGGCTGCAGACGAGTACGAAGCCGCGATGCTGAACGCGCTGCCCTCGGCCTCCACCACGCTGGCGCTCGATCAAGTGCTCGATCAGCCCCGCCGGTGGCGCATGTTTGCAGATTGTTGGACCAACGCGGATGAACGCCGCAGTGAACGGCTCGGCCGCCTGCTGTCACCGCCGCTGATCGTGCTTGCCGGGGGCCCCAACATTGGCAAGAGCACGCTGCTCAATGCGCTGGCGGGAACGCAAACAGCCCAGGTGGCAGATGCCCCGGGCACGACCAGAGACCACGTGGGACGCCGAATCGATCTGGGTGGCCTACTGGTGCACTGGATTGACATGCCCGGACTGCGCCAAACCGATGATCCGGCCGAAGCGGCCGCAATTGAACTCGCCCGCCCGCTGCTGGAGCAGGCCGATCTTCTGCTGGCAGCAGCGGATGGAGAGAGCCGTTGGCCCCAATTGGGGCGTGATCCGGATCTTCGAATTGGCCTACGCAGCGACCTTGGCAAGCGAGACGACACGGACGTCTCCTGCTGCGCCTTGCAGGGCGATGGCATCAAGGACCTCGTCTCCACGCTGCGCGAGGCACTCGTTCCGGAGGCTGATCTGGCTTCCAGTCGTCCCTGGCGGCTACCGGAGCAGGCGCTGCCAGACCACGTCACTCAGAGCCCCATGGCCGAGTAGCCGCAGTCCACGTAGATCGTCTGGCCGGTGATGCCCGCTGCGCCGGGCGAGAGGAGAAAGGCCGCCGTGTCGCCGACGTCTTCACCCGTGATATTGCGCTTGAGGGGCGCCTTCTCCTCGACCCAGTCGAGAATGCGGCCAAAGCCACCGACCGCCATCGAGGACATGGTTCGAATGGGTCCACCTGAGATCGTGTTGACCCGAATGCCCGTCTCACCCAATTCCATGGCCAGATAGCGGGTGGTCGCCTCAAGCGCCGCCTTGGCCACACCCATCACGTTGTATCCGGGCACGGCCTTCTCGGCGCCGTAGTAGGACATGGCCACCATCGCGCCACCGTCGTCCATCAGCCCTCGGGCCCGATCGGCCATGCCCATGTAGGTCCATGCAGAGATGTCCATGGCCTGCGTGAAGACGTCGCGGGGGGTTGCTGTGAACTTGCCTTCTTGAAGCCAGTCCTTGTCGGCGAAGGCGATGGAATGCACCAGCCAGTCGAGCCTTCCATGATCGGCTCCCAATCGCTGGAAGGTCTCGTCCATGGATGCGTCATCCGAAGCGTCCATGGGCATGAGCCATGGATCTTCGACGCCCAACCCTTGAATGGCCTTGCGACAGCGTCGCTCCATCTTCTCGCCCGGGAGATGGGTGAAACAACATGTGCCGCCCGCGGCGATGATCGACTTGGCGATGAACCAAGCGAATGACCGATCGTTGGCGATGCCGGTTACGAGACCGATTCGTCCGTCCATGGATGTCATGGGTAGTCCTCCTGCGGGGGCAGGCAGGATATCGCCCTCGTCGCAGACCTGCTCAGGCCGGGTTGATCTGGCAGTCGCCCCAAGCGGCTAGTACCTCGATCAGATCAAGCATCGTGACATGCCCATCCTTGTCAACATCGGCCCGGCAGTCGCCACAGGTCTGCCCCCAAACGTCGAGCACGGCCGTGACGTCCAAGATGTCAATGTCATAGGTGGGCATCACATCGGCGTCGCACAATTCTGGCATCCCCGCTGTGCCAGTTCGGTAGCACATCGACTCAAACCCAAACTGGTCAATCAGTGGGGCGGTGCAACTGGAACTTGAGCCATAGAGCGCCAACATCAACGACATGGAATTGTCGGGGCTGAATACGTCATCCCAAGGGCCCCCATCAACGACCCAGGTCGGCGAGAACCCATACCAGATGCCCACGTCGTGCTGCCACCAGATGTAGAGGTTGCCATTGAACTGCTCCAAGTCTGCCGCAGTCGCAGCTGCCCCCTCACCACTGGACCCAGCCGCCTGAAAGTATTCGATGCCCTCCCGAACACCGCCTTGCACTTCAATGACCACATTGGGATCACCCTCAGGGGACATCCCGTCGAACAGACCGACGCCAATTGAAATGGTGTATCCGATGCCTGCGGGCCAGATGGCATCGAGAAACTGCAGTTGAATCGTGCCGGACTGATTCATGTCTACGACCCAGCCGTCCGACATGATGCCCGCCACGTCCGGGTCTTCGCTGGCCGCATTGGTTGCGAAGTTGACGTGGAGCCCGGCGTCCGGCGCCGTGTGTTCAGAGAAAGTCACGGCACCGGTGGGATCTGAAACCTGCATCCAATTGGACCCGATGGACCCGTCGTTGAAGAGGTCCTCTTCTTCACACAGCCCTGCCACAAGCGCCAACGAAAGGATCAGATGCACCACGGATGACGTCTCCTCAAAGCACCTCTCAACGATGCTCGCCCATAGTCTACCGCTGCTCAAACACCCGTTCGACGAATTGTTCTACTGACTGCAGCACCGTAGCCCGCGCGTCCATCCAAGGCACATGTCCGCACCGAGGCAACATGCTCACCTCGACGTCAGGCAGGCCCTCAGCCCAGACACCGGCCGCCGAGGGGTGGATGATACGGTCGGCTTCCCCCCACACAAGCAAGACCGGCTGCTTGATTGCTCCCAGCCTTGGTCGGATGCCATCGAGCATGAGAGGCTCCAGTGATCGGAGAATCCGCTCGTGCAGGTCAGCGTTGGCCGCCCCGATTCGAGCGAGATCTCGCCGCACGAAACGAGGGATGCGAGGCACTGTCACGAAGTTCAGATCGAGAATCCGATCCAATGACGCAATCGAGTCAACCTTCAGCGGATGTTCGCCCGCGCGGGCAGCAGCGTAGATCTCATTCTCTACCGGCGGCTCCACGCCGGCCGGATCGAGTAGCACTGCTCCAATGATCCGCTCTGGGTGGGCGTGGGCCCATGCAGCTGCAAGAGCGCCCCCCATCGACGAACCCATCACCACACACCGTTCGATGCCCAGGGCACCAGCCAGATCTTCGAGGGCCTGAATCATGCCCGCTTCATCGAGCACCTCACCTGACACGTGATCCCCGAATCCGGGCAGATCGGGCACGACCACCTGGCGGCCTTTGCGCACCATGGCATGGGCCAGCAACAGCATCGAACCCGAATCGACTCCAAATCCATGCAGGATCACAACCGTGTCCTGCATGGGGCCCGTGGTCCGGAACATCGGCCAGACTCGGCTTCCCACTGGTTTCCTTGTCCACCGCAGCCCTCGAGGTCTCACCCCCAGCCGCACGAACCGCCGAATGAACCACATGGGCCGCCGCCACAGGGCCAGGACGAGGCCACCCATGATCAGCGCCAACGCAATCAGGATCCAACACAACATGAGGCAGCATGCTAGAGGCTGCTACACTGCCCGTCTTCCCAATCCCTTGCGCGCGTAGCTCAATTGGATAGAGCATCGGTCTTCGGAACCGAGGGTTGGGGGTTCGAGTCCCTCCGCGCGTGTTGGCGCCTGTCAAGCCTGTCAGTCGCCCTCTGGCGACGACGCCTCCGAGCCGAGTTCGCCGGCATCGCCTGAAACGCTGTCCAGTAGCGCGTTCATGGCAGCATGGGCGCGGTCACGGTCGCGACCTGACGCATACGTGTTGTGCCCCCCATCGACAATCACATGTTCACCCCCGCTGGCATCGACGATTCGCTGCACATGTGAGCCGGGGATGAGTCCATCCTGTGCATGCTCGAGTACGAGGGTGGGCACGTTAGTCATTGCCGCCAGCGAGCCTGCCGAGTCGAGCGGGTGCCGAATCAACGGGCCGGGTACGAGATACCGCTGGGCCATCTCTCGAATCGAACTCGGCGGTGTGTGCAGAATCAGTCCGTGAGCCCCCAGCTTGGGCGCCAAGACGCCGGCCACAGCGCTGCCGATGGAACGCCCGTAGAGCACCAGCGGCGAAGACGACACCGCTTCCATCGCCTGCACCCGTTGAACAAACTTCTGCACGTCATCGGTGATCCGTCCCTCGCCCGGGCTGCCCGCGGCTCGACCATAGCCGCGGTACTCAGGCAGGAGCACATGCCAGCCTCGGGCAGCGAATCGCCTGGCGTCATCAAGATGGGCATCGATCACGACGCCATTGCCATGCAGGATCACCACCAGCCCGGCGCCTGGTTCGCCTGGTAGATACCAGGCAGGCACGATGCCCTCATCGGTGTTCAACTCAAGCAGTTCCACGTCCGCAGGCGTGGGCTGGGCGTACTCGTGAGCCGGCACCCGCCAGCGGGGAAAGATGAACGTCTCCTGCAAGAAGACGGTCGCCAGCACCAGCAGCACCCACAGCGTCGCCAGCGAGCCGAGGGCGATCCACACCAGACGCCGCCAGGGCGATCGCCCCGAACTGGCCATCAGGGAGTCGCCCCTTCGGCGGGCGGCTGCACTGTGGAGGGCAACATGAACGGCGTGGCAGGTAGCCCCTCAGCGCCAACGAGATTGGCCGCTGCGGGGTCTTGCCTCCAACCGTAGCGCACCTGCGATGGAGCTGAAACGGCGTCCGATCGAACGATGGCTCTGTCTCCATCAAGATGCACCTGAGCCGGATGGAACACGCCGTCTGTTCCGGCGATCTCCATGAGCGCCACATCCTGACCATCTCGCGTGGCAAGCGTGCCCCCATGCATCAGGAACGTGACCACGGCCGTTCCGTCGCCGGGCATCTCCAGTGAGATCGGGCGGGGCCCTTCCGGAACAATGTCTCGCCCATATTGATGATGGAGCGCAAGTCGCCCGAGCCGACGGCCAACCGTCCGCTTGTCCCTCGGATGGATGTCGCGCGGGTTGCCCACGTCGAAACACAGCGCCATGCCGGTGTCGGGCAGTCGCAATGCTCGATGCTGTGCTTCACGCAACTGCGGCCAGTGCCAGTCGCCCCGACGATGATCGAGGTTGGCCAGTTGGACAAAGTGGAATGGCAGCGGCTGGTCGAAGCGTGATCGCCAGTCTTCAATCATGGCAGGAAACAGCACGTCGTACGACACGGGGTCATGGGCGTTTGACTCACCCTGATACCAGATGACCCCGGTCACTGGCAGTTGCTCAAGGGGCGCGATCATCGCGTTGTTGAGCACGGTTGGCGTGTTTCGAGCCGGGCGGGACCAGGATGACGTCAATTTCCACCGCCACGGACCTGCCAGGGGAATCTTGTCCGAGGGGTCGTCAAGGGGGTGCAATTGCATCTGCCCCCGTTTGGCGAAGAACCCACCCGCACCTGCATTATCAGTGTTGCGAACTGCAATCACATGCCGCCCCGGTTTCACATGTTCACCGGGCACTGTGTAGTTGCGAGGAACGTCGTGGCGGGTGCGACTGCCCACGAGATGTCCGCTCCAGAACGTCTCGTCGATGTCATCAATCGGGCCCAGCCGCAGGGCCAGATCCTTGCCGGCCCAGTGTTCGGGCACCCAAACGGCGAGCCTGTAAAAGACCGTACCGTCTGTCTCACCCAGCCCCATCGCTGACCAGTCACCGGGCAGGACGGTTTCGTTCCAGTGGGCGTGATCCATGTTCGGCGCCGTCAGTGTTTCAACATCTTCCGCCTTCTGAGAGCGGGCGTCGTACCAGTCTTGCACCGCTCGCTGAACGGGAGGCGACTGCCCCCGAACCTCATCGAGTTGTTCCAGACTCATCCAAGCCTCAACACTCGAGCCGCCCCAGGATGAGTTGACGATGCCCAGGGGCACATCCAGTTCCTCCGAGAGCATCGTCGCGAAGTTCCAGGCGACACCACTGAAGCCCGGCGTGGTGTCGGGCCCGGCGACGAGCCAAGCACCGGAAATCTCATCACGAGGTGCGTCATCGAACGCGTGGGGAATCTTGAACTCCCTGATGCGGTGGTTGGTGAGCGTTTGGGCCGAGGCCTCGGCGTCGCTGGTTCGGTGCAGGGGCCACTCCATGTTGGACTGCCCCGAGGCGATCCAAACCTCGCCCACGAGCACATCCTCGGCCCGCCATGTCTCCGAGCCACTTGCCACGTCGATCGTCGCCCCATCAGCCGACGCGGGTCTCGGTGCCAGTTCGAGCAACCATGCCCCTTGGGCATCAGCACGCACCTCTCGATGCTCCTTGGCCCCATTGGCGTCTGTAAACACAACCCGTACTTCCTGACCGGGCGCCGCCGTGCCCCACACGGGAATCGGCCGCCCTTGCTGAAGCACCGCGTGATCACCTACAAGCGGTGTGACCTCCAGCGTTGCAATGCACACGATCAATAGAGCGTTCATGAGGGGTCTTCTCCTTGGACATGTCGGGCGGCCCGATCGGCTTCGTGCTGAGACTCGACCACTCGGCTGCGTTCCTGTCGATAGCCCGCCTCGGCCTCCTCAAATGCCATCTTGACCAGGTTGAATTGGGCCTCGGCCTCAGCCTTGGCCTCATCGGCGGTGCGGCCCCAGGCGGGCTGCTCGAGAATCTGCTCGACGTCCATGGCCATGACCAACGCCACCAGATCCGCGTCGATCACTGGCTCACCGGCCACCACCGCAACTCGCTCGAGGGCCTCGAGTTCCCCGTGCAATCTGGCAGACTCGGCGTCAACGTCTTCTTTGTCGCTGAAGAGCAGCAGTGCATCTCTGGCCCGATTGCGACGGGCTTCAATGGCGGCCTCCAGCATTTCAGCACGCTGACGAACCTGCGCTTGGGCATCCGTTCCGGGAGGTGGCTGCGGTGGGTTGAAGCCGGGCAAATCGACCTTGGCCCCGCGGCGAATCATTCGGCAATACCAGGCGCTCAGGCGATAGGCATCGCGCAGTCTGCGCATGGCAGCAGGCGTGGTTGCGGCCTCACCGTGGACAGCGGCATTGCCGTCACGGCGGATGGCGTGCATGCCGTCGGCTTCCTTGCGCTGCAGCAGACCGCTTCGCTGAAGCCCGCGCAGCATGCTGGAGAGGTCGGTGGAGACGAGGTGCGGCAACTGCAATTCAACAAGCGCGCGAGCCATCACCTCGACCATGAGCCGCAGCTTGAACAGGCATGCATCGGGGTCGGTGTGCACGTATCGCTCGGCCTGATGGGCAAGACGTGCGACGCGGTTGTCGTACTTGGTGAGGAATTCGAAGTTGCCGCTTGAGGACGCCATCAGTTTGCCTCATGCGGATCGACCATCATCGTGGCGATGACGCGAGCGTTGACACAACATGCTTGAAAAGACGCCTCAGTGAGCCCAGCTGCTGAAGCCAGAGACGAGGCCCAACGCACTTCCAATGGGTGCATGCTGGCATCGGCGTACGCGATCAGCATCACCCCTGTCATGATCTTGGCGGCTGTCGCCTCCCCCATGGCCGCCACTGAGGCGAGACAGTCGATCAGCGACCGTGAGCCGACCTGCTCAGGCGTCTTGGCGGCCAGGCAAGTCTCTTCATCGAGACCGAGAATGGCGCGTCCGTATAAACCGGCCGTCGCCTCCCGAGACGGACACAGATGTCCCGCAGCCACCGACATCGCCCGGGCGGCGATGAACCACGTGGTGGCCAGTTCCAATGCTTCATGATCGACTTCGCTCACGGGGGGCTCATCATAGAAGCGCGGTGAGTGAGTCCGGCGTCAGCCCCTGAAAGTCTCCGATCACACGCTGCGCTCCAGAGAGTTCCTCAGGTGTTCGACCGCGGGAGGCGACGCCCACACAAGCCATGCCTGCCCGAGCGGCCGCTTCCACGCCAGGCGGGGCATCCTCGAAAACGATGCATGCCTCCGGCTCCACGCCAAGCCGTGAAGCAGCCAACAGAAACACATCCGGGGCCGGCTTTCCATTCTTGACATCACACCCACAGGCGACGGCATCAAACGTCACGCCCACCTCACTGAAGTGGGCCAGGGCGAAATCGATGTTCTCCCTCGGCGCCGACGAGCCGATTGCAAGATGCCAGCCTTGAGCGTGCATCGAGCGGAGCAGTTCCAGCACGCCGGGCATGAAGGCGAACTCGCCCTGCCCCATTTCAGCTCGGTACCTGCGCTCCTTGTCCAGCGCCATGGTCGCGACGGCGGCATCATCCGGCGCTTCGTGCCCGGAGGCCAGATGCAGTGTCTCGATGATGGGCTCGTTCTTCATGCCGAACTGGCGGGTGAAGTCGGCCTCGCTCAGATCATGTCCCAAGCCCGCTGCGACCCCCCGCCAGGCTGCATAGTGCGCAGACCAAGAATCGATCAGCGTGCCGTCGAGGTCAAAAATTGCTGCTGGCATCTCAGGCGTCCCGCTCGAATGCTGCGGCAATGTCAGCAAAGTCCTTGGCGATGAGTTTCCTCATTGTCCCCTTGAACAGCAGCCCCACAGGGGTCCTCAACTTCGCCATGAGTGTCGTAGCCGTCGTGACCATGTCCATCTCGATGCGGGTCCCATCACCCTCGGGATGGAACCGGATCGTGGTGTGAAAGTCTGCGCCGCAAGAGTGGGACTCCACCACGTATGAGTGCGGCGGATCGAAGGCGGTGATCTCCATGGTCTCGGAGGCCTCCTTCTTGAACATGATCCTCGTTTCGGTGAAGCGCGTACCCACCCCCACGGGGCCTTCCGTGTCCACCTCGATCCGCTCGATGCCACGAATGACGCTCGGCCACGACTCGATGTCGGTGGCCCGGGCGAACACCTCAGGGGGTCTGCCGTTGACGAACTGATCTATGTGGATTCGCATGCCACAAGGCTACCGCACCCGGGACAAGCGAACTGGGAGCCTCAGAAACGGACGCACACCCCAATCGTCATCCTCGCCCACCAGAGACATTGCCCAGCGTCTGCCTGGCCCAATCCCGGGTGGAGGCCCGGGCAATGCCACGAAGCAGTCCTTCTCGCCACCGCAAAGAAGACGCTAGTTCGGGAGCCTCGAGTGCAACGCGCACCTGACCGTGGCGGTCGAATTCCAGAAGGCCCCATCCCGAGGGCACTTCTCTGATCTTCAAGAGCCCGGCGGGCACCGCGATCCAGCAGGCATCGGCTGCCCCCCACCAAGCCAACTTGGCCAGCTTCCCCGCCCCTTTCCCACGTGGGTGCAAGCGCCGGTTAACTGCCATCAAGGTGCACCGCATTCGCCGTAGATCGGCTGCATTGCCCGCGAATCGATCAGTGGGCACCTGATCGAACAAGGTCCCGCTGCAGGCTTGCCCAGCACAGAGCAGGCGACGCACCGGCACACCGGCTTGCTCGATCGCCCTGTGTAGTGCTTCGCGGCGCTCCAGCAGATCACGCACATCCTGTCCGTCGCGAAGGAAGTCACTCCGGGTGGCCTTGCACTCGATCAGCACGGTTTGACATCGATCGCCCTCCTCACGCCACCCGGCGACATCTGCCCGCAGTCGAGGGCCCGGCAGCACAACCTCCCGCGCGGCTGCCTGCCATCGAGTCTCGATGAGCCACTTCAGCGCCGAGGTCTTGAGCCATTTGTGTCTGTTGGATTCCATGGGCCGCAAGCGCATCTCGACCGGATCAATGCGGCCTCTCCACCGCAAGAGGCGTACGCCTGCAGGATCACTCAGGCCGCGGGTCGTCAGGGGGCATGAGCCCCAACGTTTGAAGCGCGCTCAGCGCCGCCTCTTGCTCGGCTCGCTTCTTGCTGGCCCCCCACCGCCCCGGAAACTGGCGACCATCGATCGTGACGGCTACTTCGAAACACTTGGCATGGTCCGGCCCTTGCTCGTCCAGAACGGCATACACCGGCGAACGATTGAACGTGCGTTGAGCATGTTGTTGAAGCATGCTCTTGTAGTTGTGGTGATGCCCCAACTCGATGCCGGCCTCGATCCGCTGCCGCAACGCGTCGAGGATGAACACGCGTGCTGGTTCGAGCCCCCCATCGAGGTAGATCGCCCCGATTGCAGCCTCCCATGCTGCGGCAGCTACGGAGGCCGGAAGCCGCTCACTCTGGCCCATTCCCTTGCCCAACACCAACAGCCCCTCGAGGCCCAACTCGATTGCCGCCTCGGCGCATGTTCGCCGACTCACGACCGACGACTTGATCTTGGTCAGATCTCCCTCAAGCAAGTCCGGGTAGGTCGCGTGCAGATACTCCACCACCACCAGCCCCAACACTGCGTCGCCGAGGAACTCCATGCGTTCATTGCTCTGGAGCCGGCAGTCGGCACTGGAGGCGTGCGTGAGCGCCCGCGACAGAAACTGGCGGTCGTTGAAGCTGTAGCCAAGGAGCGACTCAGCGGTGTCCAGAAGTGCATCATTCATGGGGGCACAGGGCCTCAGGCCCGTTCAAGCCCACAGACTACCCGCTGGCTGGACATCTGCCCGCTGGCTGGTACAATGCCCCGTTCCTCAGGTCTGAGGCCCATCAGGCCCAGATTCAGCCTCTCAGCAGTCCCGTTCCCGGAGTTCGATCCATGGCAATGCACTATCCCCGCCGCGTCAGCAAGGTGAAGCGTGCTCGTCAATTTGGATTCCGGGCACGCATGAAGACTCGCCTGGGACGCAAGATGCTCAGCCGCAAGCGTCGGCTCGGGCGTCGCCTCAGCGTGAAGTGACGCGCTGCCCTCGTGGGCACCCTTACGCCCAGTTCAGCCAAATCGACGTTCAGCCCCACTTCGTCCAGATCGAGGCGATGACGCTGTCAATACGCTGATCCGCATCAACCTGCGCGTCAGCCACCTCTTGATAGAGAGGGGCACGCGTGGCTGCCACTTCCAGCGCTTCGGCCACAACGTCGCCGCCGGGACGCAGTGGTGGGCGATCGCCGCTGTCGGCGGCCAACCTCGTACGCGACACTTCTCCGCTGACGGCCAGCCACAGCACCAACACATCGCCTCTGGACGCAGCCATGATGAGTGCCTGCCGATTGTCTGTGGCACACACGACGCCTCCACCCGTGGCGATCACCAACCGCTCCGTAGCAGATCGCTCCAAGGCCAATCTCAGTTGCCGCGACTCAGCCGCTCTCCAGGTTGATTCGCCCCTGGCTGGATCACCGAACACCTCAGTCGCTGACGTCGCCCCCAGATCCTGCAGCACAAGGTCGTCCAGATCGACGAAGGGCACCGCTGCACTGTCGGCCAGGCGCCGACCGATCGTCGTCTTGCCGGCGCAGCGAGCTCCGATGAGCACTAGCGACGTCACGTGGAGGTGGGCTCGTCGTCCAGCAGCACCGTCACCTGAACGCCACGAATTCGCCCGCCAAGGCGACTGGCCAATTGCTCCAGCCGTCGAGGCGTCAGGCTTGCAAGAAGATTGCCGGCCAAGTCCTCGGGCAGGTCCTCGAGCCGGTCATCTCCCGACCGCCGCACATGGGCGTGAAGCCCCATGGTGGAGTCCCAGCGGGTCAGCCCGCCCGCCAAAGCGATAGGCTGGGCCAATCCCACCTTGGCAAAGGCCTCAAGGGCGTTGTAGACCGTTGCCAGAGAGACCCCCTCCAACCGCTCATGCAGGGTCTCGGCAGTGGGATGGTCATGGGCCTGACGCAGGGTCTCGAGCACCGACTCCCGCTGCGCCGTGCATCGGAGGCCATGTTCCGTAATCGTGCATCGAGCCGGAGACTCACACATGCCGATGATGGTATCGCACCATGCCTGACGTGCTCACCATTCTTGACGCCATCTTGCTGGGCCTGGTCGAGGGCATCACCGAATACCTGCCGGTGAGCTCGACCGGCCATCTGGTGCTGCTGGCCTCACTCCTGGGGCTGGATCAGCCTCCTCAGGTGAAGGAAGCCACCGATGATCTCCTCATCGTGATCCAAGGCGGGGCGATCTTGGCCGTCTTGGGGCTCTATCGACGTCCGGTTGCCAGAATGTGCCTTGGCATTGCAGGCAAAGACCGCCAAGGGCTGCAACTGGCAAGGAATATCGTGATCGCCTTCCTGCCTGCGGCGATTCTGGGGCCCCTGCTGGACGAGACAATCGAATCGCATCTGATGGCCCCTTGGCCGGTGCTGGGAGCGCTCATCGCCGGTGGCATCTTGATGATTGCGATGGGCTCGGGGCCCAAGCGGGCAACCCAAGAGGGCCCAAGCGGCATCGACCTGACCATTCGAGCAGCCCTGATCATCGGTCTGCTGCAATGCCTTGCCATGTGGCCGGGTACAAGTCGATCCATGGTCACGATTGTCGGGGGCATGTGGATGGGGCTCTCGGCGGCGCGGGCCGCGGAATTCTCATTCCTGTTGGGCCTGCCCACCCTCGGCGGCGCCTGCGTTTACAAACTCACCGGCAATCTCACGGGTGACGAGCCCAACATGTTTCAGGTGCTGGGCACCGTTCCGATCATCGTCGGCACGCTGGTCGCGACGATCGCGGCTGCCATCGCCATCAAGTGGCTGGTGTCATTCCTGACCAGACACGGCCTGGCGGCCTTCGGCTGGTACCGAATCGTGCTCGCCGTCGTTCTCGGGGCGCTGGTGATGACTGGCGCAGTGTCTATCGGCGCTCAGACGCCCAGCCCTGACGCCCCTCAGTCCACCGTGGCAACGGACTGATCGAGAATTGCCCGACCATCGGCGTGCACGGTCAAAGTGGTCGATGCGCTAGGGCTCGTGCGAATCCAGACGCGAGTGGTGAACTGCCCGGAGGATGACTCCAGTGGCCCGGTGGCCTGCAAGGGCTCGACGGCCGCAAAGGGGCCTCCACCTGAGACCCGTGACCATGGACCTTCATCGCTCCCCATTGGCCGCCGCACCAGATACCAGTCGATGGCGTGGCCTTCAGGGCTGGTCTGGGCCTCCCAACACCAATCCCAACCAGCCATCTGAACCTCGCCATCTTGCAAGCCCACGGCCGGCCGCGGAAACAAGGTGCCCCCCAGCACCCATGCCAACAGGGCTGCCATCACCACGAACACGGTGATTTGGAAAGCCATTGACCGAAGACCAAGCGCAACTTGTCCCATTCAGACCATGGTAGAGACCGCCACCATGCTCAGTCCAGATGCGTCAACAAAGTGGCTTCGTCCCACACCTCCACCCCCAACGACCGTGCCTTGTCCAGTTTTGATCCAGCCTTCGCCCCAGCGATGAGCAGGTCGGTTCGGGCGCTCACGCTTGAGGACACCTGCGCCCCGCGGGATTCAAGGTCAGCAGTGAGCCCCCGTCGATCGAAGCCCTCCAGCGTGCCCGTGATCACGACTCGCTTGCCCGCAAAGACACCGCTGTCACCCGCAGGCGGCCCGGCGCCAGCCTCGCGTGTCATCAGCACGCCCGCCTCGTCCAACGCTTCGAACATCGCTCGACCGGGCCCGTGATCCCCAAAGAACTCCACGATCTGGGACGCGATGATCGGGCCGATGTCCGGAAGCTCGGCAAGCGCATCGCACTTGGCGTCTGCCAGCGCCCGCCAGTCATCGAATGCCCCTGCCAACGTCCGAGCCCCACTACGGCCGACCTGACGAATGCCCACCGCCGACAGTACAGCGGCAAATCCCCGCTGCTTCGACGCTTCGATGGCTGAAACAAGATTGGCGGCGCTTCGCTCACCCATCCGGTCCAGCTTGGCTATCTGCTGGGCCTGCAAGGCGTACAAGTCTGAGAAGTGCGACACGAGTTCGTGGCTCACCAGCAGATCGACGACCCGCTCGCCAAGACCATCGATGTTCATTTGGCCTCGACCGGCAAACCACGTGATCCGCTCGCGCAACTGGGCCGGGCACTCGGGATTGACGCAATAGAGCTTGGGGCCCTCCGGCTCGACGGCCCCGTCGCAGATCGGACAGGTGCTGGGGGGTTCGATCACGCGCTCACTGCCGTCTCGTGCCTCGATGTCGGGCGCAATCACCTGCGGAATGATCTCGCCGGCCTTCTCCACCGAGACACGATCCCCAACACGAATGTCCTTCCGGCGGATCTCCTCAATGTTGTGCAACGTGGCATGCTGAACACTCGTGCCGGCGATTTCGACGGGTGCAAGAACCGCCCGAGGCGTGAGTGTGCCATTTCGACCCACTTGCCAGTTCACCTTTTTCAGCGTGGTGGACTGGCGTTGAGCCGGGTACTTGTAGGCGACACACCAGCGAGGCGCCTTGGAAGTGCTGCCCAGTGACGTCTGCAGGGCAAACTCGTCTACGCGCACCACCATGCCGTCTACCGCGTACCCCAGCTCACCACGGGCGTCTGCAAAGGCGCTTAGATGGGCAAGCAGTGGCTCGAGCGTGTCGAATCGGCGGCCTAGCGTAGATGTGGGCAAGCCCAGTTCACCGCAGGCTCCGACGAACTCGCTCCAAGTCGCAGCGCCCAGCGTGTCTCCTCCACCACGCGAGTGCACACAAAATCGCATGCCCCGTTCGGCAACCAGGTTGGTGTCGAGGCTCTTGAGCGTTCCCGCCGTCGTGTTGCGGGCGTTCTTGAACAGGTCTTCGCCCCGCTTGGCACGATCCTCGTTGATCGTGACGAAGGTGGCATCATCGATGAACGCCTCTCCACGCACCTCCACCGTCAGCGGCCGAGGGAGGGTCATGGGGATGCACGCGATTCGCCGAGCCTGGGCCGTGACAATGTCGCCACGAGCACCATCTCCCCGAGTCATGGCTCGAACGAAACGGCCCTCTTCATAGTGCAGGGCCAGGGCCACGCCGTCGATCTTCGGATCCGCCCACAGATGAACGGCGTCCGTGTCGATCTGGGCCCGAACTCGGTCCCACCAACGCTCGACATCCTCAAGCGTGTAGGTGTTGTCGATCGACTGCATGGGCAGGGCATGGTCTGCGGACTCGAACCCTTCAAGCAGCGTGCCACCAACTGTTCGGGTTGGCGAGGATGCATGGGCACACGCTGGCCAGGCAGCCTCCAGCCCGGTCAACTCCGCCAGCAACTCGTCAAACTCCGAGTCCGCCATGATGGGATCAGCCTCGGAGTAATAGGCATCGTTGGCGCGTGTGAGCAACGTGCGCAAGTGCTCGATGCGCTGAATGTCCTGCTCGCGTCCCACGACAGGATCGTATTCGACGCCTCGCTACGATGCCCATCATGCTCCCTACGCACCTGGCCCGACTGGGCGCAGCCCTGACCTGCTCTGCGACACTTGCCGCCCCGTCGCTGGATCGAACCATCGATGCGCTTGCGGCTCGATCGGGCCTCACGCCGGGCACCTGGGGCGCTTCAGTCGTCGCCTGCGATGGACGCGTGCTGGCCGGTGTTGATGCCGACACCCCCCGAATTCCCGCCAGCAACATGAAACTGCTCTCTTCGGGCACGGCCATAGCCATACTCGGGCCCGACTGGCGATTTCGTACGCGGCTCCTGAAGCAGGGCGATGACGTGATCATTGTCGGTGACGGCGATCCTGCGCTGGCAGACCCCGATCTGCTGGCCGACATGACCGACGAACTGGGTCGCCCCATGACCGCCGACGGCATCCTCGACATCTGGGCCGATGCAATCGAAGCAACTGGTGTCAGGTCGATTGATCGACTTGTCGTAGATGACCGAGTGTTCGATCAAGCGTTCATCCACCCCTCATGGCCTCGAGAACAACTCAGCCGACACTACTGCGCTGGTTCTGCAGGGCTGAATTTCCACCGCAACATGCTCCACCTGCGACCCGCACCGGGCCCAAGTGGACCACGACTGGACGACGTCCGTCCGGCAGTGCCCTTCCTTCCCATCGACAATCGCCTGAAGTCGCACGGCTCCAAGACTGAAGTTTCCGTGCATCGAGCGCCGGGCACCGATGCCATCGCGGTCAGCGGAACGGTTGCCCAGCCCCTCGTTGTCCCAGTGGATGTCACGGTGCAGGACATGCCCCTGCTGACCGGACGGATGTTGGCTGACCGCCTGTCGAGACGTGGTATCGAGGTCAATGAGATCACTCGCCCGACTGAAGATGAGCGATTTGATTCCGGCACGGGCGCTTCCGCAATCGGCCCCGACATCGTGACACCCATGACCACGGTGCTACGGCAGTGCAACGTCGAGAGCCGAAACATCTACGCCGACGCACTGCTCAAGCGGGCGGCCCACGAAGCAACTGGTCGGCCCGGCGCCTGGCGTGATGGTTCGGCGCTTGTGCGGCGCGAAGTGCGGGCTCGAACCGGGATTGAACGCGTCGAGGTAGCCGACGGGTCGGGCATGAGTCGCCAGAACAAGGTTTCACCGAGCGTGCTCGCTGCTTGGCTGGCATCGTTCAAGCGAGGTACGCCTGAGGGAGACGCGCTGCTGGACTCTCTTTCCACGATCGACCGGGGAACAGTGAAACGCCGGTTTGGATCCCTGGATCTGCACGGATGCACACTTGAGGCCAAGACGGGGTACATCAGTGGGGTGAGCACGCTCAGCGGCGTGATCAGCGCCCCCGACGGTCGATGCGCAGCGTTCAGTGTGCTGTGCAACAACCTGAAGAACACAAAGGCTGCCCGAGCCATGCAGAAGGACCTGGTCGAAGCCACGGCCCGGTGGCTCACCAGCGGGCCTTGACCGCCACTGGCCACTTCACAGGTCGATGGGCGGCTCGATCTTGTCGGGAGAGGTGACCTCCCACTTGATGGCCGATTCGATCGTGACGTCAGGTGCGCCCTGTGGCCGTGAGACACAGATCGCCTTGATCATGACATGCCGATTCGTGTCGATGGTGACAACTGCCGTTCCTCCCAAGCCCTCCAGTTGGATTCGAGCTTGCCCCGATGGCGACTCCAGCAGTTGCATTGAATCGATTCGCCCGACCGTTCCCCCGCACATCAGCGAAAGCAGAAATGCTGCCTCGTCTTCTCCCTCAGGAACTTCTCCCCAGAACAACCAGAGCTCAACGGGCATTGCACTTGCGCCCATGTGCTGGGAAAGCACTTGAGCTGGCGAACCTGATTCTACTTCTACCGGTGGCTGAGAAGTATCAACTTGAAGCCGGCCATCGACGATGGTCGTCTCTCGCTCACCCACGGACCAACGTGCCCCGCGCGGCTTCCTTGTGCACTGCACCCGCATCCCCATGTCCCCCACGATCCGGTCATTGGGCCCGGTGACAATCATGCGAGCGCTGGAGTCAACCGTGTCCAAACCGGCCCACGCCTCGCGCATGGCATCCATGATCGAGTCAACGCTCACAGCCTTTACTTGCACATCGGAGACGGCTGGCCCAGACCCCGATGACCGACACCCTGCGACACCGGCCAAGCAAAAGAGCACACACGAAACAGAGATCGCCAACTTGCAGCTTCGTTCAATCGACACGCTCGCACCTCCCGGCCAAGGGCCCATTAGCTTGAATCTCATCTCTGAGCAACGAAGCCATTGTGCGTTCTTTCACAGGATGCACCAAGTCCGGATCGATCTGGGTGATCGGTGCCAGCACAAAGGCACGTTCATGGAGTCGCGGGTGGGGCAACGTCAGGCCCGGTGCTTCCAATAGGAGTGGGGATGACATCAGCAGCAGGTCGAGATCGATGATCCGCGGCCCCCATCGCGTTGTGGTGGCTCGATCGCGGCCCATGTCCGATTCGATCGAGAGGCACAGGGACAACAGATCAGCGGGCGCCAAAGAGGTCTCGGCCCTGATCACCATGTTGAGAAACGCCCCTTGTTCATGGGGGCCTACCGGCGCCGTCTCCCACCGGCTGCTGGTCGCCTCGATCCTGAGTGTGTGGCCCAGCTGGCTGAGCGCCTGATCGAGCGCCGCATGCCGATCGCCCAGATTCGTTCCCAGTGCGATCCAGACACGGCCGCTCGTCATGTCGAGACATCCCACTGCGTCTTCACATCGAGCCCCTGCAGATGCCACAGCAGGGACATGCAGGCTGCGTGGATCGTCCAGGTTCGAACACGGGCCCGATCACCTCGAATGCGCACACAACGTGCCCGCACCTGCGCCTGGCAGGCGGTCGCGATCCAGACCGTGCCCACCGGCTTGATCGGGGTACCACCATCTGGCCCGGCAATACCCGTCACACTGACGCTCACATCGCTCTGTAGACGCGATCGAGCGCCTTGAGCCATCGCCTTTGCGGTGGCCTCACTGACGGCGCCGGGGCCGCCAGAACCCAGCAAGTCGGCCGGCACGCCTACCAGCGCTACCTTGGCCTCATCGGCGTACGTCTGCAGGCCCCCCTTGAAGACGCGGCTGGCCCCGGGCCGATCGGTCAACGCTGCGCCGATGGCACCGCCGGTGCACGACTCGCACGTGGCTACCGTCAATCCAGCCTGTTCCAGATGCAATCGCAGGGCATCAGCCGGGGTAGAGCAACATGCAGGCAGCGCGAAGGGAGCGAGGGCCGCCCGAAGCGACTGAGCCTCACGGTGGACTAGACCTGCGTCGTCGTGGTCGAGGCGAATCTTCACCAGCCCGCCCGTGGCACGAATGCTCCCACGGCGCACACCGTCGCCCACCAACCACGGTTCGATGTAGCCAGCTGCCGGCCGCTCGGCCATGCCAAAGAGCACGATCTCTTCGCTCGCCCCAATCGCCTCGGCCCCGACGGTGCTGAGCAGGTGATGTTCAACCATCGGCCGCAACTCGTCGGGCGGGCCCGGCAACACCCAGATGGAAGTGGATTCAACGGTACCGGCGATACCCGGGGCCGTCCCATTTGCATTGGGCACGCTACGCATCGTTGCAGGGCGATCGGCTTGAGACAGCTGCGATGGGCACGCCTCCACACCGACGGCCTCGAGGCGATCCTGCAGCGCCCGCGCTGCCTGGGCGTCTCGCTCGATGGGATCAGGCACGACATCGAAGAGGGCCTGACGGGTTCGGTCGTCTCCGGTTGGACCGAGCCCTCCGCTGACCACGATCAGATCGACCTGGCCCAGCCATCTCCTCAATCCACCGGCAATGGCATCGGGGCAGTCGCCCATCGTCTCCATGTGCCGGCAGTGAACACCGCGACGCTCAAGTACCTGGGCCAGCCAGGGCGCATTGGTGTCCGTAATCCGACCAGAGACCACCTCATCACCGACCGAGATGATCGCGCAGCTGACCCGGGGCGCATCAGTCATGAGCCTGAAAGCGTCCGAACGGCCAGATGCAACGCCGGGTGAGCCGCGTCTCCGCTTCCGGCCCCGGTCTCGATGAGCGTGCAGCTGTCCTCAAGACGCAGCATGCTTCGAATTCGATCCAGATCGATGCCGAAACACGGGTGTTCACAATTCGGCGGTGGCATGTCCTCAAGCACCAATGGGATGACATCACGCAACAGCGACATGCGTCGAGCCGCGGTCTGCTGATCGGTGACCGCGAGAATGGGAATCCCGAGACGAGCTCGCGACAGCCGCGTAGCCCAGAGGCCATGGCGAGATCGACAGAGCAGCCCATCGGCCTGAAGTCTGACGATCGTGCTCCAAGTCGCCTCGCACAGAGCGGCTACTGGGGGTTCGATGCCCTCCTCTTGTGGGAATGACGACTCTGGACGCAGATGCGTTTCCGTGACCTCGGCGATTCTGGCCATGGTCGAGACGGCCAGATCCGGCCACTGCCCCACTGACGTTTCGCCCGACAACATCACCGCGTCTGCGCCTTCGGTGATGGCCGTGGCGACATCGCCGGCCTCAGCCCGAGTAGGTGATGGCGACTCGATCATCGACTGCAGCATCTGCGTGGCCACGATGCATGGGCGACCCATACGACGTGTCACCTCGAGGATCTGCCGCTGCACCATGGGCACCGTGGCAATCTCCATCTCCACACCCAGATCGCCGCGGGCCACCATCACGGCATCGGCTTCACGCACGATGGACTCCAGATGCTCAACCGCTACTGGACGCTCGATCTTGGCGACGATGATCGGATCGGTCGTACTCCCGGGCAAGGCTGCGCGCAACGTCTTGAGTTCCTCAGCTCGCCCGACAAAGCTCTGACCGAGGAAGTCCACGCCGCGCTGGGCAGCCCAATTGGCCTGTTCCAGATCGGAGTCGGTGGGCACCTGAAGCGGCGGCTCGCTGTCGGGCAAGTTGACCCCCTTGCCCTGTGACACCTCTCCCGCTGTCATGACCCGACAGGATGCAACACCCGAGTCAACCGACTCCACCAGCAAGCGCACGGCACCATCATCGATCAGGACTCGATGCCCCGGCGACAGCGCCGAAAGCAGGCCTGGAATCGTGACATGCAGATCACAGTCCCCCTGCCCTTCGCCAAGTGATACAGGTTCACCGGTCTGAAGAGATCGAGGGCCATGCTCGAGCCCGGTCAGCCGGAGTTTGGGCCCGGGGAGATCCGCCAAAATGCCCAATGCCCGGCCCGATCGATCCTCAGCCGCTCGAATCCGATCAACCCAGGCATCGTGCGACGCTCGATCGCCGTGCGACAAGTTGATTCGCAACACTGATGCGCCAGCGGCGATGAGTCGATCGAGCTTCTGGGGGTCTTCAACAGCCGGACCGACCGTGGCGATGATGCTTGTGCCGCGTTGATGCACGCTCATGTGTCGCTCCCCTCACGTACTTGCCGGTATTGCGATCGAAAGAATCGCCCCGCCTCCTGCCGGAGGGCATCGGTGCCGCGTTGCTGCTCGTGCCAGAGGTTGTCATCACGCCAGCCCTCTCGCAGCCAACCGGCCTTGATCAAACTCCGGCCTTCTGGCGTGTCCAAGCTCACCTCACCATCTGGCGTGGCGATCGTAGGCATCGCGTCGAAGGCCTCAAGCATCGCCCGCAATTCTGGATCCTCTACATCAGCCCCCGTCACGATGTCAGCCGATTGGGGATAGGCCGGATGTGTGACGATGGCTTCCCAGGCAGCCTCCAGGCCGCTTCGCTCATCGAGTGCCATGGCGCTCAAGAGTGGCGCGATGAATGCTCGGTTTGCCCGATGCGCATGTGCTGGTGGGCTGATCTCACCCGGGCGAGCATCGCGATCGATGAACGCATCTCCGTACCGCTCCCAGGCGCTGTCCGTGATGGGAATACGCCGCAGGGCAAACTGGCGTGGCCCCGGCCCCGAATCGGCCGGGGGCAATTGCCAGAGGGCCTGCCCAACGTCTGACAGCGTGAATGCAATGAACCGACCGGCCAGTTCTTCGTCCGGGGGATCAGCGAGCATCGAAATCGGATCGGGGTCAATCGTCGTTTCGCCATCCGGATCGACGTATCTGATCCGATCGGGCGCCCCGTGATCCGCCAACGCCTGAGACTCTGCTCGGCCAAAGAAGTCGATGCACACACCCAACGCCGCATCACCTGCCGCCACATCCATCGGCCCCCGCAGAGACGAAGCGCTGATCGTGCGGGCGTTCGCCGCTGCTCGACGAAGTACCTGCCAGCCCCGCTCCCAACCCAGATGCCCCAGCAGGGTCTCAAAGGCGGTGGTCACGGACCCGCTCTGCGCTGGGTTTACCAATGACACCATGCCCTGCAATCGAGGATCACCCAGCGACGCCCACCCCCGAGGTACGTCGATACCCAACCGGGCACACTCATCGAGATTGGCGATCAGCCCGAACGAAGAAAGTGCCGTTCCGAACCAGTACCCCTGCGGATCCCAAAGCGACACGCCACCGATGGACGAACGGCCGTAGCGCTCATCCAGTTCCCCCAGGTCAATCTCGGCGGGCACCGAGATGCTCGAGGTCAATAGCAGATCAAAGGCCTCTCCATCAGGCTCAACCTCGATCAAGACGTGCCCAACCTGCGTTGTCGAAGGGGCATCAGCCAACAGCGTGGGAGCCTTGTCCTTACCCATGAAGCCCCCAAGGTGCTCGAGTGCTTGGGCATGGCTCACATCGCGCACCGCCACCCGCACGCCGTCCTTGAGCCGACCGTGTTCATATGACCCCCCACCAAAGACGAGATCCGCGAATCCGCCGGGCGCATCTCCACGTTCCAATGATGCGATCCACTGGCTCTCCAGCAATGCCCGGATCTCGCTCGTGCCTCCGGGCACGCTCCATGCGACATTGACTTCCTCCCCGTGGTTCTTGAGATGCCACGCCTTGAAGGCACGGGCAAACTCGGTCCGGATCTGCTCATTGTGCGGGGTGACAATCACCAGCGTCCGCACATCGTCACTGGGCGTCTGGTGCGAGCCACCAAGCAATACAGGGAGCACAACCAGCAGCACCAGGCCACCCAGCAGTACACCCACGCCCAACTTCGAAGGCATCAGCGCAGGCCCGCCATCTCGCCCGCCTGTACTGCCATCTCAGACGCAGCGACTGCTACTGATCGAGCCCAGTTTGAATCGCCCGCCTCAAATGCCCACAGCACGCTCCTGCTTGCCGGCAGCAGGGCACCGCATCCGTCCTTCCCACAGAGTGCCCGGCAGGCCTCGACCGATCCGCCCTGTGCCCCGATGCCGGGCATGAGCAAGATTGCATCAGGCATGCGTTCACGCAACGCCTCCGCTGCCTCGGGCCGCGTTGCGCCCACCACGGCGCCGGCGCAAGATCGCCCGTGCACGCCGATGGTGGACCGGCCCAACGCATGCACCATGTCCGCGGTTGCGTCTGCCAAGGTTCGGCCATCGTCAAGTTGCAGCGTCTGAAGATCATCCGCCCCCGGGTTGCTGGTTCGAACCAGGATGAATGCGCCGCCTCGCCGAAGCATTGGCTCAAGCGTCTCGGCCCCCAGATAGGGGCTCGCGGTGAGCCAGTGTGCACCTGCGTGCTCGTACGCAGCCGCCGCATAGTGTTCGGCGCTGATGCCGATGTCGCCGCGCTTGGCATCCAGAATCACGACCAGCCCTTTGTCTCGGGCATGTGCCATGGTGCGCTCGAGGGCGACCATGGCAGCGGCGCCGTGCCGCTCGAAACAGGCAGATTGAAACTTCACTGCAGGAACCAGCTCAGCAACGGCGTCGATCACTCGAAGCGTGAACTGCTCAATGGCTGTGGCTGGATCTTCGCCCAGCCCGTCTGGAAGCCGATCCACGACAGGGTCGATGCCCACGCAAGCGCAGGTGCCCTTCTCACGCATCGCTTCAACGAGCACATCTGCGGCATTGGCGGTGTCCACCTGAGTCGAAGGCGTCATGTGGTCGATGATATCCTCCCCCTCTCGTGGGTTCCCCGCCGATACATCTGGATCTGGATCGGGCCAAGGGCTTGTCTGTGACGTGGGCTGACGGCACGAATTCCTTCTATCCGGTGGCGCATCTGAGGAGATGGAGCCCCTCCGCCGAAGCACGTCTATTGCGAGAGCAGTTGCAGGCGAACCCGCTGGCGGTGCTGCCCTCGTCATCAACCCCACCTGAAGGGTTGCGGGCCGATGATCTGGAACTGGTCGGTGGATACGCGGTGCGAATCACATTCTCAGATGGCCATCGAACCGGGCTGTACTCCTGGGACTGGCTCAGGCAGATCGACCCGGCGAAGGATCCTGACCGATGAGCAGCAGCATCACGCCGATCAGTGGGCCGCCTGCTGATGCCCCAGAAGTGCCACACCCGCGAGCCTACTGGGCCACCATCGTGCCGGGCGCAGATGCCGCTTCTGCAGCCGTCGATCACATTTCCAATGTCGAGTACGTCAGTTGGCTCGATCGCCTTGGGCAGGCGCATCTGGAGTCACTGGGGTGGTCATCCTGTGATCTGCTTGCCTCGGGCGCCATGTGGTTCGTGGCACGCCACGAGATCGACTATCGCCTCGAAGCCCGAGCCGGTGAGTCCTTGCTGGCCGCGACCTGGGTGCGCACACTCCGGCGAGTGAAGTCGTGGCGCGACACAATCGTCTGGCGACAAGGCGACGAAGGCTGGCTGCCCGTCTGCACCGCCACGACACTCTGGGTACACGTGAGTCTGGAGTCGCGTCGCTCAACTCGACCGCCGAGCGACATGGCTTTGGCGCTCGACCCGCTGGGCGCAGTTGCCCCGCCGTGGGCGCAGACTGGGGCACAGGGTCAAGGTCGGCGTTGATCAACCCCTCAGCAGCGTTCGCAGCACATCCAAGCCGGCTCGAAGGCGATCTTCATCGCAGGCGAAGCTGATCCTGAAGTGGGTGTCTCGCTCGCTGAACACCCCCCCGGGAATCACCAGCACATTGTGATCAACAGCCTTCGTGGCAAACGCAGTGCCGCTGAGCCCCAGATGCCCGGGCACCTTGGCCCAAGCGTAGAAGGCCCCGCCGCAAGGCGCCACCTCGGTGACATCGGACAGTGCATCCATCACCATGTCGCGTCGCTTCTGGAATCGCTTCACCGTCGATGACATGTCGATATCGAAAGCGCCAACGCAGGCTCGCTGGGCCATCGAGGGGGCACACACGTAGGTGTACTGCTGCAACTTCGCCATTGATTGAATGAGCCAATCAGGCCCGGCCGCATAGCCCAGCCTCCATCCGGTACAGCCGTAATTCTTGCCCAACCCACGAATGAGCAGCATGTCGCTGCCGCGCCGGGCCGGGCTGGGGAATCGACCACCTTCCAGCGCATCGTCGAACGTGAAGAGGTCGTAGATCTCATCGCACACCAGCAGCACACCTCGCGCCGTGCACAGGTCGTAGAGATCGTCGAGTTCCCGCTGGTTCAGAACGACGCCAGTTGGATTGGCGGGCGTGTTCACCAGCACGAGCCGCGTCTTGTCGGTCATCACCCGCTCGACTCGTTCGGCGGTCATGCGCAAGTCATCGCCGGTGTCGCACAGCACGGTGCGGCCGCCAAACATCGGGGCCAAGTTGGGGTAGATCACGAAGTAGGGATCGGGAACGATCGCCTCGCTGTCTTCGTTCATGACCGACATGTACACCAGTTGCAGTGCGCCGCTGGTGCCACTGGTGATCAGGAGATCGGTGCCCCCGTCGAATGTCCACCCCAGATCGCCGGCCAGGTGCGAACGTGTGGCGGCAAGGAGCGGGCCGTCGCCTGCTGTCAGCGTGTACCCATTGCAATCTTCGGCGATGGCGTCGATGGCCGCCTGCTTGAGGGGCGCGGGCACGGGAAAGTCCGGCTGGCCGATCGACAGATTGATGGGGTCTTTGAGCTGCGCCCCGAGTTGAAAGACGCGGCGGATTCCCGACACATCGATCGCCTGTGACCGTTGGGAGAGCAGGTCTTCAGACAAGGATCCAGACATGGATGCACCAAGCAGGCGTCAGCATTGACGCGGCAGATTACGCATGCTGCGAAAAAGAACGCAGATCAGGCGTCGGTGGTCTCTTCCGTGGCGTCAGCGGCCTCGGCCTTCTTCTTCTTCTTGGTAACGATCTTGCGGCTGCCGACCTTGACGAGCCCCAAAGGCGAGTCGCCGTCTTGGAATGAACCACGCTCGGTCAGGTGCGCGATGCGCTCATGGCGCGTCAGCACGTTGCGGTGGCGGTTCAGGCCGGCGGGCTTGGTCTTGAGACTGCGGTGAAGGCTCATGGCTGTGGTTTCCTGCGGGCGAGGTATCGGTCGGACAAATCGGTCGAGTTGCCTTGAGCTTTCCAGCGGCGGCCCACGTCGCGGATCCGCTCATCCAAGGTGCGGTACGCGTCAGTCGTGGTCGAGGCCGATTCCAGCCCGGGGAGTGCAACAACTCGCTCGAGCCGGGCATTGTGCCCCGAAACGACCGCCGCATCAAGCCCCTGGGCCCTGCAAAAGGCTGCCAGCCGCCTGGCGCCCTCTGGACGGGTCTCCGCCAGCACGAAATACCAGGATCCAGCCGATCGGGGATCTGGGCCGGGCCCGGCAGGTCGCTCATCACCGTCCCCCGATGCCCCCTCCTGAGCCCCTCCATGACTGCCGCCACCGGCGGTAAGTGGATCCACGATCTCGCCTGGAGGCGTGGCAGCAGCAGCCGGCCCGGGCTGAGGTTGGGGCGCCGGGGTCGGATCGGGACTGATGGCCCACCAGATGAGCACCGCCAGAGCAACGGCAAACAAGCCGCCCACCGCGAGGATGCCCGGTGGAATTCGAACGCTTCCGCTGGTTCGAGTTGGTTCATCTCCACCGGAACTCGGGCTGGGCCCCGGGCTCGACTTTTGACCGCTCCCGCCTTGGCCCGCCTTCCCCAGCTTGGTGCGCGCGACGTCATACAAGGTGCCGCCTCGACGCTTCATGGCCTGCCCTCCGACCCAACGACGCTGGCCATGGCGTGCGTGCCGGTATGGCTCAGGCTGATCGCCCAGACGTCGATGCCCTTGTCGCGAGCGACCCGCGCCGCTTCCCCCTCGATACACACGATCGGTTGACCGCCGGGCAGCCGCTCCACGCCGACGTCTTGCCAGCCCACGCCACCAGACCAACCGGTACCTAGCGCTTTGAAGACAGCCTCTTTTGCTGCAAACCGAGCCGCGTAGTGCTCTGCGCGTCGAGCGCCACCAGCGTCGGAGTCTCGTCGCTCCACCGGCGTGTACACGCGTTGCAGAAACTGATCACCGTGCTTTTCCAACATCGACTCGATGCGGCTCACCTCGACCAGATCCACTCCATGCACCAGCGTCATGGCCGCAGTCTAGCCTTGGCCCATCTGGGACACGTCCTGCCAAATCGCAATCGTGCTTTGAATCGCTCCCTTTGGATCCATCAATGACCGCAGATCCAAGGTGGCCCAGGTGTGGCCCGACACGTCCAGCGCAGCCCGGTAGGCGAGCACATCCAGCCGCCCTCCAGCGCCCCCGGGTACACATCGAAGCCCCTGAGACAGGTCGGAGAGACGGGCTACCTGACATGTCGTGGCAGCCACAACCGGATCCAGACCCTCGGCCATGTGAATGGCCGGATCGACACCTTGGGCAAGCCCTGTTGCCCCATTTGGCGCATGGTCTGCCAGCAGGACCCCGTGCTGAGCCGCCCCCTGCACCAGCGCCTCCAGCACCGAGGGGTCGAGCCCCTCTGGAAGCATGGTGCTCACCGGGCAGTGACCGAGTGCCCCGGCCAATGCAATGGCGTCGAGCACCGCTGCAAGAGCACGATCGACTGTGTCACTGCGCAACAGGTGGTCAGGGGGCACCCAGCAGTCGATGCCTCGCAACTTGAGCTCCATGCGGCGAATGGTGGAAGCCAGGTCTCGCCGAGCAGACGAACCCAGTTCGCGGGGCACCAACCGACCCGGCCCGGTGACGCTCAACTGCACGCTCGGGCACCCAGCATCCCGCACAACAAGCAGCGCCCGCCGCACATCCAGACCCAGATCGCACGCGGTCGGAGCAAGCTCAAGTGTTCCACCTGATGACATGTGGGCACGGTACCGCCCCGACCCAGGCGAGGTCACTTGACTAGGATCGCCCACCATGGCGAACCCCCTCGTCACAGTCGAGATCACCGACGGTCCAGTGCCGAGCGCCTCGAGCGTGCCGACACCTGGCGCCGGCGCCGAAGCGATCTTCATTGGTCGCACCAGAGGAGAGCAGCACGAAACGCATGGTGAATTGCTCGCACTCGACTATGACCTTCACGAAGCGCTCACTCGGCAAGTGCTTTCGGACATCGCAGTTGAAGCAATAGACCGCTGGGAGGCGCTTTCGGTTTCGATACACCACGCTCGGGGCATGGTGCCAGTGGGTGAAGCGAGCGTCTGTATCGTGGTCTACTGCCGCCATCGAGCCGAGGCCTTCAAGGCCTGCGAATTCATCATTGACTCGCTCAAAGCCCGCGCTCCCATCTTCAAGCACGAGCGATGGGCTCATGGAACGACTTGGGCCCAAGGAACACCGCCGCCGGGGTCGGGCACATGACCCGAACCGATCGCTGTGTGCATGGGCTGCTGATCTGCTTGCTGGGCCTCTGGTGCGCGCTTGTTTTGGCCGCAGGTTTGACTGCGGCACTGGTCTTCTCGAATCTGGGGCCGCTGGAGCCCAGCTCAGCCACCTTCGAGGGCTATCCCCAGCCGCACCAATGGAGGCACATCGCCGGCATTGCGACCGACGGTGGCTTTCGCATCGCGGACTGGGCCGCCTTGGCCTGCATCCCGCTCACACTGGGGCTGCTCCTATGGCAGCTTCGGCGGGGCTCGCTGGGGTGGCGCTCGGTGATTGACCAGATCAAACTGTGGGCTACCGTTGCCGCAGCGGCAGTGACCATCATTCGTTGGATCGGCCCCCAGCAGATCATGGATCGATCGCTGGACGTCGAGCAAAGCGCTCTTGCCGAGCATGACTGGATCGTGGCCGAGCAGGCGCAGGCGGCCTTCCTGCGTGTGCACGATGTCGCAGCGACACTCTGGGAGACTGCAGCGGGCCTGTTGGTGATCGCATTCATCGCCAGTGTCTGGGCCGGGGTGCGTCGCCAATGAGCGCCAAGCGTCACATCGAGCCGACCAGGCGAACCGAGTCAGAGAAGCGGCGTGCGCGGCGGCTGTGGGCGGCCCTGAGCGAACTTCATCCGGATGCCCACTGCGAACTTGAATACGCCGCTCCCCACGAACTGCTCTTTGCCGTGATTCTCTCCGCCCAAACAACCGACGTGGCTGTCAACAAGGCAACCCCCGCCCTGTTTGAGGCCTTTCCCCAAGTAGCGGACTACGCAGCGGCTGGCCCCGAGGGCATTGAGCCCTACATTCGCTCGATCGGGCTTTTTCGTAACAAGGCCAAGTCGCTGGCGATGTGCGCCCAACAACTGATTGACCACCACGGTGGCGAGGTCCCTGATGACTTCGCTGCCTTGCTGGACCTGCGTGGCGTCGCTCGAAAAACGGCCAATTGTGTGCTCGGAGAAATTTTCGGCCGCACGGAAGGTGTGGTCGTAGACACGCACGTCATGCGTCTGTCGCAGCGGCTGGGGCTTACGTCGGCGACCAGACCCGACGCCATCGAGGCCGATCTCATGGGGCTGTTCCCGCCAAGTCGTCGCCCCATGCTCGCCCATCTGCTCATCTTTCATGGTCGCCGGTTTTGCCCGGCCCGTGGTCCGCACATTGACAACCCCGTCTGCAGTCGATTCGCCGTGTCGCCCTGCAGACCGATTCCGGCGGGCAACGCACAGTAAGGTGTCCACGGGCAATGGCCCGGAGGAGTGGATCCAAGCGTGGCCCTTGCCGTATCTGAACTTGAGTCGTACCGACACGCCACCATCCAGATTGATGGCGAGACCGCGTGGCGTTTGCGCAGCGCCGAAGTGATCGAGTCGCTGTGTACCTCCGGTAGCATCGTTGCTGACGTCGAGTGCGACGGCGACGACGTCGACCCCTCGGACATGCTCGGCAAGTGGTTCTCCATCCAGATCCCCTCGCTGGTGGAGTCACGCCAGACTCGGCACGTAGGCGGTGTCATCACCCAATGGCAGCAACTCAACGAGTGGCATCAGGGGAGCGACCGCCTGACCATTCGGCTCTGGGCGGCGGCGCCTATCGAGCAGATGCGACTTCGCCGCCAGACGCGGCAATTCAACAACATGAGCGTGCTGGCCATCTGCCGGACCCTGTTCGATGAGTGGGGCGAGCGTGTGCAGATGGTGGACACCGGCCCCATGATGGTGACCGACAACGAGCCATGCACGATTCCGCTGCAGCATGTGCGGCAGGTGAATGAGACAGATCTGGATTTCATCCGACGCATCTGCGCCCAAGCGGGCATCTTCACCCGAACCACCTTCGATGGCCCTGATCAGCGTAATGTACATCTCCTGTTGGGCACATTCAGCCCTGCGGCCGATGCGTGGGCCACAGATCTTGATCTGCAGTACGGCATGCTGGGCTCAGGCTTGGAGCTCCACCGCATATTCCAATGGGAACGACGTGCAACGCTCGAGCCCCAGATTCCGGTTGTCTCTACCTGGCACACATCTGTGGCCGGCAATACTCGCCCCTCCAATGCCAATCTGATGGAGACCTCACCATCTTCTGAGCATTTCAAGGGTTGGGAGTACATCGACAATGCCCTTGGATCTGCGCAGGCCGGTCTGCGCATGACCGAGTTGCGTGATGCACTCTCGAACGTGCGGGAGCAATCGCTGCATCTTGAACGGGTCTGGCGGCAGGGGTTGACCGAGTCACCTGCCATCGTTCCCGGATGCATCATTGCCCCGAACTCGATGCCCGGTGGTGACGATGGGCCCTTCTTCGTAACCGCCTCGCGTTTGATCGTGTTAGGTGAGACTTGGGAGACCATCCTCCAAACTGAGTATTCCGCTCGCGGCACGTTTACGGCCATTCCGGCCGACACCCCCTTCCGCCCACCTGTCAGGCTTGACCGAATGGAGCCTCCGCAGTTAGGAGAGAACTCCATCGCAGGCGGCGTTGAGAGCGCGATTCAAGAGTGGAGGTCACTGTGACCACTCCCGCACGTCCAGTGGCATGTTGTATCCACACCAATAGTGGTGGCGGCGATTCGGGCGGCGCTGGCGGCACAGGGGGCACTGGCGGTGGCATGACCTGCACCATGACCATGCCGCAGGTCGAGCTCTCCGCCGGTAAAGTTGTCTCCATCCAGACGATCGCAAGTTCAGCAAGTACCGATGCTGACTGTTGGTTCATCACCATCCAACCCCAAGGCACCACGGGCAGCGCACACCAAGTGGATGCACTCTGGCTGCCCTCGGTCGCGGCAAATCGCTCAGGCGTAACGGGGGTTCCGCGCGTCAATACGTGGGTCTACTTTCTTCAAGTTGGCGATAAGAACGTCTGCTTGGGATCGCAGTACACCAGCGAGACCATCTCCCAACTGCCTCCAGACGCTCAGAATTCGGCGCTTCGCTCTACTGGCTTGCGAATCACGAACATCGAGAGCGATGGAAGCAACACCGCCGGCATAGCCCCCCAGGCAGATCACGGCCTCATGCAGGACTCGGGCATGCTGGTCTCGGGCGCCTCATGGTGGCAAACCCCACCCGCCTACTCCAGCGGCCAGTCCGCTCATGGAACACCTGCCCACGCGACCGGGCTGGCGGCCCTGGATGCAGTTGATCTCCCATTCAATGAGATCGCTATTCAAAGCAAGCGAGCTGATCAAAGCAGCGACACGGGCGGGGTGTCGATCTATGGGCAGGACTTCATCTCGCAATCATCGCGGGGCTCGATCGCCAGCACGGCGATCGGGAACATCACCACCAGCGCCAACGGGCCAGTGCACATCGAGTCGTCCTCCTCAATCTCGCTGCAGGTTGGGGAGTCGGGCCTCACGATCACGTCCGATGGCATCGTGCTCACCCAGAACAAGGCGGCCGATTTCGGCATGGGTGTGTCCCTTGCGTTGAGCCCCACTTCAATCAAAGCCTATGCCCCCAGTGTCAACCTGAGTTCACTCATCTCAATCAACCTGAGCAGCCTGGGCAGCAAACTCGAGTTGGTGCCGCTGCAGGCCACACTGTCCGCCATGGCAACGGTCAAGTGCGTGTCAGGATGGGTCAATTACGCCTCGGTCGGGTCGCTCGCAGCCTTGCTACCCATGGGCGCCATCAAGATCGGCATCAAGGCAGGTGACACAACCAGCACCCAACTGGATGTCGAAGAACTCTCCTGGGGCCTGCTGGACACGACGATGGGTGCATTGGGCATTCAAACCAATTTTGAAACGGGCACGTCCTGGCGGATGAACAAGACACTCCCCAGCGCCGACGACTCGGACGGTTGGCTTGCTTGGGCGATAGGCATGGGGTCCATCGTGGCCGGCGGAGCGCTGGCAGGCGACTTGATGAGCCTGACTGTGCGGGCCAAGAGTTCCGGATTTGTCGCCAAGGGCAACGAGGCGTACATGCTTGGCGGGTATTACCTACCCGGCTTGTATCAGAAGTTGATGCCGCGGATGGGTGGAGCAGCGGCGCTCGACAAGATCAAAAAAGCCAACCAAGCTGCGGGCATACCGATCTCTGAAGTCCCGCTACCAGTGGTGGTCGATCCGGAAGAAGGGCACTGCCTCATGCTCGCCAGCAACTGGCAGGAGTGTCGGACATCGCTGGTGGGGATCGAGTGTGAGGCATCGGTGGCGACCCTCACCAGACTCACGTCCAGCTTTGGCCCGCTGCTGCCACTGCTTCCCTTGATGACCGTCACGGAAACCGCGATCGCCGCCGGTGGAGCGGCCTGCGCCAGCATGGTGCGATTCGCTGCTTCACGGATGGACGCCTTCGGCACATGGGCGTCATCGCTCCGTGGAACTCACAAGGTCACCACCGAAGAGACCGGGGAAGTCAGTGGGTACGTGTCGCTTGCCCCATTGATCGAAGAGGCGGCCGCAACGCGAGCCGCGGAGGCAGAGGCTTGAGTTTGAATCGACAACCACGATTGCATCGCAGGTGGATCCATGGACGGTGAGTGGCCAGACCAGATACCCGAGGAACTGACCGAACTCTGCCGCAGGCTGCCCGCACCGCCCCCGGCGCCGAATGTGCCATTGCCAGACATGCCCTCGGTCATGCCACTGATCGAACAGGTGGATGACACCCCGGAAGCCTTCGTGCTCAAGCACAAACTGGGGCCTGCCTGCGAAGTCGTTGCAGAAGAGTCTGATGATCTGCACAAGACCTTGCGCACCTTGATTGCCGAAGAGGAATTCGTACCGGCCATCAACCTGCTGGCAAGCGCCCTGCCGCCCCGTGAGGCCCTCTGGTGGGCAGCCCGCTTCTACTGGGATGTCAAGTTGGACATTGAGCGGGAAACTTGGGCCAAGCTTGCGGCAGCCAAGGCCGCCAAGATCAAGGCTGAGCAGGGAAAGCAGGCCGAGGCCGCCATCCCCCCCCCATTGATCTCATCACCGGCCCCGCCTACAGGTGAAGCCGCGGCAGCCGCGGAGGAAGCCATGGCGCCCATGGTCAACCAGATCAAGTCGGCCATGAACTCACCTCGCGTGCTTGCGATGCTCAACGCCAACCCGGAACTGCGAACACAGGCCGACGCGATCACATCGATCATTCAGCGACAGATCGACTGGACCAAGATTCCATCCGGGCCATCGATCATTCCCAAGCCCTCTCAGACAGGCCGCCGCACGGGCCCGGGCATGGCGGCCCCCGGCGGCAAGAAGCCGCCGGTTCCGATCGACCCCACCTCCCTGAAGGGCCGCATCGCGCTGCGATCACGCCGCGCAGGTGGGCGAGCGCTCGCCAGCGCCCTGCAGTGGATCGTCAATCCGTGTCAGGATTACGCCAACATCGCAGGCGAGACTGCGCAGGCCCTGACATCGGCTGGGCCGGCCAAGGCGCTGGCCACCGCCACCTTCTGGAGCGGCGAGAATCTGAACATGAAGCCAGCTGGCGCGGTCGTTCCACCAACCCCTGTGCTTCGAGCTAAGGGCATTCGCGCCACACTGACGAATACTCTGAACATGAAGGGTGGCTTGCTGACCAAACCCAGCCGCCTGCACTGGTGCCTGAAGCTTGGCCTGCACACAGCGGAGGGCAAGGAACACTGGGACGATGCCCTCGAGCAGTTCCACATCTGGACCAAGTACCGCACGAGCCCACGCTCACCTATTCTGGCTTGACGCAACCTGATCTGAATCACCACCCCCGGAGCTCAATGCCATGGCCGCAGAAGAAGACCTCATCGTGACCGCACCGCCGCAAGTCGCCATCGTCAACGACAAGTTAGGCCTGCAAATCGTGGGCGTTGAAGGGCAGACCATTGAGTTGATAGCTGACGAGACAATCATGTCCATCACGCCGGAAATGGTTGAGATTGAAGCGCCCGAAATCAACCTGACGGCCGAAGCGGCCGTTTCTGTCGAGGCTGGAGACATGGATGTCGCAACTGGCGGCCTCGAGGTTCAGGCTGGAGACCTCGACTTGACGGCCGGGGCCGTCGAAGTTGAGTCAGCGCTGTTTACAGTGCTCTGAAGACCGAGGTCGCCGCAGGCTTCGGAGCAGAGCCTGCGCTACTCGCCCTTTCGCCGAGAGGCCTCAGATCAACACACGTCAGTGCTGGGGTGCGTCCGGGTGTGACTTGCGCTCAACCACCATGCCAAAGCCGTCGTGGGCCGTGGCATAGGCAACCCCTCGTCCAAGCACCAACGGCGTGCATCCAAGCACCGGGCCGCCCAGCCGAACAGACATCTGGGTGGAGCCCAACATCGGATCGACCGTCTCGCCTTCCTCAAGCTCGGGAACTTCCGGCCTGATAGCAGGCGGGGCCAGCCGCAATATGCCGCGATCATGCCCCAGCCAGAATGCCGCTGGGGTCGTCGTCACGCACGTGAATCGCCCGCCGTCTGGTGGCTCCAGATCGACCTGCCCAAGCGGCGTCGTGATTGCAGCGACGCCCGCTTCATCGAGTTCCACCGACCAATCAAGCATGCTGGCGGACGTGGGCGGAATCGCAGCCGCAATTGCGCCGTGCACGCGAGTGACGTCACGCCCCGGCTGGAATGACCACCCACCAGCTGCTCCCGTTGCGACGAGCCCTCCTGTCGAGGGGCCTACATTCACAAGGCCGCCGGGTGACTCATGTCGGTACACCTCCAAGGCCCCTCGTCGCCTGGGATCAAGCAGGCTCCGCCCATGCTCACCTACGGCCAGCACCGTGCCGTCTTCAAACATGAGTGCATCGTGCAGCCCCACCTGCTTCCAGGTCACAAGCGGCTGAAGTTGATGCTCACGCAGCTCGAAGAGGTACAGCCCATCTGCAGCAACAGCAGCCAGCCGTGAGCCGTCAAATCGAAGTTGATGCACCGGTGAAGGCACCCCTCGGGTGAGATGACGAGGGTCTATCTCGTGACCATCGGCACCCAGCATCCCCAACAGAGCAGCGTCTCCCTCGTTTCGAACAAAGGCCCACTGCCCCGAGGGACCTCGCGCCAGTTGGGAAGCCGTTCCGATGTACTTGCCGTCATCAAGCCGGTGGATCCGCCTGCCTGTCACGTACCAGCCACCACTGGGGGAATCCACCATCGACTGGACAGCCGCGCTGCGCACCAGTCGCTCAAGCGAATCCAGCGATACCGCGCCTTCGTCGGAGAGCACGATGATCTCGTCTTCGATCACTGCTGCGCCTCGCGGCGTCAGGCCGAGGCGGCGAGCGTCCGCCCGCCGTACGGTCACTGGAAATCGAGGATCCGCAAAATCGAGCACCTGCACGTGATCTTCTTCGAACACCGCGACCGCCCTGTCGCCGACCACCAACAGTTCAACAATGGGGGCATCCGCTCCCGACTCACCCAGTTCAACGCTTCGCACCACCCGGCCCCGGTCGTCAAGAAGCAGCAGTGCTCGACCGTCCGTAGCCCATACGACATCTCCTACCCGAATGCAGCGGAAGCAGGTGCCCCCTGTACGATCACGCACCTGCAGATCGGTCACATCCGGCGCGATGGACTCGGGCCTGACATACCGTCGCGTACACCCCCCCAGCAGGGCCCCTACCAATGTGATCAACAGTGCGCTTCGTACCATGGCCGACAAAGGATACGGTGAAGGCGACCATGACCGATCGAATCGAACAACTCAGACGCATGCTGGAGTCGGATCCAACCGACCCGTTCTGCCTGTATGCCCTCGGCATGGAGTACGCCTCAAGCGACCATCCAGAGAAGGCCATCGCCCATCTGGAGCAGTCGTTGAGTATGGATGAGGCTCAGCCATGGGCCTGGTACCACATCGCTCGCTGCAAACTCGCTACTGGCGCCACCAACGAGGCGGCTCAAGCGATCGATACGGGGCTGCAGGTCGCCCACGATGCAGGCGACCACTCGGCTGTAGGAGATCTGGAAGCCCTGAGGGCCCAGTGCGATGTCTGATCAGACATCCCGGATCGACTCAATCGACCACTCAAGCGAGGGTCCCAATGTGTGTCTGGTACGAGCCGGTCGCCGGCGATGGCGCGTTCGAGCCTCCGAAGCCGAGAAGTTCAACCCCGGCGATGAGGTACAGACCGAGGTGCTCGATCATGCCGGAGCACTCGCCAAGGCACACGACGCGGCGATGAAGTTGCTTGCTCGAGCACCGATGAGTGCAGCCGCCCTGCAAGCTCGATTGGAGAAGCGATTTGGCGCTGATGTCGCTGTCCCCATCGTCGAACATCTGACCCAACTGGGGGTGCTCAACGACGCCGAAGCGGGCCGTTCGTTACTGCGTTCGCTGGAGCGTGGTGGACCTGTCGGAACGCGCCGCCTGGAGCAGGCCTTGGTGCAGCACCAGATTGATCCCAAAGCGGCGGCCCAAGTGCTCGAGGATCATGCACAAGCACGCAGCCCCAGCGAGGGGGCCCTTGTGGCAGCCCGAGACATGCTGCAGTCGATGAAACGACTCGATTCGCCCACACAGGCGCGGCGGCTTGCCGGGCGACTTGGGCGACGGGGATTCGACATGCAGACGGTGCAGGACACGCTGGATCAACTTGGGCTGGGCGAGGCGGACTCTGAGTACAATCCGGCCCAATGAGCGATGCCTTTACGCGTGATGGATGGGTCATCAGCCCCGAGACGGTCCGTTCACGGCTCGAGAAAGGCGATGCATCCATGGTGCTCCTTGATTGTCGCACGCAGCCTGAGTTCGATATGGGCCACCTGCCAGGTGCAGTGCACCTGCCCATGCAGGAGTTGAGCCTGCGACAAGATGAACTTGATGGACTGCAAGACCGAGACGTGGTCATCTATTGTCGCACCGGAAGACGGTCGCGAATAGTCGCTCGATACCTGACGCTACGTGGGTTCCCCTGCGTTGTTTCCCTGGATGGCGGCTTGCAAGTCTGGTCAGAGAAGATTGATCCGTCCTTTCCCTGGGAGTGACTGCGTACCTTGCTTCGACTTCGCCTGATCACCGGCCCTCTCCTCATCGCCCTCCTGTTGGGATTGACGTGGCTGGACGTGTATGCCGCGGGCGTCTGGGCCACACCGCTGGGCATCATGCTGGTTGTGTTGAGCGCCCTCTTTGGGGCACTTGGCGGCGCCGAACTGACTGCCCTGATGCAGAGCGCCACCCGAGGATCCACCCTCTCCCGCTTGCCCGGCGCACTTGGCGCTGCAGGCATGACCGTAGCCATCTGGTGCTGCAGCCAAGAGCAAGGGTGCGCTTCTCTTGTGTTGCTGCTGATTCCGCTGGCTGCAGCGTTGATTGCCCTGTTCATCAATGCACTGCAGCGACGGTGTGAAGGCGCCCTTGCTGCTGCTGGAGCGGCAGTGCTCTCCAGCATTTGGGTCGGCGCAGGGCTGGGCATGCTGCTGGCCATGCTTCATTTGGCGCCGACGCCAGTTGGCGGCGCCTGGCTCGTCTTGATGGTGGTTTTGGTCACCAAGTTTGCAGACATCGGGGCCTACGCCACCGGCATGCTCATGGGCAGGCACAAGCTCATTCCATGGTTGAGCCCTGGCAAAACCTGGGAAGGGGTCGCAGGAGGCGTGCTCTGTTCGGTCGTCGTCGCACTGGTGCTCTTCCAAGCACTGCTGCATGACCCAACTGTCGACTGGACCCCTGCCAATGTCCCCTTGTGGCAGGTTGGGCTCTTGGGCGCACTGCTGGCGATCGGTGGCCTGATCGGCGATCTGGCGATGAGCATGGTCAAGCGTGATGCCCAGGCCAAGGACAGTGGCACCCTGCTGCCGGGCATGGGCGGGGTACTGGATGTGCTCGACTCTCTGCTCATCACCGGCCCCTTGGCATGGGCCTTGGTCACCCTCGCTGGTGGTTGAAGAAGGCCTCTGCCCCTTCCACTGGCGGCCTCGGTTGGCTACCATTCAGGATCGGTTCTGAATTCGGACCGACCTGCTTAGGGAGCCCGACATGCCGGTCATGAATGCCCTGCTCGCCCTTCACCAGACCGAGCGTCAGATCCGCGCGCTGCGCAGCCGCGTGGACTCCGCCAAGCTGTATCAAACCATGCAGCAACGCAAGCTCGGTGAGATCGAGACGCGGCAGACCGAGTTGACGGACCGCCGCAAGCAGCGACAGGCGCACATCGGCACACTCGAGACTGAAGGGCAGAGTGTCGAAGAGCGGCTGACGAAGTTCCGGGAAGACCTCAACGCCGCCACCTCCACCAAGGAGTACCACGGCCTGCTCAACGAGGTCAACGCTCAGAAGGACATCAAGCGAGGGCTTGACGATCAGGCGCTGCAGGAGATGGGCGAGATCGAGAAGATCGAAGAGGAACTCGAGACCCTCAAGGGCCAGCATGCCGAGCGGACGACGGTGGTCGAGCAGGCTGGCAAGGACCTCGCCGAACGCGAAGCTGAAGTCTCAGACCAGCTTCAGGTGCTTGAGGGCGAACGAGATGTGAAACGTGCCGATGTCAGCCCAACTGTGCTCGACCGGTACGAAATGCTGCTCGACGATCTCGACGGCGACGTCATGGCCGAAGTACTCGAGGTTGACCGCCGCAGACGCGAGTACGCCTGCGGCGAGTGCAGTGTCCACCTTCCCTTCGATCAGGTGAACCGAATCACGGGCAACGCTGACGAAGTGTTGCAGTGCGAAACCTGCATGCGAATTTTGTTCGTGAGCGAGGAATTCCGGGAAGCCGTCGTCGTCAAGTAGGGCGACGCCAGCCTCTACAACCAAGCGAATTCATCGGGCAAACTCAGGGCGCCTCGAACAGGTTTTCCTGCCCAGGGGCGTCCTTTCGTCGGCTTCGCAGGTGTGTCACCTCGGTTGCCAGATCATCGAGCGTCTTGAAGCTGTAGTACTCGCTGGCGTACCGGATGTAGGCGATCTCATCGAGCTCCCGCAGCCGAAGCGCCACCCGCTCGCCGATTTCTCGGCTGGGCACCTCTCGATCGAACTCTCGATGCAACTGGGCTTCGACAGACTCGACCAATGCGTCTTTCTGCGCCTCGGGCACCGGCCGTTTGCCACAGGCTGCCAGCACACCCTTGAGCACCTGATCCCGGTCAAAGGGCTTGCGTGAGCCGTCCTTCTTGACCACAACCAGCCGCGACGTGCGTTCCTGCCGCTCATAGGTGGTCACTCGATGGCCACAGCGGGCGCACTCTCTTCGCCGCCGGATCGCATGACCGCCATCGGCGGCACGCGAGTCCACCACCCGGTCTTCATCGGCGCCGCATGCGGGGCAGATCATGCGGCCATGGTACTCCCTGCGTGGAGGTACCATGCCTCGATGCCCACCGTCTCGCTGCCTGATGGATCAACACGCTCATTCGACACGCCAGTGCGTGTACTCGATGTCGCTTCAGATATCGGCCCCGGACTCGCCAAAGCCGCGCTGGGCGGGGTGGTCGATGGCACCATCGTTGACTGCGCCCACATCATCGATGCCGACTGCGCCCTGCAGATCATCACAGGCCCTCGAGGCAAGGCAGACCCCTCAGATGAAGCCCTCTTCCTCATTCGACACAGCGCCGCCCACGTGATGGCTGAGGCGATCGAAGACCTTTTTCCTGGGGTGCAGTTGGTGTACGGCCCCCCGGTGGAAGGCGGCTTCTATTACGACATTGCTGAGCCCGAAGACGGATCTCCACGGATCTCAAGCGACGACTTCGACCGTATCGAGGCAAGAATGCGTGAGATCATGGCGGAAGATCGCCCCTTCACGCGGCATGTACTTCCTGTCGAAGAAGGCATGGCCCGACTGGAAACCGAAGGAAGCAAGTACAAGCTCGACAACGCCCAGCGGGCCGTCGAAGCGGGCTCATCGACGCTCTCCTGGTATGCCACGGGAACACCCGGGACGCATTGGGACGACCTCTGTAGAGGCCCTCACGTGCCCAGCACCTCGCGCATTGGAGCCGTCAAGATCATGCGGGTGGCTGCCAGTTACTGGCACGGCGACGCAGATAGTGACGCGCTGACCCGCGTCTACGGCACCGCGTTCCCCGACGAAAAGCGGCTCGCGGCCCATCTGGAGCAATTGGAGGAGGCACGCCGACGCGACCACCGAGTCGTGGGCCGCAAACTCGAGCTCTTCGCCTTCGATGAAATGGTCGGCCCCGGGCTGACCTTGTGGAAGCCCCGCGGCGCTGTGATTCGCGAGACGCTGCAGCAGTTCATCTCAGAAGCCTTGCGGCGTCAGGGCTACGACCAGGTCTTCACCCCGCACGTTGGCAAACTCGATCTCTACCGCACTTCGGGCCACTTCCCCTACTACGCCGACAGCCAATTCCCACCACTGGTTGACCGCGAGCAGATGAAGGCCATGGCGACGTGTTCGTGTGGTGAGCTGTCCAACAAGCTCGAAGACGGTGACATCGACGGCTATCTGCTCAAGCCGATGAATTGCCCGCACCACATTCGAATATTCGCCAGCGAAGCCCGCAGTTATCGAGATCTGCCCGTTCGGCTGGCCGAATTCGGAACCGTCTACCGCTGGGAGCAATCAGGAGAGTTGGGCGGCCTGTTGCGGGTGCGTGGCTTCACTCAGGATGACGCCCACCTCTTCTGCACCGAAGATCAGGTGCACGGCGAAGTGCTCGGCTGCCTCGAACTGGTCCAGCTGATCTTTGGCACGCTCGGCATAGACGACTTCGAGGTCCGGGTGGGCCTTCGTGGCCCCGACGCGGGCAAGTATGTCGGTGAGGCGTCCAACTGGGATCGGGCCGAAGCCGCGTGTCGAAATGCCGCCGAGACACTCGGTGTGCCCTACACCGCCGAAGCCGGCGAAGCGGCCTTCTACGGCCCCAAGATCGACTTCGTTGTCAAGGACACCATCGGGCGCCGCTGGCAGTTGGGCACTGTGCAGGTGGACTACAACCTGCCTGAGCGATTCGGTCTGACCTACACCGGAGCAGACAACGCCCCCCATCGCCCCGTGATGATCCACCGCGCCCCCTTCGGTTCAATGGAGCGCTTTGTGGGCTTCCTGATCGAGCATTTCGACGGGGCTTTCCCAGCCTGGCTGGCTCCGGAACAGGTCCGGGTGCTACCTGTGAGCGACAAGAGTGCCCAGTGGGCCGATAGCGTGGAATCCACCCTCCGCGACGCAGGTGTGCGTGTCACTCAGGATGCCCATGGCGGGCGACTGCCCAACCGAATCCGGGAAGCGGCCAATTGGAAGATCCCCTATGTGCTGGTGGTGGGGCCACGAGATGCAGAGGCCGCCGCCGTCAGCGTTCGAGTCCACGGGGTCGAGCGGGATCTGGGCGCCGTCGGGCTGGACGAATTCGTCTCGGCGCTTCGGACCGAACTGGACGGACACGGCACCCCTTGTGCCCATGAGGTGTTGTTCCAGACCACAGAGACAGCCTGATTGTCTTGCCCTGAAGGCAAATTCACACTACGCTTGTGCCTTGGTGACACGGACTCACTGCCGCCGTATGCGAGCCGTGGGCGATTCACCATCGGAGCAACCGTCTGCATGACGATCTCACGTTCACGCAACGCATGTCCTTCATGACCGCGCCGTTGCTCCGCCCCTTCGACTTCACCTGTTCGGCGACCAGACGTCTGGCCGCCCATGCTGCGCAATCCTGACCGGAGCCCTGTCATCGCACGCCGCCGCTTCTTTCGTCCCAACGAGAACATCCGCAAACAGACTCGCGTCAACGACCAGATCCGAAAGTCGCCGATTCGCCTGATCGACGAGAACGAGAACATGGTCGGGGTGGTGGATACCCGTGATGCACTACAGCGGGCGGAGGCCGCCGGTCTGGATCTAGTGGAGGTGTCACCCGACTCTGACCCACCAGTGTGCCGCATTCTCGACTTTGGCAAGTACCGCTACGAGCAGTCAAAGAAAGAGCGAGCCTCACGCACCAAGACGGCCGAGCAGAAGGAAGTGAGACTGGGCCGATCGATGAAGATCGACCCCCACGACATCGGGATTCGTCTCGCCCAAGCCCGCAAGTTCCTGATGGATGGCCACAAGGTGCAGATCGTGCAGAACTTCCGTGGGCGTGAAATGGCCCACAAGGAGCGTGGCTACGAGCGAATGAAGGACGTCATCGCCGAGCTCGAAGACATCGCCCGAGTAGACATGCCGCCGAAGATGGCGGGCCGTCGCATCACCATGATCCTGTCTCCCGACAAGAACAAGGTCGATCGGATCAAGGCGGCCTTGGAGCAGGAACAGAAACAAAAGCAGAAGGCTGCCGAAGCGAAGACTGAAGAAGCTCCAGCTGAAGTTGCCTCCTCGCCCGCTGAAGCGTCGTCAACGCAGGCACCCCCCGCCAGCGAGTAGTTCGCCCCTCGAGCCTCGAGGGGCCGATTGGAGACGCCGATCAGAGGGTTCGCGATGCCCATCCGCCCCAGCGGAACCGAGCCATGAACAGCATGGCCCGGATGATCATCTCTCCGCAGAGCCCGATCCAGACGCCGGCCAGACCAAGTTCGAGCACGACGCCCAGCAACCACACCACGGGCAGGCGAACGCCGTAGGAACTGATCGTGGTGATCCAGAACACCCACATGGTGTCACCGAGGCCTCGAAGGGCCTGTCGTATCACCATGGAGATGGCAAAGAAGATCTGCATCAAACCGCAAATCAGCAGCAGATCGGGCACGAGATTCAGATAGATCGGCTCGTCAGACACGACGCTGGTGAACGCACGCCCCCACAGGATGAAGGCGATGCCCAGCAGGCCCATCACACACATGCCCAGAAAAACGCATGTCCACACGGCGCGGCGGGCCATGGGCTCATTGCCCGCCCCCACGTACTGCCCCCCCAACGCTGCGGCCGCTGTTCCGATGGCGAAACCTGGCAAGAAGGAAAAGGACTCCCATTGAATCGCAATGACATGGGCGCCCACCAGGCCTTCACCGTCTGCATTCATGGGCACGAGGCCCTCCAGCGTCCAGATCGAACCTGACAGCGCAGCCGCCGCGGCAACGAGACCGATGATCCACAGGCAGGCGAGATTCGCCAGCCACATCGACATGCCCTCGAAGAAGTTGGGCAACCCCACGCGAACGACTCGCCAACTCATGCGCCGGTCTATCGCGACATCCGGGCCTGTCAGCCGCAGGTCCTTGACGCCGCGAATCACGACCCACAAGGTGAGCAGGCCTCCCACCACCCAGCCGGCGACCGTACCCGCGGCGATGCCCTCCACATGCCAGTTCAGACCAAGTGGAGACTGCAACGAGTGTCCGGCGATCTCGATCACCGCGCCCGAGAACAGCCACGACAGGATGACATTGACCACATTCACCACAACGCCTATGACGGCTGGCCAAAACGTCTCGCCCGCACCTTGCAGGCACATGGCACCAACCATCATCAAAGCTGTACCTGGCAAGGCAAGGCAGAGCATCCGGACGTACTCGACACAGGCCGTGCACGCCTCGCCCTGCAGGCCGCAGATCTGGGCCAGACCGGGCGCCGCCCACCACATGACGAAGGCAACCACAACGCTCCAGAGCACCCCCAGCGTCAGGGCTTGCCCCAAAGCTCGCGCTGCTTCGTGGGTCTGCCCGGATCCCATCGCCCTTGCAATGAGCGCTTGACCACCGATCCCCAAGCCAGTCATGGCGATGGCGATCAGCCAGCCCACGTAGGACCCAATCCCCAGGCCGTCGAAAGAAGACACCACGATGTCGGACGGCAGCCCCCCGGCCAGCATCTTGTCTACCAGCCCCACGCAAGCCCCCAGCATCTGCTGCACGAGCACCGGAAGGGAGACAATCCAAATCGCCTGCCAGAGCGTCTTGCCCGCCAGTGGGCCAGAGCGAATCTGCCCGTCCTCAGCGACACCTTCGCCCGCTCGATCGTTGGCTTTGCGTTCAGTCAACTGCCTGTACCGGCGTGTCAGCCGTCCGCCTCGTCATCGTCTCCCCAGGTCGTGCGGCGGCCATCATGTCGAAGGCCGGCGGGCGGTGCAGGAATCTCCCAATTCTGATCGATCCAGAATGCCACGTGCTCCCACCACACTTTGTCGCGACTGTAGGTGGGATACAGGTACGCCTGCTGCGCCTTGAACGCCGCTGAGTCGGCCAGTGCCGAGCGGTACCAGACATTCCAGGCGGCCGAATCTTCTCCCCAAGTCTGGCCGGTCAACAGATTGAGCGACTGGCCCGCAGCAGTTGAGATCGACAGCGCCCGTGCATCGGTGGCGGCGATCAACGCCTGCACCACACGGTCTTCTGGATACTGGCCCAGCGCAACACATCCAGCGGCTCGCACATCGGCCACCTCTTCCTTGTCCATCACGCTTCGAATCAGAACCTGCACCACGTCCGTATTGTGCAAGCGCTGCAGGGCAAGTGCGGCGCACCAACGTACATGCTGGTGCGAACTGCGCTCGGTAGACAGCCATGGTGCGATCAGCACTGCGTCTTCGGGTGTACCGTGCCGCCCCAGTGCTGTGATGGCCGCGGCCTTCACCAGAGGGTCGGGATCGTGCTCGGTGTAGTCCCGATAGAGCTTCATGTAGGGCGCAGCTCCACCGAATGTGGAGGTGGCCAGCAGCACCACACCTTCGCGGCGCTTGTCCGGGTCATACGGGTCCAGTGCGTCGCGGGCGGCCTGCGCCGGCGTGGGCGCATTGAATGCCCGACTCAGGTCGTTCAGGTCATCGGCGACACAGGAGCACAAGGTGGCAGCAGTGGCTGCGGTGAGCAATCGCACAGCGAGACTCATGAGGACTGCTCCATCGCCCGGGACTCCAGCGTGGGAAACATCGCCTGTACCTCGTGTGCCATCGTGTCGTTGGGAAACTCTCGGATGATCTCACGACCGATCGCGATCGCATCCGCCCAATGATGATCACTCACAGCGAGTTTGAAACGAGTGGACAGCGTCTCTCGGTGCTGGGCCACGACATCACGGGCCGCTTCGCGAATGTGCTCAGCTTCGCCGGGCTCAAGCACCCGATCCAGTGTCCGCAACAGGTCCATCGCCAGATCAATCTCCCCGCGGCTTGCGGCCGCCTTGAATGAATCGGCAATATCACGCTTCCAACGCCCCTTGACCGTGGCGATTCGCCCCTCGAGCCCGTGCAAGGCAGGCGAATCAGGGTAGAGACGCTGCAGCCGCTGGGCGGCCCGGTCCGCTTCCTCCCAGTCTCCGCTCTCCAGCAGCGCCACGACGGCCTCGCTCTCCTGCTGAATCTGGGCGGCCAGTTGCCGGTTTCGTGCCACCAGCACTCGCTCTCGCAGTGCCTCAGCCTCGGGGCTGGCGCCCAACAGCCGCTCCATGTCGTCACACAGCACCAGGGCTCGGTTGTAGGCACATGCCTCGATGTCCTGTTCAATCGTGTTCTGCAGCAGTTCAAGCTCACGGTCTCGAAAGAGCACCCGCTTTGCCGTGTCACTGAGCATGACCGAGTCACGAATCTCAAGCAGCATCGATCGGTCCGGATTGACAACTTGGCTGGACGATCTCCTCAGGTAAACCGCTATGGGCACCAGCGTCAGGAGCACCATGCCCACCACGCCACCTCCGAGCATGGCATCAGTCAGCGGACGATCGGGGGCGAGAAACAGGCCAACGGTAAAGGGCGTGATCGCAGCAGCCCCAGCCAGCGGCAACAGACAGGCCAAGGGTGATCGTCCCAACCAGCCAGCAACTGTCAGCAACATCGCCCCACCGCCGATGGCTGCCATCGCAACACCCCACGACCAACTCGAACAGATCAGCCCCGCCACCAAGAGCGCCGCTTCGGGCAGAAGGGGCCACAGAAATGCCGCAGCCGGAGGCCGCGATGGCTCCCCTCGCTGGGGACCCCTTTGCACTCGATCCTGGGGGGAAGGACCCATATCAGCTGCCCGGCACCGGCTGGCCACAGTCTGACTCCACTGGCACCAGACAGAGGAATCGCGCCGAGTGGGGCGAGGTGTTTTGAAACTGGTGCGTCGCCCCGCTTGGCACGTACAGCACGTCCCCCTCGCTCACCGCGATTGTGGCGCCCTCGCAAGTGGCTTGAAGCGTGCCCTCAACCACATACACCTCGTGCTCATAGGGGTGATCATGCAGCGGAGTGTGCCCACCGGGATCCACAACAAAATGCCGCATGGCGAAGTTGGGCGCATCATCCGCTCGACCCACCATGACCTGCATGCGCACGCCCGATGCCCCCGGCATGGAAACGGGAGTCGTCGAAGCCGGATCGGCTGGGCGCACGAGCATGGACGCATGGTACGCCAGCGGCTGATCCGAGGGGCTAGGGATCAGTCGTCGTCGTCTCGGGGCTTGAATGCCGCCACCACATCAGCCTGCACATTGGGAGGCGTCTGCTCGTCGTGGGAGTACTCCATCGAATATGAGCCGGCGCCGCCGGTCATCGACTTGAGCTGATTGGCGTAGATCATCACCTCCGAGAGCGGCGCCTCGGCGTGCACGACAACCTGGTTGCCGGCCAGTACATCGGTGCCCTGGATCCGGCCTCGTCGCCCGGACATGTCGGAAGAGATGTCACCGATGTAGTCCTGAGGCACGGTGATCTCGAGCTTCACAAATGGCTCAAGCAGCACCGGTCGGGCCTTCTGAACAGCATTGATGAACGCCCGCTTGCCCGCCGTGATGAAGGCGATTTCCTTTGAGTCCACCGAGTGGTGCTTGCCGTCATACACGCTCACCTTGATGTTCTGCATCGGGTAGCCAGCGATGGCCCCATCGACCATGACCTGCCGAACACCCTTCTCGATCGCGGGCAAGAACTGCTTGGGAACGCTTCCACCAAATGTGTCATCGACAAAGAGCAATCCCCTGCTGAGGCCCTCCTCCGTCTCGGCGACTGGCTCAACACGCAGATAGACCTCACCGAACTGCCCCGAGCCGCCACTTTGCTTCTTGTGGCGATGGTGCCCTTCCGCCTGCCCCTGAATGGTCTCCTTGTAAGCCACCTTGGGCTGGTGCGTGGCAACTTCCACCCCGTACTGATCCTTGAGCAGCTGCAATTTTGCTCGCAAATGCAGTTCGCCCAGACCGCGAATAACCTGCTCTCCGGTTGCGGCGACTCGCTCGAGCACGAAGGTGGGATCCTCCGCCATCATGCGGGCCATGGCTTCACCGAGTTTGGACTCCCCACCCTTGCTCGTAGTTTCGATGGCCAGCCCGTACATGGGCTTGGGCAACGGAATCGAACTCATGCGAGCATGGCCTTCTGCCAGCGTGTGCAGGGTGCTGTCGTACTTGAGGTCGTCGATCTTGGCAACGCAGACAATGTCACCGGGAACGGCTGAGTCGATCTCAGAGGTCTGAGACCCCTGAGGGCTCAGTAGATGCCCCAGACGAATGCCCTTGCGGCTGTCATCGGCGCGAGGTTGCTGTGAAGACGACAAGGTGCCGTTGTGCACGCGGATGTAGCAGAGTTTGCCCACGAATGGGTCACTGGCCACCTTGAAGATGTGCCCCACCACTGTGCCCGAGGGGTCGGCGGTCAGTTCAACCGGTTCGGAACCCTCGTCCGTCACCTTCTCGATGGGCCGGAAATTGCCCTGCGCCGGGTTGGGGAAGAGCCAGGCGATCTGATCGAGGAACTTCTTCACGCCCACGCCGTTGGTGGCACTCACGAAACCCACCGGAATCAGATGTCCGTCGCGCATGGCGCTCTTGAAGGGATCGAGCAATGCCTCCGGTTCGACCGATCCGGCCTCCAAGTATTGCTCCATCAAGGCTTCGTCGGTTTCAACGATCTGATCCACCAAAGCGGTGTGGAAGTCTGCGACGTCTCCAAGATCGCTGTCGCCTTCGGACTGCTGCAGACAGCGAATGACGGCTGAGCCGCCCTCGGTTGGCAGATTGATGGGCAGGCACTCCGAACCGAACGTTTCCTGCAGTTCCGACAGCAGGCCGACCACATCACCGTGATCGATCTTGTTGATCAGGATCGCCCGAGGCAGGTTTCGTTCGGCTGCCAGCTTCATGAGGCGGCGTGAAACTGGATCGATGCCGGTGTCAGGATCAACAACCAGCACCATGGTCTCAACGGCCGGCAGCGTGCTCATGGCCACGCCGAGGAAGTCCCCACGGCCGGGGGTGTCGATGATGTTGATGTGGCATCCGTCGTGGGAGACATGCACTACTGCGCTTGTCAACGAGTGGCCAAATGACTTCTCCAGATCGCTGGAGTCACTGACGGTGCTGCCGTCCTCCACCTTGCCGGCCCGGCCGATACCGCCGGTGGCGACCAGCATTGCTTCTGCCAGTGTGGTCTTGCCGCCGCCGGAGGGGCCGACGAGGGCGATGTTGCGAATCTGATCGGTCGAATGAGTGGGCATCGAAGCTTCCTTGAACGCGTGACTTCCTTGAACGCGTGAACTGAGATCTCTTCCTACGGCCGCTCCGCTATGGTGCGGGACCAATGACTATAGCGGCCCGCAGAGGCCCTCTGGGCCATTGGCAGGAGTGCCCCTGGCGTGCTGCATCTGGTTCTCAATGCCCCTGAGATCCCCAACAACACGGGCACAATCGGCCGTACAGCGATGGCAACGGGGTGCACCTTGCATCTGATCAGGCCTCTGGGATTCGATCTGGGGGCCAAGGCCCTTCGCCGAGCCGGACTGGACTATTGGAATGACCTCGACGTGCGGGTGCACGATTCCTGGCGTCACTACCTGGCGTCCGAGGCCCCTGCTCGCCTCTGGGCCTGCTCTGCCCGAGCAACCCGCAGCGTCTGGGATGTCCGATTTGAGTCCGGCGACGCCCTGCTCTTTGGCGGAGAGAGCGACGGGCTGCCCGAATCAGTGCTTGAGGAGATCCGCGCTCGCTGGGGCGAAGAAGCGATCATCGGGCTTCCGCAACTACAGGGCATACGCAGCTTGAATCTGGCATGCGCCGCAACGGCGGTCGTTTACGAAGGCCTTCGTCAAATCGGCCTGCCCGAGTGAATTGGTCCCGCTCGACCTGTAACAGATCAGGTCAGTGGAACAAGGGGAATCGATCGCACAGGGCGTGCACATCCTCACGCACGCTCTGGCAGATCGCTTCATCTCCTCCACCTGCCAGTACTCGATCGATCATGCCCGCCACGGCAATCATGTCGTCCTCTTTCAAACCACGGGTGGTCAAGGCCGCGGTACCCAACCTCAGCCCGCTGGTGACCATGGGGCCACGCGGGTCATTGGGGATGCCGTTCTTGTTGGTGATGATGCCGGCAGACTCCAGCCAACGCTCGGCATCCGCCCCTGTGAGATCGGCGTCGCGAGGTTGTAGATCGACGAGCAGCAGATGGTTGTCAGTACCGCCGGTGCACAACCGATAGCCCGCGGATACGAGCCCCTGCGCCAGTGCCTGGGCGTTGGCTACAACCTGTGTGGCCCATACCTTGAAGTCGTCCTGCAATGCCTCGGCGAAGGCCACCGCCTTGGCGGCGATGATGTGCATCAAGGGCCCGCCCTGTGAGCCCGGGAACACCTTTCGATCGACCATCTTTGCCACGTCCTCGTCATCGGAGAGGATCAGGCCGCCACGAGGGCCACGGAGCGTCTTGTGCGTCGTGGTGGTCACGATGTGGGCGTGCGGGAAAGGCGAGGGGTGCACACCCGCCGCCACCAGACCGGCGATGTGGGCGATGTCAGCCATGAGCACGGCGCCCACCTCATCAGCGATCGCCCGGAAGCGTTCGAAATCGATCACACGCGGATAGGCGCTGTAGCCGCAGATGATCATCTTCGGTTGCACGGCGCGTGCTCGCTCGGCGACATGCTCGTAGTCGAGCTGCTCGGTCTCGGGGTCGAGGTCATAGTCGTGAATCTCAAAGAACGTGCCTGAGAAGTTCGGCTTGAGCCCGTGGCTGAGGTGCCCACCACTCTTGATGGGCAGGCTCAACACTCGATCGCCCGGCTTGAGCATGGCCATGAACGCGGCGGTGTTGGCGTTGGCACCGCAGTGGGGCTGCACATTGGCGAATCGACACCCAAAGAGCGCACATGCCCGATCGATCGCCAACTGCTCGATCTCATCGTGATGTTCGCAGCCCCCGTAGTAGCGCTTGCCAGGATATCCCTCGGCGTACTTGTTGGTCATCCACGACCCGGCCGCGTGCATGACGGCCGAGGACACGTGGTTTTCCGAAGCGATCAGCTCCAGCGTGCGATCCTGCCGTGTGGCCTCCGCGGCCAGAATTCGGGCCGCCTCCGGGTCATTGCCACCCAGCAGTTCGAGCATTTGAACGGAGAGCGGATCCAGCGATGTCATCGAGGTATTCATGGGGCGGAATTGTAGGACAGCTAAAGAGCACCGGCCGCCGTTGTCCACAACTGACTCGCGTAGGATCACCCACATGCAGAAGACGCCATCAAAGGTCTGGTGGCGACAGGTGCCCACACCTGCTGGAGGGCTGGTGATCATCATGACCGGCGACACCCTGCGAACCGAGTGGGCCGCCCTGCACAAGGGCCCCACTGGCCGAGAGGATCGCCGCCTGCTTCCGGAACTGGCCGCCTGGGTGCGGGCAGCCTTGCGAGAGCCCTCCGGCCCCCCGCCTGTTGCAGTGCCCGAGGGCCCACCCTTCTATCGAGCATGCTGGCTGGCTTGTCGCCGCATCAAACTCGGGCGAACAAGGACCTATGCCCAACTGGCCACCTCGGCAGGTAGCCCCAGAGCCATCAGAGCGGCTGGGGGCGCCATGCGGGCCAATCCGCTCCCGCTGCTGACGCCATGTCACCGGGTGCTGGGCACCTCTTCACTAGGTGGATTCCACGGCACCGCCCGTCGAGGAACCGCGCTGGCATTGAAAGAGAAGCTCCTGTCGATCGAGGCTGCGATGGCCGATACAATGCGCGGCTCAACTCCCTGAATCCGACGGCGGGTGCAGGGAATGCGGCGGCATGTCGCCCAAGTCCACTGTCCCTGCCTCACGGGAGTTTCCCTCGCCATGCATCTCACGATCGTCGGATCCGGTTACGTCGGCCTTGTCACTGGCACCTGCTTCGCCAACACCGGAAACCATGTGACCTGTCTGGACATCAACGACGAGCGTGTCGCGATGATGCAACGGGGTGAATGCCCGATCTTCGAGCCGGGGTTGTCCGAGCTCATGACGCTCAACATCAAGGGCGATCGGCTGCACTTCACCTCGGACCAGGCAGCTGCCTATGCCGACGGCGAGTTGATCTTCATTTGCGTGGGTACCCCCACTGGCCCAGATGGACGAAGCGATCTGTCGGCCGTCATGGCCGTGGCCAAGGCCATCGGCGAAGCGATCGAGTCGGGCACGTGCAAGGTTGACCACCCGGTGATCGTGGTCAAGTCGACGGTCCCGGTCGGCACGACGGCAAAGGTGCGTGATGTGATTTCATCCATCACCAACAAGCCCTTCTCAGTCGCCGACAACCCGGAATTCCTCAAGGAAGGCGACGCCATCAAAGACTTCCAGGAGCCTGACCGCGTCGTCTGCGGCATCGAGGATGATCGTGGGCGCGAGTTGCTCACCCGGCTGTACGACCCCTACGTGAGCACCGCCAACCCCTTGATGTTCATGGACGTCGAGTCATCGGAAATGGTCAAGTACGCCAGCAACGCGATGCTCGCGGCCAAGATCTCCTTCATCAACGAGATCGCCCGCATCACCGAGTACTACGGCGCTGACATCGCCCGCGTGCGTGAAGGCATGTGCGCCGACAAACGAATCGGCGACAAGTTCCTCAATCCCGGCCTGGGCTACGGAGGTTCCTGCTTCCCCAAGGACACGCTGGCCGTGATCGAGATGGGGCAGGACTCGGGCATTCCCTGCCTGCTCAATGAAGCAGTCCACGAGGTGAATCAGGCGCAGCGCACCTGGTTCCTGAATCGCATTCTGTCGCATTGGAACGGCGACGTCTCCGGCCGTCACTTCGCCTTCTGGGGTCTCGCATTCAAGCCACGCACTGACGACGTTCGTGAAGCCCCGGCGAAGACCATCATCGAAGGGCTGCTTGAGCGAGGTGCCACTGTCACTGCCTTCGACCCGATCGCCGAAGAGACCTTCAAGGCCTACGGGCTTGACATCAACTACGTGCAGGACATGTACGAGGCATGCAGCGGAGCCGATGCCCTCGTCGTCTGCACCGAGTGGTCGGAATTCCGGCAGCCGGAGTTCAGCCAGATGCAGGCCCAATTGAAGGAGCCGGTCATCTTCGACGGCCGAAACGTGTATCACGACATGGCGCTGCACGAGAAGGGCTTCGTGTACTACAGCGTCGGTCGCAAGGGTGTGCACGAGACCGCCACCGCTTGAACAAGATCAGGCGGTCGCCTCGACGAGTGCCCACTGCTGCGCCAGCAGGGCATCATCAACCCGAACGCCTCCGCTGTCGCCCCCGTGCAATTGCGCCCGTCTTGACTCCAGCAGCAGTCTGTACTGCATCACACTCGGGTGGCTCAGTCGCGCCTCCGCCAGTCCGGCGCGATCCTGCCACTGGGAGATCGAACGGGCAAGGACCGCTCCGTTTGGGTCGCCTCGAGCTACTCGTTCGCTGAGCAGGCGGGCCCAGCGTGCAGGCATCGGCCACCAGGCTGGCGGCAGCGCCCCTGGTATGGAGACATGTGCCAGAAAGTCGTATGCCTGCTGCAACTCGACGAGCGCCTCCGGGGCGAGTGAACTGGCGGCCAGATCATCTCTGCATCGCAAGATTGACTGCAGGTAATCGCACAGCACACCGATCGCCCGCGTGGCTGAAGGCACCAGTTGGTCCCAGACCTGCGTGGCCACCTCTTCGAAGCGTCCCGCCGAGTCCGGAGTCGGGCCGGGACAGGCCAATTCCACCGTCATCGCCGCGGCGTCCTGCTCGAACTGCCCCCCACGGCCCAGTGCGATGGCGCACAATCGCGCGGCATCAAACCCGGTGCACGTTCGCACAGCCGAACGCAAGCCCTCTCCCAACGTGTCCACAAGCAGACGACGAACGCCCAGGCGATGCCGCTGCGTAGCCATTCGGGGGCATGGTTCCAGCAAGAGACGAACGCCGTCTTCAGACGCATCGAGGACCAAGTGCGCCTCGACAGCGCCGCACCTGACTTGCCGCGGCAACATCTCGTCCTGGGGCCATACCTCAACCAGTTGTCCATGGCGGTCATCCTGCTCAAGGGCACGAGCCACAACGCGATTGCGGCGGGCCTCAAGTGTTCGCCGAAGCAGAGGCAGGTCCCGACCCACGGCAATGACGCGACCCTCATCGGTCACTTCAAATCGTGGCAGAAGTGCAGCGGGGACATCCACCGCGGCCAATTCCTCCGACGCCACTGGATGCGGCGAACACGCCTCAATCGCACGATGGATGGATCCACTGGGCTCATCTGGAAGCCCACGCACGATGGTGTCGATCGTCTCGCGCATGGGGGCAAGTGCCCGGCGGGCATCCTTGGGCAGGCCACGTAGCAGCGTCTCCACCAGCCACCGCCGCCAGCCCGGCACGAGCCAGGCCAGGCGCACAGGATCGATGCCGGGCAGTTGTTCGATGCCAACCCTGAGGCTGAGCCCATCATCGTCCTCGCCGGGGTTGTGCCGATACACAATTCGAGCGAGGCCCGCCCCGGTTTCAATGGCGTCGGGGAATGCACTCTGGGCCGCCACTCCGGCATTCTGCCCGGCCTCGGTCAACAACTCGTGCTCGCTCAGAAGCATGGTCTGGGCTGCGTGCGCATCGCTGGAGAGCCACTGGCGTAGTGATCGCGGCGAGTGCACCCAGTGAGGCAGGACTTCATCGAAGTGCTCGGCCCGAGCAGCGGGGCCACGCAGCAGGTCGGTTCGTCGCATGCGGGTTGCACGCTCACGCAGCCGTTCATCCAATGTCTCGTTGGCCTTGAAGAAGGCCAGTTGGCCCAAGTCGCAGTCCCCATCGACCAATGCGTGATCGATGAACCGGCGTCTGGCACTTTGAGGCTCAATCGAGGCCAGTGGCACACGCTGCCCTTTGGAGACAGTCAACCCTCGGAGGAGCGCCCGACGAGCGACGGTGGCCTCCCCCTTCTGGGTGTCCCATCGAGTTCGCTCGTATGTGTAATCCAGTAGATGGCCGGCAGCTTGCTCCAGCCAGTGGGGTGAGATCGCTGCAGCAACTCGGCCGTACAGCTTTCGTGTCTCGACGAGCTCGCCCACCATCACCCAGGCTGGTGGTCGAGCGGCCAGAGCCGATGACGGATGCAGATGGAATCGCCGTTGACCTGGCGCCTCGTAGTCGCCCTCTTCACTGCGACGCCCCACCTGAATGAGCAGCCCCGTCATCAGCGCCCGGTGAATCTTCGAGGCCGTGCGATCTCCCCCACCCTCTCCCCGCAAGGCCCGTCGCAGTTGATGCACGAGGTCTCGCCACTCGACCACCCGAACCCACGAGATGTGGTTGGCCATGCACCATCTTCTGGTGGCTGCTGAGCCCTCGTCGCGGATTCGCCCCGACAGCGCCTCCCACAGGTTGAGCAGCGACATGAAGTCCGACCTGCGATCGATGAATGCTGCATGGGCTGCCTGCGATTCCTCTCGGGCGTCGTGAGGGGTCAACCGCGGGTCGGGAATCGACAGCCCAGCCGCAATCACTCGTACAGCCTCGAGACAGCCTTGGGCACGTCCCGCCAGCAGCATTCGAGCCACGCGTGGCGCCACCGGCAGCGACGCCATCTCACGGCCAAGCGGTGTCAGTTCGCCTCTTGTCGTGGCGCCGAGTTCTTCGAGCACTCGCTCGCCGGCGCGGATCATGGCTGCCTTGGGTCGGTCCAGAAATGGGAAGGTGGCAGCCTCGCCCAGATTCAGATCGGCCATCCGCAGCAGCACACCTGCCAGGTCGCTTCGCCGCAACTCTGGATCGATCGCTTCATCACGAGCCCCATGGTCAGAGGTGCTCCAAAGTCTGATGCACACCCCGGGCGCGACACGTCCGGCCCGCCCAGCACGCTGGCGAGCCGAGTCGCGAGCAATGCCCTCCAGAGGCAGCCGCTGCACCTGCCTCTTGGCGCTGAATCGTGACACCCGCGCCAGCCCACTGTCGATCACGGCCCGAATGCGAGGCACCGTCAGAGATGTCTCCGCGACGTTCGTGGCGCAGATGATCCGTCTGGATCGCCCCGGCCGCATGACACGATCCTGCGCAGTTGCGGACAATCTGGCATACAGCGGTAACACCTCAAACTGCTGACCAAGGGCCCCGCTCAGTCGCCGAATGCACGATCGAATCTCAGCCTCGCCAGGAAGAAAGACGAGCATGTCGCCCTCTCCTTGAACCAGTTGATCAGCTTCACGCACCGCCTCCAGCACTGCACGGCTGATCGCCTCGGTGTTTCCGTCATCGAGATCACTGGCCGGAGGGCGGTGCAGAATCTCTACTGGATAGGTCCGCCCAGGAATTGTCACCACCGGGGCATCTGAAAACGCCTTCGAGAAGCGTTCCGCATCGATCGTCGCCGATGTCACGATCACTCTCAACTCCGGGCGACGGGGCAGAATCGAACGGAGCACGCCGATCAGGAAGTCAATATTGAGACTGCGTTCGTGCGCTTCATCGAGAATGATCGTGTCCCACCGTTCCAGTCGTGGGTCCGACCGAATCGACGCCAGCAACACACCGTCGGTCATCACGGTCAACAGGTCATCTTCGTCACCGCTTCGATCAAATCGCACGTGATGCCCGATGAGGGCCCGATCCGGCGGGGGCAACTCCGAGGCGATTCTCCTTGCGACTGAACGGGCAGCGATTCGTCTGGGCTGGGTGTGCGCGATGCCACCGAACACACCTCGCCCCAATTCAAGACAGATTCGACCCAATCGGGTGGTCTTGCCCGACCCGGTCTCGCCCTGCACGATCACGACTTGATTCGCCTCGATCGCCGCTGCCAGTTCATCGTGGATGGTCTCGATGGGCAGATCGTCCAGTCGTTTCAGGTGCGGCAGCTGTGCGCTTCTCGCTTCCACCTGCTGCTGAGAAGCCTCGATCTGAGCCACGATTTTCTCCACGCCCCGAGCGACCAGGGCCCGGTCACGACGGCCCTTGAGCCGTCGCACCCGACGTCGCAGTCGGCGTCGATCCCTGATCATGCACGCATCGATTCGAGCGTTCAGGGCGGGCCAGTCCGAATTCTCTGCGGGGTCATTCACGTTCTAATCATGCCGCACCCCCACTTGCCGGGGCTTGAATGCTCATGCTAGGGTCCTGACGGCGTGCAACCGAGCACGTGCAGGAGCAGTGCGTGAGGCGAGCCTTCGTGGCATCGGGGTGGATGATGAGTTTGCTGGCGGCAACCGCCAGTGGGGCTGCACCTGTCTGTGCGCCCGGCACGGCAGAAATGCCCAGCATGTTCCTGCCACGGTCGGAGCCGGCGGAGATCATTCTCGACATCACGTGGCTGATCATCGGCATCTGCGCGGTGATTTTCATCGTGATGGAAGGCCTGATCGTATGGGCCATCATCCGATATCGAAAGAAGCGCAGCGAATCCGAGGGCGGTGAACCGCCACAGGTGTATGGATCCAATCCGGTCGAACTAGCCTGGACTGTGATCCCCCTGCTGATCGTCTTCGTGCTCTTTCTCGTATCCGCCCGCGGCATTTTCGAGATCGACAAGCAGGAACCGCCACCTGGTTCGCTCGAGGTCACCGTCGTGGGGCACCGCTGGTGGTGGGAGTTTGACTACGGCGATCTGGGCTTTGTGACCGCCAACGAACTCCACATTCCCTTGACGAAAGACGGCGAACCGCAGTCGGTCTACCTGATGCTTGAATCGGCCGACGTCATCCACTCGTTCTGGGTGCCCCAGTTGGCGGGCAAGATGGATGTCGTTCCAGGCCGCATCAACCACCTGTGGCTGCAACCCAGCAGAGCCGGCAAGTACATCGGACAGTGTGCTGAATACTGCGGCAATCAGCACGCCAACATGCTGATCACCGTGTACGTGCACACGGAAGAAGAATTCGCCCGCTGGGTGGAGAACCAGCAGAAGGAAGCGGTGGAAGATGCCGCCGTCGCAGAGGGCCGTGATCTCTTCATGAGTACAGCCTGCATCAATTGCCACACCATCAGGGGCACAGTGGCCGACGGCACCTTCGCGCCAGACCTGACACACCTCATGAGCAGATCGGTGCTGGGCGCAGGCGCGGCCGCGAATACGCCAGATCGCCTGCGTGAGTGGGTGTGGGACCCACAGAACATCAAGCCGGGCTGCGACATGCCTTCCATGAAACTCTCACGCGAGGAAACTGACCGAATCTGCGACTATCTGGAGACGCTCAAGTGACCACAGCGCCGGAATCACCCCGTCTGGCGCTCAAGGCGCCCCCCCTGTCAAGGCTGCACGAGTGGGTCGTGACAGTTGACCACAAGAAGTTGGGCCTGATGTACATCACGTCGGGGCTCCTGTTCTTCATCATCGGTGGCCTTGAAGCCACCATGATGCGATGGCAGTTGGCTTGGTCGGACATGGGCGTCGTGATGCCCGACGAATTCAACCGCCTGTTCACCATGCACGGCACCACCATGGTGTTCCTGGTGGGCATGCCCATCCTGCTGGGCAGCGCCAATTACCTCGTGCCGCTGATGATTGGCACCCGTGATCTGGCCTTCCCGCGACTCAATGCTTTTGGTTTCTGGCTGTTCCTCTTTGGCGGCCTCCTGCTGTACTTCTCGTACTTTGGCGGGCAGGGCCTCTATGGAATGGGATCCGCACCCGACGTGGGCTGGTTCGCGTACGCACCGCTGACCGAGCGGACGTTCTCCCGCGGGCACAGCACCGACTACTGGATTCTGGGCCTGCTCGTGTCGGGCTTCGGATCGATCGCGACGGGCATCAATCTGGTGGCCACCATCCTGTGCATGCGGTGCAAAGGCATGAGCCTGATGAAGATGCCGATCTTCGTCTGGATCATGCTCATCGATGCCATTTTGGTCGTGATCGCCATGCCGCCACTGGCCGCGTCACAGGTCATGCTGCTGTTTGACCGCAGTCTGGGGGCGCACTTCTTCGACGTTCAAGGCGGTGGTTCGGCTGTGCTCTGGCAGAACCTCTTCTGGTTCTTCGGGCACCCTGAGGTCTACATCCTGATTCTGCCAGCCTTCGCCTTCGTCTCCGAGATCATTCCGGTCTTCTGCCGCAAGGTGCTGTTTGGCTACCCGCTGATGGTGGCGGCGACCGTCGCGATCGGGTTCATTTCTCTGGGCGTCTGGGTGCACCACATGTTTGCGGTTGGCCTGAGCCCTGCGGTGAACACGGCCTTCATGGCATCAACCATGCTCATCGCCGTCCCCACCGGCATCAAGATGTTCAACTGGGTCGCCACCATGTACGGCGGCAAGATTCGACTGCACACCCCCATGCTGTTCTCACTGGGCTTCCTCGTGCAATTCCTTTTCGGTGGTCTGACGGGCATCATGCTCGCGGTGGTGCCCTTCGACTGGCAGGTAAGCGACTCGTACTTTGTCGTGGGACACTTCCACTATGTGCTCTTCGGCGGCCTGGTGTTCACGATCTTCGCCGCAATCTACTACTGGTTCCCGAAGGTCAGCGGCAAGATGCTCTCGGAACGCATCGGCAAGTGGCACTTCTGGACGCTCTTCATCGGGTTCAATCTCACCTTCGCCCCGATGCACGTCTCGGGCATGCTGGGCATGCCCCGTCGGATCTACACCTATCACGCCGATCGCGGCTGGGAGATCTGGAACCTGATCTCCTCCATCGGCGTGTTGTTCCAGATCATCGGCGTGCTGTTCTTCGCGTGGAATCTGCTGCGGTCGCTCAAGAAGGGCAAGCCTGCCGGAGACGACCCATGGGACGCATGGACGCTCGAGTGGAGCACGCCCTCCCCACCGCCGGCTTGGAACTTCGACGTCGATCCAGAGGTACGCAGCCGTCGCCCACTGTGGGACAAGAAGCACCCTGAAGACCCGGACTGGAAGTACGAATGAGCACCATCGATACCAATGCGGCCCTGCCGGAGTTGGCACCGGTGCACAACCTGCCCAAGGGCAAGTTGGGTGTATCTCTGTTGATCCTGTCGGAGATCTTCTTCTTCGGCACGCTGATCGCGGTGTACCTCTTCTACATCGGCAAGGACCTCTCTGGCCCCTACCCGCAGGACGTACTGGACCCACCCTTTGCCGCTCCGACGTGGGCCCCCATGGCCGTCTCGTTCAATTCGATCTTCCTGCTCACCAGCAGCATCTGGATCTGGCTGGCCGTGAAGGCGCTCGAGCAGGGCGCCATGGCCCGGTTCACACTGTTCTGGGCGTTGACGATCGCGTTCGGCGGGGTCTTCTTGGCGGGTACAGGCTTCGAGTGGTACGGGCTCATCGCCGAAGATGGCCTGTGGCTGAACACCAATCTGTTCGGCTCGTGCTTCTTCACGCTGGTGGGGTTCCACGCCGCCCACGTCACCATCGGGCTGTTGCTGATGACGATTGTGCTCGTGCTCACCTTGTGTGGCTACAACCATCAGCGGCATGCAGGCAAAGTGGACCTTCTAAGTTGGTACTGGCACTTCGTTGACGGCGTGTGGATCTTCGTCTTTACCGTCGTCTACATCATCGGGTACTACGGGTGAGTCGCTGATGGACCAACAACACCAATCCGAACAGCACCCAGTCGAGTTGCCCTGCCCTTGCGCCGGCCCGTTGATCGCCGCATTCGGCGTGACATTCATGTTCGCTGGCATCGTGACGACCTGGTCCGTAGCAATTGTCGGGCTCAGCTTTGCACTGGCTGGAGCTGTGCACTGGTGGCGAGAAGTCCTTCCCGACCCGCGTGAGTATGAGCCCGTCATCGACACGCATCCTGATGCAATCGAAGCTCGCATCGGACAAGTAGGGCGACTGATGGCGCAGCCCACCCACCGCGCCCGCATCCCACTTGAGATCCACCCATACTCGGCCGGTGTCGTCGGCGGCATCATTGGCGGCGTGGCCATGGCCGTCGTAGCCCTCATCGGGTCGCTGGCTTCGCACGGCAGCCTCTGGTACGCGGTCAACGTGCTGGCCGGCACCATCCTGCCGTCGATCGGGGATATGGATCAAACTGCCCTGTCGGCATTTCACGGGGGTGCGCTTGCCGTGGGCTTGGGCATTCACATTGTCATGTCGCTCTTCATTGGTCTCGTGTACGGCGTGATCATGCCGCTGGTGCCCCGCTGGCCACTGTTCTGGGCCGCAATCATCATGCCCGCCATCTGGTGCGGGCTGACGTTGGCATCATTGAGTGTGATCAATCCAGCGCTGGAGATGCACATCGAGTGGGGCTGGTTCATCGGCGCACAGGTGGCCTTCGGGCTGGCCTGTGGCGCCTGGATCGTCAAGTCTGAGAAGATTTCCACGATGCAGAACTGGTCCTATCTGGAACGACTGGGCATGGACTCACCGGGGGTTCCGGGCATGCAGGCGGAGGACGAATCATGATCGCCCGCTGCATTCTGGCTGCGTTGCTCTGTTCGCTGTGTGCGTGCGATTGGATGCCGGGCCGCCCCGTACGTGCAGACCGCCCGGTGCCTGGCGACCAGGTGCATGACTTCAACCAGTTGTGGACCAACTACTGCTCGGGCTGCCACGGAGCGGACGGACGCTTCGGCCCGGCCCGCCCGATGAACGACCCCCTCTATCTGTCGCTGGCATCGGACGCCTATCTCCGCCGAGTGATCACCGAAGGCGTGGAGGGCACCCTGATGCCCCCGATGGTGCAGTCGGAGGGGGGCATTCTCACCGACGAACAACTGGATGACATCATCAAGGGCATGCGCAGTGCATGGGGTCAACAGGACGCCGTCGCCACAAGTGGACCATCACTGCAGGGTTCGCCCGGGTCGGCCAAAGCGGGAGAGCTTGTCTTTGCCCAACGATGCGCCGCGTGTCACGGCAGTGACGGGCGTGGCGGCGAGCACGCCGGATCGGTGGTTGACGATGCGTTCCTGGCCATGACAAGCGATCAGGCCCTTCGCAGTGCGATCATCTGTGGCCGCCTCGATCTGGGCATGCCCAATTTCCGAGGTCGTGTCGGCACGCGGCAGGTGCTCACGAGCGGCCCGCTGACCTCACAGCAAGTGTCTGATCTGGTGGCCTGGCTCACCTCCCATCGTGTCCAGTACCCGGGCTCGCCCTACCCGGACACCAAGACAATCGGGGAGGGAAACTGATGCCTGAACAGTTTGACTATCGCAGCGCACCTGACCCCGACATGCTTGGCCCGGGCCCTGAACCCCAGCCCTCACGACGAGGCTTCCTTTTCTGGTTGGGCGCTGGCATCAACGCCATCGTGGCCGTGGCCATCGCGATTCCGGTCGTGGGGTATCTGCTTGCACCTTGGAAGTCGGGCGGCTCACAGAAGTGGGTGTCGCTGGGCACCATCGATTCGTTCCCGGAAGGCCAAACTCGCCTCGGTGAGTATCGCAACCCCTTCACCACCCCTTGGGACGGCTACACGGCCAACACGCCCTGTTGGGTGAGGCGACAGACGGGCGAGTCATTCACTGTGTTCGCGATCAACTGCACCCATCTGGGCTGTCCGGTGCGTTGGTTCCCCGAGTCGAGCCTCTTCATGTGCCCCTGCCACGGTGGCGTGTACTACGCCGACGGATCACATGCTGCGGGCCCACCCCCACGAGGCCTCTACACCTACGAGACACGAATCAAGAACGGCACACTTGAGATCAAGGCGGGGCGACTGCCCACGTTGCAGCAGACCCCCTGAGCCTCATACCCATGGCACGCATCATCGACTGGTTTGAAGAACGACTGGGACTGAAGGACACACTGGGTCCGTCGATGTCCCATGCGGTGCCTTCCAGTGCGAAGTGGTGGTACGTCTTCGGCTCAATGACCTTGATGCTGTTCATGCTTCAGATCATGACCGGCATCTGCCTGGCACTGGTCTATGTGCCCAGCGCCGACGAAGCATACGCATCGCTCGAATACCTCAATTACGACCAGACGATGGGCTGGTTCCTGCGGGCGCTCCATGTGTGGGGATCCCATCTGATGATCGCGATGATGTCGATCCACATGATTCAGGTGTTCCTGTTCGGTGCCTTCAAGTACCCGCGCGAGCTCACTTGGATCGTTGGGGTGCTGCTGTTCGTCTGCACACTGGGCATGGGGTTCACCGGTCAGGTGCTGCGGTGGGACCAGGATGCGTATTGGGGCATGGGCGTGGGCATGGCCATGGCCGGCCGCGTTCCATTCATCGGCCCCGGGCTGGTGCAGTTCGTGTTGGGTGGCCCGATCATCGGCGGTGAATCGCTGTCTCGCTTCTTCGCGCTGCATGTCTTCGTGCTTCCCGGATCGCTGATCGCCCTCATTGGCGTACACCTGCTGCTCGTCATCAAGTGCGGCATCAACGAGACACCCACCCCTGGCGTACTCGTGGACAAGAAGACGTATCGCGAGACGTACGAGCGCGAAGTGCACAAGCGGGGCATGCCCTTCTTCCCCAATGCTGCGGGGCGCGACATGATTGCCTGCGGCCTCGTGCTGGGCCTGCTCTTCACCTGTGCCATGCTCTTTGGCCCGGCCGGACCAAACGGAAAGCCGGATCCGATGTTGATCCACACGGCGCCGCGGCCAGACTTTTGGTTCCAGTCGATCTTCGCCGTGTTGGCCCTGCTCCCGCCCTACATGGAGACATTCCTGATCATCGGCTTCCCGGTGCTGGCGGCGGGCGTGCTCATCATGCTGCCGTTCCTTTCAGGCGACGGCGAGAAACACTGGCGGCGGCGACCAATCTCCGTGCTGTTCGTGGTGTTCCTGATGGTCTGCCTCGGTGGCCTCACCTATCTGGCCTACAAAGCGCCCTGGTCACCAGTCATGCAGGCGTGGAGCGGGATTCCCACACCGGTGCAGTATGTGCAGGGTCGAAGCCCGCTGGAACTGCAGGGTGCCATGGTCGTGCAGAACAAGCAGTGCCGAAACTGCCACGCGCTGGACGGACGAGGCGGGCATCGCGGCCCAGCACTCGACGACGTCGCAACCCGCCTCAATGCAGATCAGATCATTCGTCAGGTGATCCAGGGCGGAGGGAACATGCCCGCCTATGGCAAGCACCTGACCCCGTCGGAAACCACGGCTGTTACAGCCTTCCTCATGACGCTGCACGGTCAGAACATGCACGAAGAGGCATCTGGATTCAGCATGACACCACGCCCCACCCAGCAGGACGTACCTCCGTTCTTCCCCGAACGGATCGACGCCTATTGAGCGAGCGCGCCGGGTAGGCTGACGAGCCCATGCCCGAATCTGCGGCAACACTGCTGACCTCCTGGACGGTTGACCCCTTCCTGACGCTCGCACTCGTGTGTACAGCCGCCGTGTACCTGCGCGGCTGGCTCGTTCTGCGTCGAAGCATGCCCGAGCGATACGGGGCTGGTCGTCTGGCCTGCTTCATGGCAGGGCTGCTGACGATCTTCGTCGCACTGTGTTCCCCTCTGGATCCCATGGGGGGACTCCTGCTGAGTGCCCACATGGCCCAGCACGTGCTGCTGATGATGGTTGCCCCACCGCTGCTGCTCTGTGGCTGGCCGGGCCCGCCACTGCTGCGTGGCCTACCCTGGCGCATCCGCAGCGGCTGGGTTGGACCGTTGATCGGGGCTCGCCCATTTCGCGCTGTCGTTGACTTCTTCGTGCACCCACTGGTCGCATTCACATTGTTTGTCATTGCAACCTGGGTCTGGCATCTGCCCGCGCTCTACGAATTGGCCCTGCTTCAGAGCGGTTGGCACGAGATTGAGCACGGCATATTCCTGTTCGTCAGTGTGCTCTTCTGGTGGCCGGTGATCCAGCCCTGGCCCAGCACGGCGCGTTGGCCTCGGTGGATGCTGATCCCCTACCTGCTGGCAGCTGACATCCAGAACACCGTCTTCTCGGCGGCATTCACGTTCTGGACGACACCCATCTACGACCTCTACGCCGGTGGGCCCATGTTGCTCGGCTTCACCCCACTGAGCGATCAGTCGGCAGCCGGTGCCCTGATGTGGGTGGCGGGCTCGGCGGCATTCCTGTTGCCTGTGGGGTGGATTCTGGTCCAGCTGCTATCGCCCCGACTGGCTCGCCTCAATCGCACACCTCAACTGGCGAACCTGCCTCGAGCCGAGACGATCATCCATCTGCCGCTAGCGCACGAAGGCGGTGGCCCAGCGCCGACTCGAAGGCGACGAACGGGAGATCTGTTCGACACGCCGCTAATCGGGCGGCTCCTTGCATCTGGGCGAGCTCGCAGATGCGTGCAGTGGGTGCTACTTCTGTTGGCTCTGGCCATTGTCGTCGATGGCCTGCTGGGACCTCGACTGAGCCCAATGAACCTCGCCGGCGTCTTGCCGTGGACCCATTGGCGAGGCTTCGTGGTGCTGGCACTGCTGCTTGCGGGCAATCTATTCTGCTGGTCCTGTCCGTTCATGTTGCCTCGAGCGCTTGCCAAACGACTGCGTCTGGACCGGCTCACCTGGCCCCAGATGCTGCGATCCAAGTGGCTCGCGGTGGGGCTGCTGGTGGTGTTTCTTTGGAGTTACGAAGCGCTCGCGCTGTGGGACAGCCCATGGTGGACGGCGTGGATCATCATCGGCTACTTCGTCGCGGTGTTCGCGATCGACTGCTTCTTCAGGGGCGCTTCATTCTGCAAGTGGGTCTGTCCGATCGGGCAGTTCCACTTTGTCGAGTCGATGTGCTCGCCCCGTGAAGTCGCAGTTCGCGATGAATCAGTGTGCCGCACATGCACCACGCACGAGTGCATTCGTGGAAATGACGAGTCTCCCGGTTGTGAAACTGGCCTGTACCTTCCTGCCAAGCGAGGAGGGCTGGATTGCACCTGGTGCATGCAGTGTGTCAAGACTTGCCCACACGACAACATCGGACTCTTGCCGCGACCGCTTGGCGATGATCTGGTCCATCATGGTTGGCGTGGAGGTGTCGGACGAGCCCTTGATCGCCCGGACATCATCGCCCTTGTGGGCGTATTGACCTTCGGCGCATTTGCAAACGCAATCGGAATGACCGGCCCTGTGCTGGCGATGGAAGATGCATTACAGGCGCATTGGGGGTTGTCCACACACATCCTCCCAGCAACCATCGTGGTGCTTGCGTTGAGTGTGCTGCTGCCGGCCATGTTGCTCCCCCTGATCGGCCTAGTAGGCGTGCGCATTGGCGGGCGTGGCTTGCCCGCTCGAAGCGGAGCCGGCCGTCTGGCCATGGCCTTGGCGCCATTGGGGTTCGCCATGTGGCTGGTGCACATGCTCTTTCACCTGCTCACGTCGCTGGGCACAATCGTGCCGGTGACGCAACGAGCCATGGGCGACGTCGGTCTGTCGATTGGTCACCCCGACTGGGTGCTGGGGTGCTGCCTGTCGGTGCCCGACTGGCTGGTGCCATTGGAAGTCCTTTTGCTCGATGCCGGCCTCATCGTGTCACTCTTGGTGCTGCACCGGGCCGCTGGGCAGATTGCCAGAGGCGCTCGCCAATGGGCCGTCACCTTGATCTGGTCACTCCTGGCCGTCTCTCTCTGGGCCCTGGGTGTGTGGATCGTGCTGCAGCCCATGCAGATGCGAGGAACACTGCTGCCATGACCCGCTTGCTGGGCTTGTTCCTTGTCCTGACTCTGACCGCAGTCGCCAACGGTGATGCCGGCCTCGTTCGCGGCCAGACAGCATCTGACGGGCTGCAGATGACTGTGTTCACCGAGCCCACGCCCCCACGGGTCGGGCCGGTCGATGTGTCCGTCCTGCTGCAAGTGAACGGCGAGGTCGTCACTGAGGGGCACGTTCAAGCAACACTCACCGGCCCTGACGGCGACGCACTTCAGATTCAACTGACTCGAGACGACGCAACGACGAGTTTCATGCAGGCTGCCAAGATTGAACTGCCTCAATCAGGCAAGTGGCGTGTCCGAGTCACGGCCGAGGCGAGCCAGTCAAACGCTCATGTCGAGTTCACCATGGACGTGGCTGATGCACTTCCGCCACTGGCTGCCATCTGGCCATGGTTTCTACCTGTGCCGCTTGTGCTCGGCCTCGTCGCTCTGGCCCGCATCAAGTAGGGTGCCCCCGTGACCGAGGTGGATCCACAAGACGACGCCCACGCCCGCCGAGCCAACCGACTGGTCGCCCTGTCATTGGGGGCGGTCGCGGTTGCGATGCTGGGCCTGATGATCGCCGCTGGACTGCAAGTAGACGGCGTGCTTCGCGACTTTCGCCAGCGCTTTCTCGATCAGGGATACACCGAGTTGGACGGGCGCACCATCTCAGTTGAGCCCCCTCCCCAGAAGCCACTGCTCATCTACGCCGAGTCGGTGACGCTCCCGGAAGGAAGCCACGCATCATTGGCTATCTATGGTGGCGACGCCGAACTTCATGGCCGCATAGAGGGCGACGTCGCCTTTCTGGGAGACAGTCTCGATCTGGCCCCTGGGTGCCTGATTACGGGTGACTTGACGCTGGACGTCGCTCGCCACGTCACCCTGCGAGGGCAGGTCTCCGGTGAGGTCAAAGGCAGCGCGGAACGCCTGTATGGCGATCCCAAATCTGACTCTGGGACGTAGACTTGAGGAACGGGGCCTGATCATGGCCCGAGTCGGAGTGCCCCCATGGCCAAAGCAGTTGTCGATCCCGCTGAAGTGCGCAGATTCGCTCAGGACCTCAAACGGTTCACTGAGGGGCTGCAGGACCAAATGAGCAAACTCAATGCCCGGCACCGCAATCTGGCCCAGACCTGGCGAGATCAAGAGCACAAACGATTCACTGAGGAGTTTGAACAGTGCATGCGGCAGATTTCGCGATTTCGAGATCTGACCGCTGAGCATGTCCCCTTTCTGGTACGCAAGGCCCAGCGGGCGGAAGACTATCTCAACCAGCGTTGATCGCACATGGCTCGTCAGGCAGACATCCGGGAAGTCAAGGCGGTCGGCGAACTGCGTGGCCGCGTCGTCGAGTCTGCCGAGACACTCGCGAGGCTTGTTGACGACTGCAACTCGACAATGCGTCGATTCGTCGACTGGGTCACCCGTGATCGAGCATCGCATTGGAAGTCGGAACTTCGTAAGCGCGACCAGAAGCTGCAAACTGCTCGATCCGATCTGGAGCGGGCCAAGATCGCCCGGCCCGATGCTGACCCCAGATCGTTCACCGACCAGATTCGAGCGCTCCGCCGTACGAAGGCTGCACTGGAAGAGGCGCAAGCAAAATCACGTGCCTGCAAGCGATGGGGCGTCGAGTTGGAACGTCAGGCCCTCCTCCTCCGCGCTGGGCTGAGACCAGTGTCCGCCATGGCTGATGCCGAGTTGCCCGCTGCTGTGCGTTGGCTGGGCCAGTTGGAGCAGCACCTGCAGGGCTACGTGGCTGAAGCCCCGGTCATGCCTGATGCCCTCGAAGATGCTGATGCCGCCACGCCAACTGCTTCTCGAGCCCGAAGTGGCGAAGTCGTAAACGACCCCAAGGAGCCCGAGCAATGAGCATGCCCCATCGGGCCAAGGCGATGCAGGAGACCACCAAAATGCTGAAGGTCGCCTGGGAACGAGCCGGCGAAGGCTGGCGCGATGTTCAGCATGAGCGATTCGGCTCGCGTTGGCTGGATCCGCTTGAACGATCAGTGCGAAACGCCGCCAGCGCCCTCGACGAGGTGCAGGTACTCCTGCAACGTGCCGAGCGAGACTGTCAGTGAGTCCAGATGGAGGGGGCCGCCGCCCTACACTGAACACGTGAGCGATCAACGCCTCCAACCTGCTGTCGTTTCGTACGTCACCGATGCGATCGAGCTGATTGCAAGCACGAGAGCTGGTCTGGAAGCACTACACTCGACGCACGCCGAGTCGATTGAAACGCTGAATCAAGAGCATGCTGAGTCCACCCGCCGGGCTGAATCAGAAGCCGTGGTAGCCATGGAACAGGCTCAGGCCGACAGCGCCCTCTTGCTGCAGACAACGCAGGCCAAGACTTCCGCCACACTGGATCGCCTCGAGAGCGAGTACGGCAGTCGCCGGCAGGAGATCATGGATGAGTCTGAGTCCATCCGTACTCATGCCGCCAAACAGGCCGACGAGGCCAAATGGCTCGCAGAGAGCATGTACGAGGCAGCCCTGACCGAACCGGAGAAGGCGCTCCGGCACGCTGAAGCAGAGCTCACCGACGCCCAGCGGCGCAGCTCAACACTTCTGGGCCGTATTCGACAAGTTGCGCCAAAACTGGACGCGGAGCCCGAGTCGAACCCAGGGCCGGAATTGCCCGATCCGGGCCTGATCGACACGCTGCTCAATGACGCCCAGTCGCTCGTCGACCTCGAGTTGGGAAGTGTCTCAACGAAGGTCTATCGGTGGATCGCTCGTGGCACCGCAGTCGTCGTGCCCGTCGCGGTCGGCGTCGTACTCGCCCTGATTGAGAAACTGGATCAGATTCCGGCCATCGGTGGCGGCGTGGGTGTCGCCGCGGTTCTTTTGACGTCGCTCTGGATCCTGCAGATGCGCAAGAGCCGCTCTCGCTTGCTTCGATCCCAACGAATGGCTCGCCGCGCTGACGTGTTGGCCATGCGAAGACGAGACGTGCTCTCGCAGCGGCTCAAGTCGGCCGAGCGGGCGGCACGGCAGAAGAGAGAGGATGAACAAGCTGGTGCCCGAAAATTCCTTGCTGATCAAGTGGAGCGGTCAGGCCCGCGCATGGACCGCCGTCTAGAGAAACTCGAGTCCCGTCGAACGCAAGTTCAGACAACTGCCAAGGATGAACTCGAGTCCGCTCAGACAGAGTCGGCTCGGATCATCGAGTCAGCCCGAACATCGAGTAAGCAGACCAAAGCCGAGTGTCTCCAAGCATCACACACCCACCACAGGAAAGGCACCGATCAGGCGAACGAGACGCTGCGACAAGGATTGGATGGATTGCATTCCCACTGGAGTTCCGGGCAGGCCTCGCTCGCCGAGTTGCAATCATCGATCGAGGCGATGGACGAAACCTGCGGTCCCCTCTGGAGTGATCCGGCGTGGTCGGACCGCCCCATGGCCGAGACGTTCGATGGTGATGTTCGGGTGGCCACGATGCAGTTCGATGCCCCTGCGGTCGGAGGCGGCCTGCCCGACGACGCGTCCCTTGCGTGGACGGGCCCCAGCACGATCGATCTACCGCTGAGCCTGAACTTCGGTGATTTGGGCGCCCTTCGCATCGAACATGACGCGGCCAGCCGCACCCACGCGCTTGAAACCCTCCGAAGCATTCTGCTTCGAACCGTGACCACGATTCCGCCTGGCAGACTGCGGCTTGTGCTCTGCGATCCGGTTGGACTGGGGCAGGAGTTCGCTGGATTCATGCATCTGGCGGACCATGAAGAAGCCGATGTACTCGACCGGATCTGGACCGAAGCCGCTCACATCGAGCAACGGCTGACCGATCTCACGGAACACATGGAGAACGTCATCCAGACCTACCTGCGTAACGAGTACGACTCGATCGAGGAGTACAACGCGCAGGCCGGTGAGATTGCAGAGCCCTATCGCCTGCTGGTGCTGGCCGACTTTCCCGAAGGGCTCAGTGAACGCAGCGTGCACCGACTGGAGAGCATCATCGCCAGTGGCCGCCGCTGCGGCGTCTTCACGATGATCCTGCGAGACACCGCCCGCCCCCTACCAGAGGGCTTGTCGGAGACCGCCCTGAATACTGGCGCACTGAGGTTGCAGTGCGCCCAAGGCACATGGTCGCTGCAGCATCCGCAACTGCCACCCATGCCCGTGTCGGTTGAACCGCCTCCAGATGATGACTGCCTGACGATGATCGTCGAGCGTGTTGGTGAGGCGGCAGCCGGCAGCCGCCGAGTAGAGGTTTCGTTCGACTTTGTTGCGCCTTCCCCCGAGGAAGTTTGGAGCCGCTCCACCGCCAACGAGTTGCGAGTGCCCATCGGCCAGAGTGGCGCTACGAGGCGGCTCGAATTGCGGCTGGGCCGGGGAACCATGCAGCACGCCCTCGTCGCAGGCAAGACCGGCTCGGGAAAGTCCACGCTGCTGCATGTTCTGATCACCAATCTATCGCAGTGGTGCTCGCCCGATGAAGTCGAGTTCTATCTCGTGGACTTCAAGAAGGGCGTGGAGTTTCAGGCCTATTCAAACCGCGATCTGCCTCATGCCCGAGTCATCGCCATCGAGAGCGATCGTGAGTTCGGGCTGAGTGTGTTGCGCAGGCTGGATGTCGAGTTGCGCACCCGTGGCGAGAAGTTCCGAGACCTGGGCGTTCAGGACATCGCAGGGTTCCGTGAGATCTCCGACGAGCCAATGCCACGCGTTCTGTTGATCATCGATGAGTTCCAAGAATTCTTCGTTGACGACGATCCAGTTGCTCAAGAAGCATCTCTGCTGCTCGATCGTCTGGTTCGGCAAGGCCGAGCCTTCGGCATGCACGCCATCCTCGGATCACAGACACTCGATGGGGCCTATTCGCTGGCCCGAAGTACGCTCGGTCAGATGGGTGTTCGTATCGCTCTACAGTGCAGTGAGGGCGACTCATACCTGATCCTGAGCGACGACAATCCCGCCGCCCGCCTGCTTGGCCGCCCCGGCGAGGCCATTTACAACGACGCCGGCGGCCGCATTGAAGGAAACACCCCATTCCAGATCGTCTGGCTCGACGACGCCCGACGTGACGGCATCCTCGCAGATGCCCTCCAGCGTGATGGTGGCACTCGGCGAGAGCAGTTCGTGTTCAAGGGGCACGTGCCCGCTTCTCTTCCTGATGACCGACTGGTTCGCGACGCCCTTGCAGGACAAGCGCCGCCACTTCCCGATGGCGGTCTGTTGCCGCTGAGACTGGGTGAGCCCGTAGCCATTCGGGAGTCAACCGACCTCACGCTCAGGCCGCAGGCTGGTGGCAACGCCCTGCTCGTGGGCCAGCACCCTGAAGCCGCTACGGCAGTCTTGACCGGCGCCATGCTGCAGGCGGCGCTACGGTTGGCCCCAGCTCCAAGCCTCAATGATCCGGGTTTGCAGATCTGGTTGATCGACGGCCAGTCACCCGATGCGATGCTCGCAGGCCGACTGGCTTCGTTTGCCGCGGCACTTCCGCATCAGGTCACCCGAGTCACGGCCCGAAATGTTGAGCCCGCCATGCAGGCGCTCGCCGACACCCTTTCGAACCGCGCCGACGGCCGGCGTGAAGGCAGGGCAACCGTGCTGATCGTGGGCGTCGACGTGCATCGCATTCGCGACCTGCGTGCACATGAAGACGACTTCAGTTTCTCCATGGACGATGATGACGACAGGGGCCCACGCCCCGACAAGGTGCTCGCCGACGTGTTGCGAGAGGGCCCGTCGGTGGGCATGCACGCTTTGCTGTGGTTCGATGCAGCAGCCAATCTGAGTCGAACACTCGATCGCAATGCGCAGCGTGAGTTTGAGCAGAAGGTACTTTTCCAAATGAGCGCCAACGACTCAGGACAGCTCATCGACTCCACCGCCGCCTCTGATCTGGGCCTGCACCGTGGGCTGCTCTACGTGGAAGACACGGGCACGCTGGAGAAGTTTCGGCCCTGGGCCCTTCCCGATCCACAATGGCTGGAACAGGCGGCTGCGACCATCAAGAGGCTCTGGGGGTCCGAGAATGCGGCCCCCGACCCCCACTGATCCCACTGATCACCCTGATGTTTGCGAATGGGCTCAATTGGTGAGCGTGTTTTCCCAATGACACCCTTGTGCAGGCCGGTGGCTCTGGAGCCCCCGATCGCCGTTCCTGCACAAGAGGACAACAGGAGCCCCCTCTCATGACCGCTGACTCGACTACTGGGAACTCAACGATGCTGCTGAAGATTGGTGCCGGCTGGGCCGTTTGCACTCGAACAGCCGTTCCGATCATTCTGGCTCGATTCTCCGACCGCATTGATGCCGTCACATGGCAGCGAACCCACGAACAGCGGGTTCGCCCTGCCGCCTGAGGCGATCAGGGGGGTACACTTCGGGGTCCATGACCCCACCTCGTTTGCTACTGACGAGCATGCTGGCGGCCGCACTTCTGGCGAGCTGCAACACGATCGAGGATGCCGCGCCGCGGGCACGCGGTGGTAACTCGACGCACCGCATCGACCCTGGTGGCGGTGCCCCGGCCATCACAAGGGGCACCGTTGGATCCGAGTGCATCATCCTCGGATGGGACGATCGATCATCCCCATCACATGTCCCCACTGTCGTTCGTGGATACGGACTGGTCGTGGGCCTTCAGGGCACCGGGTCGGGCGACATCCCTCCCGATGTTCGAGCCCACATGCTGCAACACATGGCCCGCATGGGCATTGGCCAGCATGCCAGCGGCTGGGCCCATCTCAAGGGCGAAGAGCTGCTCGACTCACCCGATACGGCAGTGGTGATTGTCGAGGGCATCGTGCCACAGGGTGCGGTAGGTCGAAAACGCACGCCACCCATCGCGGGCCGCAAGCCCGAGATCATGCCTGGCACGACATTCGACATTCTGGTCTCGGCCGATCAACGCACCAGTACAACGAGCCTCGAGGGCGGCCATCTGTACACCACTGACCTGAGGCCTGGCGCACTCATGGCCGGGTCGAGACAGGCGGGCATCATTGCCGAAGGCGGCGGACCGATCTTCATCAATCCGTTTGTGAACGGCGCCGCTGAAGGATCCACCGACGTCACGCTTCGATCCGGACGGGTACTCAACGGTGGTCAGGTCACCAAGGACCTCCCGTTGAAGCTCATGCTGAGCAACCCCAGTCACACCAGAGCCAGGCTGATTCAGGATGCGATCAACCGCCGCTTCCCCTTCGAGCCCGGTCAGGGGCAGGACACCGCCAAGGGCGAAAACGACACCACGATTGCACTCACAGTGCCGCCGTCGATGCGTGACGACACCGATACCTTCGTGAATACCGTGATGCGAACGACGCTGGCGCAATCTCGCGCCGAGTTGATCGCCAACAACACTCGGCGCCAGTTGCTTGCAGATCCGAGCCTCGCCTCGGAGGCATACTGGCGCTGGGTCGCTCTGGGCCAACGGGCACTGCCCTTCATTCGCGAACTCTATGACCACCCCGAAGAGGCGCCGCGCCTTGTTTCACTGCGGGCGGGCGCAGCACTGGCAGATCCGATTGTGGGCGAGCCCCTGCGGTCGATGGGCACCGAGGGCACCCTCGGAGCACGTCTCGAGGCCGCAGCCCTGATGAAGGAACTGCCGCTGGATCCGCGAACCGATGTCGCCTTGGGCGAGATGCTCGAAGATGACGACCTCGAGGTGAGACTGCGCTCATACGAGGCACTCCGAGATCGGGCCAGTGAGTTGCTGCAGACGCTCCCCTTGGAGGGCAAGTTCAATCTGGACATTGCGCCCTCGTCCTACAAGACGATCTACGTCACGCAGAGTCGGCGGCCTGGCATCGCGGTGCTCGGTGGTGACCTCCCCATTGATCGCCCCATGGCCTGCTCCACGCTGGGGGAGCAACTGATGATCCGCGAGGATCCGGTCAATGGCGGGCTGTCACTTCGCTTCAGGCCTGATGGCGGCGCCGAGGCACTGACCATCAATTGCCGAGCCAGCGTGTCGGAACTCGTCCGGGCTCTGGCCTGGCGACCGCGGCAGCCAGGCGATCCGCCCGGGCTGAACCTGTCCTACGGGCAGACTGTCGGTGTACTCCACGATGTGTGGAAGGCCGGCTATCTCGCTTGCGACTTCAAGGCTGAACAAGACCGCGTACTGGCAGAATTGCAGCGCTGGGGCACGCTCAGCGACTACGAGCCCCGACCGGACATCGGCGAGGCCGCCAGCGACGATTCCTGACGGGGCAGCGGGGGCTCGAACAGCACCAAAACCCCCCATTGGGGCACGTGGAGCGGGGTCCAGTCGATACACTTCTCGGAACCACCCACCGGGGTCCAGGATGGGCCCGACGGACGGACAGGAGGTCCTCCCGCATGCGCCTGGCAAAGGTCACCCTCTCTGGATTCAAGTCATTCGCGGACCCCGTCGAATTCGTTTTCGACGAGCCACGAGTCGGGGTCGTCGGCCCCAATGGGTGCGGCAAGTCAAACGTGGTGGACGCCATCAAATGGGTGCTCGGCGAACGATCCGCAAAGAGCCTTCGCGGCGGCGCCATGCTCGATGTGATCTTCGCAGGATCAGCTGGGCGAAAGCCACTGGGCATGGCCTCAGTCACGCTCACATTCGAGAACCCCGTGACCGGGCCCAAGGGTGCCAGAGCCCTCCCAATTGATACTGACGAAGTACACATTGGCCGCCGGCTCTATCGCGACGGCCGCAGTGAGTACCTCATCAACGATCGCAAGGTGCGTCTCAAGGATGTCAAGGACGCCTTTCTCGACACTGGCTTGGGTAACGCCGCCTACTGCATCATCGAACAGGGGCGGGTGGCAGCCATGCTCGACGCCAGCCCTGTCGAGCGACGCACGATTCTCGAAGAGGCGGCCGGCGTTTCCAAGTTCCGGGCCCGTCGAACCGAAGCGGTGCGCAAACTAGAGAAGACAGAGGTCAATCTCGTTCGTGTGCGTGAGCAACTGGCCTCAACAGAGAGGCGGCTTCGACTGGTCAAGGGGCAGGCTCAAAAGGCCCGCACATTCCGCACGCTCGACGAGCGGTATCGCTCACTGCGTGAAGCTGTCGCATGGGACCAGTTTCATGAGTTGCAGCAACGGCTCGTGGGGCTCACCAGTCGTCTCGCAGATCTGTCTCGGCAGCGTGAGTCGCTCATGGAACAGATCGCCACACTGGAATCCGATCGTCAGGATGCGGAGTTGGCTCGACATGACGTGACGCGCCGCCGCGACGCCCTGACTCAACGCCAGCAGGATCTCGAGTCAAGCGAAACACACGCCGCTCAGCGGCTGGAGATGTTCACTCGGCAGCGCACCGCAAACGCGGAGCAGGAGCAGACCGACCGAAACACACTTCGCGACATTGAGCCACAACTGGCAGCCCGTACGGCCGACAAGGAACGCTTGGAGCAGTCGGTTTCCCAAGCCGCCCAATCGCTCCAAGAGGCCGAGGCCCGGGCCGACGACAGCACGTCCGAAGCCGCGCACGTCCGCAAGGAAGCGGCTCAGGCCACGGCGGATCTGCAACGATTCCGGCAGGCCTGTGAGCAGGCCGTCGCTCGCCGCAGTGCCTTGCAAGCCTCATCCGAACGGCTCGCAGCACGCCGTCAATCCACCGATGAGGAGTTGGACAAACTCCAGACCCAACGTGGAGGCGTTGAGGACGAACGAACCGAGGCAGCCGCTCAGGTGGAGACCCACACGCAGGAGTTGGGGCGAGTACGTGCGACGATCGACGAACTCGAAGCCAAACTCACTGCTGACGGGGCCGCAGCCGCCCAACTGGACGAAGCGCACATGCAGGCTGCCGAATCGCTTGCCACGCTGCGTCGTGAGGAAGCCTCGACCGGATCTCGTCTGCACCTTCTGGAAGAGATGAAGCAGACACGTGAGGGCCTTGGCGAAGACGTCAAGGAACTCCTCAACTCCGTTGATCGCCCCGATGGCATCTTCGGCTTGCTCGGAGACTGCATCACACCACGCGAGGGCGACGCCGAACTCATCGAGACGGTCCTCGGGCGTGACATGGAGATCGTGTTGCTGCGTGACCAGGCATCGCTGCACGCCGTGACGCAGTGGTGCCATCAGCGGCAACTCTCAGCCGCCCTGGCGATCGCCGGCACGGACACCTGTGTCATTCCCTGCCCACTCCCCAGTGCGATCGAGGGCGTGGACCATCTCATTGATCGTGTGCAAGTCGACCCATCTGCAGCACAAGTCGTGCAACGGATGTTCGCCCGCACCGCAGTGGTAGCCACCCTCGACAGGGCCCTCGAACTCGCTCAGGGCCCACTTGAAGGCTGGCGACTGGCCACTCGATCAGGCGAACTCGTTGAACCGGACGGCCGCGTTCGCCTCGGACGCCCCGGTGTTGCAGGCTGGATTTCCCGCCGGGTTGAGCTTGAACACCTGCATGACCGCACTGCCGAGTTGGCAAACCAACGCCATCAGGCCGAAGCGAACCTCGCGACCCTGCAGGCTGAATCGGAAGATGCCGCCGCCCAACGCACCCGTACTGGCGATGCCCTGCAGGAGGCAACTGGCAGAGCCGTGGATGTGGAGTACGCCCTGCAGACCGCCCGCGACCGCGTCGAGCGCAGACGCCGATACGCCGACGAACTGGACGCCCAGATCGAGACAGCCCGCCAACGTCGTGGCCAACTGGAAGATGAAGAGTCGAACCTGCAGCAACAACGGCACACGGTCGTAGGCCTGCTGCAATCGGCTCAGCAGTCAGTCTCGGAAGCCGAAGAGAAGGCCGACGGATTCAAGGAGCGAGCCCACGCCTGTGAACAGGCGGCCACTGAAGCATCCGCTGAAGCCAAGCGGCTGGGTGAGTCTCAGCAGGCATTCCGACGGGAATTGACTCGGGTCCAAGCGGCGCTCGAAGACGCACAGGATCGACGGCGTGAGACGAATGAACGCCTGGCCCGCCATGCAGCACGCGATGAGCAACTCGAGGCCGCCATTGACACGGCCCGGTCCGACATTGATCGAGCCAAGGCAGGCTTCGAGGCCGCAACGCGTGATCTGGAAGGTCTCGATGAGGCCGCTACCAATGCCAAGATTACGCTGCAGTCGGCGATCGATGCGCTGGAGGCGGGCCGCAGCCAGGCTTCGATTCTCAACCGTGATCATCAGGCGCTGGAGTTGAGTCGACGCGAGGCAGAGGTCAATCGAGAGAACCTCGAGGATCGAATGCTCGAGGAAATGGAACTCGATCTGGGCGCCGCATACGAACAGTGGCTGGGGCGTGAACACGAGGATTCAATTGAAGATCGCGAGGCGATACTGGCCGAAGTGACCCGGCTGCGTGATGAGATCAAGGCGCTTGGCAACGTCAATCTCGACGCGATCGAAGAAGAAAGGCACCTTGAAGACCGCAACGAGGCCCTCATCGCTCAGGTGGCAGACATCGACGAGGCGGCCATCTCACTCAAGTCACTGATCGAAGAGTTGGAGACGGCTACACGCGAACGCTTCGAAACCACCTTCGAGGCGATCCGTGAGCACTTTGCCGGCCGCAGCGGCCTGTTCCGGCAGCTCTTTGGCGGCGGCAGCGCCGACATCTACATGCTTCCAGATGAAGAGGGCAACATCGACATGCTCGAGTCGGGCATCGAGATCAAAGCCAAGCCACCGGGCAAGGAACCACGAGTCATCTCGCAACTCTCCGGCGGCGAGAAGGCCATGACTGCTGTTGCCCTGGTACTCGCGATCTTCCGGTCTCGCCCCTCGCCGTTCTGCGTGCTCGACGAAGTGGACGCACCACTGGACGATGCGAACATCGGCCGCTTCTGCACCTGCCTGGAGCAGTTCCTCGACCGAAGCCACTTCATCATCATCACGCACTCCAAGCAGACGATGCTCTCATGCGACCGCCTCTACGGAGTGACGCAACCACAGCGTGGCGTCTCGCGGCAGGTCACGGTTCGGGTGGATGAAGTTGATGAGGGTGGGAAGATTGCTCGGAGCGCAGCTGCTCGGGCTGAAGGTGCCGCTGCTTCGGTGCCGGCCTGACCCCCCTGGCCTCCCCCCCCGGCCTTCCCCTCCGGCCTTCCCTCCCCCGGGGGCAGCCTGCCACTTCCGCCCCCGGCCTGCGCCCTGCTGGCCGTTCAGAGTTGCCGGCTGCAGCCTGAGAGAAAACGTACGACCGCCGCCTCCATGTCACGCAACTGCTGCGAGGGCGATTCGCCATCGAAGGGGTTGGGCGTGTTGAACACGTGATTTGCACCCTCAAGGAGCTCCACCTGCACGTTGCCTGGCGCTGCCTGAGCGATACGGGGCGCTGCCGACGCGGGAACAGCCTCATCATCTGTGCCATGCACCAGCAGAATCGGTGCCTTGATCCGGGCGACGAGACCATGGAGATCATGCCCCGGAGGATCATCGAGTTGCTCCTGCAACCAACCACGCCCTACGTGCAACATCTGCCCGGTTCGAGCCGATGGTGATTGCAGCCTCCCCTCTTTGAGCAGGCGTGCTTGATCTTCCTCTTTCAGACCGTTGAGCTGTGCCGGTGCGCTCAGAGACACGACGCCACGGACGCCACCCAGGCTTCCATCTGTTCCATGTCGACCTGCAGCCGTAAGCACGAGCGATCCGCCCCGCGAGTGGCCCGCAAGAACGACGCCAGCCCCCTGCCCTGCCAGTACACCTGAGTCGATCGCACCGCAGATCGCCTGCAGATCTTCGACACCGCGATTCCATGTGTCCTTCTCGAATCTCGCCTCGTCAAATGGGCCATGCCCGTGCCCCATCCCGGAGTGTGACAGCGATACACGATGCACAATCCACCCTGCACGGCACACTGCTCCAGCCAGATGCGGAAACATGCCGTAGTCCTTGTACCCCTTGAAACCGTGCACCAGCACAACCACGCCTTCCCCGTCGCCCTCGGCCAGGTGGGTCGTGCCGTGGATTGATGCCCCGCCGGCACCGGGCAGCGTCCAGTCGCTCATCTGGTCTGTCCTGTTGGTCATGCGATGTCTAAGAGAGCCTCTTGCAGATTGCATCGGCGAATGCCATCGTGCCCAGCGACCCACCTAGATCAGCAGTCGTCTCTCCAGCGAGCAGGCAGGCGTTGTACGCATCTCGGATTCGATCGGCGCAGGTGGTGCAGGTGACATCCTGTGTGGTCTCGGCCAGATGCCTGAGGAGCATGACAGCGCTCATGATGAGCGCCAATGGGTTCGCCCGGTCCTGCCCGGCAATGTCGGGCGCCGAACCGTGGACAGCCTCAAATACAGCTCGACCCTCGTCACCGAAATTCGCCCCCGGCGTGACCCCCAACCCACCGACGAAGCCAGCGCATAGATCGCTCATGACATCGCCGTAGAGATTCTCACACAGGAGTACATCGAAGGCCTGAGGAGACTGCACCAATTGCATGCATCCGGCATCGATGATCCGCGACTCGAATTCCACCTTGCCTTCCCAAGCCTTGGCCTCTTCGCGAGCACACTGCAGGAACAAGCCGTCACCCATCTTCATGATGTTGGCCTTGTGCAGCACGGTGACTTTCCGCCGCTGGCGACTGTGCGCATACTCGAAGGCGAATCTCGCAATTCGGCGGCTGGCGCTCTCAGTAACGACCTTCAGTGAGGTCACCACGCCCTCTGAAATCTGATTCTCGATGCCCGCATAGAGCCCCTCGGTGTTCTCCCGCACGATCACCAGATCAACCTGCGCATCGCTGTATCGAGTCGTCACGCCAGGCATCGTTCGAACTGGGCGGACGGCTCCAAACAGCCCCAGATGCTTGCGCAAGGCCACGTTCACCGATGTGAACCCCTCCCCCACTGGAGTCGTGCATGGCCCCTTGAGGGCGACCTGATGCGTTCTGATGGCTTCGAGGGTTGCCTCCGGGAGCACCTGCGACTCCCCCGCCTCGATTGCGGCGAGGCCGGCCTGTCGAGGCAGCCAATTGACCTGAGCACCAGAGGCCTCAACAACAAGCACTGCGGCCTGGGCCACCTCGGGCCCGATGCCGTCTCCGGGAATGAGTACTACTGTGTGTTCCACGGGGCAGACAATACCCGGCAGACCTTGACGGTGATGCGCTGTGCTTGGGACCATGCCAGCCATGGCTGCTGGCATCCACCTCGACGCACTCATCATCGGCGGAGGCGTCGCCGGTATGTGGACACTTGACCAACTTCGCCAGATGGGCCACAGCGTCTGGCTGGTCGATGCCCACGCACTGGGCGCTGGGCAGACCATCCAATCGCAGGGCATCATTCATGGAGGGCTCAAGTACGCCCTTGGTGGGAAGGCGACAGCTGCCTCGAACGCCATTGCCGACATGCCTGCTCGCTGGCGAGATGCGCTGGACACAAGACTGTCGGCCGTCGCCATGCGGAGCGACACTTGTCTCTTGTGGTCCACCGGAGGGCTGGGTCGGCTCGGCCTGGCCGGTGCCCGAATGGGCCTTCGAGCGACGCCCCGTGTTGTTGAAGATCCTCCCGCAATACTCAAGGGAGCGCCCCGGCCGATCCTTGAGGTGCCAGAGCCCGTCCTTGAACCAGCCTCGCTGCTCAGCGTGCTGGCCACGCTCAATCACGAGGCCCTGCTGGCCTGCAATGGCCCAGAAGCACTGACCCTCTCTTCCACCCCAGATGGTGTCGAGGCCCGGATTGAGTGCAACGGGGAGTCTCTTGTGATCCACGCTGATCGCCTCGTGCTTGCAGCGGGCTCGGGCAACGAACTCCTTCGAGCCCAACTGGGGCTGGATGCCCACGCAATGCAGATTCGCCCACTCCGCATGGTGGTCGCTCGCGGAGATCTGCCCCAACTCAATGGACATGTCATCAAGGGAACATCGCCATGGCTGACCATCACCACAACGCAAGACATGCAGGGCCGCCGAGTCTGGCAGATCGGCGGTGACGTCGCCGAACAAGGTGCCACACTGACCCCGAGCGAGACGATCGAGTTGGCTCGCGCACATCTACGCCGTGCCCTGCCCGGCCTCGATGTGGACCAACTTGAGATGGGCACCTATGCGGCCCCGCGTGCCGAGGGCAAGACACCCAAAGGGGCTCGACCTGGCACGCCCACCGTGCTGGAAGACGGCCCTGTTTTGACTGCATGGCCGACCAAATTGGCCCTGGCACCGCTGCTGGCCGATACGCTCGCCAAGCATCTGCCTTCAGCTCGACGTGAAGGACACCCGGTGCCTGAAAAACTGCCTCGACCAGCCCCCGCCAAAGGCCCTTGGGAGATGCCCGACACGTGGAACACAGACGACTAGGCCGCACCAATCTGCAGGTATCGCGGATGGGCTGGGGCACGGTGAAACTCGGCCGTGATCAGGGCGTGAAGTACCCGGAGGCCTTCTCTCTTCCCACCGAAGCAGATGCCCTCGCCATCGTGCATGCCATGCTCGATCTGGGCATCACGCTCATCGATACGGCGCCGGCCTATGGACTTGCCCAATCGCGACTTGGGTTGGCGATGGGCTCACGCCGCGATGACATCGTATTGGTGTCCAAGGTCGGGGAGACCTTCGACATCCAGACGGGACAAAGCAACCACGCATTTGACGGGCCATCTGCGAGATCCCAATTGGAGGCGAGCCTGCAGGCCCTCCAAAGTGACCATGTGGATGTCCTACTCGTGCACAGCGACGGCGACGATCTCAATAACCAGCGCGATGACTACATCGAGTCACTCCAGCGCCTGCGTGACGAAGGCCTCACTCGGGCCATCGGCTTCTCAGGAAAGACTGTTGAGGGTCACCGCAAAGCGATCGAGTGGTCAGACGTCTTGATGGTGCCGATGAGCCTGACAGATCGGTCACACGAACCACTTGTTCAAGAAGCGCAGCAGGCTGACGTGGGTGTATTGGTAAAAAAGGCACTCAATAGCGGGCACCTCGATGGTGATAGCGCCCTGCGTTGGTGTTGGCATGAGAGCCCTGTAGAAGATGCGATTGCCTCAGTCGTTGTGGGCAGCGTCAACCCAACCCGGATGCAAGCCAACGGGAGCGTGCTCAGCGGCCAGGGATGACCAGGGTCATGCCGACCGCCAGCCGATCGGGGTCGCCACGCATGACACGCTTGTTGGCGTCAAAGAGCGCCCGCCAGTCATTGGGGCTGCCCATCAGTCGTTGGGCAATTGAACTGAGCGTGTCACCCGATCGCACAACATAGGTCTTGGACGCACTGCTGTTTGCAGTTGAACTCGATGCGGCAGAAGCCGTAGCCGATGCACCCGTTGGCAGTTTGATGACCTGCCCGGGCCTGAGTCGGTTCGGATCCAGCCCCGGATTGATGGCGACGATTTCCCGCCATCGTGAAGAAGCCCCCAACGCCTTGGCTGCAATCTCCGTCAGCGTGTCCTGCGGACCAACAGTCCATCGATCAAGCAACTTGGAGTTGTCAACTGGGCCAGGCGCCCGCGCCACCAAACCTCGTCGAGTAACTGGCAAGGGCGTGGGCCGAGGCGGCGCCATGGAAGCAGGCAAAGGCGCGCCCATGACAACGTCGGGGACACCACTGCCAGACACCTTCGAGGACCGCGATGCCGGAGATGACTGGCCTGCAGCATGCACTTCCACAGCGGCAGCAGCATCCTCCTTGGCAGGCGTGCTCGGTGCAGGCGCCATCGACGATCCCACGATCACCACGATCAGCAATATGCCGACCGTCACCGCAAGAATGCCCAGCCGCATGGCCGCAGTCATGACACCATTCTCCCGACCCGCTGGCCAGCGGGCCCTCCATCATCTTCGGCCCATCACGCCATGTCTGTCCAGTGCCCCCCTCAGCCCCCCTCAGCCCCCCTTCAATCCCCCTCAAGAGGCTGCTGGCAGAACTGATGGCTCGTCGGAGGGCACAGGATCCTCAGGCTTGGGTTCTCGACGGAACACCAGAGGCGAGGCAATAGCGATCGATGAGTAGGTACCCACAGCCACACCGATCACCAGTGCGAATGCGAACCCACGAATACCCGTGCCACCAAAGATGTAGATGATCAACACCGCAATCAGCGTGGTCACGGAGGTGAGCAGCGTTCGACTGAACGTCTGGTTGATCGAACGATTGACAATCTCACGAGATGGAATCGGCCGTCGCCCACGATTCTCACGAATACGGTCGAGGATGACGATCGTGTCATTCAGCGAGTAGCCGATCACCGTCAAGAGCGCCGCCACGATGCCCGTGTCAATCTGGAACGCCTCAATGAGCATGCCTTCCCAAATGGTCTCGCGGCCAGCGATGACGCCGGTCAACGCGAGCGCCCCCAGCACGATGATCACGTCGTGACAAAGCGCGGCGATGGCGGCCAGCGAGTATCGGAACGAACCGAATCGCAGCCAGATGTAGAACAGAATGCCAGCAAGCGACAGTACGACTGCGCCAATCGCATTGGCCGTTCGCGTCGCCGCGACTGAGGGTGCGAAACTGGACACCTGCTCGAAACTGCTCTGGCGAGTGAGCGCCGCGTTGAGCAGCCCCCACTCACGTGCAGCGACACGCTCGTCCACCATCGAGGCTTCATTGCCCAGGTAATTCATGTCTGGCGACAACACCGCCACGGCCACATCAGACCATTTGCCGCCTGCCGCCTGCTCCAGACCGAACACCTGCACATCTCGACCCACCGTGTCGGCGTAGTCGGGATCCTGACGAATGCGGTCGATGCGGGAATGCACCTCGTCGAGCTCAATCGGTGGGTCAATGCCGACCACTCGCAAGAGAACGCCGCCTTGGAAATCCTTGAGGCTGCCCGCCGCGTTGGTGGAGGGCAATGCCTCGCCCAAGGTTTGAACATCGATGGGCTGAGTGAAGGTGGCCCAATCACTGCCCCCTGCGCCCTCGAAGTGACGAGCAGGCGACACATCAAGTTGATCACCGAACTCCTCCAGAAGGGCCGCCTGCACGATGTCCTGAATCGCGACGTTCCGATCGAGCCCGGCAGGTGCAGCCACCTTCACCTGAAAGGCATCGGCGCTGGTTCGGCCCGATGCATCCACGATCTGATCACCCACGGTCAAGACGCGGGCATTGGCGAACTCGCGACGAACGCGAGCATCGAGATCCTCGCCATCGCCGGCATTTGCGCCGATCGAAGCGACGCGGTCTTCAACTGATCCGGTACCCGATTGGGGCAAAAGCAGCGCCGTGCCCTCGTCGTTCCGAGCCGTCTGCATGGTCACTGACACACCGCCGCGGAACTCGGTGTCGAACATGTCGGCACCACGCGACTGGAACAGCACGATTGAGGCGATGATCGCGATGGCGCTCATCGACCAGAAGATCGGCCGCAGCCCGACCCAGTCGATCGTGGGCCGCAGTGCTCGCCCGATGGCTGGAATGGCCAGTGGCGCCATGCTCAGGCGGCGACCCTTGAGAATGTACACATAGAAGTCGAACACGTATCGCGTGCAGTACAGCGCCGTGAACAAGGTGGCCACGATGCCGATGGTGAGCGTCAGGGCGAACCCCTTGACCTCGGTAGTGGGCTCCATGAGCAACAGCACCATGCACACGATCAAGTTCGTGACGTTGGCATCGACGATGGTGGCAAACACCCTGCCGTAGCCATTCCTCACCGCTTCACGCAGATCACGGGCCCCACTCTCAATCTCTTCCCGAATGCGCTCGTAGATCAGCACATTTGCATCTACCGCCATACCCATGGTCAGCACGACACCGGCCAGACCCGGCAGGGTGAACGTGCCCTGCATCATGGCCATCACACCGAAGATGATCAGCCCGTTGAAGAGCAGGGCCATATCAGCAACGAGCCCGGCAAAGAAGTACCAGACCACCATGAAGACGCCCACCACGATGACGGCCCAGAGGAACGCATCGAGGCCGCGAGTGAGGTTGTCGGCACCGATCGAGGGGCCCAGCGTGCTCATCGCGATTGGTTCAGGAGACAGGCGAGCTTCGAGAGAGCCCGCGGCCAGCACCCGCATGAGATAGACCAGATCTTCGTTGGTGTACTGGCCCGAAATGATGCCGCTGGTACTGATCGTGCTCTGAATGTTCGGTGAGGAGTACACCTGCCCGTCGAGCACAATGGCCATCGGACGGTTGACGTTGGCATTGGTCAAACGCCCCATCAACTTGCCGCCATTGGTATCCAACCGGAAACTCACCGCCGGCCGCCCCAACTCGTCGGTCGTACGACCGGTTGATTCCAGCGACCAGGGGGTACCCCGGTTGTGCGTCATGCTCCGCTGCTGATCGGTGTACAGCAGGAGGTAGATCGAGCCATCCCGCTCCGCCGCAATCAGAGGTTGGCGCAGCGAGCCGAAGAACGAAGCGGGGTCCGCTTCTGCGGCAGCAATCTGCGCGGGTGTGTCCGCCCATTGATTGAGATCGAACACCTTGTACCAAGCCGCGATGGGCGAGTCGGTGTTGGCCGGCCCGCGCTCGGCCAGCTGCCTTCGCATGTCATCCACATCGACGCCGGTAGCCGAATCGCTCTGGACCGCGATGTGATACTCGAGCACGCCGGCGCCCTTGAGCAGCCGCTTGAGGTCTTCCGGATCATCAAGGCCGGTGCGGCGGGCTTGATAGGCGGCCCATGCGGCTTCAGTCTTCTGCAACTGCTCGGCTGCAGCGGGAAACTCCAATTCGAGTTGCTCCAACGCTCGCTTGCGTGGTGAGGGAATCATCACCGGCTTGCCGTCGGCGTCGACCTCAAATGTTCCGTCCGGCCCCTTCTTTTGCTCGGGCTCATCCGACAGATCAAGCACACGCAGCACTCGGCTGCGATCCAGACTCAGCGCCAGCACCTCATTGCGGAGATCCTCCTCCGAGATGCGGGCATCGGCCAGTTTCTGTCGAGCCCGCGAGAGGGCATCGCCCCCTTCAGCGCCCGCGGCTTCGACACTGGAGCGGGCCTCCTGCACCTGCGTCCATGCCTGCTGGAGTTGCCCGACCAGAGCGGCACGTTCGCCGCCGCCGCCAAAACGAGTCACTGCTGTGCCATCGGCCAGCGCCCGATCAAGGTCGGCGGGTCGAACCTCAGCCTCTTTGACCAGTGCGTCCAGGTCTGTCCGGAACGCGGTCTGCAACGCCTTGACCTCTTCATTGGGCAAGGGCATCACGATCTCGATGCGATCGGTGCCCAGCGGCGTCATTGCGATGTCGAGCACACCTTGCGGGTTCACCCGGTCATTGAGCACGGCGATCGTCTGTTCAAGTACGTCGCGACGGTTGGCGTCTTCGGGCATCCGCACCGAATACACCAGGCTCACGCCACCACTGAGGTCACGGCCGAGGCGAATCGTCTCAGACGGGGGGATCATCGCCCAGAGGCAGCCGCCGACGACGGCGATGATGATGACCAGTCTCCAGAATGCGTTGTGCATATCGTGTCCTTGCGACGCGGTGGTCGTCAGTTGCCCTCTGTGGAATCTTCCCGCTCGGGAAGATCATCCTGCGATGGCTCATCTTCGTGGGCGTCTTGAGCCTGGTCCTGCGGCTCCAGCACCTGCTGAATGGCTGAGCGGGCAATTGTCAATCGGCTGTTTGTGCCTTCATGAACCACCAACACCACTCGATCTCCCTGCACATCAGCGACCGTACCGACGATCCCGCCGATGGTCTGCACCATGGCCCGCTTTCCGACGGCTGCGAGCATCGCCTGCTGCCGCTTCTTCTGCTTTCGTTGAGACATGAACGAGAACAGGATCATCGCCACGATGACCAGCATCAGGATCATCATGAAATCGCCGCCAAAGGCCCCCGGCGCCCCGGGCTGCCCGGCTGACCCACCACCGGAAGGATCAGTCGTGGTCGCTCCAGAACTGGCCTCCCCCTCGCTCGGTGAAAGAGCGGTGGGCGAAGATGCGGAGCCCTGCGTCAGGGCGAGTTGCACGAGCTGGGGCTCGATCATGGAGATGGGTCTCGCAAAGGTGGATTGAGCCCAAAGAAGGCTCGATTCGTGGTCGGGCGGGCCCTATGGGCTCAGGCCCCGCTCGGGGTGGTGGTCAATTCCGCCACGGGCCAGGCCCGGGCGAAGACAGACCACGCATCATCCCGAATTGCCGCCCGAATGTCCAACATGAGGCGCTGGAAGTGCCTCAGGTTGTGGAGACTCACCAACTGGGGGCCCAGCATCTCACCGGCCTGAAACAGGTGCCGCAGATAGGCCCGGGAAAACCCGCCCTCACACGCCACGCAGTCGCAACCGGCCTCGATGGGGCCATCGTCGTCCTTGAATCGGGCGTTTCGCAGTTGCAGTCGGCCATGACGGGTAAAGGCCCCGGCATTTCGACCATTCCTGGTGGGCAAGACGCAGTCGAACATGTCCACCCCTGAACGCACCGCCGCCACCAGATCTCGCTCATATCCCACGCCCATGAGATAGCGGGGGCGATCCTCAGGCAGAAACTCGGTAGTCAACTCCACCGTCTCAGCGATCTGGCTGTGGTCCTCCCCCCCGGCCACCCCCCCGATGGCGTATCCGGGCAGATCATGCTGGGTGACCTGTTCAGCCGAGCGCTTTCGCAGATCTGAATTGCCTCCCCCCTGCACGATGCCAAAGAGCCCTTGATCATGAGGCCGCCGATGCGCCAGTACACACCGCTCCAGCCAACGGGCCGTTCGATCCACAGCCGCCTCGAGCCGACCGACGTGGTCCTGCTTTCTCAAGGCACGGGCAAGTTTCGGGCGACGGGCTTCTACATGGTCACTGGGGCCAGCCGTTGATGGTGGGCAATCGTCGAGCGCCATGATGATGTCGGGACCGAGATTGTTCTGCACCTCAATGGCCCGCTCAGGCGACAAGGCGATGCGACTGCCGTCGATGATCGACTTGAAGGTGACGCCCTCCTCGGTCAGGTCATTGATGTCAGCCATCGACCATGCCTGATAACCGCCTGAGTCAGTCAGAATGGGGCCCTCCCAACGCATGAAGGCATGCACCCCGCCGCGATTACGAACGGCCTCGTCGCCCGGTCGCAGCATGAGGTGATACGCGTTGTTCAGAATGATCTCACTGCCGGTCTCTCTGACCTGAGTCGGCAGCAGCCCCTTGATCGTTGCCCGCGTTCCAACAGGCATGAAGGCCGGTGTGGAGAACGAACCATGCGGCGTCTGCACCGTGCCCAGTCGCCCTCGGGTGGAAGCGCATGAGGCGTGCACCGTGAACCCAATCGCCTCGCTCACGAACCGTCACCCTCGGAGGCCTTCTGCAGCGCCCGCTTTTCGGCTTTGGTCAAGCTCTGGAGCCCCTCTCTTGAGATCTTGGCCAGAATGCGATCGATCTCTTCGGTGTTGGGCTGGACCCGACGCTTCGCCGTTCCACCACCACTGCGAAACTGCCTCGACGTTGGGTCAAATCGCCCCAGCCAGTCAAAGAAGCGGTGCAGTCGCTGGGGATGCCGAATGAGGGCCCAGCCGGCGATCGCGCCGCCAAGGTGGGCAGCTTCGCCCCCGGCATTTTCCCAACCGATGATGAGTGTTCCAATCGAGATGGCGATCAAGACCCACGCCAGCGTCGCCAGCCGCATGGGAATCACAAAGAAGAGCAGCACCTTGGCCTGTGGCGCCAGATAGGCACCGCCGATGAGAACGCCAAACACGCCTGCCGATGCGCCGATGAGCGAACTGCCAGTTGCATTGAAGAGCAGCCCGGGAATCTCTTGTAGCCCGGCTTGCTCCACCCAGAGGTAGCCCCCCAAATTGAGCAGCAGGTAGAGCAGGCCGCCGGAGACACCGCAGATCAGATAGAAGGCGAGATATCGCTTGGCCCCCAGCACATTCTCGATGAGTACACCGAAGAAGTAGAGCGCCAGCATGTTGAACAGGAGGTGGTATTCATCGGCGTGCACGAACTGGAACGTGATCAGCCGCCACAACTCTGCCCCGCCGATCACTCGTTTGGTGGAAAAGTGCATCGCCTTGTGCAATGCCGTCACCGACGTGCCCTCTGCGATCCCGATCAGTGTGCCTGACGCCCGATCGTAAATCGGAAGCCCTCTGATCGATCGACTTGTGCGCTTTCCATCCGCACCGAGTAGTTCCACGCTTCGATGCACTTGGGTTGGGTCAACTCTCGTCGAGTCGGGGCGAATGGAGGTGCCAAAAAAAGGCGTACCGGTGAGTTGCTTCCAGGGCCCATCCAGATCACCAGTGTGCACAGGCACCCAGTAGGTACCTGTTTCGAGCGTCGCTGTGCCTCGCCCATTTGGTCCGGCCATGAAGCCATCCACGATGAAGACGGCGACACACAGAATGATGAGCCACGCGTTGACAGTGCGAATCCAGGGCTTGCGCATGAAGCCACCTGGCGGCATCCCTCCCCTTGAAGGTCCTCCAAAGCCACGGCGAGCATCGGCTCGGGCGTAGTCTCTATCCCACACGCCCATCAGGCCACGCCTCGACGCTGCCACAGCAGGAGCGCTGCCAAAGACTTTCCATCCACGATTTCGCCCTCATCGATCATCCGCCAGATTGTCTCCTGATCGAAGCAGCCCACCTCAAGATCCTCCCCCGGCTCGGGATGGGCGACGCCGCTCGTGAGGCCCTCGGCCAGAAAGCAATGCATGCGTTCATCGCAGAAGCCCGGTGAGGTGAAGAACCAACCCAGGTCGGTGATCGAACTGGCCCGATAGCCCGTCTCCTCCGACAACTCACGCAACGCCGTCTCTCGCGGCGGCTCGCCGGGCTCGAGTTTGCCAGCAGGCAGTTCCCACAGTCGGTCCCCCACCGCAATTCGAGCGTTGCCCACCAGCACAATGGAGCCATCGCCGCAAACTGGCACGATGGTCACGGCGCCGGGGTGGCGAATCACCATTCGATCGACCCGATCGCCTGAGGAGGTCGTCCAGCGACATCGCTCAACGTCGAAGATGCCTCCGGAGAGCACGTGTTCAGATTCAATGGGACGGTTCATCTCGAGCCGTGATGATACGGTCCTGCAATGCGCCCGGTCATGAACGACACCGAACCCCTTCTGCAACTGCGTGGGCTGTGCAAGCTCTTTGGCGACCTGCAGGTGCTGCGTGATGTCGATTTGGATCTGCACGCGGGCGAGACGCTTGTGGTGCTGGGCCCCAGTGGTGCGGGCAAGAGCGTGTTGCTCAAGTGCATCGTGGGGCTGCTCGATCTCAACCGGGGCAGTGTCGTATTCCGGGGCCGCCGCATCGACACACTGAGTGAACGGGCACTGGTCCCGATTCGACGTGAGATTGGCTTCCTGTTCCAACTGGGCGGGCTGTTCGACTCGATGAGCGTTTTTGACAACGTGGCCTTTCCCATCAGAGAGCACCTTCGAGCAGACGAGGCCACCTGCCGCGATCGCGTGGCCCAGGTGCTGTCACTTGTCGGCATGGAAGGGGGTGCGGATCTCATGCCCGCAGACCTCTCAGGCGGGCAAAGGCGGCGTATCGCTCTGGCCCGGAGCATCGTGCTGGAACCCACGCTGCTGCTCTACGACGAACCCACCGCCGGGCTTGACCCCGTCCGGAGCGACGTCGTGGCCCGGATCATCCGCCGCCTGCAGGAGACGCTTGGGTTGACCGGCGTGGTGGTCACCCACGACATCGCGTTGGCCAAGAAGGTGGCTGATCGTCTCGTGTTTCTGCACGAGGGGCGCGTGCATCTCGTGGGAGATCGGGATACCGTCCTCAACAGCAGCGACCCCACCATCTCTCAGTTCCTCGCCGGAACCAGCGACCCCCACGAGTTGGAGCAGGCATGAACCCGCACGCACGCGACGCCCTCATCGGACTCACCGCCGTGCTGGCCGCCATTGCCCTGGGGGCGATGATGCTGCTCTTTGGCGAGTTGGACTTTTCCGCTCGCTGGACGCTGAAACTGGAAGCCCCCAACACCGGCGGGCTGGGCGTGGGCAGCCCCGTTCGCCTTAACGGTGTGCCCGTGGGTGCAGTGACCGATGTGCAGACGATCAACGAAGGTCCCTGGCAGGTTCGAATCACAGCCGCCATCGACGAATCTGTCACCGTTTCCAACACGGTGCAGGCCACGATCGCCGCTCGACTCATTGGCGGAAACGCGGGGCTGAGTCTCGACACGACGCCCGGAGGTTCCGGAGTGCTCCCGACAGACGGATCCGCTCTGCTGCAGGGCCCGCTGAAGTCATCAACCATGCAGGCCCTCGATGAGCGACTGGGCCCGGTGCTGGCAACAATGACAGAATTGGGCACTACCTGGACCACCCTTGGGGGGACCATGCAAGGCTGGTTGGATGATCCCCAATTGCAGCGAGACAGCCGCGATCTGCTGCACTTGGCGATTGCGTCGCTCGAGGGCACGGTCGAGGCCATGGAGCGGTTCGGGTCACTGGCTGCCAGCCTTGAGACTCAAGCCGGCGCGGTAGGTGATGAAGCCCTCGCGGCTGCGAGAGAGCTCACCACCACGCTTGATCAGACCACCCGGTTGATCTCGTCGATCAGGTCAGGCGATGGCACATTGGGGCAGTTGGCAACCAATCCCGACGCCTACAACGCGCTGGAGTCCACCGCCAAGGAGCTCGACCGTATGGCTCGTTCCCTGCGACTACTGATTGACCAGATTCGTGAAGAAGGCGCCAGTTCGCTCTTTGCCCCCTGAGTTGATCGACACGACTCAAGTGCAAGCCTGATGAGTTGAGGCCTGACGAGTTCAAGTCCTGACGAGTTCAAGTCCTGACGAGTTCAAGTCCTGACGAGTTCAGGCCCGACCACGCACCACGATCTCCATCGTGCGGCGTGGAGGGAGATTGAACAGGTCTGCCGAAGAAGGCGACGTCTGCAGCAGGAATTGAAGCAGCGAACGCTGCCACAGCGGCAGGCCCGCCTGACGCGAACCGCCCACACCCTCACGTCTTGTCCAGTAGGTCGTCGCTCGGGCGTCCACGGGCAGATCGTGTTCCCCGGCCCGACGAACAAGATCAGGAATCGAGATGTCATCGCGCCACCCGATGCGACAGATCAACCGCCAGATGTGCTCGTCGAGTTGTTGCACACTCACCTGCGATGCTTCGGGTACATAGGGCACGGCCAACACACGTACATGCATGAGCACGATCGTGTCCGGCAGCACCGGCATGTGCCGGTGCAGCTTGCGCAGAGACGTTGGTGTCATACCCGGATCACCTGACAGGAACACAGCTGTGCCGTGGGCCCACGTCGTCTCCGACTGAGACAGCAACTCGATGAACTTGTCGATGCTCAACCCGTCTTCGAGGCGGCCTCGCTGAAGGGCCGCGTTGCCCCTTCTCCAGGTCCAGATGACCACGATGATCACCGCCGCGATCGACAGCGGCAGCCAACCGCCGGTCAGGAACTTGTTGGCGTTGGAACTCAGGAACACCACATCCACCAGCAGAAAGAAGCCCATCACCGGGATCAGCGCCCACCAACTCCAGCGGAATCGCCGTCGCAGAATCACCGTGAGCAGGATGGAGGTCACGATGAACATGCCTGACACCGCCAGACCATAGGCATCGGCAAGGGCCTCGCTGGTCTGAAAGCCGACCATGATGGCGATGCAGCCAATGAACATCAGGCGGTTCACGGCGGGCAGATACACCTGCCCTTCCACATGGTGCGATGTGTGCTTCACGCGAACTGGCGGGAACAGACGTTGCTGAATGATCTGCCGAGTCAATGAGAAAGCGCCAGTGATGACAGCCTGCGCTGCGATCACCGCGGCAATGGTGGCCAAAATTGTCACCGGCATGAGCAGCGCCGAGGGCACCGAGGCATAGAACGGGTGGCCGGCCATCTCCACCATGTCATGCGAGCCAGCCGCCAACACGGCGGCTCCCTGACCGAGATAGTTCAGCAGCAGCGAGGGCAGCACGATCCACCACCACGCCCGCGCGATGGCCCGCCGACCAAAGTGCCCCATGTCGGCAAACATCGCCTCGGTTCCGGTGATGCACAGCACGATCGCGCCCATGAGCACGAAGGCCTGCACCGGGTCCTCCCCCCAAAGCCTGAAGGCCCACACCGGCGAGAGAGAACGCAGAACCGACGGATTGTGAATGATCTGATGTACACCGATGGCCGCAATGGCCAGGAACCACAGCAGCATGACCGGCCCTAGTACTACGCCGAGCATGCCCGTTCCAAACCGCTGCAGAATGAACACGATCGTCACAACCCCCAGCGCAATGGGCAAGACGGCATCTTTGGCCTCGGGGGCATAGACAGCCACCCCCTCCACTGCCGAGAGCACGCTGATAGCCGGCGTGATCACACCGTCCCCGTAGAGCAGCGTTGCCCCGATCACCGCCAGCGCGATGAGCCAGGGTGTGGCTCGGCGGCGAGGCCCGCCGGCATCAGAGTCCAGCGCCTGAGCGAGCAGGGCCATCACCCCGCCCTCACCACCGTGATCGGCCCGCATCACGAGCACGACGTACTTGATGCCGACAATCAGCAGCAGCGACCAGAAAACCAGCGAGAGCACGCCGCGGACATGGTCCTCGGTGATCGCAAGCCCCTCGGTTCCGAATGCCACCTGCAGCGCGTACAGCGGCGACGTGCCGATATCACCAAAGACGATGCCCAACGCGGCGAGCGATAGCGCCGCCTGTTCGGGCATCAGTCCTTTGGAACCCTCCACACGCCACGCCATGTGGACTCATCCTCGGCGCATGGCGGTGGCCTCAGGGGGCGCACCCTGCGCGGGTCAGTCGGCGACGACGATCTCCACTCGGCGACTCTTGGTTGCCGAGCCTCGAGGCCGGTCGGGGCCGTAGCTGATGATGGCCATGGTGTCTTCGTCCACACCCTTGCTGGCCAGATAGTCGCGTACCGCCCATCCACGCTCGAAGCCCAGGTGGTGGTTGCTCTGGTGCCCGCTCTTCTTGATCGGATCGCTGTCGGTATGCCCGGCGATCACGATTGACTTACCGCCAAAGTCGCTTCGCAGCACCTTGGCCACGCGATCGAGGGCTTGCTTGGCAGCGGATCGAAGCGATGCCTTGCCCGAAGCAAAGAGCACGTCTCCCTCGACGGTCACTGTCACGTCGTTGGGGCCGTAGGTCGCTTCAACGCCCTCAATACCCTCAAAGGCATCGGCACTTGTCGCTGTCCACGTGTCGCGTTCGGTGGCAAAGGCCTCCTGCTGATCACGCAGGTCGCGATTGGCCCGACGGAGTTCGTCATTGGCCGCCTCGAGCGCCTTGTCGCGATCGTCGAGTTGCCCGCGAAGTTCGGTGTTTTCACTCTTCAAGAGTGCGAGTTCGTCCTCAGTCGAGGAACTGCAACCGGCCCCAAGGGCAAGCACGCCGCACCCAAACACCATCAACATCGTCCGCTTCAGAGCCATCTGCTGAGTCTCCTTCCAGGCATCTGTATCGCTGCCCGATCTCCATCCCGGGCCGGAAGCATTGAACCACTCTCGGGCACGGGTGTCCAGTGGGCCGAGGGGCCCGAATGAGAATCGGGCAGAACCAGTGACCGCGCCGGCGGATCGACCCGCGGCACCAGCAGATGCCACGCATCCATCACCAGCCCTCGGCAGCAAAAGACCGCCACAACCGCCACCGCCAGATGTGGGCCGTAGGGCAACTCTCGTCGCCGCCCATCCATCCGGCTCAACAGCGCCGCAGCAGCAGCCCACGCCAGCCCAAGGAATGGAGCCACGAAGAAGGCCACCAGCGGCAGGAACCAACCCAGAGCGGCCCCCACTGCTGCCAGCAGATGAACATCGCCCATGCCCATCGCCTCGCGGCCAAAGCCCAGCGTGCCGAGAATTCGCACCGCCCAGATTGCCGCGCCGCCTGCCAGCCAACCGGTCACCGAGCCACCAAGGGCCTGCAGCCAGATCGGCGGCGTGCCCTCCAGCGAGCCGCCCCACCACCACCCGAGGGCGAATCCCACCAGAATGGGGCCCACGAAGCGTAGTTCAATGCCCATCTCTCGACGGGCATGGGGGTAGTCGGCAAGGGTCTCGCCTTCGGGCACGTACGCTTCGTAATCGGCGAAACTGTGTCGCCAGAGGCCCGCAGCAGTCAAGCCCGTGCTGATCAACGCGCCGCCAAGAGCGCAAATTGATGCCAGCGACCATGCCCAGCCGGTTGCGGGAATGGCCCATGACGGCCCCCACTGGTGTGCGATGAGCCCCTGAAGCAACCACAACACCATGGCGGACACAGCCATGAACGTCGGTATCTGAATCGGAATCAGGAAGGTCCTGGCGTCGATCACGGTCATTGCCCAGAGCCCCGCCAGCATGAAGGCGATTGCCAGATAGCCCGGCCAAGCCAATGCAAATCCGTGACGGTTCCACCACGTTCCGGACACCTCCCACCACCAGGACCAGTCCGGCTGACTCATGAACAATACGACATACAGACCCATGAACAGCAGGCCCATCGCAAGTTCGACGATGGGGTAGACCGGCGAGATGCGGCTCTTGCAAAAGCGGCAACGACCTTTGAGGACAAGCCACCCCAGCACCGGCAGATTCTCCCGAAAGAATCGCAGCCTGCCCCCACAGGTCGGGCAGCGACTGGGCGGGCTCACCAGCGACATGCCCAGCGGCAATCGATACACGATCACATTGACGAATGATCCGACACTCGCGCCCAGACAGAGCGTGAAGAGCAGCCACGGGCCGTGCCCCAGCACCATGACGAGGCCATCCGTGGCCGCGAGCAAGCCCATGTCAGTGCTCAGCCTCGCCCTCGGGCAGATCCTCAAGGGCAACCTGCTCAAGTTCCTGCTGGGCAGCATCGAGCAGCGACCGACAATGTGTCAACAAGGCTCGGCCTCGTCGGTGTCGGTTCATCGACGCCTCCAGCGTCAACTCACCCGACTCGATCTGATCAACGATTGACTCCAGTTCGCTCGCCGCATCTTCAAAGGAGAGATCGGCCACGGGCGTCTGAGTCCCGTCCGCAGGTGGATTCGCCTCGGTCATGGCGTGATGGTACCCACCAACGTCAGTCCCGCTCGACTCGCGATCGAATGGTGCCTCCGGCGAGCCGTGTCTGGAGCAGGGCCCCGGAATCGACCTGATCCGGATGACGCAGAATGTCACCCGTCTCTGAGGTTGTCAGGCTGAAGCCTCGTTCAAGAACCGCAGCGGGATCTACCGCCGCCAATGCCCGATCCAGCAGGCTCGCCGAGGCCTGCGCCCGCTCCACGTACTGCCGAACGAGGCGTGTGAGTTGGAGCGGGCCAAGGCGCCCTCGGGCCCCATCCAACTGCCGGCGAGCTCCCACAGCGAGCCTTCGCCCCAGCGATGCCAGCGCCTGTTGCCTACGTGCGAGCACCAGATCCGGACGGGCCCGCTCCAGCCGCTGCTGGCATTGCCCCAGCAACTGCCGTCGCCCGTCGATATCCGCGGCAACCACCCGAACCATCTCACCCGCTGCCTGAGCTGCCGCATCTTGGCAGTGCATCAACGTGGTGTGCATGGCCCGAAGAAGGGCTCTGTTGGTCATGTCCAGACGCTGGGCGGCCTCGACTCGATCTGGAACGAGCATGACGGCAGCCCGCGTAGGCGTGGAGGCTCGTGCATCTGCGACGAGTTCGGCGATCGTGACGTCGGACTCATGTCCAATGGCCGCCACAAGTGGAATGTGGCAGGCGTGAATGGCCTGGGCCACGGACATCTCGTTGAATGCCCAGAGGTCTTCGAGCGATCCACCGCCTCGAGTCAGCACAATCGCGTCGATGCCCATCGACGCTGCGGCCTTGTCCACACCGGCAATGGCACGGGCGATCCGAGGGGCCGCCGTTGCGCCCTGCACCGGCACATCGATCAGCACAAGCTTGCACGCCGGAAAGCGATCACTGGCTGTTCGGACGACATCCGTGATCGCTGCGCCCGAAGCCGATGTGAGTACGGCGATGCACCTGGGGCATGCCGGCAGCGGAGCCTTGTGCTCCGGATCGAACCAGCCCGCATCACGCAACTGTTCGCAGCGGGCACGAAAGGTGGCCAGCAAGGCCCCCTCTCCCACCGGCTCAATTGACCGCACTCGCAACTGCGTTCGACCACCAGGCGCCCAGTGCACGACTTGCCCGGTGGCGATGACGCGATCGCCGTCGACGGGCACCACGTTGCTGCGACGGGCATCGGATGCCCACATGACGCAGCCGATCGACGCATCTGGCTCGCGTAGGGAAAAATACCTGTGGCCATTTCGCTCACTGGCATTGGCAATCTCGCCTTCGACCCTGATCTTGGAAGGCAGCCCACTCGACAGGGCCGCTTCAATGCGTCGAGAGAGTTCCGACACCCCGATCGCTTCGGCGTCGGGCGTCAAGCCGTAGTCGGATGGCAGTGAGGTCACCGCTCGATGATACGGTGCCGTCGATGGCCACCGATTCTCTGGAACTGACCACCCTCGTCGATGATCTTCCCGGCGTCGATGTCCATGTGGCCCGTGGCCTGAATGCCCTTGGGCTTCGTTGTGTGGCTGACCTGCTGCTGCACCTGCCCCTGCGGCATGAGCGACTGCGCTTCGACAGATCAATTGCTGACCTCACGGCGCAGATCGATCAGGGCACCCTGCCGAAAGAGACGATTGAGATTGAGGGCGAGATTGTGTCCGTTCGCCCGGGGTTTCGCCGCCGCACCCCGACTGAGGCTCGACTGGATGACGGCACCGGGGTCTTGACACTGACCTTCTTCAACCAGCCGTGGATGGCCCGAAAGTTGGTGGCCGGTAGTCGGGTGCTGGTGCGTGGTGAGCCCAGATTGCATCGAGGCCAGATCCAGATGACCAACCCCAACGTGGGGCCACCCGCGCCTCAGTCACCACTGCTCGGTGCACCCGCCGAGCGGTCTTTGGAGTTGCGGCCGATCTACCCGGCGAGCGAGGCAGTCTCATCTTCCGTCATCGCTTCGCTCATCGGCAATGTGCTCGACGACGCCGTGGCGCTGGTGGAGGATCATCTGAGCGATGACTTCCGAGTCGAGCGGAATCTGCCCCAATTGGCCGATGCTTGGCGAACCATGCATCGACCGGAGCATCTAGATGATGTCCCCGGGGCCCGCCGGCGGCTTGCGTACGACGAACTGCTTCTTTTGCAGACGGGCGTGGCCATGCGGCGGCACCGCCGCCACACCACCCTGCATGCGCCGCCTCTTCCCGTGACTGACGAGATCGTGCAACGGATCGAGTCACGGTTGCCCTTCGACCTCACACAAGCCCAGCGCCGAGTGCTGGGAGAGATTGCCGCTGACTTGTCCGAGTCGGTGCCGATGCATCGGCTCCTTCAGGGAGACGTCGGGTCGGGCAAGACTGCGGTCGCGGTCGCAGCGATGCTGCTTGCCGTTGCCAGGAATGCGCAGGCCGTGCTTGTGGCGCCCACCGAACTGCTGGCCGAGCAGCACATGGGCACTATCCGGACGATGCTCGACGACTCCAGCGTGCAGTTCGAACTACTGACCGGGTCAACCGCCCCCGCCACTCGTCGGGTGTTGTTGGAGCGATTGCGTGAAGGCGACATCGACATTCTCGTAGGCACCCACGCCCTCTTTGGAGAAGGTGTGATCTTCTCCAACCTCGCGCTTGCAGTGATAGATGAGCAGCACAGATTCGGCGTGCACCAGCGGGCTGTTCTGCATGATGCCGCAGCTGATCCTGATGGCCGACCGCACCAACTTGTCATGACGGCAACGCCTATCCCTCGAACGATGTCGCTCTCCATTTTCGGTGATCTGGAGGTGTCGATCATCGACGAACGCCCCCCAGGAAGGCGCCCGATCACCACCCGACACGTCGGGGTGGAAGAACGTGACCGCGTGTATGAGCACATGGCCGGCCTCGCCCGACAGGGGCAGCAGGGCTGGGTAGTGGTTCCAGTGATCGACGAAGGCGCCGCAGAACTGACCAGCCTCAGGGCCCATCTGGATGCCCTTGCCAGTGGACCGCTGGCCGGGTTGCGAGTGGAGGCCATGCACGGGCGTCTCAAGGCCGCTCAACGAGACGAGATCATGGATCGGTTTCGCCAAGGTGAATTGGATGTGCTGGTGTGCACGACCGTCATCGAGGTCGGTGTCGATGTGCCCGGCGCCACCATGATCGTGATCGAGGATGCCGACCGGTTTGGCCTGGCGCAGTTGCACCAGTTGCGAGGTCGAGTCGGGCGGGGCGACAAACCAGGGCTCTGCGTACTGGTGTCTGATCCAACGACGGAGGAAGGGCGGGCCCGGCTGGAGGCCATGGTTGAGACCGACGACGGTTTCCGCATCGCTGAACGTGATCTGGCCATTCGCGGGCCGGGCGAGCTCTTTGGTATCCGCCAGAGCGGGATGCCACCATTTCTGGTGGCGGATCTCCAACGCGACCGTGAGCTGCTCCGCATGGCCCGCACCGATGCCTTCGAACTCATCGAAGCAGACCCCGAACTCGAAGATCAGGCCCACGCACTGTTGCGGCGGCGGCTCTTCAAGGCCCACGGCCAGTGGATGGGGCTGGGCGACGTGGGGTGATGGGCCGGCGTGTAGGCTCTTCTCATGTCCGTCAATCGCTCACTGGCCGCCTGTTTCGAACAGATCGCATCACTGATGGAGATCAAGGGTGAAAACGCCTTCAAGGTGTCCGCCAATCGAAAAGTGGCCCGGCTGCTGGAAGACCTTGATCGAGACATCTCCGACATCGCAGCCGCGGGCAAGTTGACCGACCTCGACGGCATAGGCAAGGGAACTGCCAAGCGGATCGAGCAGTATCTCCAGCAGGGCACGATTGATGACCTCGAAGCCATGCGGGCCGAGTTGCCTCAGGGGCTGACCTCACTGCTGGATATCTCCGGGATGGGCCCCAAGACGGTCGGGCGAGTGTGGCGAGAAGCCGGCGTGATCGACCGAGCGACGCTCAAGGAAGCGATTGACAGCGGCGCCCTTGCTGCCCTGCCGCGCATGGGCGCAAAAACGATCCAGAACATCGCCGACTCATTGGATTTCGCCCAGCGTGCTGCCGACCGTACGCCCCTGGGCAAGGCCATGGTGCTGGCCGAGATGCTGGTGGACCAGCTCAGTGCGTGCAGCGGCGTACGCAAACTCGACTGGGCCGGTTCGCTGCGTCGAGGCTGCGAGACGATTGGTGACATTGATCTCATCGCCGTGACGGACGACCCCAAAGGGCTCGTCGAAGCCTTCACCAACCGCGAAGACGTCGAAAAGGTGCTGGCTGCCGGCGAGACCAAGGCATCCGTCCGACTGGCCCAAGGCGTGCAGGTGGATCTGCGCATCGTTGACGCGGCTGTTCATGGCGCAACGCTGATGTACTTCACCGGTTCAAAGGAGCACAACGTCAAGCTGCGTGAGCGAGCCCGCTCCATGCAGATGCGGCTGAATGAGTACGGCCTCTTCCCCGATGACGGCGATGAGACGCCGCCGCAGCAGCGTGGTGTCGAACCTGTCGCGGCCGCGACTGAAGCGGACATTTACGCCGCGCTCGACCTGCCAATGCAGCCGCCCCAGTTGCGTGAGTCGCTCGACGATCCCACTTGCGATCCCCCCGACCTGATCGAGTCATCCGACATTCTGAGCGATCTGCATGCCCACACCGTCGCCAGCGACGGCCATCTCCAGATCGATGAGTTGATCGACGCCGCCAGGGCCCGCGGTTTGAAGGCCATCGCGATCACCGATCACAGTGTCTCGAGCGTCCAGGCGAACGGCCTGTCTATCGACCGGTTGCTGGACCAAATCAAGGCCGTGCACGAGGCACGCGATCGACACGAAGACATGCTGGTACTGGCTGGAAGCGAAGTCGACATTCGCACTGATGGAACGCTCGACTACCCCGACGACGTGCTGGCCCAACTGGACATTGTCGTGGCCTCACCACACGTCGCCTTGAAGCAAGACGCCACCGCCGCCACGGAACGCCTGCTCGCGGCGATCGAGCACCCCTTGGTACACATCATCGGCCACCCGACGGGTCGCATGATCGGCCGCCGGCCTGGCCTTGAGCCGGACATGCTTGCCCTCACGAAGGCAGCGGCCGCTACTGGAACCGCGCTTGAGATCAACGCCAATCCAAGGCGGTTGGATCTACGCGATGCCCACGTCCGCACGGCTGTGGCCGCTGGCTGCCTGATCGCGATCAACACCGATGCCCACGTGGCCGAGCATCTGGACTTCAGACGCTACGGCGTGCTCACGGCCCGGCGTGGCCGATTGACGAGCAGCCAGTGCGTCAATTGTCTGGACCACGCCGCCCTGCAATCGTGGCTTGCCGACAAGCGGTCATTGGGGCAGGGTCACTAAACTGTGGCGATGCTGGAAGGGCTTTCACAACGACTGGGCGCGGCGGTCAAGTCGCTTTCGGGCCAGGGCCGGATCACCGAACGCAATGTTCGTGACGCCATGGCTGACGTGCGACGTGGGCTGATAGAAGCCGACGTCAGCCTGCCGGTCGTTGAAGAATTCTGCGCCTCTGTGACCGAGGAAGCCCTCGGGGAGAAGGTGCTGCAGTCACTGCGTCCGGGCGAGCAGATGGTGCATGTCGTCCACACCAAGCTGGTCGAGCTCATGGGGCCGGTGGAGAGCCATATTCCGTTCGTAGACCCCGGGCCGACCGTCGTGATGGTGTGCGGTCTGCAGGGAACCGGAAAGACCACAACCTGCGGCAAGCTGGCCGCATGGATGAAGCGCAACGGCAAGAGTGTGCTCGTTGCGGCAGCCGACCTGCAGCGACCCGCTGCCGTAGAGCAATTGCGACTGACCACTGAGGGCGTGGCTGAACACGCCCGTGGCGATGCGAAGGTTGGCTTCCACGGCGAGCCGGAGCGGTGTGCCGCCTACGGTGAGGCCGTTGGTGAGGCGGTCACCGTGTGCATGAACGCCATGAAGCGGGCTCGCAGCGAGCGATGGGACGTACTGCTGATTGACACAGCCGGACGCCTGCACATCGACGAAGCACTCATGGGTGAGTTGCGAGGTGTGCAGCGGGCCGTGAACCCGCACTCCATTCTGCTGGTGGTTGATGCCATGGCCGGGCAGGATGCGGTCAATGCAGCAGCGACATTCCACAAGCAACTTGAGGTAGACGGCGTCATCCTGACCAAACTCGACAGTGACACCCGTGGCGGTGCTGCGCTGTCGGTCAAGTCTGTCACCGGGGCGCCGATTCGCTTCATCGGCACAGGCGAAAAGTATGACGACCTCGAGGCCTTCCATCCTGACCGCATGGCCGGCCGCATCCTCGGCATGGGTGATGTGGTTTCACTCGTCGAGAAGGCCCAGGAAGAGGTTGACGAAGAAGAGGCCGAGGCCTTGGCCAAGAAGATGGCCGAAGGTCGCTTCACCATGGACGACTTCCTCAAGCAGATCCGCTCATTGCGGCGTATGGGGTCGATGAAGTCGCTGCTGGGCATGCTGCCGGGCGTGGGCTCGATGCTCAAGGGCATGGATGTAGACGAAGGGGCGCTCGACTCGGTCGAGAACGTCGCCAAGTCGATGACCAAGGCCGAGCGGGCCGACGTGTCGGTGATGAACAAGTCTCGCGTGCGTCGCGTCGCCCGGGGCTCGGGATCCGGCCAGCAGGACGTCAATCGCCTTCTCAAGCAGTTCGACATGGTGAAGAAGATGAGCCAACAGATGGCAGGCGGCGGCATGAAGGGCCGCATGCAGATGGCGCGTCAGATGGCCGGCGGAGGCATGCCGGGCATGGGCCTCCCCTCTCGTGGTTCGACGAAGACCAGCGGCGTGAAGTCGAAGTTCAAGAAGCGCAAGCGGCGTTGAACCGACCTCGGTCAGCCCGCTGGCCGGGCAGCCAATTCACGCAATTTGGGAATGACCAGATCGACAAGCAGGATCTTCACGCATGCCGCCACAGGAATGGCGATGAGCATGCCGTAAATGCCCAGCACACTGCCGCCGGCGAGAATTGCCACGAAGATGGTGACGGGGTCGAGATCGGTTGTCTTGCCGTAAATGATCGGCTGCAGCACCCACCCGTCCAGCAGTTGAATGACCGTGAAGACGAGGCTCGGCCAGATCAGGATGCCCAGCCAGGACATGCGCTGCGCTTCGGGCAGGTCGAGTTCCGCGGCGGCGAGCAGACCGATGGCAATGGGTAGGGTGATGATGCTCACGAACGGCACGAGGCACAGCACGGCCGTAACGACTGACAGCAAGATGGCGTAGGGCACACCGATGAGCCCCCACCCCAGTGCAAAGAGCAGGCCCATGATGAATGCGATGAACAGCCGCCCGCGTACGAACCCCGCCACTGCTCGGTCGAATTTGTGCAGGAGCGGCTCGACCGTTGGGCGGCTTCGATCCGGAATCATCGAGTCCACAAACCTGGCCACTCGGGGGTACCAGAGACTGAAGAAGAAGAAGTAGAACGGGATCAGGAAGACCAGCAGTCCCACCGTGATGGAGTTGTGTACCACCGACATTGCGATTCGGCTGGTTCGGCCAGCCAACCCCCACAGGTCGAGATCGCCAGATTGGGCAGCAAGTCGATCGGAGAGTGACCGGTGTTCCTGGCCCTCTCTGAATGGCTCGGTCGAAGGGTCTGAGGGTGTCGAGGTAGATCCCGCAGCAGCTTGATCGCCACCACGTGCATCACGCTGTTCGTCTTCACCTGATGGCAACTCGTCTACCAGATCCAGAATGTCCGGCTGCAAGTGCTGGGGCACCCACGACTCGGTCAGCGCAGTCAGTTTGCGACGAGCTGTGCCGTCTTCGACCGACTCCACCACGCTCACCGTCTGTTCGATGACCTGCGGCACGACGAGGGCGAGGCCGGCCAGCATGCCGATCACGATTGTGGTGAGCAGCACCGAAACGGCGCCAGTTCGCCCAAATGGAATCCACCTGGCTCTGGTCATCCAGGCGATGACCGGCTCGAACAGGTAGGCCAACAGCAGTGCCACGAGAAGCGGCACGGTTACATCGCGGAAGGCATATCCCAACCACAAGACGATCGCCACGATCAGCACGATCATGATGTCGCGTAGTGGTCGAATCTCCCAGAGGTGTCGATCGGCCAGTGGGCGTTGGTCGCTTGGGCCTTCCTGGCCGTCACTGCCACCTGCGGGGTCTGGTTCGCTACTCATGAAGAGGGATCAGCCCGGCTGGGGTTCGCCGATGCGCTCACGCAGGCTCTGCTGATCAAAGGCCTCGCGGAAGTCATAGACGGCCCGGAAATCGTCCATCGAATCTTCGGGCCGACGTTGCATCAGCCCCAGATCGATCATGGCGAAGACCATCTTGCCGAAATCCTCGGTGCGGCGGATGTGCCACAACTCAAGCACCATCGGAGCGAGCAGGCCATATTGGTCGATCGCGAAGTCACGCAGCCCAAGGCAGAGCTCCTGTCCGGTGACGTGGCGATCCTGCTCGCCAAAGGAGTCTGCGTGTTCGTGAATCTTGTGGGCGGTTTCAGCAAGGCCTCGCTGCACGAAGTCATATGCCTCCATAGGCCACGGGCCGGCCTTGCGGAGGAAGGTTCTTCGTTGTTCGACCTGTTCTTGCTCGTTCACGGATCGACGTGCTCCACCTGCATGATATCGGTCTTCCCGCGCTGGCAACATGAAGACCCTGTGGAAGCACCAAAATCGGCGATTCAAGTGCCTTGTTGGGATGCTGGACGAGAGAGTCCCTTGGCAGAGGCATCGCAAAATCGAAGCGTCGCCGTTCGCCACTGGCCCGCAACGCTGCGGCCGAGCCCGATGCGCTGGCTGGTGACGACATGCTTGGGCGACTTGCCCGGCTCGATCCAGATGGATGAGCTGGTGCGCAGATCGATCCCGTCATGTGCCTTGTGCACGCCAAGTGCAGCGCAGAGTCGGCCCGGCCCTCGGCAGAGGTCTCCCTCAGGGCAGCGACGCCGCCGGCGCATGAGCCCCAGACCGTCGATGGGTTCAATGGCACGAATGAGAACGGCCGCGCCGGATCCATGATCGCCCGCCACCACATTCAAGCAATGATGCACACCGTAGATACGGTAGACATACAGATGCCCCCCGCCCGCAAACATGGTTGCCGCTGCTGAGGCCGAGCCTCGTTTGCTGTGACTGGCCGCATCATGTGGCCCCAGATAGGCCTCGGTCTCGATGATCCGTCCGCTGCAGCGGGTTGCTCCCAATTGCACGACGAGCGTGTCCCCCAGCAGTGATCGGGCCAGAGAGCGAGCCCCACGCGAGAAGGCTAGACGCCTCATGGCGCGTCGATCGCCCACCGTGGGCCGGCTGCTGATGTGAGGACGTCGTCGAGGGCCGCTCGGGCAGTTGCTGGAGCCTGCCGCAATGGCACCGAGATGATCCCGGCCGTGGGCCCCGGACGCAGATCGACAAGCGCGGGGTCCATGCGCAATGCAGCAGCGGCCTGTGTCGTCACCATGGCGAGCAGATCGAATGCATCAGCATGAGGTTGCAACTGGCGCAGTTCGTCGAGCATGCAGATGCGATCGGGCGTGTCGAGGCACAAGAGTGAGTCAGTGCCAAGCACAATGGGCACGCCGGCGCTGCGCAAGATGTCCAGTGGGCCCGGAACTTCACGAGCAAAGTAGGCGGTTGCCCGCGGGCACAAGCAGGCGATGGCGCCTGCATCGCGCAGAAGCGCTGCATGGCTCGAGTCGATGCAGTTCAGATGCACACACAGGGCGCCTCGCAAGTGCTCGATGAGCGCGGGCACCGGGTGTGCATGCAGCAGAGGCAGGGCTGACTCCGGAAGGCCGACGTCTTCCAGAAGCAGCGCACGTGTCGGTCCGGTGCCGTGCTCAAGGCACTCGAGTTCGCCCTGCGACTCGGCCAGATGGGTGGCAACAGGCAGGCCCGTGCGAGCCGCCGCTTCAAACACGCGCTTCGTGCAAGAGTAGGGTGCATGAGGCGAGCAGCCCAGTTGCATTCGGTTTGAGGGTGCACGTTGGTGCTGGAGGGCATTGAATGTGTCGATCGCGCATTGCTGCCGGGCGCCCAGGCCGAATTGCTCAATGAATGCCACACCGCGCAGGTTGCTCTGTCCCAGCGCGGCAATTGTGGGAGCGGATGGATGCGCGACGATGTCACCGACGGCAACCGTTCCCCCCGCCCGCGCCAAGTCGATGCCTCGGCGCACTGCGGCGGTGATGGTCGTGTCCGTCGCCTGGGCCCTCATCGCCCGAACCTTGGCCAACCAGTGGCGAAAGTCTGGTTCGGGCGGCATTGGGCCTCGGCCGCTGAGGTCCAGGTGAGTGTGGGCATTTACCAGCCCTGGCAGCAAACAGTCGTCCGGCAGCGTGATGATGTGTGCCCCCTCAACTGGCCCAATTGACTGAGGCGTTCCTGACGCTTCAATCCGGGAGTTGTCCACAAGAACGGCGCCGGGGACGGCAGTTGTCCCCATTGCATCCACCGCGGCGGCAGCGATGAGGAGTGTGCGGCCTGTCGGGGCTTGGTCCCAAGCCGTGTACTGATCGGTGAAAACACCCATGACGGAACATTCCTACACTATCCTCGCGCCCGGCACGTTGCGGGCTGTCGATGGCTGCGGGTGATCGTCTTGGTGACGACCCCAGTCGCGGCGACGGAGCCAGAGGAAGAGCCAGAGGAGGAATGGCACTTATGACCCGGACATTTTCAGCAGTGTGTGCAGGGGCCCTTGCGGTCTCGACTCTGGCCCTGACCGGTTGCGTCCCACAGGAGAAGTACGACTCACTCCTGCAGGCCAACCGATCAATGGTTGAGCAACTGACCACGGTCAATGAAGAGCGATCGACGCTCATGGCCCAGATCAAGAGCCGCGACGCACAGTTGTCGCAGGCTGCCAGTGAGATTCGCCGATTGCAGGGTGAGTACTCCGCACTGGGTGGTCGAATCGAGAGCCTGAACCAGAGCAACGAGGCGCTGGCCACCCGCCTGGCCACCATGCAGCCCACGGCTTTGCCCGCCGACATTGAGCGGGGCATGACAGCGCTGGCCGCCAAGTATCCGGAAATGCTCACTTTCGACGAAGAAACCGGCATGATCCGGCTGTCGTCCGACCTGACGTTTGGATCCGGCTCGCATGAGTTGAAGACGAATGCCGGCGAGGTGATCGGCGAGCTCTCGACACTCCTCAATGATGCTGATCTTGGCAACTACCAGGTGCTGGTGATTGGCCATACAGATGACGTCCCGCTGGCCCGCTCCAAGCCCAAGTACGGCACCAACCTGATGCTGTCGGCCTACCGAGCGAACTCCGTACGCAACGCAATGGTTGACTCGGGCATGAACGCTGATCGCATCCGCATTGCTGGCGATGGCCCGAACAACCCGATTACCGAAAACGCTGAAGGCGGCACCGAAGCCAACCGGCGCGTGGAGATCTTCCTCGTCGCTCGCAATGGCACGACCACCGAAGATACACCGGCTGCGACAGCGACCGTTGACACCAACACGACTGGCAATCCAGTCGGGCAGTGATCTGTGCCGGGTGCTTCTGACCTGCATCCGGCGTTGAATCCTCTGGCGGCTCTGGGCCGGTGGATCCACGCGGGGCTGCAAGGCGCAGGACGATTCACGAGATTCACCGCCGCCGTGGTCCATTCGACCGTGGCGGCGGCTTCTCAATGGGGAAGATGGAACCGCCTTGCCCCTGTGCTGGTGGATGTGGGGACTCGGTCCATTCCGGTGATCGTGCTGATTGGCGCCTTCATCGGCATGATCTTGGCGCTCGAAACCTGGGAACAGTTCGCTGCGGTGGGCATGGAAGACCGGCTCGGGATGATCATCAACGTCTCGGTGGTTCGGCAGATCGGCCCGGTGCTGGCGGCCCTGATGGTGGCCGGACGAGTGGGCTGCGCCTTGGCCGCTGAGCTCGGATCGATGCGGGTCACCGAGCAGATTGACGCCATGCGGGCGCTGGGGGTTGATCCGGTGACAGTGCTGGTTGTGCCACGTGTTGTCGCGTGCACCATCATGACGCCGGTGTTGACGATCATCAGCGATGTCACCGGTGTGGCCGGGGGGTACTTCTTCACGGTGGTGCTGCAGGGCGCCTCCAGCGATGCCTATTGGGCGAATACCGAGTGGTTTGTCGGCTGGTGGGCACCGACCATGGGCTTGATCAAGGCCACGGCATTTGGATTCGCAATCGGGCTGATCGCCTGTTACAAGGGGTACACCTGTCGAGGCGGTGCCGCCGGTGTGGGCCGCGCGACGACCCGAGCCTTCGTGGCGGCGTTCATGGCGATCATTGTTTTGAACTTCTTCCTGGCAGACTTCCTCAACACTTTCGAGCGTGTCGTGTTGGGGGCATCAGTAAAGAGCCCACTGTGAACAGATCTGGCCTTATCTCCTTGGTGTTTGGGATCACGAGTGCACTGTGCTGCCTGCAACTCGCGAGTGCTCAGATCATCGATCCCGAGGGGCCGCTCGTTCGCAGTGGCGCCCGGCATCAGGTGCTGCAGTTCCAAGTTTCGATTGGGCAGTTACCCCAGTCTGGTACGAAGCGCCCATTCAAAATGCCATTTATCGTGGATGGCCCTTGGAGCGTGGTAGACCCAGAGACACTGCGGGTCAGAGTGTTTGCGGGCAGCAAGCCGATCGCAGACGTGTTTGGAGAAGCGCTCGCCAAACCTGACGCACTGGGGTCCCTGATGCTCAAGGCGCCGATGACCTCGGAGCCTCTCCTTCCGTTGGTCGTAACTGTGGATGCGGATGTGATCGGATACTCAAGCGAGTTCGATGAGTCTGTCGCAGGGCAGATTCCGTGGCCCGCCGCCTGGCCCGCTCCAGTCAAAGAAGAGTTGGGGGCTGAGCCGTTGATCGAGACTGACTCGACCGTAGTCAAGGCTGCGATGGAATCTACCGTCGGCGAGAAGCCCAGCGACTGGGGGCCGCCCTTGGCTGTGGCCAAACGACTGATCCAGGCAGCCTGCACCAGTCTGAATCAAGATGGCCAGCATCTGTTCCATGGACCGGGCAAGACAATTCGCGGCATCAATGTTCGAGGCGCTGAGTGGACGCTGCTCAATGGTGGCGGCTCGCGGGCCGACTTGACTTGCGTGTGCGTGGCGCTCCTACGGGCTGCCGGGATTCCGGCTCGACCAGTGATTGCGGTGGGGTCTGACTCGAGGTCTCGGGACGACGGCCTGATCGTGCGTGGCGAGTTCTTCTTGCCCGAGGCAGGTTGGGTGCCCTTTGACGCCAGTGAGTTGAAGCGGCTCGGCGTGGGGACAAAGCGGGTCACCGATCCTTGGGCTGGCTTGGGCACGTTTCGCGATCTGGACGAGATCATTCCGCTCGCTTGGACCTTCGCGCCTGATGACGGCCGCCATGCCTACGAGGCGTGGGCAGTGTGGTCGTGGACTCGGCTGTTACCCGACGATGAGTTCCCCCGTCCGATCAAGACCTCAGCGATCGAGTGGGGCAATCAGGTGGTCGCGACATCGCGGACCATGCCGGGTTCGAATGTGTCGGTTCGGCGTTGGTCCAAAGGGCCACTGCAGTCCACCGGCCCGTCTCCCTGGCGGGCGGCGCCGTGACCTGGAGCGATCCCGACGAGGGGCCGTCCGAGGCTGATCTGGATCGATTTGGAGATGACGACAACGCCGGTGGCTTCTGCCCGGATTGTGGTGCCGAGGTCTGGGATCAGGCGGAGTTTTGCCAGACCTGCGGGGGGCAGATTGGGGGCCGGGTGCTGGGGCGGCCAAAGGTGGAGCATGATCTGCAGCGGCGGCTGACGGTGGTTGTGGTGGTGCTGGTGTTGGTGGGCTTTGTGCTGTTCTTTGCCCTCTAAGCCCATCTATCGACCCGTCGGGTCATTTAACTTTAGTGTCTACAGGCACTTACAACGATGCCCTGGCGTAAGGCCTTGATACTGCACGAGATAAATGACCCGACGGGTCTCTGATTGGTTGGTTAGGTCCATTCGTAGACCGGGTTGTCCACCCGCACTCGATCATCAATTGACGCCAATTGACTCGCCCGCAGATGCACCACCGCCCCTCCGGCAGATCGCTGCACCCAACCCCACACCAGCAGCACCGACGCTCCCCGAACCAGCGACCGAAACGCCTCATAGACCTTCGGGGTAACCACGATATTCGCCGTTCCCGTTTCGTCTTCCAACGTCATGAAGGTCATCCCTCTGGCCGTATGCGGCCGCTGGCGCACCAGCACCACCCCCGCCACCTCCTGCGTTGGAGCGATGTTGTATCGCGGCGACAGGTCAGGCACTTCATCCAGTCGAAAGAGCACCTGCACCAGATTGCCCGGCGACGTGAGCAGAAATCGACCACACATGGCTCCACCCTACTCGTTGAGGCTGAACGCACACGACCTGCGCGACTACATGCGGGATCTGAGGGATCTGTCAGCGCTGCCGATTGTCACCGATCAGCAGGATCCTCAATCCTCGTCGTCTTCACTCCGGGCACGCGCTTGCTCCTCGATGATCCGGCGCAAATATCGATTCTCCCGCCGGGTCGCCTCCAGATCGAATGCCTGATACGCCACAGCCAGTCGAAGCGCATCTGTGGTCTGTCCAAGTGCGTGGTTGATGCGTTCGGGCGAATCTCCATCTACACCCATTCGCCGAGCCAGTGCCGCCCGGGCTGCCTCGGGCAACTGCTCGAGCGCATCGAGCAGCGAACCCAATTGCCTGTAGAAGGTCCTCTCATCCATGATTCCTTCTCCGTCTCTTCTCTATCGATCTGAAAAACGAACGCCCAGAGAAGGGCATCCAGTGACCATCCTGCCACCGGAGCGACTCGAATCCAGCACTGGAGAGGCGGAATCGGCACAAGACCCGTCACTAGGTGGGTCTGTGCGGGCTACGTGATGCAGGCATCGAAAACAGGGCGCCGGAATTGACTCCAACGCCCCTCGACTATCGAATCTAGATCCGCACCCGCTTGAGCCGCTGGGCAATCGGCGGCGGGATCAGTCTCGAAACGTCGCGGCCGTTGCCGTGACTTTCCTTGAGCAGCCGCACCAGTTGCCGATCACGCTCCAACGCCCATCGCTCGAAGAACTCCTCGAGCTCGTGACGATTGAAGTGCGACAGAGGATCATCAAGCCCGGTCTGGGCAACCGCCCAATCAATCAGGGAACCACCCGACGCCTCGAAGCGATACAGCTCGAGCGTCAGCTCGACTCGCTGTTCGATGGTCTTGAATGGGTCGGTGCAACGCTCAGGCAGAACGGCCATGGCATCACGCAACTTCTTCTGAGCCATGGGGCCCAGCAGTTCGTCGTCGGCATGGCGCTGCGCGTCGGCCATCGCAGAGGCGCCCGGCGCCCCTGTGGGCTCGTCGTCTTCAACACGCTCCAACGGGGCGGCCGAAGCCACGAGCGTCTTGAGCCCGGCATTGGGAAACCGCACGCCAACACGCCATGTCGGATCACCATTGGCCACGATTGCCTCAGCGCGGGTCACGGTACCGACGCCCCACTCGGGCTTGTCCCGATGGCGAAGTCGATCACCGAATGCAAATGGCGCTTCAGAGGCCGATGAGGTCTCGCTCACTTGATCACTTCCATGACATGGGCCCGGTTCCAGCCCCGGCGGGCCACCCGCAATCCTACCACAGACCTGACTGTGATCCAGCACGCTCCCATCAAGTCAGACCAGCCCATGATCAAGCATGGCATCGGCCACCTTGCGGAAGCCGGCAATGTTGGCACCATGCCGGTAGTCGTTGCCGAACCCGTATTCGCGAGCAGCGCTCAGGCAGTTGTCGTGAATTCGCTTCATGATCGCCTTGAGATGCGTGTCCACCTGCTCAGCCGACCATGGCACACGCTGGGAGGCCTGCGCCATCTCAAGAGCTGACACGGCCACACCACCGGCGTTGGCTGCCTTGGCCGGGCCCAGCAACACGCCCTCTCCGACGAGCGTCTCTTGAGCCTGTGGCGTGGTGGGCATGTTGGCGCCCTCGCTGACCACCCTGATGCCGCCTGCGACCATCGCTGAGGCATCTTCGCCGTTGATCTCATTCTGTGTAGCCGATGGGAACGCCCCCTGCGCTGGCACGGCCCACAAGCCGTTGGCCGCTCCAGCCTCGGGAGCGGGCGACCAAGTGGCGTCGGTGAAGTGTTCGCAGTACTCGGCGATGCGACCTCGCCGGACATTCTTCAGATCCATCACGAAGCGCAACTTCTCCTCAGTAATGCCCTCGGGATCGTGAATCCACCCGCCCGAGTCCGAGAGCGTGATTGGACGAGCGCCCAATTCGATCAACTTGCGGCAGGTGAATTGCGCCACATTTCCCGATCCCGAGACAAGACAGTCCATGCCTTCCAATGAAGCGCCTGACTCGGCGAGCATTGCGGCTGCGAAGTAGACCGCCCCATAGCCGGTGGCCTCCGGGCGCATCTCGCTACCGCCCCAGTCGGGGCCGCGGCCAGTGAGCACGCCGGTGAAGGTGTTGGTGATTCGTTTGTACTGCCCGAACAGATAGCCGATCTCTCGACCACCCACACCAATGTCACCAGCAGGCACGTCGGTGTCTGGGCCGATGTGTCGATACAACTCTGTCATGAACGACTGACAAAACCGCATCACCTCGGAGGCGGACTTGCCACGAGGATCGAAGTCGCTGCCACCCTTGCCGCCACCGATAGGAAGCCCGGTCAGCGAGTTCTTGAACACCTGCTCAAAGGCCAGGAACTTCAGAATGCTCAGATTCACCGAGGGGTGAAACCGCAGCCCGCCCTTGTATGGGCCCAGCGCCGAATTGAATTCGACTCGAAAGCCGCGGTTGACGTGCACAGCGCCTTCGTCGTCCTGCCAAGGCACTCGGAATTGGAGCGCCCGCTCAGGCTCGAGGATCCGCTTGATCATGTTGGCCCGCACGTATTCTTGATGGCGATCAAACACCGGAGTCAGGCTGTCGATCACCTCGATGACTGCTTGATGAAACTCCGGCTGATCCGGGTCCCGTCGCTCGAGCGTGTCTCGGACATCACTGACGGCTGAATGCTCTGTGGCAACATCGGCCATGGAATCGGTCCTGTCTGAAGGCGTCCCCACCTTGGTGGGCGACTGGGGTCAATGAAGGCTGAAGTGTGCCGGAGCCCAAGCCGGGGCTGGAACAGCAGATTCGCCAAAGGAAGATTGTGAAAAGGGCCGGCCCGTCTGGGCCCGGGGTTGCCGGATTGTAGTGCCATCGGGCACCATGCGTGCCCCATGCCGCGCGACGAGCCCCCTGCCCCCAACCCCGATTCCCCCCTCATTCCCCCGGCTCTGCAGCGCCTTCGTGACGGCATAGACGAGGTCGATCGCTCCATTGTCGATCTGCTGGCAAAGCGCCATGCCCTGATCGCCGAAGTTGCGGCCGTAAAGCGAACCACCGGCGTGCCCATCAAAGATCCGGGCCGTGAAGCGAGCCTGCTGGAAGCGCGGCGCTCTCAGGCGACCGTGGACGGGCTCTCACCAGACATGGTCGAAGGCCTGTTCAGGCTACTCCTTCGCTCAAGCCGAGACCGTCAGGCCAGCCTTCGGGCCGCAGTTCCAGAGGATCTGCGCCTCTGCACAGTGGCGATCATCGGTGCCGGCGGCGGCATGGGGCAATTGTGGACTCGACTCATGGAGACGGTCGGGCACGAGGTGCTGGCTGTTGATCTGGATACCACCCTGAGCTCAACAGATGCCGCGGCCGAGGCTGACGTCGTCTTGGTCGCCGTTCCCATCGATGTGACAGAAACTGTCATCAAACAGGTCGCCCCTGCCATGGGGCCTGATGCGTTGCTCACCGACATCACCTCGGTCAAGGCCGGCCCGACGAGCGCCATGATGGAACACTTCAGTGGTTCGGTCATCGGCACCCACCCGCTGTTCGGACCCTCAGTGAGATCACTTCAGAACCAAAGGCTGGCATTCGTCCCCGCACGCGATGTCGATGGCCACTGGACCAAGTGGCTACGCACCACATATCAGTCGCTTGGCCTGACGCTGCTCGACACGCAAGCCGACACCCACGATCGCATCATGAGCGTCGTGCAGGTGCTCACGCACCATGCAACCGAAGTCATGGGTCGAGCCATGCTGCGCCTGGGCGTACCCGTTGAGGAGACACTCAGGTTCACCAGCCCGGTCTACCGCATGGAGTTGCTCATGACCGCCCGCCACTTTGCCCAGGATGCCGACCTCTATCGGGCGATTGAAGCCGGCAACCCAAACTGTGAGGCTGTCACCGAAGCTGTCCGCTCCAGCGCTGAAGAGTTCTCAACCGTGCTTGCCAGCGGTGACGTCGAAGAGTTCAGATCGATGTTCACGCAAGTGACCGACTTCTTCGGCGAGTTCGCGCCGGTCGCGTTGGAGCAATCAAGCGCATTGATCGAGCGGCTGGTCGAGATGGACTGAGTTCAACGAGCCCACTCACTCACTTGGGCCGGCAACCCATGCCTCGAAACACGCGTGCACCTGCGGGTGGGCGTTCCGCAGTATCTGAGGCGCATCAAAGAAGAGCTCCGATGTGACGGCGAAGAACTCGGCGACGTTTGTCAGTGCGTAGGGACGAATGACATCACCGCGCCCCGTTCGATGATGCTCCGCCACCTGCTCGAATGTCCGGGCCATGATGCTGGCCCAATGCCCTCGGGCCTCAACAGTGGGTAACCCCGGGGTGCCGTCCAGCATGCCGGTGGCAGCATCCAGCACATGAGCGATCTCATGAAAGACGACATTCAGGCCCGTCCCAGGATGCATGGCTGCGTCGAGCGCATCTGCCCAGGAGAACACGACTGGGCCATTCACCCAGGCCTCACCGAGATTCTGAGATCCCGTGTGCACCACACCTCCCGGGCCGATGCGCTTCTGACTTTGCACATAGGCGCCCTCGTAGATGATGAACGACCTCGCGCCCGCCAAAAGGTCCAGACTGAGCCCCTGCAATTGAAAGGCGACTTGAGCGGCGATCACCACTCGAACCCGGTCCGATACCTCGAACCCTCCGCCGCCTTCCCAATACTTTTCGTCGATCAGTACCCGCATGGTGTCCAGAACACGGGCCCTGGGCTCGCCCCGCAGTGCTTCCACCAACGGCACGTCGCGGGCGATGATGTCCAGCCAGGGGGTCGGCATGGGCGACGCCAGCAACTTCCGCCTGTGATGAGCTCGAAATGGGTGCAGACCTGACACGTTGACCTCCAGCAGGGCCCAAGGGGCCCGTCGTCAGTTTCGATACCATTCTCTCCGAACCCGGCCCGAGAGGCCTTCGTAGGGCACAAGCCCAGCCTTGGGAATCCCCCAGGCCCAACCGGAGGACCTGCAAGCCATGACACCTTCCCCAGACGCGGTGGTCTGCCCAAACGGAACGACAAGCGCCGCGCAGCACCCGGAGTCGTCGATGTCAGCAACCGAGAAGTCGCTTGAAGCCGTCACGGATCGAGTCCGTGAGGCGTCGGCCCCCTTCACGAATCTGGTCTCTACCATTCATCAGGTGGTTGTCGGTCAGGATCAACTGATCCGGCGAATGCTCACCGCCATGCTGGCCGATGGGCACCTGCTCATTGAAGGTGTGCCGGGCCTTGCCAAGACGCTGGCCGTCTCCACGCTGGCGAAGGGGCTCAACGCCAGTTTCCAACGCATTCAGTTCACGCCCGATCTGCTTCCCGCCGACGTCGTGGGCACGCTGGTCTATCGACCGCAGTCGGGCGACTTCATCGTTCATGAAGGACCCATCTTCGCCAACGTCGTCCTGGCGGATGAGATCAACCGGGCCCCCGCCAAGGTGCAGAGTGCCTTGCTCGAGTGCATGCAGGAGCGGCAGGTCACCATTGGTCGAGAGACCCATACGCTACCGGCCCCGTTCATGGTGTTGGCGACCCAGAACCCCGTCGAACAGGAGGGCACCTATCCCCTGCCCGAGGCACAGGTGGATCGGTTCCTGATGAAGGTGATCGTCACCTACCCCCAACGCGAGGAAGAACTTGAGATCCTCAAACGCATGGGACGCACGGACGCCGTCACCGATGTCGCTTCAGTCATCGACCCGTCAGCGATCCTCAAAGCCCGCGGTGTGATCGACCAGATTTATGTCGATGACCGCGTCGCCGGCTACATCGTCGATCTAGTCACCGCCACCCGAGAGCCCCACCGCATTGACCCCGACCTGGCACCGCTTGTCGAATTCGGCGCCTCCCCACGTGCGACGCTGGCGCTGACGCTGTGCGCCCGTGCCAATGCGTTCATCGAGGGTCGCGCCTATGTGGTTCCGCAGGATGTCAAGGACATCGCGCTGGACGTGTTGCGACACCGAGTGGCAACCAGTTATGAGGCTGAGGCCGAAGATCGCACGAGCGACGACATTGTGCGGACGATTCTCGACCATGTCCCGGTGCCCTGATCCGGAGTTTCGATCGTGATTCCGACAGAGCTGCTTCAAAAGATACGGCGAATCCAGATCCGCACGTCGCGTGCCGCAAGTGACATGCTCGCGGGCCAATACCACAGTGTGTTCAAGGGCCGTGGCATTGAATTCGAGGAAGTACGGGCATATCAGTTCGGCGATGACGTACGGAGCATCGACTGGAATGTGACGGCCCGCGTTGGCGACCCACACGTGAAGGTGTTCCGCGAAGAACGCGAACTCACTGTGATGTTGCTCGTTGACGTATCCGCATCGCTTGGGTTCGGCACTCGCAGCCAGACCAAACGTGAACTTGTCACCGAAGCCTGTGCCACACTCGCATTCTCGGCCATCGGCAATAACGACAAGGTTGGCCTGCTGCTCTTCTCCGACCGTATCGAGCGTTTCGTTCCACCTCGCAAGGGCACGCAGCATGTGTTGCGCGTCATTCGAGAACTGCTCGTACACGAGCCTCGTGGCAATGGAACCGACTTGACCATGGCTTTGGAACACTTCCAGAAAATTCAGCGGCGGCGCTGCACCGCGTTCCTGGTAAGTGACTTCATCGACGGTGGCACCTGGCCGCGAGCCATCGCTCCTGTGCGGCGACGACACGATCTGGTGGCCATCGACGTGCATGATCTGCGTGAAGAAGCTCTGCCAGACGTGGGAATGCTCGAAATCACAGATGCTGAAACCGGAGAGATCGCCGTAGTGGACAGTTCGAGCGCTACTGTCCGAGCGGGCTGGGCTCAGATGGCTCAGCAGTTGGAAGATGAGCGGGTCAGCACATTTCGACGGCATCGAATTGACCGACTCTCGCTCGGCACGGGCGATGACTTCATCGATGAACTGCGCCGATTCTTCAAACAGCGTGAAGCGAGGCTTGCCCGATGAGAGTGATCCTCCTGTCCGGCACGCTGCTGGCTGGCGCCTGCAGCGAAGTCGCTCAGACGACCGACGCCCAGTCGCGTCAGGTAGAGGCTGCGCGAGGCCCGGTCAGCGCACAGGCCACGATCGCTCCGGCTCAGCCCATGGCGGGCGAGCGGATCTCTCTCGTTGTGACCGTGGAGGCCAGCGCCGATGTGCAGGTTCGCACGCCGCTGCTGACGATCGAAGACGACGCCATCGGCTCGTTCAACGTGCTGCAGTCTGACCAGACGCCTGATCTGCCATTGGAAGACGGGCGCCGCCGCTGGATGCAGACACTTGTGCTCGACACATACGAGACCGGCGATGTATCACTGCCCCAACTTCGAGTGGAGTACACCGACAACCGTGGCACGCCGGCTGTTGATGGCTGGGTGCAGTTGCCCGCGTTGGACCTCGCCGTGACGAGCGCACTGGCTGATGGCGAGCGTCAATTGCGAGCCATGCGTGATGAGCGCCCGCTGCCAGTCAGCGGTGTTTCGCCATGGTGGTGGATGGCATTGCCCCTCTCCATCCTTTTGCTCACCACGACCATGTGGTGGATGCGCCGCGGGTCAGCGGCAGCGATGGTGCCGCTCACGCCTGCCCAGCGTGCCCGCCGCGATCTGGAACATCTGGAACGTGAGGGGCTGCTTGATGTGGGCAACTCCGAGGCATACTTCGCTCGCGTAGCTGACATCGTGAGGCGGTATCTCGAGGACGGCATGGGTTTGCGAGCCCCTCGGGCAACTACCCGTGAGTTCTTGGAGGAAGCGCAGCGCAGCAGCGCCCTGCAACAGGATCACCGTGCCAGCCTGCATCGGCTGCTGACGCTGGCAGATCTGGTCAAGTTCGCCCGTCACACACCCGATCTCAACGCCGGCACGCAAGCCATGCAGACAGCTCGATCATTCGTGGACGAGACGGATCTGATCGAAACTGAGCACGGCCCGGCTGAACACTCAGCCTTGGGAGGTGCTACGTGACGACTCTGGCATCTCCCTGGTGGTTGCTGCTCATGATTGGGCTGGTGCCGCTGATCTGGTGGGCATGGCGGCGGCCCACTCGCCCGGCACTGACTTGGTCGTCGATCCGAATCGCGAAGTTGGTGAAGCCGACATGGGCCACTCGCACACGCTGGGTGATTCCGGCGCTGCGCACCGGTGCCGTGGTGGCGCTGATCGTGCTGCTGGCCCGCCCAATTCGCGGCGATCAGGAAATTTCACACCACGCCGATGGCGTCGCCATCCAGTTGTTGATCGACCGCTCAGGCTCGATGCGAGCTCTGGACATGGATCCCGACCGCCTGTCGGCCGATCGACTGCATGTCGCTCGGGTCGTGGCAGAAGACTTCGTATTGGGCGAAGGTGATCTCAAGGGACGCGAGCATGATCTGGTCGGGCTGATCTCGTTCGCTTCTGTACCACGCGTGGCCTCACCGCTGACCTACGACTACGAGTTTCTCGGCGAAGCGATTGGCCGAACTCGGATCGCGACAGATCAGGAGGGTGCCGGAACCGCCATAGGTGATGCGCTTGCGCTCGCCGTCGCCCGGCTGGCCGATCTCGAAGATCGCCCCGATCTGGAAACCGACGACATCGCATCGCGCGTCGTCATCTTGCTCACCGACGGCGAAGACACTGACAGTGAGATCCCACCGCTCAAGGCGGCCGAATTGGCTGCGGCGTTCGGCATCAAGGTGTACACGATCGCCGTGGGTCAGCCCGGCGGTGGCCTTGTGCCGGTGCCGGTGGTCGACCCCTTCGGCCGGGATGTGCTCGACTATCGCCCGGTGAATGTTGACACACAGACCTTGCAGGCCATTGCCGATCAAACCGGCGGCGCCTTCTTTCAGGCCTCTGATGCACACGGGCTTCGAGATGTCTATGAAGCGATCGACAAACTGGAGCGAACCACCATCGCCCAGCAGTCCTTCCTGCATGTGACTGATCTGGCCGTAGACCGCGTTCGAGTCGCGGGCTGGCTGCTGCCTCCCCTGCTGTTGATTCCCATCGCCCTTGTTCTTCTGGAGATGATCGCGTCGGCGACTCGCTGGCGCACGGTGCCCTGATCATGTCGTTTCTTCATCTGGACTCGCTGTTCTGGGCTTGGACCATCATCGGTGCGGGCGTACTCGTCGCCGTGGGTATCTCGGCAAGACGTCGTGCCATGGCGAAGCTCGCCACCGCAGACATGCGTGAGCGTCTGCAGGCCTCGGCCGGGCTCACCCGCCACCTGCTGCGTGGCTCGATGATGGTCGTTGCCATGTTGCTGCTCGTTGTCGCCCTCCTCGACCCGCGATGGGGCGTGCGATATGAGTCGGTGGCTCAGCGCAATATCGACGTGATGTTCGTGCTCGACGCCTCCAGATCGATGCTGGCAGATGACTTGTCGCCCAGTCGCCTCGAGCGTGCCGCCAGTTGGATCGACGACGTCTTGGAAGCTGCCGCGGGCGATCGAATGGGGTTGGTGACATTCGCCGGGCAAGCCTCGCTTGAAGTACCGCTGACGCGTGACTCCACAGCCATTGGACTTGCACTCGAGACCATTGGCCCCCGTACCGGCGGCGCCGGCGGTTCTCTGCTGGGCGATGCCATTCGGCTCGCCGCGGAGTCGTTCACCGGCGACGGCCAGGGAGCAAAGGCGATCATCGTGCTCAGTGACGGTGATGACATGGAGTCATGGCCTATCGAAGCAGCTGCGGCCGCCAAGGAGGCCGGCATTCGAGTGTGGACCGTGGGTCTTGGTGATGCCGAGACGGGCTCGCGCATTCCGATAGAAGTCAATGGCGAACGGCTGTTCTTCACGCACGCGGGCGAAGAGGTGTGGGTGAAGATGCACCGCGAATTGCTTGAGCAGATTGCGCTGGCCGGTGACGGCGCATTCATTCCCGCCGGAACGAACAACATCGATCTGGCCGACATTTATGAGCAAGTGATCGCGCCCGGGTCGGGACGCCGAACTGCCAGTGCCATGGTCGAACAGATGGTGCCGCGGTACACCTGGTTCGTCACCGGTGCCCTGTTCCTGCTGGTGCTCGAGTGGTTGCTTGGTCGATGCTGGACCAGGCCCGCCCCCTCAGCCGCGCGGGAGGTGCCGGCATGATCACAACGACGCTCATCCTCACGCTCTTGAGCACACCGCTCCAGCCCGTCGCCCCCACCGATGCCTCGGCGCAGGTGCTTGAAGGGCTGCCAGAGCAGGCTGTGATCGCACCGGTCATTGCAGACGGAGCTTCGGCCCAGTCGCTCATCGATCTGGCGGGCGACGATCTGAGCAAAGGGCGTTGGACGGATGCCGCTCACCGGCTGCAGGCAGCGCGGCAGCGATTGGACGATCCGCCGGCTGTGCTGGCCTATGACGAAGGTGTGGCTTGGGCCAAGGCCCAACAATGGGAACAGGCCGCCGAGGCTTTTTCGATCGCCCTGGAGCGGTCGAGCGATCCTGGCCTGAGCGCTGACGCGGCCTACAACTTGGGCAACTCATCCAACCAGTTGCACCCCACGCCCGACGCTCGTGCTGACCAGCAGGCCGCAATCGACGGGCTCAGAGAAGCCCTTGGTCATTACCGCGAGGCCATCGCTCGAACGCCTGACGCGCTTGATGCTCGGGCCAATGCGCAGCTCACGTGGGAGCGGCTGCAGCAGTTGCTTGAGCAGCAACAGCAGCAGGAACAAGCGCAGGACCAAGATCAGCAACAAGATCAATCGCAAAGCCAGGATGACGCTGATCAAGGTGAGCAGGATCAGGCGGAGCAAAACCAAGACCAGTCGCAGGAACAAGAACAAGGTCAGGATGACGCTGATCAGGGCGAGCAGCAGCAAGATCAGCAGCAGCAAGAAGACGCCTCTGATGAGGGCGAGCAGCAGGATCAGTCTGAGTCGCCCCAACAGGACGAGTCACAGCCGCAAGATCAACAGCAGCAGCAGCAGCAGAACGAGCCTGGAAAGCAAGATCAGCAGCAGCCCCAACAAGGTGAACCCTCACAGCAGGAACAGGCCCAGCAACCTCCCAATGAGGCGGCCCAGTCGCAGGCTGACAGTCAGCAACAGGCTGCAGGCCAACCGCAGGGCGAGGCCAGGCCCATGAGCCCCCAGGAGGCCATGCGGCTCTTGCAGCGGGTGCGAGATCGAGCCAAGGCGCAGGCTGAGAAGGACGCCCAGGAACGTCCGGGCCGCCCATCCACAGGAAAGGACTGGTGATGGCAGGCGTGATGACACACTGCATCAAGTGGGCGTTGGTCGCCGGCACGCTGGTGAGCACGGCATCGGCGCAAGAGGTGTTTCAGTCAGCCCGGCAACGTACAAGCTGGGTTGGTCGACCCCTGATCGTGCAGTACATCTACAGCAACGTCGAGTCGCCGCTGCCACCGGAGCTTCCGCCAGTGGATGGTCTGCAGTATCAGATTCACCCGGCCAACACGAGCAGCCAGATCACGTTGAGTTTCGGCCAGCGTGTCGAGCGATCGGAGACGACCTGGCCCGTAGCCATCACTGCTGATCGCGCAGGCAGTTTCACAATCCCCGCCTTCGATCTGATTGCCGATGAACAGCGCTTCAGAACCGAGCCGCTCACCCTGCAGTTCCTTCCTTCCGACGACGACGCCTTATTGCAGGCATCGGTCGAAGCTGATGCTCAAGGAACCTGGCTGGGCGACGTCCTCGACTCAACGCTCCGTGTTCGCGTTCGTCCGTTCCAGCACTCCGCCCTGCCTTCGGGCCGGCTGTCGGCGGCCGATACCTGGCGTCTGATTGCCCAGGGCACGAGCGACTGGGGCCCCTATGCATCGACGGTTGAACACCTCTCTCAACAGCGGCGAATGCCGCCGGTATCGAGCATCCGAGACGATGCAGGCGAAGTGATCTGGTACATCTTCGATGTGCCCTCGACCATGCGGCCCGACCGGGCGGGGCCCGTGGACGTCGCCGATGTCACGATTGGCATCGACTACCCATTGGAAGTGGGTCGCAGCCGCAACCCTCTGGATGATCTGATGGGAAGAGGTGGGCTGCGAATTGTTCAGTCGCGCCCCGTCACGGCTCGGCCCGAGCCAATGTTGATTCAGGTAAACACCCCTCCCGCTGAGGGGCGACCGCCGGGATGGACGGGGGCCGTTGGTCGATTCGAGTTTGACCTCTCCGCCACACCAGCTTCTGTCGATGTGGGCGAGCCAGTCACACTTCGCATGACCGTGCGTGACGTCTCCGAGCGTCCAACCGACATGCAGACATTGGCCGCCCCGGCCCTCGAAGACGTCTCGGAACTCACCGCCGACTTCAAGGTGCCTGATGATCGACCCGGCGGCATCGTCTCCGGTCGCTCAAAGACGTTCACGCAGTCGATTCGACCCATGCGTGATGACATCGACCTCATTCCGCCGGTGCCCTTCTCCTTCTTCGACCCCACCAGCGGAACTTGGGAGACGGTCTTCGCGGGGCCCATTCCGCTCGATGTGCACGCTGGCCGCACTGTTGGAGCAGCGGACTTGCCAGGCATGCCCAGCGTGGACGACTTGGATGGAGGATCGCTCAAGGCGATGCACGGCGGGCTGCTTGCGAACATCTCTGATCCCGACCTCCTGCTGGGTACGCCCGCAGAACCTTCACCAGCCTGGTTCTTCGCCGCCCTGCTGGTGCCACCCGTGATCTTCATTGGAGCCGCATCGAGTCGCCACGTAGCCCGGCGGGCGGCAAGCGATCCAGCCCGAGGCCGAGCACGAAAGGCGCTCCGGCGGGCAACTGAAGCCCTGGGTGAAGCCGGCAACCGACCAGACGCCGTCGCCGGCGCGCTGAGAACGCTGGTCATCGACCGCCTGGATCTGCCACGAGGCAGTTCGATCGGTGAATTGACGGTCGCTCTGCGGGCGAAGCAGTCTGAAACAGCCGACCAACTCCAGTCGATGCTCAGCACGCTCGAGGGGTTGACGTTCGGTGGCGCCTCTGCGTCAATTGATGAGCAAACCCGCAAGCAGGTAGAGTCATTGATGGACCGCATCACGGAGGTGACCCGGTGAATCTCGCCCGCTCGATCATGCTGCTGGCTGCCCTCTTGAGCGCGGCACTCGTCGGTGATGTCCACGCGCAGGCCTTGAGCGAAGCCCAGCTTCAGACGGTGCTGGATGAAGCGCAAGACGCCTATACCCGAGGTCTGTCTCTCCGGGCCAGCGACCCGGCGGCTGCCATGGATGCCTTTGAGCGGTCAGTGGATCGCTTCATGGTGCTGATTGACGACGGCCATGCCACGGGCAGCCTGCTGTACAACCTTGCCAACGCACAAGTGCAGGCTGGCTCGCTGGGCGCAGCAATTGCCACCTATCTCAAGGCTGATCGGCTGATGCCCGGCGATGGACGTATCGCAGAGAACCTGGCGCATGCCCGATCACTCGTGCGAACCCGCGTTGCATCAGATGGTGGTGATGCACTGGTCGATCGGCTTGTCTTCTGGCACGACTGGTCGGCAACCACCCGGCTGGTGCTGTTCACGATCGCATGGTGCACACTCTGGGGAGTTTTAATCATGGCTTGCTGGCGTCGCGTGCCGGGACTGCGCACGACGGCCTCACTCAGTGCGCTGGCCTCGGTTGTGCTTGGTGTGAGTCTGCTCTGGCCGATGCTCGCCGGTGAACAGGCCGCAGGCGTACTTGTGCAGGATGACGTGATTGTGCGCAAGGGAGACAGCACCGCATTCGAACCACAGTTCGAGACACCGATCCATCAAGGCGTGGAATTCCGAGTGCTGGAGTCGCGCCCCAATTGGCTGCACATCGAGTTGCCTGACGGCCAGAACGGGTGGGTTCCCAGGGATGCCGCTGAGGTCGTTGGAGGCCCAGACGACTGGACACACAGGTCTGGCATGACACTGGCAGGTCAACAGCCGGCTTCGGCCGCCTGATCGGCACAGTTCGATCGCTCAGCAGCCCCAGTCTGCCAGCACCATCAGCAGGTCTTCGATGTCTACCGAACCTGATCCGTTCAGGTCGGCATCGGGATCACTCGTGCCCCACTCGCTGATGAGCGCCAGCAAGTCTTCGACATTCACATCGCCGTCGCCGTCTACGTCACCCTCACAGTCTCCTGACTGATCTTCGACCGTGATGGAGAAGGTCACGCTCAAGCCGTGTGTCTGCTCGCCGGGCAGGTCTTCGTCACTGGTCTCAATGCTGAACCCGGCAAACTGATTGCCAGGGTTCATGAGGTCGGTGTCGAAGGTGAAGTCGAGCCCTGTTGCAAACCCGGACATCCCCGTGGGCAATTCGTCGGGGCCATCGATCAGCCCCTCAATGCCGCCGGTAACGGCGTCGATATCTAACCGTGCCTGCGCTGATGACCAGTCATGATTCCAGACCATCACCGTGTGGGTCTGCACACCGGTGCCCGCAGTCAGCGTGATCGGGATGAGCTGGCTCGTGAGTTGGGAGTCACCAGCCAACGAAGGCCTAGCGGAGGTGAGTACGTCACCGGTGAAGGTGACGGTGGTTGGTGCATGTTGCACGAAGTCACCGGTGGCATCGAACACCAACGTCTGCTCGAAGGCGCCGACGGCCTCGATGTCGAGTTCCAGTGCCAGATCGACGGTGGCTCCCGGAGACAGCACACCTCCGTCGCCGGTTGCAGGAACCAGCCAGTCAAGATCAGCAGCTGCCCCCGTTGCCGCGTTGGAAACTGAGCAGGTCACTTCGATGTCGGCACCGAGGATGATGCTGCCCAAACTCTGCTCCGCCTCGACCTGCAATCGGGCTGGAAGCAGCAGATCAACCAGCACCGGCACATGGTCCGAGGCGTCATGCAGGTGATCAGCAAGGGCATTGGATCTTGCCAGCTCACCGGGGTAGTAGAAGTTGTTGCCGTCGTTGATGGCATCGTTGTAGTGCTGGCCGTCGTTTCCCATGGCCCGCATGGACTCCTCGATGACTGACAGCCCATCGTTCTCGGCCAGCGTCGGCATCACGAGCACAAAGTCGAAGCGATCATCCATGCCGCCACTGGCCAGCCCATCGGCGCTGATTGTGCGCGGTGACTGGGTGTGCTTGATGGCGTTGCCCGAACCGCCCCAACTACCAGTGCCCAACGCATCATGAAGCACATCCGACAAGGCGATGTATGCCGGTTCACCATTGTCGTAGAGATTGAAGTCGCCGCAGACGATCGCAGCCGTCCCAGGGGGGAGTTTCTCCAGATCCTCAACAATTCGGTTCGCCCCCGTCAGACGTTCGCCCTCGTTGCTGGAGCCGGTCCCCGCCTTGAGGTGGGCGGAGTAGAGATAGAAGTCAACGATGGGGTCTGCATGGGCGACCAACCGAAACTGCCAACGATCACACCGGCGACCTGCGCCGGTATAGAGATCATCGTGGCCTGAAGGCACCTCAATGAGCTGGTCAGCCCGATAGAAGCATGCCTGAGCGCCGCCGTAGTTGTCCTCATTGGTGTTGGTGTAGGTGGCAGAGGACCACTGCGCGCCCAAGCCATCGAGCAGGGCTTGGTAATCGTCGGACCGCACCTCCTGAAGCACGATCACCGACAGATCGGCGGCCGGCACCGCGTGGTTGTCGAGAGAAATCTCGTTGATGACTGCGAAGATCGAAGCAGCTTGACCTCGAAAGCCCGCGACATTCCAAGTGGCCACTCGAATCTGCGCACTGGCAAACTGAGCCAGCCCCAGGGGGCCAAGCACCGCACAGACGGTCAACAACAGACGAAGCGATCGCGCCACGTGTTCTCCTCTACCTTCCCAGCATAGGCCCGATTCGCAACCATCAAAGCCGATACTGGCAAGTGTTGGCAGGTCGATCGGCGGCCATGTGCACGCCGCTCCCAGAGCGGCAATGGCCATTTCGAACATCTGGGGCCGATACGAACAACAGGTCCGCTACGAACAGCAGGGCCAAACGAACATCTGACCCAAAACGAACCATCGAGCGCCCTAAGACGCTCGATGGCAGTAAAGATCAAACTGCATCCAGTGTCGCTCACTGGCAAGTGGACGGTCAATTTCAGCCATTTGCACTGCCTTGCGACAGTGCTATCCGCCGAAGCGGACGAGGTTGTCCTGACAACCTGGTGCAGATCGCTCTGCGACGGTGTTGGTTAGGTCAGCCGAAATGACTGACGAGATACACCGACATCCAGGCCTAAGGAAATCCCTTAGAAAGGAGGTGATCCAGCCGCAGGTTCCCCTACGGCTACCTTGTTACGACTTAGTCCCAGTCACCAGTCTTGCCGTGGGCACCGCTGAAACGCGGCGACTTCGGGCACTACCAGCTTCCATGACTTGACGGGCGGTGTGTACAAGGCTCAGGAACGTATTCACCGGGGCGTAGCTGATCCCCGATTACTAGCGATTCCGACTTCAAGGAGGCGAATTGCAGCCTCCTATCCGAACTGGGGCAGGCTTTCGCGATTTGCTCCACCTCGCGGTATTGCATCGTTCTGTACCTGCCATTGTAGCACGTGTGCAGCCCTGGGCATAAAGGCCATGCGGACTTGACGTCATCCCCACCTTCGTCCGGTTTAACACCGGCAGTCTCGCTAGAGTCCTCACCATT
>JAKVBU010000089.1 GCA_022446885.1 Phycisphaerales bacterium | reverse complement strand
AAATCGCGCCGGCTGCTGGCGCCGGCGAGCGCGTTGTGGGGCGGTCCGTTGGTGCAGGTGTCGTCGAAGGACGACGTCATGCAGCTGACGATGGAGCGCCGGTTCGGGCCCAAGGCGGTGATCGATTTTCGGCCGATCATCGACCCTTTCTATCCAATCGGGGTCCAGGTGATGGTGTACGACCCAACCACCACCATCGAAACCCCTTACGAGGCGCTGACCGTCGCCGAAACCATCATGCAGATGGCCACCGTCGGAATGGGCTCAGGTGCCGATCAGGTGTCCGATGGCGGCGTCTGGGAGTCCCAGGCTGCGGGCCCGCTGGCGGCATTCTTGTATGCGGCATCGCCCAACGGCAACGGGATGGGGATGGAGTGGGTTCTCAAAGCTGTCGACAATCTTGAGGTCACCGACGCCGCCTTGCGGCAACCGAGCTGGGTTCAAGCCACCGCCCTGTGTAGCAGGTATGAGGTGCTGGCGATCGGCATGACCAGAATTCTGGGAATGGAACCGCGGCAACGTGATTCGGTGGCCATCACGATGCGCAAAGCCATCACCCCGTGGTTGCGAACCTCGTTGATGATGGCGGGCGGGGCAGATGTCACCACGGTGTTCGACGCTTCGTTTCTCGATGATCCCAGCGCCACCCTGTTCGTGCTGGCACCGGCAGACGGCACTGTGGCGGGCGCCGCCGTGACGTTGATCGACTCGCTGATTCGACGTTGGCGTGAGAAGACGTCGCGGTGCGAACAGATGCATCGCCTTCTGTTGGCGATCGACGAATTGCCCAACACGGCACCCCTTCCCGATTTGCGTCGCATCGTGGGGGAGGGCCGTGGTCTAGGTATCAACTTGCTCGCCGTAGTGCAGGCCTCGGCCCAAAATGACACCGTCTACGGGCAGGTCTACGCCCAGGAACTCCGCGAGATCTTTCCAGCCAACATCATCATGTATGGAGCGCACGAAGAGGCCTTGCTTGCGCGCACTGAGGACTGGTCGGGGCTGACATTTCGCCGCACCGAAAGCTATGGGCAGGCCGACGGACACAAATCTCTGAGCACCGATTTCGGTCCGGTCCTGCGGTGGCAGGAGTTGCTGCCACCTGACCCCGAACACGCACGCCTCCTCCTGCGCGGGGGACTCGGGCATTGCGTCGAAATTCCGGACTGGACACGGTTTAAGGCGTACTACGATCAGGCCAGCCGTGCGTTGGTCGCCGCACGCGCGGACTGCCCACCCCTGACGGCAGCTTCGCCCGCTCCACCCGAATTGGCAGGCTCTGAGCGCAAACGCTGGCACCAACGGCTTCTCGGCACGTGACCTTTCACCACAGGCTGTTGCAAGTGAGTGATCTGTAGGGCCTGACGCAACGTGCGCTTCAAAATCTCACGGATGACTTCCAACGGACTTCAAATTTGAAGTTGCGGTGAGACCACGGCGGCCCGCATCGGCGCGTGGGAATGGGCGGCTGCCGCGTGTTGGCACGGCATCTGATCACACGCAGCATGCGACTCGACACCTTGTCGCAGGGCCGCGCTACTGTGCTGGGCAAATGAGGAAGGGAGCCTTGGATGGCTGAGCATGATGACGATGACCTGGCCTCACAGCTGCGGTTGTCAACCGTCGAGGTGATCACGCTTCACGCGCTGCGTTTGCAGATGATGCAGCATGACGTCGAGCGGGAACGCCGTCAGAAGGTCCGGGAACGCAAGCAGGACGTAATCCGTCAGTTCCACGACGAGTTTCGCCAGCTTCTGGTCGCAAATGGCGACGAGATGCCCCACGTCGATCTGTTCAGCGCCGGCGTGGCTGCGGACCTGGCTCACGCAGTCGATCGACGTTCGCGGGCGATGATCCTTCTTATCGAGTTGATGACCTTCAATCCCTGGTTCCCGTCGTT
>JAKVBU010000088.1 GCA_022446885.1 Phycisphaerales bacterium | reverse complement strand
ACGATCATCTTGAATCATGGTGAGGCCGAATCTCGAGCCGCACTTGCAGCTCACTTGCAGGCAAAGGGATGTACAGTTTGCCGCCCTGCCTTGGGCGACCCCGTCGAGATCTGACGCGCACCAGCACCATCATGAACACCGCTTCTACTCGCCGCCGTGCCATGCTCGCCTTGTTCGCAGGCGCCATCTGCATTTCGTTCGCAGCGATCTTCGCCAAGAAGGCACTGCAGGCCGACATGGGGCCGATGGGATCGGCCTTCTGGCGACTTGTGTTGGCTGTTCCTCTTTTCGCAGTCGTTGCGCTCCCTGCCCTGCGACGCGGTATCACATGGAGTTGGATGCTGTGGCTGCCAGCGTTCTTCTTCGGCTTCGATCTGCTCACGTGGCATCTGGCGTTTCAATACACGACTGCGGGCATCTCCACGTTGATCGTGAATACGTCCGTGGTGCTGGTGGGCCTGGGTGGCTGGCTGTTGCTCAAGGAACGCATCGGCATGTTGTGGGCCGCAGGCGCTGCTCTGGCGATTGTGGGCGTCGGTGGCATTGCGCTCACGGCGACGCCTGGGCACGGTGCATCCAATCCCCTGCTGGGCAACATGCTCTCCCTGTGCACCGCGGTGTGCTACGCGTGCTATCTCCTCAGCGCCAAGGTGGTACGCCGCACGGTGCCGACCAGTGTGCTGATGCTGACTGTCGTCATTGGGGCCGCTGTGATCTTGTTCATCGGCATGGTGCTCACCAGCGAACCGCTCATGCCCGGCACGGGCGAGGCCTGGTTGTGGGTTGCATTGATGGCCCTCGTGCCTCAGACGCTCGGCCAAGGCCTGGTGATTCACGGGCTCAAGGACCTGCCCGCGAGCTTCAGTGCCATCGTGTTGTTGTTGCAACCGGTGGGCACCACCATCTGGGGCGCAATGTTCCTCGATGAAGTGCTCACGGCCACCGACCTCGGACTCGGCGGACTTGTGCTGGCCGGTATCCTCCTCGCCCGCTTGGGCACGGTGGATTCAGAAGAGACGAGTGCCGCATGCACCCGGGCCGCCACCAAGGACACCTCCCCATGACACCTGATGAACTGACACCACTCGTGGATCTGCCGCTCGATGGGATCATCGCTGCCCCACAGGGCGACGCCCATCGCTGCACACTGGTGCTCTTGCATGGCTATGGCGCGCACGCCGGAGATCTGCTGGGCCTGCGAGATACCATCGATCCGTCCCTGCGATGCATCGCCCTGCAGGCGCCACATGATCTTGGCCCCATGGGCATGCCCGGCGGGCGAGCGTGGTTCCACCTCAACATGACACCTGAGGGTGACATCGCCTACGACACGCCCGGCGCACTGTCGTCGCTCGCTCAACTGGCCGACGTGATCCCCGCTGCGGTCGCACAGGCAGGCGGCAATGACACCATTGTGCTTGGGTTCAGCCAGGGCGCAATGCTCGGACACGGACTGCTGCTCAAACACCAACTGCCCGTCGCCGGCCTGGCCGCCTGCAGTGGCCGGCTGGTGCCGGAGGTGTTCGACGTGTCGCCACTTCCAGTGCCAGCAGGCACACCTGTGTTCCTTTCTCATGGCACCCACGATCCAGTGATTCCTGTCACCAGTGGCCACGCCATCCGAGACGCCTACACCTCGGATGGCAACGCCGACGTGACATGGGTGGAAGAACCCGTCGCCCATGGCATTGGCCCGGAGGCGATGGCCGGCCTGCAGCGCTGGTGTGCCGCACTGCGATAGGCCTCAATCAGCCCATCACTGCTCGTATACTGTTCGTCTCTGAACACATGACCACCTCAGGAGACTCACTATGGCCTTTTCGCTGCCCGACCTGCCCTACGCCTTTGATGCCCTCGAGCCGCACATTGATGCCCGCACGATGGAGATCCATCACGGCAA
>JAKVBU010000087.1 GCA_022446885.1 Phycisphaerales bacterium | reverse complement strand
GGATGCCAGAGATGGAGTCGATGGCAGAGCTGAGCTGATTGACGTTGGTCTTGGCCGCGGTGCTCTGGTCGAGGGCCTCTTCGATGACGCTTCTGACCTGAGCGGTGGTGTCCTGGATGCTGTGAATCTCGTGCTCGATGGTCTGCACCCCGCTCGTCGCTTGATGCACCGCGCTCGCCAGATGCCCCGAACGCTCTGCGATCGACGTGGCGCTCTGCTTCGCCGAATCCAGCGAGCCAGCAGCCTGACCTGAGGCCTCGTTTGCCGAAGATGCACGCCCCTTCGCACGACTCGCTTCGTTCACCGCCGCTTCGGATTGGTCTGACAGGCTCTGGGAGACCCGAGACATTTTCTCTGCCGATGCGTTGAGCAATTGCCCTTCTCGAGCCACAGTCCGGACGAGGTGCTCGATGTTGTCCATGACGCGGTTGAAGGCGAAGCCCAGCTCACCGGCTTCGTCGTTGCTGTCCTCCGACAACCGCGTGCTGATGTCGCCCTGGCCATAGGAGAGCTCGGTCATGCGCTTGAGCAGGTGGCCGGTACCCAGCGTCGCCCCGTGCTCGATCTGGTTGAGGCCGGCGAGCTCGTCCTCTGTGGACACGCGCATCCGCTCCACGAACACGTCGAAGGCCTTGAACACCACATAGCCGAGGCCGAAGGCCCACACGAAGGCCAGCAAGGCACCACCAGCCTGAACAGCGATTTGCTCGAGGCGGCCGCCAGCGGCGAGCTGATCAGCAGGGGCGAAGATGCCCACGGCGATGGTGCCCCACATGCCGGCCATACCGTGAACGGGCACAGCGCCCACGGCGTCGTCGATCTTGAACTTGCGCTCGAGCAGCTCAGCCCCGTAGTACGCCACCAGGCCGCCGATGGCCCCGATGACCATCGAAGAGGGAATCGACACAGCGTTACAGCCAGCGGTGATGCCCACGAGGCCACCGAGCAGGCCGTTGATCGATCGATCTGGACGGTAGTGACCGTCCTGATAGCGACCGAGGATCATGCACACAGAGCCGCCAAAGGCGCCGGCGATGAGGGTGTTGGCCACGATGGGCGAGAAGCTGCCGTCGCCTGTGGTCGTGGAGCCACCGTTGAAGCCGATCCAGCCGATCCAGAGGATGAGGGCGCCCATCGTGGAGAGGACGGAGCTGTGACCGTGAATGCGGACGGGGTTGCCCTCTTCGTCGAAGCGCCCGACGCGGGGGCCGAGGATGACGACCATGGCGAGGGCGACCCAGCCGCCGACGCTGTGCACCACCGTGGAGCCCGCGAAGTCGAGGAAGCCGATGTCTGCGAGCCAGGCGGTGTTGTTGCTGTCGAGCAGGTTGCCCCACGCCCAGTGACCAAAAATCGGGTAGATGAGGACCGAGACCACCACCGAGACCACAAGGTAGCCGCCGAACTTCATCCGCTCCGCCACGGCACCTGACACGATGGTCGCCGCGGTCCCACAGAACACCGCCTGGAACACGAAGAACGTGAAGCCCCACTCGTCCATGCCGTCGAGGGCGAACAGCTTGCCCTCGATGCCCAAAACCCCGCCGGCGCTGCTGCCGAACATGAACATGAAGCCCACCAGGCAGAACATGACCACCGACAACAACATGTCGGCGATGTTCTTCTGCGCCACGTTGATGGCGTTCTTCGATCGCACCATCCCTGCTTCGATGAACAGGAACCCGCACTGCATCAAGAACACCAACGCGGCGGACACCATCGTCCACACATGGTTCATGTTCCCCTGCAGGCCATCGATGGTCTCTTGGGTGATGGGTTTGGGTGCGTCTTCACCCAGGGCAATGCTTGGCAAGAGCAAGCAGAGCGCTGCAGGCAAACAACGCCCCCAGCGTTTGAGATGACCGTGGCTCATGAGCTTCCCCCTCATGAAGATTCGGTGGAACGAGG
>JAKVBU010000086.1 GCA_022446885.1 Phycisphaerales bacterium | reverse complement strand
GGCCAAGGCGCCTGGCACTCCCTGCTGCTGCAGGTTCCGTGCAACCTGTTCCATCATCGGCGTAAGGGCCTCGAGCCCGTCGGCAGGGTCAAGTCCCATGCACGACCAAAGGCGTGACGCCTCCGCCCCAAGTGCGCTGAGGTACCCCCCCACCAGCATGGCCGAGGCGTGGTAGATAGCCCGGTGCTCGGGGGCGATCGTGACAGGATTGCCGCCCAGTGACTCGACCATGGATGTCAGCAGTGCATGGACGTCCCCATCGCCCTCGATGGCGAAGGTGGCGCCACGCAGACTGGCAGCGCCCTGGTTTGGATCGGTAATGGCCATCAGCGGGTGCAGGCTGCCCACAGAGGCGCCCGATGCACGAGCCGAGTCGAGCACATCAAGGGTGTGCAGGCCGCAACAATGCAGGACGGTGTGTTCATCGGACCACTTCAGCCCGGCCACGACCGGTTCGATGGCGTCATCCGGCACGGTGACGATCACGAGCTTCGCCGCGTCGACAGCCTGTTGCATCGTCGTGTGATGGGTGCCGGCAAGACGTTCTGCCAAGGCGGCTGCGTGCTCTGCCCGCTGCCCGGTGAGATGAAGGTCGCGTGCGCCAGCCTCGTGCATGGCGATCGCCAAGGCGCCACCGACCCGGCCACAGCCGAGGATGGCGATGGGCGCATCCTGTGCAGGAAAGCTCATGAGGTTGCCGCCTCGGCCTGTGCATCATCCTTCTGCAGGAAACCGCTTCCCCAGGAGAGCCCGATGGGCACGCCGACCAGGGCGCCCGCCGCATAGTCGATTGGAAGCGGCAGCAGCAGGTGCGGCAACTGGCCGGCCGCGATCACGGGCGCGACTTCCTCGGGCAGCATCGTGCCGGCCACCCACTGGCCAAGTGCGCCGAAGACGCACACCGATGGGAACAGAAGAACCGGCTGCACGGAGGGTGCAGCAAGGCGTCCGGCGAAGCCGGCCGCGACGGAACCGAGGATGGCAGCAAGCAGCACCTGTCCCTTCATGGGGCTCTGGGCGAAGAGCCAGACGACGGGCAGGGCGCACGCGCCGCAGGCGGCAAGTTTCAAGGCGTCGGGACTGGTCGCCCAGTGCGGTGATGCATCGGTGTCGCCTGGCATTTCCTGGACAAGGGGGCCTCCAAGAAGCAGGACCGCGGCGGCAACAAGCAGCAACAGCAGTCCCCAGGCAACCCCCTCGGCGGCAAGCATGCCAAGGGAGCCTTCGCGAAGCACGTCCTGGATCGGTTGCAACTGCAGCGCCGTCCAGCCAAGACCAAGGCCGAGAATGAGGAGGCTCAGGGAGGAGCCCTGGATCTTCGTCTCCGAGAGACGTTGATTGGGGATATTGATCATTCCAACCGGCAGTGTCAGTGAGCCGGTGAGGACGTAGCGACTGAGGATGCAGGCCATGTACGTGCCCACGGCAAGTGCCAGGATCATGGCGACGATGGCAGGCAGAGGTGACTGCGCCTGCAGAATCGTCGGGCCGAAGCCTCCAGTGCTGGAAAGCAGGTATGGCTTGATCACCAGGAACATGGCGATGGAACAGCACAGCGCCGTAGTGATGACGATCCAGTTGCGAGTGACCTGCATGGGGGTATTTCAACCGCCATGGGCCATGGATGCAACCGCCGAGGGAAATCAAGGTCCTCTTCGCGTATCCTTCCGCCATGTCGACGGCCCCCGTCATCCTCGATGGCTCCCCTCTTTCCATTGCACAGGTTGCTGCTGTTGCACGGAATGCGGCTCCCGTGGAGATCTCCCCGGACGCCCTGGAATCGATGCAGGCCTCCGCTTCCGTCGTCGAGGGCGTGGCTGCGGGCAATGAAGCCGTCTACGGCATCAATACCGGCTTCGGCTCGCTTTCCAAGGAGCGGATCGATCCCGAGTCCAACAGGTCGCTTCAACTGAACCTGGTTCGCTCCCATGCAGCCGGCGTGGGCGATCCCCTTCCGCCGGACCTGGCACGAGCCATGC
>JAKVBU010000085.1 GCA_022446885.1 Phycisphaerales bacterium | reverse complement strand
ATCGCGTTGAGCCACATGCCTGCAGGCACCGCGTCCATGGCCCTCACGAAGGCCTCAGCAGTCTGGGCCTCGCTGAAGATGCCCACGCTCGCGGGGACGATCGTGGTGGGCAGCGTGCCCAGCAAACCGCCTACCCGGCCGCCGAATCGCTCGATGGCGATGGTGACCCCCACGGCCACCACACCGGCGAATGCGGCCGCTGGCAGGGCCCCGTACAAGATGTCTGTGGCGTCGATCATGACCGCCTCAAGATGAGGAACGTAGATTCCCGGTCGCTGCCCACCGCATAATCTCCCCGTGAAGAACCGTCTGCCCCTCACATTTTGTCTGCACGGCGATCGCATCACCCTGCGCGCGCCTCGAGTCACCGATGCCGGCGACGTGCTCGCCGTACGGCACAGGTCCCGCGCGTTCCTGGGCCCTTGGATCCCGATGATGGCGCCGGAGGACGATCACCTGCGGAGCTGTAAAGCCCAAATCAGGCACCAGCGCAACCAGTGGCGCAACGATCAGGCCTACGCGCTGGTGGTGGCTGACCGGCGGACGGATCGTTTCATCGGCAGGGTTACCTTTACCGAGGTGGTGCGCAGCGTGTTCCAGAACGCCGCGTTGGGGTACTGGATCGACGTGGAGTACGCCGGGCGCGGGCTCATGTCAGAGGCCTTGAGTCTGGCCCTGGGGGTGGCCTTCGGATCTATGGGGCTGCACCGGGCCCAGGCGGCCATACGACCCCACAACGTGGCCAGCCTCGCTCTGGCCCGGCGGTGCGGCCTGCGCCGTGAAGGGCTCGCGGCGCGGTTCCTCTTCATCGATGGTGAGTGGGCGGATCACGAAATTTATGCCATCACGGCCGAGGAGTGGTCTCGGCCTCAGCTGGCCCACGGCAGAGGAGGGTAACGCCTCATGCCCATCTTCTTGCTCGACGACTCGATGCGGTTTCCCGATCCGGAACTCGCTGATCCCAGCGGGGTCATCGCCATCGGCGGCGATTTGTCGGTGGAGCGGCTGCTGCGGGGCTACAGCGTGGGGATTTTTCCCTGGTTCAACCCTGGGGATCCGATCATCTGGCACGCGCCCCCTGATCGCATGGTCCTCGAGCCTGAGCTGCTCTATGTGGGCCGAAGTCTGCGCAAAGCCATCAAGCGCGCCCCTTACGAGATCAAATACGACACCGCCTTCGCCGAGGTGATCACCGCCTGCGCCGACGTGCCCCGATCGATGCAGGAGGGCACCTGGATCACCGACGACATGCTGAACGCTTATATGGCCTTGCACCACGCGGGGTATGCCCACAGCGCCGAGGCGTGGCAGGGAGAGCGGCTGGTCGGCGGTCTATACGGGGTCACCCTCGGGGGGGTGTTCTTCGGCGAGTCGATGTTCGCCCTGGCGCCTGACGCTTCGAAGATCGCTTTCGCCACTTTGGTGCCTCAGCTCGCGGCCTTTGGCTTCAAGCTGATCGATTGTCAGGTGCACACCGATCACCTGGCCCGCTTCGGCGCTCAAGAGTGGCCTCGGCGTCGGTTCTCCGAGGCGCTGCAGCGTGCGTTGCTGTTGCAGCCGTCGCGAGACTGGCCTGTGGGTGACCTGCCTGTCAGATGATGTAGGCGATAGTCGCGGTGTCGAGGCGGGGAGTTCGCTGCCCTGCATTCCCCCATGAGGCGATGTGCCAAACCCATCACCCCTTCTCGCCGTCAGTTCCTCCGCGGACTCGGTGGGGTGACCCTCGGGCTGCCCTGTCTGCCCTCTCTCCTGCCGCGAAAGGCGTGGGGCCAGACAGACCTGTTCCCGAACCTGTTCCCGAAGATCCCCGAAGGCACGGGCACCCTGCTCGACAACACCACCCTCGTGTGGACGAACGAGCTCAGCGACGGCCACATCCACATCCACATCCACATGCCTTATGTCATTGCTGGTAAGGGGGGTGGTTACTTCGACACGGGCCGGTTCGAGCAGACCTTCTACAAGCCACACAACGACGTGC
>JAKVBU010000084.1 GCA_022446885.1 Phycisphaerales bacterium | reverse complement strand
CATCCCCTGGGCCGGCCTGCTCGAACTCGAGTCGGGGCGGACGGTGGCGATCATGGGCGCCAACATCAACATCGGCATCGTGTACCTCGTGGCCACGGCCTCGCTGGGCGTCTACGGCGTCGGGCTCGGTGGCTGGGCCTCGAACAACAAGTACTCGTTCATCGGAGGCCTGCGAGCGGCGGCCCAGATGATCAGCTACGAGATCCCGATGGGCCTCTCGCTGCTGTGCGTCATCCTGGCCGCCGGCACGCTGCTGCCGATGGACATCGTCCGTCAGCAGCTCGATGGGCAGTGGTTCCTGCTGCAGCAGCCGCTGGCGGCAGCCCTGTTCTTCACCTGCATGCTGGCGGAGGCCAACCGGGCTCCCTTCGACCTCTCCGAGGCCGAGCAGGAGCTCGTCGGAGGCTGGCACACCGAGTATTCCTCGATGAAATGGGCCCTCTTCTTCCTCGGCGAATACGTGCACGTCTTCGTGGGGGCGGCCTTCTTCACGATGCTGTTCCTCGGCGGCTGGTCGATCAACCCCGCCACCGGCTGGGATCTGCCCGTCACGGGTGCCTGGTGGATGATCCTCATCCAGTTCGGCATCGTGCTGGGCAAGGTGTTCTTCCTGATCGCCCTTGGCATGATGATCCGCTGGACGCTGCCGCGATTCCGCTTCGATCAGCTCATGAAGCTGGCCTGGGAAGGCATGATCCCCCTCGGGCTGCTGCTGCTGCTCATGACCTCGTTCTTCGTGTTCATGGGCTGGACAGCGTGGCTCTGGACCGGATCTCTGGCCCTGCTGGTCGCGATCTGGTTCCTGCTGCCGGCGATGCCCCGCCACGATCCGAACCGCCGCATCGGCCTGCTCGGCTCCCGTTTCAGCCCACCGGCGGATGAATCCTCGGCCGGGCTCGAAGGCTGATCACTCCATATACAAAAGAACAGGCGCCGATCGAGTCGGAGCATCGATCAGCGCCTGTGTCCTGTCGCGTTGGCTGAATACTACGCACGGGACGCCGTGTGCTGCAAGGGCAGCTCGGATCGGCGACGCCGCTCACGGCGTCGCTCGTTCGGTCTTGGTAGGCTGGGCGGACCATGTTCCGACGCCTTCATGTCTTCGTCACCGGCCTGCTGGGGCTTGCGCTTGTCGCCCTGCGTGCACGTGGTCGGCTGCGTGGGGCCTACTGGGACTGGAGGCAGTCCACCGCCTTCGGGGCCGACCCGGCGAGGTGGCCTTCTGCATCCCGGCGCAGGCGTTCCATGCTGGAATTCGGAGCCTGGGTCTGGGCGATGCGACGGGTGTGAACCGCGATTTCAGGATGCAGCCGATCAGGCGGCCTATCGGACCCAACCAAGGTCCCAAAAAAAGCCCTTTATACGTCTTTAAAGCGTGATTCCTGCCCGTGCTTCGATTGTGGACCCTCAGGGGGCAGGAAAGTGGGATTGAAATTGAAAATTGAAGGATGGGAGTCCTAAACCCATCTGGAATGGCCACTTATGGCTGTTTGCCCTGATTTGAAGACACATTTTTCGTCGAATAGGGCCCAGCACGTAGCGATTCAGCGGGAAATGGGTACTATCTCGCCTTCAACTGATCGGCCAAGGTTGGCCGATAGGCGAAGGTCACGTTTCGTGCCAGGCCGTGTGTGCCTGGGTATTGCGGAACGAAGGATGTGAGAGTGACGCGACATGGCTGGGAGTCGGCCATGCGTTCACGAGTAATAATGGAGAGTCACCTATGAGTCTCACGACTAAGGTTGGCTTCCTTGCGGGAGCCACGGCAACGACTATTGCTGGTGCCGCTTTCGCGGGTACCTCTGCTAACGTCAGCTACGAAGACCTGCAGCAGCGCCTCGACGCCGCTGAGGCCAAGATCGCAGAGCTGTCTACCACTCAGAACGCTGATTGGTTGACTGAACAGCGAGCGGATGACATCCGCGGCCTCGTGCAGGACGTGCTGGCAGACGCCGACACCCGTGCAAGCCTCCAGGGATCCG
>JAKVBU010000083.1 GCA_022446885.1 Phycisphaerales bacterium | reverse complement strand
ATACCAGACAATCACCGGCTCCTCTGGGCCCGCCTCGACCGCAACCACCGGCGCAGCAGCCACCGCCTGTGGCGTGTTGACGAAGTTGCCCAATCCGATCGTGATGAGTCCGACGCCCACCAGGGCGACGGCACCTGCCATGCCTACGTTGTTCATCCTGCATCCTTTCTGCTTGTGTCGTGACAACCCTTGCGGGCAGACTTCAGCGTAGCCAGCGGCAAACGCTGCCGGCAAGCATTCACCCACAACCCACCAGTAACAACCCGCCACAGCCCATTGCAGCAGCTTCTGCTTGGTGCCGGCGGTGGCCGGCGCTAGGCTGGGGCCGGCCCCTTCAAGGAGAACTGCGATGAAGATGCGATGCCTGACTGGTCTGGTTGCCCTGGTTGCTGCGAGTGCTGCTGCAGCCGACACGATCCATGTGCCGGCGGGTGGTGACATCCAGAAGGCGATCAACATGGCTAGTGATGGTGATGTGATTCAGCTTGAAGAAGGGTTGTATCAACCGAACAGCACGATCAGACCAGGTGGACGAGCGATCACGATTCGAGGCGTGCTTGGCGATGATGGCGAGCCTGCCAGTGTCATTGACGGGCAGGATTCCATCTCTGTGATCTGGTGCATTTCGGGGGAAGGAAGCGACACGAGGTTTGAACGATTGGTGATCACGAGGGGTCGAGGATCCGCTGATGGTGGCGGAGGCATGTACACAGACTTTCAGTGCAATCCGACCTTGGATACGTGCCTTTTCCTCGAGAACAAGAGTGACTACTTGGGTGGAGGGATGTACAACTTCGGTAGCAGCCCGACCCTGCTGAACTGCATCTTCCGAAGGAATACAACAGCTGGCTATGGTGGCGGAATCTACAACGAAGCTGAAAGCAGTCCGTCCTTGACGAACTGTGTGTTCGAAGAGAACGAAACTTTTGACTACGGCGGTGGGATGTACAGCATCCGTTCCAGCCCGAGCCTGGACAACTGCACGTTCATCGGGAACACGTCCGCCTACGGTGGCGGCATTGCCAATGAATACGGCAGCACCGGGCTCGCCGATTGCACATTCGGAAGCAACGTGGCGCACACCTCGGGTGGGGGGATGTACAACTTTTCAAATGCGAACGTCGTCCTGACTGGGTGTTCCCTTTGCGCGAACACGCCCAATCAAATTGAGGGGCCCTGGCAGGATGGTGGCGGGAACACGTTCTCGGATCGCTGCGATGACGCGGAATGTGATGCAGACCTGACTGGAGACGGCCTCGTCGATGGCGCCGACCTCAACATCCTGCTCGGCGACTGGGGACAGTCGGCAAGCGTGGCCGACATCACCGACGACGGCCTCGTCGACGGCGCCGACCTCAACATCCTCCTCGGCGCCTGGGGCGTCTGCCCCTGACCCCCTCTCGTCCCGAACACCCCACCAGCAACAACCCGACTCAGCCCATTGCAGCAGCTTCTGCTTGGTGCCGGCGGTGGCCGGCGCTAGGCTGGGGCCGGCCCCTTCAAGGAGAGCTGCGATGAAGATGCGATGCATGGCTGGCTTGGTTGCCCTGGTTGCTGCGAGTGCTGCTGCAGCCGAGACGATCACGGTCTGCGCTTCGGGCTGCGACCACACCTCGATCCAGGACGCCGTCGATGCCGCCAGCAACGGCGATGTCATCCAGGTCGGGGCAGGGATCTACAGGGAAAGCATCGACATGTACAACGTGCAAGAAGTGACGCTCGTCGGCATGGCAGGCCCCGAGCTGACCGTGATCGATGGCGAAAACATACGATACGGCATTCTCGCTGGACAAAACAGCTTGATCGAGGGGTTCACGATCAAGAACTGCGCTCCGGACCAGAAGTTTTCGTATGGCTCCGCACTGACATCGGGGGGAGGGGGAACCGTGCGCAACTGCTGCTTCGTGGACAATCAAAACGAATCCGGTGCAGCCATCTACGCATGGTCCTATGACTCCCCGTTGCTGATCGAGGACTGCACGTTTGTCG
>JAKVBU010000082.1 GCA_022446885.1 Phycisphaerales bacterium | reverse complement strand
TCTGTGATGGCGGATTGCTGTTGATCATGCATGGTCAGTAACTGGTCGATCTGCTCCTGCTGATTGGCAATGATTATGTAAGGATTACCATCACAACTTGGAGCGATCCAGCATGCGCTACTAGTTATATTGCCGCCAGATATTTGATTTGGACTGTTACCGCACACGCTGCCGCTAATAAATGTTGGGTTGCCGTTTTCGCAGTAGATCCCGCCGCCGTAGCCGTAAACCGAGTTGCCCGTAATCGTGCAGCCGGTGATGGTGGGGCTGCTGTTGTTGTGGAAGTAGATTCCGCCGCCGTAGCCGTTGGTGGCCGTGTTGCTGCTGATCTCGCAATCAGTGATGGCGGGGTTGCTGTCGTTGCAATCGATCCCGCCGCCTTGACCGGCCTCGTTACCCTCGATTGTGCAGCCGCTGATGGTGGGGTCACTGCGCCAGCAGAAGATCCCGCCGCCGTAGCCGGCCTCGTTGCCCGAGATCGTGCAGCCGTTGATGGTGGGGTTGCTTGCTTCGCAGTAGATCCCGCCGCCGGAGCTACTGGGCCAGGAGCCAGAGGCGAACCCTCCCGTAATCACCAGGTCCTGGATCACAGTTCCGTCACCCTCGCCGGATTGGATCACGAACACCCTGCCACCCTGCTGGGCATCAATGGTCACATCTAGGTTGCCACTGGCACTACCAATGGTGATGGCCTTGCCGTCGGGGTTGAGGTTGGCCTCGTTGTAGGTGCCGGCCGCGATGTTGATCACGTCGCCATTGACTGACGCACTGATTGCCGCCGCAATGGTGGGCTGATCACCGGGCACATTGATCGTGCCAGCGATGGTTGCGGATGTTCCAACGAAAGCCAGTGACAGACCGGCAACAACAGCAGCGATGCGATTCATGGTTTCCCCTCCCCAAGGTGGAGTTGTGATCCCTCCATCATGGCGAATTGGGTGCCAGGATCAAGGGTGAAAGGGTTCAGGTGGGCCGGTTGGGGGCGTCTTGGCACGCTCTTGGCCCTTTGGCAGCAGCAAGAAGGTCGGTATCAATCACGCTTGTTCACAAGCCGCAGCTCGGGAACGGGGCGCGGTACCGAGCGGTTCGCAACGGGTTCGGGGCCAAGTCGGGTGAACGAAGGCGACCCCGCAGCGGGTCGTCGAGTTCGCACGGCGCAGTCCCGGGCACGTTGCGGGCCTCGAATGCCCGCTCCGTTTCCGAGCTGCGGCGCAAAGTGGAGCCGGGGGGATTCGAACCCCCGTGCCGATGCAGTCAGCACGCCGCGTCTACGCCATGTAGTCGTCACTTTGATCTCGGTTCATTGCGACGAGGAACGACACCCTTCGCACGAACCATGGCAGACAAATGTCTCGTTCCGCGGAGGCCTGCCAGCCCGTTGGAACCAGCCCGATGACTTCAGCCGCCACCCCATCGGGCGTCAGGTGACGGCTGTCGCGGGCCTAATCAGGCCGCGAGGGCATACTGCGAATTGGCAGATATGAATGTGCATCAGTTTTACGTGTCGCGATGCTCCACGAAGGCGCAACGACGAGCCTTCCCTGCCCGGTCGATACCATTCGGCCCCAGATGTCAAAGAGCGACAGTCATGGCAGGCTCAATGACCTGCCAATCGATCATTATACCGGCCAAAGGATGTCACAAAGGAGGCAAGTGCTAATTGCCGAATGGATTCCGGATCGCACCCTTGGCGGCGGGCATGATGGCATTGAGGATGTTCTGCAGGATGTCGCCCGGCAGTCCGATGGCATCGATCTCCACGATCTTCGAGGCGTCGTAATGATCGAGGACCGGTCGGGTTTCGTCCTGGTAGACCTGAATGCGTCTTCGAATGACTTCCTCATCGGCATCATCGGGTCGATTCTGCTGCTCGGCCCGTTTCTTCATCCGAGTGACCAGAGAATCGCTGTCCTTGCAGACGAGATGGATCACACGGAGGACCTCGATATGGTCTTTGAGGATCCGGGCCTGTTCCACGCTTCGAGGAATGCCATCGAGCAGGAGCAGATCCGAATCGGGTTTGTACTTGTTGGTGTCGATGAGTCCCTGGACGTACT
>JAKVBU010000081.1 GCA_022446885.1 Phycisphaerales bacterium | reverse complement strand
AGCTCTATTCCTGCCCTGCAACTGAGTTTACGGCCACCTTCCTGGGTGACACCAATCTGATCAATGGCACCGTCAAGGGCTTAGAGAACGACCTGGTGACCCTCGACACGCCTCTGGGCACACTGGTGTCCTCTGCCTGGGCTGGGGATGTGCCCCCATCTGGTGCTGTCCGGTGCTCGATTCGCCCAGAGGCGATCACGCCAGGTGTTGCTGGGGCGAACCAGTTCCAAGCAGCAGCGATGTCGAGTGTCTTTCTCGGTGAGCGGGTGCGGTACTCACTCAAGGCCGCCAATGATTTGCTGGTTGAGGCATCAATTGCCCGACCAGATACGGCTATGATCAGCGAAGAAGCCAGCACGTTCGCGATTGATCCTGCCGAGATCGTGATTATTGGCGACTAAAGCCAGTTTCTCACACGAACACCCCTCTATCTGTCGCTATCTTTCACGATCATGCACGATCGTGCTTTTCAACTCTACCGCCGCTTGGGGCCTGGCCTCAACTGTCCCTTGGCCCCGAACACCGCGTTATAGGACTCATTCGTGACAATCGACGGCAGGCGGCCTGTGGCATCGCATGTTTCACGTGAAACATCAGTGGCACTGAGCACGGCGTGAATCTGCAATTCGCTTCCGAAGGTGATTGGCGTTTCACGTGAAACATCTGGTACAACACCATCGTGTGGCGCCATCGGACGGCGTCCGGCCTGGTCGACGGCTGCAGCTGTACCGGCCTCGAGAATCCGAACCAAGGAGGGTGTCATGGCGACAAAGAAGAAGAAGAAAAAGCGTCTCGGTATGGGACTGAGTGGCATGTTGACCACGCCGGTCCCGGTGGAGCCTCCGGTGGCCGACAGTTCTCCTGCGGCTGACGGAGCACCGCACGGTGTCGAGGTTGGCACACCTAGGGTGGCTGTATCCGAGACCAGCGGCGGTCCTTTGGCGGGTGGTTCGCAGGCGGACGATGGGGGCGACGGCGTGCTCATGCATCTGTCCGTGACTGCCATTGAGCCCAATGCCAAGCAGCCGCGGCAACGATTTGACCAGGCCTCGCTGGATTCGCTCGCGGCATCGATTTCGGCGTCGGGGTTGATGCAACCTGTGATGGTGCGACCGGCGGGCGTTGGAGGGTTGTATGAGCTGGTGGCTGGCGAACGACGCTGGCGGGCAGCGCAACAGGCCGGTCTCACGTCCATTCCATGTTTGGTTCGTGAGGTTGATGATCAGGCTGCTGCCGAACTTGGCCTGATTGAGAATCTGCAGCGAGAGGATTTAGACGCGATTGAACTCGCCGAGGCCTTTGAGGCTTTGCAGGCTGAGTACGGCCTCACGCATCAGGAGATCGCTGACAGGGTGGGGTGGTCGCGGGCGGCTGTGACCAACCAACTCCGTCTCACGGCCCTAGAGAGTGACCTCCGAGCATTGGTGCAAAGTGGGGCGCTCTCGGGCGGCCATGCTCGCATGTTGTTGTCGATCACCGATTCGAAGGCCCGCCTGAAGATGGCCAAGCAGGCCATTGAGCAAGGCTGGTCGGTACGAGAAATCGAACGCCGAGTCCGCGAGGCAGCCTATGGAACCTCTTCTAGCACAAAGAGTTCCAAAATTAAGCCAACGGCCCGCAGGGCTCACCTGGATGATCTTGAGAACCAGTTATCGGACCATCTCGGGACTCGAGTTCGCATCACAGCGAACAAGGCTGGCTATAAGGGCGCCGTGCGGATTGAGTTCTATGACCTCGATCAGTTCGATGGCCTTCTGCAGCGGATGGGCTTCAAGCCAAGCTGACATCGATGTCGTCCTCGATGGACATCACAGGGCACACGGTCTGGGTGACCGGTGGAGCGGGCTTCATCGGCGGTGCAGTGCGTCGTGCATTGCATGCTGCTGGGGCCGCAGTACTCAATTGGCCGCGGTCGCAGCTTGATCTGACCGACGAGCAGGCCACAGTCGAGGCGATCTCACAGGCCGACACGCCCGTACACATCGTGCACTGCGCCGGCTGTGTTGGTGGTCGAGCGTGGTTGCGGGCCAATGACGCAATGATCGAACGTGAGACAGATGCGATGACCGACGCACTCCTGGCC
>JAKVBU010000080.1 GCA_022446885.1 Phycisphaerales bacterium | reverse complement strand
AAATTATCTCCCATAGACTGACTCCCACGACAAAGGCAATTGGTATTCGGAGTTTGGTTGGAGTGGGTAGGCGATAGGCCCCCCAGCCCCATCCAGTAGCTCTACCCCCACACGATGTAACGCGAGGCTAGCCCTAAAGCTATTTCGGGGAGAACGAGATATCTCCGGGTTTGATTAGACTTTAACTCCTCCCCACAGGTCATCACCCCACTTTTCAACGTAGGTGTGTTCGGTCCTCCAGAGGGTTTTACCCCTCCTTCAACCTGCCCATGGGTAGATCACCCGGTTTCGCGTCTGCCCCCTACGACTGGGCGCCCTATTCAGACTCGGTTTCCCTTCGGCTCCGCTGTGATTCAGCTTAACCTTGCCGTAGAAAGCAACTCGCAGGCTCATTATGCAAAAGGCACGCGGTCACCCGCCGAAGCAGGCTCCCACCGCTTGTAAGCACACGGTTTCAGGTACTTTTCACTCCCCTTATCGGGGTGCTTTTCATCATTCAGTCACCTTACTGGTTCACTATCGGTTGTCCAGGAGTACTTAGCCTTGGGAGGTGGACCTCCCGTGTTCACACGGAGTTTCACGTGCACCGTGCTACTCAAGGGCTCACCAACTACTGCCGTACGGGACTATCACCCTCTGCGGTCGGCCTTTCCAGACCGTTCATACAGCTATTGGCTTATCCGCGTTCGCTCGCCGCTACTGACGGAGTCGCATTTTGCTTTCCTTTCCTCCGGTTACTGAGATGTATCAGTTCACCGGGTTCGCTTCCATACCCTATGCATTCAGGTATGGATGACCCCGAAGGGCCGGGTTTCCCCATTCAGAAATCCTCAGGTCACAGCTCGGTTACCAGCTCGCTGAGGCTTATCGCAGGTTCCAACGTCTTTCATCGCCTCTGGACACCAAGACATCCACCGTGTGCCCTTCATGGCTTGGTCGTGCCACCCCGACCTCGACTCCGGCAAAGGAAAGCGAGGATAGACCCGGGATGGGGGCCAAACCAAATGCACTCGTTGAGATTTGTTCTCGGTTGCTTATCGCCATCCTTCCGGGGGGATGGATGGCGACATCATTGTTGCTCGGTCAACACCCGGGTTGAGTGGGTGTCGACCATTTCGCAATAGACCAACGACTTGTCAGAGAGCTACAAACGCACCTGCGCGTAGACGCAAAACAGGCGAGCCGGACATTGTAGTCATGCCGTAAATGCTGTCAACACACCCAGGCGGAGCATTACGGGAAAAAAACGGCGTTTTTCTACCCGTCAGGAGGGGGCGTCGGCGGGATCCACAACCTCAGGGCGAGCCTTGGATCGGTCGTCCCGCACGTTGACCAGCAGCACTTCTTCGCCAGCAGGCCCGGCCCTGCCGATCAGCAAGTCCGCCCCAGTGCCGTACTTGAGTTCCTCTGCAGTGGCCCCTGGGATCTGCACCACATCGATCAGCACGTAGCCTGTGGAGAAGTCGATCGCTGTTCCGGTGTCGTCATCGCCGCCTACGTTCACAAGGCCGCCAATGGCGGTCCCAGGCGTGACGCTGATGCGTTCATCCCACCAGCGGCCATCATGGAAGCGGTACACATCAAAGCTTGCTGCACCGAACTGATGCTCAGCCGTGTCACCGCCAGGCATGGCCCGCACGGAGAAGATCTGCACCGGCCGCCCCACCTGTGTGCCAGTCGACCACGCGCTGGCATCTGACGCAATGGCCACGGCCTCAGCCATGGGACGTTGCGACTCAGGCAGGCTGAGCTTCTTGGCGTACATGGGGTTGGCCACCTGCACACTGATGCGATAGCTGTACACGGCGTCGTCTTCGACATCGAGGTCGTGGCCCCAGATCCACAACTCGCCATCCACCATGAAGGCGCCTGCGTCGACCTCTTCTTCGTCACCGGCGAGCATCTCATCAAGCTCTTCGTCGGTCACACGCAGGGCCTGACGAGCACGTCGACGAGCCTGGTCGATCTGCCGATCGAGCCGCTCCAGTTGACGCTCGAGACGCTTGCGCTTGTCTTCGTCACTTTCGCCCCCACCGTCGCCGCCGCCACCGCCGCCGTCGCTTGCGTCTTCGTCGTGGCCGTCGACGATCCCGTC
>JAKVBU010000008.1 GCA_022446885.1 Phycisphaerales bacterium | reverse complement strand
CCCCCGGACCCCCTCCGGAACTCCCCCGGCTGAGCATGCGATCAGGAGGTGTGATCGGTCAGAATGGGGCTGCATGACAGGACGCACTGCCGAGCGCACATTCCATACGGGCAGGAGGCTTGCCGCGGCGGCGATCTATGGCGCAGGCTTCGCCATCGTCTGGGGCATCGCGCATCAGTTGAGCGACCTGGCCCCCCAACGGCTGCCGCTGTATCTGAACTGGGAAACTGACATCCCCTTCCAGCCCTGGGCCTTGCCGGTCTATTTCTCGCTCGACGTACTTGTGGCGATCATCCCCTTCTTGTGCGTCACATGGCAAAGATCGGCCACGCTCATGGGCACCCTGCTGATCCAATTGCTGATTGCGGCACCGTTCTTCGTGCTGGTGCCCATCGAGCCGGGCTACACCAATGAGATGGCGACCGGCGTGTGGGGCACCTGGCTCTTTGAACCGCTGGGCATGGACAATCTCTCACGCTGGAATCACACGCCCTCGCTGCACGTGGCCTATGCGTGCACGATCGCCCTCTATTGGCGCCGCGGCCCTGCATGGGCTCGATGGACATGGGCCATTGCCGTGTGCATCAGCACGATGCTGGTACATGAGCATCACCTCATTTGTATCGCCGGTGGGCTCCTGCTCTTTGTGCTCACCGGATGGTGGGTGCCTCGATGGCTGAAGCGGTTCTTTCCTGCTCCAACTGCTACCTGACAGCCTCCATCGGGGCCAGTGCGCCTGCGAGTGGGATAGCGTCCCGTCATCAAGTACACACGCGTCGGAGTGCACTCGGGCATCTGCGACTATGCGTGCGTCCATCCGAAGGCCGAAGTCTGATCGATGCCGATGTCGTCCCAGATGATCACGAGGATGTTGGGGCGATCCGGCCCGGGCGCAGGTACCGCCAAGCTGGCCACGATGATGGTTGAGAGGAGCGCCATGTGCTCCACCCCTTTGCGTGTTCAAATCCTCAGTCTTGACTATCGGGCAGCGCAATCAGAAGAAATTGGCGGCTGGGGCCTCACCAAGACGGCACCGCGTCCCGCTCATGGCGGGCTCGGTTGCCGCTTGGGTCGTCGGTTCAACCGACAGGCATCCCAAGACTCTTGATGCAAGTAGGCGAAGTGTAGAGCCGCGGAGGCTCATGTCTAGAGGGCACATCGACAATCGAGCTGCACCAGCACAAGCCTGCCCCCCTGCTAGGCTCACCACCGTCCACCAGATACAGGAGCGTGCGATGATTCCGATTTTGCTCTCCCTCGTGCCTCTCACCATGCTGACGGCCGATGATTCCGCCAAGACGCCCCCGCCCACGGGCGATGCGACCGCCGCGATCAGTGCAAAGAGCCCCCCACCGGGTTGGACCAGCCTCTTTGACGGCAAGAGCCTCAATGGCTGGACCCCCAAAATCGCGGGCCATGCACTTGGCGAAGATCCGTACAACTCGCTCAAGGTCGAAGATGGTCTGCTCCGAGTTGGCTACGACGGATACGAGGGCCCCTACAACGGCCGCTTCATGCACGTCTTCCATGACAAGGGGCCATTTGAGAGCTACGACCTGTTGGTGGAGTACCGGTTCCATGGCGATCAGGTACAAGGCGGCCCCGGCTGGGCGTGGCGCAATTCAGGCGCCATGTTGCACTGTCAGGACCCAAAGACGATGACGAAGGATCAGGCCTTCCCGGTGAGCATCGAAGGACAGTTTCTCGGTGGCGACGGCACCAATCAGCGACCGACGATGAACCTGTGCACGCCCGGCACACACGTCGTGACCAACGACACGCTGGACCGGCGCCACTGCATCAACTCGTCAAGTCAGACCTATCACGGTGATCAGTGGGTCACTGCTGTCTTCAAAGTGCGGCCCGATCATGTCCAGCACTATGTTGGAGACACGCTCGTGCTCGAGTACCACAACCCCCAACTGGACCCCAATGACGCCGACGCTGGAAAGATCATCGCCGCCCGCGCCAGCGATGGCGCGGCGTCTACTGACTTGGCCTGGAACAGCGGCTGGATTTCGCTGCAGGGCGAGAGTCACCCAATCGACTTCAAGCGGGTCTGGATCAGGCCGATCAAGGGGCACCGGGCGAGTCCAGACAAAGCTCCACCAGCACCGGCGGATGATCACTCATGACATGGTGCCGAGGCGTATCCAGCCAGATCGCCTCGGTGCATTGGGCTGCCAGATTCGGTGAGGCCAAAATGAAATCGATCCTCGGTCGGTGCTGAAACTGCGGCGTGTGGGCAGGTCGCTCCTGCACCCACAAGTCGATCAATCCACCATCGAGCGCTCGCTGCAGGACATCGGTCACGGGCCGCCCGTTTGTGTCAATCGGGTAGTTCCACCGATTCCACCAGAGCATGCCAGTCTCGCCAAAGAGGGCATCGTCCTGCCCCGAAGCGGCATTAAAGTCGCCCATCAACAGTACCGGCCGCCCCGCCGACAGCAAGGGCTCCACCCGCTGCATCACCAACTCAATCTCCAGCAACCGGTGGGCGTGGCGGCTGGGTGAGAAGTGAACGACAAACACCTCGATGCCGCGGGTACGCACATGCAGCAGCCCGTGGTGCATGCCCTTCAGATGCCGCTCGACGACGACCAGAGGCCACCGGGAGCTCAATCCGAGATCGTAGCCACGCTCCTTGAGCAGCACGCCGTGGCCCAGCCCCATCGGCGTTGTCCATGAACGCAGGCGTTGGGGCGTCCAGCCGTTGAGTTCCTGCCAGCCGATGATGTCTGGCTTGGCCTCCAGCAGGAAGTCACCGGCCAGCTCAAGCCGTTTGGCACCATCGGGCCATGGATCACCCTCCTGCTGATAGGTGTTGAAGCCCACGAGCACGTTCCAGGACATGATTCGCACGGGTTCACGCTGGCTGCACCCGCCCCCAAGACATGCGATCGCCGAGATTACGGCCAGCATCTGCAGGCAACACCACGAACTGGCTTGAGCACCTAGCATGTCGTCATGCTACTGAACACAATTGCGATCGCTTGCGCCATGGCAATGACGCTGACCGCAGCCTCGGCCACCACCAACATGGACACATCCGACACCGATGATCGCTGGCTGGTCTACGAAGGCGATGCCTCCGTGGCGCCGGGCCGCGGTCGCCGCATCGTCTTCATGAGCGGCGACGAGGAGTACCGAAGCGAAGAGGGCCTGCCCATGCTGGCGCGAGGCCTGGCCAAGCACGGATTCGAGACTGTTGTGCTGCTGTGCCAGAACCCGGAGACGGGTGAGGTTGATCCGGAACAATTGCACCACATTCCCGGCACGCACCTGATCGAGGACGCAGACGTACTGGTGCTGCAACTGCGCTTTCGCGAGTTTCCAGACGGCGACATGGATCGCATCATGGATCACGTGAACAAGGGCAAACCCCTGGTGGCGATTCGCACGACCACCCACCCCTTCTTCTACCGCAAGGCCACCCACAGCCCGCACGCCAAGTGGTCATGGAACGCTGACAACGGTGGCTTCGGAAAGCAGATCGTGGGTGAAACCTGGGTCAATCACCACGGCCACCACGGCAAGGAAGCAACGCGGGGCATCCCGCACGATGCGAATAAGGACCATCCGGTGCTGCGAGGGGTCAAGGACGTCTTCGGCCCCACCGACGTCTATGGAATTCGATCTCTACCCAGCGATGCCACCGTGCTGCTCGATGGCGGCATCGTCGCAGGCATGAAGCCAAGCGACCCGCTCGTGGAAGACACCCGCAATTCCCCCATGCACCCGGTGGGCTGGCTGCGCGAACGACCGGTGACTTCAGAAGACCGCGAGCATGATGTTCAAAAGATCGTTGTCACAACGATGGGAACGGCCGAGGACTTCTCCAGCGATGATCTCCGCACCTTTCTCGCGAATGGAATCTTGTGGCTGTTGGGCGAGGAGATCCCAGAAGATGGCATCGATGTCGAGATCGTCGGCCGCTGGGATCCCACCCCCTTTGGCTTTGGCACCCACCGCCGTGGGGTCAAGGTGAAGGACATCCGCGATGGTTGGCCGCAACGCACATCGGACAAGTGATGCGCAGAGGGGTGCAGTCTGAGGGGGGGGACTAAGGGGGGCTCAGCCGTGTACGTCGTGACTCGCGTCTCGGGCTCGCTGCGCTGCGGTTGCCGCAGCCTCGGAGGGGCGCGACCCAGGATCATGCTCGGCCGTTCGAACCTCGAGTGTCGACCGGGCACGTCGCGGTCGGTGGCCGGCGATCAGGCTCAAACCACGCGCCGCCAGCCCCTCTGCTTGCACCAATTGGTGGCGAGCCTCTTGGGTCAAGGGCTGGGCTGTCCGAGGCAGATTGCCCCCGCAAGGCCATGCCTCGTTCGTACGCGAGCAGATCACACAGGTGACATCCCAGAAGTTGATCGAGCCGGGCATCGGTGAGCGTTCGCGCCGCGCGAACTCGCCTTTGACCATCTCGCATCGTGCCCCTCCGCCCATGAGTACCAGATCAAATGCTGCTCGGCGGCCGGATCGCCAAGTGCCCAGACCCCCATCGGTCTGTGCCAACGCTTGCATGGCCGATGGCAATGGGCTGCAGATCAGATCGAGGCCACGACGTACCAGCGGACGATCGGATGATCGCAGAGGTGTCTCGCTCCGGAACACCCGTGGGTGTTTTTGGCGAACTGCCCGCCCTGACGCGAAGAGTTGGTCAATGTCGTCCATGCCGCCCCAGACGCCCTTGACGGAGTTGAGGGTGACCGTGTCGCTGCTCTGCGTGAAGCACGTCACCGATGTAGAGCCAGCGCCCACGTCCACTGCCACCACTCGCCGAGACTTGGTGCTGGTCTTCGAGGCCAGCGCCGTCGCGGCGACTTCGGCGCTCGACACGATCGATACGCCGCACTGGTCCGAGCCAGTTCGGCCATTGCCCCGCTGATACCGCTCGGTCAGGCCCGAGAGCGACTCGGTCATGCTGGGCTCTCGACCACCGGCTGCGATTGCCAGATCAAGCGCCAGAGAGACGATCTCTTCCAACATCTCTCGATAGCGCCTGCTCGCTGCTGCGGGTGCGGCCACTCGGAGTACACCGTGCCATCGACCGCGACCCAAGTGAAGATCAAGCGCCGACAGAACTCGGCCCAATACTCGCTCAAGGAAGAGAATGACCACTTCCTTGGCGCTGATCATGTGATCGCCAAACTTGAACACCGTGTGACGTAGGTCGCCGTACTTGTGGCTGATGGACGTATCCACCTGATCACCCGAGAGCATGGGTAGCCACATCAACACGCTGCGAAGTGCCTCGTGAGACGACTCGGCCGCTGCCCCGATGCGCATCATGTCGCCTTCAACAGCGATTGTCGTCGCCACGGAGGGCGAGCCCGCATCCAATTGCAGGGCGATGCACTCATCCTGAGAAGGAACAGGGCCCATCAGATTGACGACGCACCCGGTCGTGGCCACGCCCAGATCGAGACCGATGCGAATCTCGCGGCCTACGCCTGAAGATGAGTTTGGCAATGCACTGGGCGATGCAACAGGCGCGCAGCGGGTCTGTTTGCCCTTCCCCGAGCCCCACCGCGTCCAAAATCGTCGCATTGCCGTGTCGTGTTCCTGTCGGGAGTCGTGGTCTGGAAGGCATTTCCAACGCAGCGCCGACGCAGGCAGCGTACCGGCTGGGCATCCACAAGGCTCAAGCGTGAGCGACCTGTGGACGAACTGTTGATGTTCACCCTCCGAAGAGGCGATAGCCCGTTGGGTTGTCTGGCAGGAACAGATTGAATCCCGCCAGCGCGAACACCGTTGCTGCATTGACCAGGATCACGAGCGTGAGCAACCACAAACTCGCTTTGGACACGATGTTGAGTCGCTCGACGGGGGCCGGTTCGAGCCGGTCGTGAAACAGGCTCGTCACCGTCGCCACAAGCAGCACGACCAGACAGGCGATGGAGACCCAGGTATAGAGGGCCAGCCCCAGCACTGGGGTCCCATATCCACTGTCACCGGGCAGGATGTGCAGCAGCACCTGCCGGCTGGAGATGATCAGGCCGGCGATCGCACCCAGAGCAGACACGGCCATGCCTCGAACCAGCATGCTGGCGCCATCTCGGTGGCCAAAGCGACATTGCAGAATGACCCATGCTGGCCCGATGGCGGCGAGCGTCAGCGCCAACCGCTGGGCGATACACAGCGGGCAGGGCAAGTCACCATGCGTGAACTGCATCCAGAACCCCCCCACCAGCATGCCCACCATGGCCAGCAGGTAGAGGTGGAGCAGCCAGAACTGGATCCTGCGAGCCCCCATCAGAAGTGCAGGCCCAAGGTGTCGCTCATGTGGTGCCAGCCCAGCAGCAGCATGCACGCAAAGCAGGCCACTGCGAGCCCCGAGGTGAGCCGCCTTCGCCGCGTTAGAGACGAGGCCAGCGTCAGCAGCAGCAACAGAAAGATGGCAGCGGCGACCATTGGCCCCACGATAGCCACGCGCCCGATAGGCTGACAGCCATGGCCAAGGGCAGAAAGGGCGGCAAACGAAAAAAGGGAGGCGGCCCGTCCGTTCCGGCAAAGGGGCCCCAACTTGACGCCCAGTTGGCTGATCAGGTGGAGGCCGTCCGGGCAGACCTCGTCGATCCGGCTGCTTGGGGCAGCCTGCAGAAACTGCTCTTGCGATCCACGCTGGACGCCAGCGAAGTCGCTGCCGTCGTCATGCGTCGCGATCTGGGTGCACTTGATGCCATGGTCAGCCGGTTGCGGGGCGAGACGCCTTCGACCCAGGGCGCTGAGGCTGGAGGTTCCCAAGCAGATTCGCAGACGCAAGACGCCCTCAATCCCGTCGATGAACAGGTGCTGCGAGATGCGATGAAGGCATTTCGCCGGCGACTCAAACTCACCAAACTCGATCACGAGTCGAGGCTGGGTCGCAGCCCACTCAGTACCGGTAAGGGGGCCGACTTCGAGTCGATTCTGCCGCCTCGTCAGTTTGACGATGGCGTCTGGGCCCAACTGGCTGCTCGCGGTGAACTCACCGCAACCGGTCGAGGCTTCTACGCCCTGCCCAAGCCGCCTCCGGCCCTTCGCGGCGGCGGCTGATGCTACAACTGCGCGCCACTGAGGCCCGACGAGTCCTGATGATGCTGCAGGGGCTTGGCCGCCCGGAGCGCACCCGCTGCGGCCCGGCGATGTTGGGTCGGGTCATAGACGACCTGGGCTTCGTGCAGGTTGATTCCATTCGAGTGCTCGAGCGGGCCCAGCATCTCATCCTGCGTTCCAGGCTGAGCGGCTATCACCCCCGGCATCTGCGCAAGTTGCTCTCTGATCGAGTGCTCTTTGAACACTGGACGCACGATGCCTCCGTGATTCCCACACGCTGGCTCCCCCACTGGATGCGCCGATTCAAGCGTGACAAAGTCCGCATTCCGAAAAACGCCTGGTGGGCGGAGCGAATGGGGCCTGACCCGGTGGCCGTGCTCAAAGCGGTCAAGCGCCGCATCCGCAGAGATGGCCCGCTTCGCAGCATCGACTTCAAGCACGAAGAGAACGCTGATCGCGGGGGGTGGTGGAAGTGGAAACCGGCCAAGGCTGCGCTGGAGTACCTGTGGCGGTGCGGTGAACTGGCCGTGTCCCACCGCGATGAGGGCTCCTTCCAGAAGTGGTACGACTTGCGCGAGCGGGTGCTGCCTCGTGTTGGCGTTTCTTCATCTCGGGCCCATGTCGATTGGGCATGCTCCGAAGCGCTTGCCCGCTTGGGCACGGCAACTTCGGCCGAACTGGCGGCATTCTTTCGTGCCATCCCACTCGCCGACGCTCGCACGTGGGCTGCTCAAGCCGTTGCCAGCGGCGATGCCATCGAGGTCGAGGTAGAGCGGCTCGATCGCGATGGGCCTATGCGATGCCTTGCCCGTCCAGACATCCAGACACTCGTGCGGCGGGCTGCAACGTGTGATCGTTTCAATGACACGGCCCCCCGACTGCTGTGCCCATTCGACCCCGTCGTACGAGACCGGGCGAGGCTACTGAGGCTGTTCAACTTCGAGTACCGACTGGGCGCCTTCACCCCTGCCGCCAAGCGGACGCAGGGGTACTACGCGCTGCCGATCCTGCAAGGCGATGCGTTTGTGGGACGCATTGACCTCAAGGCGGATCGAGCCCAAGACGAACTGCAGATCAAGGGGCTCTGGTGGGAAGACTCGGCCAGACCTGATCGACGGTCGCTGGAGGGCGTGCTGGCGAGCCTCGCCGAATTCACCGGCGTTTCACGTGTAGTTTGACAGCACGTCGTCGAGCAGATCGAGGGTCATGTCGATGTCCGCACGCGTGAGCACGAGCGGCGGCTTGATCTTGATGACGTTGTTGAGCGGCCCGTCGGTGCTGAGTAGAACGCCATGTTGCCGCATGGCCTGCACGATCGCTGCAGCTTCCTCAACGGCTGGTTCAAGCGTTTGGTGATCACGCACCAACTCAGCCCCGAGAAACAACCCGCTGCCACGGACATCACCGATGAGTGCGTGCCTTTCCTTGAGTGAGTTCAGGCCGGCTTTGAAGTGTGCGCCCAGTTCGCCAGCTCGAGCCTGCAACCCCTCGTCCTCAATGGTCTCAAGCACTGAGAGGGCTGCGGCGCAGGACACCGGATTGCCTCCGAAGGTCGAGAAGAACTCCATTCCGGTGTCCGCGAAGGCCTCGGCAACTGCTGGGCTCGTCACGACGGCGCCGATGGGATGACCGTTTCCCATTGGCTTTCCGAGCACCACGATGTCGGGCACGACGTCGTGGAGTTCAAAGCCCCACATGGCATCACCGACGCGGCCGAATCCCACCTGCACCTCGTCGGCCACGTATAGCCCGCCCGCTTTGCGCACGTGCCTCGCGGCTGCTTCAAGATAGCCCGCTGGCAATGGCACCTGTCCGCCACACGAGAGCAGACTCTCGGCGAAGAAGCCGGCGATCGATCGCCCTGCTCGCGCTGCCTCCCCGATGACACGACCTACCTCCAAGCCACACGCCTGAGGGGCATCTTCTCCTTGGAACTCGCCTCGATAGGTGTCGGGTGCGGGAACAACATGCACCCAGTCGGGGCATCCGCCGCCACCTGGGCCATTGAACTTGTACGGGCTCATGGCGATGCAGTTTCCGCTGCACCCGTGGTAGGCACCGTCGATGACAAGCACATCGTTGGCCCCGGAAGCCGCTCGACACATGCGTAGCGCCAACTCATTGGCCTCGGAGCCGGAGTTGACGAAGGTGCACACATCCAACCCTTCAGGCATGGTCGCCACGAGCCGCTGGGCAAGATCCAGCACGGTGGCGTGCAGATATCGCGTGTTGGTGTTCAGTCGGCGGGCCTGCCGTTCGATCGCCCGCGTCACCCGCTCGTTGGCGTGCCCGACGTGGCAGACGTTGTTGACCAGATCCAGGTACGCAAGCCCGTCGGAGCCCCAGAGGAATTGCCCGCGGCCAGCCACGATGTGCAATGGGGCATCGCCATAACTCAGTGAGAGGGCCCCTCCCAGCAGTTGCTCGCGGCGCTTGCGCAGGGCATCCACATCCACGCCCGGGCCACGATGTACGCGACATCCGGCGCACAAGATGCGTTCGGCTTCACGAGGTGCGATCGCCATGAGAGATGTCAAGGCAGCGTCAGTCGATTGCAGAGCGCAATCACCAACAGCACGCTGACGTGCAGCCATGACGGCGCTGGTTGCAAGCCGGGCCGCAACGAGCACTGGAAGGCACTGCTGCTCAGTTTCGCTCAGCGGCCGAATGGCATCGTACGCCTGCACCAAGTTGGCTGCGAGCGCAAGATCCGTGCCCGCATGCTGCAGCGCGTACGCCACCGCGATGGCCAGATCGCACACAAGTGGCCCGTGCAATGCGTCACCCATGTCAAGCAGGCCCGTGATGACCTCACCATCGACGAGCACATTCTCATCGTTGACATCACCGTGCAGCATGCCCGTTGGACAGCCGGCGCAATCGAGGGCCGCATGCAGGTGCAGGGCCCGATGTGCTGCCTGCCTGACGGTGCGGTCACTGACCAGATGCACATGGCCGCGGTGCTGCCCGGCCTGAGCCAGATCCCATGCGTGGGTGCGGTGCATGTGCACATGCTCAAAGTCGGCCGTCGCTTCATGGGCACGTGCGATGAGTGTGCCAATGGCCTCCAGCAAGGCGGGCGTGTCGCCAGCCTCCTGCCATGATGTGCCCGGCAGAAGTTCCTGTACACGAGCCTGCCCCAGCGGCGTCTCAATGACGCGAACACCCTCAAGACTCATGCGACTCACAGGGACTGCAATGCCGACCGCTGCCAGCGCTGAGGCGAACGCCTCCTCCAGATCAGGGTCTACCTGGGGTTCACGGGCGATCTTTACGACCACCTCGCCAATACGAACGTTCAGATTCTCGCCCGCTAGTGGTATGGGCTCGCCCTCGATCCCCCAGTGCTCGTGGGCGATCGCCTGAATCTCTGGGATCAGCGTGTCTGCTTCGGCTCTGGTCATGTGAGCAGGATACTTGTCCTATCCTGAGGGCATGAACCCACTCAAGATCATCATGTTGTCCGTGTTCCTTTGCGGAACCGGCTGCACTTCCAAGCCCGAAACGGTCTCGCTCTTTGATGGATCAACCCTCGATGGCTGGCGGGCCGTGTATGCCGATGGTTCCACCGACATCGACGCAGCTTGGAGTGTTGAAGGCGGCGTCCTCGTCTGCCAGGGGCGCCCAATCGGGTACATCCAGACCGAGACCAACTACGAGTCATACAAGCTGATCATCGAGTGGCGGTTCAATCCCGACAAAGGCGCTGGCAACAGCGGTGTGCTGATGCGAATCACCGGCCCGGACCACGTCTGGCCTCGATCCATCGAGGCCCAACTTCACTCAGGCAACGCCGGAGATATCTGGAACATCGGCAACTTCCCAATGCAGGTTGCGGATGAGCGTACCCATGGCCGCCGCACGGTCAAGGCCCACGACAGCAACGAGAAACCGTTGGGCGAGTGGAATCGCTATGAGATCATGCTCGATGGCGGCGACCTGTCAATGGTGGTCAATGGCATCGAGCAGAACGCAGCCACGGGCTGCGAGGTGATTCCCGGTGGCATCGGCCTCCAGAGCGAAGGCGCCTGGATCGAGTTCCGTCGGGTCGAACTGACTGAACTACGCTGACTTCCTGACGCGGCTCACTGGGCCGCTGCCTGCCCTGGCATTTGTCGATACAGCCAGACCCAACCGTGCGAGGTGTGGTCGTACTCCTCGTACTGCTCACCCTCATGCCAGAGGTCTTTCATTGCTGCATCAATCTCAGCCAATCGTGCCTTTTGCTCGTCCGTGAGTTCGGTCTGGGAATTCCACAGTGGCATGGCCTGTGTTCGCCCAGCGCTTCACGGCGTTTCTCCAGTTCGGCCTTGGCCTGCACCTGCTCAGGTGTGAGCGTTCGAGTGCGGCGATGGGTTGACCCAAAATCGCCCACCAGCAGGTCATTCAGCCCGTCGCCATCCCAATCGACCACGTGCACCTTGCAGCGTGAAGCGCTGCGAGAGGGCGTCTCCAATTTGGAGAACATCTCATCGCGGGACATGTCCGGAATCAACACGACCGGTGGGTCCAGTACCGGCTTGTTCTCGTCGCCGGAATTGCGACAGTACCGAACAGCCCCATTCTCGCCGCCGTAGATCACATCGCTCACACCATCGCCATTCCAGTCGGCGAAGTGGATATTGCTGCCACCGTCATCCCAGCCGCCGATGGGATCGCCAGCAGAATCAACGAGCCTCGTGCACGTAGACGACCAGACCGGCTCGCTTCGGGTGCCAATATTCTCGATCCGAAACGCCCCATCTAGACGAGAGCCGATCCATAGATCGAGATCGCCATCGGCATCCATGTCGTGCAGATGCGCCGTGGTCGAGTGAATCTCCTTGATGTCCGTCCCGGCCCGCTCGCGGTATTGCTCTGGCAGCGGCTCCCACGGCAGAAGCACTTCGCCCTTTTCGTTCTTGAGCTGCGAAGCGCCGCCAAAGGTGCCATCGCCTTGCCCCTTCCACCAGTACATGTCGCCGGGATAGGAGGCGCTGATCACGTCGTCCGTGCCATCATTGTCGTAGTCCACGAACTGAGGCACGAAACTCACGCAGCACGTGATAGGAACACTGGCGGTCTCTCCACCGCCTTGCAGATAGGACCAGTCCTTGAAGATCGGCTCAGTGTCAGTTCCGTGATTGAGGTAGATCCGCAGCCTGCCGCTGGCCCATCCACGTCCACCGCCATGCACCTCACCTTTGAATCGCCCGTCTCCAAACTCGCCCACGAGCAGATCTCGAGTGCCATCTCCATTGAAGTCGTATACACAGGGCGCAGCGTGGCCTGTCGTGACGTCGATGGGCTGGCCATCCGCCTCGATGCGAACAGGCGGAGCAAACTCAGGAACGCTGCAGAACACGCATGCGACCAACATGGACATCTCAATCTCCTTGCCCCCTCGTTGATCCCCGCAGGCACCCTACTATGGCCCTGCCAAATGGAGGTGCATCCATGCCCAGTGTCCTGATCGCGGCCCTGACCCTTTCACTCGCCGGAGACCTCCATCCCGACATGCGGCCGATCATCGAAGAGATGGCCGCAATGAACATCGATGCCCTGCTGAAACAGGGGCCCCAACAGGCACAACAGCAGGTCAATGCTTGGACGCCGCCCCCCTGTGACATCGAGATTGCCGAGGTTCGCGATCTGGTCATCGAAGGATCACAGGCGGCCATCGAAGCCCGCCTGTATCACCCGGCACCTGGCCTCCCACTCGGCTTGGTCGTGTGGTTCCATGGCGGCGGATGGACCTGGGGCACGCTCGACATGACGGACTCCATCGCCCGCTTCATCGCCGATGAAGCAGCGGTAGCCGTGCTGACAGTGCGTTATCGCTGCGCCCCCCAAGACGTGTTCCCCGCAGCGCCCACCGATTGCGCCGATGCCACCATATGGGCGTCGAAGAACGCGGAGGAGTTGGGTGTCGATCCAAATCGCATCGCCGTGGGTGGCGACAGCGCTGGCGGCAACCTCGCAGCCGTGACAGCGAACATCCTGCGCTACCGCAAGCACGAGCCGCCACTGCGTGCACAGTTTCTCCTCTATCCGGCACTGGACGCCGTGGGTCAACACGCCTCGATGCGAACCCTCGGCACTGGGTACGGGCTCGAAGCGAGATGGATGCGGTGGTTTTATGACGTGTACGACCCCGGCGGTCGAAATCGATCCGACGCGTGCTTGTCTCCCATGTGTGAGCGCGACCTCTCGAACCTGCCCCACGCCATTGTCATGCCCGCACAGTACGACCCACTTCGAGACGAGGCCATTGCGTATGCAGCCTGTCTAGGCACCGCCGGCACCGCGGTTGACTTGATGGTTGCCCCGGGCATGATCCACGGCTTCGCCGACTTCTGGCCTCGATCCCAAGCAGCCGCAGTTGTGCTGCGATCGGGGCTGCAACGGCTGCGCCATGTCATCTACGGCCCGGCCCCGCAGGGCATCGATCTGCTCGACCTCGACCGCGACGGCCTGCTGCAACCATTTGAAGCAGCCGATGCGCTGAGGCAAATGGAGTCGCTGCTGGAGCAGCAGCCGCTCAATCTGGGCTCAATTCGCCTCCTGGCGAAGACTGACCCAGCTGCAGCCAGCCTTGAAGCGGATGAGTGGTTCGGCGATCTGGATGCTGACGGCGATGGACTGCTGCAGTCAGCCGAGTTCCCTCAAGACATGGCCCCCCTCCTGGGGGAGCTTGATGTCGATGGCAACGGCGCACTCTCTGGAGAGGAGTTTGACCAACTCATGCATGGAGAAGGCGATCTCTTCTCAGCCATGGAGGTGTCGTGGATCATCGACGAGTTCGATACTGACGCAGATGGCCGCATCAGCAAGAAGGAAGCCCGCAACGACTTCGATCTGCACACAGAGGCCGACGCAGATGCTGACGGCTTCGTGACCGAAGATGAGCTCTTGGCGATGCTCTTTTCGGAGGAGGCATTCTCAATCGAGGTTGAGGGATCCGACGGTCTCTGCACCGGCACCATTGGCCCAGCTTCCTGCGGGGTCATGATGGAGACGCTGCTTGACCACCCCAACCTGCGCAGGTTGGTGCTCGTAGATGTGCCCGGTTCAATGGACGACGAAACCAACCTGCGGTTGGCCAGACTGGTGCGAAGGCATGGCCTACACACGCATGTGCCCGCCGACGGTGAAGTCGCCAGCGGCGGTGTGGACCTGTTCTGCGCCGGCGTCGAGCGGACCGTCGAACCCGGCGCAATGCTGGGTGTGCACAGCTGGGGTAGCGCAGGCGAAGCGGGCGTTGATCTCCCTCGAGATGATGAGTCACACGAGATGTATCTGGAATACGGCCGGGCCATGGGGATTCCCGATGCGTTCTATTGGTTCACGCTCGAGGCCGCAGGGCCGGAGGACATCCACTGGATGCGGCCAGAGGAACTGACTCGATTCGGACTGATTACAGAGGCCAGTTCACAGCAGCCCTCACCTGAGCCGGTGATGAATGAGCCCAACCCTGATGCGATCACGCCGATTCCCAAGGATCGCAAAAAGCTCCGCCGGGCAGGCTTCACGAAACAGACTGCGGTCATTGCCCCCAACGGACGGCCGATTCGAATCGTGGCCCAACCTGGCGTGCCGGACCTCGCCGTCAAACGGGCGCGGAACCTGCTTCGCTTCTTCCTCACCGATGTTCCAGGGTCTCGCTTCGGCGCAGACAAGTCTGCAGTTGCAAATGCCATGGCCAACAACCGGGCCGCGCTCATGATGCCTGAAGGCGCCCATCGCGAAGGACGCGAACCCAATATTGACGCACAGCCCCTGTACCAGAGTGAAACGCCAGTTGATGGATCACGTTGGTACCTGCTTGATGATCGAAGGCATCGCGATGCCGCCTTCGAGGAGATCTTCCATCTGGTGCACGACGCTGGAATCGGCACATTCCTACAAGGGGCACTACCTGAGTATCAACAGCTCATCGACACCCAGGCCCGCGCCGCCATCGAGGATGGCCGCTGGGGCATCTCCGTCGAGGAGGGCGTCGATGAATGGCTGGAGGAACTCGAAGAAGAAGACTCACTCGCGCAGGAATACATCGCCTCAGCCATCGACAGCTACTACGGGCTCTGGTCAACCTGGGATGAGACGCCTGGTGGCATGTGGGGCATCTACTGCGCAGGTTCCCGCGATGAAATGCAGACGCTGGACCCTGTTGGCGTCCAGCTGGTCGAGGCATTTCTGCCGCCGATGATGCACGGTTATGAGGCGCTCATTGACCCGTCGTTTGGCGGCATGTTTCACCTGACGTTTGATCCAGAGCGATCCTACACCCACAAATCTCAGTGGTATGTCGATGCCACACTCACCGGCAAACGTGACAGCGGCATTGTCGGCAATGGTGAAGACAATGTGCTCAGAGGCAACTCCGGCAACAACATCCTGCGAGGCGGAAGTGGTGTGGACACGGCGGTGTTCAGTGGACCGCGCGATGCCTACGTCGTCGAACAAGACGGCCCGATGACGAGCGTTCGCGACACGATCGCCGATCGCGACGGTACGGATCATCTCGAGTCAATCGAAGTGCTGCGGTTCTCCGACGGAGAGGTGCGTCTCTAGCACTCGTTGCCGTACACAGACAACACCAGGAGCAGATCCTCGACCGTGAATGGATCACCCCAGGACGCGATCACCACCAGCACATCCTCCACCGACACGACGCCATCAGAATTCAGATCGCCGGGGCAATGGGTCTCGCCGGTGAAGATGCCCAAGGCACTTGGCCCACCTAGTGCAGCGGCCTCCTCGGCCGAGAGCACATGGTCTATCACCGCGGCATTGGCGCAATAGACCACTGACACATCAAAGTCGGGCCCGTTGTCGGTGAGCAGCCAAACAGGCAGATTGGTGCCGTCTCCGTAGAGCCAGTCAACGCCATTTTGGAGCGACACCACCTGCGCTCCATTCACATAGATCGCATTGCTGCCCTCGGCGAAGTTCACGGCATGCACAAGTCTGAACCAGGCACCAAGGGGCCAGTCACTCTCCCCTACATAGCCTGCACCGGCCACATAGAACCCACCATCTCGGCAATCGAGGAACAGTTCACCATCGTTGGCGTTGTCGGCATTGCCCTGCCACAGACACTGCAACTGGTCATTTTGATCCAGCGGCAGATAGAGGTCCCAGACGAACGAGAATTGCCCAAGTTCACAGCAACCTTGACCACCGTTGCCCGGATGATCCAGATAGAGCTCAAGCCCCTTGTGGTTGCCAAACACATTGTCCAATCGGATGGCAGACGCCCCTTGCCCGTTGATGTGGGGCACGATGGTTCCATCGGTCTCGATGATGTCCCAGTCACCCCCCATCGTCATGCCTCGTGGGGTCAGGACAGACTCCCCCTCAGCATTGGCCAGTGGCAGATCGTCACCAGGGGCAGCGTCGCCAAAGCGCCACTCGTCCCAGCGGCCGAGGAAGATGCCTGCACTATTGGGCCCGCCCAGATCAGCGATGTCGGCATCGCCCATGAAGTCATCAACCAACGCGATCGCGCTGCAGCAGACTGGTCCCGTCTCAGACGCAGGCCCGTTGTCGGTCAGGAACCAAGTACGCAGCCCCGTACCACCACCCCACCACCAGTCGGGGGCGACCACGGCGTTGTCACCGACAACCTCATGCCCGTCGATGAAGATCGCCGCTTTCAACGTGGTGTAGTCACCACGCATGGCCAGCCTGAACCACTCGCCCTGCGACCAACTGCCAGCCCCAACCTCTCCGCTGCCGGCAGACCAGAAGCCGCCAGTGTCACAGTTCAGGAAGAGCTCGGCCTGATTGGTGTTGGGATCGTTGCCCTGAATCAAAGGCACGCGACCGCTCTGTCCGGGAGCCACGTACAGGTCCATGACAAGCGTCCAGTGGAGAATGTCCCCACCGCTGCCTGGGGCCTGCAACTCAACGCCCAACCCCCGCCCGGCCCCGTACACGCTGTTCATGCGAATGAAGCGCCCCGGCTGGCCGTCGATGTGTGGCACGTCGATACCGGTGTCCTCAATGGTCCAATCGTCCCCCTGCACCATGCCCTGTGGGATGAGATCTGAGAGGCCACGGGCTGAAACGAGTTCAACGCCGTCAGCTGGCTGCGCGTCGATGAACCGCCATTCATCAGTCCAGTCGGTCGGATACGCCCGGCTGGTTGTGAATGTCCAAACATTGCCGACCTGGACTTCTCCATCGCGGTGCGCATCCACCCGCCAGAACACGGTTGTTTGTGGATCGAGTGTGCCCGCTTGGAACAACGGCGCTTCCACGGTTCCTCGATAGTCGTCGTCGAGGTCCGCATCGAAGCCCACGTACACATCCCAGGCAGTCGCCCCCAGACAGTCGGCCCACTGCAGTTGGCCATCGCGTGGTGCGCCCATCTGCCCGTCGGGCGGCGAGGGAGCGTCGTCGCCCTGATCAGATGAACCCGTTTGGAAAGCGATCGGCTCAGACCAATCGCTCCACTTGAGACCGTCATCGCGGTGGCGAACCCGCCAGAAGAGTGTGCTGCACCCGGGTACGGACTGCCTCATCGTGATGCGACTGATGGCCGGATCAGTGACGAGATTCTCCGAGTACCACCAATCTCCATTTGATGGGCGGTACCAATTCTCCTTGTTCTTCAACTCCTCCACGAGCGGGTTGGAGAAGTCCTGTGCATCGGCTGAAATCTGCCAGTGACTGGCCAGCGGGCCGTCTCCGTCCATGTCTTGAAAGCCGGTCGATTCCAGTTGCAGATCCCAGCCGGGTACCGGATCGTCACCGGGACCGGGTGAGAGGCCCTGAGGGGTATAGGGCGGATCATTGAACCGGCGAATCGAGATCTCGTCCACCAGCTCATTGTCACGCTCGATGTAGTCGTTGCCTCGACTGATGCGGCGAAGGCGCAGTTGCGGATTGTCTCCCGCCGTTGACGTGAACACGCAGAAGCCCCAATCAACTCGACTGACGGTGAAGTCTTCATAGTCGTTGTTGGGGTAGTAGCCCCAGTAGTCCAGTGAACCCATGGCGGACGCGGCGTTGACCATGAGGTGGCTGTGATCACGACGTTGCCCACGCGAGTAACCATGGGTGTGTCCAAACACGTGCACTGTGGGCTTGCCCGTGTCTGTGCTCCAAACTTCCATCAATTCGACCACGGCAGTCGTGAACCACGACTCGCCCGGCGTCCACTGCTCGGACTCGTGGGGGTGATGCAACTGAGCGATGACAAAATCGATCTCGTCCATCTGAGCGGCCTGGGCAAGTTCACCTTCCAACCAGGTGAGCTGAAGGCTTCCACTGTTATTGGAGTCGAGTGTGATGACCCGGACATTGCCATAGTCGGTCGTGTACCAACGCTCCGTTCCGTGGGCGTCGGGTAGCGCGAAGTACTCGTAGTACAGCGCTGCATTGCCTTCATGGTTCCCCAGTGCGGGCAGGATGGGCACGTGCTGCAGGAGATCATCTGCCTGCCCGAAGAAGTGATCTGTCCAGTGCGAGTGGTTGCTGCCCGTGCTCACCAGATCGCCGGGCACGATCACGAACCCGGTCGATTGGTCGATGTCGAGCCCACCACTCTCCTGGGCCATGTAGGGCAACATGCCCAAGTCAACAAGATCTTCGAGTACCGTTCCGTAGCCTCCGTACTGGGCGTCGCTGAAGGCAAGAAAGTTGAACGCCGTTTCCGCCGCCGGATCAGGCGCGACAGTCAGGGTGTGAACTTCTCCCACAACAGAGTCAGTTGCTACGCGGTACCAGTAACGACCGCCGGGCTCGAGATCAGTCAGGTAGACATGATGTATCAGCGTTCCTGCTGATGATGTCTGCGAGACCCCCGATTGGACAAGCCCCAGCGCGGGCGTCGGCCCATAGTCGACACGAGCTGCGGAGCCGTCACTCGTTTCGAATCCGAGGACTACGCCACCGGGCGTTGGCTGTTGCAGCCAAGGACCGGAGATGATCTGGGCTGAAGCGCCACTGACCATGGCAACTGACCACAGCAACATGCAACTGACTCGATGAATTGACATGTGATCTCCTCAGCCACCATCATGACGCGGCAGCAGCCTGATGCCACTGAGATTCCGGCAATCGCCCCACCTCAGGGCCGCCTACCACTCAGGAGTCGCTCAATTCGATCTTGATTTCAGCGGTGAAGACGCCTGAGGGATCGCCTCGCTCCTGCAGGGTCTCCTCGATGACCTGGGCAGTGCGAGGAACCCAGTCCTCAAACAGCGTCTCACCATCGGGGCCGAGCACTGTGACGGGCTTGTCAAGATCGAGCATGTCGTCATCGAGGCGAATGTGAAGCGTCTTGGACACCCCCGGCTCTTCGATGGTGATGACCTGCCCCGATCGACTGACAACCATGCGATCGCGGGCCTTGGGCGCATCGACCTTGAGCCAGTAGAACCGGTTCTGGAGTACGTCATCCTGAAGCCAGACCACTCGGTCGGGACGCAGGTCACGTTCGAATTGCGACATCCACTCGATGCCGGCGGCATCCTGACCACCCATCCAGTGTCCCTTGCCCTCATGAATCACGACCTCGTGCACATACCCGCCGGGATCGGAGGCCTGCAGTTCATCAAGCCGTTGCCCCCACTCCCGAGCCTTCTGGTTCCTGTTGTACGCCGAGTCGTTCTCACCCATGTGCAGTGTGAAAGGAAGATCTCGCAAGCCATCTGGCTTCGTTTCATTGGGATGTCCCGCCATCATCGCCGCTGCCGCGAATCGATCCGCCATCCGCGGGGCCAATTGGAAGACCCCATCTCCGCCGGCGCTGTAGCCGGTGAGATACACCCGATTGGGGTTCACACCATGTACAAGCACCATGTCCTGAATGAGTCGATCGAGCAGCCCATCAACATGCTCACGGTGCCAGAGGTCCCAAGTATTTGTCGGCGCCCGAGGCGCGACATACACCCCTTCCTCGATGTCGTAGAGCCCCTGCTGATTTCGCCACTGCTGGTCGTTGACGTGGGCTGGCGCCCCACCACCACCATGCAGTGAGATGTACAGGCTTCGACCGTCCTTGGGTGCTTCACCTTCGACCCGCCAGGCAATGGGCATCTCATGTCCATCGAAGCGGACCACGCCCTCATTCAATGCTGCCCGCCGAATCGATTCGTGCTGGCGAGCCCAACCTCGCAACCTGCGCCCCTTGATCGCCCTTGCCTCCACGGCGCTCAAAGGCCGGGTTTCCGCCACCTGATTCACCCCATAGCCGGGCACCTCTACCAACACCAGTTGCCGGTCAGCTTCGACTTTCACCTGCTTGGTGACGGCAGCCGTTCCTTCACCTGCTTCAATCGTCACCGTCTCGCCCAATGGAAGCACAGCGGTCCAGTGGTCGTTGAAGTCATGGCGGCCATCTCGAGTCTCACCGTGCGCCAACTGCATCTGATCCTTGTCAAGGATCTCGATTGGGATGGCGATGTTGTCTCCGTTGCGATCGACCGCGCGAAATCGCACACGCACCTTGCCCTCAGGAAGCGCCTCCTTCAGGCTGGTGTACCGCCACGTGACATCCACGGCGTCCACTGACTTGTCTTCAGGCCGCCAGACCATTGGGAAATGCCGCGGGGTCTCTTCCCATGTCACGGCGTAGATGCCGTGTACCGGGTCTCCCTCCCGTGCATCCGCTGCACGCGAGGTAAACCAGGCCTTGTCCAGATCATCGCCGGTAGGCTCAGCGGCCCCTGTGAAGTGCCACTTGCCGTCACTCCAGACCTCGACCCAGGAGTGATTACCACTATTGTCGGCCCACCGCGATGTGCCCACGAATCGAGCTGGAACGCCAACGCTTCGGCACGCATCAATCAAGAGCACACTCAGTCCGGTACATGAGGCGAGGCCGGCCTCGATCGACTCCAATGGTGACTGGTCGGGCTTGGGCCGCTTCGTCGAGTACTTGACTCCAACGATGTCGAACACCTTGTTGTTCAGGATCGCGGCAGCTTGCGCCGGCGTCGTCGCATGCGCCACCAGCGGAGTGAATTGTTCCTTGAACTGCGCTCGCCACTCATCACGACGTTCGTTCACGCTGGCGAAGGGAAGGACAGCATCGTAGAACACGTCCACGGGCACATCCTCGCCCCAAGGCGCCGCTTCAATCGCGTCATAGGCGAGATTGACGTTGTCGATCAGAAACGCACCACTGCGGTTCTGGAGATCTTCAAGCGGCATGTGTTCGATCATCCACTCCATGCCCTCGCGTCGCGAGAGATCGACACCCTGCAGGGCAGCCGCGATCTGGGGCCGATTCTCACCGGACAACTTGAGCGCCCGATCAAGCGATCGCTCGTCGCCCTGAGCGATGGTGGACATGGCCAGAAACACGGTGATGAGACAGAAGATGCGCATGGCTCGAGTCTACAGTCGCCTATGATCCTGCGCGAGCATGACGGATCTACCCCAACGTCGCCACCTCGGACCGCTGTCGGCCATGGGTATCTGCGTCGCTTCGATGATCGGGTCGGGCATCTTCATCGTGCCCGGCGAAATCGGCCCCCAACTCGGCTCCGGCCTGAACATCATGATCGCCTGGACGCTTGGGGGTGTACTTGCCTTGTGCGGCGGCCTGATCGTGGCCGAACTGGCAGCTGCGAACCCTCGTGCTGGCGCCGTCTACATGTGTGTTCGCGACGCCCTCGGGCACGGATGGGGTTGGTTCTTTGGCATGACGAGCGTCGTTGTGGGCTACTTCGCCTCCTTGGCGGTGGTGGCACTTGCAGCGGCTGGCTACGTACGCCACTTCCTGCCGGAACTCGACGAACGGCTGATCGCAACATTGATCATTGCTCTGCCTGCGATCGCCCACGGCACTCGTGTCCTGGCTGGAACCCTCATCAACGACGTCTTGGTGGGGCTCAAGGTGGGCATCGTGGCTGCGTTTGTCGTCGCTGGTCTCGCGGTGTCGCTCGACACCATTCCTCCACCCCCTGACGAGGGCCCGGAGCCCGACGTGGTCTCAGCGCCGATGGGTGCCGCGATTGTGCGAATCACCTTCGCCTATCTGGGCTGGTCCGCCGTCAACGTCGTCGCTGGAGAGGTGAAGCGGCCCGAGAGAACGCTTCCACTGGCCGTCATTGGATCCGTCGTGCTCGTATGCGGTGCATATCTCCTGATGAATCTCGTCTATCTCAAGGCCGTCGCGCCCGGGTCGATGGGCGACGACATCGGAGCCGTCGCCGCAGCCATGATCTTCGGCGAGTCGGTCGGCGATCTGATCGTGCTCGCGATCATCTTGCTCATCGTGTCAACCGGAACCACCATGCTGTTCACCGGCAGCCGCCTCGTGCTGGCCATGGCCTGGAAAGGCGAATTGCCCCGGCGATTGGGAAGACTGAATCACTCCGGAGCGCCATCGATGAGCGTGCTGGTCTACGCCCTGATCGCGGTGGGGATGCTCTGGATTGCGCCAGTGGGCACACTTCTAGACTACGCCGGTCTGCTCACCACCACCTGCATGGCCATGATGGCCATCACCGTCTTGGCCCAACGCCGCCGCCAACAGACTCGGCCGTTCTCCATGCCCCTCTTTCCAGCCCCGGTTGTGATCACCCTCGCACTCGCGGGCTGGTTGATCGTCTCCAGCGCTCTGGAAGACCCTGTTGCTGCCCTCGCTTCGGCAGGGACCATTGCCGCACTGGTCATCCTCCGTCCTTGGCTGACAGGCCAACGAAGCCACGCCGACACCACCTATACTGACCGCCCCTGAAGAGGAGTTGTTCCATGCCCTGTCTGTTTGTGATCGCCGGCCCCGACGAAGGCACAGTGCACCAATTGCACGGTGAACCCACCACCATTGGTCGCGGCGACGCCGCCACCTTGCAACTTGTTGACGAACGGGCTTCCCGCGTGCACTGTGGGCTCACCCCCCGTCAGGAGACGGCCGGCGACTTCGGCGTTCCGGTCACACGTTGGGTGCTCGAAGACAAGGGCTCAAGTAACGGCACCCGCATCGGGCAGGAGAAGATCGACGGGGAAGTCATTCTGCAAGATGGAGACGTCATCGGCCTTGGTCGCACGAACGTGGCCTATCTGTCGGACAGCTGCACCGATACCGAGCAGGCCCGGGCGCGATGCACCGAACTGGGCATCGATGCCGGCACCCTCTCTGAAGCGGCTTGGCCCATGGAAAACCCTGCCGCTCGCGGCACGCTGCACGAAGACTGAGCCACCTCGTGGCTGACGCTCGTCTGCTACTGATTCAGATTCGCGACGACGACGACGCCATGCGGGCGCATGAGCACGAGTGCTTTGCTGCGCATCTGGGCATCTCCGTTGATGAACTGGCAACATGGAATCTGCTCAAGGCCCCACCGCCTGTCTCGCTGCTGGAGTCTTCACCCGCGGTACTCATCGGCGGCAGCGGCGATTACTCGGTTGTCCGGGGCGGCCCTTGGCTGGCGGCGGCGCTCGACACGATGAGACGCCTTGTTGACGGAGGCATCCCGACATTCGCCTCCTGTTGGGGATTCCAGGCCATGAGTGCGGCGCTGGGGGGCCGAGTCGAACACCTGCCCGAGTGCGGGCATGTGGGCACGTTCGAGTTCACATGCGAGCCAGCCGCCCAGAGCGACCCCCTCATGCAGACGCTTGGCTCTGCATTTCGGGCCCAACTCGGTCACGAAGATGTCGTCACCCGCGCCCCGGCAGATGCGCAGGTCCTGGTGCGATCGCAGCAGGGACACTGCATGGCCTGGCGGCTCAAGGGCCTGCCAATCTGGGGCACCCAATTCCACCCCGAGTTGAGCGACAAAGACCTGATGGTGAGGCTGCGCCGCTACCCCCAATATGTACGAGACATTGTCGGCATGTCGCTGGATGCATTCGAAGCAGAGCACATCGCGCCATCACCGGATGCGGATCATCTGCTTGGGGCATTCAAGGCGCTTCTACAGCGCCAGTGAAGATCACTCGTCCACCGTCGCCGTCACGATGATGTCTCGGTGAATGAGCCACTCGCCCCCGACACACACCCAGTAGACGGTGTATGCCCCGGAGTCAACCTGAGCATCTTCGCCGGCGCCGACTCGGTACCGCCCCTGTTCCACCACTACGTCATCGCGAACGGTACGAAGCGCGTCGGAGGTCAACTCGATCCAGCAGATGCCATTGCCAAACACCACTGTGAAGTGATCCGCGATGGCATCACGTCCGACGACGGGGTCGAAATCCGGCGCCAGCAGCACCGCATTGGGTTCATAGATCGCCACGAGATCATTGACGCTTTGCTGGGCAACAGCCGCTTCAAAGCGCCTGTTCGCCGACTCAACCGCTGCCTGAATCTCACTCGTGGGCACCTGCAGCCTCCTCGATCAGGCCGATCAGTCGATCGACACAGGCATCAACAAAACAACTGTCTTCCGCCTCTGCATCATGCTGCTCCACCTGCACTGTAGGGGGCATCGCATCGGCAATGGCATCCAGATAAGCAGCCTCCGAAAAGGGATCGTGCAGCGGGCCACCAGCCACGCTGTATCGACTCACACCCTTGCGTGGCAGCATCATCACAGCGGAGCCACGTACGCCCTGCAGGCGTGCACCGATGGTCTGGGCCACGGTCCGAAGCTGCTCCTGAGAGAGCCGAGGGGCAAAGATCACTGGGTTGTGGAACACATGAAGATGGTCCGTCCAGGCATCGGGAACCGTATCGGGCTCGACCATCAATCCAATGTGCTCGCTGCCTCCGGGGCAGAGCACCTGCGGCAGACCCAACTCTGCGGCCACCGTCAGACGATGTTCGTCGCCCGCACGCAAACCTCCGAAGCACTCATCGCTGATTTCACCCAGTGCGTAGTCGAACACGCCGCCGATGACCCCCTCACGCATCAGCTGTTCCATGGCCCGCCCCCCACTCCCCACGGCATGGAACACAATTGTCTCCCAACCACGCGCCCTGAATCGCTCGACAGCATGCATGGTGCCTTCGGTCAGCACGCCGAGATTTGTGACGCCGATCAGCGGTCGTTGGCCCTCCCCTGAGACGATCGGACCTGCCACCTGCGCCATGCCCACGGCCGCGGCAGCCGCGTTCGACAAGACAGACCGCAGGAGCGGATTCAATCCGAGTATGTCACCCACCGAGAACATCATTGTGATGTCCTTGATGTCCACGAAGGGCCCGACATCACCGCTGGCGATGGTTGACACCATGATCTTGGGCATGCCGTAGGGCAGGCTGCGCATGATCGCGCAGCAGTTGGGTGTGCCTTGTGTTCCACCCATGCCGATGGCACCGTGCAGACCTCCCTGAGCCAGACGGGTTGCCAGCAGCGAACTCGCTCCGGCTATCATCACGGGCGAGGCCTCCTGACGCGTGGGCGACGCCAGCAGGCTCGACAACTCTCGACCGCCAGCTCGTGCCACTGTGGATCGATCCAGATCCGCCGGGCAACCGCCTTCACCCACAACCCCAATGTCCACGATCAGTGGATCGCCGCCGGATGCGCGCACGCGGTCTGCCACAAATGACGCTTCCTGAGCCTTTGTATCCAGCGTCGCCAGGATCGCAATGACGGGCGTGGTACTCATCAGTCGTTGAACCGCAAGGCGGTGAAGGCGTTTGCGGCCTCACTCACAGCCCGTTCGATCGGTAGCCGCTCAGTCGAAGAACCGGTCCAGAATCCGTGGCCTGAGGTGTTGTCCAGCATGTACTGGGCATCGGGCGGATTCTCCATGGCTGCGCCGTGAGCGACCAGAATGATGTCCTTGTAGATGGAGCGAGCCTCCTGATACACGACGTCCGTTCGGCTGGCCGTGGTCTCGATCGACTCACCGCTGTCATACCCCGTTCTCCCCCCTTTGGTGGTTCCGGCATGGAAACAGAAGATGTCCGGCTGGGCCTGAGCGATCATGTCGTACGAGTCCTCCTCGTCGAAGGCCAGACCCACGGTGACCATGCCAAACTCCTCCTTGGCAAGCTTCAGCAGGTCGATCTCGTTCTGCATGGTGATGCCGCTCTTTTCCATGACCGCACGAATCGTTGTTCCCTTGTCCACATAGGAGAGGCTCGGGCCGATATTGCTCACGCTCTCCACCCCCATGTCGCGACACTGCTGCAACACCATCCGCATGTCCTTGAGCGGGTCATTTGCGTTCAGACAAGCGCAGATGAATGACGTGCCCTTGATGGCGGGCATGATGTCCTCACGGGTGTAGCGCAGCGTCTGCTCATTTGAATCGAGAATCGGCCACATCATCGACATGGTGCCCATGCCGTTGGCCCTCAGTCGTGCGCCACTGAAGGTATTGATGCAGTCAACGCCAGCTTCTTCGAGCAACTGCGCCACGAGTCCGCTGCCGGCCGAGGCAATCATGATGGGTTGACGACGCTCGATCTTGGCGTTGAGGTTGCCGAGAATCGTGGAACGGTCAGTACGGGGAACAATCATGGGTCGGAGGATAGTTGGTCGGCGTCACTCGAGTCGCCCGGAGCCACACGAGCAGGCCGCCTGAAGGCCGAGATCAGATACCAGCCCAACGCCCCCACCGTTGGGGCAAGCAGCACGGGGAGCATCCAACCTCCAAGAAGTGAGCCTTCTCCGAGCGCGACCATGAGCGTCTCGATCAGAATTGCCAGGAACACCACCGACACAGCAAGCGAAAGCACAGCCAGGAGCCGATTGACCAAGCGGTATTGGTAGATGGCATTCTCGGCATTGACCGCAACTGGGACATTTGACAGCCACGGAAACCGCTGCAGCACGAGCATGCCCGGCACCAGCACAGTTGAGATCACCGGCAGCAACCAGATCATGCCCCGAGCCCCCCACCCATCAGCCTCGCCGGCCGCGTTGAAGTGAATTGGGATGCGATCAGGCAGTCGGCCCCAGAACACGATACAGAGCACGAAACCCGCTGCCAGACACAGAATGGACGCGATGTTGAGCGCCCGGCCGATGCGACTTGGAGGCGGATGGACTCGAGGTTTGGCCTTCTGTTTCAACGGGGAAAGGCGGCGGCAACACCACCGTCAACCATGAGAACACCACCGGTGGTAGGCGTGCGACCTTCTGCAAAGAACAGCACCGCCTCGCCCACGTCACGAGCATTGACAACCGCCTTGAGCAGGTTTCGCTCTCGATAGTGGGCCTGCAGTTGCTCTGGATCCAGCCCCTTGTCTCGGGCTCGGTCCGGACCGATTTCGTCCCACAGGCCACTGGAGTTATCGCCGCAACCAAACACGGCATCGGGCAGCACCATGTTGACCGTGATGCCGTGCTGGGCCACCTCCATCGCTGCAACACGACCTAACTGGTGCATGCCCGCCTTGGAAGCGCTGTACGCTCCAAATGCTGCGCCGGGCCCGTACACGTTCTTGCTGGAGATGAGCACGATCGACCCGCCAATGCCCTGCGCCTTGAGCACGCGGATGCCCGCCTGCAGCGTGATGAAGGTGCCTGTCTCATTGACCTCAACGACCTTCCGGAACGCGGCCACATCGTGTTCGTCGATCATCGCCGAGTGCGCGATGCCGGCGTTGGGCACCAGAATGTCAAAACCACCGAAGCGTCGGCAGACAGCATCCATGGCAGTTGCCATCGAGTGTTCACACGTCACGTCGCACCCAACCGCCAACACACTTGGGCCGACACGCTGAGCAGCTGCCTCAGCCGCCGACACATCCAGATCCAACAGGGCGATGTGGGCCCCGGCTTCAGCCAGCACATGGGCGATGCCCTCTCCAATGGCACCTGCCCCACCGGTGATCACAGCCACCTTGCCCTCGAGCGGCGCTCGCTTCTTGCCCGCAAGCTTGGTCTGCTCCAGCGACCAGTACTCCATTTCAAAGAGCTCGCGCTCCGACAAGCCCTGATACGCCCCCTTGCCCAGCCCCGCCAATTTGGTGAGCACGGTGTGTTCGGCAATGTCGGCTGCCGCAGCCGCCGCCTTCGCGTTCGATCCGACACCGATGATGCCGCAACCGGGCACCAGCAGCACCCTGGGCATCGAGTCGAGCCTCTTCCGCGGCCCGAAGTGCTCGATACCCCGATCGACATATGCGTCATAGGCGGTTGCATAGCGGGCGATCACATCGCCAAAGCACGCCTCCTCAGGATCGACCCAGCAGGGAAGACACTTGCACCTGAGCGTGTGGTCTGGCGTCAGCGGCGCGCTCAGAAGAACCTCTTGTGCATCCGGGCGATCAAGCGCGGCAAGCATCCAAGGTTCACTGCGGGTGTCGAAGACGAATTGCGACTCGCTGCTCAGGGCGCCACGCAGCCGTGGCAGAACCTCGCTCCATGAAATCCGAACTATTCCCTCACCGGCCAGCACTGCTTCGCGATCCGACGCATATTGGCTGGCAGCCAGCGCGACCAACTCCTGATGCTTGGCTAGCGCTTCGTCGGCCGTCTCGCCAAACGTGAACAGACCGTGATTGTGCAATAGCACGCCCTCAGTATCGGGCGCAGCATCAACCGCATCAGCCACAGCCTTGGCCAGTGGAAAACCGGGGAAAATCCACGGCAGGTGGATCACCCGATCGCCAAACACCTCTCGACAGATCGACGCACCATCGGGCCGATTGGACAGGGCGATGATGGCATCAGCATGGCTGTGATCAATGAACCTGTGCGGCAGAAAGGCGTGCAGCAGCGTCTCAACACTGGGGGTGGGCCCCGTGGGATCCAGCATGGTGCGGCGAATCTCGCGCACCATCGTCTCATCGTCCATGGCTTCAACCGAGCGCAGTGCCCGTAGTGCTGCCAGATCACAAGCGGGGAACCCCGGGGCCTCGATCGTCGCCAGATCCCAACCGGAGCCCTTAACAAAGAGCACCTCGATCTCCTCACCGTGGATGTTCATGACTGTGCCCTTGGCTGACGTGTTGCCACCACCATGCAGCACGAACGAGTCATCGGCCCCCATGGCCCGGCTGGTACGGACACGATCGGCGAGAATTGGGTCGATGTGTGAGCCTGTCATGGCGGCGGATCATACCCCTCAGGCCCAAGGGCAACGGCCTTGGGGGGGGCCCAGAGGCACTCGATGCTGCAAGGCACACATCGAGGGCCCTGGCGCATAGACAGCAGATAGATGACTGAGGAGCTCCGCACGCTACTTGAACAGGAGCTCATGCCCATGACACACCCAATCTTCGCTCTTTCACTGGCCTTGGGGCTGGCGGGCGCTACGGCAAGCGCTTCCGATGACTTCGAACTGGCCTACCTCGACCTCTCCTACTCGCCCGTCATCCTCATTCCGCCGCCACCTCCCCCACCTCCGCCACCACCGGCTGCACCTCCCTGCGGACCGATGTTCGACGATCTTCCGCTGCACTTTCCTTGGTTCGTGGGCGACGTCTTCACCTCCTTTGGCGTGCAGTTCCACGTGGACGTGTTCAGGACGTCCTCGGGCACGCCAATCACGAGCGGACAGGTGTACGCCGACAATCTCCTGATGGCCTGCGGTGATCGACAGGACCTCATGACAAACAACGCCAACGTGCACGTGCTCTTCCCCTGCGGCCCGGCTCGTGACGTCGGCTGGAACTTCGGCGAGTACGGCGGAAACATCAACCTGATGATCAATGGTGACTACCGCAATGTTGACGACTACCAGGCACTCAATGGCCTCATCGTCGGCGGTGTTCGTGTGCATGTCGTACACGGCGGCTTCGGCAATGACTGTGGCCGGGTCGAACTACATGGTGTCGTTGACAAGATGATGGTCGGCGGTCAAGAACACTGGGTCGACTGCCTGAACTTCAGGGCCGTCGCCGCCGCCGCCAACCGCAAAGGCGATGCCAATCGCGATGGTCGAGCAGATCTGCAAGACGTGCTGGCTGTGGTCGCAGCATGGGGCAGCGCTGACTCCGACTCAGACCTCGACGCCAGCGGCAAAGTAGACATGAGGGACCTGCTCGATGCCCTCTACAACATGTCTTCGGAAGACCGCTCCGACTGAGCCCTCCCCCCTCCCCTGTTTGGCCCTCCCAACGCGTGGGACAAAGTGATACCACCGACGGCCCCTTGGCATGCGTGTGCCAAGGGGCCGTCTTTCTGTAGGCTGCTGGCATGCTCAACACAATCATGCTGTTTGCGATCCTCACCGGCGGCCAACCTATGAAGCCCGCTACCAATTGGCACAGCGATCCCATCGGTTCGACCCACGGGGGTGTGGTCGTGCTCGACGACGGTCGGGTGCTGGTCAATACCGACACTGCTGAGGGCACTGTGGTACTCGCCCCGGATGGCACCAAGGCTGGCACGATCGCCACGCAATGGCCTGCCATTCACGGCATGGTGGTACGTACCGAACCCGCAGGCGAGCGAATCTACGCTGCCCACTTGAAAGGCAAACAGGCCCTGAAGATCCGACCCGATGGATCGATGGTCTGGGCCTTGGGCGCCCCGATGGAGTCGGGCAAGTACACCAATCCCAACCAGTACAACCCCACGAGCATTGCAGTGGCACCCGACGGGCGAATCTACGTCGCCGACGGCTACGGCCGACAGTGGGTCCATGTGTTCGGCCCTGATCTTGCGTGGCAGCAGTCTTTCGGTGGCGGCGGCAGCGACGCGGGGCAGTTTCGCACCTGCCACGGCCTGCTTGTAGACGAGCGAACAGACCCACCCACCTTGCTGGTGTGCGACCGTGAGAACCGCCGCATCCAACGCTTTGACCTGAATGGCACCTTCAAGGAGATCGTTGCAACAGACCTCCGTCGTCCCTGCGCCATGGCGATCTCCCCCAAAGATGGCATGCTCGCCGTGGCTGAATTGGAAGGACGCGTGACCCTCATCAATCCTGACGGCACCATCGCCGGGCATCTGGGCGACAACCCAGAGACTTCACATCGGGCCAATCACGGCGTGGGCCCCGACCACTGGCACGATGGCGTGCACACGGCACCTCACGGACTGGGCTGGGATGACGAAGGAAACCTCTACGTTCAGGACTGGAACGCCCACGGCCGCATCACCAAGTGGATGCCATCTACGAGCAAGCAATGAAGTACGACCTGTCGGTCACCACCTCAGCGCTCCTGGAGGGCCTCTGCAACAGCGGCGATGAAGCTGCATGGCGGGGGTTGGATGAGCGGTATCGACCGATCCTGATTGCGTCGGGCCGTAGACTGGGGCTCTCGGAAGCAGACGCTGTAGACGTCGCCCAGGAGACGATGCTCCGAGTGCTGGAGGGGTGCCGAGACGGCGCCTATGACCGAAGCAAGGGACGGCTGCGGTCGTGGATTCTCACGATTGCTCGACACCGCATCATCGACCTGCACCGGCGGCGTGATGTTCGCAAGGAAGCTGCAGGCGTCTCTGCCGTGGTCGAACTGCCCGACGAAGGATCCATCGAGACGTGCTGGTCAGCCGAAGAGCGGGCTGCCATTCTCCGCGAGGCGCTCGATGCCCTGCGTAGTGACTCCAATCTGGCAACCGACACGATTGAGGCCTTTGAGTTGCAAGTACTCCACAATCGCGGTGCTCATCAGGTAGCGGAACACTTGGGCTGCACCGTGAATGACGTCTACTTGGCCAAGAGCCGGGTGACCAGACGTCTCAAGGCCATGGTTGAGACCATCGAAACCGCCTGGAACGACGACTGACCCCACCTCCGCTAGGCTGGACTCGATGGGCGAGCTCCCACCACCCTCGGATGACGATCAGACACTGGTTCCCGATCCAGAGCAGGATGTCGATGCCACGATCGACGCCTCGTCGGAAGACTCATTCCTGATCGAGCTCAAGGACGCCTGGTCGCAGGGCCCAACCGAGCCACCATCTGACATTCCAGCGATCGAAGGCTACGAAGTCGTGCGCGAACTCAGCCGGGGCGGACAGGGCGTCGTCTTTGAAGCCCAGCAGACCCGCACCCACCGCAAAGTTGCGCTCAAAGTGTTGCTGCACGGCGCCTGGGCCTCCAAACGACAGCGGATGCGCTTCGAGCGAGAGGCCGAACTCGCCGCAGCCCTCACCCACCCGGACATCGTCTCGGTGTACGACAGTGGCGTCACGGAATCTGGCTGTGGCTGGATCGCGATGGAGTTCGTCGATGGCGTGCCCCTCAGTGAGTGGATCGCTGACCATGCCGCTGGCGGCAAGGCGGCCATCTGTAGCTTGATCGCCCGCGTCGCTGAAGCGACCGCCGCCGCCCATCGTCGCGGCATTATCCACCGTGACCTGAAGCCCGCGAATGTGCTCGTTGACGATGCGGGCAACCCGCATGTGCTGGACTTCGGCCTGGCCAAGCCCATCACCGCTGATGACTGGTCATCCTCTGATGCGGTGACCGCAGCCGGCGAGTTCATGGGGACATTCGCCTATGCGGCCCCCGAGCAGGTTTCGGGCGATCCCGATGATGTCGATGCACGCACCGATGTCTGGGCGCTGGGTGTGATGCTCTACGAGTCGCTGCTGGGTCGCCCCCCCATGCACTTGGCCGGCGGACTGGGTGACATCGTTGAAACGGTCCGCAGAGGTGCCATCACGCCACCGCGTGAGGTTGATCCAGCAATCGATCGCGATCTGGAAACGCTGCTCTTGCGATCACTCGATGCTGATCCGGAACGACGAACCGCCGGCCCGGGAGATCTGGCTCGCGATCTGCGGCACTGGCTGGCTGGCGAACCCATAGAAGCCCGGCGAGATGACCACTGGTACGTCTTACGCAAGTTCATACAGCGTCACTGGGCGGCCGTAACCGGCGCCGCAGCGGCGCTCGCGGTGCTGGTGGCCTTCTCGATCACGATGTGGGTGCTCTATACCCAGGCCACCGAAGCCAACAACCGATTTCGTAGCACGCTGGGCATGACATGGGATGTGCTCGCCAGCGCCGACGCTGAGAACCCCGACCAACCTCTGGCCGCCTCGGACCTCACCGAGATGATGCAACGCTGGTCTTCAATCCTCGAAACGGAATTGGCACAGTGGCCCGAGATCGCTGCCCAAATGCAACTGGCCGTGGGCCGCACGCTCCTTGGCCGCGGGCGACTTGATGATGCCCGCGCCGCTCTTGAGGCCGCCACCCGTGGCATTGATACGTCAGTTCCCAGCGCCGAATCGGCCGATCTGCTGCACGAGTTGGGGCGGCTCAACTACAAGCAGGCCCGGTGGGACGAAGCCGCCGAGGCATACACAATGGCCCTGGAGCATCGTCGTGCGTTGCTGGGCGAGCATGAAGACACTGCAACCAGTTGGCACCATCTGGGCGCCACGCTGGGAAAGATGGGCCGAACAGATGAAGGCCATGATGCGCTATCAGGTGCGGTCGAGATGCGGCGCACACTGCTGGAGCGTGCCCCGGGCGAAGTGACAGCGCGACGCCTACGCCTTGCCATGGCCAACGGGCTCAACTCACTTGCAGTCGCACAATCTGCCACAAGACCAGAGGCGGCGCTTCCGCGATTCACAGAAGCGCTCGATCTGATGTTGCGTGAAGGCGCTGATGAAGCAGCGGATTGGCGCATCGCCTCCCTGCGACACAACATCGGCATGTGCCTGATCTTACTGGATCGCTTGGACGAGGCCGATGCCCCCCTTCAACGGGCGCTGAGTGTGAAGATCAAGCAGGGCAACATGCTCCAGATTGCCAACACCCGGTATGAACTTGCCAGACTTGCGCTGCTTCGGGGTGATCCATCCCAAGCTCACGATGTGCTCTCAAAGTCGAGCGAGGCGTTGGATGAAGCGTTCCAGCCTGATCACCCAATGCGGAGGAGAGCCGACTTGTTGTCGGTAGACATCGAGTTGGCTAGGGCCAATCACGACCGCGCAGCCGCCCTGCTCTCGGGTATCACAGGCCCCTCGGAACCCCTGCTCGATCTACGCCGAGGTCAACTCGCCGCAGCTCGTGGTCGCGTCCACCAGGCCCAGCAGATCTTGCATCGAGCGTGGGAGGTGCTGGCCAAACGCGATGGGCCCACTAGTCCGGCTGCCCGGCGAACGGCCGCGGCCCTCGCTGACGTGTTGTCCATGGTGCAATCGGAGGAAGAAGACCGATGGCGGCTTCTTGCTCAGCCACCTGCCAATTGAGCAGCGCTCAGCGTCGTCGGCGCCGAACCCCGATGGCAAGTGGGACCAACAGGGCAATTGCACCAGGTGCTGGCACCGATCCGACACCGTTGAGCAGAATCTCATATTCGCCGATGTTGTCCGGTTCGGTTGGAGGTGACCATCCATCCAGTGGTGCCTGAGCGAATTGACCACTGGGCCCCCACTGCCCGATCTGATGTTCTGACAGACCCATCTGAAAAATCGGCCCGACTTCATTGTTGTAGCGGCCCATCGCCTCACTCGTCGCCGAAGTGATCGCCAGGTAGTAGATGCCCGCTTCTAGATTCAGGGGCCAATTGGCATCATTGGCGGCAAGTTTGGACTGAGGATCGCTGTCGCCGCGGTCGTTGGAGGCGGCGAGGCCAGTTCCGTCTCGATCAAAGAGAAAGAGCATCGGGTCACCGAGGCCGTTGGAAACCAGCTCAGTCTGGGCGAGGAATTCCTCGGGATTGACGATGTTGATCCGGAAGAGGTCCTGGAAGTCGCCTTCGAGAAATCCGCTCCCACCTGAATTGCCGGTGAGCCGACCCTTGATGACGCCGACGTGCCCACTCCCACCAGTAGACACATTGAATGCGGTCTCCAAGGAGTTGCCGGCGTCTTCACCGGTTGGCTCTTCCCACTCGGGGCCGGCCAACGCCGTTGATGCAATAAATGCCAGGGCCAGGGGGGCCGCAAGAAGGTCTCGACGTCGCATGTGCCTGCTCTCCGCTTCTTCAAACCGCCCGCATGCGGGCGTTCCTTCGCCCTCAAGCCTACACCCCGGAGCCCCCGTAGCAAGAGCCATCCCCACAAAGCTGGTAGACCCCTGCGGGAGGGACTGTTCCCGCAGGGGTCACCCGGCTTATCAGGGGGCGAATCACCCCCAGGCACCCACGAGCATGAGGAGGTCGTTCACGCTCACGGTGCCGTCTCCGTCGAGATCTTCGATGCACCCGTCGGGGCAATCAGTGCCGAATGCACCCAGCAGCCGCAGAAGATCCTCAATGTCGACGTCGCCATCGAAGTCCAGATCTCCAGGAACGGTGTTGGTGCAGGTGGGCAAATCGATGCAGATCACGTCTTCACAGGTAGCCCCGTGATCGAAGGTGACGATCACGTCCAGGCACACCGTGGACCCGTTGGCGGCTCCGGCGAGTTCACTCGTCACGCTCCAACTGTGCTGTGGCGTCAGGTTCATGGCGAACACCGAGGGGCTGAGCGTGACACCGGATGGTCCCGACAACTCCACCTGCGTGATGGTGCCGGAGAGATCCATGTTGGACACACCGATCGTCACGTCCCATGTCCAAGGTGCTGCGCTCGAAGAGCACTCCAAGTGCAGGCCCTGCAGGATCGGGCAGTCCACCGGGCTGGCTTGCGTCTCGACCACGACCAGATCGCCAAGCAGCGTCTTGTCCTGATTTGTGAGGTTGTCCTGATAGTCGATCAGGATGCTGTCGACGATCGAGCCACCTGTGGCGGGAATGCCCTGGAAGCCGTACATGTTGTCGCCAAAGCCTAGGTGCATCGCATCTGCGGATACCCAGTTGCGATCAGCGGTGCAGTCCACGCCGCCCGAACAACTCTGAAGAATCTCACCCACGTCGAACAGATTGAGAGACTCTGTCCATGCACCGTCGATGCACTCGTATTCGAGCAGACGTGCTTCGTGGGCGCCCATGCCGTGAATGCCTGAGGTCGTTCGCTCGGCCAGCAGCATGGTGCCGCGAGGGCTGAAACGGATGTCCGACACCGGAGAAGACCAGTCTCCCTGATACACGGGCAGCGATACCTCCAATAGTTCGGTGCCTGGCATGCATGCGCCTGTGGCATCGAGTTCGACTGACCAGATCTCGTTAGCCACGACGGCTGACGGACTGAGCTGATCATCGTTCCACATGGAGTAGAAGAGACGGCCCTGATGTGCCTCCACGGCGTAGGGGCGATCGCCATCAGCGACAGGCGCGGAGCCGTTGAAGGGGGCACCGGGGTCGAATGTTCCGATCACCGCGCCACTCATCGAGAGGCGGTAGATCTTGCCGTCTTCGAAGTTCGTCACGAAGAACTGATTTCGATCGCAGTCGAAGGCAATGTTGCCCAGGCCGGCCCCAGTGTTGGGCAGGGTCGCGAAGGTGCTGATTGCCCCGCTGACGGGGTCGATTCGGTAGACACCGCCCCAACCCGCGGGGCCAGCGATGTCCAACCACCAGGAACGGGTGGCCGTCGCGTAGATGGCGCCATCACCATCGACGGCCAAGCCGAAGATACTGCCCAGATTTGCGGCGGTCCAACTGGGGTGGCTCCAGCGATCGAGTGCGAACCAACTGTCAAGCGGGGCACCTGCCGTGTCTGAGAGATCGAACACTGTCAATACGAAATCGCCGGTGATTGCTGGGGAGGCAGACTGCACGGCGATCGAGTCGCCGAAGTTCGCCTGATACGCGTTGGCTGCGTACGCCGGTCGGCCGCTGCAAAGGGCCCCCGCCTCGACGAGGCAGTCGCCCGTGGGCTGCGTGGGGCACTCGACGATCGGATCACTGCAGGAGACACCTACTCCATAGAAGTATCCGCCGGCGGTGGAGCAGTCCAGCAGCGGCAGCTGTACGCACCAGTACTGACCGTCGCCGTCGGTGTCGAGGCAGCAGGCCCCGCGATCGTCATCGTCCACGCAGTCGACGACAGGATCGCTGCACAGCACGTTGTAGCCATACCACGTACCGGCGGCATCCTGACACTGCACATGGTTGACCTGCACACACGTCAACGTGCCGGCCCACACCATGCAACAGGCGCCTTCTTCGCCCTGAGGCTCATGGCACTCAACCATGGGATCGCTGCAGGGGACGCCAATGCCATAGAAGTACCCGTTCTGCTGTGAACACAGCACCAGTGTGGTCTGCACACACCAGAGTTGACCGGAGCCGTCTTCGTCCAGACAACAGGCCCCGACCTCGTCTTGCGGTTCATCGCACTCGACAATCGGATCACTGCAGGGCACGCCGTTGCCGTAGTGGTACCCGTTCTGAGCCGAGCAGTCGGTGAGTGTCAACTGCAGGCAGACGAGTTGGCCGCTCCCATCAGCATCGAGACAACAGGCACCTACCTCCTCATCGGGAGGGCAGACAACCTGAGGATCGGAGCAGGAGACGCCCGATCCGTACCAGGTGCCGGAGAGGTCGCTGCACTTGTAATCCTCGATCTCGTAGCACTGCCAGGCGGTCCCGTCCCACCAACAGCAGGCGCCCTCCTCGTCCGGGGCCGAGGGGCACTCAACGAATGGCGCACCGCACTGGGTGCCGTCTCCATAGTAGAAGCCGTCCGCCTGGATGCAGTCTCCGGCCGTCAACTCCAGACAGTGCATGCCGATCACCGGTTCATCGACGCAGCATGCCCCCGTCTCGACATTGGCAGCCGCAAAGGTGGTCCAGGAGAGCGAAGTGAGAACGGTCGTGAGGAGGGTGCCGCGATGCATGGAGGTGTCCTTTCGTGCCACTTGGGTCACGTAGGCACCGCCCAGCACCTCCTGATCTGTCAGGACGATTGAAAAAAGCCCGTGATCACCCCCTCAGGGGGTCTCCACGCCCGCCAAGGCATCAAGGCGCTCCGGCCGCACCCGCACCGTGCGGATATAGGGCTGATGACCTTCGTCCCAGTGCCCGTAGGTGGTCGTGACGATTGTCCCGTCTGGCAGAAGTTCCACACCCGGGTAGGCGCAGTCGCCGCCCTTCTTGTTGTCCTTGAGCCTCACTCGATAGGCGCCAGGACGCCCCTCCACGATGTCGTCCCACGTGCCAACCCATCCCACCCAGTCGCCCTTTGTGGCACTCTCATGTGAGGTATCTCGGAAGGAGATGAACAGTCGTCCATCGGGCAGGTATCGCCCCGTATGTCGATCGCCTGTCAGTGCAGCGGGCAACTCCCGTGGTGGCGTGAACGTCGCACCCTCATCGGAACTGAACATGACATGCGAATTCGTACGGCGAGCATTCTCACGCAGGAGAATCGCCATCTTTGAGCCATCGGGCGAGCGAATGCAACCGGGCTCGCACAGGTGGATGTCCGAACCAGACCAGACGCCCTCGGGCTTGGACCAGGTGAGCCCGCCGTCATGACTGAAGGTCTTGTACAGCGTGAACTCCACCGGGCCGCTTCCACGCCCCTGCTCGCTGAAGAAACGACCGTCATCGTGGAACATCGCCATGTACCGGCCGTCGGCAAGTCTCTCAACAAAGCCCATCACCACAATGCCGCCCCAGTCGCCGACCGGCGCAAGCTCCGACCATGACTCCCCGTCATCTTCACTCACTGCCAGCCGCGCTGGATACAGGCCGGACCACATGATGAGCCGCTTGGTGCCGTCACGTGGATCAATCACGCGATGGATGGTGGGCACCTCCCGGCTCGTGGCCCAATTCTCCGGAACGTCCAGCCGATCGGACCACGTCTGGCCGCCGTCGGTCGATCGCTTGTAGACGATGCCACCGCGCCCATGACCCTTGGGGTAGACGCACAGCATGGTCTGGCCGTCTTCGAGCAGGACCGTGGTGGGATGCCCCAGGTACTGCCCCTCTTCGCGGTCCACAACGACCTGCACTTCTTCGACAGTGTCCAGATCCGCAAGCGGAAGCGACCAGTCAGGGGTAGGCACCAGCGACACAAGTTCGTCCATGGTGAAGGCGGTACGAGTCACGTGTCCACCGTGCTGCATCGCAACCTCAATGACGTCGCCGTTGACAGAGATAGACGACGCCTCGGCACCAACGCCAAGGCGGTGGGCGGGAATCAGGCGAGTCGTCCAGTCGCCTTCCTCCCGAGCAAGCAGATCGTCGAGTGATCCGCACCAGAGCACGCCATCTCCCTCGGTCGGGCTGCCCTCGTACGTGTCCTGAAACGCGATCATGACTCGACCATCGCTCAGCACGTGAGCCGCGTGGGCCTTGCCGCGCAACACCGGCAGGTCAAGGGGCGCCTCCGGTGGGGCGCCGGGGGCCCCCAACTGACCGACTGAGGTGACGGGTGTCCGGGTTGCAGCGAAGTCAGTCCAAGGCACCTGCGTCGTGCGGCTGTCCCAGTGCGCAAGACGCCGCTCCTGCACCGAACCGGCAATCGACCAGTCGGTCACTTCCATGGTGCTTCGCATCGGATCGAATGCCATCGACTCGATGGGGCCTTCCACCAACCACATGTCCGCCACCTGCCCGTTGATGAGCATCCAGACCTGATCACCATTGCGCACCACTTCGAACGCGATGGGCGTGTCGGCCTCGAACAGTACCTCGGATGGGTGCAGCAGACGCAACCCTCCAACACTGGGCCCGTTGCGGAAGACACGACCGGCAGCACCCTCAAAGCCGAACACGTCATTTCCCAAGTGGAATGCCGCCGCAGAATTGTCCTGATTGCGCATGCGCAGTGTGGCCCGCATGTGGAAGGGACCCGCTCCGGGGGTGAATCCGCTTTCGAGCCGTCGTCCCTGGCCGATGCTGGTCAGGACGCCTCCATCGCTGGTCCATGGTTCACCCTGCACGGCCACGGGCCGACCCGCCTGCACCATGTGGCGAGGTGCACTACGCACGGGCACTGGAAAGAGCGTCGCATCAGCCGCGGGCGTTTCGTTGGTCAATGCTTCAAAGGCGGCCGCAGCCATCAGCGCATTGCCACCAGAAACCGGATGGATGCCGTCGGGAAGCAGATCTGCTCTACCTTCCAGGGGCGTCATGAAGTCGATCACCTGCAGACCGCGAGCGGCGGCTTCAAGCGCAACGACCCGCCCCACCGTGGCACGTCGATCACCAGACGACTCCAATCCCCCCCAGGGCGCCATGGCAGGCGTGAGCGTGCTCAAGTGCACCGCTGGCCGAGATGGCAGTGCCTGCAGCATGTCGATCAGGTCCGCGTAGTCGGTTTGAAAGCCCTCGAAGATCGCTGCGTGCCGCGGCGATGCGTCATTGGTACCGAGGTTCACGATCGCGATGTCCGGAGAGAATTCGATCGCTGCATCGTGTTCTGGCGTGTCCCACCACGATCGCCCGCCTGCACGCAGAGCCGTTGTGCCAGATCGACCGAAATTCCCCACAAGCCAGCGGCCCGGCGTGTGCGCATCAAGCATTCGTTGAAGAATCGCAGGCCAGGCATTCCGCTCCACATCGGCGTTGGCGTTGCCTTGTGTGATGCTGTCGCCAATGCAGGCAACCCGAATAGGCGCCCCCATCAGACAGGTTGTAAGGAATAGTGCGGCTACGACGGTCATTTGAATGAGCATCGCAGCAGCGTACCGGAGCATCGATCACATCGGGGTGAACCGCTGATTGCCCGGGCCTCTATCATCGGTCATGCCCATCTACCAGCACATGACGGCCTTGATGCTCACCATGGCACTGCTCGGGGGCTGCAGCGGGCAAGGCTCATCAGGGTCCAGCCCTGCCGAACCCGCTTCATCCGCAGAGGCCACCTCGGGCCACGATTCAACTTCAATCAGGACCAAGAGACCCCCCATGCCCACCGATAAACCGACCGATCGTGTCCGATCCGCAAGCGGGCATGACATCACGCCGCTGAGCGATGCCGCCAAAGCGCCATTGCTTGCGAAGCTGACGCCGGAGCAGATCCGCATCACCCAGAAGGACGGTACTGAGCGTGCGTTCTGCGGCACCTTGCTGGACAACAAAAAGGCGGGCGCCTACCACTGCGTCGTTTGCGATCTCCCGCTGTTTTCCAGCGACGACAAGTTCGACTCAGGTTCGGGCTGGCCCAGCTTCAATCGAACCTTCGATCCGGCCCATGTCGCTCGAACCACTGACGAGAGCCACGGCATGATCCGCACGGAGATTTCGTGCGCCCGCTGCGACGCCCATCTGGGGCACGTCTTTCCTGACGGCCCCCCGCCAACGGGTGAGCGACACTGTCTGAACTCTGAGGCGCTCGTCTTTCATGACCGCCCTTCGGATGCACCTGCTGACTCGCAGACCGCAACGGAAACCGCCTATTTTGCCGGCGGTTGCTTCTGGGGCATCGAGCACTACTTCCAGCAGGGTCCCGGTGTAATCGACGCCCAGAGCGGGTACATGAATGGGGATGTGCTCGACCCTACCTACAAGCAGGTGTGCTTTGGTGACACCGGACACGCGGAAGCCGTGAAGGTGGTCTTCGATCCGACGAAGATCTCATATGAACGGCTCCTGCAAGCCTTCTTCGACATGCATGATCCCACGCAGGTCGATCGACAGGGCCCCGATGTGGGCACGCAGTATCGATCCGGCATCTACACGGTCAATGAAGCGCAGGCCAAGGCGGCTCAAGCCTTCATCGACAAACTGAGTGCATCAGGCCGATGGCACAGACCCATCGCAACCGAGGTGGAGTCAGCCGAGACCTTCTATCCGGCCGAGGGCTACCACCAGGACTACATCGAGAAGACGGGCCGCGCATGCCATGTCGCCAACCCCTGGTGAGACTGAACGGGTGATCAATCGAGCGCATCGCCCCTGATCTCATCCAGCCGCCGTTGCAAGCGAGCGACCACCTCCGGATGGCCGGCGGCGATGTTGCACGTCTCGGAGGGATCAAGTTGCAGATCGTAGAGTTGCACGTTCAGGCCCCCTTCCTCAGGTTCAACCCGGCGTGGCTTGGTGAAGCCGCCGGAGCCAAGCCCTTCGATGAGTTTCCATCTCCCCTCTCGGATAGCGAACACGCCCGCTCCACTGTGATGCACGATGGCATGGCCTCCATCAGCCCCACCGCCAAAGTCCACCGGGCGTCCGTCGGGCGATGCGTCAGGCGGCAACTCGATCTTCAGGCCACGAGCGAGCGTCGCCATGAGATCAACGAGGCCAAAGGGCGTATCGGTTGATGCCCCGGGCCCGAGCCGGCCGGGCCAGCGCACGATAAAGGGCACGCGGTGCCCACCCTCATGGATGTCGGCCTTCTGCCCACGAAATCCGCCATTGGCCAGATGGCCGAAGCCCTCCACATCGTGCATGGGCCAGTGGGCCCCGTTGTCAGATGTGATGATGAAGATCGTGTCATCGGCAACACCCGCCGCCTGCAGCGCCTTGTCAATTCGACCGATGCCCTGATCGACATCTACAACGAAGTCGCCGTACCAGCCCGCGCCGGAGGATCCACGAGCGTCCTCTGAAGGCAGCCAGGGTGTGTGCGGCGCTGAGAGAGGCACGTACAGAAAGAAGGGCGCATCATCATCAGCATGATCCGCAATCCACTGGCAGGCCACGTCGATGGTGCGTGGCAGAATCTGCGCATGGGTCAAACCCGGAGCAATATGACCACCCCGCCACATGCCCCCACCGCCCTGACGACGATGTGAAGATGCCTCGATTGGCTCGGTAGGTTGCGCCTCGATCCTGTCATCGATCATCCAGACGTACGGCTGCATGTCAAGGGACGCAGGAATGCCCTGCCAGTGATCGAAGCCCAGCGTGCACGGGCCGCTGGTAAATGGCTTCGTCCAATCCACGGGATCGTCTTCACCCAGTCCCAGGTGCCACTTGCCCACCCCCAGGGTGGTGTATCCCGCATTTTGCAGCACACCCGGAAGGGTCGGCGTGCCTGCCTCGATGAGTGCGGGGGATCCTCCGCCCAGCACCCACTGCTTCAGCGGGGTTCGCCAGGCGTACTCGCCTGTCAGCAGCGCATACCGAGACGGCGTGCACACGGAGGAGGCGCTATGGGCATCCGTACACCGAACGCCTTCTGCAGCGATGAGGTCCATCTTCGGTGTGGGTATGCGCGAGCCCTCGTTGCATGCCCTTATGTCACCACACCCCAAGTCGTCTGCAAGCACCAGCACGATGTTCGGCCGGGGCACGGATGGGCTCTGGGCAATCAGAGCCGCGATAAGCACCGTGGTGTTGATCATGAAGCCAGCATGGTCAGGACGACCGGCGGCGTCAAGCATGCCTCGACGTACACTGACAAGCGATGCCCCTCGCCCCCGCCATCGTGCTGCTGACTGCTGCCAGCGGTCCGCAACTCGTGACTGATGCGTATGTGGACGACGCCCGCTGCGCCCGCTGCCACGCAGACATCAGCCATGGGTTCCAATCGCTGGGCATGGGACGGTCCTTTCACGTGCCCGGGCCTGACATGGCATTGGCCGACTTCAGCGAAGAAGGCGGCGTGTTCCACCATGAGGCATCCGGCCAGCACTATCGCATGTGGATGGACGACGAGGGCCGCATGTGGATGCGGCAATTCGAACTTGATGCACAAGGTGATGAGATCAACGGCATCACGGTTGAGGCGCACTTCGCGGTGGGTAGCGGCAATCACGCCCGCACTTGGCTGCACCGATCCCCCAGTGGTGAGTTGTGGGAATTGCCGGTGTCGTGGTACACAGAGAGCGGCTGGAACATGTCTCCCGGGTACGACCGCGCTGATCAGAGTCGGTTTTCGCGTCAGGTCAGCCGAGAGTGCATCTTTTGTCACACCGCCTATCCAGATGTACCCGCCGGAGAAGACCGGGCTGGCCGACCGGAGGTTTTCCCGGAAGAGCTGCCTTCAGGCATCGGCTGCCAACGCTGCCACGGCCCTGGCAAGAAGCATGTTGATCTGGCCTACTCGGCCGACGCCACCGATGAAGAGATCGCCGCCTCGATCTTGAACCCGGCCGACCTCGACCCTGTGATGCAGGATGAGATTTGCCTGCAATGTCATCTGCAACCCACCAGCAGACTCCACTCTCTGGTGCGCCCGTTTGATCGCGGCGAGTTTTCCTATCGCCCGGGCGAACCGCTGTCGCAATATCTTGCTCATGTCGAATTCGAACAGGATGACCCCGCCGAGGCGTTTGAGGTCAATCATCACGGTTGGCAGATTCGCCAAAGCGCCTGCTGGCAGGGCGAAGGCGCTCTCACTTGCCTCTCCTGTCACGACCCCCACCACAAGCCACTGCTGGCAGATCGTGTCGAACGCTATCGGCAGGCCTGCCTCAGTTGCCACGAAGAGTTGGACTGCACGATTGAGGCCGCAACCGGACACCCGTTGGAGCCGGGCGCGGACTGCACCACGTGCCACATGCCCAAACGCCGGCCGGCCGATGCCATCCATACCGTGGTCACCGACCACCGCATTCAGTTGCCTCCCGCCGACCCAGAGGCGCTGGTCGCTCCTCGGAGTGAGTCGGCTCCCCCAGCCGCCGCGCTGGCGAAGTTGCATCGCGGATCGAGCGAACCTGACGAACTGCTGACGGGGCTCGCACGAATTGCCAGCCGGGACGACAGCGACATCGAGGCGTTTGCAGCGGCGCTTCCAGCCGATGCCCCCGCTCGGACCCGACTGTTGACGGCCGACGGTCTGCTTCGAAGCGGCCACCGCCAACAGGCAGAAGACATGCTGCGCTCCTTGCTGATCACCTCGCCTTGGATGGTGCCGGGGCAAGTAAATCTCGCCCTGATTGAAGCCCAGAAGGGTGATGTGAATGCAGCCATTGAGCGAATGCTGCTTGTTGTGCGCGAATCACCCCATGCTGCCGATGCATGGTCACAATTGGGGCCGTTGTACTGGCGTGCCGGGCGAACGACCGACGCGGTGAACGCCGCCTCTGAAGTCGTGCGGCTGCGGCCACTGGATGCCAAAGGATGGCACAAACTGGGCACCTATCTGGCAGCGGCAGGTGCGATGGAGCCAGCGGCCGCTTCATTCGCTCGATCCGAAGCGTTGATGCCTGGAAATGAGTCGAACGCCTACAACCTCGGCCTGGCCATGTGGAAGTCTGGACGCCGCGGCGAGGCCCATCGGGCTTGGATGCACGCATTGGGCCGCTCACCAGACTCACCCCAGTTGCTGAAGATGGCAGCCATCACGACAACGCTGCCCTTCGATGGACTGGGGCAAGACACCCTGGGGCAGCGCTCGCAGGCGGGTGTGGACCTGGCCCGGCGGTGGGTGGACGTGGACAAGGACAACGCAGATGCCCTGGTCACCCTCGCCGCCGCGCAGCACTTGGCTGGATCTCCTGAATGCGCTACTACTTTGCAGCAGGCCACCCAAAGAGGGGCCGACCCGGCGGCGATCGCCATCATCACCGCCATGCATCAGGCCCAAGGCGGCGACGCTGACGCCGCCAAGGCCAGATGGCAGCAGGTTTCATCCGCTATCAATCGCCCCGATCGACTCAACACACTGCGTGAGGGCCTGCTCAACGCCGGCCGAGCCCTGTTCGGTTCATGAGAGAACTCTCAGTCGCACATACTGGCCCCCTTGCCCTGCGAGCCTGCAGCGGGCACACTGATACCTGAATCCGCACGCCCATCTGTCCATCGACGATTGCCAGAGACCCGTGCATGAACCTCTTACGGAGACGCCCGATGCGCATTTCACGAAGCACCCTTGTTCTGACCACCTCGACGCTCTTTGCCTCCCTCACCATGATGGGCTGCGAGACCAAGACCCAGACAGGCGCACTCGTGGGTGGCAGCGCCGGCGCAGCTTCGGGCGCCGTGATTGCAGGCCCAGTGGGTGCTGTCGTAGGTGGTGCCGGCGGGGCCGTCACGGGCGCCCTCATCGGTTCTGAAGAAGACAAGAAGGATCAGGCCCAGGAGTGAGGTCTCCTCGGCCCTCACCTGCCATTTGCCTTGGAGACTGACTGCGCCTTCGATCGGCGCAGCAGAGGCGTCTCCTCGCCTTGCGTTCCTGGAGTTTCATGGGCCCGCTGGCTCGATCAGATCAGTCATCAGGACTGGCTGACAGCCTCAGGTGTCACGTCGTCCAACGCAGTCAGGTAGCCGCCGGCAGACCGTCGAGCGTCACTGTCGGGAAGGCGAAGTCGGCCTCGTGGGCCGCCACGATTTCCGCCGCCTCGAGCATGATCGCCTCACGTAGTTTGTTGAAGTCGCCCAGCCCCGTCCTGGTCGAGTGCGCCACAAGTCGAATGTCTACGGTGGAGTCTCCATAGGCCCCGAAGCACACCAGCCGCATCTGATCGCCATCGAGCGAATCTGTGCGATCAAGGAGTGCCTGCAGATCCTTCATGATCGCCGGTGCCTTGGGGAGATCCTCGTATCGCAGGCCTATGGTCTCATCCAATCGCCGGTGCGTTCGACGTGACGGGTTGTGAACAATCGAAGACGTGAACGTCTGGTTGGGAATCCAGATCAGCCGCTTGTCGAGTGCTCGAAGCTGGGTTGCGTACAAACCGATACGCTCGATGCCTCCGTCTACCGAGCCCACCTGCACCCAGTCACCTACCTCGAAGGGGCGATTGAAGAGCAGCATGATGCCACCGAAGAAGTTTCCCAGCAGGTCTTTGGCCGCAAAGGCCAGCCCTGCACTTGAGAGGCCCAGCACGGCAAGAATCGCAGTCGTGTTGACACCGACCGCATCGAGCGCCGTGAGCACGCCGAGCACCCACACCATCACAACGACGATCGAGCCCAACCCCTGCACTGCGGTCACATCACCATGCTGTTGAGCCAGAGACTGCTCAAGCTCATGCTGTACACCTCGCAGAAAGCCCACCACAAACAACGTGGTCATCAGCACGATGACCACGCTTCGAGCCGCCGGCAGCACGTCAAGATGGAGCGAACTGGCAACCTCCACGAAGGCCTCATCGTCAACCCAAAAGTGGGTGGCCGCTCTCAGTCCTTCATCGACCAGCAGCAGCGCAGCAACCAGCCAGATACCGACACCCACCGGTTTCCGCAGTGCCGATGCCGCGATACCTCCCCACCGAAGACGCCCCTTGTGCATTCTCCCGGCTCTACGAAGCAGCAGATGCAGAATCACATGAACCAGAAGCGCTACACCGACGATCACGGCCGAGGTGATGCCGATCGTCATCAGGTCTCCGTCGAGGAGGCTGCTGGAGGCCTCGGCAGGTGGTGCTTGAGTAGCGACATGCAGTGGCAGGCTGTTCATGGCGGAGGATCATACCGACCCTCCCCGTGGGCTACACTTCGGCCATGCAGTTGTCCACTCGAATCACTCTGACATCAGCCCTGTTGACTCTGGTCGTAGCCGCAAGTGGTTGCACCTCATACTCCGGTCTGGTGGGTTCCTGGCAGGGCGATGGCTCGGCCTCGGAGCAACCATTCACCTTTGGCGCCGTGGCGTTCGAAGACGACGGCACATTCAGCGCCGAAGCACGGTACGGCAACGTGATTCGCGTCCAAACCGGGCACTGGAAGATCGACGGCGAGCGCGTTGTCTTCATCGAAGACGATCGCTCGTACACCTATCACATCATGGGCGACACCGTCGAATTCACTGATCCGCGGACCGGCAACAGCATGGTCCTTGTCCGGAGTCACTGACGGTGAAGATCAGCGCGTGTGCCTTTGTCAACAGGGGCATGGCCCTTGGCTATCCCTTCGTGGAGAGCATTCGCTCCGCGCTTGAACTTGTGGACGAGTTTGTCGTCGCCGTCGGCCCTGAACCCGACGGCACCCGAGAGGCCATTGAGGCAATCGGAGACGAACGAGTGAGGGTGATCGACACGTCGTGGTCACCTGAGGCGCCCCGTGGATTCGTCTACAGCCAACAGACCATGATCGCGCTGTACAACTGCACGGGCGAGTGGGTCCTCAGCCTGCAAGGCGACGAAGCGATCCACGAGCAAGACTGTGAAGCGTTGCGGTCACTGGTCGAACGGGCGCACCGAGATGGCAGGGCTGACGCGATCGCCCTCAACTACCACCACTTCTACGGGCGGCCTGACCTCGTCGCCCGTGGGCCAGCCTGGTACCGGGCTGAAGCGAGACTTGTACGTATGGCAGGCCGAAAGGTGATCGTGCCCTCGGATGCCCAGTACCTCGTCAATGTCTCAGGCAGAAGACGCCTGCGACCACTCAAGGCTGTCCAATCGTCGGCGTGGATCTACCACTACGGCTGGACAAGAAGCCGCAACGCCCATGAGCTCAAGCTCAACACCACTGCCGAGTATTGGCAGGAGCCTCCCTCATCGCGAGCCTACGAGCAGATCGACCCTTCAACGCTCGAGCCCTTCGAGGGCACGCATCCAGCCGCCATGGCTCCGTGGCTTGAGCACTCAGCGAACACCACCTTTGAGTCTGATCCTGCATACCAAGTGACAAGGCGCGACAAACGCCAGCGATGCAAGCGGATGATCGAGAAGCTGACAGGCGCAGATCTCTCCTGCACGCACTTCAAGACAATCAAACTGCGACCCGAGAGCTGATCAGGCATCGCGCTCAGCTGAACCTGAGCGCGACGCCACAAGCGTTCTCACTCGCAGCCGTAGTCGCCGATCAAGCCCAGCAGGTCATCAACATCCCAGGGCACGCCCCAGTTGCCGATGAGCATGAGCAGATCATCGATGTCGGTGTCCGCGTCTCCATCGAGGTCCCATGGACAATTGGATTCGCACTCATCGGGCGTACCGTTTCCGTTGGCATCCGAGCTGGTTCCATTGGCGATGTCGCAGGCGTCATTATTGTTGTTGCCATTGCAGTCTGCGAACTCGCTCATGGATACGACGTGATCAGCGGCCACCTGCCAGGGGTTACCCAGCTCATTTCGACCCTGCAGTAGGGCAGAAACCGTCACTTCACTGTCATGCCCGTACACAGTCAGACGAGCCAGCAGCACACCATGCACGCTCTCGCACTCATGGGCCTCGACGCCCATGGCACCGCCCTGTTCATGTGTCGGCAGCACAAACCATGTGCCGTCACTGGCGGAGATAGCCCCGCCGTTCTCAAACGTGGAGAAGTCGATGCCGATGTGGTTCAACTCGTTCGCTCCGAATGGGTCTCCAGACGAATCGAACGCACCAATCGTGACCCGGCTGTCATAGCGCAAGTCGGGGAAGGCGTCAAACAGCGCTGGATTCACATCGGTGGACACACCACCGCCAAAGGCGTGCTGCCAGAAACCTGCCGACGAGGCGATGGTCTTGGGCTGTGACGAGGTTCCGGCGACCGCATCGATGCGCTCACCCGCTCCTGTGTCGGCGTAGATATCCACCGTCCAGGTGTCCTGCGGGGTGTCCACGAGATTCACGCCGACGATTCGATGCCGGATGCCCGCGTAACTGGTGGCCGAGCAGGGGCTGTCATCACATGTCGTACCATCTCCCAACCAGGTGCCACCGCAATCCGCCTGCTCAGTCACAGCGCAATTGGTGCCGATGCAGCAGGCGCCCTCCGGCTGCGGGATGCAGATTTCATCGTCGCAGGGAACGTTGTCGCCCTGATAGTCGCCGCTGATGGTGTCACACTGGGCTGAAGTTACCGTGATGCAACTTCCCGACTGGGTGCAGCAGGCACCAGTGCTGCCAGTGCAGGTCACACTGTCGCAGTCTGACCCGTCACCCTGGAACGCGCCTCCCGTATCTTCACAATCAGTTTCAGATCGCTCGAGGCAGGTTGTGCCATAGCAGCAGGCACCCTGCGGCGTGGTGTCCGTCAGGCAGGACTCGTGCGAGTTGCGGTAGTTGATGATGTACGCCTCAGACTCGCTCGTAAAGCGATTGGCGCACTGCAGCGAAGGGTGCATGGTCCATGAGGGACAAGAGCAGTGCTCCGAGCCCCAGTTGTGCCCCATCTCGTGGGCCGACAAATCGGTGGCGCACCCGAAGGAACCACAGCAATTCGATTGCACCACGCCGTACTCGTACGTAGAGCAGACCGCACCCAGATAGGCCAGCCCGATCGTGCTGCCGGTGTTCGCACCGGTGAACAGATGTACAAGGTCTCGAGCGATACCAGGGTGGTTCCCGCTGTTCCAGTCGGCCCGCAACTGGTCGAGTCGCGTCTCGATGCTGTTGGTGCTGTAGGGATCGTCGTTTGAGGATCGCACGACGATGGCGGTCAACTCATGGGAGATGTCTACCTCGTCCTCATATTGGTTGTTCACAGCATTGATCACCGCATTGACGCGGTTTTCGACCTGTGAGACCGATCCGTACTGGGAATAGAACTCGTAGTCGGCATCCACGGCCATCTCGGCCACCCACAGGTTCCCACCTCGGTCTCCTGAACGCGGAGGCGGGCTGCCATCCACATCGCCTACCCGCCACGTCTCGTCTACCGGGCACGTCGCCTCGGGCGAAATGATGTCCCCAGCGAAGTAGACCGCATGATCGCCCGGTCGTGCGTTGCGTACTCGACCCGCCAAAGGCTCTACGAACCACTGCCGTCCATCATGGTCGAAGACTGACAGCGTCAGCGCGTCACCGTCAACCGACATGGCCGCCCTTGTCTCAGGGTGCTGCAGATCGGTGCCGCGCCAGGTGTTCACCGGGCCGGGGGTGTGATCCGTCATCTGACCACCGGGGCCCTGCACGATCAGTCGGTAGTCACTGCTGCGATTGCTGTGCAGATGGAGATCGAGCGTGCGCACCTGCCCCTCGATGACGACTTCCAAACCAACATCGCCATCTGGCAGTGCATCAAGCGAGAGCAGTTGAATCGTGCAGGCCCGCAGGTCGAGCGCCTCACATGCGTCGGCAATCGTTGCCCCACCCACATCAGTAGCCATCGCCGGCATTTGAAGCATCATTGAAAAGGCCGCGGCCGTCGTGAAACTGATATGGCACTGACGCATCGGAGCTCCTCAAAATCACCGCTGAAGGGGCCTTCAGGCGGGCTGGCTGGCACCTGCTGCACCGCGGCAGCCGGTTCTGGATCCCCACAGATTCACTAATACACCCCAAACGCGGGCTCAGGCAAGGAGAAATCTCAGGTTCGGGTCCGAGAGTCTACCAGCCAGCAAGGCCTTGGCAGCGGATAAATGGGTGTTAGACTGGATCCGCTCACGTGGTGGGGACAACACGTACGAGCACCACACTGGTGCCCCAGCCTCTGCCGTCGGCAGAGTGCATGGAAGGAGAACTCGAGAGATGCGCAGCTTGATGCTTGTCGTTGCGGGGGGACTCATTGCAACGAGCGTGACCGGGGCCGATACCGACACCTCAATCATCCCCGACTCAACTTGGCAGTCGCACGAGTACGTGCCCAATGCCCTTCTGATGCGGTTCCGCGAAGGTGCGTCCGAGGCCCAACGTGATGCCCTGCTCGCCGAGGTCGGCGGTTCCATCACAGAGGAGTTCTGGCTGGTGCCGGGACTGGCCCGGGTGGACACTCGAGACTCCGTGCCTGCTGCTCTGGCGACGCTCGGGCACCGCAGCGATGTGCTGCACTACGTCGAACCGGTGTTCGTGGTGCGGTCATTCGAGACGATCCCCAACGACCCTTACTACTCCCAGCTCTACGGCATGCCTCAGGTCCGTGCCCATCTGGCCTGGGACGATCACGTGGGCGATCAGGATTTCGTCGTGGCCATCATCGACACGGGCCTCGACTACAACCACGAAGACATTCAGGCCAACGCCTGGACCAATCCCGGTGAGATCGCCGGAAACGGCCAGGATGACGATGGCAATGGGTACGTCGACGATGTGCATGGGTACGACTTCGTCAATGGCGACAGCGATCCATATGACGACAACAGCCACGGCACACACTGTGGCGGCACCATTGCCGGCAAGGGCAACAACGGCATCGGCGTGACAGGCGTCAGCTGGCACGCTCAGTTGGTGGGTGTGAAATTCCTCAGCGGTGGTGGCAGCGGCTCAACTGACGGAGCTATTCAGTCTGTTCAGTACTGCGCCGCCAACGCCTTCAAGGTGTCCAACAACTCCTGGGGCGGAGGTGGATACACCCAGGGTCTGTTTGACGCGATTCAGGCTGCAGGCGACAACCACGGCCATGTCTTCGTCGCAGCGGCGGGCAATGGTGGCTCGTACGGCGCGTCCTACCCGGCCGCCTACACCTGCACCAACATCATCGCCGTGGCTGCATCTGACAGCAATGAGAACCCGGCTTCCTTCACCCAGTACCACCCAGTCGAAGTGGATATCGCGGCTCCTGGAGTCGATGTCATCAGTTCCGTCCCGGGCAATGGCTACAGCTCCTACAGCGGCACCTCGATGGCGACGCCGCACGTGTGCGGCGGTGTGGCCCTCGTCTACTCGCTCATGGGTGATTCGTCAGCGGAGGAGGTTCGCGACATCATTCTGTCCACGGCCCGGCCCGTGGGCGTCTGGGATGGCATGTGCGCCTCCGGTGGCATTCTGGACGTGGACGCCGCACTGGATGCGACCTTCCTCGGACCCAAATTCGAGCTGCTCAGCTCGGTTCCCATGGAACTCGATCCAAACACCCAATTGGCCGTGCAGGCGACCCTTGATCCGCGTGAAGACGTGATCGTGCCCGGTTCGGTCCAAGTCAACTACCGCAACTCACTGGGTGGATGGAGCTCCATGGCGATGGACTCCGACGGCGTCGGTGGATTCACCGCCACCGTGCCGGGATATGCCTGCGATCAGTCCTCTGGTTTCTACCTGTCTTGTCAGGGTGAGACATCAGGCTTGGTCACCATACCGGCAGCCGGGGCCACGTCGCCCTTTGCCTACATCATCGGCCAGATCGAGGTCGCTTATAGCGACAACGGCCAGAGTAATGGCGACTGGACAGTTGAGACCTCTGCCGCGGATGGCGGATGGAATCGCGGCGTCCCGATCAATTGCGATCGCGGTGACCCCCCATCAGATTTTGACGGTTCGGGCGCCTGCTGGCTAACCGACAACTCGTCGTCCGATGGATGCAACAGCGACGTGGACGAAGGGGCGACCCTCCTCACGTCAGGCGTCATCGACATCTCGAGCGTCCCCGACGGCCAGTTGTCCTATGCCCGTTGGTTCCACAACAGCTATGGCGCAGCTCCAAACACCGACACCTTCGTAGTACAGATCAGGGCTGACGGTGGATCATGGAGCGTGCTTGAAGAGGTTGGCCCCAGCGGCAGCGATGTCAACGGCGGTTGGGTTGTTGCCGAATGGGACCTCGCTGATGTGGCCTCCGGCGCCTCTACGATCCAATTGCGCTTCACGGCATCAGACATCGGGGCTGACACGCAGTCGGTCGTCGAGGCTGGCGTGGACGCAGTGACGGTCACCGCTCGCATCTGCGACGATGAGCCCTTCTGCCCCGGCGATCTCAACGGTGACATGGTTGTCGATGTGAACGACGTCCTCACTGCCGTTGGCGGATGGGGCACCAAGTACAACGTCGAGGACCTCCTCACGGTGCTCGCCCAGTTCGGAGATTCCTGCTGAGCCAGCAGGTCGTTGAATTGAACTGAATCACCGGGGCCGGTCTTTGCACCGGCCCCGGTGCTCAGTTTGAGCAGGAGCATAGAGGTCTTCACGGGCATGCCGACGCTTCTTTCCATTCTGTTGGTCACACTCACCACGTCCGGTGGCGAGATGCCCATTTTCGACCGCCCCCATCTGGACGGACAGTTGCTGGTTCGATTCAAGGCCGAAGTGCCCGGCGACCTGCGGCTGCAGGCGCTTGAACATGTCGGCGGTCAGATTGAAGAGCAGTACTGGCTCGTACCGGGCCTGCTGCGGGTTTCAACCGATCAACCACTTCCAGCGGCGGCTGCCAGGCTCTCCCCCTGGGCGATCTATGTGGAGCCGGTCGGGCTGGTCCATGCTGTTGACACCGTGCCCGATGATCCTCATTGGAATGACCTGTGGGGCATGCATCAGATACACGCGGCCCAGGCCTGGGACGACCACACCGGGGAGGATGGATTCGTCGTTGCCGTCATTGATACGGGCATCGACTACACCCACGGCGATCTCGTCGACAACCTCTGGACCAACCCGGGAGAGATCCCCGGCAACGGACTCGATGACGACGGCAACGGCTATGTCGATGACGTTCACGGGTGGGATTTCTGCAATGACGACTCTGACCCGTGGGATGACCACGGTCATGGCACACACTGCTCCGGCACGGTGGGAGCTCAGGGCGACAATGGCACGGGCGTCGTGGGCGTCAATTGGAACTGCAGAATCGCAGGCGTGAAATTTCTGTGCGCCAGTGGCTCTGGCACGATTGGTGGCGCAATCGGGGCCATCCAGTACTGCGTTGCCAACGAAATCCGCGTCTCGAACAACTCTTGGAGCACGAACAGCCACGCAGGTCAGGCCCTCAAGGATGCGATCGAGGCTGCCGGAGATCAGATCGGACATGTGTTCGTCGCCGCTGCCGGCAATGATGGACACGAGGGCGCCGATTGGCCGTGCGCGTACGACAGCGACAACATCATCTGCGTCGCGGCCTCCAGGAGCAATGAGGAACGAGCGGGCTTCTCCCAGTACCACGCACAAGAGGTGGATCTCGCCGCTCCCGGCGTGAGCATCCTCAGTTCCACGCCGGGCGGTGGCTACGGCCATTCGAGCGGCACCTCGATGGCCAGCCCTCACGTCGCCGGTAGCGCAGCTCTGCTCGCTTCACTCATGCCATGGGCCTCCGTCTCCCAGATCAAGGCCACCTTGCTCGATACTGCCCGCCCGGTGCCTGCATGGAAGGGCTTGTGCGCGACGGGCGGCATTCTGGATGTCGGCGCTGCGATCGACGCGGCCTTCCTGCCTCCGATGCTGATCTTGAATACGCCTCTGCCGGAAGAGGTCGAACCAGATCAGCCATTTGCCGTCGAGCTGAGCATCGACCCGCGCGACGACTCGGTGGTGGCCGGCACAGTCAAACTGCATTGGAGAGATCTCAGTCTCGAGGGCTGGTCGAGCGCCGACATGAAGCACATCGGCAAGGGCATCTGGTCGGCACAGGTGCCCGGACAGGCATGTGAAGTTGAATCGGGCCTATACATGTCATGTGAAGGTGAGACTGCCGGCCTGGTGACCTTCCCCCCCGCCGGTGCCTCGCAACCGCTGACCTGGGTCATAGGCGAACGCTCCGTGAACTGGTGGGACGATTGCGAAACCGACACCGGCTGGAGTGTCGAGTCGACGGCCACTGACGGGGCTTGGACTCAGGCTATTCCCGGGGACTGCGATGATGGTGGCCCGGCAGCCGACTTCGACGGTTCGGGGGCATGCTGGATGACTGGTGCAGCCTGCAATGAGGACGTTGATGAAGGTTGGACGATGCTCGTGTCCCCTGAACTCATCATGAGCGGCCTCGAGGCGCCAGCACTTTCCTACGCACGCTGGTTCAGCAACTCGACGGGGGCTGCCCCCGGCACTGATGCGTTCACCGTGCAGGTGTCGGCTGACAACGGTGCGTGGCAGACGCTCGAAGTCGTGGGCCCCCTGGGGAGCGACGTGCATGGTGGCTGGATTCAAGTCGAGCACGATTTGATGGATCTCGCCCAGGGTGCCCAACAAATTCGAATCCGGTTCACGACCTCCGATCTGGGACCAACCACCCAGTCGACTGTCGAGGCCGCCATTGACGCCCTTGCTGTGACTTCGACGGTCTGCGAGAACCCGGTCTGGGGGGCCTGCTGCATCGGAGAAGACTGCTCCAACTCGATCCTGTTGGAGGACTGCCTCGCATTGGGCGGCACCCTGCACCCCCAATCCACATGTGTAAACGTCCTGTGCGGCGGGGCACAGGAAGGGGCGTGCTGCCTTGGCGATGATTGCGCCTTTCTTTCGATCGACGATTGCTTTGCTGCTGGTGGAGCTTTCGTGAGTGTCGATGCAACCTGCCCTGATGTCGTCTGCGACGACGGCATCGACCTGCCGATGGTGTCCCGTTCGATCGGCGACGCCCTGCTGGAGGGCGGCGGCGAAAGCTGGACACGTGACATCTACGTCGTGATCGATCCGGGCGGTCGCATCGACGCGGTGGCTGGAACCAGTTCCCACGGCAAGATGCTCTCCAGCAGCGGCACATTCCATCAGGATCCGTTTGGCGGCCCCACCTCCATGTCGATCAATCCGGCTCTGTTCAAGTCGTTCCCCGACCTCAGGTGGGACAGCCGGGTGACCATCGGTTCGCTGGACGCCTCTGGCACCCCATTCGCCGAGAATGCCCTGCAGGTTCTGGGTATGGACTTCGACGCCTTCGAGGCCGGCGGAGATCTGGTGTCCACTGATGGCGCCTGGTTCGTGTTGCCCATCGACGAGCAGGGAGAGGCCCTTGAGATTGTCGCTGACGACTGCACCATCGTGCACGCCGTGCCCATCGCCAGATTGACCATGCTCGATCGAGCCGATGTCGTGACATTTGAAGGCTGGGTACAGGGACGAACCCTGGACGGCGACGTGTTCGATGACGTCGCTCGGATCGAATTGACCTTCAGCCCCCACAGCGATTGCAACGGAAATGAAGTTCAGGACGCCTGCGATATTGCTCTGGGCTCCAGTTCCGATCTGGACGGCGACGGCGTGCCTGACGAATGCCAGGGTGCCTGCCCCGGGGATGCCGACGGCGACAACGACACGGACATCAACGATGTCCTGATGGTCATCTCCTGGTTCATGACGAGTCACGCCCAGGCCGATGTAGACGGCAGTGGGATCGTCGATATCGACGACCTGCTGCAGGTCATCGCTTTCTTCGGCTCGTGCTGAGGGCGATCCTCATACGCCGGTGACGGACATGCCTTTGGGCCAGCGAACGTCCAGCGTCCACGTGATGGTTCGTGCGGTCTCTCCCACGGCATTCGCCGGCACCTCGATGTCCCACCGAAGGATGCCCTTGGGCTTTTCATCACGCTGATAGATCGGGTCGGTCGAGAGTGGATCGCTCAGATCGTCCAGTTCGACTTTGATCTTCGAGTTGCGACTGACCGGACGGTGGTCGAGCACTCGAACCTCAACCGCCTCATCTGTGGCATTCTCCAAGACGATGGTGATCTTCTGCTGAAATCGAGCGGTGTCACCGAACAGCCCCGTCGTAGACGTCTCGGTCTTGACATGCCGTTCACTTGTGAGCGTGGGCAACGGGCCGAAGGGCATCTTCACCGGCTCTCCTGGCGCCGTCGTCGGCATGTGGGTTCGACCGACAAAACCACCATCGACAAAGAGCGATGTTGCGCCCGGAAGCAGCAGATAGGGACCAGGGTTGACAGCTTCGGCGAGCAGAAAGACCTCGTCTGTACGGGCCGGCACGGCCAGCCGCACGAGGGACCCATCAAGCATCGTGTCTCCGATTCGAAGACGCCGCTGTGAGTCGCCATCGCTGGGCACATCCACCCGCCCGGGCAGCGTGTACGTGACGTTCACCGGTCCACCACCCACTGTGGCCTGAAACGCAAAATATGACTGCCCCGATGCCTCCACTCCACCTGGCATGTCTGCGGCGAAGTTCTCGGCGATCATGGTGTCGGCGCTGCGGCCACGTGACTTCGGGGCACGGCCCGCGGAGGGCGGTGGCGGCGGCGCAGCCTCGTCCACCACCCACTGCCCCAGCGTCGGAGGCTCAAGCGAGGTGCTGGGTTCCGCTGTCGAGAGCGTCATCTCCACATCAGGCCAGTTCTCCCCCGTGGTCTGCACGACCTGCCCGCGATAGTCGAGCTTGACATCTCCAGTGGATGCATCGATTCGGGCATCGTAGATCGGGCTCCATGAAGCCCGATGCTCGAGCGCCGACACAGTGATGGTCGACGCCGTCGCCCTGGCCACCTGCAGCCGAACGACGAGTTCCCGGTGCGTGACGGATGCCCCACCAGCCGCAGCAAGGGCAGCCTTTGCTGCGTCGAGCGACTGTTCAGCAGCAGCCTGATCATGACGGAGCGTCAGTCGGGCACTGAGGATCTCCGCCATCTTGTCGGCGATGAAACTCATCTGCCGGCCAGCCGCCACCGTGTCGAGTGCTTCAGTGCCGGCTTGCTCGGCCCCCTGCGAGACGGCCTTGGCTCTCAACCCTTCGAGAAAGGCCTCCTGCCCATCGAGCACCTTGGCCCGGTTCATCACGCTCAGCAGGGCATCTTCAGCCCTGGCGACAGCCCCGGCGAGCTCGTCGCGGTCTGCAGCGGGCGTCGACTCGGTACGTACTCGGTATGACACGTCGGTCACGGCGGCTGGCCCGGATGCCGAGGCTTGAATGCTGTCGGATTGAATCGTCTCGGGCAGCCCGGTGACGATCACTTCCTGCGCCCCTTCGGCGAGTTCAACCAGCACCTCACGCTGCACCCAGGCTCGGTTTGGATAGACCGTGACGGCTACCGGGTGTGCCTCAACTGTAGGGACGGCGCCGAGTGAAAGCGTGAGTGTGAGCGTCAGCATCAAGAGACTCCAGTGGTCGGGAGAAGAAGATGGAGTGCCAGAAGGTCAAGGCGAGGCATGGTCAGAAGTCCCAGTTCAGCCCCACCCCGGCCGTCAGGTCGTTGGACTCTGATCCTTCAGGTGCCTTGGTGGTGAAGTTGTCCTGCAGGAAGACGGTAAGCGACATCGGTGCGAGGAGGTCCATCGTGTGACTGTAATTGAGTTGGACAATGCCCTGCATGTTGCCCGGATCATCAAATGCCGGAGTGAGTTGCACGAAGCCATTCAGGGTCGTTTTCTGATCGAGATTCACACTCCCGTCGACTCGCAAATACAGTTGCGGATCGAGGGTATGCAGAGCGTACTCCCACCGCACACCGGCCCCGGCCTTTCCGGTGAGGGTGTACACGTCATCATCGAGAAAGCGATACCCGACGCCCGCATTGGGCATCACCAGATGCTCCCACGACTGGTTCCTGTTGTACTGATACTGGCCGTCGATGAAGAATAGCCAGGGGGACTCGCTCATGAGCCAGTTCTGAGAGCCTTCCACGAAGGCCTTGGACTGCGTCACGTCCCCGTCCGTTGTCTGCACCAGATACCAGCCGTTGAGATTGAACGTCTCCGCCTTCGTCTTCTTATTCAACGCACCTGACAATCTGGCATTGAGTGTTGTAGTGCTGTTGTTGGTGTAGTTCAGTGAGAAACCAGCGCTACCACTCCAGATTGAAGGCACCTGCGGTCCGGCCACGTCTTTGACCAGTACTGGATCAGGGGGATTCTCGGGCAGGCCATCATCCGGTGAAACTGCGGTGGCCGGAAGAGATGGCGGAGGCTCGGGAGACTCCCTGGGCAGACGAGGTAAAGAAATGCGGCCCAAGACTGGATGGTCGATTGTCACTGACGAGTCGTCCTGCTCGATTAATGGACCGCTCAACCGGTCGCCATTGCTCAGTGTGACTTCAACATGTGTCCCGGGGGCGAGGTCATCAGCCGATGCCATCGCTCCTAGGACAAGCAACACTGCCATCAGATTCATTTCGCACTCCCGCCGTACGCGGCGTTCAGAAAGTCCAATCGGGTCCGGTCCAGAGCTTCATATCGTTGTGCGTCGCCCCCGGGCCAGGTGCCACTTGTGCTGAGCCCGGACCCTGTCTCGAATCGAGATCCTGTCCCAAATCGAGATCCAATACCGAGCCAAGCGCCCACAGCAACAGCAGAGTCATGTTCATGAAGGGGAGAAGCGTACTGGGGCAGACCCACTGTGTGAAGCGGGCATCATGCCCCACCACCAGGCCCATGGCCGGGATTCCACTTGCGAATCGTGCGCTTCATCCAAGGCACCACCGGAATGAAGAGGGCTACGAGAACGAGGGTGGCAACGCCGGACACGAGATAGTCGCCAAATCGCTCTGCGCCACCGTCAGCCTCGGCTGCAGCGCCAATTCTGCTGGCTGCAAACCCCAGCAGCCCGATCGCCAATAGACACATGCCTTGGAAGGTGGCCTGAAGTCTGCGGGGAGCGAGCCGAGTGATGAGGGCCATGTAGACGGGAGAGATAAAGATCTCTCCGATGCTCATGATGGCGTACAGGCCCACGAACGTGCCCAGAGCAATCACCGGCGCCTCTTGATCCCCTACCGGAATAGCCCGCACTGCGTACGCGAGGCCGATCAGCGCGGCTGTAGACAACAGACCTCCGAAGACCATCTGCGCTGGCATGCTCGGATACCAACCTCGCCGGGCAGCAGCTGCGATGGCGAGCGTGATGAGTGGCGTTGCCACCACGATCACCGTCGGCTCGATCGAGTTCAGCCAGACCGTGGGTACTTTCTGGGTGAATCCCAGATCGAGCGACCGATCGACAAAGTTCTTGGCGATGAGTTCAGTGTCCGATGTTCCGGCGAAAACGCCGTAAGACAGCGCCCACACAAGGAACAGCCCGAACAAGACAAACAGCACGGTGAGGTTGCGACGCAGGCGAGTGCCTGTCATCGGATCGCCCTCTTCATCGCGTTCAGGGCCGCCATGCTGGGGAGGCCCCCGTTCGACCATCGGGACCAATGACCGAGCCGCCACCAGCAGGACCAAAGCAACCATCATGCCCAGACCGGCCCAGAGGAAGGCCCACTTGAAACTGAAGAACCCAGCCACGATAGGCCCCATGGCTGCGCCCAGATTGATCATCAGGTAGTACCACTTGAATGCCTGATCACGCTGCAACTGCTGCTCGGGGTAGAAGGAACTCACAAGGCAGGGCATCGCAGGCTTCAACAGGCCGGTGCCGGCAGCCACCAGAAGCAATCCCGCCCAGAAACCGCTCTCGCCGGACGTCACAAACAAGGTTGCATGCCCCGTGACGATCACGCATCCACCGAGCACGACCGCCCTGTAGTGACCTGTGAGCCGGTCGCCCACGATGCCCAAAAAGACCGGTAGCCCAAACGCCAGAAGCGTGTAGGTGCCGCTGAGTTTGTCAGCCTCGCCGGATGTCCAGCCCAACCCACCGTCAGACACCTTGGCGATCGCATAGAGCGCCATGACGCCGGACAAACTGTAAAAACTGGCCCGCTCCCACAACTCGGCGAAGGAGACCATCGCCACGCCCAGGGCCCGTCGCCGCGCCTGTGTCACATCGAGGGCTCCCGCCTGAACATTGGTCAATACCCGTCCGGCGACGCCGTGGCCAGTGCCTTGAGGGCAAGGATGATCGACGGCACGCTTGGCAGCACCACCAGCATCAGCGGCATCAGCCAAGGTGCGCGGCGCTTGCTGCTCGACTTGTGGACGGCCGCCGGCAGCAGCAGCAAAGCGCCCAAGCCCGTCAGTGGCAGCCACCATCGCCAGTCAGCGATGCCATCGACGCTGTAGTCGTACTTCTGCCCGAGGACGATGAGGAAAACGAACGCCGTGCCTGCAGCCGTCGCAGTTCCGACGCCGACTCGCCGGGCAGGAGCCCCGCCGGACGTGATGGCCAGGAGCACTGCCGCCGCTGCGGCAGTTGCGCTCAGGGCCCCCGCCACCGGTGGCAGCGTGAGGTTTCCACCCTCGAGGAGCGTCAGCGAAAGTGACGCCCCGATCGCCCAGAGCCCGATGCAAAAAATCAGTTCACGCCCTGTCGCCACCGCCTGCTGCACCACGAGCACGGTGAGCCCAAGCATGAGACCGAACGTGACACGATCGCCCGCAGTGTCGAGGCCGGGCAGTTCCAACCAAATCGCCGCGGAGGCGCCCAAACCTGCGGCTATCACCCAACCGCCCAAAGGTGCGATACGAATTGTTGATGCCCATGAAGCCAGCATGCCAGCACCCGCAGCGATTAACAGCACCCAGGATGTGATCAGCCACTTCTGCCACTCATCGCTGTGCGGTATCTGCATCCCCTTCTCAAGAACGAAGGACAACATCGCAGCGCCTGCCAGACACGCCGCAAGCGTTCCATCGATCAAGGCCCCACGAGTTCGCAGCCTCGGAACCAAGAGCGTTGTCGCCAAGACGCCTCCGGACACAGCCAGCGGAATCCCGACGGCATATAGCGCAGTGGAAATCATCTCAGGCGCCCGGTCCGGTATCACCCTCGAGACCAATGATCAACTTGACCTCGTCGCCCAGGGCGCCATTGTCCACGCCCCAGTTCATGCCGAAGTCGCTGCGGTAGATCGTGAAGATGGCCTCCCACCCGGCCTTGGCGACCACCGGATTGCCGATCACGCCGGTGGTTTCCACCTCCACCTCGACCGGCTCGGTCTTGCCCAGCAACGTCAGATCGCCTGTGATCTTCCACTTCTTCTCGCCCAGACGCTCACCGCCAGTGCTCTTGAACGTCATGGTCTCAAACTCCCTGGCGTTGAAGAAGTCGGGGCCCTGAAGATTGCGATCGAGCTTGGCGGTTCCGGTGTCGATGCTTGAGGTCTTCACCGTGACATCAAACTCCGGCGCATCGCTATCGTCGCGGGCGTATTGCACAGTTCCGGAGACATCATTGAACCGGCCCCAGAACTGGCCGGCACCGGCATGGTGCACCCTGAAGAGCGCCATGCAATGCACCGGATCCAACTTCCATGACTCGACCTTCGCCGTTCGAGCGCCGGCAGTGGCCAGCGTCGTGCCGATGGCCATGGCGGCGATGAGGGTCATTCCTGTGAGGAATCGTTGCATAGTGGGCTGTCCTTGAGCCTTGCCTTATCTGTGAATCTTGCCGACTCTGTTCTACCTACTTGACAGTTCGTAGCCAAGCGGCGAGTAGATCTATCGTTGCCTGAAGATCCTTGCGAGCGCACATTTCCGTGACGGTGTGGATGTATCTGGTACCGCAGACCAGCGCCGCCGTGCGAACACCGTGGCCGGAGCGCTGAATGGCGGCGCCGTCCTGTCCCCCACGAGGGAGAATGCAGCGTTGATGCTGGATCTTGCGCTTGCGAGCCACACTGCAAAGATCTTCGGCGAGTGCCTGATCTGCAATCATGGAAGAGTCCATGAACATCACACCCGCCCCACCTCCGAAACTCGTCACTCGATCGACACTGGGCACCCCGGGTGTATCGCAGCAGAGCGTGGTGTCGAGGCCGATCCCCAGATCCGCATCAACAGACTGGGCCGCGGCCAGCGCCCCACGAAGCCCGACTTCCTCCTGCGTCGTGAAGGCCACCACAATCTCGCAGGCGTGATGCCCCGCCTTACCACGGGCCTTCTCGATCGCCCGCAGGGCCTCGATGGCCGTGAAACAGGCCAGTCGATTGTCGATCGCCTTGGACACGAACGCCTCTGGCATCTCGACAAAGGGCTCGTGCATGACCACGAAATCGCCAATCTTCACCTTCCGCTTCACCGCGGCTGCCTTCATGCCCAGATCGATGCAGAATTCCAGCGGCTCGGGAATCTTCTTCCGCTCTTCGGGCGAGGAGATGTGGATGGGCTTCCCGCCGGGGTTCATCACCCCGACCAGATCCTCCTTGGCTGTGCACACCAGCACTCGCCTTGAGAACAGGTTGCGGGGATCGAAGCCACCAGCCGGGTTGACCCAGACGAATCCCTGATCGTCTACATGGCGAACATAGAACCCGATCTCATCCATGTGGGCACAGATCAGCACGCGGGTGGGTGCCTTCGATCGGGAGCCACGTGGGCTGCGGGTGCAGATGAGTGAGCCCAGTGCATCTGTACGGACCTCGTCGAAGAGGCCCTTGATCGTCCGCTTGATGAGACCCCGAACCCGCTCTTCACGGCCAGGTACGCCCGGAGTCTCGCACAGTTTCTTGAAGAGTGAGCTGTCCATGAATGCACCACTGTATCGCTGGAGGCGCTTGGATTTCGCCCCCCAATGCCCAGGGCATACCATCCTTGGAGATTTCGCCTTGCGTCAGCGCGTGGGTGCGGCGAGGCTGAAGGGGTGCCCCTGTTGCTCACGAGCCTGTTGACCGTCGCCCTGAACCCGCCCGGTGGGGCCTGGATCGCGCCGCCCAATCCCATTGAAGGCGCGGGCTTCGGTCGGGCAGTGGCGATCGAAGAGAATCTCCTGCTCGTGGGGGCTCCAGAGCATGACCTCAATGGCTACCGGGCGGGCAACGTGGAGGCCTTCTTCCGATTCGGCGACAACTGGCAACCCATCGGCCCGGTAACCCCCTTCGACCTGACCGCATGGGATGAATTCGGCAGCGACATCACCTTGGATGTCGGTCGAGGTGCCATCGCCTGCCCCGGCAGGGAGCAGGTGCATCTGCTGTTGGCCGCCCATGGCGCCTGTGTTCTGACGGGCACAGTAGATGTCCCAGCCCAGTTTGCAGGAACGCGGTTCGGCACAAGCGTCGCCATGCACGGCGATCTGCTCGTGGTGGGCGCTCAACTAGACGACACGGCAGATACCGACGCGGGCGCCGCCCATGTGTATCGATTTGATGAAGCCCAGTGGATGCACGAAGCCCACCTCGTGCCCTCGGTCGGCGGCCAGTTTGGCTGGGGGGGGCGAAGCGTCGCGGTGCACGGCGACCGCGTGGCATTTGGCGCCAACCTCGAGGCGGTTGACGGCATTCCCGCGGCCGGCTGCGTCTATCTCTGGCGATACAGCCCCGAAAGCGGCTGGCTGTTGGAAGCCCGCCTGACCCATCCCGACCCCGGCCCGGGCGACTACCTGGGCTACGACATCGCCTTGGACGGCAACCGCTTGGTCGCTGGGGCCATTCTGGCTGACGGGCCCAGTGAGGAAGAGGACATCGGCGAAGTCGTCACCTGGACGCTCACGCCTGAGGGACCCCAGCTGGAATCGACCATCTCGCCGCCGGATCTCATTGGTGGCGAGTTCGGCTACTCGGTAGCGCTGCAAGGCGATCGACTGCTGGTAGGCGCCATCTTCAATAGCGCCTCCGGGCCGGTGGCTGGCGCTGCCTACCGGCTCGTACGCCAGGACGGCAATTGGCATCCAGTGGGCACAGCATTCCCGCCCCCACCGCAGGATGGCTCGCAGATGGGCTACGCCGTCGGGCTGTGGCAGAACACGGCTGTGGTCGGATGCCCGAGATATGACTCGACGCCGCGAAGTGGACGTGTGCTCATCACGCCCTTTGCTGCCCCCTGCCCCGGAGATACCAACGCGGATCAAACCGTCGGTGTGGATGACATCCTCACCATCATCGCCCAGTGGGGCGCTTGCCCTGATTGCGGGGGCGATGTGACCCAAGACGGGCATGTTGGCGTCGATGACATCCTGCTCGTGATCGCACGTTGGGGTGATTGTTCCACACCCTGAAGAATGAGTGGTTTGACTTGTGGTGGCCACGGGCGTGCCTCTGACAAATGGGCACGATGCCACCGTGGTTTGCTTCGGGCCGAGGTAGAATGCGCGATCCGATGCCCGTCACCGTTGAACAAGCCCCTGAACTGAATCTGCAGCCCGGTCGAGTTATTGGCAGCACCTATGTCGTTGAAGACCTGCTTGGTTCCGGGTGGGAAGGCGAGGTCTACAAGGTGCGGGAACGACGAACCGACGCCATCCGTGCGGTCAAGGTTTTCCGGCCCGATCGCAACCCCCGTGACCGCGTGCTGACCCGCTACGCCCGCAAACTCGAACGGCTCCGTCACTGCGCCATAGTCATTGACTACCACCACACGGAGCGACTGCGCTGGCGAAACCAGTGGCTCACCTGCATGGTCAGTGAGTATGTGGAAGGGGAAGTGCTCGATCGATTCGTTCGCCGTCGCGGCGGGCAGATGGATCCTGTTTCCGCTCTGCATCTACTGCATGCACTTACCAGGGGCCTGGAAGAGATCCACGATGCGGGGGAGTACCACGGCGATTTGCACTGGGGAAACGTGCTGGTGCGTAGACGAGGGATCCACTTCGAGGTAAAGGTGCTCGACCTGTTCCATTGGGGCCGGCCGACTGCGGCCCAGCGCCGAGCCGACATCTGCGAGTTGGTCAAGATTCTGCTCGACGTGGTCGGTGGCCGGTCGCGTTACGCCCAACTGCCCGTGGAACTGAAGACCATTCTTCGCGGACTACGCAAAGACCGGATCATCGAACGATTCCCGACTGCTTCGGCGTTGCGTCGTCACCTTGACACCTTCGACTGGTCTCGCTGATCGCATGGATCTCTCTCGCCTGATCGATCGCCTGGAGGCCTTCCCCGCAATGCTGGGGCCCCTGCTGAACCTGTTCGACGAGGCCGATCTGCATTGGTCCCCAGATCACGGAGGCTGGTGCGCCACCCAGATCATGGGACATCTGCTCTGCGAAGAACGACAGGACTTCGGCCCCCGTCTGGCACGATTGCTGGAGAACCCGCGACAGGCATGGGACCCAATAGACCCCGACGCCGCGGTCGAGCAGGGCAACTGGGCAGATGTCCCAGCGACGCTTGAGTCGTTCTCTCAGGCGCGAGCGAGTTCCGTCAAGTGGCTGCGAACGCTCGACGTGGAAGCGATGGGCACCATCAAGACACATCCTCGCTTCGGATCCATGTCAGGGGGCGACCTCATGGCGGCCTGGACTGCCCATGATGCGCTGCACCTGCGGCAACTTGCCCGGCGGCTCCATGAACTGGCCGTTCGAGACGGCCTGCCCTTTGATGCGAGTTACGCAGGTGATTGGTGAGGCCCCAGCGGACTCAACTGCACACCAGCGATTCACGGAAGTTCATCGGTGGTGGTTCATTCTCAACGACGGAAGCGAATCTCGCCTTGAACGCCTCGGGCGTGAGGTTCGTTCGTGCCGCCATCTCCGCCACCTGGCTGTCGTCCGCGAGATCATCGCGACGAATACGGATCATGTAGCGACGTGCGATGGCATATCTGCTTGACGTCACGTCAACTGTTCGAACTCGCATGTGGCCGACCGCCTCGTCAAACATCGACGCCAGCGGTATGGGTTTGAAGTGACCTCGCTGCATGGTGATCACCGCACTGTCTCCGCCCTCGATCAGAAACTTGGCGCCGCAGTAGCCCAGATCGCGGGTGTACTCCATGTCGGCGGGCACCGGATCGGCGCAGCGCAACTCATACCCGAGGTTTTTTGAGACGATCGTTGCCTCGCCGCCAATGGCCTCAAGGCGGCGTCGAACTTCCGCTCGCAACATACCGCCCAAATCAAGCTCAGCGGCACGTACGTGCCCGTGGGCGTCATGCTCGATGTGCCCCAGACCTGCCATAGTTGACTGGTCGATTGAGAGGCAGACCCCCTCGGCGATGATCGCCACACCGTCATTGCGGCCCTCGGAGGCCCGCTTGATGATCGACCCGACAATGGTGTCGGCGACCGAATCCAGCGTGACCTGGCCCCCTGCGTACTCCTCGGGGATGACGGTCAGCGTGGCCCCGGCCGCCTTGCCGATGCCCAGCGCCAGGTGGCCCGCCTTCCGACCCATCGCGATGACGATGTACCACCTGGAGGTTGTTCTGGCATCGACCATGAGGTTCTGCACGATCTGCACGCCCACGCTGCGAGCCGTCTCGTAGCCGAAGGTGTCGATGTCAGCGGGGAGATCCAGATCGTTGTCGATGGTCTTGGGAACGTGGGCGACGCGTAGGCCATCGCCAGCGGCCTGTGAGACCCGGAATGCGGATGTCGCCGTGTCGTCACCGCCGATCGTGAGCAAGCGGTCCACGCCGAGTGCTCGAAGCGATCGAACAGTTTGATCGAGCGTCTCGGGGCTGCTTGTGGGATTGGCTCGGGACGTGCCCAGAATGCACCCGCCACGAAAGTGGATCCGGCTGACCCGATCGATCTGAAGCAACTCGTGCTCAGGTGACCCGGTCATGAGACCCTCGTATCCGCCGTGGATCCCTACGACGTCCAGCCCTTCCAGCCGGGCCCGTATCGTCGCCGCTGCGATGACGCTGTTGACGCCCGGGGCGGGGCCGCCACCCATCAGTACACCGATTCGATCTGCCATGGGCGAACACTAGCACCAGTGAACGTCGCGCCGCTAGCATCCAACCATGCCCAATGCACTGCTCCACGCCGTTCTTGTCTCTTTAGGTCTCTCATGCGCCATCTCCTCCGCTGTGGCAGAGGACACCTTTGTCGACTTGTTCAACGGCACCGACCTGAGCGGCTGGGTCAATGTCAACGGCGCAGATGACACGTGGCGTGCCGAAGACGGAATGATCCGGTGCACCGGCAAGCCCACCTGCCTGCTCCGCACCGATCGTATGTACGAAGACTTCGTGCTGGAATTGGAATGGCGCCACGAGTCGCCCAAGGGCAATGCCGGGGTCTTTGTGTGGTCCGATGCCCTCCCCCACCTTGGCGTGCCCTTCAGCCGAGCCATTGAAGTGCAAGTGATGCTCGGTACTGAGACAGCCAACTACACCAGTGAAGGAGACATCTTCTCCATCTGGGGCGCTGTGATGACCCCTGATCGCCCCCACCCGGGCGGGTGGGCAAGATGTCTGCCCAGTGAGGCCAGAACAAAGGGCGCAGGTGAGTGGAATCACTATCGGATCGAGTGCATCGATGGCCGAATCACGCTGGCCGTCAATGGCGCCGTCGTCAGCGGCGGTTATGACTGCAACCCCCGCCGCGGCTACATCTGCCTCGAGGCTGAAGGCAGCCCCATTGACTTCCGCAACATCCGCATCGCCCACCGCGATGCCCAGCCCTCGCCTTGGTCCGACGCCGCCAATGACGCCACTGGTTTTCAGCCGCTGTTCAATGGGCTGGACTTCAGTGGGTGGACGTTGCCCGCCGGCCGCGAAGGCAATTGGAGCGTGGCGCAGGGCCGGATCGTGCACAACGGCAAGGGTGGAGACTTGTGGTCCAACCAAAGCCTCAAGGATTTCGATCTGATCTGTGACTGGCGTTGGGTTGGCGACTCTCAGGGACCGCATGATCGCCCCGTGATTCTGCCCGATGGCTCGATCGCCAGAGACGAGTCGGGCAACCAGAAAACTGTCCGCATTGAAGAGCGCGATAGCGGGATCTACCTGCGTGGGGCGTCAAAGAGCCAAGTGAACATCTGGTGCTGGCCTGTCGGGTCGGGCGAGGTGTGGGGTTGGCGGACTGATCAGTCAATGCCCCCGGAGGTTCGTGCGGGCGTGACTCCACGCCATGCGGCAGACGCCGAAGTCGGGCAGTGGAATCGTTTCTTCATCCGGCTGCGCGGAGACCGCCTCACAGTGGTGCTCAATGGCGTAACTGTGATCGAGAACGCCCATCTGCCGGGCATTGCGAGCGATGGCCCGATCGCCCTCCAGAGCCATGGAAGCGGCATCGAGTTCACCAACGTTTTGGTTCGCCCGATCCCCTGAGCCCCTTCCACGGCCGCCCCAGCGGGGTTTTTTGCGGGGCGACTTGCAAAATCGGCGCCGGCGCGCGACACCATGGAGGAGAAGTCACCTGATCTGGAGGATGTCCCCATGGCCACGGCCGTCGAATCAAGCGCTCGCTACCGATTCCGGGTGAAGGGTCAGGTGTCCCCCTGGATGACAGCCCAGGCCCTCCAGCGGGCAGCGATAGAAGGCACACTGACGCCAGATGGGCACGTGCAGCCCATCGGCCATGACGACTGGACCCCAGCCCTCGACGTCAAGGGGCTCGTGTTCCCCGACCCAGAGGAAGAGGGTGATGACAAGTCACCACGGCTCGAATCGCATCCTCGGTTCAAGACGCTGCGCGATTTGCTGCAGAACTTCCTGCATGCCCCCGTCGCGATCAACTTGCTCTCACCGACTCGGTTCGATGACGCTGAGTTAATGCTGTGCTGCGAAGATCATTTTGAAGTGAATCTACCAGCCCGGAAGATTCGGGCATTCGTTCCCTACCGCCGCATCATCGCGGTGGCCTCGACTGAAACCGAGGGGACAAGCGAGAACTACCGCGACTCGCACAGATGCACCATCGAGGTCGAACCCTGTCTGGCCTTCCAGCCGCCCAAGACCATGCGCGACCGCGTCTGAACAAACCGCTCAGTTGGACTTGCTTGTATCGGCATCGGTGCGAACCACACCGTCGTCGCCCGCATCCGGATCAGCCTGACGCAATCGCCTGAAGAGCCGCATCAGATCACGAACACCTCCGATGGTGAACCAGAGGGTCACGATGCCTCCCACCACCAGCACGAGCCACAGATAGCCCTGCCAGAGCGCCGACCAGGTTTCATCCGAGAGCGTGCCCCCCATCGCATGGGCGATGATGCCGACGATCAACACGACGGTGAAGACCACCGGCCAGAGAATCGTCACGGCTGTAACGATGCGATCCCATCTGGTCATCTCGGCATCGAAGCCCAGTTTCATGAGCCATGTCGATGCCACCTCACCACTGGCTTCTTCGCCTTCGATGGCATGTGCCCCACGGTGCAAAAGGCGATCGAGATCGTGTTCGTGGCGAGGCCCAAGCAGTGACACTCCGATGTAGGAGGCCACGGCCGCCAGAATCGCCCAGAATGTGAGGACCTGCCCGGTGACCGTCACCTGCAGCCAGCGAAGAAAGGCCAGCAGGGGTGTCCAGATGCCCGCGTCGTGATGGGTGAAGTGCACGTCAAGCCCGCTGTCACCCAATGGCGCCGTTTGCTCGCGATCCACCGTCGTCTGGTGCAGCACGTCGCCCACGTCGTCAACGAGTGAGACTGCCGCTGTCGGCGCCGGCGCCTCGACGGGTTCAACGACCAGCGACCCGGTGACACCAGACAGGTACACCTTTTGGCCGGCCTCGTTCAATGGCGCAAAATGGGTCTTCCCGTCAATCGTGACCTCGATCACGTCACCGGTGACAAAGAGTGACTTGTCGATCTGCTTGAGCACCGTCCCGCCGCCGGCCAGCAGGAGCCCGACCGTCATCGCTGTCCAGGCGGCCGCAGTTGACCCACGTTTCCAGTAGAGCCCGCCGATGATCACACTGCCGGCTCCACCAAAGAAGACCGCCCCTGTGAGCGCAAGGAACATCGAGACGTACTGCTCGGGCTTGTAGTACAGGCTGAACACGAATGCGAACACGGCCACCAGCAGAATGCCACCACGCAACGCCCACAGGTGGGCCCGGGCCGACAGCGGTTTGTCTCCCCGTAGCGGCAGGATCACGTCCTGTACGAGGATCGTGCCCCACGAGTGCAGATAGGTGTCATTCGTCGACAGGAATGCGCCCACCAGGGCCATGGAGAACAGTCCCAGCAGCACGGGCGGCAGCATCGCACGGGCTGCAGCTGGCGCCCTTGCTTCAGCCGCAAGCGCTGCCGTGGACTGCTGATCCACCACCTGCTCGATGGAAGCCGCCGCCTCGGCAAAGGCGGGGTCATGCTGCACCGCGTGAATGGCCAGCGGCACGACCAGCGTGATGAGCATGAGCACTCTGAATCGCCAGCCGGCAAGGATATTGGCCATCTTGGCTTCATGGGCATTGATGGCCGAGGCGTGATAGCCACTAGTGCCCTGCCACGACAGCATGCCGTAGAAGAGCACGATGACCGATATCACCCAGTACCACGCGTCAAAGCGGCCCTCAGCGCCGAGGTCGAACGGGTTGACCAATGATCGACCTGGCGGGCGATCAAGAATGGCCGTCTCGATGGATGACCAAGGCACCAACCAGAGCAGGAAGATCATCACGGCCAGGAAAACCCAATTGGAAATCGTGCCCTGAATCCAATCGGTCACGAGCACCGCGATCTGGCCTCCGAGGAAGACGAAGAAGAGCGCCACGATCAACAGCGCCGCCATGATCAGCGGAAAGGTCTGCATGGTGAACAGGCCCAGATTGGTCACATCCGGCAGATCCCAGAGCACCATGAAGAATCTGGCGGCCACCGCTGGAAAGATGCCGTAATTGACGAGGCCAGCAGCGAAGGCGATGAAGCCTGCATACACCCGGAAACGGCGCGAGTAGCGCATTTCCAGAAACTGCGCCATCGTCAACGCTCGGGTGCGGCGATAGCGGTAGATCACCCACCCCGACAAGGCCATGATGATCAGCGCCGGCCCCTCGAGAAAGCCCCACCAGATCGACGTGAACCCAACGTCGTAGTACTGCTGCCAAAACCACACCAGCGAGATCACACCCACCTGGGCCATGCCGTAGGCGACGGTGATCAGGTATCGCCCGGCGCATCGCTCGGCCGCAAGAAAGCCCGACACGCTCCTTGCATGTCGGCGAGTTCCCATCGCGGCAAAGGCCAGCAGCAGTGGCAGTGCTGCAACGAGCACCCAGTCGATGGTGGTCAAGCGTCGTCCTCGATACGCAGTGTCGTGATGCCAAAGGGCCGCAGATCAACCGTCGTGACCGTGCCCGAATGCTGTACGTGCTCGGATTCGACCTGTGCTTCATGAAGATCACAGGCTTGCACGCTGACATTGGTGGGCCACTGCAACGTGGCTCGGCCATGGGCCCCGTGCATCTCGACAAGACGCAGGATGCGGCCCTTGCCATCTTCGGCCCCCTTGCAGGCGGCAATCTCCACCATGGCCGGCGCCGACACACTCAGTTCAAAGGGCGCAACACGGGCTGCCACATTGGGCAGAGGCCCACGGCCGGCGAAAGCTTCGGCATGGGCCGGCACCTGGGCCACCAACGGATCACCTTGATGGGGCAGCAGCGCCCAGTGCAGTTGATGGACACCACGATCCGCGTCGGGGTCGGGAAACATCGTGCCCCGCAGCAGTGAGAGCCCGAGCGTGCCATTGTGAGCAGACTTGCCATAGATGCCCCGGTCAAGCACAGCCAACCCGCGGCCGGGCTCGGAGCAATCCATCCAGCGGTGGCCGGGCACCTCGAAACGTGCTTCGTCAAAGGGCATGTTCCGGTGCATGGCTCTGCGGACATGCCCAAACTGGATGCCCATCAGCGCATCCGTCGAGCGAATGTCGGTTTGGAATCTGCACCGCAGCAGACGATGCGACTGGGCCCAGTCAATCTCCATCGCAACCTCGAGCATGGGAGATCCGGCTCGAAGTGTGTAGCGCAGCACGGCGGCCGAAGCGTCATCGATATCTCGACGGACCTCGATCACCGCTTTGAGCGACGAGGCTTCTACCACTTCCACCGACGCTGGCGGCGCCAACGCCAATTGCAGGTCTTCGTAGTCTCGATCGATGTCCCATGCCTCCCAGCGCCGCGGGCGATCGCGATAGATCGCCAGTTCGCACAGCGGCCCCGCCACAGGCCGTGTCGCGCCGCAGGCAAACAGGTCGTGCACCGCGCCATCTGAGCCGATTCGACACGAGAGCAGCCCGTTGTCGAGTTGCAACCCTTGCACTGACACGGGCGACACACCATCGGGAATCTCGTTCTGCATCGGCGCGGTGCCCAATGGCGGCGCCGCCTGATGCCACATCGGCCCTGCCGGCGTGTCTACAACCCCGGCCCGCTCGGTAGAGGCTGGATTGAATACATGGGCTTGCCCCCCCTCGCCATGCTGTTCAAAGAGCGCATCGATGCGCGATGCAGCCTCCGCCTGCACCAGCGCGATGTCTCGCCTGGCATCCTCGTAGACGACGCCGATTGAAGATCCGGGCAAGATGTCGTGGAACTGCTGCAACAAGAGCAACTGCCACGCTCGCTCAAGTGCCCGCCGAGTTTCGATTCGTGTCGGCGCATCGCACCAGGAGAGGATCTCGGCCAGCCGCAGCGACTCCTCACAGGCGAGATTGGCTCGCTTGAGCCACCCTTGAGCGGTAAAGGTGCCTCGGTGCATCTCAAGGTAGAGCTCGCCATCCCAGAGGGCTGGCTCGCCACTGCCAGTTCGTTCGAACGAGTCAAGCCGACCTGAAACGACCCGCGGCAAGCCCCGAGCGGATCCACTGAGCTGTGCCCGCAAAGCCATTTCATCCGTGGGTCCACCTCCGCCATCTCCGAATCCGAAGGGCTGGATCCAACGATCAGAGCGGCCGGGGCCGTCGGCCATCGCGTTGGCCTGCGCGCCGATGAGATCCTTGGGCTCCAATTGGGCGTTGTAGTTGTGACCGGGCGTGAAGTGTGCCGCAACGGTTGTCCCATCAATGCCACGCCAATCGAAATCCACATGAGGAAACTCCGTGACCTCATTCCAGCAGATCTTGTTGGTCACGAATCGGCTCAGCCCGGCTTGATCAATGATCTGCGGCAAGCTGGCCGGGAATCCGAATGTGTCGGGCAGATAGAGCACGCTCTGAGATGGTGCATCAGGAAAGCGGCGCTTCCACCAGGCTGTTCCCACGAGCAACTGGCGAATGAGCGACTCGCCTGAGGGCACCTGACAGTCGGGCTCGACCCACATGCCCCCCTGCACCTCCCATCGACCGGCGGTGACCTGTTCACCGATTCGAGCCAGCAGGTCTGGGTCGTCCTCTTCCAACCATGCGTACTGCTGGGTTTGGCTGGCGGTGAAGCAGAAGTCCTCAAAGCGATCCATGATGGCCAGCGCCGTCGCCCAGGAGCGGCGGACCTTGCGTCGTGTCTCGGCCACGGGCCACAGCCAGGCCGTGTCAATGTGGGCGTGGCCAACGGCAATGACCTCGGTGCCTGTTGAGTGGCCGGCCAGATCGCTCTTGAGGCGCTCAAGCACCGCCGGGGACGTGCGCCGTGGATCAACATCGTCAACGGCCTTGATGGCCCGAGCGATCGCTTCATGCACGGCAGCCGTCTCTGGCGCCTCCCGAGGCAGCGCCAGCAGCAGTCGGCGAGCAAAGTCAAGCGTGACTGCCAAGGCCCATGTTGGTTCGTGCACTCGTACGAGTTGAGCTCGATCGAAGCGGCCGGGCCGATCTTCCTTCCAGCGAGCGTGATCCTCGGGGGGGTCCCACCAGAACAGCGTTGCCCCCAAGGGTCGGTTGCACGCCGCCTCGACAAACAACTCCAGCTCGCCCGTGCACGTTGCAGGCAGGCGAGCGAGGTCGCGATTCATGTCGAAGCCGTGATGACTCGTGCCCTCGGGCAAGTGCACCAGGGCCTCGGTGCCACTAGAGAAGCGCAGCGCGGGCGTGCCATCTCCCTCGGGCATGACGCCTCTCAGTCGGAACCAGGCTGTAGACCAGACCGGCCCCCACCGCACAGGAGGCTTCACATCGACAAAGTCCTGGGTGCGGGCCTCATCCAGGCTGGGCCGCTCGGGCGTCTGCCAGAGGGCCGCCTGCATCGGCGTCGAAGCCTCGATGGCGGCCTCGCCCAAGACGTCCTCAACCAGATTGCCGGCCGAAATGGCGGCCAGTTCGATGGGATGAACGGGAGGCATGGGAGCACCCTAGCGGCTGAGCTTGGATGTGGTCTGTGACGTGCCCATGCCGTCGTCTCGCCGACCTCGAATGGCCAGCACCAGGAGCACGGCCACCAACGCCACGCCCGCAATCCAGGTGGACCAGACCAGCTGGTGACAGATGCCCTCCCAGTCGCCCGATGCGCCCGCCGGTACTGCCATCGTCAGCATGAACAAGGTCAGGCTGAAGGCCAGTCGGCCCGCCAGTGACTGCAGCGACAGATAGGTGGCACGAATCTGCACCGGCACCGACCCGGTCACGGCGGCATTGAGCGGCGGTGTCATGATGGCCCGTGGGCAGGATCGCAAGAGCAGCAAGGCCACGACGAAGCCGCTGAGCATCCACCCCATGAGACCGATGGTCAGCGCCTGCAATGCTGTGGCGCACGCAAGTACACCCCACAGCCCGATGCGATTGCGCAGTGCGATGCTGCGGCCACCGGCAATCGAGGCGAGCCAGAAGGTGACAGCCACATGAAGCCCGGTCGCCAGCGGGGTGGCTACGGGCGCCGCCCCGTCTTCACCCAGTACGCTCTCGATGTACGGCTGGAAGTACTCGTATGGAATGTGGTTCAGCACGAGCATCATTGCCACGTAGGCAAAGAGAAGAAGCAGTGCACCACTGCGCCATTGGGCCAGGCACGAGGCAATCTGTCGAGGCAGTTGAGCCTTGGTGCGTGAGTCGTCGGTAGCGGGTTCACGCATGCCCAGCACCACCGCGAACATGGCGATCGCGACGATGAACGACAGCAGATAGGGCAGACGCAGATCGATGGCTGCCACCCCCCCGCCGATCAGGGCCGCCAATGCTGCGCCTCGAAAGCGGCGTCGAGCGACGCGGGCCTCGCGGGCTGGAAACTCGCCTTCTGCCCCCGCCGCTTCGAGTGCGTCATGGTGCAAGGCCGTGTCGGTGCCGCTTCTGAAAGCGATGCCCGCTGCACGCAATCCCTGCCCGATGGCAAACAGGATGAACAGGCCGTTGCGGCCCGTCTCAGGACCTGCATCCATGGACACCCCCGCAAGCCACGGCCCCGTGAACAAGAGGAGGTGGCTGGCCGCCATGAGCGCAGCCCCCACGAGCAGTGTCAGGCGGCGACCGATGCGATCACCGATCCAACCGCTGGGCACTTCAACAAGCACCACGCAGAGAAAGTAGAGCCCCTCCAGCAGCAGGACCTCTTCAAGGGGCAACAGCGCCGCGAAGTAGATGAAGAAGACCGGCACCCAGAAGGATGCCTCAGCCAATGTGGCATAGCGCTGGTAGAGATCAGCGGTGCGCAGGCCTTGGTGCATCGGTCGAATCCTGCGTCTCGCTCAGGGTGAAGGTCAGTTCGGGCACTGCCCCCAGTGCGACAGGATATAGATCAGGTCGAGGATGTCCACGTGCCCGCTGGCATCCACATCAGCGGGCGTACCGTCCTGCCCGTGCCACTGGAGCCACTGGAGGACTTCCTCGTAGTACACCCAGCCTGACTCGTCGATGTCAGCGAGGCACTCGCACTCGTCGTCAATCTCATTGGCATTGATGTCATCGATCAGGCCGTCGGCGATCTCACAGACATCAGGAATGTCGTTCTCGTTGCAATCGCCCCCGTCCGACATTTCGCAGAAGTCGTTCAGGTCATTCTCGTTGCAGTCTTGCCAGAGACTCTCGCAACTGTCGGGCACACCGTTAGAGTCACAATCTTCGTGCAGACCATCGAGGATATCGCATGCATCAGCGATCCCGTTGCCGTCACAGTCCTGGTCCGTGCCGATCTCGAGCTCGTAGCTGTCGGGTAGCCCGTCGCCGTCACAATCATCCTCGCAGGAGTCCGGGATGTAGTTGCCATTGATGTCGGGCGAGTACCCGACTGCACACTCCATTGGATCGGCCACGTTGTTGTTATTGCAATCGCCTTCGCACTGGTCCCATAGGCCGTTCTCATTGAGATCGGTCAGCAGGCCGTTGATGTAGTCGTCATCATCGGATTCACCGTTGCCATTGCAGTCACCGCACTCCTCCCAGACAGTAGTCATTCCATCCAGATCTACATTGCTGGAGAACGCCTGATCCCCACCGTTGTTACAGGCTGTGCACGACTCGAGTCGTGCCTGACTGTATGCGTCAGAAGAGACACCCCAAGCGCCCATCCCTACCTGACATGAATTGTCCTGGAATGTGCACTCGAGAAATGTCAGATCACCGCCGTCTGCCACATGCCCTGCTCCACCTGTGGACCATGCGTAGTTTCCCTCAATGGTGCAATTCTCGACCAACAGTGTTCTGGCCTGACATCTGACCCCTCCTCCAGATCCCCGCCAGCCTTCCTTGATGGTGAATCCACGCACCAGTGCCTCTGCCTCCGGTTGGGCGTTCGACTTGAAACTGATGACAGTTCGAACGCCTCCGCCGCTGAGCACGGTGGACTCAGGGCCATCAGTCGAGATCAGTCTGGCGCCAGCAGGCAGGGCAAAGGCCTGCTGATAGCCCGCATGCTCTTCATACACACCCGGCTTCACGTGCACTTCATAGCCAAAGTATGAGGCCTCAAGCAATGCGTCATTGATCGATGTGAAGTCTCCGCTGCCATCCTGAGCGACCGTAAAGACCTCGGCACGTGCACCAGAGACCACCATCACACCAACAACCAAAGCCGCCAAGCCCAATGAAATCCGCATCTGCTACTCCTGCACCAGCCCGATGAGCGCCGGGCACTGTGAGCCTACTCCCTGACAGGGCAATATCGGCCACAAGGCCCCGACTCTGCACCAGTTCAGGCCCTACAGTCCCACCACAAGGCATTTTTACTCCGAAATCACCCCTCTGTCTGATTCTCGGACCATCTCTCATCGTAGAGGCCAACGCCATGAGCCACCGCATTCGCCGAGCCAGACTGAGCGATGTCCAAGCCTGCCTGGACATAAGCAACGCCGATGCCGCCGTGAGCCATCCGAATTTCACCATCGAGCCTGAAACACTCGAAGACTGGCAGGCGGCATTCTCAGCCGACGGCGGCAGGTGGCATGTGCGTTGTGGCTATCGAGACACGGCACTCGTGTCGGTCTATCTGGACGAGGCCGCTCGAGGGCTGGGGCTGGGGCGGCGTCTCTACGCAGCCCTCCTGCCCGCCATTGAGGCGGCAGGCTTTCACAGCATCATCGCCGGCATCGCTCTGCCAAACCCCCCCAGCGTCGCCCTGCACGAGGCCATGGGATTCACGCACGTGGGCACGTTCCACGAGGTGGGATTCAAATTCGACCGCAGGTGGGATGTGAGCTATTGGGAGTTGCTCTCGGGCGATCCCTCGTCAGGCTCAGGTTGAAGGATGAGACCGCACCAGCGGCGCAGATCGTCAACCGCGATGTAGAGGGCAGGCACGATCAGCAGGATCACAACCGTTGCGAACAGAATGCCGAACCCGATCGCGATTGCCATGGGCACCAGGAACTTCGCCTGAATGCTTGTCTCAAAGATCATCGGCGAGAGCCCACAAAAGGTCGTGACGCTGGTGAGGAAGATCGGGCGGAAGCGTCGCCGACCGGCAACCAGCATCGCCTGCAGCGCCGTCCCACCAGGATTGGCTTCGCGCCAGCGGTTGGCCGTGACCACGAGCACCAGCGAGTCATTCACCACCACACCTGAAAGCGCAACCACCCCGAACATCGTGATGATGTTCAGGTTGTAACCCAGCAGAATGTGCCCGATGAGGGCCCCGATGAACCCGAACGGAATCGCCGACATCACGATGAGCGGCTGCACATATGACTTGAACGGAATGGCGAGCAGGCCGAAGATCACAAGCATGGCCATCGCATAGCCCGTACCCAGATCTTCGAATGTGTCCATCTGATCGCGATACTCGCCCTCAAACGACCAGACCAGCCCCGGGTATCGCGGCCCCACCTCGGCGGCCATCCGTGGGGCTAGATCGAGCACCACCTGATTGGCGTTGGTCACGGCATCATCTACTTCACCCTCGACTGCAATCACCCGTCGGCCATCTACGCGATGGATCGATGTCTGAGCCTGCCCTCGCTCGATGTGCATGGCCTGCGACAGCGGCATCTCACCACCACCGGGCGTACGCAACATGATCGTGTCCATGACACCCAGCGATGATCGCTCTGCCTCAGGCAGCCGGACAACGACACGCATCTCGTCGCGATCCCGTTGCTGTCGCAACACCTCTGCACCGTGAATGGCGTCACGCCCCTGCCGGGCCGCATCAGCGGTGGTCAGGCCGGCGGCCCGCCCTTCACTCGTCAGCGTGAAGTTCAGTTGAGGTTTGCCGGTGGCGACACCCGAGTCCACGCCCCGGACGCCCTCGTACCCACGCAACATCGAGGCGACCTGCTCGGCTGCGGCATCGAGCGTGTCGCGGTTCTTGTGGGCCAGTCTGATCTCAAGCGGCTTTTCGTTGCCCGCAAAATCATCCCGAAAGGTGATGGTCTCGACACCTGGAAGCGATCCGGCAGCACGCTGCCAAGCGGCGGTGATAGTGCCGCTGTCTACAGTCTGCAGGCTGGGATCAAACAGCACCCACATGGACACCAGTGACTCGTCTGATCCGGTCATGCGAACCGGGCCAAACGGATTGAGGTTGGCCCCCACGACGGAAAACTCCCCCACCACGGCATCTTGCATGCCCGTTTCCCGCACAGCCGTCTGGAATGATGTCTGCAAGGTGCTCAGCAGTTTGTCCGCCTCGGACCGAGGCGCATCCACCGGCAGTCGAGCCGACACGATGATGGACCCCGAGTCAATCGAGGGCATGAACGAGAACGGAATCCACCCTCCGGCGACATAGCCAGCCGAAATCAAGAGCAAGGCGACACCAGCCGCGATGGTCGAGTAGCGGTGCTTGAAACACAGCGAGGAAACGGGCCCGTAACACCGGTCGATCACCCACGCCAGTCCCGCACGGCAGTAGCGCGATGGCTTCGAGACCGTTCGCCAAAAGAGCGAGTCTCGACCCTCATGTGACAGGTGGGCTGGCAGCACCAGCAGTGACTCGATCAGCGACACCACGAACACGCTGATCGTGATCGCCGGAATCTGCATGAACAACTTGCCTTCTCCACCTGGCACGAAGAACATCGGTGCGAACGCAACGATGTTTGTCGTGACGGCAAAGAAGACCGGCATGGCGATCTCGCGGGCACCCTCGATCGCCGCGGTCAACAGCCCCACGCCGCTCTGACGACGTTCATGAATGTTCTCCCCGACCATGATCGCATCGTCCACGATGATCCCGAGGGTCACGATGAAGGCAAAGAGCGAGATCATGTTGATCGTCGCACCGGTCAGCGGAATGAACAGGAAGGAACCGAGAATCGAAATGGGTATGCCCAGCATCACCCAGAACGCGAGTCGTGGTTCGAGGAACAGGCCCAGCATCAGCAGCACAAGGGCAAGGCCGACGAAGGCGTTGCGCATGAGTAGATCGATGCGCTCCCGATAGATCACCGAGTCGTCGTTCCAGATGTCCAGTTCTATGCCCGGAGGCAGTGTCGAAGCTCGATCGGCGACGTATCGGGCAGCCTCGCCGGAGATGCCGATGGGCGTCTCATGACCGACCCGAAAGACCTCCACCGACATCGCCGGCTGCCCGTTGAAGAAGGCCGACAGGTCTTGCTGAGCAAAGGTCTCGCGTACGTCGGCGATCATGCCCAACGTCACAAGCGTGCCGTCGGGGCGAACGACGACGGGGATGTCGTCGAAGTCGCGAGCCAGATCGCGGCGTTCATTCGTGCGCACGAGCACACGCCCCCCGTCGGTACGGATCTCTCCAGCGGGCAGGTCGATCGAGGCCCCGCGCACAATTGTCGCCAAGTCACCGAGCGTCAATCCCATGCTGCGAAGGACGTCGCCGGGTACCTCGATCTCGATCTCAAGCGGCCTTGCGTAGTTCAGCGTCGCCCAGGTGATTCCGGGCAACTGCATGACCTCTTCGCGGATCGATCGAGCCAGATCTCGGAGCGTTCGTTCTTCGGTATCTCCGTGCACCACCAGCGAGAGCACGCGATTGCGGGCCAGGAAGAGCGATGTAGTGGGCCGCTCCATGTCCACCGGAAATGACGTGATCCGATCGACTGCCGTCTTGACATCCTGCAGGGCTTTGCCGGTGTCCACCCCTCGAAGGAGTTCAACGATGACACTTCCGCCCCCCTCGCCCGACGTAGATGACACTCGCCGCACACCGTCCAAACTCTCTACAGCGCCTTCGATCGCGAGCATCACGCCCTGCTCGACCTCTTCCGGGCCGGCCCCGGGATAGGCGGCGGTCACGATCACCATGTCGATTGAAAACTCGGGGAAGACCTCCTGCTTGAGCCGCCCAGCCATGAGCAGACCACCCACGATGAACGTGATCATCAGCAGATTGGCCGCGACCGGATTGCGGCACATCCAGCCGATGAGCCCGGGGCGTTGAGATGGCAGTTGGTTCATGCTCATTGCACGGTGTCATCCGCCAGCAGCAGCCCTTCCACCGGCACCGCGATCGAACTGGTGACGAGCCGTTCCCCCGGCTCAAGTTGGGCGTCAACCACCACAGTTTCGATCGACCCGCCCAGCACTTTTGCGGACCGGATTGCCAGGCGATCATCTACCCCCATCACCCAGAGCACGTCGTCGTCGCGAAGGACGCGTCGTGGCAACTGAAGCACCGAGTCAACCTTGGGCCCTTCAAGCCTGGCACTGACAAACTCACCCAGCAGGAGCGGCACCGCCTGCGAGGCCGATTGGGCCATCGGCTGGTCCACTCGAAGGAGCACCCGAGCCAGTGAGCCAGCGGCATCCACCGACCCGGTCAGCCGTTCAATCACACCCTCGTACTGGCCAAGGGTTCCATCGGCGAGCCGAACCTCGACGTGGGCCTCGCCGCCTGGCACCTCAAGCCTCGTCAATTCATCCAGCGGCACGCCCACTTCGACCCACCACATGTCGGTTCCCACCAACGTGGCAATGACGCTTGCCGGACCGACCATCGATCCCTCGACCCCGGTGCGGGTTCGCACCAAGGCTGGAAATGGCACCGTGATCCGGGTGCGCTCCAACGCCAGGCGAGCCTGATCCACCCGGCTCTGGGCCGCAGCCAAGGCCGCCTCTCGTTCCTTGAGATGCGGGCCACGCAGGGCCAATTGGCTGGAGGCTTCGTCGAGTTCGAGATCGCCGGCGATGCCCCCGAGCAACTCCCAGTCGCGGCGGGCAATGCGACCTCGTCCACGCTCAACTTCCAGATTGAAACGCGCGGTCTCCAGCCCGGCCTGCGCCTGCGCCAGCGCCAGTTCAAAATCAGCTGGATCGACGCGGGCCGCCACTGCCCCAGCCTCTATCAGGGCACCGGGCGACAGGTCGGCTGACACCTCCAGCAGGCGACCCGACACCTGCGGTTGAAGCACCAGCGTGCGGGCCGGCTTCACTTCGCCCCAGGCTTCCACATCCAGACGAACCGATTTGTACTGAGGCGACATGGTGCGGACCAGCGTGGGTGTTTCCGGATGCTCCACCCTCGGCGGTTCGGGCCTTGCCTGAAAGAGGGCCATGGCCACGAAGACGCCCGCCAGCAGAAAGACAACCGGCAATGCGACGCGAAGTACGGCCACGACCGGGCGCAGCAATCGAGCGAGCGTATTCATGACGACTCCTTCTCCCCTACCTCGTGCAGCGATCGCTCACCCTCAACGAAGGGTTGCTCCAGCGACTCCATCCACCGCCCGCCCAGAGCCAGATAGAGATTGGCTCGATACACCAGCAACTGACGTCGCGCTTCGACGTCTTCACGCTGCAGCGACTGCAGCGTCTGGATCGCGCTGATGACGTCCAGATACTCCGCAACGCCCTCGGTGTACTGCAGGTGGGCCTCCGACAACTGACTGCGCGCGATGTCGGTTTGCAGGGCGATCTCGGCCAGCAACTCCTGCTGCCAGTATTCCTGTTCAAAGGCATCTTCGACTTCGCGAGTGGCTGTGAGGAACGTCTGAGAGAATGCGGCCAGCCGTTCCTGCACGATGGCCTCCTGCCGCACCACCTCCAGACCCCGACGATCGGCGTCGAAGATCGGCTGGAAGAGTGATCCGCCGATGGATGCGCTGTTTGCAAGGACCGGCCCACCCCACTGCCCGTAGTGCAGATCGGCATCAAGCGTGAAGCGAATCGCCGGCAACATGGCGGCGATCGCCGCGGCCACGGCATGGTCGGCCGAGGCCAGTAATCGTTGCCGCGAGCGTAGGTCCGGTCGCCGAAGCAGCAAATCCGCCGGCGTGCCCAGATCTGGAAAGGGTGGAAGTTGCGGCAGCGTGGTCTGCACCTGCGTCGCATCCAGTGCTTGCGGGGTTCGCCCCAGCAACGTCGCCAACGCATTGAGCGATGTCGCCAGGCGAGCCTCGACCAGAGGTACCCGAGCCCGCACAGCTTCGAGTTGTTGTCGTTGCTGCAAAACGGGCAGGGACGTCGTCAGCCCATTGGCAAATCGATACTCAACACTCTCGAGCAGGGCTTCGCTCACCCGAATCTGCTCACCCAGCACATCGAGCAACTCGCCCTGCGCCCTGATCGTGAACCAGACGTCGGCCACCTGGCCTGTGAGTGCAAGTGCTGTGGACTCGACATCAGCCCTCGAAGCCTCCGCCGCCAACACCGCGGCCTGGGCCGTGTTGTGGATGCGCCGCCAGATGTCGATTTCCCATGAGAGGCCCAGCCCGACAACAACAGACGTGTCGTAATGCGTGCCTTGCACCGTGAAGGTGTCATCACGGTTGTAGTGCACCATCGATCGCCGGGCCTGCGTCGATCGAAGATTGACCTCGGGCAGTAATGGCGCAGCACTGATGCCTGCTTGAGCCGAAGCCTGCGCCATTCGGGCCCAGGCTTGACGCAGGCTCTGATTGCCTCGGACTGCCTCTTCAACCAGTTTGTCGAGCGCCTCGTCGTCAAAGGCTGTCCACCAACGGTCGATCGACTCGGTGCCCTCCAGCGATGTGGACCATGCGTCGGGCATCGAAACAGCTGGCTGCTCTGGCGTCTGCACGTCGTACAAAGCGCAGCCACCGATCCCCAGAGGCACCAACACCCACACTCTGGCCAGTCGCGTCATGCCTGCACCTCATGGGCATGCATCACAGCTGCGATCGACACCGAGGCAATATGGCTGGCGATCGCAGGCGTGTCCTGCTGGGGAACACCATTCAGTCTGGCAAGCAGTGACTCGCCGGTGCGATAGATCAGACACTGCCCCACCACGCTCAGCGCGAAGCGGGCAATCTCGTCGTTTGTGAGCCCCCCTGGCGACAAGGCCGAGATGATCCGCCGCAACTCATCGAACACTGGCTGCACACCGCTTGTAGCAAGCATGTCCAGCGCGGCCGTGGGCCGAGCAAGCTCATGCACCATCAACTGGCCGGTGCGGTGCGCCCCCTCGCCAAGAATGCGCTCCACGTACCACTCGATCCAGATCCGAAGCGCCCGCTCGGGCGAAGCGCCATCGGCCATGATCGGCATGGGCGCCGTGCCGAGCGTTTGATAGGCAAAGGCGAGCACCTGTGCGTAGAGTTGCTGCTTGTCGCCGAAGTAGTAGTTGATCGAGGCCAGATTGCAGCCCGCCTCGGCGCTGATCTCACGGATCGTGGCCCGGTCGTAGCCCTTGTCAGCAAAGCAGCCCAGCGCCGCCTGGAGGATGTCGGTTCGGGTGGACATGGGGAATCCAAACGCCTGTTTCAAACAAGCGTTTGAATTCTATCAGATGGCCCCAACCATGCAAGCACCGCGGCAGCAGGGCAACTTGCTTCCTCAGGCGGTTTTACGCCCTGCCCCACCATATGCCATGTCAATCGGCAGCATCTGCACACTGCCAGCCTCAACCTTGAGGATGTGCTCTGGGGGCACCTCTTGCCAAGCATCGCCATTGGTGTCAAGGGGCTCGGACACCACCAGAACGGCTTCGGGCGCCACATCACACAACGTCCCCTGACGAGATCGGAGCGTTCCGCCGTGACCCCAGTACAAGGAGGGGGCAAGCGCGTCCTCCGCGGTGCGAATGCAATAGAGCGCCCGCCCGTCCGTGGCAGCAGCCGTCACACGAAGCGGTGCTTCTTGCCCAAGTGCCTGCCCGGATATCTGCCCGGACATCTGCCCGGATGTCTGCCCGGATGTCTCCCCGGATGTCTGCCCGGATGTCTGACCGATCGATGCACGCACCGCCCGCACCAGATCCACCGTGGCAATGAGCGCACCGACCGGGTCATCACGCAACCCCAACGACAAGGCCAGAAGAAAGAGCGCTTCTGAGTCCGTACTGCCTTCGCGATGGGCATACCAACGCGGATCGATGTGCGACTCGACAGCTCGACGCAATCGCGGCCAGTCGCCCAACTCACCGTTGTGCTGAAACAGCCAACCCCCAGCTCGGAAGGGATGGGCATTGGCCCGCTCGACAGCCCCGGTTGTTGCAGCGCGAACATGGGCGAGGAAACACTCGCTTCGAATATGGCGGGCCAGTGACTGCAGATTGTCATCATGCCATGCGGCCCGAGCTTCGCGGTACAGCCCCGGGTCTGGGTCGATGCCGTCAAACCACCCCACACCCACACCATCACCGTTCACCTGAAAGCGACTGTGCACCGCCGCACGCGACTGATCGATCAAAGAGTGCTCCGGATCAAGCAGCACATGGGCGAGCGTTGTTGGTGGTCCGTGATAGGCGAGCCATCTGCACATGCTGGCTCTACGCTCTGACTGGCGAGGCGTTCAGTCGCCCTCGCCGAAATCAGCAGGTCCGATGCCGCGAGGCTTGATACCCCGAGCCGGCGAGCCCACGCACACCGTCCAGGCGGGGAGATCCTTGAACACGTTGGAGCGAGCCCCGACCACAGCGCCGGCCCCCACCGTTACCCCTCCGGCCACGAAGCAATCTGCAGCCACCCATGCCCGTCGTTCAATCACGATTGGCTGAGGAATGAGCGGGAACGTCACGTCATTGGCATCGTGCGTCGCCCCGCACAGATAGGTGTACTGGCTGACCAGCGCATAGTCACCGATCGCCACGCCGCCGACGTTGTAGCAGTCAACATCTTCGCCGATGCAGGCATGCCGCCCCATCGTCAGCCTGCTGGGCAGCCAGATGCGGGCGCGCGGGTAAACCCGAGCCGTAGGGTGCAATCTGGCACCGAAACAACGCAGCAACCAATTGCGCCATCTGTGGCATGCACGGGGCGAGGGGCGGAACAAGATGAGCCGCACAAACCCCCAGATCAACCGAACCAGACGATTCCGCATCGTGTGCGGGCTGTGCGTGTCCTGCTTGATCTCACTGGATGCACTCATCGCAGGCGATGTCCACGCTTGCGGAATTGGCGCATGTCGTCGGGGCCAGGCATGGAGAAGTGTGTTGCGTCGGCTTCTTCGTTGGGAAGCGTCTCGACATCGCCAGCGAGCACCTTGTGCAGACACTCGATGATCGCCTCCGCTGCGAGATCCTTGGAGCGGGCCATGACATCCTCCAGGCAGTCGCGTTCCTTCAGAGCGTATCGCTTCTGAACGATGATCGGCCCGTCATCGAGTTTCTCGTTGACAAAGTGAACGCTCACCCCGCCCTCACGCTCCCCATTTGCCAGCGTCCAAAACGAAGGCATGAGCCCTCTGTACTTGGGCAACAGAGCCCCATGACAATTGACGATGCCTCGTGGCGTCTGTTCTCGAAGTCGCTTGCCGTAGAACTGGGTGCCCGAGATGGACAGAATGAACTCAACTTCTCGATCACGAAGATGGGCCAGAAACTCATCTGAGTTGACGTTGACGGCCTCAGTGGTCTCGATGCCATACTTGCGGGCCACAGCCCCAACACTGTGACAGGTGTTCGTCATGCCCAGCATGCCGTTGACGACACGCGCCTTGATCTTCTTCCAGATGAAGCGGCGCAGCTTCCACTGGAAGTACCCAAAGCCATAGAGCTTCCACAAGTCAAGGGCGGTGCCCACCAGAGATCGTTTGCCCTGCGCCACACTTTGAATGTTCACCCCGGCGCAATCGTCGCCGAAGTCCCGAAGCACCTTGTCGAGCACCTTGGGCAACAGGAAGGGCTCGTTCTGAATGAATACGTAGAACTTCATCGCGACACCCCTGCTGCCAACTCGACCTGATCACAGAACTGCCCGCACAGCGCCGCCTTGGAATACGTGCTGCGAATGGCCTGTTGGGCCCGTTCGCCCATGGCTCGAAGTTCCTCGGGCGACGTCGAACGAATCTGCGAAAGCACCTCGATGGCACGGTCCACATCACCGTGGGGAATGTGCCAGCCGATTCGATTGTCGGCCACGATGTCAGACGCATGGCACGGATCCGGCCCCAGCAGCAAAATCGGCCTGCCCACGGCCATGGCTCCGTAGATCTTGCACGGGTGCACCACGCCCACGACGTCATCCCCTACCGACACCAGATGGACATCGGCGGCGCTCAGTGAAAACCGCAGCGTCTCGAACGGCTGATAGGGCATCGAGCGGATGTTGGTGGGTTCGTGCTGGGCAATCGTGTCGTCTACGTCCTTCTTGCCCACGCCTCCACCGATGAACAGGAACTCCAGACCAGCATCCCCCTGCATCTGCAGTGCAGCGTCGAGCACGGTTCGAACCGGCGTGGAGAAACCATGATTGCCCGAGTACATGATCACGAAGCAACCCTCGTCAACATGTTCCTGCCGCCAGGGATTGTCGGCGTGGTCGATCATCTCCACATGGTCATCGTGGGGCCAAGGCGGCATCACGGCGGTCTTGCCTGTGATGTCGCGCTTCTTCTGAAGCCGAGCCTCCATGAACCGGTCTAGGGGCACAATCCGCTTTGCCCGCCCCAGAATGCGACGGTTCAACCAGTTCATGCATCGCACCGGCAGCGAGCCATCTTTCACCTTGCCCAGTTCGATCACCTGATCGGGATTGAGATCCATGACCCAGTAACAAATGGGCACGCGCCGCAGCCACGAGATGAACAGCGCCGCCACCGGGCACATCGGCGGCGATGTGCTCACGAGTATGCACGACAGGCGACGTGTAAAGAGACCACGAACCATCTCCTGCAGCATCAAGAGCACGCCGGCCAGCACACGCAGCGGCAGACTCTTCTTGCCAAATGAGCTCAGGGGCAGACGGCGAATCTGCACGCCGTCACGCACCTCCCGCAGGGGATACCTGCGTGTCGGGTCGTCATAGCCACGGCTCGCGGCGTACACCTTCACGCGATGGCCGCGACGAACCAGTTCGGCTGCGGCATCGTGCATGTGCTGGCCCACGCTCGCCGGGTCGGGCATGTAGACCTGCGTCAGGATGAGAATCGTCCGGGCCATGGGCGCGGCTCAGTGTTTCCGACCGGGGCAAAGAGCGCAGAGGCCTCAGCCGCCGTACTTGGCCATGTACTCGTCGTGAATCCAGCGGTAAGTGCGTTCCATGCCGTCGCGCAATTTGATGCCGGGTTCCCAACCCAATTCATCCATGATCATGGTGTTGTCACTATTGCGGCCGTTCACACCCTTGGGTGCGTCGAGCTTGTAGGACCGCTCCAACTTGATGCCGGCGATCTCCTCGACGATGTCTACCAGCCCATTGATGGTGGTCAACTCGTTGGAACCCAGATTGATCGGCTCGAGAATGTCGCTGTGCATGATGTCTTGCGAGCCCTTGAGGCAGTCGTCGATGTACATGAACGAGCGGGTCTGCTTGCCGTCGCCCCAGATCTCAATCGTGTGATCACCGGTGTGCTTGGCCGTGATCACCTTGCGGATGATCGCCGCCGGGGCCTTCTCGCGGCCGCCTTCCCAAGTGCCGTGAGGGCCATAGACGTTGTGATAGCGGGCCACGCGACAGCGAAGATTGAAGTCTTCGCGGAAGTGGCGACACATGCGCTCCGAGAAGAGCTTTTCCCAGCCGTAGCCGTCTTCAGGCATGGCCGGATAGGCATCGGCCTCCTTCAGGGGGATGACGTCTTCATTCACCTGCTTGTCAGCGTTATAGACACAGGCTGAAGATGAGTAGAAGAAACTCGACAGCCCCTTCTCCTTGGCAGCCAGCACCATGTGGGTGTTGATCAGCACGCTGAGCATGCACAGGGCCTTGTTGTTCTCGATGAAGCCCATGCCGCCCATGTCGGCGGCGAGCTGGTAGCACTCGTCCATGCCGTCGCAGGCCGCCATGCAGGCGTCGAGCCCCTGCAGATCGGCCACGACGTTGTCGGCGCCTTCGTGCACCTGATACCAGTCGTCGAAGCCCTTGCGGTCAACTGACCGAACCGTGTGCCCCTGCTCGAGCAGTGCGCCGACCAGGTGTCCTCCGATGAATCCACCACCCCCTGCAACGATGATGTTCTTCTGGCTCATGTGCGTTCCTGAAAACTGCGATGCCACGTGGGCATGGCGGTGCTGTGTGTGGTGTTGCTCTCTCGATCGGCGGCCCCTCGGGGGGGCCTCCAGCCCGAGTCGAGAACTGGGCAGAATACTCAAACTCTCCTGTGTCCACCGACCGAGGGCCGGGGCACGAAGATCGCCTACGTCCCCAATGCAAGTCTTGTTCGAACAAGATCTTGCAAACATGAGAGGTCTTTGCAGCCGCTTCAGGGCACCAATGAGGGCCCAGACACGCCCCGGAGGCTATCGTGCTGGACCCATTTCAAACTGGAGATGTCCCCCATGCCACGCCGGGCCCTGATAACTGCTGCCGCCCCCCTCTCGATCGCACTGCTGTGTGGGATCACCCCCGTCCAGGGGTCTCCCGAGGCTGACTGGACCGGAGTTCAAGCCGGCCTGCCGCAGTATCCGAGCCTCACGCCCAATGGCAGCCATGTCGTGTGGTCGCAGGGCGGCGATCTCTTCTCGGCCTCCACCAGCGGCGGCGACGCCCATCGGCTCACGGCCCATCCGGCCAATGAACTGGGGTCGGCCATCTCCCCCGACGGGCGGCTGCTCGCCTTTGAGTCCAATCGCGATGGCACCACCAATCTCTACGTGATGCCCATTGCCCAACGCGATGGACGCCTGGTCGCAGACGGTGCAGTGCGGCGGGTGACCACATCTGATCGCACGCAAGCGCTGGGCGGGTTCTCCCACGACGGGCGTGATCTGCTCTTTGCCTCCACGCATGAGCCAACGATTTACCGAGCCCCCCGCCTGTATGCCGTGTCGGCAGATGGCGGCCCGGTTCGACGTCTGACCGACGCCCAAGGCCGCGCCCCACGCATGAGCCCCGACGGTCGCACCCTCACCTTCACCCGTGGCTTCGCCCCTTGGGCCCGGCCGGCCTACCGAGGCAGCGGCAATCGCGAGGTGTGGACGCTCGATCTGCCCACCGGTCAGTTCGACCGAGTCTCACAAGCCCGCAGCAATGAAGGGCAAGCCTTCACCCGTCCCGACGGATCTACGGTGGTCGTCTCAAGTCGCGATGGCCAGAACAACATTTGGATCGTGCCCAAGGGCGCGACGCTGGCCCAAGCGAAGCAACGCACGATGCTCAAGCCCTCTGAGGATGAGACCACCATCGGCCACGGGGTTCGTGATCTGACTGTCTCAGGTGATGGTCGCAAGGCGGCATACGTGGGCTGGGACAAACTGCATCTGGTTGATCTGGACGCACGCGATGAGCCAGAGCCCATTGCTGTTCGGACCGCAGCCGATCTGGCAGCAGCAAGCACTCGCAACGAGTCACTCGACCGCAAGGTGTCCGAGGCAGCCCTGCACCCCTCCGGCAAGGCGATCGCCCTCGTGGCCCGCGGCGAGGTGTTGGTGCGAGCGATGGACGAAGACACGCCAGCGGCCACCGTGACAAGTAGCCACGCCCGTGAACAGGACATCGCCTGGTCGCCCGACGGGCTGCAGCTCTTCTACAGCACTGACGAGGGCGGACACGAGTCGATTCGCGCCGCAACGGTGTCGCTGGCCCGGGAAGACCTTGAGCCCGAAGAAGAAACGGACGACGAAAGGGAAGACACGGAAGAAGAAGAAGAAGAAGAAGAAGAAACCGAGGCCGCGGATCCTGAGCCACAGCAGCCTGCCCCTCAGCCAGACAAGGATGAGGCTGACAGGGACACCGACGCTGCCCCCGTCAAGGAAGCCCCGGCCAAAGAGAAGCCAGCCAAGAACACGACGGGCGAGCGGTGGGCTGGCGCCCTGCGATTCGAGCCGACGGTGCTCATCGAAGGTGATTTCGATGCCTACGCCCCATCACCTTCGCCCGATGGCCGCAGCCTCCTGTGGGTGCGCGATCGAGGCGACTTGATGCTGCGCGATCTGGAAACAGGTGAAGACACACTGCTTCTGGCATCGTGGAATGTGCCAGACGTGCGGTGGCTTCCCGATGGACGCCACATCGTTTACAGCGTCGGCGATCTGGACTTCAACAGCGACGTGTGGTTGATGGATGTCACCGAACCTCAGAACACCGTCAATCTCACCCGCCATCCGGACATCGACATCGCCCCTCGCATCAGCGACGACGGCTCGTTCATGGTCTTTCTCAGCGACCGCGGTCGGATTGGGCACAATTACGAATTCGACGTGTATGCCATGGCAATCGACCCCACGCTGATGGAACTCAGCGACTGGGCGTTGGAGCAGCGGCTGGATGCTGCCACCAAGAAGGCCTCCGCCAAGAAACTGCTCCCCCTGTTGGCCGAGGGTGAAACACATGAAGCGTCAGACCCGCTCACCTTCGACGATCTTGACTCGGCCTGGAGGCGCGTGCGTCGAATCAGCGACTTCGATGGGTCTGAGAGCGATCTCTACCTGACCCCTGACGGCAAGCGCATCGTGTTCAGCGCCGAGATCGACGGCGACAAAGGCCTGTGGTCGGCCGATCACGAGGGCAAGAACCGCAAGGCAATCACAAGTGGCGGCGTGTCCGATGTGCGAGGGTTGCCCACCGGCAAGACGATCTCGATGGTCGCCGCATCACAGGCCAAGACGGCTCCGGCAGCTGGCGGCACGGCCAAGACCCGCAGCATTGATGTTGATACCCGGATTGACGTGGCGGCCGAGCAACGGCAGAAGTTCGACCACACCGCTCGCGTCTTCGGCCGCACCTTCTATCACCCCACCATGAAGGGGCTCGATTGGGACGCTCTGACCGATCGCTATGGCGAACTGGCATCGAAGACCCGCACCTCACAGGCCTTCAATCGAGTGGTGGATGAGTTCTTCGGCGAGGTCAATGGCTCGCACACGGGCATTCGCGGCGGCTATGCCCAAGTGGGCACGGGGCGAACAAGCCTCGGCTATCTGGGCATCGAATCGAGGCCGGTCCCCGGTGGGCACGAGGTGGTGCGTGTGCTTGAACGCGGCCCGGCCCACCGCTCCGATGGCGGGCTGGAATGCGGTGATGTGATTCGAGCTGTCGACGGGCTGGCACTCGCCACCGATGACACAATGCTCCCGATGATGGACCTGGGCGCTGCCCTCCGTGACACCTCCGGCGACGAAACGCTGCTTGAGGTGCGCAGCGCCGAGGGCGACGACCGCATCGAGCTGATCACACCGGTGAGCTATACCACCTGGCGGAATCTGGCCTACGAAGATGAGGTGGAGTCCCGTCGTGCGCAAGTTGAGGAAGCCTCCCAAGGGCGGCTGGGCTATCTGCACATTCGTGGCATGAACATGCCCTCGGTGCACGATTTCGAGCGTGATCTGCATGCGGCGGCCCACGACAAGGATGGACTGATCATTGATGTGCGTGACAATGGCGGTGGATTCACCACCGACATCCTGTTGACGAGCCTCACCGCGCCGGTGCACGCCTACACAATTCCCCGCGGCGCAGATCAATCTCTTGTTCGCCCTGATTCGTATCCGCGAGACCGCCGGCTGCTGTATGCCTTCAGCCGCCCGATTGCTGTGTTGTGCAATGAGAATTCGTTCTCCAACGCGGAGATCTTCAGCCACGCCATCCAGACGGCCGACCGTGGCCCGGTGATCGGCCAAGAGACGTTCGGCGGCGTCATTTCAACGGGCGCCTTCACGTTGATTGACGGTTCCACAGTGCGCCAGCCATTCCGTGGTTGGTATCTGCCCGACGGCACAGACATGGAGTCACGCGGCGCCATTCCAGATCAGATCGTCGAACACACACCGGCTCATGATGCGGCGGGCGAGGATCCGCAGTTGGAGGCTGCTGTAAAGCGTTTGCTGCGCGATACGCCCGACAAGCCCGCCACTGTGTCACCCAAGCCGGCCGCCTGACTGGTTGGTTCAATGCACGAGGACTGACGCATGCTCTGGGGCATCATCATCACGGCCGGCATGATCGCGATCGGGCTGCTGGTCTGGCGGTTGCTGCAGCACCAAGGTGATGCCACCGACGAACAAGATTGATTCGCTCGATGCAGGCCGCCTACGGCCCACAGATACGCGCATTGGTGCCAACGCTACGGGATCGCCGGAGTTTCCAGCCGCACGGCTTCTTGCGACTCTGCATCAAGCACCCCGAGAGGGCACGTACACTTTTTAGAAATTGGCTGTTGGCGGCTTCGACGCGATCCGGTTTACTGCATTCGTCACAGGCACAGGGCTGCGCTTGGGCCAGATCGTGATCCCACCGGGAGCACGGTGGGGGCCACAGTCTCTTGAAGATGCCGCATGGTGCCATGCCACGAGGGCAAGGCTCCAGCATTGCTTCAATACACCTCGAGCAGACAGCGGGCCCCGGCCCGCACCTTACGCTCACCCACGTTGGCGGGATCTCGCTCGATTGAATCAGGCCACTCCAGATATTGGTCCACCACCCCCAGATCGAACATGTGCCGATAGATGCCCTCTTCCATGCCCTTGAGCCCGCACATGTACAGCAACGTCCGATCCCCCTGAAGCAGTTCGCCAATCTGAGATGACTCCACGACGGCACGGTCCACATAACGGCGAGGCCCACGCTCAGGCCGACTGATCGCCGTGTGATAGTGAAAATTGTCATGCGCCTGATCGAGCGACGTGAAGAGATCGTCGTACATCAGATCGGTGCCATATGGCACGCCCAAGACAAGGTGAATCTGGCTGTTGCACGGGCCACCAGGCGCTTCGAGCAACTCCTTGATCATGCCTCTGAAAGGCGCGATGCCAGTGCCCGTGGCGACAAACACGTAATCGTGGGCCGCCGTATCGGAAGGCAACAGAAACCGCTTGCCACTGGGGCCGGTGATCGCCACCTCGGCTTCGAGAGGCACATCGCACAGCCAATTGCTGCACACACCCAGAAACAGATCGTGCACCTGCGGGTCGTCTGTCTTGCGCTCATCGATCACACGCTTGACGGTTGTCGAAAGCACCTTGCCCGCGCCATCTTCACCCCAACTGGGCGATGCAATGGAATACAGGCGAACGGCGTGCAACTTGCCGCTGGCGTCACGCCCGGGCGGCACCACCCCGAATGCCTGCCCCACCCGGAAATTGCCCTCCAATGGCGTGCCGCTCACGTCAATCTCCACATGGCGCACAAAAGAGGCGCTGCGACCGGCCATGCACGACTCCGATCGCACAACCCGCCCGATGACAGGCTCCTTGGGCCGCACGAGGTTCATCTGTACATCCGGCAATACTGGATCAGCCATGCTTCGAGCATAGCCGAGAGGCGCAGACGGGTTTCGCCATGGATCATGACCCACTCATGCCCCCTCAAGCAAATCCAATCGACTGCATGCGCTCCCATGGGGCTGCCAGCGGCATGCCACAACTGAAGCGACCACCCCCGCCGCAGCGAGGGTGGCCACCCGAGACCTGAATGTCACTTCTCAGGCAATCCTCAGTCAAAGGCCGCCGTCATGGGCGGTGGATCTGGGCAGCCCAATTGCAGATTGGTCACGATCCTGAAGTTTGACTGCGTCCGATGCCGCTCGGCGAAGAAGAAGTGCAGCGAATAGGTTTCGCCATCAACCAGACCCAACCGGTTGAGATCGACGAACTGGCTCTGGGCCCCGTGCACACCGCCAAGATCAATCACCAATTGGCCGTCTATGAACACCCACACATCGTCATCGCCGATGAACTCGAAGGTGTTGGCCCCCTGGGCATCATGCGTGAACTCAGTCTGCAACTCAAAGGTGAAGTGGAAGTTGCGATCGGGCCAGCCGCCAGGATTGCCAAAGAGCTCGTGCTCGATGGGGAAAAACCCACCAAGTGACTGATACTCCGGGTCCATCGTGTCATCGAACACATAGGACCCATCCGACTGCCGCTCAAATGTCAGCGACAGCGGCTTGGAGATGTTCCAGCGAGGTCGATCGCGGAACCACCTCTTGAACGACCGCCAGTTCTTGATCCCGCCGCTGTCATCAGCGCCCCGCACCTCGGGCGTATCACCAAGCGACTCATCAACCAGCGCCCAACAGATGGGTCGGCCCTGCGAGTCGGTCGCCTGCTGCACCACCCTGAATCCGTTTCCATTGAAGACCGGCTTGCCCTGACCATCCAGCGACAAGTTGATGTTGCCGCAATAGAGGCCGTATCCATGATCGGGCACCTGCTCGAAATCCGGATGGGCCCGCAGATTGCCCGGCGGGTTGGCCGTGCGCTCATAGAAGTCGCGAACGGTGCCCGTAAGCGTGATGGTCTCCGGATCAGACTGGGCCATCACCCCCACAGGCAGGGCCAAAGACACCGCAAAGGCTGCGGCCCCAAGGCAAGGCAAAAAAACAGTTGGCTGAGCAGACATGTTGGAAGTCTCCAAAGGCGTCGCCTCCGACAGGAAGACCCTACGATTCAGACCAACAACCACCAGACCCAAGACCGGCCAAACACAGCCCTGCCATCCGGTCGCTCTACCTGCATCCCCTGCGCGGCCTGCATCCCCTGTGCGGCTTGCCCCCCCCTCCACCACCCACCACCACCCCCCACCCCCAAAAGACCCTGGAGCCCTGAACACGCATGGACGCACTACGCATCGAAGGCGGCCGCCGACTCTCAGGCTCCCTCACCGTCGATGGCTCCAAGAATGCCGCCCTGCCGGCACTTGCCGCAGCACTTCTGGCCGACGCCCCCGTCACCCTCCGCGGTGTTCCGATGCTTCAGGACATCGCGAACATGACCCGCCTGCTGGGCGAACTGGGCTGCGATGTGACCTCTGATGGCAACACCGTCACCATTGAGACCACCGACACCTCAAAGGTGCACGCCCCCTACGACATCGTGCGCACCATGCGAGCGAGCATCTGCGTGCTGGGGCCGCTGCTGGCGGCGCGCGGCGAAGCACGAGTGGCCATGCCAGGCGGGTGCGCCATCGGTGATCGCCCGGTAGACCTGCACCTTCGAGGCCTGAAGGCGCTGGGCGCAAAGGTCACACTCGAGAGCGGCGACATGGTGCTGCGCTGTGACAAACTCCGCGGCACAACGGTATTCATGGGCGGCCCCTTCGGATCCACCGTGCTGGGCACCACCAACGTCCTCTGCGCTGCGGTTCTCGCTGAGGGTGAGACCATCATCGAGTCTGCCGCCTGCGAGCCGGAAGTAGCCTTTGTCGCCCAAATGCTGCGAGCCATGGGCGCCGACATCGCTGGCGAAGGCACACCACGCATCCGAGTGCAAGGTGTAAAGCAACTCAGCGGCGTAGACATGCAGGTCATGCCAGATCGAATTGTTGCCGGCACGCTTGCCGTTGCCGCCGCGATCACCAATGGCGACGTCACGCTGCACCGATTCCCGTTCGACCACCTACTGGCAGTGCTCGACCGACTCGATGAAGCCGGCGTCCACGTACGGCAACTCGACCCGGAAGAAGCACCTCAGGCCTGCAGCGTTCAGATCACAACCGATCGACGCCTGCGACCGATCCTGTTCACCACCCAGCCCTTCCCTGGCTTCCCAACCGATCTGCAGGCACAAGTCATGAGCCTGCTCTGCCTGGCCGACGGCAACAGCATCGTCACCGAGAAGATCTACCCCGATCGATTTCTGCACGTGCCGGAACTCACCCGAATGGGGGCCACCCTCATACGACAAGGCGCCACGGTGGTGGTACAGGGGGCCGATGAACTCGTGGGCGCCCCCGTCATGGCCAGCGACCTGCGTGGCTCAGCAGCCCTCGTGCTCGCTGGCCTCGCCGCTCGAGGCGAAACCCTCGTCAGACGCATCTACCACCTTGACCGGGGATACCTCCATCTGGAACAGCAACTGGCAGGCTTGGGCGCCGCCATTGAACGCGTCGATGGCGGGCCAACCTGAGCCCCCCCTTGCACCCCTCGCCACCCCTCCCCAGAGCCCCGCGACAACCCCCTCTACCCCCGCCCGCTACACAGTTGGGGCTTCATGGCAGGCGACATCCAAACCCTGCTGGCGAGCCCACAACATGACGGCAGCAGCGCTCACCACGTTGAGCGAGGGCACCCCAGGGGCCATGGGAATCTCCACCCGCTCGTGAGCAAGATCGAGCAAGACCTGATCCAGCCCGTGCCCCTCACTGCCCATCAAGACGAGCGCCCGAGCCGGCGGCGGCGCTGCGGCCAGCGACTTGCCACCTACGCACGATTCAGCTGCCCAGATCCGCATGTCCCGAGCCTGCAAACGCTCCAGCGCCGCAGGCAGATCTTCAGCGATGGCCCAAGGCACGCTCAGAACATGACCCATCGAGACTCGTATCGCCTTGCGATAGAGCGGGTCACAGCAGGCCCCATCGAGCAACACACCCGAAGCCCCCATCGCCGCGGCTACTCGAAAGAGGCCGCCCATATTGTCGACATTGGTGATGCCGGAAGCCCCCAGAATCAGGCAAGGGCCCGACTCGGGCAGTGCGTCGATGAACGGCTCCGGGGCCAAGGCAGCGGCTTCGGGGCGAATGCCGGCAGCCAACACCCCGCGATGAATGTGGAAGCCCGCAATCTCGCACATGAGGTCCAGCGAAGCCACATACACCGGCACCTGCACCTTGTCGAGCACATCACGCATCGCCTCGCGGCGCGTTGGTGAGACCAGCACGCTGTGCAGTCGGTCGGGCGTTCGCAGCAGACGCCGCACCACCATCTCCGACTCAGCCATGAAGACACCTTCGCGGCCGCGCAGATCGCGATCACGAACGTCCAGATACACCTCTATGCGCGGATCATCACGCGACTCGATCGCGCAGCAGTCGTTCACGGTGTCGAATGCGGGCCCACGTGCTGCAGCACCTGCTCCAACTCCTGCTGAGCTCGTTCGTATCGTCGGGCCGACTCAAGCAGGTTCTTCTGCATCAACTTGAAAGCCTGCGTGTCAGCCGCAGCCTCGCCACGGCGATCGATGAACGCCTGCATGCTCTGGGCCGCTGAACGCAGGTCGGCCGCCCCGAACACGAAGTTGCGTGATGCCTCAAACAGCAATTCATTCGACGACTCGACTTCAGTAGGCCGATAGAGCAGCCGCCACGGGCTGTTGCGAAGCTCCTGCATCATCATGGTCATCTGCTGGCTTGACAGATCGAGATTGGCCAGCGTCGATCCCACCGCCGACGACCACACCGGCCAGTGCCCTTCAAGCGACGTCAGTGTGGACCGCACTGCCTTGAGCGAGGCCTCGACATCGGCGGCAGAGTCATCTCCCAACGCCCAGGGCAGCAATTGCCCGTCGCCTTCGATCCGCTGCATCGTGCGGCCGAGCGCCGCAACCCCTCCGGTGAAATCACCCGCTGGCTTATCGCCCATGGCCCAAGGCAACAGGGCGCCGTCGCTGCGCAGTTTCTTGGAGATGGCAGACATGTTCGCCAACATCGCCGTGGCGTCGGACGCGCCCGCCGGGCCCAGCATCGACGTGATCATGCCCTCACCAGGGGTTCCCAGCAGCAAGTCACCGGCGGCCAGTTTGACCCCGGGCTTGCCCACGGCCCCGCTTGGGCGATCGGCGTCATCCCACCCCACTGAATCGATTTCCAGAAAGCTCTGGTTACCGATCAGGGCCGTATTTACGAACACCACGGCATTGGAAAACAGGCCAATGTGGGCGGGCATCGAAAAGATCACTCGCACGTGCTCGACCGGATCCTTCTCATGATCGAGCACGACAGATTGCACACGGCCCACTTTCAAACCACCCAGCCGAACATCTGAGCCACTTGAGAGGAACTTCACACCCTGCGAGACAGGGAACTTCACCGTGTAGTCAACATGCCGAACGCCGAACATTGACGACCAGGCATTGCTCAAGATGAACACCATGGCGATCGCCAGCACAAGTCCGGTCAGAACGAACAGGCCAGCCTTGAAATTCTGTGTCGCTGCAGAGTCACTCATGATGCTCGACCTCCAAGCCGAGAGAACAACCTACGAATGAAGCCCGGGCGATCCATGTGCGGCACCATGCGCGTCGTCTGAATCGACCGGCCTCCGGTCAGTTTGCTGTGATCCACACCCAGCAGGTCGGCAGCGTAGTCGCCTTCCACCGAGTCGGGTTCGGTCATGGGCCCCTCGGCGTCACCACGGAGGAACTGGCGAATCAAACGCTGCGACTCGTCGAGTTCGTCCATTTGATCTTCGGGCCAGTCTCGCAGCCGCTCAAACGCCTCACGCGTGTCGTTCATGAGCACGCGACCATGGTGCAGCATCACCATGCGATCGGCGATGGTGAAGGCTGAGTCCATCTCGTGCGTTACCACCACGCTGGCGACACCCAGTTTGCGGGTGAGGTCGATCATCAGACGGTCGATCGCCGCCGACGTGACCGGATCAAGCCCCGCGCTGGGCTCGTCGTAGAACAGAATCTTGGGATCCAATGCCAATGCTCGTGCCAGCCCGGCTCGCTTCTTCATACCACCACTGATCTGTGACGGGAATTTGTCCGAAGCTTCTCGCAGGCCCACGAGTTCGAGTTTGATCTTGACCATCATGTCGATGATCGACCCGTCCAGACTGGTGTGCTCCTCCAGGATCAGTGCCACATTGTCGGCGACCGACATCGAGTTGAAGAGCGCCCCCGACTGGAACAAGATGCCGAATTGCTTGCGTACCTCGTTGAGCTGTGCCTCATCGAGCGTGGCCAGATCGCGGTCGAAGATCCGCACTGAGCCTTCATCAGGGTGCAAGGCCCCGATCATGTGCCGCAACGTGGTGGACTTCCCGCAGCCGGACCCACCCATCACCACGACGATCTCGCCCTGATGCACCTCCATCGTCACACCGTCCAGAACGGTCTGGTTGCCGAAACGCTTGACGACGTCGCGCAATTCGATGACCACCTCACCCGAACTCATGGCCCACCTGCCTTGTCGGGAGGGTAGACCAGCGCTTCCTCAGCGCCGATTCGCAGCGAGCGAAAGCCCAGTACAAAGGCTCCCGACTCGGACTGCAACACATAGAGCGCCTCGACGGGCGTTGCACCTCGCTCGAACATCGCCTCGTAGCCTACCCACCAGGCGCCTGCCGGTGCTGTTCGCTCCGGGGCCGACTCGGTCAATCGCATCGAGACGACATCACCCCATCGATCGCCCAGTGCCGTCAGAAAGTGCTCCGCCCCGGGCAGGTCCTCAGGCAGCGTCCCGCCCAGTGAGTTTACGAAGGTGTCGATGTCTCCAGACTGCCCGGCCCGAATGAGCGACACGGGCCCATCGATCAGCACCACTCGCACGTTGGCGTTCCACCAGATGGCAAATGTTGTCGTCAACGGCGTGACGATGACGCTGATCCAGATTGCGGTTATGGCAAGGCGACGGCCTCGACGATTGGTGCGGCGAATGTCCCTCAATGCCAATAGCGCCACCGGAATCGCCGCAAGCGTCACCAGTGGGCACAGTCCTACGCTGAGGGCCAGCGCCACCAGAGACCAGGCGCTCCAACTGGACGACCGCGGTGTGTTCAAGATCCGCCCTCACCTGGCTCCAGTTTGATGTCGCCATCAGGCAGATGGACCGAAACCGATGTCAGCGTTGCCCTGAGACCGGGCACCCCGCTGCCACCAATCACGATCTGCATGGACACGCCGCCATTGAGGAGCCCCGCCGGAGTGTCCAATTGCACCGCGGAGGACAAGTCGCCAGACATACCCCCAACCGCTTGAGGGCCGACCACCTGAATGCTCGTCACCGGCCCGGCCGCCTGTAGCGCCAAGGCAAACTGATCGATGGACGCTGCATCCGGAACGCGGCCGTCGGGCCAGAACTTGGCGATGTCTGCTTGCTTCACGCCCGGCTCGAGCACTTCCTTGAAGAAGCCATCGGTCACCGTGGCAGCCTCGCGTCTGAAGGCCCGCTCCATCCAGGTGGCCGTGTCGGCCCAGGCCCACCAACTGGCGGCCCCCACGGCCAGACCAATCACAATGGCAGCAAAAGAGGCACCGCGGCCCCGCAAGGCGCCGCCTGAACGCGACACCTGCCGCAGGGCCACACATCCGAGCACCACCGCGATGAGATTGAGCGGCGGACACAGGGGAATGATCGCCATGACCAGTGCCACCAGCGACAGGGGCGCCACTCGGGCCAGTCGAGGCACATGGGACGCATCGGAGGTGGTGAGCACATCGCTGGGGCCTGTCATGGCGGCAATCGTACGCTCTGGCCTTGCAACTACCATGCGATTCATGCCCCGGGATCTTGCCGATCAACGTGTGACCGTCATGGGCCTTGGCCACTTTGGCGGCGGCGAGGGCCTCGTTCGGTGGCTGATGGAACAGCAGGCCAAGGTGCTGGTCACGGATCTGGCCGATGCCCAACGCCTTGAAGGGGCCTTGGAACGCATTGAAGCCCACACCGGCCGCCGCCCCGACGTGGCCGCCGGGGGCCACACTGAAGCCCACTTCACCGACACGGACATGGTCGTTGTAAACCCAGCAGTGCCTCGGCCATGGGACAACCCCTTCGTGCAGGCCGCGGTCAAGTCAGGGGCCTGTGTGACAACAGCGATGCGGCTGCTGGTGGAGCGGCTGCCCGATCGACGACGCGTCATCGGCATCACGGGCACCGTTGGGAAGTCCACCACCGCCACCATGTTGCACCACATGCTCAAGGCCAGCGGGCTCGACGCTCGGCTGGGTGGCAACATCGGAAGCAGCCTGCTGCCGAGCCTGCACACCATCAGGGCCGATACGTGGGTGGTGTTGGAGTGTTCCAGCGCCCAACTCTGGTGGCTGGGTGACGAATCACCCGAGGCCCCATGCTGGTCACCAGGAACGGCTGTCACGACCAACATCGCCCCCAATCACCTCGACTGGCACGGCAGTGAAGCCCACTACCGCCGATCAAAGGCCGTGCTCTTCCAACATCAACAGCCCGGCGACGTGCACATCGAAGGGCCGCTGGGGTTGAACGAGCACATCGAATTGCGGGTGCCCGGAGCGCACAATCAGGCCAACGCGGCGCTGGCCATCGCCGCCGCGAGTACTGCAACCAGCGTTGATCGCCAGATGCTCGCTAAACATCTGGCCACCTTCAGCGGCCTCGAACACCGCCTGCAAGCCATCGATGACGGCCCCAATCCCAGATTCTGGAACGACGCAAAATCGTCAACACCCCAGTCCACCGAACTTGCGCTCGCAGCGCTCTCAGACCGAATCGACCGGGTGCACCTCATCGTGGGCGGATACGACAAGGGCGTCTCGCTTGATGCCCTCGCTCGCCGGGCGCCGCAACTGGCAGGCCTCTACTGCATCGGCGCGACGGGCGAGACAATCGCGGCTGCAGCGGGCCGCGCCAATCATGTGCATGTCTGCCACACGCTGGAGGTAGCCGTCAAACGTGCCATCGAACACATGGCGAGGGAAGACGTGCTGCTGCTGAGCCCGGCCTGCGCATCTTGGGATCAATACCCCGACTATCGCGCCCGAGGGGCTCACTTCATCGAGTTGGTGCAGGCTCAACTGGCAAGTGCACCGACCAGATCACTGACCGACTCTACGCCCTGATCCCGCACCCAACGGTCAAGCCCCTTGTTGATCTTCACTACTCGCCGAGGATCGGCAAAGAGGGCAGTTCCCACACCGACCGCTGAAGCGCCTGCCAGAATCAACTCGGCAGCATCGCCCCAATTCATGACGCCACCGAGCCCGATGATGGGGACACTCGCATCAGCCGCAATGTTGGCGTGCACATCACGCACCATCCGCACCACCATCGGGTGAATCCCCGGGCCGCTCACGCCGCCAGCCCCCTTGCCCAGACGCGGCCGCCGTGTGGCAGGGTCGATCGCCATGCCCGGCACGGTGTTGGTCAGCGTAAGTACGTCGGCGCCGCCCTCAATCGCAGCGATCGCCGCCTCCGAGCGGGGCTGAAAATCAAGCGGCAACTTGACCAGCAGTGGAATCTTGCCGGTGGCCGATCGCACCGCCTGCACCAGAGACTTCAGCGCAGGGGCATCTTCGGAGAACAGACGGCCATCACCGGTATTGGGGCAGGACACATTGCACTCGATCGCAGCAAGACCACTCGAAGCCAGCGCTTCGGCCACGAAGACGTAGTCATCAATCGACGCACCAGCCACCGAACCGATCACGGGGCAGTCAAGATGCTCAAGTCGTGGTCGATGGTCGGACAGAAATCCCGCGATGCCAGGATTGGCCAGCCCGACAGCGTTGAGCATGCCGGTAGGTAGTTCCGCCACCCGCATGGGTGCGTTGCCCGATCTGGCCTCCCGCGTGATCGACTTCGTGGTGACCGCGCCCAGATGGTGCAGGGCCAAAACTTCGCCCAGTTCCCAGCCCGTTCCGGCCGTGCCTGCGGCCGCCACCAGCGGACGCTGCAGCTTCAACTTGCCCAGCATGGCGGGCATGATACGGCAGGCGATACCATGCTCCGATGTCCATTGACGAACGCATCGAACGCTTCCAGCACATGGCCGAAGCGGACCCCGACAACGAGATGGCCCACTTCAGCCTTGGCTCGGCCCTGCTGCAGGCAGGCCGAGGGGCCGAAGCCGCCGGCGCCTTTGAACGCTGCATTGAACTCAATCGCGACATGAGCAAGGCCTGGCAGCTCTGTGGCGAGGCCATGATCGCGGCGGGCTGGTCAGACAAGGCTGCAGCCACGCTCGAGGAAGGCTGGCGTATCGCGGCCACCCGAGGTGATCGGCTGCCCCAGGAGGCCATGGGCGAAGCGCTCCTCGGGCTCGGACGTGAAGTGCCGACGCTTGATGAAGATCAGCAGGCACAGGCCGCCCAGGCGGCAACGACCGACACCGGTTTCACCTGCGCTCGCACCGGCCAAGCTGGCACGCCGCTGGAAGGGCCGCCCTTCAAGGGTCCCGAGGGCGAGTGGATCGCCGAGCACATCTCGCAGGAGACGTGGTCTCAGTGGATTGGGCAAGGCACCAAGGTCATCAATGAGTTGCGTCTTGATCTCTCACGAGACGAAGACTCGGAAACCTACGACCAGCACATGCGCGAGTTTCTGGGCATGCCGGATCCGGCCTGAGCACGTCTACACACCGAACGCATCGGCACCTGACCTGGGCCGGTATGACGAGCGTAGCGTCATTGGCGTCGGGTCCAGACCCACCACTCGATCAGCAAAACGACGAAGGCCACGCCCACGGCAAATGGCCACAGCGGCATCTGTCTTGTGCCCGCAGCGACGATGGCGACATCTCCAGCGCTGGCCTTGAGATCGGGTGTGCGCCCTCGCACATCCCCCGCCTCAGCGCCAGGCATGGCCACAGCCACCTTGTCCACCCCGGAAGCATCCCCGCTCTGCCAATGAAACTCGTAGACCCCCGCCAGTGGTGCGGGCCCCCACTGTGTTCGTGAAGGATCCGGGGGCGTCAAGACTGCCAGTTGCGTGCCTGCGTGCAGCACCTCAACCGAATCCACCGCTCCAGGCAGCACGAGGTTGATGGTGTCGCCGGCTCGAATGTCATCACGCTCGTCGCTGCGACCAGCCAGCCAGGCCTGGGCATCCACCATGAAGGTGATGATGTCCTCACGCATCTGCCAGTCGCTCTGTTCCATCTCGAACGCCACGTGCACACGTGGCACGCCATCTTCACGCCACGCCACAATCAGCGGTCCATTTTGGCCCTCGGCCAACGTCCGCACCTCGTCGCTCACCTGAAGATGGACGGCCTCCTGCACCCGCAATCCCGACAAGGAGCTTCCCCCGGTGACCGGGTGCCTGGGATCGGACGTGATCACTCGATCAGGCGATCGGACACTCAAAGCAGTGCCCACATGAGCCGAAACGGGAGGCGCTCCAAAGGTCAGGCTGGGGCGAGCGCCCAGCCGTACAGGCGAGTCGAGCACACCAACGAGCAGATCTGCCTGCTCCTGCGTCGTCATCTTCATGTCCACTGCGGACATCGCCCGAGCGAGCACCGGCCCGATTTCCCCGGCTGGCGCAGCACGGGCCCGATCCGGCGGGGGAATCACGCGCCAAGCCGTGTCGTCGGTATCGAGTGCATCCGCAGGAAGCAGTTGGGCGCTCAGCAGGGTGTGATCGGGCGCGTCGATTGGCGGAAAGAGCACGTCGATGCGGCCAGGCACAAGGGTGTCATCGACCAGTCGGGCTGCTGGCAACTCGACCCGACGAAGCGCGACCCCCACGCCGTCGGCTGCCAGCCGTACGTCGATGGTCTCGGGCTCAAGCCCCCACCCCTCCAGCGTTACGAACGGACGCAACCGATGCGGCGCTTCTGGCAAGCGGTGTCCACCAACCTGCACGAGCCCACGATTGACCGTGTCTTCATCTCCTACCTGATGCAACAAGAGCGACTCGCGCAGTGTGGCTGCAGCTGTCTCCAGATCGTCGATCTGTCCGTCGCTGAAGAGCTCAAGCCGCACAGGGGCTGGGGCCGCCGTCTCGACGGCATCAGGGTCAGGTACCGCAGCCCATGCCCGAGCCAGTTCAAACGCCCCCTCGATGCTGGCCGCCTCATCGGTTCGCTCGATCTGATCGATCGCCGCCAGCAGCACCTGCCTCGACGAAGTGAACGGCTGCACGACGCGGGGCGTGGCGCCAACTGCGATGAGCATGGTGCGGCCCGCGTCGGAGTTGAACAATCCGCCCGGGTGCAGTCGATCGACGGCTGCCCGCAGCGATTGGCGCACCCGCTCAAGCCTTCGCTCGCCGCCAGGTTCGTCGCGTGTCCCCATGGAACCGGACACGTCTACAAGCAGCACTGTTCGTTCGCCTCGCCCGTCATCTGTCGTCACCCGCGGACGTGCCGCGGCAAGTATCAGCAGCCCAAGGGCGATCAGCTGGAGCGCCAGCAGCATCGACCAACGCAGTCTCTTGAATGGCACCTGGGCCCGTAGATCTTCAAGAGACTCCGACCAGAGCCACGCAGCCGGAACACGCACGCGCGAGCGACGCAACTTCAACATCCACAGCATTAGCAAGACGGGCACCAGCGTGCTCAACAGCACAAGTGCAACCCATGGCGCGGCAATCGTCATCGCAGCAGCCCCGCTTCTCGCAGACGCCGACGAAGGAGTGACTCGAGCGGCTCATCGCTGCGGACCAACATGTGACGAGCGCCGGTGCGCAAGGCAGCCTGACTCAGTCGCTCGACATGGGCTTCAAGCCGCCGTAGATAGTCTCGCTCGATCGCTCCGGTGAGACTCACCGAAGGCCCCTGCCCAGTCTCGGCATCCACCAGCCGCCGATCTCCACTGAGCCCGGTCGCCATGGGCGCCAACTCCTGAGGCGAGAGCACCTGTATCAAGTTGGTGTCGTGGCCTCGACCCCCCAGTGCAGCAAGCGCACCCGGAAACGCCTCGCCAGGCTGCAGACCATCGGTGATCGCTACAAGTCGCGCTCGCCCTCTGATTCGATGCCCCAACGTACCCAGCCCCTCGGCGACATCGAGGCTCCCATCTGCCTTCAGATCAAGCAGCCACCGCCCCAACGCGCCAACGCCCCCGCGGCCTCGCAGCACACGGGTTGGCGCCGCTGGTGATCCGATGGCATGGGCCTGCACCCGATGTCCTGCTGCCAGTGCCGTGATGCCGGCTGCCAACGCCAGTTGTCGAGACAGCAGGTGCTTGGAGGGATCTCCAAAGTCCATGGACGCCGAGGCATCGATTGCCAGAACAAGCAGCAGGTCTTCTTCGTCTTGAAACAGCTTTACAACGAGCGAGTCGAGTCGAGCATAAATGTTCCAGTCCACCCGCCGAAGATCATCTCCGGGTGTGTAGGGCCTGAAGTCAGCGAACTCCACGGAACTGCCCCGACGGGTTGATCGACGCTCACCATGTCGTGGGCTGGCAAGCAATCGCCTCGCCTCGATGTCCAGCCCAGCAAGTGCGCTGCGCAGCGCCGGATCGAGCAATTCATCCACACTCGTTGGCCCGCTCTGGGAAGACTGTCCCCACCTGTACGCCGATGCGCTCATGCTTGCACCTGAGGTTCGGGCACGGAAACGCCTTCAAGCAGTTGACGCACCAGCATGCGTTCGTCCAGACCCCGCACGAGCGCCTCGGGGGAACACTGCATGCGATGGCACAGGCAGGCCTCGGCAACAGCCTTCAGGTGTCGCCGGCCAATGGCGGTGCGACCCTGGGCCAGCGCTTGCACACGGGCCATGGCGAGCATGGCTTGCCCCGCTCGAGGGCCCGGACACAGTTCCAACATGTCGGCCACTGGAGCTAGGGGGGCCTTGCTCGATCGATCGCACGCCACGATCAAGTCGGCAACCCATCGCTGCAGATGACCTGCCACATACACCTGCGAGGCCAAGCTGGACGCTTTGGGAATGAAGTCATCGGCGAGTCGGCGAGTCACCCGAGCAGTTGAACCCTCCCCCCCGGTGGTTCGATCGATCACCTGAGCCAGCACCCCGGCGGGCGGCTGCTCCACCCGCACTTGCACCATGAAGCGATCCCGCTGGGCTTCAGGCAATCGGTATGTGCCTTCATCTCCGTGGGGATTCTGCGTCGCCAGTACCAGAAACGGCTCGGGCAACTGATGGGTGCGGGTGCCGATCGTGACCGTGCCTTCCTGCATGCCTTCGAGCATGGCCGACTGGGTTCGAGGCACAGCCCGATTGATCTCATCCACGAGCACGATCTGGGCGAAGATCGGGCCGGGGCGAAAGACCAATTGCTGGTGCCCATTCGCGTCGGGCACCAGCACGTTGGTTCCAGTGACATCAGCAGGCATCAGGTCGGGCGTACATTGAACGCGATCGAAACTGAGCCCAGTTGCCCCTGCCAGCGTGCGTCCCAGCAGGGTCTTGCCCAGCCCCGGAGGGCCCTCCAGCAGCACATGCCCACCGGCGAGTAAAGCCGAGATGACCGCTCGAATCACGGGCTTCTGACCGGCGATGTGGCGTGCGACCTCATCGGCCAATGCGCCCAACCCGGCGTTGAATTGCGTCAGGGCATTGGCCAGCGCCGCTTCGTCGGCAGGGTCACGCTCAGGCCCCTGGATCAACGCCTCATCGTTCATGAGAGGTCCTCCTCCTGCCCACGCCCGCGGCGGCGGGCAGCGCGAAGTCGGTCCATGGCGTTCGATTCGTCAGCCTGTTCAGAGGCACCTGAGGGGTCATCCACTCGATCGGACGCGACAGGCTTCGACTCGGAACTCGCAGGAGGCTGGTTCGTCGATGTCGCTGCCCGATCGGCAGCCCTCGGCGTCGAAGGCGACGGTGAACCATCGCTCGACGTGGCCTGGGCGCGAGGGGTTGGGGCAACTGTGATCATCGTGCCCTCTTGGGTCTTGAGCACAAGACGACGAACGGCGACATCGATGGGAAGCAGGATCGCCGCTGCAATCACAAGCCAAGGCCACAAAGGCGACGGAGCCACGAGCACATCGAGGCCTGTTCGATCAAAGAGCGCCGCTTCGAGGGGATCACCATCAAGGGCGTGCACGCGACCGCCCGTTGCCTGAGCCAGCCGGTGCATGGCGGCAGTGTCGGCCACGGAAGCGCGGTCTTCATCGGGCCAGGCTTGAGCCAGCGCCGCTCGAAGTTGAATCGGCCCTGCCCCATCAGTTCCTTCCACAGCCGACGCCACCACCCACTCGCCGGGCTGGTCCATGACGAACCCGCCCGTGGCCCGGCCCGGCCCGGTTGGACGCAGGTCCAACATGCGAGTCGATCCATCAGGGGCCAGCACCACCGAGCGGGTGACGGGCAGCACATCCTGCGTGGCTTCATTGGCCGCCTCGAGCGTCACTTCTACACGCGGCCCCTCGCCTTGGCGGGCCTGCAGGGCCCACTCGCCCTCGTCTGGTGTAGGACGAAGCCAACTCACGAGCGCCTGCCAGAATCGATCCCGATCGCCCCAGTTGTTCCACTGGGGCGTCCACCCTGCCGCAGGGGGCACGGTGACGACGACACTACGCCCGCTACCTCGATGCCACCAGGCCACGAGCGGGTCGTCGCCTTGTGTGCCCTTGACCACCCACGGTGTTGCCGCAGGGGCATCGCGGGGTGCCGTCACCACCCACGCATCAATCGGTGGCGGTAACGTGATTCCCTTCAGCGGGCCCGGTGCGGCGGAGGTTGTTGCAACCGGTGCGACTTCTTCCTGTACCAGTGAACGCGTCGCCAGCTGCGCCGCTTCGATCATGATGCCGGGCAATTGGGATGCGTCCCTGACATCGTGAAACTCGCCCCCGGTGAACCGTGCGATCCGCTCCATGCGCAGGGTGTCCTCTGCTCGCCCATGCCCGCCTACAAGCACGGTCGTTGCGGCAATGTCCGCTGAGCGCATTCGCTCGAGCAGATCCACCGACGGAGGCTGAGGATCCCCATCCGACACGATCACAATGTGCTTCTGCCCGGCGTCAGCCGCCTCAAGCGCCGCGACTGCATCCTCCATGGACGGTGCGAAGTCAGGCATGTCACCGAACGTGAGCCGGGCAGCTGCCTGCAACGCGGCGACCTTGTCGCCTGCCGGCGCAAGATCCAGAGGCCAGTGCGGTCTGCCGCTGGAGGGGTTGTACTCGATGATGCCCACCAGATCGGCGCTGCTGAGCGCCTCGATGGCGGTCTCACAGATTACCCGCCCCCAGTGGTTTCCCCGCTCCATTTCGCACGAGTGCATCAGCAACACCAAGGCGCCACGTTGAATCTGCCGCTGGGCCGGCGGCTCCAGATCAACGGGCAGCACGCCCTCCACGTCGGACCCAATCCACCCTCCGGCGCCCAAAGCCTGATGGCCGCCGGTCATGAGCAAGCCGCCGCCTGAGGATTCAACCCAACGGGCCAGCAAGGTGTCGAAGCGTGTTGGCAACGCCCATCGGGGCAGATCGACAAGCACCAGCGCGTCGATCGACGCCAGCGAGGCAGCCCCCTGTGCAAGATCCGCTGGCGTTCCGATCTTGGCGTCAATCCCACTTCCAGCCAGCGAGGACAACATCCCCTCAAGCGCTCGCTCGTCGGTGCCCACCAGAAGCACCCGACCAGTTTGAGCCGACAGCACGATGGCCCGCCCGTGATCGTTCTCCGGGGCATCGCCTTGACGCACATCGGGAATCCAACTGGCCTCAAGACGAGTGAGTGCTTCGCCGGCCACCACCTGCAGTGGCAGCACGGTTGTTCCCTTGGGCAAGGTCAGCGACAGTCCTTGAACCTGTTGATCGGGGCCCAGGGGCACTGGTGTTCCGTTGCGTCGTATGACAATCCGACCACTTGCCGGCGCAGCGGCGTGCACCACCAGGTCCATTTCGATGACGCCACCCTCGGGCGCCCGGGCCGGCGCACTGATGCGTTCGATACGCACATCGCGTGGTCGGTCAACTGGCAACACGAGTACGTCAATGGGCGTGTCGCTCGAGTGTGCCGCCGACAAGGTGCCTTCGGTGTCGAGTCCGTCCGAGATCAACAAGAGTCGATTGCGTGTGTCCTGCGGCAGCATGGCCCGGGCCAGTTCAATGCCGCCAGCCAGGCTGCTGGCATCTCGCAGCCCGGGCGGGATATCAAGTGACACCTGCGCTTCGGGCGATGGCATTGCGCCGGGAATGGCCTCCGCTGCCACGTGCACCAACGCCACCCGATCTTCTGACTGACGCTCCTGCCCCTGAAGCGCTTCTTGCACCCATTGCACGGCCGAATCAAGTGCAGGCTCGGACACGCTCCGTGAGCGATCCAGAATGACCGCCACGGTGACGTTGCGTGAGCCCTGTGGCAGCAGCGGCTGGGCGAGCGCCAGCGCCAACAGCCCCACCAGGAGAGACCGGATACCAGCTGAGGTCCATGCCCGCGCTCGACCGATCCGTGGCGCCAGTCGCATCGCGGCAAATGCCAGAAGAGGCACAACCGCCAGCAGTATCAGGGCCACAGGATGTTGCAGCATTACCAAGCCAACGCCTCCAGATCGACGGCCACCACCTGATCGTGTCCAGTGTCCACGACCCAGGCCACCTGCGCATCATGATCGATCGCCACCGACCATGGTGTGCGCAGCTGCCCGACACCATCGCCCCACCCGCCCCAAACCCGTGATCGCCCGGTCTCAGGATCAATCCGTCGCACCACGTTGCCGCCGTACTCGGACACCAGCAGATCGCCGCTGGGCAGCACATCCAGTCCGTAGGGATAGCGCACCCCCGCTTCGATGATCTGCAATGCCTCACCAGTCTTCGGATCCAATCGCTGCAGCCGGTGGTTGCAGGCATCTGCGACCCACAGCCCACCGGAGGCATCAAAGGCCAGAGCCTGCGGGCGTCGAAACTCGCCGGGCGCTCCCCCCGATTGGCCCAACACTCGCACCAACGCTCCATCGGGTGAGCACACGAGGATGCGATCGACGCTGCCGTACTCGCTCACATAGATCAGCCCCTCGGGCCCGGGGGCAACGTCGGTGGGGCTGACGAGCCCGGTGGCCTCGGCTTCAACCACGGTCGTAATCTCACCCGTGGGCGTCACCTGGAGCACCCGACCCCCATGGGTGTCGGCAATCAGGGCATGACCATCGTCGCCAAGATGCACGCCCGTGGGAAACCCATTTCCCTTCAGCGGTAGATCAACATGCTGAACGACCTTGGCCTCACCTGACGACCACTCGAATCTTTGCAGCCGGCCACTGCGGTCAACTACAACCACTGCGTGTCCTGTTGCATCGGCGGCACGCGGGGTGACGAAACGCCCGGGATCGGTTCCGGGTCCACCAACAAGATGGCGAACCTGCAGCGGTGGCGTTCCCTCTGACTCGGGCTCGATCGCGCAACCGCCTCCCCACACACCCATGCAGATGAGCAGCGACAGCGGACCCACCTGGTACATCGCGCTGCGCATCGGCCGCCAAGCAGCGATCAGGCCCCCTGCAATCGCCAACAACGCAACGGCCCACAGCACGGTGACCACCGACTCGGGCCGTTGGTAGTGCATCGCGTCAACGAGGCGGCTCACCAACGGCGGCCCTTGGCCAGGCGGCGCCAATCGAGCCTCAACCGCAGGCGCAAACAGACTCCACGTCGCCCCCAAGGCGATCACGCTGATGAGGCCTTTGATCATTGTCGGATCGAGGTGCCACCACGGCGGGGCATCCAGCGCCCGCAAGTCTCGCTGCGCTCGTGGCTGGGTGCGAACGATCATGGCGGAGACCAGCAAGGCAATGGCGCCCGCTGGCAGCAGCAGCGCGGCCGCTCGGCCCAATCCCAGATCAGCGAACTCCACCGGCAGCCACTGCTGCAACCGACCCCACCCGGCCGCCACCCAGGCTCGTGGAAGCAGCGCCGCAGTCAGCCAGATCAAGGCGCCAACCGAGACCAGCCGTTGGTACCGGCCCTGACGCAGCAGCGGCACGAACACGAACACCGTCGCCGCCGCGAGCAATCCGACACCCACCGCCCGAATCACCGCCTCGATCGTCGCCCTCACAATGCCCATGTCAGGGGCAACGCCCAACCAGAGGAGGGTTGCAAGTGGCAATGCCAGCGTCAGCGCCAGGGCGACGATCGCCGGCCAGATTCGACTTCGCTTCCCTTGAGGCACGAGTGTGCGCTGGCCCTGATACCGGCGGCGACTCATCGCCCACCAGGCACCGATCGCGCCAAAGAGCGCCGGCGCCATGCTGAGGGCCCACACGCCGGCCACCTGAGAGAGGCCCCCGCCCAAAGCCAAGCGAGCTCGCAACTCAGTCGAGGCCGTCGCCTCCGCGGCAAGATCAAATGCGGTCGTCGCCATCGAAACCGCCGCGGCGCAAAGACCGGTGGCAGCCAACAGGCCGGGCCACTCTCGGACCGTCGCCGCTTTGACCCGCCCAATGATCGAGACGCCATCCAGACGCTGCAGTGAACGCAACGAATCAGGACCTCGCAGCGGCATGCCCGCCAGCAGAAGCGCCGCCAGCGGCCAGGTCGTGCTGATGAGGGCCGCCGCCAACACGGCTCGCCGCAGGAGCCATGTCCATCCACCTTCGATAGCAGCGGCCCCGATCACACTCTGGGCATCCAGCAAGGCGTACCAGGTCCAGAACACGGCCGCAGTGGGAAGCAATGCTGAAGCAAGACAGAGGGCCACAAGCAATCGCCCACGACCTTGCAGTGCAGGCGCTACACACCGCCCCACCCCTACTGCACCAAGCGAGACCAGACCGATCCAAAGCAGGGTCGGCCCCACCAGCGAAGACGTTTCATGGAGCGCGACATCGTGGGTCGCCCCTGGGGCGCTCAGCAGAAAGCCGATTGCCGGACACACGACCAGGCCCAGCCACAGCAAGAGGGCCACCAACTGTGCCATGATCAAGACGCTCCACGCAGCGCAGCAAGCACCTCGTCCATGGCCACCTGCCAATTGGCCGCAGCAGCCGTGTGATCGACATCGAGCCAGTCATGCACCATGAGTTGGGGGAATTCACCCCGCACCGATTCGGGCAACGGCATGTTGGCCGATGGTGACGCTGCCAGCAGACGAGCCGCTCGGGGCGAAAGCAGCCAGTCGATGAACTGCTCGGCCTCGGCCTTGTTGTGGCTGCCGCGCACCAGAGCGACGGCGTTGGGGGTGAGCATTGCGCCCGCACCCGGGCCCTGCTCGTGGTGCAACAGACGCATGTGCAGTTCATGACCCGCGCGGCGAGCTGCCAGCACGTCGTCCATGTCGGTCATGCCAAGCAGGGCTTCTCCGCGCACGACGGCGTCCACCGTGGCGGCATTACCGCCTGAACGCACCTGCACTTGGCTGCGGGAGAGCGCATCGAGAAAGGACTGCCACGCCTGAGCCCGCCCCTGATCCAACCACCACTGCCGCATGGAGGCCAGATGTCCGCCGGTGGTTCCAAATCTCGGATCAGCGATCGCCACCTGCCCGCGAAACTGATCGCTCAGCACTTCGCTCCAGGTGTCAGGCACCTCATCATCAGCCAGTCGAGCCGGGTCCCAGACGATCACCCGAGGCCGCGGTGAAAACCCGTGCCAGTAGTGATCCTGGTCACGCCACATCTCGGGCCAATTCCGGGTTGAGGCTGTCCGCACCGGCTGAAGCAATCCCTCGCGGGCCAACATGGCGACCTGGGCCACCTCAGACGACCAGAACACGTCGGCGAGGGGACGTGCGGCCTCCGCCCGGATTCGAGCAGCCAACCCAGTTGATTTGAACGCTTCGGTGTCGCCGATCATGTTCACCGAGATACCGGTGTCCGCCTTGAACGCCCCGAGCATCTGCTGGGCAAGCGACTCATCAACCGAGCTGTACACAACCAGCGAGGGGGAGTCCGGCCCATCGCCTGCGTCACACGCAAAGAGGACCAGTGCCAGCACACCACCCCCGGCCAAACGAACGAGGCTCATTCACCCTCCTCTGGCTGGGTGGTGAAGAACCGACGCAATGCCTCCTGATATCGCGCCGGCAACCGCCGAAGCGACTCGGGCGCGGGTCCTGTTCGCTCCACCCCTTGAGCGCCACCAACCGAAACAGGACCAGCGATGGGCACACCAGTGGGAGCGCCTTGGCCATCGACCAACTCCACCTCGATCACTTCAGCGTCGGCATCTCCCTCGGTGCGCGGATGCGATGCGACTGCATCTGCCCCGCTTGCGTCATCATTGACGACGCCCATTTGCCCGCCACCACCCATGGGGACAGGTCCGCCGCTGGGAACGGCCCCCGCGCCATCACTGGGACTCGCGCCCCCCTCGGCGGCGGCCTGCGCCGTGGCCTGGGCGATCGCCTCTCGGGCGCTGCCTTGTTCCTGTGATTGAGCCAATCCCTGGGCCGCTTGGGAGTTTCCACTGCAGGTTCCACCACTGCAGGCGTCCACATCTTCGGCCATGTGCTCAATCGCCTCGGCAGCCTCAGCAGCCCCCTTGGACTCTTCGCTCTGCGCCCCCCCACCGTCAGTGGACTCTGCATCTCGATCACGAGCCCGCTGAGCTGCCTCCTGCAGGTCCTCTGCCAACGCCCTGAGTTGCGCCTGGCGATCACCCGTCGGCGGGCTGCTGGAAGTCGAACGCTCCAACTCGTCGAGCGCCGACTGGGCTGAATCGAATTCGCCTCGTCTGAGCGCATCTCGCAGGGCCTTGATGTCGGCATCCGCATCGGCACGCTGAGGCAATGACCGAAGTGCCTCCAGCGCCCGAATGGGTGCCATGGCTGAATCCGTCTGAGCAGCACTGTCGAGCGCCTCTTGCAGCGTGGTCAACCGACGCAGCCGCTCCAATTCCACCTGCTCAGGATCATCGAAGTCACTCAGAGGCGCCTTCAACTCCTCCAAGGCTTCAGCCAACAGTGGGTCATCTCCGGCCAGTGGTTCGGTGACCTGAGCGATCGTCTCCAACTGCGCCTCGGCCATGGCCTGCATGTGCTTGGCCTGTGCTGTGGCAGCAGGTGGCCCCGCCAGCAACAACGCCGCGATGAACACCAGACAAGCGGGCGCCAGGCCCGAACCGATGCGTATGGGCAGGGCTGCGCGAATGCGGCGACCAGTAAGTGTGCCCCGCAGGTTGACTCGCGTCTGCTGGCGTTCGACCCGCGCCATCGGGGACGCGTCATCGCCCATCGAGCAGGCTGTGGAAAGACGATCATCCAGATCGAGCCCCTCGTCGAGTGCCAACGCCGCCGATGCCCGTGTAATCCGCCACGGGGCTGCCATGTACAACGTGGCGGCAGCCCAACCAGCCGCAAGCACGATGCCCACAAGCCACCAGGACACGGGCACCCACCCCATCCGCTGGGCGAGGGCCGCCACAGCCATGAGGCAGACGGCAGGCAACAGACATCGCACACCTACCCCAACGATTGCGATGGCACGAAGTCGTCGCTGACCGGTGCGGATCGCCCGGTCTAGGTCACTGGTCCTGCCGAGATCGCTTGTCCTGTCGAAATCGCTTGTCACGGCACACTCCTGAGCCGCTTCAAGTCTACCCGCCCTCGTGCTCACCACGAAGCTGCAGTTGCCCCCCTGATGGGCGTCTGAAGGCGATCCAACCGGTACAGGCCGCCGAACCCAGCAGCACGATTGCCAGCGACACGGTGACCAGACTCCACACCTTCACACTCGGCAGCGGGTCGGGGCTCAAGGCCCAGTCTCCGCTCCCCCCGTCGAATGTCCACTGGCCTCGCGCATCGAATTCAAACCGACCGGACACCTGCCATCGCTGGCCTCCATCAACGAATGTGATCGACCGAGTCGTGGGTGCGGGCGCGAGCAACTGCGCCGGATCGCTGCGCAATCTTGGTTCGCCACCAGCGCCGTCGCCCTTCCACAACAACCAGGTGCCGGGGGCATCAATCTTGAGTACCGCCTTGGAAGGAAGATGCGCCGCCTGCAAATCAACCGCGGCAAGAGACATCACGAATCCGGTCAGGACCGATGCAAAGGCCGCCACCACCAGTGTGATGGCGATGATGATCAGCCGCCTTCTCAAGCCTCTTCCACGCCGATGGCAATCAACCCCTGGAGCACCTTCGAGCGGGCCTGAGCAAGATCACCCTGTACCTTCGCGCCCGATGCGTGCACATGCCCACCGCCGCCCATCTGGCCCGCGAGTGCCCGCACATCCACGAAGGCACCCTCACGCGACCTCGGTGGCTTGGAACGCATTGACAGTTTCACGACACCGGGCCCGTCTTCAACCATGAGCACGCTGAACTCGATGCCATCTACCACCAGCGGTTCATTCACCAGCCCTGTGAGTTCATCACGCCGGCCGCCGGTCGATTCGAAGTCCTCCCCTGACAGCGACATGATCGCGCCACGGCCCTTGGCGATCACTTCGATCGAGCCGAGCATGCGTGAGAGCAAGGCCAACCGCTGCACGCGGGCGGTCTCCTCGATCAGCCGGTAGAGGCGATTCTTGTCAACATCCCGGTCAAGTAGTTCAGATGCCACCCTGAAAGCACGTGCATCAGCATTGGCTTGCCGGAACCAGCCCGTGTCGGTGGCCAGGCCGGCAAAGAGCGCCTCTGCGACCGAGCCGTCGCCGCGGCCCAGATCGACGTCCATGTGCTCGAGCAGTTCCTTGACCAGAACAGTTGCCGATGCGGCTGAGTCGTCTACGTAGCGCACATCGGTGAGCGCTTCATCCCCACTGGCGTGATGATCGATCACCACGATTCGCTCGGGGTGTTCACGCAGCCACCCCTCGATGGGCGCAAGTTGCGAAAACGCACCGGTGTCAACAATGACCACCAGATCGGGCCATGAACCCTCGGGCTGGGCGTCGCCATCGAGCACCTGCAGGGGTGTGTCGCCCACCAGCCGTGCCAGCGGGGCTGGCACCGGTCCCATCAGCAGCCCTTCGACATTGTGTCCGGATGCCCTCAGACCGCGCACCACGGCCAGGACGCTCCCCATGGCGTCGCCATCAGGCTTGGCATGGGTGGTGCAGATGATGTGATCTGCCCCCGAGATTCGGGCGGCGATATCGTCGAGTGAGGCTGTGCGCTTCCAGGTCATGGGCCGACAGGGTAGTCGCGAGACTCGTGAAGCGCTCGCACCTGATCCAGATCCCGACGAATCAACTGCATCAGCGACTCGACATCTGAGCAGGTCACCTGATCACGAATCCACCCGGTCAGTTCCACCCGCAGCGGCCATCCGTAGTGCCCGATCTGCCCGTCAAAGTCGAGCATGTGCACCTCGATGGTGCGTGCCCCGGGCCCGAATGTGGCGTTGGTGCCGACACTCACGGCTGCAGCACGTGACGACCCCTCAGGCAGATGGGCCACGCCTCGATACACGCCGTCCATCGGCACGAGTCGGTTGGCGGTATCGAGATTCGCCGTGGGCACACCGATCGTCCGGCCGCGCTTGGCGCCTTCGACCACGGTGCCTTCCAATTGCCATGGCCGTCCCAGCAGAAGGGCCGCATCCTGCACTCTGCCAGCGCGAAGCAGCCAACGAACCATGCCGCTGCGAGCAGGCACCTGGGTCCCGTCGCCCAGTACCACGTGCATCTCATCGACGGTTTCAATTGAGCACCCCAGGGTGGACTGGATGAGGTCCACCCCACCGCTGCGGCCTTTGCCGAATCGAAAATCGGTTCCCTCCACCACCACCTGAGGCGCTCGTGGCCGCAGCCAGTTGTCTATGAACGCCTCTGGAGACAGCGACAGCAGTTCCCGATCAACCTCGATCACGGTGACCTCGTCGGCGCCGGCGAGCAGGAGCTGCGATCGTCGTGTCTCCAGCGACATCAAAACGCCCTGATCGCCAGCGTGAACCCCCCCGCCAGCGAGCACGATGGCCGGGGCCGGATCGAAGGTGAGCACCTCCACGTGCCCCTCGTCGAGAACCACCCCGCGAGCACGTTTGATCAGCGCTTGGTGGCCCAGATGCACGCCGTCGAAGGCCCCAATGGTCAGCGCCAGCCGCTGCTGAAGGGGATTGTCGGAAGGGGTGGGCATTGAGGGCCTTCTCAGGGCTGAGGGACTGTCGGCCGAGGCCGATGCCGTGTATTTTACGGGGATGTCAAGTGGTCTTCCCGAGTCGCGTTCTTCCGCCGACCAGCCCTGCCCGGCAGAGGTCGTCGAGCACCTGCTGGAGAGTCTGCGTTCGACGTCGGATGACGTCGTGCCGTGGTTTCTCGATCAGATGCCACCAGTCTATTTTCAGGACACCGACGAAGCCACTCGACTCTCGCATCTGCGAGCGATCGTGGCTGCTCGCGCCTCTGGCCGCCCGCTGGAACTGACGCTTCGCTCAGAAGACGGCACCCAGTGGACAAGCATGCGCCCGCTGGACTACCCCGGCGTTCTGGCCGAGCTCGTTGCCGAGTTGCCTATCGACCAGAAGCTGCGTAGCGCCAAGATTCACACTGCCAAAGATGGCTCACTTGTCATCGACACCTTCGAATTCGGCGATGCACCCCGGTGCGACCTCGACGACCCAGCCCAGCATGAGAAACTCGACGAGGTGATTGCATACGCCGCCACCTCGGCGCCCGACTGGTCATCGGAGGACATCCGCGATTACTTCACCCGTTGCGCGGCCGACTACGTGCTCACCATCACGCCCCTGCGCATGAGCAAGCACTGGTCGATGTTCAAGCAGATCACGGGAACCGACAGCACGACGGTGATGCTCGAACCCGAGTCTGATCCGACCTTCAGCCGAATCTCCGTGGCGGTGGCGAACTCAACCCGACGAGTCATGCTCGAACGCATCGCTGAACGGCTCAGCCACGCGGGCATCAACATCCACCGGGCTCACTTGGATACGGTTGATGATGGTGACAACGGGTCGATCTCATTCCTGGGCTTCGTGGTGACAGCCCCGGATGGTGGCCCGATTCCCGAAGACGGCCGCCTCTGGGCTCGCGTCCGACACGATCTGAAGCGCAGCAAGTGGGTTGACCGTCGGGCCATCGATCTGAGTCAACGCAGCGAGACGATCGACCTCACCCACGCCGAACTGGTCACCGCTCTGGGCGACCTCGTCCACCAAGTGCTGTGCAAGAAGAACCGCTACGCCTTCACCTCGGATCGCATTCGAGCGCTGGCCGTGGACAACGTGGCACTGACGCTGGCCATCTGCGATCTGCTGCTCGATCGATTCCAACCCGATCACCCTCTGGAGGACGACGTCTTCAATTCACGCATGACGGCACTGCGTGAGCGCATCGAAGCCGATGTGGATCTGGAAGACGCTCGCATGGTGCTGTACGCCATGGTCGATGCCGTGGCCTCCGTGCTGCGAACAAACGTGTATCTGGAAGACCGCTACGCCTTGGCGCTGCGGCTTGATCCAGCGCTTCTACAAAGCGAAGACCGCCCAGACCTGCCCTACGGCATCTTTCATGTACATGGCCGAGGCTTCAACGGCTTTCACGTTCGCTTTCGCGACATTGCCCGAGGTGGTGTGCGTGCCATCGTGCCAAGGAGCACGGCACAGTTCACGAGAGAGAATGAGCGCCTGTACGACGAGGCCTACGGACTGGCCGCCGCCCAGCAGCTCAAGAACAAGGACATTCCCGAAGGCGGGGCCAAGGCCGCAATCCTCGTCCACCCGGACGAGACAGCGGTGCGATCGGTCAAGGCTTTCGTTGACAGCCTGCTCGACCTGATCACGCCCGATGAGATTGTGCGCAGTCGCGTCGTGGACCGTCTGGGCGAACCCGAACTGCTGTATCTGGGCCCTGATGAGAACATCACGCCATCCATGATCGACTGGATCGTGGAGCGGGCCTGCCAGCGGGCCTACCCGGTGCCAACGGCCCTGATGAGTTCCAAACCCGGTGCGGGCATCAATCACAAGGACTACGGCGTCACCAGCGAAGGCGTGGTGGTGTTCCTCGAAGCCGGCCTGCGGTGCCTGGGCATCGATCCACGGCAACAGCGATTCAGCGTCAAAATGACTGGCGGCCCCGACGGCGACGTTGGCGGCAATGCCATCCGCATCATGCTGCGGGAGTTTGGCGATTCCACCTGCATCGTGGGCATCGCCGACGGCAGCGGTTGCGCCGAAGACCCCGAGGGGCTCGACCACGAGGAGCTCATGCGACTCGTTGAGGCTGAAGCCCCCATATCGCAATTCGATCCGGCCAAACTGTCCGCCAGCGGTGGCGTCTGGGCCATCGACGATGCCGACGGGGTTCGACGCCGAAACACGCTCCACACCAGACTGGCTGCCGATGCCTTCCTGCCTTGTGGCGGTCGCCCCTCGACGATGCACGCGGGCAACTGGTCTGAGTTCGTTCACGGCGACACACCCAGCAGCCCGCTGATAGTGGAAGGCGCCAACTTGTTCCTGACCCCCGATGCCAGGGCAGCGCTGGCCGACAAGGGCGTCGTGATCTTCAAAGACTCCTCGGCCAACAAGTGCGGGGTAATCTGCTCCTCATACGAGATCATCGCCAGCATGCTTCTCTCGCCGGAGGAGTTCCTTCAGGTCAAGGAGCAGTTTGTTTCCGAAGTGCTTCAGAAGTTGCGGACGCTTGCGGCCCTCGAAGCCCAGCAACTGGCTCGCATGCTGCGCCAACAGCCCGGCCTGCACCTGCCCGCGGCAAGTATCAGGCTCAGCCGAGCTGTGATTCGCACCGCCGACGCGCTCGAGAGCGCCATGGGGAACATGACGAGCAAGGACCGCAGCACACTCGAGCCGGTGATTCAGGAGCACCTGCCGCCCGTCCTGCTGGAGGTTGCCGGCGATCGACTGACCAGCGGATTGCCCGAGACCTATCGCAACTGGCTCGTTGCCAAGGCCCTCGCTGCCAAGATCGTCTATCGCGAAGGCATGGAAGCCGTCGAAGCGATCGACGCCGGATCAGTCGCTGCACTGGCGATCGGATTCCTGCACCGTGAACGTCGCCGCAACGAACTGGCCGATGCAGTCGCCTCCTCTTCATTGGAGCACCGCGACGAAATCGTGGAACTGCTGCGACGAACTGCGATTCTCCCCACCATGCAACCCTCCGAAGGCGAAGGCGAGTGACGGTGGGCCTGCTGGCCGCCGCGCTGATGGCGCTGGCAACAGTGGTGGACGCCCCTCGCGTGATCGTGCAATTGGGCCACGACCATCACCTCAAGGGGACGCAGCTCAACGAGGAAGATGGCCATCTTTGGCTACGCACGCTCGATGGTGAAGAAGTGGTGCTGGACCTGGCCACGATCATGGGCGTCACCACCCTGATCGACGTGGAGACACCGCTGGAAGCATCGGTGCATCTGAAGCGAGGTCGCGTCATGCGGGGCCTGCTCCTCGCCGACGACTTCAATGAAGTGCGTCTGGAAGTTGGGGGCGTCGAACTTCGGTATGACCGCCGGGAAGTCGCCCGGGTGCAACTCAAGCCCGATCTGGATGCCTTGTGGCGGCATGAGCGCAGCCTGATCGACGACGACGATGAACAGGCGCGGCTGGACCTGGCCCAGTGGCTCATGGGCCATGGCATGTGGGCTCAAGCGGTCGAGGAATTGGAGTCCATCGTCGAGCGATTCAAGTCCACCACGGCGCTGCGACTGCTTCGTCAGGCAAGCGCCCAGTTGGAACTGCAGAAAGCAAATGACGCCGCCCCCCCACGGGACGGTGACGAATCACAAGTGGACACCCCCGAACAAGGGGGAACCGGACCACGGCAATTGCCACTACCCGACGAACGGGTCGTGCACCTTGTTCGGCTCCTGGAACTCGATCCGATCAACCCGCCGCCCGTCAAGATCAACGCCGACACCAGAAGGCGGCTGCATCTGGGCTGGGGCGGTACCCGACTGCTGCCAGCAGGCGATCGCGGGCTGCAGACACTGCTGGCCATGCCCGATGCGCAGGTGTTGAAGTTGATGTTCGACCTTCGAGCAAGGCCGCTCTACTCGGAGATCGACGTGCTGGAGCCACCAGCGAGCCTCTCCACCTTCAATGAGACGATCCACGACCGGTGGCTGACAACCCGCTGCGGCACGAGATCTTGCCACGGTGGTCCCGATGGTGGCCGTTTCCGGCTGCTGCGACGGGGCACGGTCGATGATCGCCTGCGAACAGCAAATCTGCTGCAATTGGAGCGCACGTCCATTGACGGACGGGGTCTGATCGACTGGAAGAGCCCGGGCCGATCGCTCCTGCTGCTGCATGCGATGCCCCGAGATCAGGTCGCAGCCGAAGACGCCCACCCACCAGCGCCTGGCTGGCGGCCGACCATCGACATGCAAGGCATGGAGGCGGGCATGCGGTGGATCAGGTCCATGCGTCAGCCTCGACCGAACGTGGACTGGCACCCCGTGCCCCCACCGCCTCAGGCCCCGTCACCCACCCCTCCCGGGCCAACTGACGTCGAGGTGACCCCCAGCGAGAACACCGCTCCACAAGAGTTGCCCGAAGAAGGGCCGCCTCAAGAGGGGCCGCCCGAAGAGGCGCCATCGCGATAGACTGCCCGACACGGGCCTCGGGGAGGCCCCCCCGCTGGAGATCCGACCTCATGCGTACCGGTTTCATTTTGACCCTCGCCCTGACGGCGGCCACTGCCATGGGGCTGACCGGCTGCAAGGATGACGCGGCCAAGCATCATGAAGCGCAGGCCAAGGCGCTCCAGAAAGCCATCGATGAGATGGCCGCACTTTCTCCCGATCCACAGGCTGCAGCCGATGAAGCCAAGATCATTCTGACGTCACTCAAGCGAGTGGACGTGGCCTCAGGCCCGCTGGCAAATGTGCGCAGCAGCCTCTCCGCCCAGGCCCAGATGACCATCGCCCGAGCGACAGTGAGCAGCGCAGCGCAGGCCCGCCTCGATGCTGCCTCGCTCAGCGGCCAGATTGAATCCAAAGTGCTCGCCTTGCGGCAGTTGGAGGCACTGGCGCAGCACGCCACCTTTGAACGCTCCCAACTCGGCGGCCCGGCACTGGAACAAGACATCAATACTCGCCGTCAACTGCAAGGGGATCACGAGCAAGCCGTGGACGCGGCACAAGCCCGCATTGACGAATTGCAACAGGAGCGAGACGCACTGGCAGCCGACATCAGCGACCGCCGTCAAAGGGCACATGCGTTGCGCAGCCAGGCAGCGGATCAGGAACTTGATACTGCCCTGGACTCGATCGATGCCTCCGGCGCTGTCCTCAAGGCCCTGGCCCCAGATGAGTCGCGCCTGGATGCGCTTGATCTGGAGATCGAAAGCCTGCGTGTGTCCCAGGTGGTGCCCGAGCACAAACACACGGGCGAAGCGCATCGCATCGACGTCAATGAGTCGGAACTCACGCAGGTCGATGCCTTCGTGCGATCTCGAGATGATCAGATCTCAGACGTTCGACGTCACGTAGACCGCTTGAGCCGTGAGATCACCGAAGACGCAAGTGCACTCTCGGAACTCGAACTGGGCAAACTCTCCACGGCAAGCGCAGAGGCCATCAAGACCTTTGAAGCTGCGGCTACCGATGCCCAACGCGCCGCTCGTCAGGGTGGCCGCTCGCCACAAGCCGACAAGCTGCTGGAGCTCTCGGCGAGACAGGCAGCCTTGTCTACATCCACCTCCCGATATCTGTCGCTCGAACGCAGCGCTCGGCTGATGGAACAGGTCGCATCGCTGCAGACGCAGGCAGCGGCCTTGAGCGAAGATGCCCGATCACTGACGACGCAGCGTGATGCCGCGATGCAACAAACGCGAGACCTGCTCCAAAGTGCCCGCACCAGCGCCAATCAGGCGGGGCAGGGCCCAATGGCCGATAGCATTCGCAGGCGATTGGAGTCGGTGCAGAGCTTGCTCGATGGGAAGCCCATCACCGTTGAAGAGCCCGCCTTACCACCACCGCCCCCCCCAGCACCAGCCCCAGCCCCGCCCGGGCAGCCCGCTTCAGGCGATGCGAGCGGTTCTGACGTAGATACAGCCGCGGCCACCGCTGCAGCACTTGCCTACGTCAAGGATGGCACGCTGGCAGGCCTTGGAGACGACGCCGCCTCGACTCGTTTGCGGGCCATGTACGACTGTCAGGCGAACCCGGGGCTCTGCGAAGCGCAGGATCTGGGCGACCGCATCCTGCCGGAGATGTCTTCTCTCAACAAGTTGGCCGCCAGCACCTTCAGGGGTCCAGAGGCCGCTGCTATCGGGCAGATCCAGATGTTCCTCGACCCGCAGATGTTGCGGTCAATGATCGAGCCGATGCTGGGCCAACTCAAGGCATCGAACACCATCGTGCAAGGCGACACCGTGCAGGTGACGATCAGCCTCCCACCTGAGAGCAGTTTCAAGCTCAGGCTCCGCCAGATCGATGGCCAATGGAAGTTGGTCGGCGGCGAGATGGCCGGCATGGCGTTGGGCGGCCAGCAGCAGATTCAAACGCTCAAGTCCATCCTGAGTGAAATGGCTGATCTGCGATCCCAAGTGGAGCGCAAGTCCATCAGCGCCGCCAAGTACCTAGAGGCGTTTCAGATCCTCGGTGAGCGAATGCAAAAACTCAACGGCGTGGGGACGCAGCCTGCCTGATCATTTCCGGCTCGCGGCCATCGGCAGCGAGGGCGTCCAATGCCTCAGCCAGCACCTCAGAGGGCAACTCAGAGGGGTGGGCTTGGGCTTCAGATGGGCTTGAAGACGAATGCTCACACAACGCATTCCGGCCTGCAATGGCGGCATTTCGCCGCCACATGTCCAGTGTCGCCCGTGTTGCCGACGTGCCAGCCAGAGCCTGAATGCGATCGGCCTCGCCCCACTGCAGCACAGCAAGTAACTCCAGCGACGGAGCACCACCACGATAGGCATCGTGAACTGCCGCATCGCTGGTTCGCTGCGTTGGCTGATTGTGTGGGCACACTTCCTGACAGATGTCGCAGCCGAAGATCCAATCGCCCATCGCCTCATGCAAGTTCGCATCAATCACCCCTCGATGCTCAATCGTCAGGGCAGAGATGCACTTGCTGGCATCCAACGCAAATGGCGTCAGCGCATCGGTCGGACAGGCGTCGATACACCTCGTACATGTACCGCAGGGATCGCTCGGTGGCACGCCTGTGGGCTCGATCAGCGCCGTCGTGACGATTTCACCCAGCAGTAGCCACGAACCGACCCCCTCTTGAATCAGCATCGTGTTCTTGCCTACGGCTCCAAGACCAGCGGCTGCCGCCGTATCTCGCTCCAGTATCGGCGCGGTATCGACGCATGCCCGAAAGCACTGGCCTTGGTGCTCGGCGCTGAACCCATCGCACAAGGCGTGCAGCCGCTTCTTCATGTGGCGGTGATAATCGCGACCTCGGGCATAACGAGCGACTCGCCCCTGTCCAGGGGCCGTGGGCGCATCAGGCATGCCCGGATACCGGTCCGCAACACACAGCACGCTTCGGGCCCCTTCAAGCAGCAGACGATGGTCCACCCGCACCTGCACATTGCGTTCCATCCACGCCATGGACCCGTGGTGCCCTCGTTCCAGCCAACCCTCAAAGGCCTGGGCCCGGTGCGAACGACCAGCAGTGGCAACGCCGGCTGCCACAAAGCCCGCATCAAGCGCGGCTTCGATGAATGGACGAGCATCGAGCGTCGTGCTCAGAGCAGGTCCTCCGGGTCGATCACCTCGAGGCTGGTACGCGACACATACAGCGTCCTGGGGCCCCACTCTTGAAAATTGATCGTGGCCGTCGTGCCTTGAGGCCGCTGCAGAACGCGCTGCACCTGCCCGACGCCGAATCTCGGGTGACGCACGTATGCCCCCCGCACGACGCCACCGGGATCGTGCTCAGACTTGAAGATTGGCACCTCATCCGCTGCCGAACCCCAGATTGGCTCGGGCTCGATGTGCCGTACCTCGGTGGCCGGAACCTCTTCGAGAAAGCAACTGCCTGCCGTACGCTCTCGAATGCCACGCTGGGTGCGCACCATGGCCCGCGTGAGCATGAGGTGACGGCGAGCCCGCGTCATGCCCACGTAACACAGCCGCCGCTCCTCTTCCATCTGGGCGGGGTCGGTGTTGCTGCGGGCGTGCGGAAGGATGCCCTGCTCCAAGGCGACGATGGCGACCACGTCGAACTCCAGCCCCTTGGCTGCGTGCAGGGTCATGAGGGTGACGGCCCCTTGCTCGGGATCAACTGCATCCGCGTCGGCAATGAGCGCGATTGACTCCAGCCAGGAAGCCAGCCGCCGCCGCAGCGGGGGCAACTCAGCCTCGTCATAGGAAGCCGAGGTGTCTGCATCTCGATCTACAGCCGCTGAGATGAGTTCCTCGAGGTTCTCAAGGCGCTCCTGCTCCTCTTCGCCCGCACCCTTCAGATGCGCTTCGAGCCCCGACTGAGCGATCACGGCGGCCACAAATGCAGCCATGTCGGCGTCTGGCGAAGCAGTCTCGAGTTCTTGACGCCACGCTGCGATCAACTGGGTGAATGCCGTCACAGCCTTTCGAGCCCGAGTCGCCAATTCACCCGACTCAAGCAGGCTGTCCATCGCCTCGAGCAAACTCACGCGGTTCTTTGCGGCCCGCCGCTCAACCAGATCCATGGTGGTCGCGCCGATGCCCCGCGGCGGCGTGTTGACGATGCGCCTGAAGGCCACGTCGTCTCGCGGATTCAGCACAACCCGCAACATCGAAAGCGCATCGCGAATCTCTTTGCGATCGTAGAACGCCGTCCCCCGTGCAACCACGTGCGGGATATTGGCATCACGGAAGGCCTCTTCCAGAACACGACTCAGCGCGTTCATCCGATAGAGCACTGCCATCTCACTCCAGGGAACGCCGTCTTCCTCGTGGTGAGCCCGCAGCCGTTCGACAATGTCGGATGCTTCATCGTGCTCGTCTTGCACTCGCATCAACACGACCGGATCGCCCAACTCGCCCGCCGCCACGTGCTCACGCTTGCGGTGGGTGGTGTTGTTTTCGATCAGGCCCGCAGCTGCCGCCACGATTCGCCCGGTACTGCGAAAATTCGTACCCAGATTCACAACGCGGGCGCCTGCCCACTTGGACTCGAACTCGAGGATGTTGCCGATGTCCGCCCCTCGCCATGCATAGATGGACTGGTCGGGATCGCCTACCACACAGATGTTTCCGTGCCCCGAGGCGATCGACGCCGCGATGACGAACTGGGCATGGTTCGTGTCCTGATACTCGTCCACGAGGAGATTGGTCCAGCGGGAACTGAACTCGCGCCGCAGCGACTCATCGTCACGCAATGCCACAGCGAACTTGAGCAGCAGGTCATCGAAGTCAAGCGCCCGAGCCTCGCTGAGGATTCGGTTGTAAGCCCGCCATGCTCTAGCGAGATTGCGAGTGTAAAAGTCATCTCCGGCCGCCTCCAGATCTGCAACCGTTCCCAAGCGGTTCTTCCAGTGACTGACGGTGGACAAGACCGAAGGGGGCGTCCAGTTTCCGGTAGACAAGCCAGCGTCGACAATCGCCTGTTTCATGGCGGCTTTCTGATCAGCCGTGTCCCAGATCGAGAAGTCTTCATGCACGCCAGCTCGTTCACCAAGGCGGCGCAATTGACCTGCAGCGAACGCATGGAATGTCGAGATCGTGAGCCCACGCACATCGGCGCCGTCCATCAACACACGAACACGATCGCGCATGGCTGCGGCTGCTTTGTTGGTGAACGTCAGCGCAAGCACTGACCAAGGCGCTGCGCCCTGCCCGAGAAGCGCTGCAATCTTGCGGGTCACAACGGTGGTCTTTCCCGAGCCGGGGCCGGCCAGCACCAGCATGGGGCCCGGGGGGGCTGAAACAGCCTCCTGCTGAGCCTCTGTAAGGCCCTCCAGCAGCGAATCGCATCCTTGCATGTGCGGATCCTACTCGTGCCAACAGCGCTGCTCTTGAGACAGCGCCAACTTGTCCACCAGTTCCGCCATGGCGCTTTAGAACGGTAAATCACCTCAGACACGGTTCTTGCGGGATTTTACTCAAGACCCACTAGATTCAGTAGCCGAAGACCTTGTTGCCACAAGATGTAGGGGTACCATGCTGCCCGCCGCCCTTGGAGCAGTCCAAAAGGCGACTGACGGCACGGCAACCGCCATTTGGTGGCCTGTGCCGGTGGGCGGCGCAGGGTCCTTGCACCGGTGGGGTGCTCGGCCACGGGAGACCCCGAGTGCGTCCAGATGCGGACGCGCGAAGGGATGGATGACACGCTCGAGCCCCCGACAGCTCGAGCAAGACCAGGAGGGACACGGCAATGGCCGTGCTGTGCGACGACCAAATTCGCGCCGATGTGGGCATTGACCCGCTGGCAGACGGAGCCACTCGAAGCGGCCGTATCTCCTACGGCATATCCAGCTACGGATACGACGTGCGAGTAGGCACTCGTTTCAAAATCTTCACGAACACGACCAGCGGCGGAACGGCCATCGTCGATCCCAAGTGCTTCACCGATGACCTGTTCATCACGGTGGACACGAACGACACCGGCCGCGACCACGTCATCATTCCACCCAACTCGTTCGCGCTCGCCGAGACGGTCGAGTGGATCAGCGTCCCCCGCGACGTGTTGGTGGTGTGCGTTGGCAAGAGTACCTACGCCCGCTGCGGGTTGATCGTAAATGTGACACCGCTGGAGCCTGAGTGGCAAGGCAAAGTCACGTTGGAGATCAGCAACACCACACCTCTACCGGCAAAGGTCTACGCCAACGAGGGCATCGCCCAGATGGTGTTCCTGCGAGCAGAGCAGGTGTGCAGCACCAGTTACGCAGACAAGAACGGCAAGTACCAGAACCAGACGGAACTCACCCTTCCAAGAGTAGATGACTGAACGAGACACCAGAGCACCCGACTTCGTAGGTCGCTGACAGACGCAACGCTCAAGCAGATTCGAACACACCGGCAACCTTGAACACACAGGCAACCTCGAACACACAGGCATCTTCGAACAAACAGGCAGTTTCGGACACACAGGCTTTTCGAACACACAGGCGCCAGAGTCAGCAAAGCAGCGCGACATCTAACGCAATCAGACAGTCAAACAAAGACTTCCAAGAACAGACCGGACCAATGACACGTCAAGGATGACACCCCTAGAACACGGACGGACAAAGGCAGACAGATGAAGATCAAGCGACGATTCACAACAAAGGGACAGGACGTCTTCTCCACAGTCGAGTGGGAACGACGGAGCAGTCGGATCACCAACGCAGACGGTTCGATCGTCTTCGAGATGACCGATGCCTGGATCCCATCCAGCTGGAGCCAACTGGCCACCGACATCATGGTGAGCAAGTACTTCCGCAAGGCAGGCGTGCCGCAGGTGGACGAACACGGCGGCCCCGTGCTCGATGCCGATGGCGTGCAGACGACCGGGCCGGAACGCAGTGCCAAGCAGGTGATTCGTCGTTTGGCCGGATGCTGGCGGGCATGGGGTGAGAAGCACGGCTACTTCGACAGCCCCGAAGACGCCGAGGCCTTCTTCGACGAACTGGCTTGGATGATGCTCAATCAAGTGGCGGCGCCCAACAGCCCCCAGTGGTTCAACACCGGGCTCAACTGGGCCTACGGCATCAGCGGTCCACCTCAGGGCCACTGGGTTGCCGATCCTGTCAGCGGCCGGCCTCGACTGGCAGACGACGCCTACTCCCACCCCCAGCCTCACGCCTGCTTCATCCAGTCGGTGGGCGATGATCTCGTGGGCCACAACGGCATCATGGATCTGTGGACGCGCGAAGCACGTCTGTTCAAGTACGGCTCAGGCACGGGAACCAACTTCTCGGGCATTCGCGGCGAAGACGAACCGCTCTCGGGTGGTGGCCGATCCAGCGGCCTGATGAGTTTCCTCAAGATCGGTGACCGAGCCGCGGGCGCCATCAAATCTGGCGGCACCACCCGCCGGGCAGCCAAGATGGTCTGCCTCGATGCCGACCACCCGGACATCGAGGCCTTCGTCAACTGGAAGGTGCGTGAGGAACTCAAAGTTGCCGCGATGGTCGAAGGCATGCGAACGCTGGCCCCTGACCAGATGGCGTTGGCTCGTGACATCGGCCTGCAACTCGACTACGACTTCAACGGCGAGGCCTACCAGACTGTTTCCGGACAGAACTCGAACAACTCGATCCGACTGTCCAACGAGTTCATGAAGGCGTCCGAAACCGGTGGCGAGTGGCACCTGCGTCGCCGCACTGATGGTGAAGTGTCACGCACACTTCCCGCCGACGATCTCTGGGGACAGATCTGCCGCGCCGCCTGGCGCTGCGCCGATCCTGGGCTGCAATTCGACAGCACCATCAATGAGTGGCACACGTGCCCCGAGGATGGCCGAATCAACGCCTCCAACCCCTGCTCGGAGTACATGTTCCTCGACGACACGGCCTGCAATCTGGCCTCGATCAACCTGCTCAAGTTCTACGACGCCGAGCACCGCTCCTTTGACGTGGAAGGCTACGAGCACGCCATCGACATCTGGACGATCGTGCTGGAGATCTCGGTGCTCATGGCCGCGTTCCCCTCACAGGCCATCGCCGAGAAGAGCTGGACCTACCGCACCCTCGGGCTGGGCTTTGCCAATCTGGGCGCCATGCTCACGCAAGCGGGCATTCCCTACGACTCCACCGAAGGCCGTCACATCTGCGGTTGCATGTCGGCCATTCTCACCGGGCGTGCCTACGCGATGAGCGCCCAACTCGCCGGTGAGCACGGCCCCTTCGATGCCTACGACGCCAACCGCGAGTCAATGCTTCGAGTGATTCGAAACCACCGCCGTGCAGCCATGGGTGTCGCCCGTGACAGTGCCGAGTGGGAGATGCTCGACGTGCGGCCGGTACCCATCGACCACGCCGTTGCCACCAGCGAACGCATGACAATGGCAAATGCCACGTCCGTCCTGTCTCATGCCGTCGAAGCTTGGGACCGGGCCCTCTCGCTTGGTGAACGGCACGGCTATCGCAATGCGCAAGTCACCGTGATCGCACCTACCGGCACCATCGGGCTGTTGATGGACTGCGACACCACCGGTGTCGAGCCGGACTTCGCTTTGACCAAACTCAAGAAGCTCGCCGGCGGTGGGTACTTCAAGATCGCCAATCAGTCGCTGCACCCGGCACTGCTGGCGCTGGGGTATCACGAAGATCAGGCCACGGAGATCATCCGCTGGGTCATGGGCACGCTCGATCTGGACGTTCCCATGCCCGATGAAGACGGACAGGGCACCAATGGTGACACCTTCCGCGATCTGCTGCTGGAGCGCGGGTACACCTCCGAAGAGTGCTCGGCCGTCATGGAGCAACTGCCATCGGTCTTCGAACTTCGCATGGCGTTCAATGCCTGGTCCATGCCCGAAGGCGTGCTTCGCAAGTGCGGCGTGAGCGACATCGAAGCTGCCCGCGAAGACCCCTCATTCGACGGCTTGGCAGCGCTGGGCCTGACCCCAAGGCAGGCGGCCACGCTCAACCGCATCATCTGCGGTACGCAGACGATCGAAGGTGCCCCGGGCCTCAAGGATGAACACCTGCCGGTGTTCGACTGCGCCAACAAGTGCGGCCCCGAAGGCACACGCTTCATTCAGGCTACGGGCCACATCCGCATGATGGCTGCAGCTCAGCCCTTCATCTCGGGCGCGATATCCAAGACGATCAATCTGCCCAATGAAGCAAGCGAGCAGGACATCGCCGACAGTTACCGCCTCAGCTGGGAGCTGGGCCTCAAGGCCAACGCCCTCTATCGCGATGGCTGCAAACTGAGTCAGCCCCTGAACACCACTACTGACGACACTGTTCTGGAGTCGGAGGAAGACGAAGACGATCTCGCCGCCGCACGCAACGAGGTTGCCGGCGAAGTCACGACGGCAGCGGCGCTTGCAGCCGAAACCACGGAAGTGACGTTTGTCGAGCGTGTGGTTGAGAAGATCATCGAGCGGCCCATGCGCAAGCGTCTGCCCGATACGCGTCGCAGCATCACCCACCACTTCAATGTGGCCGGACACGAGGGTTATCTCACGGTAGGCATGTATCAGGACGGCCTGCCGGGCGAACTCTTCATCACCATGTCGAAGGAAGGGTCCACCATCGGCGGCCTCATGGACTCACTGGGTACCGCCATCAGCGTGGCCCTGCAGTACGGCGTGCCAGTTGAGAGCCTGGTGACCAAATTCGCCCACCAGCGATTCGAACCTCAGGGCATGACCACGAACAAGGACATCCCTTTCGCCAAGTCGCTCGTCGATTACATCTTCCGCTGGATGGGCATGGAGTTCGTCGAGGGCTATCGAGAAGCCAACGCGCCCGCTCGAGCAGGCACCGCGGCAATCGAGGTCAAGGAGCCCAAAGAGGCAAAGGAAACCAAAGAGGAAGTTGCCGACCGCATCCGGCCCGCAGCCGATGCGATCGTGACCGACGAGCCTCGAATGATGGACTCATCCCGGCCTTCGCGGCTTTCAGATGCCGGCGCCTCGACGCAGCGAGCGCCAGCCCCGGCCCCAGCCCCGGCGGCCCCCGTGTCGGGCACTGAGGGCACGCAGACTTCGCAACTCAACGAAGCGCAGGCAGCACTCATGGGAGACGCACCCCCCTGCGACGGATGCGGTGCGATCACCGTGCGTAACGGCACGTGCTACCGATGCATGAATTGTGGGAACTCGATGGGCTGCAGCTGATCGAGCCCACACACAGACACGTCTGCGGTTCGACGTCGGAAGCGAATCGCAGGCACCCTTCAGGGGACGGAGCAGGAGGCCTTCCGAAGGAACTCGACGGGAACGAAAGGATCTCGATCCCGTTTGCAGACGAAGGAGATGTCTGCAAGACCGCCTCGGCGGTCATTCCTTCCCCGACCCGAGCAGTGCCTGTCCAGCATTGCTCCTGACTTCCGGCACTTTCGAAGGGGCATGCGCCCCTTCGCTCTTCCCTCCCCCCCGGGGCAGTGCCCACCGCTGCTCCGGGGGTTTTTGCATTTCGCGTCTTGCGTATTGCGTTTGACGTGCGCTTACTGCATGCCCAGGTGCACAAGAACCAAATTGGAGCTCGAGGGTGCCCGTGCTTGGCATCCTCCGCCTGAGGCGCCTGCACCATTCCCTGATCGACATTCATTGGCGGAATCAGTGCCGAGCACTCGATGGGCCGCACTCGAACCTGGCGAAGGCATGAGGAGATCTCCTCCATGCCGTCGCTGCTACTAATGTTGGAACCGCGGGGGATCCACAAGCAGAAATTCAGGCAGGCAGAAGATCATGAGGCCCGGCAGTAACCGCCGAGCAGCGGTGCACCACATGGGGGAGACGGCCCTCAGGTCGAGCAAAGGCAGAAGTCACCATCTACACTGCCCCCATGCTCGCCTCGTCTGAACTGGCCAACTACCTGCCCGTCGCCCTGATCATTCTCATGGCGATCGTGTTCGGCGTGGTGAATCTGATCGGCACCTCGATTCTGGGACCCAAGCGAACCGGCGGTGAGAAGAGCGAGACCTATGAGTCGGGCATGAATCCCATCGGCACAGCCCGACGACGATTCAATATCCGCTTTTACATCCTTGCGATGACCTTTCTGGTCTTCGATATCGAGATCATCTTCCTCTACCCGTGGGCGATTGACTTCGCCCAGCTAGAACCGGGGTCGCCCGAGGCCACGTTGTTCCTGGGCCGGATTCTGTTCTTCATCCTGATGTCGATCATCGCCTACGTCTACGCCTGGAAAAAGGGTGTCTTTCGGTGGGACTGAACTGCCTGATCATGGCCGGGCTGCTCATCGACCTCACCCACCCACCACATTCGCACCGACACACTCGATCACATCGAGTGTCGCGATGCAAACATCTGGAGTGTGGATGGGGATGAACTTGTGTTCACTGAGGGATCGACCTACACCCCGCCGCATCGCTCGCCTCTTGCCATCGCCCTGTTCGACAATCCCGTTGACGGCAGCTGGGTGCTTGAGCTGGAAGCCAGACAGACGGGTCGCGACTACGGACACAGGGACCTGTGCGTGTTCTTTGACTGGCAGGACTGGCACGATCTGCGGATCGAGCGAGACTACCGCACCGGTTCGATCCGGGCCTTTTTTGACGGGACGCTGGTGATGAAAGGCACGGATCCGCGTTTCGGACCAGGCAAAATCGGCCTTGGTTCAATCGATGACCAAGGTCGGTTTCGCCATGTGCACATCAGGGCGTTGCGCTGATCGCCCACGCTGGCAGGGCGGCTTCGACCACATCATCACCCAGCATCAATCGCCAGGCGAACAACCGCGGGCCCTCTCCTGCTTTTTCTGTCCCTCCGTAGAGGACATCGCCGACCAGAGGATGCCCCAGATGGGCCATGCCTGCTCGAATCTGATGCCGTCGCCCCGGCCCCATGATCTCGACCTCGATGATGCCGTCGCGACCATTTCGCCAGCGGCAGGCACCCATCGTCTTCTGAGCCCCCTGCGATGACACGGTCATCTTCTTCGATCGCTTGTATCGGCTGGTGAACGACAGTTCGAACTGGCCCTGACGATGCAGATCACCTTCGATCTGGGCCAGATAGATCTTGCGAATCACCCCGGCAAACTCACCTCGGCCGCTCATGGCCTGCCGCAGTGCAGCCCGGGCCCGCTCGTTCGTCGCCACAAGCAGGCACCCGCCGGTGCCTTGATCGAGTCGGTGCACCAACCCCGCCTCGTGCAGATCGACACTGGATGTGACATGCTCGCGAAGCCATGCCTCGACGTCAGGGGCCTGGGCGTCTCCACGGCCTGTGAGCGTATGCCAGCCCACTGGTTTGTCGAGCACCAGCCAGTCGGCCGTGCCATGCAAAATGACCGGTGAATCGCCCATGGCGAGCACTCTATGCTGGAGCCGTGCTCAGCGCAGTGATCATCGCCGCCCTCGCCGCAGACCTGTTTGACGGTCAGTCGCTCAACGAGTTTGAAGTGATTGGTCCGCAGGCCTGGCATGTTGAGGCGGGAGTCATACACGGCACCGGTGAAGGGCTCACGGAGCAGTCATGGCTGTACTGGCCCGGCGAAGTCGAGGACTTCACCCTTACGCTCGAGTTCATGATTGACGCAGGCAACTCCGGCATCAACTACCGGGCACGCCCGGGCGGGCATCAGGGCATGAGCGGGTACCAAGCCGACCTCGATGTTGATCATGCGTACACCGGTGCGCTGTACGACCTTGATGGACGGGCGATCATGACCCCTCGCGGTCGTCGCATGCGATTTGGTTTTCAGGACAACCGACAGGACCTGGGATCCTGCGGCGACGCCGATGCTCTGGTGGCGGACATCTCACCCGGCACATGGCATACCTACGAGATCACGGCCCGAGGTGGACATCTGATTCACCGCATCGATGGACGCATCCACAGCGAAACATGGGACGAAGATCCTCAGGCCCGATACACAAGCGGCGGCTTCGCCTTTCAGGTGCACCCCGGGGCCGAATGCCGTGTGGCCTTTCGCAACATAGATCTGCTTGTACATCAGTCAACTGAAGGACTGCAGGTTCCCGAGGGCTTCAGGGCGACAAAGGTGCTGGAGGCCGGACCTGAAGACGGCTCCTGGGTGTCGATGGCGTTCGAGCCCGGTGGAGATCTTCTTGTGTCTCCTCAACACGGCGGCATTCGCCGCATCGACATGTCCAGCGGTGTTGTCGAGCCGATTGACATCGACATCGGCAGCGCCCAGGGCATGGTGCATGCATTCGAGGCCTTGTACGTGGTGGTTTCCCGCGATCCACCCGAGGGCGGGTTGCATCGCCTGCGCGATACCGATGGCGATGGGAGATACGACGAACATCTGCACCTGATTGAGTGGGGAAATGGCTCAGAGCACGGGCCGCACTCGATCCGAGTTGGGCCCGATGGTCAGTTGTGGGTGATTCAGGGCAATCACACACCGCTGCCACCCAATGCTGATCTTGCCGGCAGCCCCTTTCGCAGGTGGGCCGAAGATCTGGTCACGGAGCGATCATGGGATGCCAACGGGCATGCTGTCGGTGTCATGTCGCCCGGCGGCGTCATCTGGAGAACCGATCCCGATGGCGAGCGTGCTGAGCTCATCGCTGGGGGACAACGCAACGCCTGTGATTTCGCCTTCACGCCTGATGGCGCCTGCTTCGCGTGGGACAGCGATATGGAGTGGGACATGGGCATGCCCTGGTATCGCCCACCGCGGATCATGCACATCATTCCCGGAGCCGACAACGGCTGGCGAAGCGGCACGGGCAAGTGGAAAGACTGGTATCCCGACGCCCTGCCCGCCGTGGTCGAAACGCCACCGGCCAGCCCCACGGCACTGGTCCATGCCGGCGATGGTGCCTTCGGTATCGACTGGGAGGGCGTGCTCCTGGCCGCCGACTGGTCGTACGGGCGAATCTGGGCCGTGCGGCCCGTGGCTGAGGGAGCCTCATACACGGCGACGATCGAGCCATTTGCCCAGGGTCGCCCCTTCAATGTGAGCGCGATGCGATTCGGTCCTGACGGAGCGCTATACGTGATCACCGGTGGGCGGTCGACCGCCTCGGCCCTGTGGAAGATCGAGGCCGATGAGCCCCTCTGGGTTGATCCACAGGTGGAGATTCCCCCGGCCATCACACGGCGGCGGCAGTTGGAGTCGACCTCCATCTCACTTGACGAATTGTGGGCCCTTTTGGGCACCGGCGACCAAGCCATGTCAAACGCAGTTCGAGGTGCGCTCGATCGGCATCAACCCGGCGAGGTCATCGATCGCATCACTCGTGACAAGGACGCAGCCAAGCTGCTCGATGCCCTCCTCTGGGCCGCCAGATGTTCGGCGGCGAATCAACTTCCGGCGATGACCACGCAACTGGCGACCATCGCCTCCAGACACCCTGAACTGCAGGCTCGTGCGATGCGAGTTGCCGGCGTCGCGATGGCCCGCGGGGCCTCCGTCGATCTCGCGGACATGTCTCGACTGCTTCCCGATCTCCTAGGACATGCCGACCACGATGCTCAATTCGAAGCGGCCCAATGCATGGCTCGACTGGGCCTGCTGGACCCGGCCTTCGTGCTGCAACAGATGGAGTCGTGCGAAGGCGAGCAGGCTCTGCAGTGGGCCCTGCTGGCCCGGCTGCACTCGGGCGACTGGACGAGCGAGCAGGAGCTGCATTATCTGCGTTGGCTGCGGCGACATGGAGATCTGATCGGTGGACGCAGCGCGAAGCGTTTCATCGAGCAGTTCGAGGCACGATTCGTTCGTGACATGGACGAGGCCCATCGAGCGTCGCTGCTGGCCCGCCTCAGGGTGGATGCTGCCGAGCCTGAAGATCGCCCGCACAGACCCTTCGTGGAGCACTGGACTCTTGATGTGCTGCAGGTGGCGATGGCCAATGCCCCTCCCCAGGGCGACGGCCCTGAACTCTTCGCCGCAGCTCGGTGCGTCGAGTGCCATCGTTTCAGGGGCCATGGTGGCTCGTCCGGGCCGGACCTGACTGGTGTGGGCGGTCGATTCAGTGAAGCAGACCTGCTGCGGGCCATTGTCGAGCCGGACCATGATGTGAGTGATCAGTACGCCGCAACCTGGATAGAGACGGAGGATGGGCTGTACACGGGACGGCTGATTGAACTGGATGCCGATCGCATCGTGCTGGATCTGGATCCCTATGGCCCGGTGAATGCGAAGTCATTCGATCGGCGAGATGTGCTGTCGATGGAGCCATCAGACGTGTCCACCATGCCACCGGGGCTGCTCAACACCCTCACCCCGGGCGAAGTTCGGGCACTGCTGAATTGGCTGCAGCAGCGATGAGGGCGGATGCGCCGGATGGTGGATACAATGCCACGCCCCGCGGGGCGTAGCTCAGCTTGGTAGAGCGCCTGCTTTGGGAGCAGGAGGTCGCACGTTCAAATCGTGTCGCCCCGATTGAACAGGCCGCCCCCGCCCGGGGCGGCCCGGGGGGCCGGGGAAAAACAGAGGCGGGCGCCCCCAGTCGAGCGTCGAGGACGCAGCCCGAGACAATCGACATTTGGCACGAGACTCGGTCGACTTTCGACGCTCGACTTTCGATCGACTCTCAACTATCGAATCTCAAACCCGCGCCTGCCATTGAGAACCTCCATGTCGACCAAAGGTCATCGACTTCGCCGATCAGATCTTGGCGATCACCGATCACTTCTCTCGGCGCCATCGCGGTCTGACGAATCAGAATGGCCCAGCTGCGGCATCCGTCGAAGCCAATCTCGCCGAATGCAACGACTGGTGCACCAAACCCGACCGCAAGCACTTCTTTGGAATCTCCAGAGGGTCGCTTCTGGATCGCTTGCCGTTGCTTGAGTTGGGCAAGCGCCGGGGCATCACTGAGATCGGGTCTCACACCAAGAATCTGACCAATATTGATGAGATGGCCAAAATGCTCGCTGGCCACAATCTCGGTACACGGTTCAAGTGATTGCCTTTGCCTCGATTGACGCGGCCGCGGACTCCCCACATCATGCATCTACAGGCGCATTCCCGTTGGAGTTCGCAATGGGCATAACCGGCTCAATCAAGCAGAGTCCGCCGGCTCAACAACTGCTTCCCCACTGGGCCAACACCATCAGGAGATCGACCGCGTCGGTATCGCCGTCGCCGTCGGCATCTCCCTGACCGCCGGTAGCCCCCCAATTGCTCACGATCAGCAGCACGTCGCTGACGTCCACCACACAATCACCGTTGACATCCCCTGGCAGCCCTTCCTCCATGACTTCGATGGTGAGCGATTCAAACAGCACACCCAATGGCACATATGGGCCATCTTCGATCACCCAGTTGAAGACGGACAGCCCCTCAAAATCGTACACACCTTCTGCCTGCAGAATGTCCAATGACGAGAGCGCCTCTCCGTCATAGCTCATGCTGGTGAGCATGGTGAGTGGGCCCAGGGCGCCCTGCTGCGAAAGCTGCACGCCCAGCGGAAAATCAACTACATCCGTACTGAGCATGAACCCATCCACCGCAGGGTCGTTGTCACGCAACACGAAGAACGGCGTGCCCTCATAGGGCGATTGAATGTCGACCTCATGCCCCCCCATGGTCAACTGCCACGATTGCGAGTCAATGACGTATCCCCGAACCGGAAACTGCGGGCTGTCTTCGTAGGTTCCAGCGTCCACCTCAAAACTCAAATGGGCTTCATCACCGGCCTGCACGAAGCCGAGTGTGCCCGATGTGAACTGATTCCACTCGACGGTGCCGGCAAAGGTGATCCTGACCTGCGATGCCTCAGTATCGAGACAGCACATGACTGCCGCACAAGCAGCCAAGCCGGAGCAGAGATGACATGAGAAACACGACATGACCAAGCAATACTACCTCCCCCTCAGGCTGAGACAATCCGTACATGGGCAGCCAACTGAATGATCTCGCAGGGCAATCAGAGCGCGTACCTGCTGAGGCAGGCCGTCAACTACTGCTGTCCGGCGCTACGCTGCATCAACTCCAACCGCATCGTGCTCAACTGGGCTGTCACATCAGCCAACGAGCTATTGCGAGGATCCGCCTCCCGCAGCGGTCGGTAAATCGCCAGCGCCGCATCGAGGGCCGCCATCGCATCGGGCACCCGATCCGTCACCTGCATGATCCAGATGGTGTGCGGCAGCACCTGCACGAGGTCCGTTCGATTGCGATACTCCATTGGATCCGCCCGGCAGGAAGTGAGCACCAACGTCGTCGCTGCCGCCATCATGTCGGCTGCTTCACCATGGCGATCGAGTCGCTTGAGCGGTTCGTGCGTTGTCGTATAGGCCCGACTGAGATCGCGTCGATAGGTATTGCTGCCCGGCGCATCGGCGAGCAATTGGCGGCGTATCTCAAGCATCTCTTCAAAGAGTAAAAGCGCCTGCTCGTACTCCTTGCCCAGATGATGGGCGTACCAACCCACCCGAAGCAGCGCGTTGGCCAGATCACGGCGGGCGTCCACATCACCGGGGGCTTCAGTAACGATCTCTCTCCGATCGCTCAGACACGATCGCCAATGCGCAAGGGCCTCGTCTGATCGCCCCGTCGCCTGCATGGCGTCGGCCAACGAAAACAAACTGGTCGAGTGCAGCCTTCTGGCGGCAAGATCATCGGGCGACCGCTGCGCCGCTGCCGACGCCGCCTGCCGGGCCCGCTCAAACCACTCGGTCGCTTGCGGCCAGTTGCGTGCCTCCGGGTGGGCGTGTGAGTCGGCCATGCTCAGCAGGGCCAGCACGTGCAAACGGGCTGTCTCAGGTGAACGCATCGCAATTGGCTCGAGCAGAGACAGCGCCGAAGCGAAATGCTCCCGAGCGGTGAGTGGATCACCGAGATTGCCCGAGCGTGTTCCGCCCTGAATGTCGCCCAGCCGCAGATAGAGGTCACCGAGTTCCTGCAGGAGCGCCGGATCAGATGCCACATGTTGCCGCAGCCCCTCCAAATAGGCCTGCATCGTTCGAGCAATTGTGATGCGTGCATCGTGGGCACCTTCGAGCAGATGCACCTCGTCGTACACATCTCCCAGCACGCTGCCGGCCAGCGTCCGAATCTCGTCGAATCGCTGCTGAGCGATGTCACGCTGGCGAGCCGCTTCCGACCACCCAATCGAGGTGCTCACAATGCCGGCGATCAGCATCAAGAGCATGCACGCGGCGCTGGTCACCGTCACCCGGTGACGCAGGGCAAACTTCTTGAGCTGGTACGACATGCTCGGCGGTCGAGCCGAGATGGGCTCATTGTCGAGATATCGCTTGATGTCAAAAGCCAGTTCCGCAGCCGACTGGTATCGGCGCCGACGATCCTTGTCGAGCGCCTTCTGACCGATCGTCTCAATGTCACCGCGAAAGGTGGAGTTGTATGAACTCAAGCGCTGGGGCTCTGCCTCCTGAATCGCTCGGGCCGCCTCCGCGATTGCCAGACGATGCAAGTCATAGGGCAGGTGTTCGCTCAACAGTTCGTAGAAGATCACACCCAGTGCGTAAACATCGGCGCGGATGTCCAGATCATCGGGGTCGGGCCCGCACTGCTCGGGGCTCATGTACTGCAGCGTGCCGATGATTGCATCGGCGCGGGTCTCCATCGATGCCTTGAGTGAGTCATCTGTGACACGGGCTACACCGAAGTCGATGATCTTGGGCTCACCCCGGTGATCGATCAAGATGTTGTCGGGCTTCAGATCGCGATGGATGATGCCCTTCTGATGAGCGTGATGTACCGCGGCGCACACCTTGCCAAAAAGCTGCAACCGCTCTTCGATAGTCAGCTTCTGTTCACGAGCGTAGGTCGTGATGCGAGTGGCCTTGGCGATGTACTCCATCGCGAAGAAGGGCGCTTCCCCCCCGCTACTCTGCCAGGTACCCGCCTCGTAGATCTCGGCGATGTTGGGGTGCTGCAGCCGACCCAGCACTTGGGCTTCCAGACGGAACCGAGTGATGACCCGCTCCGAGGCGATCCCCGGCCGCACCACCTTGACCGCGACCGTCCGGCTGGGGCTGTCCTGCACCGCCTTGTAGACGGCGCCCATGCCGCCCTGCCCGATGACCCCCGTGACGCGATACGAACCGATGCGCTGCGGCAGAGGTTCACGCCCGGCAACAGGCATGTCCAGTGGAATTGAATCGCTGCCCTGAACAGTGGGATCCGATGACCCCCCCCTCGGCGTCGCCCCCCCACTGGAGGCCTCATCACTGTCGGGAACAGTCGGATTCGACGACGCATCATGGCCCTTGGCCACCTCATCATCTGAGAGCGTCGGGTCGTCGGCACCCGATCCGCCGCCGGGGGGCTCATTTGAGTTGTCGTCGCGCTGGGACATCTTGGCCCACCCAATCTACATCGCCACGCTACATCAAAGGCCGCTGGATCAACTGCACCCTCCGAATTGAGACAGCACCAGCAATAGATCTTCGATGTCGCCTACGCCATCGCCGTTCACATCGCCCGCGGCCGTACCGAAGCCTGCCAACACGAAGAGCAGATCGTCGATGTTGACGAACCCATCTCCATTGACATCACTGAGGCAATCCTCGCATGGATCGGGAATCTCATCGCCGTCCTCGTCTGGGCAGACGTCATCGATGCAATTGCCACCCAAGTCCTGCCAGTCACCCCCGATTTGGCTGCCCGAGTCACCATTGTGGCACACCCGAGAACTGGCGAGCGATACCTGAGCCGAACTGGCAATCGCGATCGCATTGCCCCATGAAAGATCGGCCTCATTGCCCCAGAGCCTGCAAGCGGTGAATGCCATGCTCGTGCTGGAATCACTGATACACACGCCGCCGCCATTCACACTGCAGGTGTTGTCGTAGAGATGTGCGTCATGGAACTCCACCTGGGCACCTGCATTGGCGTACACACCGCCGCCAAGCGTGGCGTGGTTCTCATGAATACGACCACCCGTGACGTGGGCACTGCCGCCTTGGAGCGACAAGCCGCCTCCAGTGCTACCTGTGTCTGAACCGCCATTGGCTCTGATGGCGACACCTGTCAACGTCAAGGTTGACTGGGTTGCCTTGACACCAAAGCCGCCGCATCCGTAGATCAGACAGTTGTCCAGTGACAGCGATGACTGCAGCACCCTGATGCCGCCTTGACCGAATCCGGCCATGGCCACATTCTCCAAGGTCAGGTGGCCGCCGCCACTCAGTCGGGCAGCCGGCCCGAGGGAGGGGGCATCTTCACTGTAGAACCAACTGTTTGGCGCACCGTTCTGGGTGACTGAGCCGACGATGGTGACGACTTTGTCCGTATCAATCACGTGCGCGGCGCCTTCCGGCGGCAGGTAGTACCCGCTGACGAGTTGGATGATGGCTCCGTCCGCAGCTGCATCGATCGCCAACTGCAAAGAACCGGGCACGCCTGGATTTGGGCCGTCCGGATTCGAGTCGTCGCAGTCGAGCACGCCGTCACCATCGCTGTCGGCATTGCAGGCGTCCATGATGCAGTTGTCGCCACCATCAACCCAGGCCCCGACCATCTGCTCGCCGCTGTTGCTGCAGACCATCGATGCACTGACAGTTGGCCCAGACCCTCCGATGCTTCGAATGGCCCCACCAGCCCCTGCCGTGTTGTTCCAGAGATTGCACCCCTGAATGATGGGCTGGGCATTCCAACAGTAGAGGCCGCCACCATTTCCAGTGGCCTCGCACGCCCAGATGCTGCACTGATCGAACGTCGGGTGACTGGCATCCAGGAAAGCCGCCCCACCACTTCCCTGATCACCGCCAACTGCAGGGGTACAGCTGCTGGCGGAGATAGAGACTGCCGTGAAGACTCCACCGCTGCCCTGTTCCATGGCCAACGAGCCGCCGAGATTTGCCGCTGAACAGGACGAGATGAGCCCACCTGTCATGTTGACGTTGGAAGCATTCTTGATCGCCAACGCACCGCCACTGGCGGCGCTGCATTGGGTGATGAAGCAGTCAGTCATCGTCAATGTGCATTCGCTCCAGAGGCGAACGCCGCCACCGAGCGAGGATGCATTGCAGGACTCGATCGAGCAGTCGCTCATCGTCAGCTGAGCTTCTTCGCGGGCATAGATCGCACCGCCATAGCCCCCGCTGCAGTTGTTGATGGTGCAGTCGGTGGCAGTGACCACGACGTCACCCTTGGCATACAGACCGCCTCCACGGTCAGACGAGCTGCACCCATCGATGACCACATCCGACATGTACAGCACTGTGCCACCGAACAGGGCGATGCCGCCGCCGTGGTCTGTTGCGGTGCAATCGTCGATCTTGACCTGGGACAAGTTGACGAACCCACCGCCCTGGCCCTCGGCGTTGCTGCAGTACAAGCCGGCTCCGACTGATGCCTGACCATTCTGAATCAGCAGTCGCTCGAGTGTGACTGCCTGCCCATAACCGGGCGTCACGCGCAGCGCCTGTCCGTTCTGGGCATCCAGCACCGACAACATCTCACCGTCGAGGCCCGTGGCGCCGCGAATCGTCAGGCTCTTTTCCTCTATGAGCGCAAGCCAGTCGCCACTGCCACGGGTGTAGGTGCCCGGCAACAAATCGATCACGTCACCATCGGCGGCGGAATCGATCGCCATCTGCAAGGAGCCCGGATCGCCCGGATCAGGGCTGCCCGTGCTGGAGCCATCTACATCAACCACGTTGAGGGCCCACACCTCTTCGCCACCACGCAGTGATGCCGTTGCGGCAAAGCCCAACGCGTCATCCGCGCCATCGCCGTCGAGGTCACCGGCCACGATCGTTGCGGTCGAAACGCCGGACATGATCACATCCGGATCCTCGACCAATTGGATCATCGATGGATCGCTGGTGAGATTGCGAATCGGCCGCACCTGACCCTCGCCCGTGGCCGCATCCTCGTAAACCACGTACAAGTCGGCCTCGCCGCTGCCGTCGATATTGCCCGAAGCAACTGCGGCAGGCGCGCCGGTAAGCGTGACATTTGCAGCCTCGTCGATGCCGGTCGCTGTTCCGGGTAGCACAGCAATCGCCAATGCGCCGGGCATGGTCACGATGACGTCTTCAACCCCATCGCCATCCATGTCGGCCACGGTCAATCCTTGAGGCGAGCCAATCAGCGACTGAGACGTGACGGTTGCTGTGCTTGTCAGAGCGACACCGAACTTGACGGAAAAGGCCTGCTCTCTCCCCACGCCGGCCACGCCACGAGGCTTGTCTCCGGTACCGATGGGATCGAGTGGGCCCGGCTCATCAGGTACATCAATCGGGTTCCCCGCTTCCTGCCCACCCAGACCGCCGTCCAGCGCCCCGACCACCTGCACGAGCACAAGACAGTCTGCCTCAGCGCACGACACCACAAGATCGACCCCTGCAACATCGTCAAACTCACCGATGACCACATCCCATGGCATGGTCTGATCAGGGTGCACGTCTGCCTGGATGTCTACCGAGTCGGTCAGGAAGGAGACACTTCCAGTTTCGGCCATCTGGTTCGTCAGCAGCCAGAGTGTGTCATCGCCGCTGCAGGCCACAGCGACATCCCAATCGCCGTCTCCATCCATGTCGCCAGCATCAATGCCACGGGGCGCGTCGCCCACGTCAATCTGCGCCAGCACCTCAAACTGGGCGTAACTGCCACCACGAGCACCTGATGTACCAGTGTTCTCGAAGACAACGACCAGATCTGCTGCTGGCACACTGAGGGCCAAATCAAGATCGCCGTCGCTGTCGAAATCAGCCAGCACACTGTCGCCGGCCTCGCCGCTGGCGGAACCGGCTTCACCACCCCCGTAGAGCACTTCATCGATGTCCATGACAAGACCATCGAGAGACAGGCCGCTGCCACTGGCTCCGCTGGTCTCGTTCCAAGTCAACGCCACGAATCGATCATCTTCGAAGCCGCGGGAACAGACCGCGTCGAAGCGAGTGCCGTCCCACTCCGTCGCGGACAGCAGATTGAATGCAGCACCAACGGGGAGCTCAGCGTCAAGGTACTCAATCAGGATCAGGCCCCCGGCCAGCGACAGTGGGCCGTTGCCTGAGTCGATGTAGGGGGCGTCGGCGCCGATCTGGGCGTCGGTCAAGCCGAGCACCAACAGGCTTGCATTGTCTTGTGCATACCCATGATCTGGCGTGAACGCTCCATCGAGAGACAGTGGAGCGGTGACCAGGAGACGGCCCTCATTATTCAGGCCGCCGTCCATGGTCACATCAGTCAATGCGACGCGCCCGCCCCGATCCACCACGACATCCCCCGTGATGTCCGCTCGTGAGATGGTCAATGCACCCCACGCTCCGCCACGGAGTTCGGGGGCACGCAGATCGAGCGGCTCTGCGACTCCGTATCCCGGTGAGATCTGGAGCATGCTCTCGCCGCACTCGTCGGGCACGCCTGGATTGAACACATTTCCCTCCGGGCTAATCTGGAAGGTCTCGCCCGTGTCACGCGTGCCCGCCCGAATGGCGCCTCCGACAATCAGCCCGGTGCTGGAACCGTCACTGGCGCCCCTCACCCGGAAGATCCCAAGTCCGACATCGATCGAATCTACCTGAGCGACGCCGGCGGGCAGGACCAGAGTGCCACCTCCGGTTGATGCGGATCCATGGAATCGGTCATCCAGAACGGCGCGCCGCTCGGCGGTTGGGTAGCCGCCACCACCCCAGAATTGCGGGTCGTACCAGGTGTATTGATGCCAAGGCTCATCGAGTGTTCCGCGGCCCCAGATCCACAGAATGCCCTTGGGCCACGTCACACCCTGCTGTTCATACGCTCCCATGTCCACGGCACCGTGCTGGATGGTCACCTGATTCACGGCATAGGCCACGTCTTCATCCCGAGGCTGACCATCCAGATCGACTGCGCTGCCATCATCGAGCAGCGCATGGTCTCCATACGCAATCATGCTTGCAGCATCTATGCAGGGTGAACCGGGAATCTGGTGGTAGTCTCCCGACGCTGAGTCCACGAACATCGGGATGTCCCCGGAGTTTCCGGTGCCTTTCCAAGGCGGTTTCGCCTCGATACTGCAGAAACTGAACGCACTCAGGTTGCTCCCCGCCAGATTCGACTGGCTTGAAAAGCCGGCCGAACCACCCACGGTGTTCCACCAGAGGATCGAATTGAGCACGGTCGCGATGCCTGGTTCCGGCAGGGCGACCGACACACCGCCCGCCTCATGCCAATGGGGGGCGCTATTGTTGACCAAGGTGCAGTTGAGCACCACCATCGATGTGAGGCTTGGATCCACCTCCATGTTCTCCAGATGGATGCCCGGAGCGCCGGAATTGTCGGCGATGACAGAGTCCTGCACGAGTGTGTGCACTTCCCAGGGGTCGTCGAAATCGAAGGGCGTGAACGGATCGGTCGCCGCGATGGTGAGGCCGCTTCCCTTGAACCACCAAGGCCAACCGGGGCCGGAGGCCTCATTGTGCTGGATCGTGCACCAGGCGACGGTGAAGTCGGCCTCGTTGCCGTCGCCATCGCAGTCTTTGGGCGCAAGCCAGCAGGCGCCCAGCGGGCTGCTCACGTACTGGACTGTCGTGTGCAGAATGCGGGCGGCGTTGGTGTGCAACTGTATCGCCGCCAATGGGACCATGTCGCCGTCAAGGGGCGCCAGATAACTGCCGTGAAACAGGCAGGAGTCGATCTCCACAGACGACATGCAGTAGGGGCTGTCGCCCTGCAGGCCTCCTGCTCCGACCGATCCCGATCCAACGGTCGAATCGACAAAGACCGTGTTCGTAACGAGGGCATCATCGTTCTCATTGCCCCGCGTGAAACGCAGCCACCCGTCCAGAACGGCGTAGCCGTTGCCATCGAACGTGATGTCGTACTGGTCGATGAAGACCTCGCCCACATTGCCCTGATCCTGCAGGAGCAGGATGCGGTCTCCTGGCTGGCAGGCATCAACGGCCTCTTGAATCGTCTCATATGTGCAGCCCGTACACACGCGTCGATCGGCCCCAGACGCCGACGATGTCAGCAAGAGAATCGCGATCGTGAGCATCCGGCCCATCCCTGAACTCAACTGCATCATCGCTTCTCTCTCTCCAGCTACTGAACCACTGACAGGGCACACCAGCACAGGTCATGGGGCAAAAGAGGGCCTCCACCCAACATAGGCGACTTTGGGCAGACCACCGTGCCAAGAAAGTTGCAAATTGGTGCCAAGAATGATGTTGCTGCTCCAAATCTCCCCCCCCCTCACACCCCAACACCCCCCGATCTCGCCTCCAGATCTAACCGGCCCCGCAGGTCCACAGGGAACGCAAAAATGCCCCGAGCAGATCTTGAGTCAAGCAGAAGATGCAATGAACTGCCCGCCCTTAGCCGGCCACAAACACCACACGCCCACCAATGAGGGCAGGCGTGTGGGCACCAAGGCAGGACATCGGGGCCAGGCTGGTTGCGTATTGATGGGCTGTGTGCGCAGACCACCGCTGCAGCGTCAAGCACATGGCCCCCAAGCACCGAGCAAGTCGATCAAGTCGATGATGTTGACCAACCCATCCTGATTCACATCAGCAACAGCGTCATCACTGCCCCAGGCCGCCAGCAGTTGCAACAGGTCGGCCGCCTCGGCGATGGGCGAAGATGCGCCCCTGACGCAGTATCTGCTGTCTGGGACGCCGGACCGACTCAAGAACGGCGGCGTGGCTCAGGTGCTGCGGCTCTTCACAGGCCGCCCATTGAGCGATGAGGCGCTGGCCCAATCAGGGGCAGGCAACACTGAGGGCTATTGAGGCCCGCTCACAAGGCCTTTGTCAGACAACTCGAGGATTGCCGTTTGCACACTCGACGGGGACGTTAGGCTGAGGTTGTCAAGGAATGATGCCTCGTGCCTGAAGAGCCGCTCCATCCAAGTCATGAAGCATCCGACAGGGCGTTGCCGCGGCGATCACTGCTGCGGCTGGGAGCGATTGGCTTGGCAGGCGCAGCGGGCGCAGCCCATGCACTTGACCAAGTTGCGTGCACGCCAAGTCCGACGCAGACGCCCGGGCCCTTCTGGGTCGATGGCATGCTGCACCGGTGGGACATCAGGCCCGACACGAAGACTGGGGCCATTCAACCTGGCCTGCCCATGCAACTCTCGATGAACATCTCAAGCGTCGCCAGCGGCGTATGTGAGCCGCTGCGAGGTGGCGACATCTGGGTTGACATCTGGCATTGCAGCGCGATGGGCCAGTACTCCGACGTGTCGCAGAAGGGCACCGATGGAGTGGACTGGCTGCGTGGGTACCAACTGGCAGATGACCACGGCAATGTCCGGTTCCTGAGTGTCTTTCCGGGCTGGTATCCGGGCCGGACGATTCATGTGCACTTTCGGGTACGCCGATTCGTCGATGGCATCATGGACTTCAATTTTGTCAGCCAGCTCTACTTCGAGCAAGCGTTGACGACCGCAGTGCATGATGAGATCGACCCCTACCTGACCCGGGGCCAGCCCAATGTCACCAACGCGCAGGACTTCGGATTCGACGAAGCGTTGGTCATGCGCACGAACTACAACGGCGATCGCGTCATGGCCACCTTCAACGTGGTCGTTGATCCGGGTGCGCCGCTAGCCAGCGGCCAACCCACCCCGACCGATGCCCACGCTCTTGAACACCTGCTCGATTTCGGTGGCGGCGCACCAACCTACGTCTCCCGATTCGCCTGACCATGAATGACTCGACATGCAACGACTCCAGTTACAACACAGCCTGAGCATCTTCTGCCTGGCCCTGACGTGCGCCGTCACGGAAGGTGCGGACCTGTCCAGCAACATCGAGAACATGACGTCGGGCATTGAGCTGTGCACCATTGCTGAGCCCGTAGCCATGTCATTTACTACACAGGACGTGTCCCACAGCCTCGATCAGGTGCATCTCATGTTGGCCGGCTCAGGTGGGGCCCAGATCATGCTGACCCTGCACGAAGATGGCGGCATGGAGCCAGGCGAGCAGGTTTCGCTGCTCGTGCCCGCCTCGGGACCCACTGACGATCTCCTGCCTGTTTCATTCACCCCGGTTTCGACCATCGAACTAGCGCCCCAGAGCGTCTACTGGCTGGTGCTCAGTGTGAATGCGGGCACGCTTCAGTGGGGCTGGAGCGAAGACGACACTGGCTCGGGACCGGGATTCGATCCTACTTGGGCTCGAATCGGGCACGAGAGCGGCCTCTGGTGGTGCAGTGATCGATACGCCCTGCAGCACCGAGTGGTCATAGATCACGACCAAGCGCCATGCCTCGGCGACACCGATGACAACGGTCTAGTAGACACTGATGATCTGCTCACGGTGCTCGCCCAGTGGGGCACGGCAGGCTCCAGCGGCGACGTTGACGGCAGCGGGCTGGTGGATGTAGGCGACCTCCTGATCATCATCGCCAATTGGGGCGCGTGCGGCTGATCAGGGGCTGGTGGGCCGCGGCCATGGCAGCGCACTCCACCAGTCACCGGTGTCGTTGGCCGCACCCTCAATCTGCGTCTTCAGAAGCGACAACATCAATGCCACACGATCGCCATGGACGTCTACGAGATTGACCTGCTCCGATGGGTCAGCATCGAGGTCATACAACTGCAGGCTTGGCAACCCTTGGGCTCGCGCCTGGTCGTCTCCGGCGGGCGGGGTCCACCCCCCTGAGCCAGCGCAGCAGATGAGTTTCCAGCATCCTGATCGAATCGCAAATCGCCCCCGTGAGGAGTGATGCACGATGGCCCGATCACGTTGGTCACACTCGCCCCTCAACTGCCCCAGCAGACTCTCGCTGTCCTCGGCGGCGTCGGCGGGCACCGGCACACGCAATGCCGCAGCCACTGTCGCCATGATGTCGCTCAGGCACACGCACTCATCGCAGGTTGCCCCTGCCGGAACCACACCTGGCCACCGCACGAGAAACGGCACACGGTGTCCACCTTCGAAGATGTCGGCCTTCATACCTCGCCACTGGCCCCGCAGGTCCACACCACCATCCTTCAGCGTCTTGAAGTTGCACTTGGGCGACGTACCGTTGTCAGCGGTGAAGATGACGAGTGTGTCATCGCTCAATCCGTACTGATCGAGGGCCCGCAGCACCTGCCCTACCGACCAATCGGTCTCCAGCAGGAAGTCGGCGTAGGGGCTGACGCCACTTTGCCCGATCCACGTCTGAGATGGATTGATGGGTGTGTGCGGCGACGTCATGGCGTAAAAGAGCAAGAAGGGCTCGTCTGCCGCAGCCCGGTCGCGGATGTAGTGAACGCACCGGCGAGTCAACTCCGGCAGCACCGCCTCCAGGGACCAATCTTCCATCGCCAGCCCGCGCCGCACGCCATTGGCGTCGTCCTCTTCCATGATCACGCTGGGTATCCCGAGCGCTCGGTCGTTCTCGATCCACACATAGGGCGGCCAGTTGGGCACGTCGTCGCCGAAGTAGTAATCGAAGCCGGCCTCCAGTGGGCCACCTCCGATGGTCGCTTGCCAGTCCACGTCGGCACCCACTCGCGTCGTGCCCCCGCCGGTAGCAGGCCAACGCCACCCCAGATGCCACTTACCGATGCACGCCGTGTGCAGGCCCGCCTCGGAGGCGATGTCGGCAAGCGTCTTGCGATCTCTGTCGATCAGCGGCGGCCCCCACTTGGGCACGATGCCATGCTTCATGTGGGTACGCCAGGCGTACCGCCCGGTGAGCAAGCCGTAGCGGGTCGGTGAACACACGGCCGAGGGGCTGTGGGCGTCGGTGAACGACATGCCCTGCGAGCGAAGTGCATCCAGATGCGGTGTGGGCAAACCGGAGTCAGGATGCGCAGCGTGCAGTGACGCAAGCCCCATGTCGTCGGCCAGAATCACGACAATGTTTCGAGGTGGCAAAGGGGTGGCGATCGACGCCGTAGCCAACAGTGCAGCAACAAACATGCCACAGGCTATGCCGGAATGGACAGGCTCAACAAGATCCCACTGATTGGTCCATGTCGCATGCCTGAGACTCAGCGGCGAGTGGGCAAAACGGCCTGCATATAAGCCTGCCGACGGGCGTTGGCCGCCTCGGACAAGTTCGCACAACGGGCTCGCAGATCCGCCAGCACGGGCGAGTCAGCGAGATCATCAATCAGATTCTGTTGTTCACCGGGATCTGCTTTGAGATTGAAGAGCATCTCGAACTCTGGCGATCGCCCGGCGAAGTTGATGTCGGACTCATCCCAGCCGTTGACCCCGTCGAACATCCGGATGTACTTCCAATTGCCGCGGCGCACACCCTCCTGAAAAGGGGTGTCGCGCAGCACGAACAGGCTTTCCAGAAAAAGTTCGTCACGCCAAAGCACATCATCACCCTCGATCAATGGCCGCAGGCTCTTGCCCTCGATGGCCTCTGACGCTTCCACCGCGGCGTAGTCGAGCATGGTTGCCGTCAGATCGGTGCTCGTGACGAGTTCGCTGACGGTCGCGCCGCCACGGGTTTCAGAAACGGTCGGGTCGAAAACGAAGCAGGGAATGCGAGCCGCCAACTCGTACAGCAGCGCCTTGCCGCCCATGCCGTACTCACCCATGAGCAGGCCGTGGTCACTGCCAAAGAGAATGACGGTGTTGTCGCGCAAGTGGCGTCTGTCCAGGTCGGCGAGCAATTCACCCAACACATGGTCGAGGCCGGCGATCATCTGCCCGTATCGAATGTGATGTTCCAGATTCGTCTCGCGGGTGTAGTTGTAGTCGTACACCTGATTGCGACGGCCCTTGTCCTGTTGCTGGATTCGCTCGGGGATGTGTGCATACGGGTCGGTGGCTGTCTGTTGGGGAATCTCCACTGTCTCGTCACGGTGCAATGTGTCGTAGAAGGGGCTTCCTGCAAGCGCCGGGTTTTCATTGGCAGGCCGTGTCATCCGATGCCAACCCTCGTAGCCGGTGTGCATGCTCGTCGCTTGCGATCCATGGGGCACGTTGAAACTGACTGAGAGGCAGAACGGTTTACCCTCGGGTACCGCATCGAGAAATGCGGCCATAGCCTCGCCCATGATCGGTGTGATGATGTCGGCCTCGGCCCGGTGATAGGGCTTGCACGCGCCTCCACCATGTTGCTTGGGCAGGAACTTGGTCCAGCCATCATGCCCCCACCAGAAGTCAAAGCGATCAGCGGCTTGCCCTCTGAAGGTGTAGTACTCGACACCGAATTTTCCGATGAACCCGGTGAAGTAGCCCGCTGCCTGCAGCAGCGCCGGATAGGTGGTGGCCCACTGTGCTTCGTTGAGTGCATAGGCCGTACCGAATCCCACGCCGTGTGTGCGTTCGGACAGACCAGTCAGCAAACTCACGCGGCTTGGTGAGCACACCGGGGTTGCCGTGTAGGTGGTGTCGAATCGAATTGACTCACCGATGAGGGCATCGAAGTTGGGGGTTTGGTGGAATGGATGCCCATCGGCGCTGAACGTGCCCTCCCGCTGATCATCGGTAAAGAGCATGATGATGTTGGGCCTGGTCTCGACCTCTCGAGCCGGTGCACTTTGGGCCCCAATCGTGGACAACAGGCACGCAATCAACATGGTGGGGCCATCTCCTGTGGTTTGAATGCTACAGGCGCCGAGAAATGGCCATGCTCGGATAGGCTTGAGACATGGCTCTCACCCTGATGACGGCGCCCGCATGCCTGCTGCTGACCGCTCTGGATGACCTGCCTCAGCGCTGGGTGGGCACCGGCAATGTGGCCCTGAGGATCACAAACAACACCACGGGCTACGTGTTCTACAACGGCATCTCTGAAGGGGTCGATGCGCTCGGGTGGCTCGAGGCTGGCGACTGGGAGATCCAGATCTACGGCACCCAGGGCTATGCGGACCATACGCACTGGACCGACGGCGTCCACTACACCAATGACTGGAGTGGCGAGGGCACGTTTACCATGACCCTGCCTGCGCCAAGCGCACTTGCCGGCTTCGCCATCTTGGGCCTGTGCAGCCATAGGCGGCGTCGCTAGAGCTGACTTCTCTGTAGCGTGTTCACGAGCTGCAACTGATGCGGGCCTGCCGCCTGAGCCTCGATCGCTGGTTGGAGCAAGACGAACCTTCGACGCTGGTCAGTGACCCCGCTGACTTCATGGGCAGGCCCCCCACGCCATCAGCACTTCAAGCACGTCGAGAATGGTCGTGATGCCATCGCCGGTCACATCGCCCTCGGCTGTGCCCCAATCGGCCAGCACCAGATCGAGATCCTGCACGTCGATCACGCCATCTCCACTTAGATCCGCCCCGCAGGGCCCCCCATTGCCGTTGGCCCACCAACTGTCGGGCACCCGAACGGAGAGATCCGGAAACATGCCAAAGCCCGGATAGTGACTTTGTGGTGGATGCCCACTGGGATTCCACCAGTTCATGAAACTCGCCTCGAACATGTCGATGAAGGACGCAAACTCACTCACACCAGCACGGCCACCTGTTCCATCCCACGTTCCAAATGCATCGATGATCCCCCGCTCAGCGCTGACAGACTCGATGCTGAACATGAAGGTCACGCCCGAGAGGTCCTTGCCCTCCATGTCGCCAGGCGGCGTTTTGTTGCCTACGAGAAAGCCGAACCCTGCAGGCGTAGCCGAAGACGGACAAGCCACATCCGGTGGATCCAGAATGGTCGTCACAGGATCGGTCGCCACAGCAGCCAAGGTGTAGATGGTGTCGGGCGCAGCCGGAACGGGGTCGGTGATGGAGGCCCCGGCGGCATAGGCATCATTGAACGTCACGGAATCCCCTCCCGTGATGTCACACACCTTGGTCATGTTGTAGCACTGCAACGCAACCCGGCACATCGGCGGCTCCTGATAGTAGCCGGGCGCATCACCGAGGCCGTCAGTGGTGGTCGTCCATCGGATGGCGATGGCAGCCGCCGTCCAGGCCCGCGTTGCAGACATGGCCACAAACGCGGGGTCCTGCGACAGCGTCGGCCAGATCGACTGTTGATACTGCTGCATCTGCAACAGCTGATTGTCGTTCACAAGAACGATGCCACTGCTGTTCTCACTCTCAAGCGTGACGCTCTTGATACCCGCCGCAACCGCGTTACCTGCCAGAAGCGAGTTGGCCTCGATCACCCACTGAAAGGGCGCCTCCCACGGCTGGGTCACCGCCCCGGCTGCGGGCACCCAATTCCAGGCGCCATCGCCGAAGTAGGGCACAACATGAATGTCGCCGGTGAACCCACCATCCCTGAGACTCTTGATGCAAGCGATGATCTGCGTCTGCATGCCGTTGGAGAGGTCCCACGGCTCACCCGCCCCACCTGCTGCCTCCGGATCGATCAACCGAAACACGATCTCACCGGTGGGCACATGAGCATCACCCCCACCGATCACCCAATGCTCCACCTGACTCCAGACTGGTGGATTGCCCTCCACCCAAAGCAACAGATCATCCGCTGCCAACGCACTCGATGAGACCACACCCATGGAACACACCGCCAAACAACACGTGACGAACTCACTATTGACTGTTGTCATTCGATCTCCTCCTCAGGCTGAGCATTGCCAGCACCAACTATACGTCGCCCTGCGCCAATCACGCCGAGCCAATCAACCTGAGCCAGTCAGCCTGAGTCAGTGGGATCTGGGCGACTCACGCATCGTCTTTGCCAGATCAATGTTGTCCGAGTAGTCCACAGGCACATCGATGAGCACAGGTCCAGGCATGCTCATTCCTGTTCGAATGAGCTCGGGCAGTTGATCTGGCGTTTCCAGCCGCAGCCCCTTTGCGCCGAAACTCTCGGCAAATGCCACGATGTCGGGCTCGCCGAAGTCCACGCCGCAGTCTCGGCCGTACTTCATGCGCTGCTGGAATGCCACCATGTCGTAGCGGCCATCACGCCACACCAGATGGGTGAGATTGCAGCCCAGACGAACTGCAGTCTCGAGCGCCTGGGCCGAGAACAGGAAGCCACCGTCGCCAGACATTGACAGCACCTGCGCTTCTGGCCGGGACAAGCAGGCACCAATCGCCCACGGCAGCGCCACCCCCAGTGTCTGCTGACCATTGGAAAAGAGCAGGTGCCGAGGACGGTGACACAGGAAGTGACGCCCCATCCAAATGTAGTGCGAGCCCACATCGCAGATCACAATGGTGTCGTCATCCACCGCTGCCTGCACATGCCCGACCAGCAGAGCAGGATGAATGGGCATGGCCTTATGGCACGCTGGCAGACTTCTCTGTGCTTCAACAGCCGATCGAATCGGCTCAATGCCCGGCCGTTCATCTACTGAGGGGATCTCACCCAAGCCCAATCGAATCGCTTCGATCGTTGAAGCAAGATCACCCACGAGTTCTTCTTGGGGCTGATAGTGCACATCTGAATCTGACTCAATCGCATCGATGTGCACGATGGCCCCCTGCCTGCCAGCGTTCCAAATGGACGGGTCGTACTCCACCGGATCAAAGCCCACCGTCACGATCAGGTCCGCCTGCGACAGCAGTTGGTCGCCGGGCTGATTGTGGAACAGGCCCACGCGGCCGAAGAAACACCCCAGCAGATCACGCGGCACGAGCCCCGCTGCCTCCCAGGTGCCCACGACGGGCATGGGGCGATCACGCAACAACCCAGCAAAGGCCTCTGCTGCAGCCGGAGCGGTGGCACTCATGCCCGCAAGCAACACCGGGCAGGTTGCCTGCTCGATCATGGATACCGCCCGCTCGATCGCTGCCGAGTCGGCCGCCCCCTGGGACGGCGGGGCCATGTGCAAGGGCCCCCCACTCGCTTGAGCGAGCATGACGTCATAGGGCAGTGACAAGTAGGCCGCCCCCTGCCGAGGCGAGAGCGCCGCCCGAAAGGCCTCGGCAATCAACTCCGGCACTGCGTCAGCGGAACTCACTTCATGGGCGAATTTGGTGACCGGCTGCATGAGCCCGACGTTGTCCATCGACTGGTGCGTCTTCTGATGCCGCATGCGCTGGGGCACAGCGCCGCTCAGACAGACCACCGGATCTCCCTCTGTTGTGGCCGTAATCATGGCGGTACAGAAGTTCGACGTGCCCGGCCCTGACGTTCCGATGCACACACCGGGCCGGCCGGTCAGTCGACCCATCACTCCGGCCATGAAGCCGGCATTCTGCTCGTGGCGGCACACCACGACTTCGATGGACGAGTCAGCAAGCGCTTCAAACACAGGATCGACTTTGGCGCCGGGAATGCCGAAGACATGCGTGACGCCGGCATGCTCCAGGCACGTCACCAGAAGTTCAGCACCATTGAGCCCCTCGAAAGACTTGTCGAACATGTGGTCCCTCCTGAAATTGGTAGGCTGCAGACGATGATAGGAGACTGCAGTGGATCTGATTGCCTCAGCTTGTTGTACATCTGACTCCGCAGCAGCGTTCGGCATGAACCTGTTGCGAGCAGGCATCGCCTGGATCTTCTTGTGGCCCCTGCCGGGATTGATCCGAAATTTCCAGGCGACCGTTCAGACGACGGCGCTGGTGTTTCCCATGGCCCGCTGCACGACAATCATCGGCCTCCTCGTGATGGCGTTGGGCGCCCTGTCGGTGGCCGTGGGCATCTTTCCCCGCGTCGGAGCTGCGGCACTTGCGCTCTACTGCATTGGCGGGGCATTCGTGCACAAGGCCTTGGCCCGACGAATTCAGACACTTGCAGAGCATGCATCTGATCGATCGGGAGAGGTGACTGAGATTGCCCAGTTGGGCACGCTTGGGCACGTGACCAGCGCCTGGAAGAACTGGCCGATTGCCGCTGCATGCGCCTACATCGCCTTTGCGGGCGCCGGGCCCGGTGTCTTTCTGACGATCTGTGACCTATGTGGTGGAGCATGCACCCAATGAGCGAACGCTACGACCGCGGCCTGGCTATTTTGCGTGAGCACTTTGGCGATCGTGCTGATGCCCTGATCGAGAACGTCGGCGCAGTGAGCCCCGACTTTGCCCGAATCAACGTGGAGTTCCCATTTGGCGAACTCTACGCTCGTGAAGGACTCGACCAAACACAGCGAGAACTGTGCGCACTGGCTGGTCTGACCTGTCTGGGCCACGCCCTGCCACAGTTGAAACTGCATGTCATCGGGGCGCTACAGTGCGGTGCAACCGAGGCTCAGGTCCTCGAAGTCATCATCCAGATGATCGCTTATGCAGGCTTCCCTGCCGCCACCAACGCCCTGCTGGCTGCAGGCGAGGCCATCAATACGTGGCGAGCTGAGCGATCCGCCGAAGCCTGACCACGACCCGCGGCGAATCCAGCCCGAGGCGCAGGCATCCTCTGGTATGGTCGAACCATGCTGCAGATGCTGTTGATCGCCTCCATCGCTGGCGTCCCATCGCCAACTGATGACGTCCGATTCGGGCGAGACATTCGACCGATTCTGTCGGATCAGTGCTTTCTCTGTCACGGCCCCGACCGGGAGAACGCGCCCTCCGATTTGAGGCTGGACTCATTTGAAGCCGCCACTGCACAACGCCGCGGTCGGGCGGGCATCGTGCCCGGCAACCCGGAAGCTTCACTGCTCTGGCAGCGAGTCAACGCACACGACCCCTCCGAACTCATGCCACCGCCCAAGAGTGGCAAGGCGCCGCTCACCAACGAACAGAAAGACCTCGTTCGCCGTTGGATCGAACAGGGCGCCGCCTACGAAGACCACTGGGCCTTCGAGAGGCTCGAGCCGCCTTCACCCCCCGTCGATGTCGATGACCCGTGGGTGCAGAACGACATCGATCGCTTCGTGCTGGCAGATCTCCTCTCCCGTGGTCTGCGACCCAACCTGACAGCCGACAAGGCAACGCTCTGCCGCCGCGTCTTTCTTGATGTAACCGGCCTTCCCCCAACCAGAGAAGAGTTGGATGCCTTCATTCAGGATGACGCGCCCGACGCCTGGGAGCGGCTCGTTGACCGCCTGCTCAATGAAGAACCCTACGTCACCAGGCACGCTGAGCGAATGGCCGTGCCATGGCTTGATCTGGCTCGCTACGCCGACACGGCAGGTATCCACATGGATGCGGGCCGAACCATCTGGCCGTGGCGCGACTGGGTGCTTGAGGCATTCCGAACCAACAAGCCGTGGGACGAGTTCGTGGTCGAACAACTCGCCGGTGACCTGCTGCCCGATCGCACACAGGATCAGATCATCGCCAGCGGCTTCAACCGCTGTCATGTCACGACCGACGAGGGTGGCGCCATCAACGACGAAGCCCTCTTCACCTATGCGGTGGAACGCACCAACACGCTGGGCACGGTCTTTCTTGGCTTGACCTTGAACTGCGCCCAATGCCACGACCACAAGTACGACCCCATCACACAGCAGGACTACTACGCCCTGCTGGCCTTCTTCAACAACAACAATGAGCCGGGCCTGTACAGCCAGCAGCCCAATCCTCTTCGAGCGCTCGAGCCGGCGATCACGATCACCACACCCCAGCAGCAGGAACAACTTGATGCGCTCGAGGCGCATCTCACCGAACTCAAGGCCCAGCGAGACAAGCCCGACCCTGATGAAGACCGAAACGTCGCCAGCTTCAAGGAATCGCTTCACGCAAGTGGGTGGAACTGGACGACCCCACCCGTCGTCACGGCCCTGAGCGCTCATGGCAGCACCCTTGAGTTGCAAGATGACCAGAGTGTGCTGGCCACGAGCGCTGCGCCCGCCAATGATGACTACACCATCGTGCTCAGCACCGATCGCACTGACTTGCGAGCACTGGCACTGGACGTACTCAACCACGCCTCTTTGCCGGGCGGTGGCCCGGGGCGAGCCCAAAACGGCAACGCCATCCTGAGCGGCATTGAACTTGAGGTGGTCTCACGAGCCGACCCATCACAGCGGCGTGACGTTGATCTCATCTGGGGTTGGGCCGACATCGAACAGACCAGCGATGACTTCCGGCTCGTCAATGCCCTTACTCCTGACAACGGGCGCATGTGGGCCATCGCTGGACATGAAGTCGAAGGCGACCGAGCGGCGATGTTCCTCACTGATGAGCCATTCGGCTACGAGGGCGGCAGCGACCTCATCGTGACCTTGCACTTCCACTCACGCTACAGCGCCCACAGTTTCGGTCGCGTTCGGCTGCACGTGGGCAGCCCCGCCGAAGAGGCACTGGCCCGCCTGCCGCTGGGACGAACCAACTGGTACATCGTCGGCCCCTTCGCCGAAACCGACGCCCAGGTTGCCTATGACACGGCGCACGGCCCCGAAGAAGGCCCGCTGGACTTTGGCCGCACATTCGGCGATCAGAAGTGGCGCTACGCCCCCGGCGTGATCGAGGGGCAACCCGTCACGCTCGCTGCCACGCAGGGCGCCGAGTACGTCGCCCGCGAGTTCTTCTCTCCTGATCAACGAGATGTGAAGATCTCACTGGGCAGCGATGACGGCATCATGGTGTTTCTCAACGGTGAACTCGTCCATGAGAATCGCGTCAATCGCGGTGTCGCCCCCGATCAGGACGCCATCACCGTCACCCTGCAGCCGGGGCGAAACACCTTCGTCGCCAAGATCGTCAATACCGGCGGACCCGCTGGCCTCTACTACAGCCAGACACTGCCCCAGCAGGAACTCGCCGCGGCGATGCTCGGCTGGCTACTGCCCGAAGCAGCCCGAACTCAGTCCCGTGATGCGGCCGCGCTTGACGCCTGGCGCCAACGATTCTCACCAGCGTGGCTCGCCCTGACCGAGTCGATTGATGAAGCCACACAACAGCGTGAGACCATCAACGACTCGCTCGTCCAGACCATGGTCATGCAGGAGCGAGCACAAGATCGCCCAACCTACGTCATGATGCGCGGCGCCTACGACAGGGCTGACAAAGAACGGCCAGTCACCCGTGGCATTCCCGCCGTGCTCGGGTCGATCGCGTCAGACGAGACGCTCACCCGCGTCGATCTCGCCCGCTGGCTTGTGAGCGACGAGAATCCCCTCACGGCACGCGTCATGGTCAATCGCCTCTGGGCGGAACTGTTCGGCCACGGACTCGTGGAAACGGTGGAGGACTTTGGCCTTCAAGGCACCTGGCCGACACACCCTGAGCTGCTCGACTGGATCGCAGCTGACTTCCGAGACAACGGATGGAATGTGCGTCAAACGCTGCGAACCATGCTCACCAGCAATACCTACAAACAGGCATCCGACGCTCAGAGCGACCTCCCCTCCACGATGTACGCCCGGTTCCCACGGCAGCGGCTTGGCGCCGAGCAGATCCGCGATCAGGCGCTGCATGTAAGCGGCCTGCTCGTCGAACAACTGGGCGGCCCCAGCGTCAAGCCCTATCAGCCCGATGGCCTCTGGCGCGAAGTCGCGATGCCTCAATCGAATACCCGCACGTTCGTGCGCGGCATGGGCGACGACCTTTGGCGACGCAGCCTCTACACCTACTGGAAGCGTGCCGCCCCACCACCTTCCATGCTCACGCTCGATGCGCCCACTCGTGAGTACTGCGCTGCACGCCGTCTGACAACCAACACCCCGCTCCAAGCACTCCTCCTCTGGAACGACGAGCAATTCGTGGAAGCCGCACGTGCGACCGCCGCCCGCGTCCTGACCGAGACACCCCAAGACGAGCGGCTGGTTGATCTCTATCGCCGCTGCACCGGCGATGAGCCCAGCATCGGCCTGCAACGGGCCATGGCCGACACGCTGGAGCGATTCAAAACGCGGTACACCGGCGACCCCGAAGCCGCAGCAGCCCTCTGCAGCGTAGGGGACAGCTCCATGCCCGATGGTTTGGCCCCCCACACACTTGCGGCATGGACCATGCTCGCAAACGCAGTACTCTCGTCTGACGCGGCCATCGTCAAAGACTGACCCTCCCCCCATCCCCCCCACAACCACACAGTTCAAGCCACGACTCGAATGCCCGATCCCAAGCCCAACACAAGTGACCCACTCGAGGAGTACCTGCGGAATCTCACCCGCCGGCGGTTCTTCGGCTCAGTGGCTTCGACCATCGGAGCCGGGCTTGGCGCCACGGCACTGTCAACGCTCACCGACGGCCCAGCGACGGCTACCCCAGCCACTACCAGCGAAACCGCCCACCTGCTCAAGCACCTGTCCCACTACGCCCCACGGGCCAAACGTGTGATCTACATGCACATGGAAGGGGCGCCCAGCCAGATCGATCTGTACGACCACAAGCCGGGCCTGCTTGATCGCTATGACGAAGACCTGCCCGAGTCCATTCGCAAAGGCCAACGCATCACGGGCATGACCAGCGGGCAGTCTCGATTGCCAGTGGCACCCAGCAGATTCAACTTTCACCGGGCCGCCAACAACGAAGGCGGTGTCATGCTCTCGGAACTGCTCCCGCACACCTCGTCCATGGCGGGCGACATCTGCTTCATCAAGTCGATGCACACGCAAGCCATCAACCACGAGCCGGGCATCACCTTCTTTCAGACCGGGTCCGAGCAGGCAGGGCGGCCGAGTTTCGGATCTTGGATGAGCTACGGGCTGGGATCAGAGAACGACAACCTGCCAGCCTTCGTCGTCATGATCACACAGGGCTACGGCAACATGCAGGCCCTCTCCGCCCGATTCTGGGGTAGTGGCTTCCTGCCCAGTGAACATCAGGGCTGCAAACTTCGAGCCGGCAAAGACACAGTGCTCTACCTGCGCAACCCAGACGGTGTCTCGCGGGAGGATCGCCGCGCCATGCTCGATCTGGCCTCCGCCATCAACCACGAGGAATACGAACGCAGCGGCGACGCCGAGACGATGGCCCGCATCGCTCAACATGAGATGGCCTATCGCATGCAGATGTCGGTGCCCGAGCTCACCGATATCAGCGACGAACCAGAGCACGTGCTGAACATGTACGGCGACGACGTCCGCAAGCCGGGCACCTTCGCCGCAAACTGCCTGCAGGCGCGGCGCCTGGCCGAGCGAGGCGTGCGCTTCATTCAGTTGTACATGCGAGGCTGGGACGCCCACGGAAATCTCCCCACTGAGATTCGCAAGCAGTGCGCTGCCGTGGATCAGGGGCAGGCCGCCCTGCTGCGAGACCTCAAGCAGCGGGGCATGCTCGAAGACACGCTGGTGCTCTGGGCTGGCGAGTTCGGCCGCACTGTTTACTGCCAGGGCACACTGACAAAGACCAACTACGGCCGCGATCACCACCCCCGCTGCTTCACCGTGTGGGTCGCCGGAGGTGGCATCAAGCCGGGCATCACCTGGGGCAAGACCGACGACTATTGCTACAACATCGTCGAGAACCCCGTGAGCGTGCATGACCTGCACGCGACCCTGCTCGATCGCATGGGCTTTGACCACACCAAACTCACATTCCGCCATCAGGGCCGAGATCACCGCCTGACCGACGTGCACGGCACCGTGGTGAAGGGCATCTTGGCCTGAGGGGCCACCATCGCTACGCTTGAGCAATGCTCGTACTGCTGAGCACACTCTGCCTGGGGGGCGGGCCGTCGTTCAACGATGACGTGCTGCCAATTCTGTCCAACAATTGCTTCACGTGTCATGGGCCCGACGAAGCCGCTCGACAGGCCAATCTGCGCCTGGACACCCGAGCAGGTGCCATCACTGGCGGTGCGATCGTACCCGGCGAACCGGATGCCAGCGAATTGCTGCGTCGAGTCTCGGCAGCTGGCAAACAGCAGATGCCGCCAGCCCATACCGGCAAGCAACTGAGTGAACATCAAATCGACATCCTGCACCGGTGGATCGAAGTCGGCGCCCCGTGGGAGACACACTGGTCTTTCACCAAGCCCGAATCAGTTGCACCGCCTGAAGGCGATGCATGGTGCCGCACCCCAGTAGACGCGTTCATCAAGCGACGGCTCGATGCTGAAGGGCTCACTCCCAATGGCGACGCTCATCGCCGAACCCTGATTCGCAGGCTGTCACTTGACCTGACCGGGTTGCCTCCTACACCTGATGCGATGGAGGCGTTCGTCCATGACACGCAGCCAGGCGCCTACGAGCGGCTGGTTGACACCTTGCTGGCCTCCCCCCATCACGGCGAACATGCTGCTCGCAGCTGGCTGGACCTCGCCCGCTATGCCGACAGCCAAGGCTTCGAGAAGGACAACCTCCGCACCATGTGGCGGTACCGCGACTGGGTAATCGATGCCCTCAATGCGGACATGCCCTTCGATCAGTTCACCCGTGAGCAACTCGCTGGTGATCTGCTGGAGTCCCCGACACTACAGCAACGTATCGCCACCGGATTTCATCGCAACACACAGACGAATACCGAAGGCGGCACCGATGACGAGGAGTTTCGATGCGCCGCCGTGATCGATCGTGTCAACACGACCATGCAGGGCTGGATGGGCATCACAGCCGGATGCGCCCAGTGCCATGATCACAAGTACGACCCGCTGAGGCATCAGGAGTACTTCGAGCTCTTCGCGCTCTTCAACCAGACGGCTGATGCCGACCGAGGCGATGATGCGCCCTTCATCAAGGCGCCTACCCCGGATCAGGTTCAACAGATGGCCGCGATCGATCTGGAACGCAAGGCGATGGACAACCGCCTGCAGGCCTCCGACCCTCAGATGCGAGCCGCGATCGAAGACTGGCTGGCATCACGGTGTGGGCCACAAGACTGGATCGTTCACCATCCGTTGGCGGCAGGGGCAGCCAACGGTTCGCTGTACACCGTCGAGCGCGACGGCACCGTGCAGGCGGGCGGCCCGCACCCGGCCACCGAGCGAACAATGGTGGAGCTGCGGACTGATCTCCCTGCGGTCACTGCCCTGCGGCTGGAGGTCTTTACCGACGGCAAGGCATTGGGGCGTGACGGCAATACCAACATCGTGCTCAACGATGTGAAGCTGAAGACAAGCGAGGCCGAGGGCTTTGTTCCTTTCTCGAACGCTCAAGCCACCTTCAGCCAGAAGGACTTTGACGTAGCAGAGGCGATCGACGGCGATGACTCGGCAGGGTCCGGCTGGGCGCTGGCCCCGGCCTTCGACCGCGATCACCAAGCGGTGTTCGTGCTTGAAGACCCCCTGCCGGTGCCAGACAACGGGCTCGTGACCGTGATGTTGTCGCAGCAGTGGTCGCACCACGGTCTCAATCGATTTCGAGTGTCACTGACCGACCATCCAGTCGCAGCCCTGACCGTCTCCGATGAGCTGGCCCACTCAAACGATCTGGAACAGGCCGCCCTTGTTGATCCTGACTCGCGCAGCGATGCGCAGTGGCGCGAGCTGGCCACCGCTGCCCTCTCCACCGCCCCCCAACTTGAGGACCTTCGCAATGAAGATGCGGCGCTCAAGCAGCGGCAATCCCAGCTCGATGCCGCCATACCAACTGCTCTGGTGATGGAGTCGCTGCCCCATGCGCAGCAACGCACCACAAAGCTGTTTCTTGGCGGCAGCTTCCTCTCTCCCGATGACGAGAGAGGTCCACTGCAGGGAGGAACGCCTGCGTTTCTCCATCCGATGCAGCGGGACACCTCAAGGGCTGCCACCAGACTGGATCTGGCCAACTGGCTCACGGCAAGCGACAACCCACTGACCGCCCGGGTGCAGGTGAATCGCATCTGGGAGCAGCTCTTCGGAACTGGCTTGGTAGAGACGGTTGATGACTTTGGTGTTCAAGGCGCACGTCCATCGCATCCTGAACTGCTGGACTGGCTGGCCCTTCACTGGCAGAACGAACTGAACTGGTCGCCCAAGGCGCTTCTCAAGTTGCTGGTCATGAGCAGTGTGTATCGCCAGAGCGCCCACATCGAACCGGTCGTGCTCGAGCAAGACCCTCGCAATCGGCTGCTGAGCCACGCCCCTCGATTGCGACTATCAGCTGAACAACTGCGAGACTCGGCTCTGTCCTGCGCCGGATTGCTCGCCACCCATCGAATTGGCGGGCCATCGGTCATGCCCCGACTGCCTGATGGCATGCTGCCGCAGGCCTTCACCGACTTCGTGCAGAGCGAAAGCACGGGCGATGACCTCCAGAGAAGGGGGCTCTACACCCAGTGGCGCCGCACCGGGCACTACCCCACCTTTGCCACCTTCGACGCCCCCTCACGCGAACTCTGCCAGATCGCTCGCGAGCGATCGAACACGCCTCTGCAGGCCCTGGCGATGCTCAATGACGGGGTCTTTCTCGAAGCAGCGCAGGGGCTTGCTCGAAGATCGATGGTGGACTGTGCTGATCCAGTGGGTCATGCATTCGAATTGGCGCTGGCCCGCCGCCCAACAGGCGAAGAACGAACCCATCTTCGAAAGATTTTCCATGGCGTCCTGGCGCAGGATGACATCGACCACACACTGGCGACAGAGCCCATCGGCCCCCTGCCGGAGGAGTTGGATCCGGACACCGCCGTAGCCATGACTGTCACCTGCAATGTCATTCTCAATCTCGATGAGTTCATCAACCGCCCATGACGCAATCTGCATCCAGCCCGGTATCAAGCGTTGATCAGGCGATCGTGGGCGCCATGACCCGCCGACACTTCTTGGGTCGCACAACCTGCAGTTTCGGCGCTGCTGCCCTGGCTGGCCTCCTGAATGATCAGGCCGCAAGCGCACTTGCTGGATCACTGACACACCATGCCCCCACGGCCAAGCGAATCATCTATCTGCACATGGCCGGGTCCCCCCCCCACCATGACCTCTTCGACTACAAGCCTCTGTTGAACCAGCGTCATGGTGAAGTAGCGCCTCAAGACTGCTACGCCGACCGAAGCGCATTCGTCAAACCCAATGCGACGGTTCTGGGTAGCCCGTACGCATTCGAACAGGTGGGCGGCAATGGGGCATGGGTGAGCGAACTGCTCCCCCACTTCAAGTCGATTGTCGATGATGTCTGCATCGTCCGATCGATGCACACCGACCAGTTCAATCATGCCCCGGCCCAATTGCTGCTGCACACCGGACACATGCTGCAGGGGAGACCATCGATGGGGTCCTGGCTCTCTTGGGGGCTGGGTTCTGAGAACGAAGACCTGCCCGCCTTTCTAGTGCTTGTCTCGGGCGGAAAGAAACCCTCCGCCGGCACTGCAGCCTGGAGCAGCGGGTTCATGCCAACCGTGCACGGGGGTGTGCAGTGCCGCTCGAAGGGAGATCCGGTGCTGGGCGTGGGTGACCCGGCTGGCATGGACCGGGCGCTGCGCCGAAAGACCATCGACGCCATCAACGCAATCAACCAACTGCAAGCTGATGAGTTTGGTGATCCGGAAACCCTCAGCCGCATCGAACAGTATGAGTTGGCATTTCGCATGCAGACGTCGGTGCCTGAGGTCATGGACATCTCCCAAGAGCCCGCCTCGGTGTTGGAGGCCTACGGCGCCGACCCCGGCACCTCGTCACTGGCCAACAACTGCTTGCTGGCAAGGCGACTGAGCGAGGCTGGCGTTCGATTCGTGCAGCTCTTTGACTGGGGATGGGATGTACACGGCACCAATCCCAGCGACGATCTGATGAACCAGTTGCCGATGAAGTGCCAGCAGATGGACCGGCCGGTTGCAGCCCTCATCAAGGATCTCAAACAGCGAGGCCTGCTCGAAGACACGCTTGTGATCTGGTCGGGCGAGTTTGGCCGCACCGTGATGAATGAAAAGCGCAACGGCAGCACGCATCTGGGCCGCGACCACTACCCGAGTTGCTTCACCATCTGGATGGCCGGCGGGGGCATCAAGGCCGGAACAGTGCACGGCTCCACCGATGATTGGGGCGCACACGTACACGAGCACCCTGTAAGCGTGCACGACCTGCAAGCCACGGTGCTGCACACCATGGGCTTCGACCATGAGCATCTGCGTTACCGCTCACAAGGTCGCGACTTCCGACTCACCGATGTGCACGGGCACGTCCAGCACGCGCTGCTCGCCTGAACAGACCAATGCACCTCAGCGGCGTGTGATCGCAAACTCTCCGGTCGCCAGATCCAGCACCCCGGCGATGATCGCCAGCCGCCCATCATTGCAGGCCTCGGCGAGCAGAGTAGACCGCGCCTGCAGGGCATCCACCCCGGTGTTGGCATTGTGCTCAATGGCATGGTCGATCGCGCCCGTCCCATGCGCATCAAAATCATCGGGCATCGAGATCTGGCTGATGAGACCGGGCAACTGACCCGGCAGCGGCGAGGCGCCGATGCTGGCCTCGACGGCCGCGGTCACGGCACCGCAACTGCTATGGCCCATCACCACGATTGCAGGGCAATTCAGCGCTGCCACCGCGTACTCGAGGCTGGCGATGATCTCGTCCGTCACCACGTTTCCCGCGACGCCCGTGACAAACAGATCGCCCAATGAACGATCGAACACGATCTCGGGTGCCACCCTTGAGTCAGCGCAGCGGATCACGGCAGCGAAGGGCGCCTGTCCGAGTGCCAGTGTGGATCTGGCAGCGGGTGGGTTGGCGGCCACGTGTCGACCCTCAACATGACGAGCATTGCCCTCAAGCAACGCCTCGATGGCCGCTTCGGCGGTTGACGGACGCGATGCACCGTTGGACATTTCGTTTGGGCTCCTGAGGGGGGCGAGGCGCCATATGGTATCCCCCGCTGTAGCATCGATCACATGGCTCAGGAAGCCGCCATCGCGTACCTGCTCTACGACGACGCTCAAGCTGCTGTCGATTGGTTGGTGGACGTGCTTGGTGCAGTGGTTACCGAGTCTCAGAACGACAAGCAAGGCGACCTGTTCCATGCCCAGATGCAGTTGGGTGAGGCCGTGTTCATGGTCGGTTCGCCCGGGCCGGACCCCCGCTACGGCGGCCCTCGCGAAGATCGGATCCACGCCATGATGCTTGTCTACGTTCCCGAAGTGGACGAGCTGTTCACTCGGCTGGTCGATGGCGGCGCGGCCCCTCTGGCGGAACCTGCCGATCAACCCTGGGGCGATCGAACGTGCGGTGTTCGTGATCCACAGGGCCAGTGCTAGTACTTCCACCCACGACCGACGGATGACTGAGCGAGTACCCTTCCCGCCATGACAACCAGATCCCCAACCGCGATTGATGAATCGCTCATGGCCAAGCTGTTTGCTGAGTGCCTCGGCACGTTTTTTTTGCTTCTGACGATCTCGATGGTCGTCATTCAGGCCGCGGACCTGAGCATCGTCGCCCCGCTGGCGATTGGCTTCACGCTCACGGCACTTGTCTACGCCTTTGGACCCATCAGCGGCGCCCACTTCAATCCGGCGGTGACGCTTGGGCTCTACTTTGCCGGACGCCATCCCAAATCGCAGGTAGCGCCCTATCTCGTTGCTGAGTGTGTGGGCGCCCTGCTTGCCGCGTTCGTGGCGCTCTATCTGCGTGGTCAAGCACAAGAGATGGTCTCTCCGGAACCAGCGGCGGGCTTTGTCGCGGAGGGCATCTGGACCTTTCTCCTGGTCTGTGTGATTCTGCAGATCACATCCAAGCGAAACGACGGCAACCAGTGGTTCGGCATCGTGGTTGGTACGACCGTCGCCGGTGGGGCCTATGTGATGGGCTCCGTTTCGGGGGCTGCATTCAACCCGGCTGTCTGGCTGGGTCTGGCCATCGAAGGCAAGCTTGGGTGGGAGCACTGGTGGATCTACATCTTCGCCCCGATCGTCGGCGGCGGCCTTGCGGCGGCGTGCCAATGTGTGCTTGAGCCCGGTGAAGCCACCCCGATCGAGCCGATGTGACCAGCCTTCAGGGCATCTCGTTCGTCACGCTGGGCGTTCAGGATCTTGAGCGATCCGCCGCCTTCTATCGGGCGATGGGCCTCAAGCCCCATCCGCGCAGCAACAATTCCACCATCTTCTTTCAACTGCAGGGGCAAGTACTGGCCCTGTATCCACGCCATCTGCTCGCCGAAGATGCCTGCATCGAGGTGCCCGGCAGTGGCTTTGGGGGCATCACATTGGCACGCAACGTCGCCTCGGGCGAAGCGGTCAGTGCCCTGCTCGATCGAGCCGTGAAGGCAGGTGGCACATTGATGCGCAACGCTTCTGAGCCGCCGTGGGGTGGGCTGCGCGGATACTTCGCCGATCCGGATGGACACGCATGGGAAGTCGCTTGGAATCCGGGCATGCGTCTGGATGATGAGGGCGGCGCCTGGCTGCCGGAATGAGCAACACCTACCTCATCTACGACTTCGAGACGGATGGCGCCGGAGCGAGAACCTGCCGCCCGCTGCAGGTTGCCTGGCAGCGATTCAACCTGGACCTGCAACCTGTTGAAGACCCGGTGACGCTGTTGATCAAGCCCGCCCCCGATCCCCACCCCCCCCCCCAAGCCATCGAAAAAACCCGCCGGTCCCACCCTGCCGGCCAGTCACAAGGTCTGTCGGATGCCCACGTCTTCACAAGGCTGCACACAGAGATGACGCGGCCGGGCACCTGCTCATTCGGCTGGAACACGCGCCGCTTCGATAATGAGATTCTCCGGTTTGGATTCTGGCGTAATTTTCTGCCCGCCTACGATCACGAGTGGCGCACGGCCTGCGACGCGTGGGACGCAATCGACACGGCCCGCGCCGCCTGCGCCCTGAGCCCTGGTGACATCGTCTGGCCAACGCATGAGGACGGCAGCCCGACGTTCAAACTCGATCGCCTTGCGCCCGCAAATGGGTTTGATCACAGCGACGCTCATGACGCAATGGCCGATGTGCACGCCACGGCCCACATGGCCCGCTTGATCAAGACCGGCGACGAGCGGCTCTGGTCGTTTGCACGATCGCTCGCAGACACGAAGAAGGCTCGAAGCGTCGTCAAGGGCGGCCCATTCGTGCATGTCACCAGCCGGATCCGGGCATCAGAGTTCTGCACCGCGCCCTTCATCGGCATGGGCGATGTACCTGGTCGCAAGCACGAACTCATCGCCTGGAATCTCCGCGATGACCCCGCCGATGCCCTCGATGCGGACTTGACCACGCTCCACCGACGGCTGTTCACCAGAAGAGAAGAGCTGCCAGATGGAGAACAGCGGCTGGGCGTCAAGACCATCAAACTCAACGCTGCCCCATTCGTGGCCCCGCTGTCAACGCTCACCTCCCAGCGGCGTGAACGACTGGGGCTGAACCTTGAGTTGGTCGAGGTGCGATCACGTCTGCTGCAGGAGCACGGCGCCGAGCTTGCCCAACGGCTGCGAGACCTCCATGATGATGCACCTCCGATGGCGGGCGATTGCGACGACGCCTTGTATGGGGGCTTTCTGCCCGATGGCGACCTTGTCGTGGGCCGTCAGGTGCATGAACTGCGTCCCGAAGATCTACACACGCTTGAGCGGCGACTGCAGGACGCACGCAGCACCGGCCTGCTTCGACACTGGATCGCCCGCAATCACCCAGAAGCACTGAACGACCTTCAAGAGGAAGCATGGATCCAGCGTGTACGCACCCGGCTGGAGTCACCTCCAGGCCGCGACGATCTGCCATGGGACCAATGGTGCGTGGCGATGCGTGCTGCGATAGATGCCGCCGAGGGCGATACGCGAAGCGTGCTGGAAGAGGCACATGCCCACGGCTTGCGAGTTGGCGCTGCTGCCGGCCTCACTGATTGCGCATGAAGTCTGCAACGTGTGCGAATCGCTGATCTAGAAACGCTCGCAACTGGCCTTCGATTCGCTGTTCATCCATCGCATCAGCCATGCATGCCAACCACTGATCCCGCTCAACCTCGCCGATGGGGAATGGTGCATGCCGCATGCGCAATCGCGGATGACCGTATTCTTGCATGTAGTACTGAGGCCCCCCCAGCCAACCGCACAGGAACTTGAAGAACTTGTCCCGTGACTGGGTCAGGTCGGGCGGATGCAGTTGCCGGATGCGCTCAAACTGCGGGTGGGCGTCCATGTGATCGTAGAACGCATCGACGAGCCGCCGAACGGCGGCCTCGTCCTCGAACCGATCGAAGGGCGTGTTGTCGGCGTCGAAACCCTCAGTCATCACCATCGAGTCGCTTGATGCGGATGTTCCGGAAGGCGACGCGGTCGCCGTGATCCTGCAGCGCGATGTGCCCGGAAGTCTCCTGGCCATAGCGGGGCATGCCCGCAAACTTGCTGTCAGCAACCTTGGCCTTCCATGTAGGTGAATTCAGGTGGTAGTCGGCCGTCTTGATGCCGTTGAGCCAGTACTCGACATGATCTCCTCGAACCCGAATTCGAACCCGGTTCCAGCACCCTGGAGCCAACGAACAGTCGAATGGTGGTGGATCGAGCGCGTAATTCGAACCGGCGCTGGTCAATGCGTTGCGACCGTCTCCATGGCGAGCGTTGTCGAGAATCTGCATCTCGGGCCCAGTCGCCCACGTCGCTGGAGCATCCTCCGCGACGTTGAAGAAGATGCCGCTGTTGCCCTTGGGCTCCACGGTCCACTCAAGCCTCAGGTCGAAATCGTCAAACTGCTCGCGAGTGATGATGTCGCCGCCACCGGCCCCACTGAACACCAATGCACCATCCTGCGCTGACCAATGCTGGGGCAGCGTCTCTTGTCGAAAGCCCCGCCAGTGCTGAGCGGGATCCTCGCCGTCAAAGAGCACGCTCCAACCATCGAGTTCCTCTCTGGGGCTGAGGTCGTTGTCCCGATAGGCCACACGGGGAAGCACCGTCCCGATGCGGGCCGGTGATGGAGCGTGCACCGCTGCCCAGATCTGCGGCGACCAGATCGGATCGGACCCGCCATGCAGCGAAGTCCACGGCCCCTGCAGTCGCACGTGCAGTGTGCCAGGTGGGTGAATTGCATCAGTCTCCAAAAAGGCCCCACGCCCGTCCAACAGTGGTGAGGCCGACTTGATCGGCAGGGGCGATCGGGCACCTGCTGCATCGATCCACTCGACTTGCCAGTGATCGGTGTTGGAGAGCACATCACGTGCGGCCGCGTGATTGAGCAGCACCTGCACACCGTTTGCCATGGGAAGCGCGTTCTCCACAGCAAATGCCTCGGTCGGAACTGTACGTAGCTTTGTGAGTGACCCGTCATCAAGCGCCATCACCATTGAACCATCTTCAAGCACGACGCCTGTCCGCGCTGAGGGGCCGCCGCTGATCCTGTACCAACTTGCTCGGAGGCGATTCTGGACCTCTTCGAGCCTGGCCATCACCAGTTCATCGGGAGTGCCCAGGACCGCACTGGCCGAAGAGGGATCACTGAGTACGACCCGATTGATGCCGCTTTGGGGATCAAGTCTTGCGATGATGGTGCCTTGCCTGTTTCGCAATGCGCCGTCTCGAATGACCATGTCGCCCCCAGGCGGAACGAGCGTCTCGACGGTGCGTTCATCATTTGCCACATTGTCTCCGGTGGTGTCCCGCAGCAGCAGCACGCCATCGTCGTGCGTCATCATCAATCCACCGTCGGCCACCTCCAACGCGCGGGCCAGAGGCAAGTCGGCCGCGAATCGATGCCCCCGGCCTGATCGCACGTTGATGATCCAGATAGACCCGTCATCCCAGGCGGCGGCAACCTCATCTTCACCGGTAGCGGCAATGGCCGTGACGGCTCCCACAGGCGGTGCGTCAGCCAGCGTGAGCACCACAGGTTGGGCCGACCAGCCCGGCCACATGTCTTCCAGTGGCCGGGTGTCGCCAGCGCGGCGCCGAGCCGGACTCGCCGTCACTTGCTTGTCGGCCCCATCCACTGGCCGAGTTGCGGGCCACTCCCCTCGCAATACATCTGCGGGAATCGTCTGGAATGCGTCAGCCCCAGGCGGACGCCAACGCAGGCTCAACAGCGCGTCTCCCCCACCCTGGAAGTACTTGATCTGAAACTGGTGATCTCCCGGGTGAAGTGTCTTGCATCCAATCCTGGCCTGAGCGGAATGCAGACCGTCGTTGTTCACCACCTGTGTTCCGGTGATCCACAGTTGGCTCCCGTCATCGGATGAGAGTTCGAAGCAATACTCGCCTTCCTCAGCGACGTGGAACGCCCCATCGATCAATGCCAACACGTTGTGGTCGCGGCCAGGCAACATGACATCTTCCAGTGACTCCAGATGCACCCAAGCATTGGGGGCTTGCCCCGGAAGCAGTGGACGAATCGACGAGATCGGCTCGGCGAGATTCCAGGTTCGCATGACGGCGCCCTCGAGGGGCGCTCCGACGACCATTGCAATGCACGACAGAATGATGGACACGGCGGCCTCCCTGATGCAGGAGGGACACGGTAGCAGGCGGGCCCGCTGCACGAATGCAAACGTGGGGGCGAAGAAGACTCACGCTGAGATTCAGTTCGCCGTGCGGGCGAGTAACTCCACCTGACGGGCAAGCGATCGCGCCCGATACTGGTCAAGTCGAACGTGCACCAGACATCGTCCAGCGGCATCGACAATGCCCAGATCAACGACTCCGCACTCGGAGGGAAGCACCTGCCACCGAGCATCCTCAACGGGCAGCTCTGCGGCTGACTGCTCCGGGACGTGCTCCACCCGGGCAGTGACGGGCATCGAATCCGACTCAACCTGCTCAGCGGTCGCTGTTCGCAGCGCCCGAGCAAACGCGATGGCCTCCAACAGGTCAAGTCGTGCTGCCGCCCGCCAGGTGGCACGCTGCGTGTCCGCCAGTGCGATGGTCATTCGTTCATCGACAATGCGATCCCCCGATGGTGTCATCCAGACCGTCGGCCTGACCACCTGCATCGAGAGATCACCACCCTGAGGTGCCCGAGTCAGGATGACGGCGTCGGGGGCAAGGCCAATCGTGTGCGAGGCAGGCGGTGCACTACATCCCGAGGGGACCGCCAACACCGCCAAGGCGAGCGCCACAATGGCCCACCTGCTGGCGAGCTTGATCACAGCGCCTTCTCCAGCGACGGCACCATGGCCCGCTGCTCGGGCTCCAGCAACACCGTCAACTCTGCCAGATGTCGCTGGGCCACCTGACCACGACGGAATCGCAATTGCTCGTTACGAAGCGCCAGATTCAACGACTCGCTGCTCGGTGGCCAAGACGAAGGACGCACATCTCCTTCGCTGCGAAGGGCGATGAGTTCGTCGGTCAGCGAGCCCCACGTAGAGGAGTGACGCATTCGCAGATCCTGCAACCTGCGCCGCTGCTCGTCTCCCAGCGTCTCAAGCGACATGGCCTCCTCAAACGCCGATGCGATCAGGTCCTGATCCCTGAACAGATCGGGAAAGGCCGCCCGACGATAGGCATCCATCAGTCCATGGCCTTGGGACTCGGGCATCGCAGACGCGAGACCGCGGATACCGTCTCGATTGATCTCGACCAGATCTGAGGCCAACTCCCCAACTGCCGCTCGCCGTTTCTGCCAACTCTCCCGGATGCGCTGGCGCACCTCTGGGTCGAATGACTCATCCTCGGCTCCGGGGCCGTTAAGTCGGCTCTCGAGCAACTGGGCTCGATCGAGCATGGTCTCCAATTCTTCCAGTGTGCCACCGACAGACTCATCGATCTCGACGAGTCGGGCGACGACCTCTTCTCGAGCGGCTGGGTCGAGCGACTTGGCGTCGGTCGACAGCACCAGCATCGTGAGATCGATCCTCGCTTCGGGTTGCGAACCCATCGACCAGTCATCCTGCACAATCGACTGCCGGTACCTGGCCCGCTCCAGTGCAACTCGAATCTGCGCCAGCTGTGACCGGGCGGCATCGCCCTCCATGGCCAGTTCGACGCCAGCGAAGAGCGACTCCTCATGTTCGGCCAGCGCGTTGATCGCCTTCTTGTTGAGTTCACGCATAGCCCGGCTGCGTTCGCGCCACCCTTGCCGTCCCTCTGGTTGCGGGACTTCCTGCATGGCGTCGAAGTGGACGTCGCCCAATTCATTGCATTGCTGCAGATACTCTTCGTGCATCATCCCGGCGAGATTTACCGATGACTCGGGGGCATTGACCCAAGACAGCACCTGCGTCAACTGTTCGAGCGTGACCGGTTGCATCGGCAACTTGGAGATGTTCCCACCGAAGACCTGCGTCGCATCTGCGTTGTCTCCCCCCCCGCCTCCTTCACCGCCAGCAACGGCTGTTGGGCCGTCTTCTTCCTCCTCGGGAAGATCGGCTTCGAGCACCAACAGCAGTGAAGCCGCCTGCTCGGCCACCTCATCCCGACGCTCCATGATCGACTCAATGCGATCAGTCCCGTCCATAGCCGATTCACGTGAGAACTGCCCGATGGTGCGATATCGGCGCTGTTTCTCGACGATCGGGGCGTACTCACTGATGAGCGACGCCGTGGCCGAACGCAGTCGATCCTGACCATCAATGGCGTCCTGCCGACGCGGATCCGTCTCATCAAGCACCTCGATCACTCGATCGAACCGACTGTCGTGGCTGTGCAGTTGGCGACAGAGCCGGCCCCACACACGGCGTTCCAGACGACGTTGCATGTCTCTGGCCGTTTCCTCGTCGAGCAGTGGCTTGAGAACACGCCAGGCCCGCTGGTTCTCTTCAGAGATCCTCGATATGGAAAGCTGTATCGGCTCGGTGAGTTCATCTACCCAGACGATCAACTCGTTGCGGAGGTTCTCATCCATGGCGAGCATCATCATCTGCTGCTGATCCATGTCGCGCAGTCCCATGTCATCAATCTTGTCGAGCACACTGTCAACTGCTGAAAGAGACGCTCGCTCAAGCGACTGGGTCAGACTAATGAGCCGTTCCTGATGATCGAGCAGAACATCAACCATCTCAGGCGACAGCCGTTGGTCATTTCGAATAAGCCAGCCGATCAGGTGCACCCCAGCACCACGATTGAGTTCGCCTGCCACCATGAGGTAGACCAGCCGGTATCGTTCAAGCGCCCGCACGGTGCGGGCGAGTTCAAGACGAGGCAATTGTTCGGGGGAAACCAGAGGGGCGATGGTGTCGAAGAAGTCATCATCCAGTTTGCCGAAGGCCGTGAACACTCCACGGCCATCGCGGATCATCTGCTCCAACTCCCGCCGAGGCGGAATGGCGAAGTTCCCTCCCCATGGCTGGACATCTGTGACCATCGTGATGCCCTTGTCCATGAATCGTTTCATGGGTCCGCTCTGAAGGGACTCGAGATCGTCGAGATAGATGCTGTGGGCCTGAAGCACCTCCAGACGCTGCTGTGGTGAGAGTTCGACCGCGTCGGAGATGATCTGTAGATCCTCCACCGACAAGGGTTGCACGAAGAAGGGATAGCCCTGCGCTCTGGCCCGTTCTTGGGCGGCGCAGAGCACCCCTAGAATCGCCAGCATCCAGATGCAGATTCGTCGCGGCATTGTCCATCTCCTTTTTGCAGGCCCCCTCGGGATCCATGCTACCCAACCCACAACGTTTGGCGGGGCAACTCGATTGCCCTTGTGATGGATCCCCCTGTCAAATGACCAACGGGCACCTGCATCAGCAGGCGCCCGTCGGAGGCTTGCGTTGTTCTTTGAGGGGGTCTGAGAGGCTCAGGCGGCCCACCGGGTGCGGCCCACCGTGCGTTGCTCGGGCGTGGCCCGCTGCTGGGGGGCATCGTTCAGTGACTCGATGATCTCGGCCGGTGTCGAGGCCCAGATGTCGGCTCCGATTTCCTCAGCAAGGCCCGGAGCCCGATTGAAGATGCCGCCGCCAACTGCGATCTGCATGTCAGGGCAAGCGCCAACGCCACGAACCGTGTCGATGAGTTGCCGGATAGTGGGTGCGTCGCTGGCGGCCGAGGAGAACATGAGCATCACATCAGGGCGTCGCTCGTTGGCAATCTCCAGTAGTTCATCAAAGGCGATGCCGCCTCCACCAAAGCAGACACTCCAGCCGTCGGCCTCGGCCAGATCAGCGACCATTTGCGCCGCCATGTCGTCGGTTTCGGTGTCACCGCAAAAGAGCATCATCGTTCGGCCATTGCGAGGGAGCTGGGTGTAGCAAGCCTGCGCCTGATCGACGAGCGATCGCAGCAGCCGCACTGCACAGTGGTGTGCCAGTGTCGTCAACTGGTCCTTGCGATAGAGATCGTTCACCAGTTCGTGCAGCGGCCAGAAGACGCACTGCGTAAGCGTCTCCGGATCAGTGCCGTCGGCCTTGAAGTCATTCACCGTGGTGCGAGCCTGTGCACGATCACCTGAGATGAGAAGGGGGAAGAGTCGCTCGACCATCGCTTGCGTATTCACTGTCTGCTCCTGACGATCCCGGTGGCTCGGGACCTGAGGTGTTTGTCGTGCCCAGTGCCGGCTCCCACCGCCGGCCATCTCGCACGACATCCCATCGTTCAGGGACAAGCCCAAGGGCGAGGTTCTCTTTCACAGGTCGAAAAACTGCGGTTCTCGGACGCATCGCGCAGGTCGTGCGCGGTTTCGCCCCTGGGCAGGGATCAGAACGTAGCTGTACGAGGCGTTCGCGGGAAGGGAATCAGATCGCGGACGTTGGCCATGCCGGTCGCAAATGCCATGGTGCGCTCGAATCCGAGCCCGAATCCAGCGTGCGGAACAGTGCCGTAACGGCGCAGATCCCGATACCACCAGTAGTCGTCGATCTCGAGGCCCATCTCCTCGATGCGGGCATCCAGCACGCCCAGACGCTCCTCCCGCTGAGAGCCGCCGATGATCTCACCGATTCCAGGCGCCAGCACGTCCATGGCGGCAACAGTCCGCCCGTCGTCGTTCATCCGCATGTAGAAGGCCTTGATGTCCTTGGGGTAGTCCATCACCACCACGGGGCGACCGACGTGCGTCTCGGTGAGCCAACGCTCGTGCTCAGACTGCAGGTCCATGCCCCACTGCACCGGGTACTCGAATGTGTGGCCACCGGCGACAGCCTGCTCGAGACGGTCGATGGCCTCGGTGTAGGCCATGCGTTCGAAACTGGATTCGATGAAGGCCTCGATCCGGTCGATGCAGGTCTCGTCAATCCGTTGCTGGAAGAAGCCCATGTCGTCGGGGAGTTCTTCGAGCAGGGTCTTGAAGATGGACTTCAGGAAGGCCTCGGCGAGATCGGCGTCGTCGGCGAGATCCGCAAAGGCGATCTCAGGCTCGATCATCCAGAACTCTGCAAGGTGCCGCGACGTGTTGGAGTTCTCCGCGCGAAACGTAGGGCCGAAGGTGTAGACCTTGGAAAGCGCGAGGCAGTAGGACTCCACATTGAGTTGCCCGGAAACCGTGAGATTCGTCTCCTTGCCGAAGAAGTCCTGACTGAAGTCGACTTCACCGGCGTCGGTCCGAGGCAAGTTGGTCAGATCCAGCGTGGAGACGCGGAACATCTCACCGGCGCCCTCACAGTCGCTGCCGGTGACGATTGGCGTGTGCACCCAATAGAAACCATTGTCGTGAAAGAAGCGGTGAATGGCCTGGGCCAAGCAGTGCCGAACACGAGCAATGGCGGAGAAGGTGTTGGTTCTCACACGCAGATGGGCCTGCTCTCGCAGGTACTCAAAGGTGTGTCGTTTGGCCGGCACCGGGTAGGTGTCGGGATCGTCCACAAGACCGATCACCTCCACAGCATCAGCCTTGATCTCAACCGACTGCCCCTTGCCCCTGGACTCGACCACGTGCCCGTGGCAGATGACAGAGGCGCCGGTGGTCAACTGCTGGATGTCTTCGTAATTGTCCAACTCCCCCGGGGCCACCACCTGCACCGGATCGAAGCAACTGCCATCATGCACCTGCAGGAATGACAGGCCGGCCTTGGAATCTCGGCGGGTGCGAATCCAACCTCGGATGGTGACGGCATCGCCCACAGCGACACCCTCAGTGCGAAGAACCTGCTTGACGGAGACAATCGGGGGGCTGGACATGGGGGCGAATCATATTCGCCCCCGAGACCCCCGTGGCGACCTGCCAATGCGGCATCCTCCCAAGGTGGGTGACCCGGCCATCGCCCCGTGAACCGGCCCCCAGAGCCTCGTAGGGCCAAAAATCGATCCTCAGGGGCTTCCGCTGAGTCTGGCACGGGAATTGCTGCTCTAGAGCCATGCGGATCCGCGCCCAGAATGACGCCAGCCGGCTCAATCTCCTGCTCTCCTACGGGGGGTGGCGTGATGAGGCTGCCGTTCGGCAGGCGCCTCGCCTGCTCGAGCCCATGGGTATCCGAACCATGGAGGCGGGGACTGCAGAAGAAGCCCAGTCGCTCATCGCCAGCAATCCGGTACACATCGCCGTGGTTGACATGGAGATTCCCATGCGAGCCGGCGGCCCCACGCAGGCTGCTGGCGTACGAATTCTGCAGCTGCTCAGGCGGCTGGAGAGCCCACCACCGACCATTGTCGTTCGACCCCGACAGGCGACTCGCCGCGCCGATGCCAGGGGCCTGATCGACTCCCTCCGTGACGGCGCATTTGCTGTCCTCGATCGTCCAATGCGGCTGGAATCGCTGCTGGACACCCTCCGCCGCGCCCTGCGGCGGCACTACAAAGACCTCTGGCCGACACAATCGCAGGTCGGCCCTGCAACCGGCCCGCACCAGCAGGGCCCCCAAGGAGAAGTGAAATGAAGGTCAAGCCTCTGGGCGACAAACTGCTCGTCCGCCGCGCTGAAGCACAGTCCCGCACCGACGCGGGGATCTACCTGCCCGAGTCCGCCAAGGACAAGCCCGCCGAGGGCGAGATCATCGCTACAGGTTCGGGCGTCCTCAACAAGGAGACGGGCGAGTATCTGCCATTTACCGTAAAGCAGGGCGACCGAGTCATCTTCACCTCATACGCCGGAACTGAAGTGAAGATCGACGGCGACGCGCTGCTCATCATGACCGAGGACGACATCCTCGGCGTCATCAGCTGATCTGACCCGCAAGCAGGACACACACCAATGGAACGTGGCCCCGTCATCCGAGTCCTCAGGGACATGATCGATACCGATCAGGAGCTCGACATCATCCTGCGTGGTGATGAGCGGGCAATGGAGCTGCGAAACGTCGTCGCTGTCGAGGAACTGCACAGCGCCAACGGCATTCACGTGAAGACCCGCCAGAACAACATCTGGATCGACGCCAGCCATGTGTCCGCCATGTGGCAGGCCCGAACGGATCTGGACACAACAAACGAACAGGAGTTCATCCCGTCCACCCACAACCGGGTCTCGACGGTCTGAACGAATCGCCCCAACGAGGGCAATCGAGGAATACGAACGATGGCTGCCAAGCAGATTGCATACGACATCGAAGCCCGCGAGCACATGCTCCGGGGCATTCAGAAGCTCGCCAAGGCCGTGAAGACGACGCTGGGCCCCTCAGGCCGAGTCGTCGTGCTGGAAAAGTCCTTCGGCGCTCCGACCGTCACCAAGGACGGCGTCACCGTCGCCAAGGAAATCGAACTGGAGGACGCCTGGGAGAACATGGGGGCCCAGATGGTGAAGGAGGTCGCCTCCAAGGCCTCCAAGGACGCCGGTGACGGCACCACCACCGCCACGGTCTACGCCGAGTCGATCTTTGCCGAGGGCCTGCGAAACATCACAGCCGGTGCCAATGCCACGCAGATCAAGCGGGGCATCGATCTGGCAGTCGAAGCGTGCTGCAATGAACTGGCCGACATGTCCAAGGGCGTCACCAAGTCGTCCGAGATTGCCCAGGTCGGCACCTGCGCCGCCAATCAAGACGCAACCGTCGGTTCAATCATCGCCGAGGCGATGGACAAGGTGGGCAAGGATGGCGTCATCACGGTCGAAGAGGGATCCAGCCTCGACACGCATGTAGAACTGGTCGAAGGCATGCAGTTCGACAAGGGCTACCTGTCGCCGCACTTCGTCACTGACACCGCCGAGATGACGGCCACGCTCGAAGATTGCCACGTGCTCATTCACGAGAAGAAGATCTCCAACGCCAAGGAACTTCTGCCCGTGCTGGGCAAGGTCGCCGAGAGCGGCAAGAGCCTGCTCATCATCGCCGAGGACATCGAGGGTGAGGCATTGGCCACGCTCGTCGTGAACCGCCTGCGAGGCGTGCTCAAGGTTGCGGCCGTCAAGGCGCCGGGCTTCGGTGATCGCCGCAAGGCAATGCTGCAAGACATCGCGGTGCTCACCGGCGGCACAGCCGTCATGGAAGAGCTCGGCATGACCCTCGAGGAACTGGACGTTCGCGAACTGGGGCGGGCCAAGAAGGTCACTATCGAGAAGGACGCCACCACGATCATCGAAGGTGGTGGCAAGACGTCTGACATCAAGGGGCGAATCGACCAGATCCGCGCCCAGATCGAGAACACGTCCAGCGACTACGACAGCGAGAAGCTCCAGGAGCGGCTGGCAAAGCTCGCCGGCGGTGTGGCCCAGATCAACGTCGGTGCTGCCACCGAAGTTGAGATGCAGGAGAAGAAGGCCCGCGTCGAAGATGCCCTGCACGCTTGTCGGGCAGCCGTCGAAGAAGGCATCCTGCCCGGCGGCGGCGTGGCTGTGCTCCGTGCTCGTCGGGCGCTTGAGGCCGCTCGCAAGAAGGCCCGTGGCGACGAGAAGATCGGCGTTGACATCGTGTCCCGTGCGGTGAGCGCTCCGATTCGTCAGATCGCCGAGAACTGCGGCATGGAAGGCTCGATCGTCGCCCAGAAGGTCGAGGACGCCACCGACGACGCCTGGGGCTTCAACGCCATGACCCGCGAGTACACCGACATGCTCAAGGCCGGCGTCATCGTGCCCACCAAGGTGGAGCGGGTCGCCCTGCAGAATGCCGCGAGCATCTCGGGCCTGCTCCTGACCACCGATTGTGCCATCGCCGAAGCCAAGGAGAGCAAGGCCTCAGGCGACGGTGAGTACTGATCTCAGATCAGTTCATCACATTGCCCTCTCTCCACGCGGGGCGGAGACATGCTTGCTGCATGGCTCCGCCCCGCGGCTATGCACCCCATCGCTGGGCGGTAACGTGCGCACGGCGGTACAGTGCCAACAATGGCAGGCAAGAAAAAGAGGCGCTCAGGACGATCACGCCGCAGCCGCCGGGACCAATTCCACGCCGACAGCCACGCTGACGCCGCAACCCTGAGCGCAATTCCCGATCTGGAGGGGGTCCCCCAACAGGACACCACCCCCATCACGGATGCTGCCCAAGCCGCCGAGGCGTGTGAGCGTCTGGCTACCTCGGGTTCGGTGGCCTACGACACGGAATTCATAGGCGAGGAAACATACTGGCCCCGGCTGTGTCTCATTCAACTGGCCAGCGTCGATGAGGTGGTGCTCATCGATCCCATGGCCATCGAGGACTGTTCCTGCGTGTGGTCTCTGCTGGCAGACCCGGCCCTGGAGGTGATCGTCCACGCGGGCAAGCAGGACCTGGACATTGCCACGCACCACTTTGGAACGGCGCCCACAAACGTCCGCGACACGCAGGTTCTGGCCGGATTCGCTGGGCTGCCGTGGCCCGTGGGGCTCAACAAGGCCATCAATGCGGTGCTCAAGATCAACGTACCCGGCGGCATGACCTTCACCGCGTGGGACCGTCGACCCTTGTCTCCCCAGCAGTGTCGCTACGCCACGGATGATGTCCGCTACCTGCTCCGACTGGAACAGATGCTCAGCGAACGAATTGCAACCCATGGGCTCGAAGCATGGGCCTTGGCGGCTCAAGCGCAGCGGTGCAAAGGCTCGGACGGCGTGCCGGATCTAACGGCGCAGCGCCGCCGAATTGAGAACGGCCGCTCCTTGCGCAAGGGGCAACGCACGCTGCTGCATCAACTCGTACTCAAACGAGACGAGATTGCCCGAGCCCAAGACCGCCCGCCACGAGCACTGCTGCCCGATCAGGTGCTGTTGGCGTTGACGCGACAGCGGCCTTCGTCGATCAAAGCCATGGCGGACCTGCGAGGTATGCCCCGCCCCGTAGCGGAGGCCCACGGCGAACAATTGCTCCAGACGATCGAGCAAGCCGCGGACATGGCACCTCCGGATGACCCACCACGTCCCACGGAGGGGTGCCCATTCGACCGTGTGGCGATTGATGCGCTCTGGCATCGATTCGCTGCCGCCTGCATGGACCGGGGGCTGTCGCCAGAACTGGTCTGCACCCGTTCAGACCTGGCACGCTGGCACCTTGGCGGCGGAGGCGAGTGGCCCGTCAATGGGTGGCGATCTGAAGCACTCGACTCGCTGCTAGGAGCGCATCTGGCGGGAGAGACGCTGTCGCTTCAGTCCTGGCCTGCATGGCAGCATGAGGCGGGCGCATGAGCGAAGCCAAACGAATCGTCACTGCCACCCGACAGGCCACCGATGCGCCCGAAGAGGCCAACGCCCTTCGGCCAACCACGCTCGATGCGTATGTGGGGCAAGCCAACCTCTGCCAGCGGTTGCAAATCGCGCTGGACGCCTCACGTCAACGCGAAGACCCGATGGAGCATCTGTTGCTGCATGGCCCACCGGGGCTTGGAAAGACAACGCTGGCCCACATCGTCGCAGGCGAAATGGGCACCCGTGCCTGGGTGACGTCGGGCCCGGCCCTGAGCAAAGGCAGCGACCTTGTGGGCACGCTCACTCGCATGCAGCATGGCGACGTGCTGTTCATAGATGAGATTCACCGGCTGCCTGCGGCCGTCGAGGAGTACATCTACCCGGCGATGGAAGACTTCAAGATCGATTTCACCCTCGATGGCGGCATGCACGCACGAGTGGTGACGTATCGCTTGAAGCCCTTCACACTCATCGGCGCCACGACTCGGGCAGGGCTGCTCACGGCTGCCCTTCGCAGCCGGTTTGGCATCACCCACCGTTTGGACTTCTATCCGCCCGACGAACTGGTCACGCTCCTTGAGCGAGCCACAACACGCTTGCAGATCGATACGCCCGACCCCCAAGCGCTGTCATTGCTGGCAGCCCGCTCCCGGGGCACACCGCGCATCTGCTTGCGGCTGCTGCGGCGAGCCCGCGACTACGCCACCGTCAAACATGGGGGCCACCTCGACCGGTCCGTCGTGGAAGCAGCCCTGGACCTGGAAGGCATCGACGAGGCGGGCCTCGACGCCCTCGATCGGGCCTATCTGACCACCCTTGGGGGCACCTACGAAGGTGGACCGGTGGGTGTGGAGGCACTGGGGGCCACGATGGGCGAGGATCCCACCACCCTTGAAGACGTCGTGGAGCCCTTTCTGCTGCAGGCAGGGCTGCTGGCCAGAACCCGCCAAGGGCGGCAATTGACGCCTGCGGGCCGTGCCATGCTGGCCCCCTGAGACCATCTCCTGCCCTGACAGGCCCATTTTTTGCCCGGTATGGCCCGATCCCTGATTGACGTACCCACCGATTCGTGGGACGCTGGCGGTGGCTGATACCGCCCTCGGGTGGTCTGGTACACGGTGAGCATCAGTCGCATGTCTCCGGCTCACCAACGGATCCGGTTCGCCGGTCCGCACGAATCTAGTCCTGTGGGTGGTGGCACGCGTGTGCGTGCAACTGTCGGTCGTTTGATCATTCTGCCTGATCGCAGATCCCATCGGTGCGGCATGCGTTCTCAGCGTAGGCTCGCTCCGAGACAGGACACAAGATGGTGCCGGGCTCGGTACCGAAGAAACCGTCGGGATGACTCGCGCATCCCCCATTTGAAAAGGAGTGTCAACATGACGCTCAATCGAACACGCAAGGGCTTCACGCTGGTCGAGTTGCTGGTGGTGGTCTCCATCATCGCACTGCTCGTGGCCATCCTGCTGCCCGCAGTGTCCGCGGCTCGTGATACGGCCCGCGTCAACGGCTCCAAGAGCAACGTCCATCAGGTGTTCAAGGTCCATCGCGTCTATGACACCGAGCACGGCCACTACTGGACGGGCTGCCCCTCCGATCTCGCCGCGACAAAGATCAACAGCGTTCCGGCCTTCGCGACCGGTGCCAATGTTGAAGCCGCCCTGCGGGCCTGGCAGAACAACGTCGCCAACAGCGGTTGGGCCGACACCGAATTCGGCGTCCAGTGGGGCGAAGGTTCGAGCAACTCTGACTTCGCCGGTAGCGCGTGGGCAGGTGCTCTGGTCACCGAGTTCAACGTGCCCTACACGTGGGATGGCCAACTCACCAGCGGTCCCAACGCTCCAGCGCTGGGCACCTTCCGCTTCCCCAACTCCTACACGGTGTCGCGTCGGGTCAACGGCCCCTACAACGACATCTTCTTCGCACCCAAGGATGACGTCGTCATTGACTGGCTCCGCGAGCTCGACTGCTTTGATGACGCCAACCAGCTCTGCGCTGGCATCGGCGACGAGATCAACCTGGACGGTGGCTGGCAGAACTACTACGGCAGCACCGACGGGTACATGTGGGGCATGGCAAGTTCCTACTGCCTCAGCCCGGCCGCGATGTTCAACTCGAACGTCTACTCCTCAACGAATGGCCACGCCGATCCGATGACCATGTCCAACGGATTCCGTTCGCCTTCATCGGCCAACGCCCGGTACGCCTCGCTGAAGACCTTCCTCTGCGAGCACCATCACCTGCAGAACAACAAGTTCTCCTGCTCGATGGACTGGCCAACCTCCGGCCGTGGTGCGTGGATGAACCCCCGCATCACCGGCACCTGGCACTATGACGGCTGCGCCCCCTACCTGTTCAATGCCCACTGGGACTCCAACCCCGTGACCTGCATGCAGGACGGCGCCACCGTCATGATGGGTATCGCTGAGGTCCGTCGTGCTGACGCGACGGTCAAGAACGGTGACGGCATCGGCCTTTACAACAGCAACACCGGTGACGGTGACAACGGCTACATGCTTGAGTACAGCCGGTACGGCTCACCCTCGATCCTGTCCAAGGTCCACACCCATACGCACATGGGAATCGCCGGTCGCGATCGACTTGGCAACTGATCTCCCACCGCATTCAAATGCACCCCACACGGGGCGAGCTCGGCTCGCCCCGTGTGTCTTTTTGGCCGCTGGGCGCTGCTGACGAAGGTGGATCTCAGAAGGGAACGACAGCCCCCCCAGCAGGTACAATTCCCGCCCCATGGCAGTCTTCACCGCGCCCGTCTACGACAACGTCATGGCCATGGTGGGCTCCACCCCCATGGTCGAAGCCACCCGGCTGGATACCGGCTGCTGCCGGCTGCTGCTCAAACTGGAGACGCACAATCCGGGCAACTCAATCAAGGATCGCATCGCGGTGTCGATGCTCGACGCCGCCGCTCAAGCGGGGCAGATCGTGCCAGGTGGCCACGTCATCGAGGCCACTGCAGGCAACACGGGCATTTCCCTCGCCCTCGTGGGCGTGCAGCGTGGCTACAAGGTCACGGTTGTCGTACCCGACAAGATGAGTGAAGGGAAGATCGCCCACTTGCGGGCGCTTGGTGCTGACGTGGTGCTCACCCGCAGCGACGTTGCCAAAGGGCACCCTGACTACTACCAAGAGGTTGCCCAGCGACTCGCTGATGAGACCGGTGGCTTCTACGTCAACCAATTCGCAAATGAAGCGAACGTGCAGGCCCACCACGACGGCACGGGCCCTGAGATCTGGACCCAAACCGAGGGGCAGGTTGATGCGATGATTGCCGGTGTCGGTTCAGGCGGCACCATCACGGGCGCGGGCCGGTATCTCAAGGCACACAATCCCAACATCAACATCGTGCTCGCGGATCCGACCGGATCGATCCTCGCCCCGCTGGTGAATGACGGGCGTGAGGTGGAACCAGGCACCTGGTTGGTCGAGGGCATCGGAGAGGACTTTGTTCCCCCCATCACTGATTTGAGTGTTGTAGACGAAGCCATCGAGGTGAGCGACCGCGACGCCTTTCTCGCTGCGCGTGATCTGCTTCGTACCGAGGGCATTCTGGCTGGCTCTTCTACCGGCACCCTGCTGGCTGCAGCGTTGACTTGGTGCCGACGACAGACCGAGCCCAAGACAGTCGTCACCTTCGTCTGTGACCATGGCGCCAAGTACCTGAGCAAGATGTTCAACGACTTCTGGATGATCGATCAGGGATTCATCCGCCGAGAGCAGCACGGCAATCTGCGTGACCTCATCGCCCGGCGTCACATGGACCGGGAAGACTTCACCTTGGCTGAGCACCTTCCGGTACTGCAGGCGGTCAAGACAATGCGGCTGCACGGCGTCAGCCAGATGGCCGTGGTAGAGAACGGCGACGTCGTGGGCATTCTCGACGAGTCGGACATCCTCATGGCCGTCCACCATGACCGGGCCGCATTCCAGGCACCGGTGCGTGACTACATGACAACCAAGTTGGTCACACTTTCTCCAGACGACCCCGTCGAATCGCTCATTCCAATCTTCGAGTCGGATCGTGTCGCCATCGTGCGTGACGACGAGGGCTTCCTGGGGTTGATCACCAAGATCGATCTGATCGCCTGGCTGCGAGGCCAGAGCGAACCTGCCATGGAGGGCTGACACATGAGCGAACACGACAGCCAGATGCAATTGGACACGCTCACGGTGCACGGCGGTCAGCACGTCTGCCCGCAGACGGGGGCGGTCATGCCGCCGGTCTACCTGAGTTCAACCTATGCCCAGACGGCGCCGGGCGAACATCAAGGCTTTGAGTACAGCCGAAGTCACAACCCCACCCGATACGCGCTGGAGCGATGCATCGCCCGGCTCGAGGGCTCGGCGTTGGATCAGTCGCAAGATGTCTCCTTCGGCGGATTCGCCTTCTCCAGCGGGCTCGCTGCGACAGCCACCTTGCTCGATACGCTCAAAAGTGGCGACCATGTCATCGCCATGGACGACCTGTACGGCGGCACCCACCGCCTGTTCCGTCAGGTCATCAATCCATCTCGTGGGATCGACTTCACATTCGTCGATATGACAGACCTCGATGCGATCGAAGCCGCAGTCACCGATCGCACTCGATTGCTGTGGGTTGAAACACCGACCAACCCCATGCTCAAAATCAGCGATCTGCAGGCCATTGCAGATCGCCTGCGAGGGCGAGGCATTTTGCTGGCATGTGACAACACATTCGCCACCCCCATGCTGCAGCGACCACTCACCATGGGATTTGACGTGGTCATGCACTCGGGCACCAAGTACATCGGTGGCCACAGTGACGTCGTGTGCGGGATGCTGGTCACCTCCGATCAGGCCATTGCCGAGCGGATTCGATTCCACCAGAATGCAGTCGGATCGGTGCTGGGCCCCTTCGACAGTTATCTCGCCCTGCGAGGTGCCAAGACCATGGCGCTTCGCATGCAGCGGCACTGCGACAGCGCTCTTCGAATTGCACAACTACTGGAGGCATCGGACAAGGTCGCACAAGTGATCTACCCGGGCCTGCCCTCACATCCGCAAGCCGATGTGGCCCGGCGACAGATGTGCCTCGGAGGCACGCCCGCTGGCGGCGGCATGATCACCGCCACGTTGGAAACCGATCTGGCTGGATCCCGCAGGTTCCTCGAGGCTGTGCAGGTGTTTGCGCTGGCAGAGTCGCTTGGCGGTGTGGAATCGCTCATCGAGCACCCGGCGATCATGACGCACGCATCGGTTCCGCCAGAACACCGAGCGGCGCTGGGCATTGGCGATGCCCTCGTGAGATTGTCGGTGGGCATAGAGTCGCCCGATGATCTGTGCCGCGATGTTGAGCGAGCACTCGCCGCTGTGTGAGCCCAGCCCTGGGCCTGGATGGCCAGCCCTGGGCCCGAATGCCCGGTCGACCAAGCCCTAGCCAGGATGACCAAGCTCTAGCCAGGATGACCAAGCTCTAGCCAGGATGACAGGCACACCCGTGCCCGCAGCCCCCTGCCGGTGGCCCCCCAGAACGTGCCCCAGCATCGGCATCAACCTGAAACACGCTCTGGACCCGCTCAAATCGGCGGCCCGCTCCGGCCGGATCTTCAACCGGCGCGTCGGCATCCGCCATGGTGCGTAGCAGCGTGATGGTCTCCCCGTCCTCAACGCACTGATATTCGTAGAGCGGCATGTCGCCATTCTAGGCTGACGCCGCGGGTCTGGCCCTTGGCTGAGGGTTCAATTGGCCCGCTAACTGGCCCGGGCCCGCCGCGGGCTGGCCCCCTGAGCCTGTTCAGGCTTGGGCTCGATCTGGCTCGCCCCCTTGGCCTGAAGTTCACCCCGGTGCACGCTGACAGAGGCGGGGGCATTGATGCCCACCCGAACCTTCTCCCCGCGGATGTCCACGATCACGATCTCGATGTCGTCACCGATCATGATCCGCTCATCGCGCCGCCGTGACAGTACAAGCATGTCGCCTCCCGAGTGCTCAGGCTGAGATGCGCTGCTGCTGGGCAACCAGCTTGGCGATCTGCCGACGCGTCGTCCAGCGGCGGTCCGCCAGCACGACCTGCATGCCGCGTCGGTTCTTGATGTTCACGATGAGCGGGCCCTGAAGATTGGCCGTCAGGGCATCGTCGTACTTGTTCACGATCACCAGAATGCGGGCTTCATCAACGCTGTCGAGACTCAACTGAGCCAAGTGTTCGCGGCGGATGACGGCCTCAAAATCGTCGCACCAGTGGGAAGGGTCCGTCACCACAAATGCGAGATCCGGCGAGTCCACTGATTGCAGCCACAAGAACCTGCCTTCAGGGTCCGGCTGCAGCAGAACGAAACGGGTGAAACTAGAGAATCCCAGCAGGCCACCGGAGAACTCCAGTACGCGGTCATTCTCGACCTGAACCATGCCGAATCTGGTGGTTGCAACATCCATGTGCACGCTGTCCTCGCCGTCGGTGAGCGTCCTGCCCACCGGTTCCTGACCTTCGGCTGATTGGCCCTCCCCACTGCACCATTGATTGGCGCCTGCCGCGCCAGAGCGCAGCATCTGCGCCTTGCGTCCAGATCAGTCCGTCGGGGGCCTTCTCAGGTGGGCAGGCTGCCCACCCTCCAGCAGGCGATGGGCGTCAGTAGCACCAGCGGAGCCAGCACCCCGGCAAGCGGCCCCAAGGGCGGCAGGGGCACCATCTGCAGGCCCACACCAAGCATGTACAGCGGCAAGACGAGCCCACAACACAGCATGGTGCGAAGGAGCATCTCGCCCGGCAGCCGATCGATGAAGAACGGGGCCGCAATCAACACACACAGCAGGTTGACCAACGGCAATGCGATGCGAGACCCCAGTGCCCGCCTCAGGCTGCTGTCATCTTCTGTCGTGGCGTCTGCCACCAAACCCAGCAGCGTAGGCGTCGACATCATCCCCGCGTAATCGCTACGCCGCTGAATGATGAGCCGTCGAGGCCCCAGCGTTGATGGTTCGAATGTCGCCTCATCACGAATGCCCAGCGCGTCTGCCGCAGGGTCAGTGGACACGCTCAAACCGTCCGTCAGCACCCACCCCTCACGGATCTCATCCCACTGCGCCTGACTGGCCCAGACACGCTTCAAGGTGCGTCCCGCCTCATCGCGATGCAGGAATGCCGGCTGCTGGAGCGTGTCTGAACCTGGGTCGAACGCCGCCGCCTGAAGCAGCGTGCCTGTTCCATCGTCGGTAAAGGGCACGCGGAACGCAGCAATCGCCCGGTCGCCTGCTTGCCCATGGGCCCGCAGCAACAAACCGCTCACCTTGGGCATGAACACTTCCTGATTCAGAACCTGCACACCACCGAGCACGCCCGCCAGCGCGACGACGGGCCACAACAGACGCCTCAGGCTCACGCCCGCAGCTGCGATGGCGACGAACTCGCGAGACCTCGCCATCTGTACACAGGTGAATCCGACGGCCGCGATCGCAACGAGGCCGTGCAGGAAGCCGTAGAACTGGAATACCTGCGGCAACTCGTAATCAGCAGCCACCACAATGGTGCGCCACAACCGGGCCAGCCATGAGCTGTCCTCACCCAGTTGCCGACGTGCGATCGTGGTGAACTCGTCCAGATTCAAGACCAGATCGATAGTGGTCGCGAACAGATACAGGCAACTGAACAGCAGGGCGAAATTGACCAGCAGGCGTATGAAGAGCACGCGATGAATCAACCACATCGCTCAGTTCCTCCTCAATCGCCACCAGACGATGAATGTCGCCAGCACGACCAACAAGGACCCGCTCCACATCAGGAGCAGGCCACCGGCATAACTGCCCTGCCGCATGCTCCCAGCCCCGGCACTGATCAGCACCAAATCAGCCAATCCCGGCAGGAAACCCACCATGTACACCGCAAGTGGCTGCGCATGCCGCATCAAGAGCGCGAGCACAGCGCCCAAGAGCGGGAGGAGGCCCGCGGTGATTCCAACTGCCCAGCGACGCCAGAGCCGACTGACCACCTGCCCCTGCAGATTCGCTTCCAACGCATCGATCTGATGAACGAGCTTGGCAATCGATCTGTCCACCGAGGCGAGTTCACGGCCACGTGCCATTGGGTCATCAATCTTGAGCCCATCCGGTGACAAGTCATCGCTGGTTCGAAGATTGGCGACATCTACCGAAGCACGATGATTGGGGGGAATCAATGCTTTGCCATCTTCAGATGAAGTTTCGATCCGAACATCTTCCATGATGAGCACCAACCCTGATCCCCCATCAGCGCTGAGTTGGTCGGCATCGGGCAGATGTAGCTGCGCTTTGCCCGGATGAAACACCATCTGCTCTCGCCCATGTGTCAACTGTCGAATACGCACGCCCTGATCGCCACCGCGCAATGCATCACCAACGAGATCCGCCGCCTCGATCAGCCAGACTCGACCGGTTTGATCCATGCTCTGAAGTTTGAGCACACCGCTCGATTGCAGATCTTCTCGAATTCGAGACAAGCCCTCGTGCCGAGCGATCGCATCGCGCAAATGGGTCAGTCTCTGAGCGATGGGTGGGTATCGATCGCAATGCGCCGCAACCTCGAGCAACTCGGAGCGTGTCATCGCCATGGGCTCGACCCGCTCGGGCATGGGCACCAGAATCGGTCGCGTCGGCTCAATTCGCGGGAAGCCACGCAGACCGCCGCCACGGGCATCCCATGAAACTGCGTCTTCCATCACCAGCCGGACTTCAACAAGCCCATCAGACTCGTCGATCTCGAGCACAGCCGCTCGTGCCGAAACGTCTCCGAGAATCGACCCGTCGGACCCGACACGAGCAGCGGCGACCTTATCCAACTGCAGCCTCTTCGTGCCGGTTGCATCCTGTTCACCGGATCGGATGCCCGCTGCCCAGATCTGGAGATCACCCACACTCATGGGCTGCCCATTGGCAACAGAGTGCTCCATGATGGAAACCATGTCGCCGGCCAACAGCCGCCCCATGGTGGCGTAGACCCGAGGAATCGCGGTGTTGGCCAGAATCGTCAGCACGATCGCCAGCACCAGCGACAAGGCAGCAACCGGCACGAGAATGACGCGATAGGGCAAGCCCGCGGCCGCCATGGCGACGACCTCGTTGTCCGCAGCCAATCGGTGGAGCACCAGAGTCGCCCCGAACCCCCCTGCAAATGGAAGCGCGTACTGCAGCATCGGAACAGTGCTGAGCGAGACGTAGGTCAGGGCCTGAGTGGGGCTCAGAGGCACACCGGTCGCCAGCGGCTTGATGACCGCGCCGAAGGCCGTGACCACGACAAGCACTGCTGCGGTCAGGCCGATGATCCGCAGCAATTCCAGCAGCAGATATCGATGCAGCCGCCAAGGCATGGCCCCATGGTATCCGCAGCGGGGCTGGCACCTCGAAGTTGTTACCGGTCCCAACCGTGGCATCTTGAGGTGGGTCTGTGCGGCCTGTGCGGCATTGGCCGCCGAGACATTCACGCAGGTCCCTCCCGTCACTGGGGGCTTGTCGAGGTGAAGGGCAGCCAATCCGATGATTGAGGCGTGCCCACCACACCCCACCAGTACGTATCTGCGCGTCATCGCCGTGGCATCTCGCTGCTGGAGAGCCTCATCGCGGTGGCGTTGCTGGTGGTTGTGGTGACAGCCGTGCTGGGGGCCATGGATACCGGACGCCGCCTCAGCGACGAAGGCCGCCGGCTGGCGATGTCAGCGCTGGCGGCTGAACTGCTGATGGCCCGCGTCGCCCATGTCGATGACGAAGCCCTCACGAGCGAGGCCTGGTACGCCTCATTCACGCACCCTCCAACCCAAGGCGGCTGGCACGGGCACCAGGAGCAAGCAGGGTCCATACGCGGAGGGCGCGACGCCATGCTACCCCTTCTTGGGGAGGACTATCAAGACTTCAATCTGTCGGTAAGCGCCGTCGCCGGGTTCCAACAACTGTCCGCCCCCCTGTCAGTGCGGATCGATGGTGTACGGGTAGACGTTCAGGCAGCCAGTAGCGACGGTCGCACCCTCACGACTATCTCTCGATTCGTGCCTCTGCCCCAACATCTGGCTCAGGTGACACCATGAGCCGCGGCATGACCTTGATCGAGACGCTGCTGGCCGTGGGCATGACCAGCATCGTGGGCGCAGGCATCTCCGGCATGATGCACGTGCTCTCCAGCGATGTCGCCATGCAGCATGAGGTTCGCACGGGCATCGTTCGAGCGGCGCTGGTCCAGTCACGACTCTCGTCTTACGTGGGGCGTTGTCGCTGCCTGGTCGATCTCGAGCCCAATCAGGCAGTGATCTGGCTCTGCGATGACAATGGCGACGACGCCGTCGGTGCGGCCGAAGTTCGCTGGCTCCACCATGACGAACACACGGGCACCGCGACCATCAGGTGGATCGACACTGACACCCCTGACACACTGCCTGTCTGGGACACGCCCGAGTCCGTCGATTGGTGGCAACAACTCGACACACTTGGGAGCAGGGCCGACACCAGAGTGGGTCGTCTGGAACTGGCCGGCGATCTGGGAGGCTTCAGTTTCCGCGACACGTTCAATGGCTCTGCCCTCAATCGAAGACGAGATGCGATGGAACGCCGCCGCATCGAAGTGGATCTTGACTTGAAGCTCGGTGCGGACACACGAGCGCATCGCATCGGTGAGTCGATCCGGCTGCACCGCGCTCCGGGTGGAGAAGCTGCACCATGAGGCGACGACCTGCACAACATCCCCGTGGTGTGGCACTGCTGCTGGTGCTGGTGGCGATGGCTGCAGCTACAACCCTGGTCATGGGTTGGCTCGCCGTGGGTGACACCAGCCCCTTGGTAGGCCGCAATGCCGTTCGAGCAGCCGAAGCCCGTGCCACGGCCCATGCCGGTCTGGAACTGGCAGTGGCCGTGCTGGAGACCGACGCACCCTGGCGCGAGCAACATGACAACGGTTGGATCATGCGCTCGCACCCGATCGCCGGCGGCAGCGTCGATGTGCGACTGTGGGACGGCAGTGCAGATGTTGCAACACCTCCCTCCGGTGCGACCACGCACGTGGTGATCGAGGCGACGGCCACGGTAGACGGCCTGGCCCAGACGATGACGGCTAACGCCACGGTGCACCCCTTCGACGGCGGCACCCCCGGCGATCTCGACGGCATGGCGATGCACGCACAGGAATCGTTGCGACTGGCTGGGCAGTCTCGCATCCGATCGTGGCGGCGAGGCAGCACGCGACGCATGATCGGCATCGCAAATGATGACCCTGGCAGCGTGGAACTTCGTGGCGCCTCGGCCCGACAAGGCACTGCAGGAGCCGACCTCATCCTGCCCGCAGGCGCACCAGCGGGAGTCGTGACGGGCTCCGGTCGGGGCGGGCTGGCCCGCAGCCGTCGCCAACGCCCCATGCCGGATGCGGCGGGCGAATTCGGACTACAACGCAGTGATCTTCCGACGCTTGAGGGCCTGATGAACCACGAAGATGGGCTCGTGATCAACAGTCGGATCGCGTGGGAGTTGCCTTCAGATGCCCTGCACATTGCCGGAGACCTGATCATCCGCGAGCAATCGCACATGGTGATTCCGGCAGGATCCACATTGCGCATTGCTGGCGATCTCATTCTGGAACATGGATCAGCCATGTCGGTGGCCCCGGGGGCAGAAGCGACGGTCATCATCGGCGGCGACTGTGTGGCCCAGCATGCAACCATCGGTTCTGTCCAACCGGCTCGTAGACGGCGCAACAAACCACGGCAGGCGGATCCGACGAACCTGAGGCTGGTCGCTGACCCCACAGATGAGGCCCAATGGCGACTCTTGTCAGGAACGGTGGTCTCGGCCCGGATCGATGCACCGAACACCGAACTAGAGATGCGCAATGCAACCATTGTGGGCCGGGTAGCAGCGCATGAAATCGAGTGCACCGACACCCGGCTCTGGTACGACCACGCCCTGGCAACAGGCGCCGGGCTGGCCGCGCTGGCACGCACCGTCGATCGACTGGATCTGCTCGATCGTCGCAATGGCGGGCTGGAAGGTCCGGCCATGAGCGAAGTACTGGATCGGCTCATCGCACTTGTCCACCCGTCGAATCTGCGACAGGGGCGCCCCGTCGCCCCACCATCAGGCGACCTGTGGCTGATGCGGCCCGTGCTCGTTGATGCACAGATGAACCGCTTTGGCGGCGACACAGCAGCATGGGAACAGGCCGCGATGGCCTCGGTGGATGGAGCCGCCCAATGATGCGCAGCGGATTCACCCTTGTTGAGGTCATGGTCTCAGTGGTGATCCTGGTGATCGCTGGAGCGATCCTGATCCTGACCGCTGGCCCCGGAGACGCCGGTCGGGCCTCAACCACGGCCCGGTTGCTCGCCAGCGATCTTGAGCATGCTCAAGTGCTGGCTCTCGCCCGGCCAGATCACCGCATTGCCCTGTCCATCGATGCCGACGGTGGCGGTTGGCGGATCGTGGATGCGAGTCAACCCGACCGACCACTGTTGGATGCGCTCGACGAGTCGCACAGAGGCCGAGTGCTGGAAACTCGTCTAGGCGAGGGCCGAGCATCAATGCTCGACAGTGCCCAGGTCACCCCCGGCGGGCTCTTGATGGTGTTCACGCCGCTGGGCGGGCTCGAGGCGCATGTGCCGACCATGCGAGCCTCCGTCGGCGCAGCCACCGCATCAATCAGCGTGAGTGCCGACACCGGATTCGCAACGATCCTCGACTGAATTCAGCGCCCGATCGTCGCGTCATCGCTTGAGACCCGGGCCGCACCCCTGAGCTGACCGTGTGCCCGATGCTCGGATGCATCAGGAACCCACGGCCCGACCTGACCGTCCATACCCATCAGTAACAGAGTGTGCTCGTCGGGCCTGTGTCGCTTTCGAGGCTGAAAGCGCTGCCCCTCCCATCGTGCAATGGAGGACAGTCGCACTGCGTCGATCTGACCATCGATGGCGGACACGGGCGCACCTGAACTGTCCACATCGGCACCGACAATGAACGGTAGATCGTTTGTCGTACGCTCCCCAGACCCCGCGACGGACTGCACCAGTTTGCCATCCACATAGAGGCGAAGTTGAGCTCCATCGAACACGCCCGCGACATGTTGCCACTGATCGTTGGCCAACTTCACATCTGACTTGGCCTCTACATATCGCCCATCGAGATGCACCATGAAGTTGGGCCGGCCGTCTGAACAGAAGATGCCGTACTCCGACTGCTCAGTCTTGGCCACCATGGCCCTTCGACCACCGAGCCGACGTGGTTTGATCCAGGCTTCGAGGGTGAAGGGCCCCTGCGGCAGGTCAATCGCCTCGGATGGCACAGCGAGGCCACCGCTGGCAGGCACATCGAGCGCGGCTCGACTCGCCGGCCACTTCTCAATCTGGACTTCCAAGGGAAGATCAACCGTCTTCAGATCGATCCGAGTGCGCCGCCCACCCTCCGCAAAGGCAGCTGTTGCCGCAAGTTCCGGGCTTGACCAAGCTGCGTCAAGTGATCCCGTGTGATGCACTTGCAGAGGCACTGTCAGAGTCGTATCGGCGGCAACACGTAGGTGCATGTGGTCGGGGCGGAACCACCAGCGTCGATCGTCGGCAAGAGGCTGCAGATCGAAGTCGAGCGGCACGTCTGTGGGGTTCTTCAGGGTCAGGTTCAAAGTGCCATCGACTGCCTTGCCGTCACGCAAGACCAGCGCCGGCCCGATTTCAATGGGCATCGAACTGATCGTCTCGACGCGCGCCAGATGCTCCGGCGAAAAACTGCGGGGATCCATGACGCCCCCCACCGGAATCGTCGCAAGCGTCGCATGGTCATCACGAACGGTCACGAGCATCACGTGATCGAGCCACCCACCCTCGGGCATGTGCCGAGGCAGATGCCCGCCGACCGTGGCCAGAGACATGTACTCGATGCCGTCAATCTCACCGTCGTGTTGCAGGCGGTGCACGTGCCCGGCGAACACCGCCGTGACATTCCCCGCCGCCACCAGACGCTCGTGCACCTTTGTCCAGTCGTCGCCGTACCCACCACCTCGCCAGCGCGGATGATGCATGAACACAAACACATGCCGCTTGTCAGCGGCCGTGGCCAACGCCTCATCGAGCCACGAGAACTGGGCATCGCTCATACGTTGTGCGTCAGGGTCGCCAAAGCTCCGACGAGTTGTCTCGGGATTTCCCTCATCGGTGTAGAGCACGATGAATCGGCATCCCTTGTGATCGAAGGCGTACCAGAGCGGCCCAAAGTACGCCTCGTAGTCGGACTCATGTTCCTGGTCGGGCCGCCCCGGCCCACGCCAGTAGATGTCGTGATTACCCGCAACGGGAAACCAGGGCATGGATAGATCGCCCATGGTCGTCTTGAACTCGGTCATCTGCAGCATCCACGCTGGCCGCGTGTTGTAGCCCTGGATCAGATCGCCCACTGTCATGACCAAATCTGGCTCGAGCAGGTTGGTGTCGGCCACAGCCTGCCGGAGCACTTCAATGCCCTCCGCCGGACCACCTGTTCGATCACCAAACACGGCAAAGACGAAGGTGTCGTCCTCTTCCGGAAGTTGCAGGGCGGCAGCATCGCGATCTGTGATGACCGATCGCCCGTCGTCATGCAGGGGCGTCAGGAGGAGCAAGGTGGTCAGTAGCATGTGCATGCGACGATTCTGACCGATTCAGAGGCCGCCTGCAGAGCCCTGTGCCCTTGAGCCGGGCGATTCCTGCCTCGCTCACCTACCATGCACCTGCGATGGACATCGCCATTATTCGCCCCGTGAGTCGGTCGATCCAGAACTGTGAACTCACACACATGGATCGCACCGTCATCTGCCCTGACACGGCTCAGGCTCAGCACGATCAATACGCCCGCACACTCGAGTCGCTGGGCGTTCAGGTGCAGGAACTCCCGCCGTTGCATGATCACCCCGACGCGGTGTTCGTGGAAGACACCGTAGTCGTGGTGGATGAAGTCGCCGTTCTGACCCGCCCCGGCGCCGCCTCGCGTCGCGGGGAAGTCGAGTCCATGCGTCATGGCATCGAAAAACACCGATCGACCGTCCAGATCGACGGCAAAGCCACCCTCGAAGGGGGCGACGTGATTCAGGTGGGCCGCACAATCTATGTGGGTCGATCCACTCGAACCAATGACGAGGGCATCAGGCAGTTGGTCGGACACTTGGAGCCCCACGGCTATGACGTCAAAGCGGTTCCGGTGCCGGGTGCCCTTCACCTGAAAACGGCTTGTGCCCATCTTGGCAACGGCCGGCTGATCGCCAACCCAAACTGGATCGACGTGTCGCTGTTTCACGGCTTGGACATCATCGAGGTGCACGAAGACGAACCATTCGCCGGAAACGCCGTCCAAGTCAACGACACATTGATCTTCTCCTCCCAGTACCCCCAAACCGCCAGCAGGCTGGAACGCCACGGACTGACCTTGGCGTTGGTCGATTCCAGCGAATTGGCCAAGGCGGAGGGGTCGCTGACCTGCAAGAGCGTCCTGCTGCGGCGCATGCAGTAGGCTGCAGGCATGCTCTGGGCGATCCTGTCCACATCACTGCTTGTTCACGGCCCCCATGTGCAGGCTGCGATGGAGTGGGCCAAGACGCTGGAAGACTCGCCTCAAGCCCAAGCTCCAATGCACCACGAAGCTCGCCTCGCCTGGAATTACCTCCCCGGTGAACGATTCGGCCTGCGTTTGTCTGAAATGACCGGCCCTCAACGCGATGGGGCGATGGAGTTGCTGCAGTCGGTGCTGTCTCATCAGGGCTTTGAGACCGTCGGCGGCATCATGCTGCTTGAAGGTGAACTGCGTGATCGAGCGATTGCCGCGGGGCGACCAGACCCATCACGCGACCCAGAGCAGTACACATGGGCACTCTGGGGGGAGCCCGGTGAAGGCCCATGGGGCTTTCGTGTTGAGGGCCACCATCTGTCATTGAACGTGACCGAAACTGCAGATGGCACACGTACGACGCCGCTGTTTCTGGGCGCCGCACCACTGCGGATCGATGAAGGCCCTCACGAAGGAACGGCGCCCCTCGATCACATCGAAACGATCGCACTGGCGCTTCGCAACACACTGAACGCCGAGCAAGCTGCCAAAGCCGTGCTGTCCGATGACAAGCCGCATGATGTCCTGTTGCGGCCGGGCCACGAAGATCGACTCACGTCAAAGGAGGGGCTCTGCGCATCAGAGTTGACATCGCCCCAGCGAGCAATGTTGCTGCGTTTGATCAACGCGTACGCCCAACTGTTGGAGCCGCGACTGGGCAACTCGGCCCGAGCCCGATTACTCGCCGAAGGTCCAGACTCGGTCACGTTGGGCTGGATCGGCGGCACATCGATCAACGAGCCACGCTACTGGCGGATGCACGGGCCCGACTGGGTCATCGAATTCGACAGCGTGGGCGACGACCCGGGTCATGTGCACACCGTCTGGCACGACTTGCGGGGCAATTTCGGCGCTGATCTGCTCCGAGACCACCTGAACAAGGATCACCTGAACCCAAACAGATGAGCCCTAAGGACGAAGATCCTCCGGTGCCAGATCAGGCCGAGCCGGGGGCTTGGGCGTCTCTCGAGGATCAGCCTCGATCAGCGCCTCCAAGTGGGCAATGGCCGCCTCCAATTGACGGTCACGACCATTGAACGTCTCGTGGGGCAGATTGTCCACGACGTGATCAGGTTCGAATCCGCGCCCTTCGATGAGCCACTCGCCCTCCGGACCATAGACACCAAACTCCGCTGCCGACACGATGCCACGATCAACGAGACGGTTGCCGCTGGTGAGCCAGATCTCGCCGCCCCACGTTCGCGTGCCGATGACCTCGCCTAATCCCAGCCGCCGAAAGCCGTCGCAGAAGGCCTCGCCGTCGGAAGCCGTGTGCTCATTGCAGAGCACGACCATGTGGCCTCTGGGCGCATACTGCATGTTCCACGTCGGGGAACCTGATCTGCCCTGCCAGTACATCCACGGACGGCGCATCAACTTCGCCAGCAGCCACGAGTCGATGTTCCCGCCGCGGTTGCTGCGCATGTCAATGATGATCCCATCTCGATCATGCACCGGATAGAAGTGCCGGGCAAACTCATCGGCGTAGTTCTCCTTGCCCATCGCCCGCACATGCACATACCCCAGACGCCCCTCCCCTGCCTCTTCCACACGGCGACGTCGCTCGTACTCCCAGGCGTCATACCGCAGTTCACGGTCACCTCGGGTTGACGTAGCCCGAACCATGACATCGACCGGCCCGTCTTCACCTTCACGCGGCCCGCGCCGCAGTCGAACTGGGCGACCCGCCAGCCCACGCAACAAGTCGCCGGCATCGGCTCGCCCCTGCAGCGAGTTGCCGTTCAGGTGGGTCAATACGTCGCCCTCCTGCAGATCCACGCCAACGCGGGCCATTGGTGAACGCTCGTCGGGGAAGTCCGGATCCGTCGCGGGGATCCACTCGATCTGCAAACCCATCTCGTGAGGCACCAGCCTCGCGCCAAGCATGCCCTGTGCGCCCTGCTGAGTATCCGAGTCCGCTCGTTGCACCTCGCCCCCACCCACGCCCGTATGCAGCACCGACAACTCGCCCATCATTTGCGCCAGCACATCGTCAAGTTCACGCCGATCGGTCACACGTGCTGCCAGCGGCTCATACTTCTGAAACGTCCGATCCCAGTCGAGGCCGTGCATGGCAGGATCCCAGAACCAATCTCGATGCAGCCGCCACGCCTCACGGAACATCTGACCGTACTCCTGTCGCGGATCGAGGGGAATCGTCCACCCACGAGTATCGGCCGTGTTGTCCTTGAACTCGACAGGGCCACCCTTGGCATCAGCGATCGCAATGCCTCCATCGGTCTGCACCATGATGCGACTGCGATCATGCGTGAGCGCGAATCGACGCACCTTTGAAGCGACCTCCTTCGTCTCGGGATCATGGTCAGGCTTGAGCGGCAGACTGTGCAGCGTGTCTCCCTTTCGCAGATAGAGATGGTCTGCGCCGCATGCCAACTGCCCCCACCCGCCTGCAGGCAGGTCAAGCACATGCGTACGCGAGGGCAACTCGGTGAGATCCCACTCAACGCGAACCTGAGCGGTCTCCTGAGCATCTTGGGCGCCTCCCCCCTCTTCACCCCCCTCTTCACCGCCCTCTTCACCCAGTCCCGATGCAGGCTCACGATCCTGTTCAGACGCTGTCTCGGCGTCATCTTCTGGATCCTGCTCGGTCTTGTTGGGCGCCTCGGAAGTGGCATCTTCCTCCTCGCGTTCAACCTCGTCGGGCACATGCAGTGGCGATCGAGAAGGGCCCGTCAGTGACACAGCGCAGACGACTTCGCGATCAACCAGATCGGGGTCGGGCTGGTAAGCCCCCCACGGCGAACGCGTATCGTTGTGAAAATTCCGCTCCGAGACGAAGAACAGCCACTGACCATCTTCATCGAACGCGGGCCATCGCGAGTTGACCCGGTCACTGGTGGCCTGCATTCGCTCGCCAGTCTCCAGATCGAAGATGCTGATCACCTCAAAAGAGTTGTCGGCCATGCTGCTGAATGCGAGCCTCGTGGAGCATGGCGAGAAGGTCAGCCCCTTGGGGTCACCGACGGGCGAGGTGTGGACAAGCGTCGTCTTGTCGGCCTCTCGGTCATGCACCCAAACCTGGTGATCCTTGTCGCTCCAAGCAATGGCATTGCCGTCGGGGCTGACAGCAGTAGCGAGTCGGTGGCCGGGCGTCCCTGATGTGATGGTGGTTGGCTGAGCGCCCGACGCCGCCTCAAGCAACACGTGGTGCACATCTGAGCCGGCGTCAGACAGCGCCAAAATTGACCCGTCTGGCATGAACTGAGCATCTCGATAACGTACGGCATCGTCCATGGCGACCGATAACCGCCGGTCCTGCCCTCGAACACCCATGGGCAACACAACGATTCCGCCACGAGCAGTCACCACCACCTGATCACCATCGGGAGACGGTGATGCGGCTGTCACCCAGTCCATGGGGTCCCTGATCCAACGAGGCCGCAACCCCTCCAGATCACTGGAAAGGGTCACGGGCAATCGGCGGGTGGAGTCCGAACCAGCATCATGCAGCCACAGGTCGGCGCCCTGCTGAAAGATGATTCGGTCGCCATGGGCGTCGGGTGAGCGCACGCCCCAGTCGCCAAACAGTGTCTCCTGCCGACGATCCGTGCCGTCAGGTCGCATCGACCAGAGATTCCGAACCCCACCGGCATCCGCCACATACCAGAGCCGCTCACCCACCAACATGGGCGCCCACTGCTCGGTGTCGTCATCGCCGGTGAGGTGTATTGCTTCGTCATCGCCAGGGCCAAACCGCCACAGGCTGCGAGCGGTTCCCCCTGCATAGCGTTTGGTCGCGGAACTCTGCTTAGGCAGACGTGTGAAATACAACGTGCCCGCTTCATCCATCACGCCCTCGGCAGCCTGCGCCAAGGGCAACAGGGATGACTCACCCGACTCCAGATCGAGCTGCACAAGTTGGGCCGCCGGAAGCGTGCTGAACGACGACGTGCGATAGAGCAAGTCACCATCGGGCGTGAAACTCACCACTCGCGGACGCGATGCGCCCCATGTACGTCGCTGGGGCACGCCCCCCTCGATGGGCATGGTGTACACCTCGGATGGCCCTTCGTACTGGCCGACAAAGGCCACCATTGAACCGTCAGGCGAAATGCGGGGAAACTGCTCAAGCCCCTCATGGGAAGTGAGACGGCGAGCAGCGGGCGCATCAACAGCGGCAGACCAGAGATCTCCTTCGGCGACGAAGACGATGGTGTCATCGTGGATTGCACCCTGTCGGTAGTACCCCTCGATACCAGAGGCGATCGGCGCAATAGTGAGAGCGCAGGCAATGAGCAGCATCGGAGTCTCCTTGAGTGGGCAAGACTAGCGGTTAGTTATGCTCTGGGCCATGTCGTTCGAGCTTGTGCAATCGACTGCCCAAAGACTGACTGTCGTCGTGATCGTGCTCTCTGCAGGCTGCGCCATCATTGGGGTGTTTTCCCCCATGGGGCTGGCTGGCCCATGGTTGGGCACTGGCGCCGTGGGCGGGGTGGGAGCCGGCGCTGGGTTTGTCTGCATTCGGGCCACCATGAAGCGTCGATTGCGGCCCGCTGCCCTCTTGTCTCTGGGCATCTTCTATCTGGTCGTCGCCCTGGGTGTACTGGGTATCTGGAGCGAGACGCTCAATTGGCGTGGGGCGATGGACGAGTCGCACCTGCTGGCCCCCATTGGAGTGCTGCTGCCAGCCTTGCCTGTCCTGGGCACTGGCGCCAGGTTGATTCGTTCAACTCAATGGGTGCGATCCGGGTTCATATTGCTGATCGGCGGTGGTGCTTGGGTTGCAAGCCTGATCGTGTTCATCTGGGCCGACATGCCGGGGCAGACTGGGGCCGCCATCTATCTCCCGTGGGCCGCCGCACTGCTGATTTTGGCCCTGCTGCAGGGCCGAACACGCATGCCCGCGGTGATCCGTCACATCTGCTCGGCCATGACAATTGCCGGGGGCATTGCCTGGGCGATGTTGCTCTCCACGATGGGTGGGGGCTCAGCTCCACAAGTGCAGACGTTGTTGATCCTCATCGCAATGGGACTGCCGACGATCTTGGGCCTCACCAACACGTTCATCGATGTGCAGTTGGAGCGGATGCGATGGGCCAAGCCATCGCTCATTGGGTTGATCTCTCTGCTCGTGTGCCTCACCAGCGCTCTGATCTTCGCTGAAGTGACCAATCTGTGGAGGGATACGGACACACTGTTGCGAGTTGCGACCGGCAGTCTCGTAGTGACCTTCGGATTCTCAATCCTGATGGCCGTGGCATCGCGGCAGGGTGCCGGGCTGATCGAATTGCCCCACGATGCCATCATGCAACTCACCTGCCCTCGCTGTCGGCACGAGTTGTACGTAGGACAGGGCGATCACAATTGCCCTGGATGCAGACTGCAGATTCGTCTGGCCTTCGAGTCGCCCGATTGCAGGCACTGCGGTCAGGTGCTCGCGCCCAATTGGCCCGATCGTTGTCCCGAGTGCGGAACGATGGTGCGGGTCGATCTGAAGACCACCCAACCTCAGTCTGTTTGATCCAGTCACTTGCCCCCGACACATTTGCAATTGCAACTGCGTCGCAGCAACGACTGCACCCCTCGTCATGGTCTCCAAAGCGTGATCACGCCCTGTTGATCCTGACTCTCAACAACGATTGCGCCCATGCCGAACAAAGTGCTTTCCTGCAGCCGATGGATGCGTATGTTCAATGGTGCAGCGGAATCTCTCCGCCCACCGACTAACCGCAGGAGGCTCGCCATGCTCAACATCACCGACGGACAATGCGGAAGCTGCTCCCACTTTGGCGGCGGCATTCCTGAAGAACAACTCGTACAGATTCGCGTCAACCACACCGCCCAAGACGACGTGGTGGGCGGATGCGATCTCGACAGCAACGCATCGATCCACTTGAAGGTGTCCCCTATCGGGAGCTGCGATCGCTACGAAGCAGCCTGAACACCTTCAAGGCTGTACGCAAGCAGGCCTGTACCCAAGCAGGCATCGATGTGAAGCGAGGCCAAGCCAGTGGCTTGGCCTCGCCGACGTTTTACGCTTTGGCTGCGCCCTCGCAGGGCGGATTGGGCGCCTTGTCAGGAAGACCTCAGGCTACTTGAGCCCGTACTCCTTGAGCTTGCGATAGAGCGTTCGCTCACCGATCCCCAGCAACTCAGCCGCTTGTTCGCGATTGCCTCCGGTCATGGCCAGCGTCTGCCGCATGGCTTCTTTCTCGAGCCGATCGAGACCTATGCCGGCCAACGTACCCAGATGGAGATGCTCTTCGTCTTCGTGCAGGCGAATCTCGTCAGGCACATCACGAGCGTCAAGCGTTGCCCCTTCGGCCATGACCACCATTCGCTGCACTGTGTTGAACAACTGACGAACATTGCCCGGCCAGGTGTAGGTGATCAGCCGCATCATCGCCGGCTCTGTAACGGCGGGCACTTCCCGATCAAGTTCCGCTGCAAACTTCCCGGCCGCGTGGGTCACCAGCAGCGGGATATCCTCACGCCGCTCCCGCAGCGGCGGCAATTGGATCTGCGCCCCGTTGATCCTGAAGTAGAGATCCTCACGAAATGCGTCGTCGCTGATGAGCGTATGGAGATCCCGATTCGTTGCCGACACGAATCGCACGTCGGCATGCGACGGCGCGTTTGTGCCCAGCCGCACGATCTCACCCGATTCAAGCACCCGAAGCAACTTGGCCTGCATCGACAGTGGCATGTCACCGATCTCGTCGAGAAACAGCGTGCCCTTGTCGGCATACTCAAAGACACCCTCCCGATCTCGATCGGCCCCGGTAAACGCCCCCCGTGAGTGGCCAAAGAGTTGATCCTCCAGCAGCGACTCACTTTGCCCGGCGCAATTGAACGTGACATAACGTTTGGCGGCTCGCTTGGACTGGCTGTGCACCGCACGAGCAACGAGCTCTTTCCCGGTTCCGGACTCGCCAGTGATCAGCACCGGGATATTGCTGGGCGCCACCTGCCGAATGGTGTTGACTACCTTCCGGATCGCGGGCGATTCACCGATGATGCCCTCGAACCCAAAGGCCGCATCCACCTGCCCCTGAAGACGCTGATTGGCGTCACGCAGCCTGACCGTCTCGATGGCTCGCGTCACCAGATTGCGGAAGATCTCCAGATCAAGCGGCTTCTCGATGAAGTCCCACGCCCCACCTTGCAGGGCTGCCTTGGCCGTCGCCACATCGCCATGGGCGGTGACCATGATGGTCTCCGCACCACTCTGGAACTCCCTGGCAGCCTTGAGCACGTCCAACCCGGACGTTTCCGTCTCCATGCACAGATCGGTCACGATGACATCGAAGGCGCCGTAGCGAATCTCCTCGATGGCCTCCTTGGCCGAGTGCACGCTGGTGCACACGTGCCCGAGCCGGCGCAATGCCTCGCTCATCGTCTCAGCGTGGTCGCCCTCGTCGTCGATGACCAGAATCTGGGCATGGACCTGATCATGGAGGTCTTTCGTGCTCATGGATGTACAGGGTACCCTGCCCACATGCAGGCTCCCCATCCGGATCTGGCCCCAGGCACCCGAGCGTGGTTTACCGGCATCGGCGGCTGTGGCATGCAGGGGCTCGCCTCGCTGGCCGCCGCCCGCGGGGCCCACGTTTCCGGATGCGACGCCGTCGAGAGTGACGTGACGAGGGCGCTTCAAGCTCAGGGCATAGATGTGGCCATCGGTGACACCGAACTGCCCAAAGACATCGACCTGCTGGTGTGCTCTGCGGCGATCGGCCCAGATCACCCCCACCGCCTCGCGGCGAAAGAGGCCTCCATCCCTGTGATCAGTTACGCCGAGGGGTTGGGCATGGCACAGCAGGGCCGCCTGAGCGTGTCGATCGCCGGCACCCATGGCAAGAGCACGACCGCGGCAATGCTGGCCTGGATCCTGCTGGACACTGGCTTGGATCCGGGGTTCATCATCGGCGCCCATTGCCCGCAGTTGGGCGGCGGATCACGACTTGGGGCTGCATCGGTGCCCTCGGGGCCACACGCGGGCGAAGGTGGCATCCTCATCGCCGAAGCCTGCGAATTCAATCGGTCGTTCCACCATCACCGCCCCGTCGTTGGGCTGATTACAAACGTCGAAGAGGATCACCTCGACATCTACGGCTCACTCGAAGCGATCATCGAGGCGTTCGCCGTGTTTGCCCGCTCCATTCCTGCAGCGGAAGACGGCGGGGCTCTGTTGATCGCTCATGATGGCGCCCACCGAGGACAGATCACACCCGGCCTGCCCTGCCATGTGTCTACCTACGGCTTTCACCCCGAAGCCGACTACCAGATCATCTTTGACCAGCACGCCAATCGCGTGGGCATATTGCGAGATGGCATGTGGGTCGTTCAGTGGACAACACACATTCCCGGTGCCCACATGGCCCTGAATGCAGCCGCCGCGGTGATTCTGGCCCACCAACTGGGGGCAGAGTGGACCGATGCAGCTGAGGCCGCCGAGCGATTTCAGGGCCTTGACCGCCGCATGCAGCGCCTGGGCGAGCGGCCCATCGACGGCGGACAAGTGCTCGTGTACGACGACTACGGACATCATCCCACCGAAATCGAACGCACACTGCGGGCACTACGGATCAGCGAGGATCCAACAAGACTGGTTTGCGTGTTCCAACCGCACCAACACTCTCGCACCCGCTTCCTGCTTGAACAGTTCGCGCTCTCATTCGGCGATGCTGACGAAGTGATCATTCCCGACATCTACTTCGTGCGCGACTCGGAGGCCGAGCAGAAACGCGTCAGCGCGGCTGATCTGGTCGATCGCCTCGGCGGGCGTGGTGTGCATGCCCGCCATGTCCCCGACTTTGATGACATCGTCGATCTACTGGAGACGGAGTTGCGCGACGGGGATCTGCTGGTGATCATGGGTGCCGGCCCAGTCTGGACCATCGGTCGCGACTACATGAATCGGGCCGGCGCCCACGTGAACACGTGAAGGCCTCCCGGTCCAATCTGCTCTCCGGGCTCGACGTCGAGTGCATCCCCGACGCACCCATAGGCCCGATGACGTGGTATGGAATCGGCGGTCGCGCCGACATGCTCGTGTCGCCCAGAACGATGGAAGCGGCCGCTGAGGTCGTTCGTCGTTGCCGACAAGAGCGCATGCCCGTTCGGATCCTCGGCGGCGGCGCCAATCTGCTCGTTGACGACGAGGGTGTAGACGGCGTTGTGCTGCGGCTGGATCAAGCGTGCTTCAGGCAAGAAGCGTTCAATCGATCTGGTTCGGTCACGGCTGCGCGGATCGGCGGAGGTGTTGACCTGTTCTCGCTGGTGACGGCTCTTGCCCGGCGAGGGCTCTCGGGCTTTGAACACATGGCCGGCATACCGGGAACGGTGGGTGGGGCCGTGAACATGAATGCCGGCGGCACCGGGGGCGACATGGGGCAGGCCCTTGAGTCGGTAGACATGGTGCTGCTTGACGGGTCCACTCGGACATTCGGTGTCGACGACTTCGACTATGACTACAGATCGACGTCACTCCCGCGTGGCCTTGTCACATCGGTGGTTCTGTCCCTTGAGGAGGACGATCCGATTGAAGTCAGAGATCGAGTCAAGACGTTCTTTGCCGCCAAGAAGGCGGCCCAGCCCATGGCCGATCACAGTGCCGGCTGCGCCTTCAAGAATCCCTTGGACCCCCAGACCGCCAGCCGCATCAGTGCAGGAAAACTCATCGACGAGGCCGGGCTGAAGGGGCTGTCTGTGGGCGGCGCCAGCATCAGCACCAGACACGCCAACTTCATCGTCGTGCAGCCGGGCGCGTCCAGCAGGGATGTCCAGTCGCTCATGCATAGCGCACGAGAACGTGTCGCTGATCACTGCGGTGTGGAACTCCAGCGAGAAGTGGTCGTCTGGTCGAGGCGAGACAAGCCATGAGCACGGTGCTGGTGTTGATGGGCGGCCCCGATGCCGAACGGGACATTTCGCTGAAGTCGGGCCGAGCAGTCGCAGCGGCGCTGCGCCAGTCCGGACTCGGGGTACATGAAGAGACCATCGACATGGTCACCGAGCAGCAGCTGGCCAAACTGCGCGGCGATGTCATCTTTCCGGTTCTGCATGGCGCCTGGGGCGAGGGCGGAGCCTTGCAGATTGCCATGGAAGCAGATGGCCGGCCATTCGTTGGCTCAGGGGCCGAGGCGTCCGCCCTGTGCATGGACAAGGATCTGGTCAAGCGGCTCGCTCGAGCCAACGCGCTGGACACACCGCAATGGTGTCTGGTCGATCATGACACGCCTCTGAAGCCATCTGACGTGCCTCTGCCGGCAATCGTCAAGCCAGTCGAGGAAGGCTCCAGTGTCGGGCTTCATGCGTGCTCGACGATAGACGAGGTCGAGACGGCCGTCGAGACGCTGACGGGCATGGGCAAACGCGTGTTGGTGGAAGCCCTCGTCACCGGGCGTGAACTGACCGTCGGCCTGCTTGAGGGGCAGCCGCTGCCCACCGTCGAGATCAAGACGCCACGTGAGACCTATGACTGGGCGGCCAAGTACGAGTCGGACACGACGACCTATCAGGTGAACCCGCCACTCGAAGCATCGGTGCAGCAACGCATGAACGAGATTGCCCGCCGGGTGGGTGAGATCTGCTCCGTGCGCGATCTGGCTCGGGTGGACTTTCTGCTCGACCAAGGGGGAACGCCCTGGTTGCTGGAGATCAACACCATGCCCGGGTTTACCGGACAGTCGCTCCTGCCGATGGCTGCCCAAGCGGCTGGATACGACCTGCCTGCCCTGTGCGCGAGACTTGTGGAGGTGGCGAGGGCTCGCGGCGGGGAATCAACTCAAGCCCGCACCCGGTGAACGACCGATAGACCAACAGCCCGGGCGATAGATGCCCGGGGCTGTCTGATGGCCAGAACGAAGAAGAAGCCAACTCGATCAAGCGGCCGCGGCCGATCCTCAAAGGGCTCAGCGGTGAACTGGTCAGCCCGTGAACGCTGGATCGCCCTGACGTTGTTGATCGTGGCCACCGGGGCGACGCTGATGTTCGTCCCGTCATTGCGTGCGCTGGCACAGGCGCCCCACCAGATTCAGGAAGTTCGCTTCCAAGGGGCGCCCCCCTGGGCGGGCGACACCCTCCTACGCCATCTGGCTGAAACAGCACTGCACGCGGCGGGATCCACCACTGGGGCGCATGAACGAACTCGCCTGTGCGAGGTTCGCACCGCCCTCGACGACACGGGGTGGTTTGCATCAGTGGATCAGGTCTCACATGACGCCCGCGGGGCCCTGATCGTCCGAGCCGCCTTTCTGGCGCCACGGGCGATCGTGGAAGATCGATACGGCGCCGCCATCGTTGACGGCAAGGGACGCCTGCTCCCCGAAGGCTGCAGGCTCGATCCTTCAGCCCACGTCATTCACCTCGTTCACCCACGGGCCCATCGCCCGGTGCGAGCACGCCGCACGTGGGAGAGTGACGATGTCCACGCCGCCTTGACCCTGCTGGACCACGTGGAAGGTCGCGACTGGATGACCCAGATCGACGCCATCGATCTGGCAGGCCACGCCCGCAACGGTTCACTGGTGCTGGTCACAGACACCGGCTCCCAAATCATCTGGGGATCAGCGCCTGGTCAAGAGACGCCGCTGGAGGCCTTGTGGGAACGCAAACTCGTGCGTCTGGACCACCTGTTTGGCACCTCAGGCCGAGTCGATCAGCATCACAGCGGTGAAATCGATCTCACCGACGCATCCGTCGTCGTGCGACGATGACGGGGCAAGGGCATTGACCCACCTGCGACGGCGTGCGCTCGTTCCAGCCATCGTCGTATGGGCCTGCATCGCCTGGGGGTTCACCATCGGCATGGACCCACCACTGGACCCCGTAGCCGCAGCCTGGCGGCATGCCGCCAGCCGGTTCGTGCTGGTGCTGGTAGCGGGCGCTGTCATCGTCTGGCCCACATCCCTCATGCTCGCCCCATCAGGGTCGTTGGGCGACATGCTCACTGAGTCGATGACCCTGGCGCTGCTGTTGGGCAGCGCTGTCGTCGCAGTGCAATTGGCTTTGGGGCATGCGGCGTTGATCGCCATCGGGGCTGCACTGTTGAGCGCCAACTGGATTTTGCTGCTGGGTGCCCTGTCTGGAGCGTCCGGCCCCCGAAGTGGGCCGATGTTCATTGCGGTCTGCCTGATGATCTTGGGGCTTCCGGCAGCGGTCTTCCTGCCTGCGCCCTGGACGCTGCTCTTTGGCCCTTTGGCGGGCGTCTGGACCATCAGCCAAGCACATCCAAGTGCAGCGGCGATCTGGCTTGCCACGGCCTGGCCTGCGGCCGCCATGGTCGCACTCTGGATTGTGGCTTGCCGGAACCGTGATCCCAAGCGAGGATTGGCCCTGTGAGCCTCCCCCTTGAGTTGCTGCTGCTGGCCGGGCACGTCCTGCTCGTGGTCTGGCTGCTTGGAGAAATCCTGTTGCGACAGGAAGGCACCAGTGACACGAGGCTGGCCTGGATCACACTGATCATGCTCCTGCCCTATATGGGCGCACTTGCCTACATGCTCTTCGGTGGTCGTTGGCTGGGCCGACGACGAAGAAGACTGCATGCCGAGTCTCACCGACGCCTCCCCACGTTTCGCCGAGCAGCGCGCGAGATTCTTGCAGACATTCAGCCGACCGTGCCTGACCGACTGCAGCCGATCTTCGACATCGCCGGCGCGCTCAGCGACACCGATCTGCTCGGTGGAAACGACCTTGAATTGCTGGGTCGAGGCGAAGACTTCACCAACCGAGCAATTGCAGACATCGAGGCTGCCCAAGAGACGGTGCACCTGCTGACCTACATCTTCCTGCCCGACGACGTAGGGCGGAGATTCTGCGATGCGCTCATCGCCGCGGCCCAACGAGGCGTCCAAGTGCGGCTACTCGTTGACTCGGTGGGATCAAAGCGGCTGCTTCGATCAGACCTCAAGGCGAGACTGAAAGAGGGCGGGGTTCAATTGCACGACATGCTTCCTGCCCACATGTTGCGAATGGCCTTTGCACGAGTGGATCTGCGCAATCACCGGAAGATCCTCGTCATCGACAACGAGATTGGCTGGGCGGGCAGCAGGAACATCGCGTCGCCGGCATTTGCCGTAAAGGCCAAGTTTGCTCCGTGGGTCGACTGCACAGTGCGCATCAAGGGGCCAGCCGTTCATGATCTCCAGATGCTCTTCCTTGAAGACTGGCATGCGGCTACTGAAGAAGAGCACGACGATCTTCTTCGTCGCGTGCACGAGACATTCGAGGGTGGAACTGATCTTCAGGTCATCGGCACCGGGCCTGACTGCGGCATAGACACCTTGCAGCAGATTCTGCGCACCTCTTTCCATGCGGCGCGAGAAGAGCTCATTCTCACCACCCCCTACTACGTGCCTGACGCAGCGACCGAAGTCGCTCTGAGAGGCACGGCCATGCGCGGCGTGCGGACCATTTTGATCGTGCCCCGACGCAACGACTCACGCCTCGTGGGGCTGGCGAGTCGCAGCCACTATCCCGACCTCATTCGAGCCGGGGTCGAGATTCACGAGTACGAGGCTGGCCTGCTCCACGCCAAGACGATGGTTGTCGATCGAGAAGTGTTCATGATCGGGTCGGCCAATCTCGATCGACGCAGCCTGGAACTCAACTTTGAAGTCAGCCTGTTCGGCTGGTGCCCGCAATTCGCCAGTCAATTGCGGTTTCTGCAGATGTCATACCTCAATGACGCCCGCCCAGTGGACACGGCCAAGTGGCTACAACTGTCCAATTCTCGCCGTCTCCTGGGCAATGCTGCAGGCCTGCTGAGCCCCCTGCTCTGACAACTGACACTTCAGACTCGAACAACGCCCCCGTTGACACTAGGGTAGGCCCGAAGAAGGAAGGTCAGCCCAGTGCTCGCAACACTCATCCTCTGTCCACTGTGGGCGCCGGCCAGCATGGTTCAGGTGCACACGCCCGACTCCAGCGTGTCCATTGGGGCGCAGGACATGCCGATGCTGCTGGCGGACGGTGTCTTCTCAGATCAGGATTTGCAGGACACGGTAGCGCTGCTGAATGCGGCTGAGGTAGATGCCCAAGGGCACTTCACAATGTTCACGCTCAACACTCAGCAGGGCCTCACCGTCGTGCTGCTCATGGATGCGCCAGGGCCGATTCCCGGCCCATCGGTGGCAGCCGGCGTTGAGACGGTGCTGGAAGGCCCCGGCGACTTGCTCGTCAACTACGAAGCAGGAGGTTGGTGGTACGAATACAACCTCCCTGAAGGGTTGATGGGCACGGGCACCCTGCAGTGGACTCACGGCATGGACTGCGTCGCCTTGGCCTGGACCGGTCTGCAAGCAGGTTCCATGGCATCGCTCTCGATCTTCGATGTGGGCGGTATTCAGGACAATCTCAATACGCCCGTGCTGCAGATTCTCGATGCCGCTGGCGGATGGGGTGTGGTCGAAACGATGCACTTCGATCAAGAGGATCGCATCGATCTCTCATTCGAGGTGGTCGAGATCCCTGCAGCCCCAGCTTGGATGGCCATGCTCATCTGCATGGGCTCAAGACGACGACGGCGAAGACTCCGGATCGCTCAATCCTGAGGGCTCAGCAGTCGCCGTAGTTTCCGATCACCATCAGCAGATCGTTGACATCAACTGTGCCGTCCCCATTGGCATCGCCCTCACCACTGGAATCCCAGTTGGAAATGATGACCAGAATGTCGTCTACGTCAACTTGCCCGTTGCCGTCTACATCGCCGGGACAATCAGTCTGACCGCACGCATCAGGATCGTCACAACTGGTTCCAGCACCTCCCCACACGCCATCGAAGAGGAAGCACTGCCCCTCATTCAGATCGGCGCAGAACCCGTCATCGGCGCAACACCAGCCCACTGGATCCGGGCAGTCCACCACGGAACAGTCACTACCGTCTCCCATGAACATGCCACCGAATCCGGTGCACACTTCATCTGAGACCGGCCCGGTGCAATTGCCGTCTGCAAGGCAGCAGGCGCCTTCAGGGAAGCACACAAATGTTGAACAACTCTCGTCGGGGTGGAACTCGCCTCCGAATCCTGTGCACGTGACCTCGTCCACCTCCAGGCAGGCCCCGGTCGCCTCGACGCAGCATGCCCCTGGAGCAGCCTGACAATCGGCCGCGTCGCAATCAATGCCGGCACCCGCAAACGTCCCATCGAGCGTCACGCAATTGACCTCGGTGTGCGTCTGACATGACCCGTCGTCAAAACAGCAGGCCCCCTCGGCCGCGTTGCACTCCCAAGGCGTGAAAGTGGATCGCAGCACCCAGTCTCCCGACGGGGTGCAGATTGAGGGGAATGAACCGAATGAGAACCACCCCACTCCACAGAAACAGAACGCACCATCGATGGCGTCAATCCAGTTGCCACTCATCGAAGCAACACCCGACATGTCGGTCGTCGGAAATGCGTTTTGAGTCTGGCTGGGTGGCTCGACACACGGATACCCGGGCGTATGGTGGGCTTCGATCCGAAATGCAACCGTGTATGTGTGGGAGCCGTTGTCGTCGATGAAGATCTGCTCGGGATCGCCCGGATCGATCACCAACTGCACGATCGTGCCGGTCGTTCCTGGAGGCATCACCAGATGGGGAATGATGGAACCGTCCGAGGCGAACGTGTGCATCAGAGTGCCGTTACCAGGATCGCCTGCCCACAGTTCAAATGACCACTCCGTCGTGGTCTGGGTCGTCGCCCCTGCGGTTGCGAAGAGAATCTCGGCGCTGTTGAAGTGAATCGGAAAGGCGGAGGCTGGCAACAGGTATGACGCCGCCGCCGCCTCCTGCTGCTCGAATCCGGCCTGCACGATGTACTCGCCAGGGCCGAAGTCTGAATCGGTGTGTGTGGCAATCTCCTGAGGGCAATTGCGGACGCCTGACCGGACGACGGCGCTCGATGTGGAAGGCGAAATCACGACCTCCAGCGTTCGCACCGAGGTGAGCCGAACAGGCACTTCATGCTCAGGCGTGGCTGACAGCGACAACCCCAGAATCGGCAACATCAATGTGGAGACAAGCATGGAGCAGTCCTCTTTCGCGCGTCATCCCCCACTACCAGTGTGCCCGCTGAAGGCCTGATGTCAATGTGCGATGACGCCCTTGGCCACCGAATCGCTGCCTTGGTGCCCTGTAGGGATCAAGAACTGCAGCCCCAACGCCAGTGCGACTGCTACTGGCAGCATCAAAAAGGCCTTTCGGGCATCGGAGAGCGTGTAGACAACGTCATCACCGGAGCCTGCCACGAGGTCGAACAGCAGTCCTGTGACCCACTGACCAAAGAAGACGAGCCCCATCTGCCCGCAATTGAGGAATGCCATCGACAGCCCTCGTGCGTGGGCGGGATTGCGCTCGATGGCCAAGGGAAAGCCCAAAATGAGCGAGCCGCCGCCGAAGCCCATCAGGAACAACAACACCCACGACCATCCGGCCGTCTCAGGTGTAACCACGTAGAACTGAAGCAGCATTGAAATGAGCATCAAGGCTGTGCCGATTCGCATGGTGCCCATCCGTCGGCCAGTGCGGTCCGTCCACCAGCCCATCAAAGGTGCGGAAACACCCAACCCGACATAGATCATCGAGTCGGCCTGGGTCGCACTCTGGTGTGCCATGCCCAGCCCGGATTCGAGAAATCGGTCGCCCCAGAGTGAGGCAAACACACCGATGGGCAGAAACATCAAGCCTGTGATGAGTGCGAGCAACCAGTTGACGCCACGTCCCAACACACTCCCCAGTGCACCACGCAGTGTCCCGCCAGCTGCCTCTCTACAGTCGCAAATGCGACGAGTGATGTATGCCGGTCGATCAGGTATCAACATCCACATGCACACAGCAAGCGCAAGTGCCGTGCCTGCACAAGCCCACATGGCTGTTCGCCAAGGCGTTGTCTCCAGCAACAAACCCACAACGATCTGTCCGGCAACAGCTCCAAGCATGCCCAGTGCCGCGGTCAACCCGGCGATGAGTGCGAGCCGCTTGCGAGGGAACCAGGAGGTGGCCACATAGATCGCGCCCACATAGGCGAAGGCCGACCCGAACCCCATCAAAAACCTGCCAGCGCCCATCCAGCCAATCGACGTGGCCAGGGCAAAGAGCACACAGCCTCCGGCAAGTGCGATCGACGATGTGGTCAGTGGACCACGGCCTCCAAATCGATCCAGCAGTACGCCCACGACCAGTTGCATGGGGGCATAGGCCAGGTAGTACAGGCCCATGTTGAATCCGAATTGAGCCCCAGTGGCGTGCACTTCGGACTGCAATTGAGGCTCGATGACGCTGGGCAGCACCCGCACCAGAAACTCAAATAGAAAGTAGAGGGCAGGTGCTGTCCAGGCGAGCCAAGCCGTGACTCGGCCGCCAGGCCAGGCAGAGAATTCATCGGCGGGAGCTTCAAGGCAGACGGCGCGATTGAGCATCTTGGATCAGAGCATAGCGTTGCGTTTGGGGTCGATCGCTACCATCGGAGCATGTCCGTCAGCCGCCGAGACTTCTTTCGAGGGGCGCTGCGCCGTGGTCAGGAGACCGCGGCCCGCATGGCACGTGCCGCTGGGCCGGATCGATCACTTGAGGTACTTCAGCGACCGCCGGGCGCAGTCGCCGAAGGGCAATTCCTCGCGGCATGTACGCGCTGCGACGCCTGCTCCGATGCGTGCCCGCCCAAGGCGATCCGAATCGCTGACAACACGTTCGGCCCAAGGCGAGAAGGGACGCCCTACATCGACGCGGCGATTCAAGCCTGCGTCATGTGCGAAGACACGCCCTGTATCCAAGCCTGTGAGCCTGGCGTCTTACGCCATGAACTGCCGGTGCGCATGGCGCTGGTGCAGGTGCATGAAGGAGGCTGCCTGGCTTGGCAAGGTGAGCCGTGCATTGTCTGCGCCGATGCCTGCCCTGTTGAAGGCGCCATCACGCACGATCCGGGGTCACGACCACGCATCGACGAGTCTCACTGCACAGGCTGTGGCACCTGCCTGCAGGTTTGTCCGGTCGGATCCGACGGCATCCATCTGGAGCCCGCGCCCACACGACCATTCCATCCGCTCTGACGCTTCGATCCCGAAGCGGGCACCTCAGCGGGCTGCCAAGTCTGCCAACAGACCTGTACGGATGCCCTGCTCGTGCACCACTGCACTCGACACGCCCAACCGCTCCATGAGTCGCCACAGCAACCGCCCGCCAGTTGGGAGGATGGCGGCCCGCCCTTCTTCCAAACCGGTCAACTGCATTCGTTCACGCAGGCTGACCGAGGACAGACGGTCGGTCAACTCAACGATGGCCTCCAACTCAAGCGTCACTCCATCGATGCTCGACAGGGCCTCTGAAGCACAACCTGACGCGTCGAAACCCTGATGATTGAGCAGTGCCAACGCCGTCACTGTTCCGCCGCATCCAACCGCCTGTGTCACTCCTGCTGGTTCGAGGGCATCGAGTTCAGCTGCAATCGACTCGTCGAGGGCAGCCAGAACATCAGAGCCCGGCGGCGAGGCAGACGTGAGACCATGCTGCTGGGCCAGCCGAGCCGCGCCCAGGGGCAACGAGCATTGATCAACCACGAGGCCTGCGTCTATTCGGACAATCTCGGTACTTGCCCCCCCCACATCAAAGAGCACCGCAGTTCCTAGAGGCATGCCATGGGCAACCTCCACGGAACGCGACACCAGGTGCGCCTCGTCAAGGCCGCTGAGCACCCGCATGGGCACACCTCCCGCTGCAGAAACGGCCGCCTGCAATGTTGCACCATCGGCGGCCTCACGGGCGGCGCTCGTGCCTACAACGTCGATGCGGCGACAGCCCGCCAGTCGAGCCCTCGTAGCCATGGCGGCGACGGTGGCAGCTGCAGCCTCAATCGCTTCGGGCCCAATCAGGCCCGTCGCCGCCACGAGCCGCCCAAGTTGCAACAGAACGCGATCAGACTCGATCACCCGCACCTGAGCGCCCTCTACGTCACCGATTGACAGCTTGACACTGTTGCTTCCCAGATCGATGGCAGCGACCCGCACGCTCAGCGCTCCAGCAGCACGACGTGGGGCTCAAGCGCTTCGTCCTGATCATGCCTGCGCACACTGGTGCGGTATCCCGGACGGATCGAAGCGGAACCCCACACACCATCCTCACGCAGTGCCAGCATCGCCACCGTCTCATGAGACTCGATGGGGCCGGCATCGAGAATGCGCTTCAGCACATGTACACATGCCTCAGTCGGCGAGTCACCCATGGCCATGCGTTCGACTGCCAGAAACGACCCGCACTCACCCATGACCAGTTCCCCGGTCCCCGTACCGGTGGCAGCCCCAACCTGCGGCCGCACATACAACCCATGCCCGATGATGGGAGAGTCGCCCACGCGCCCAGGCACCTTCCATGCCATACCGCTCGTGGAGCAGGCACCGGCAAGTACACCTCGACCATCGATCGCCAATGTTCCAATGGTGTCGTGATGACGCCAGCGTTGTTCGTCAGGAAAGAGGGCGCCAGATGGGCTGTCTATCGGCGGCGCACCTGCCCCCCCTGCCCCACCATCACCAACTTGGCGAGCGTCGAACGCAGCTCTGGCAGAAGGCGCCAGCAGCGGTTCCTCGGGCATGCCGCACGCGTTGGCGAAGTCATCCGCCAGCGGCCCCACGAGCATGACGTGATCAGTTCGTTCCATCACCTGCCGCGCCATGGATACCGGGTGGCGATGCCGCTCGACACATGCCACCGAACCACACTGCCGTGGATCGAGCATGATGCAACCATCGAGCGTCATGCGACCATCTCGATCCGGCCGTCCGCCCCACCCAACCGAATCGATCTCCGGATCGTCTTCGGCGACTCGGCATACCTTCTCCACCGCGTCCAGTGATGATCCCCCATCGACCAACGCACCCCACGCGGCATCATGCCCACGACGACCGAATGACCAAGTTGAAACGATGATCTCGCCTGACATACGAGGAGCCTACACTGGATCCATGCTCGAACGAACCGCATCAGCACTGGCGCTGCTCATGACGCTGTGTGTCGTTGGTTGCACACCCACCAAACGCATTGAGACGTCCGCCACAGCGCAGCGCCAAAATAGTGACCAGATTCTCGTGTCGGTCAAACTGACCAGGGGCGACCAAGTCATGGCCGCACCCAAAGTGCTGTGCAATACAGGCGAATCGGCATCAGTTGAGATGGTGTCCGCAGATGAGTACCTGCGAGTCGACATGGTGGCGCCACCAGCGGGCACCCATGGGCCGGTGAAACTCACGGTCAATCTTGAACGAACGGGGCAGCCGCCCATTGTTGATCGCCTCGACGTGCCCGTGAGCGACGCCGAGGCCCCCGATCACCAGACGGATTGACCTCCAGCCCAAAACAGGCGACACTCGCACCGGCGGAGGTTGTCAGACCTCCGCCACACGCGTTGCCGCCTCGACCAGATCTTGACGCAACGCTGAACGATGCAGAAGGGACCGCCCATGGAATACATCACCGCCGACGACAAGAGCAAACTGGAAGAGGAACTCTCCGATCGCGTCAAACGCCGCAAGGAGATTTCGGACCGGATTGGGCGGGCCCGTGAGTTGGGCGATCTCAAGGAGAATGGTGAGTACCACGCCGCTCGTGAAGATCAGGGCATGAACGAGGCTCGGATCAAGCTGCTTGAGGAGCGACTGGCCTCAGCGGTTGTTGCCGACACCGACGACGTGCCGGCCGACATGGTCTTTCTGGGCGCAACCGTGAAACTGCGGGACATCGCCACTGACGACGAAGATCTCTACAAGCTCGTGGGCGAAGCCAGCGGCCGATACGACCTCGACTATGTGGAAGTCACGTCGAACTCCAACCTCGGTCAGGCCCTCATGAAGACGCACGTGGGCGAGCAGATTCGAGTCGATCTGCCTCGCGGTGCCAAGACGTTCGAGATCGTCGAAATCGTCTCGTGACAACGCCCACTTCCCAGATGCCAGGTCCCTGGTCGGTCTATCTGGCCGGAGAAGTCCACAGCGATTGGCGGACTCAGATCATCGAGGGTGCCGCTGCGGCCGAACTGGATATCAACTGGCTGGCCCCTATCACGGCGCATGCCGACTCCGATGACTGCGGGGCTGTGATTCTGGGCGAACCCTGCCAAGGCCACGACGACAACGCATTCTGGCGTGATCATCTGGGGGCGTCGGTCAACGCACTGCGCACCCGCACAATGCTGGAGCGGGCCGATCTGGTGGTGGCTCGCTTTGGCGACAAGTACCGGCAGTGGAATGCCGCCTTCGATGCCGGGCAGGCTGCCGCAGGGGGTACGCCTTTGATCACCTTGCACGGCCCTGATCTGGATCACGCCCTCAAGGAAGTGGACGCTGCGGCCCTGTTCGTCTGCCGCAGCACCGATCAGGTAGTCGCGGCCCTGCGCTATGCCATGCGGGGCGAGTTGGCCAGAGGCTGAGCGTCAGGGCTGATCGGCTTTGCCCGTTGCGCCGGATCGACGAGCCTGCATGAATGACCCGATGCCCATGCCCAGCAGCAGCAGACACAGGCCGCCCATGAGCAGTTGATCCCACACCTTGGCCCAGTGGATCGATGCGAGTTTGGCCGTTGCCTGAGCGTCGGTCAGGGCCCCCTCACTTGTGAGCTCGGCGATCTTGTCGGCGGGCGCGGGATCGGCGCCCAGTGCTGGCAGCCCCCGCATGAGCGCTGCGATCGCCGCCAGAAGCGCCAGCAGCATCACGAGGTGCATCAGGTGCTTGCGCAACGGCGGCGCAATGAGCGACAGGAAGCCCAGCAGCACAAAGATCGCCCCCGGGATGGCGGGAATCGCCGGCGTCCAGGACCCGGCATCTGAGGCGAAGTAGAAGCCAAGACCCTGCAGGACAAGCAGGATTCCAATCGAGATCGTTGCGAGTGGCATCGGCATGCGAGCATGGTACCCGCTGGGCCAAAGAGCTTCAGATCGTCCAGTTGGCGAGCACCATCAGAATGTCAGTCGCGGTGACCTGATCGTCTCCGTCCACATCCGCCGAGCAACTGCTCGCACACCCGAATTGGGACACCACCAGCAGGATGTCGTTGACGTTCACGATGCCATCGCCGTTGGCATCACCGGCGATCTGGTCTGACTCGATCGTGAAGGCGGCCGACTGGCTGGCTCCGGTGTTGCCGTCTGCGTCTCGCGCCGTCACACGAACATGGGCTGCCGAGGTGGACACGTTGGGTGCCGCAAAGGTGTGATACCCGTCATCAGCCCCACCAGAGGCGATCGAGGTCCAGGTGGCGCCGCCATTGGTCGACAAGTCAATGTCGACGGACACGACGTTGAACTCGTCATCATCGCTGATCCAATTGACCGCAATCGTCTGCCCTGCTTCGTACGACGCACCAGCAAGCGGATAGCGCACACACGTTGTGGGATTCACGCCGCCGACATGTGCCGGCATGTGCATCGTGATGCAGTGCATGACGCCGGCGCTGTAGGCGAGATCATCGCAAGTGATCTGCACCACGGTGCGATTGGGCATGGCGGCCTGCACTGTGGCGAGGGCCTGACTATCCCAGCTGTCGGAGATGTCGGCGTACTTGGGCAGCAGCACGAGATCATTGCAGATCACCATGTTGGTGTAGGTGAAGTGCGTCCACCCAGACGTGAATGCCGGTGTCCGGTAGACGGTCCATCCCAGGCCCTGGTAGTACCCGGCTGCCCAGTCGCAGATGTTGTCCTGCGTGCTACCCGAGGCCGTGGGCCAGTCACTGATGATGATCTCTTGATCGTCGGTGATCTGCATCCACATGTCGATGTGCTGGGTGGAGTCGACATTGGTCGGAAACGGATCGTGCAGATAGGTCTCGACGTTCTGATACTGCCTCCAGATGTCGATGATCTGGGCGTCGGACATGCCACCGTTCTCATTGCTGATGAGCTTCGACGCCGCCGCAACACCGACACCATTGAGGTGGAAGTTGCCTCCACCGTGTACCAGTTCGTGTTCGTAGTAGGCATGCCCCACCTGCGCATCGAACCAGGAGGACCATGAGTTGTCATTGGGGCGAGGCCGGTTGTACGTGTGATCAACGATTGCGCGGCAATCGCCTTCGAAGATGTAGCGCGGCCCGTAGTCGCGAATCCAAACGGTATCCGTCGATCGAACGAACGTGAACACTCTGTCCGGATCGGCCCCTGCCCCCACCATGGCGTTGCGGGCCGAGTTGGCTTCACTGGATGAGTCGCATGCCACGTAGACATCAGCGTCGCCCGTCGTGGTGATGTGGGCGGCCATCTGTCGCATGATGCTGGAGTACCCCTCCCACGCCAGAATGATCCCCGCCATGGGCTCGTACTCGCTGGCGCAGCGAATGGGGCCGATTGGCGGGGCCGTGCCGCCGCGTGGCGCCATGATGCCGTCTTCGCCGATGAACCGGCGTTCAGTGTCGGTCATCGCCTTGGGGATCCGGGCCCCCTCTTCGAAGACCAACTGACCATCCACGAGAATTGGCTCGTCCCACTGCGGGCCCTCGATCGGGGTCGCACCAGCCAGCGTCGAAACAGAGGCTGCCGCCACACAGGCGCAGAGGGTCTTTGTCTTTGCGCTCAAACCAATTGGGCGGATCATGGGGCTGCTCCTGACTCCTGAGTCACCATTTGACCCCCTGATCGGGGAGGGGGCAACCCTCTATCCGTCAATCTGGCCCTGAGGGATGCTCCATTGTCGCGATCGGTCCCGATGAGCCTAGGATGCCGCCCCATGGCCGATCTCAATGAGCTTCGAACCCGGATTGATGAACTCGATGCAAAACTCGTTGACCTGCTCAACGAGCGGGCCAAGGTCGTAGAGGACATCGGCGCCGCCAAACGAAAGGACGGTGGTCCCGTGTACGCCCCTGATCGGGAGAACCGGGTGCTCAAGCGGGTCCGAGACCTGAACGAGGGGCCCCTGCCCGACCTGACCATGGAGGCGATCTGGCGAGAACTCATGTCCGGTTCATTTGCCCTCGAACGACCACTGACGATTGCGCATCTGGGCCCGGAGGGTTCGTTCAGCCATGCAGCCGCGGCTCGCCACTTCGGCAGTTCCGTGACGTTCCAGAACTGCGCCACCATCGAAGACGTATTCCGCGATGTAGGCTCACGAACCTGCGACTACGGCATGGTGCCTTGGGAGAACAGTCTTGTCGGTGGCATCACCGACACCCACGACGCGTTTGTCGCGGCCGATGTTCCTGTCTGTGCAGAAACGATGATCGAAGTCAGGCACTGCGCCCTCTGCATGGGTGAACTGGCGCACGTGACTCAGGTGACGTCAAAGCCCCAGGTGCTCGATCAGTGCCGGAGGTGGATTCGAGCCCACCTGCCTGAAGCTGAGTGGGTGCCCTCCACCTCGTCTGCAGATGCCGTTCGTCATGCCGCAACAAACCCAAACTTGTGCGCCATCGGATCGGCAATGGCATCGGCCATTCATGGGGTTCCCATCAGGGCCGAGGGCATCGAAGACCGCCCGGGCAACATCACTCGCTTCCTGGTTCTCGGGCATCAACACCCTGAGCCCACGGGAAATGACCGTACGTCCATCCTGTTCGTGACCAGCCACCACCCCGGGGCGCTGGTCGATGTGCTCACCTGCTTCCGATTCAACGGGATCAATCTTGCCCACATCGACAAGCGCCCCAGCGGCGTGTCCAACTGGGAGTACACGTTCTTTGCAGATGCCGACGCCCACCGCGATGATCCGCCAATGGCCCGTGCGATCGCGTCGGCCCAGAAGCTCTGCCCACAGTTTCGCGTGCTGGGCTCCTACCCCCGCGCGGGGCAGGTGCTCGCTCCCGCGGGCGACTGACCGAACGCCCGAATACCGCCTGCATCTTGGGGCACGATCACACGGAGCGATCGAGACACTTCACACATGAGGCTGCCTTGTCGGGCGTCGCCCCATGGCACATCGCCGTCGATCTGAATATCTGCTGGCGAGTCAAACTCGACTTCGACTCTCCGACCACGGCCCGTCATCGCTGCTGCGTGCCTCAGATGCCGACCCATTCGTGCTCGCATGGCCCAGAAGGTGAGCCCCCACCCGCTGCGACAGGGCAGCACCACCACGTCGAGCAGACCATCATCGAGTTTGGCGTCTGGTGCCGGATCGAATCGACCGCCATACTCAGGCGCGTTGGCTACGACGACCCAGGCATTGACCCCCTCCACGAGGCCCTTGCCGTCTACGCGAACGCACACCCGCGGCGCCCTCCAACGGGGCAGGCACCGAAGCATGGCCCGCACATAGATCCAACGCGTGATTCGCTTGCGGCGGCGTGCGGCAACATCAGCCACGATGGCGCCGTCGAGCCCGGCCGAAGCCATCAAGAGCATCGGCTCTTGGTTCGCTGTCGCCAGATCGATCTTCACCCGACGCCCCTGTTCGATCGCCAAGACTGCTGCGTCGATCGCACGTGGCATCTTGAGCCCACGGGCCAGCAGATTTTCCGTGCCCAGCGGTACGTGCAACAGCGGCACACCTGCCTCCGCAATCGGATGGACGAGTGATCGAACGGTGCCGTCGCCCCCTACAACAGCCACTGCATCGGGTCTTCCACGTTCAAGCGCCTGTGCAAACCAGTCGCCGCCCCCAGGCCGAGTCGCGAGGGCCTCGACTTGATGGCCAGCCTGCGTGAGCCGCCGAGACAGCGCATCGGCCTCACGTTGGCCGATACCTCTGCCCGACACGGGATTGAACGCAATCATGACCTGCACAGTGGCAATCTCCAGACGCTCAAGACGCAACCGACCATAGACTGCCGACATGCCCACAGCGACCAGACGCCTCTTTCTTCGGCAGGCCGCAGCTGTCAGCCTCGGTTTTCTGGGGCTCGGACGAGCCAGCCGAGGCGGTCAACTCACGATCGACCCCATCGGCTGGGGGCCACTGATTCCAGATCCGGCGGGCTTGCTGGATCTTCCGGCGGGGCTCACCTACACCCTGTTTTCGCCGGCCGGATCGACCATGGACGACGGCCTCGTCGTGCCAGGCCGTCATGACGGCATGGCTGCCTTTGCCGGAGCCGACGGCACAACCATCCTGATGCGCAATCACGAGGTGGCTGCGATCCACCCCAATGCCCACGGCCCGTGGGGCGATGGCTTTGAACACTGGGATCCGGCCTTGAGGGGACATGTGTACGACACCGGCCGCAGTCTGTTCGGTCACGACATGCCCTGCCGTGGCGGGGTCACACGTGTGGTCTGGAATCACAAAGCCCGAGCCATTGAGCAGCAGCATCTGGCTCTCGCGGGAACGGAATATAACTGCGCTGGTGGCCCAACGCCTCGGCGCACGTGGATCAGTTGCGAGGAGTATGTCACCGGCCCCGAACACGGCCCGCCATGGACAAAGACGCACGGCTGGTGCTTTGAAGTTCCTGCCGACGGCGCTCGTCTGTGTCGCCCGGAGCCGATCACAACGATGGGGCGATTCCGCCACGAAGCCGTCGCCACGGACCCACGCACCGGCATCGTGTACCTGACCGAGGACCGCAGTGATGGCGCCTTTTATCGCTGGCTGCCGGTTCATCCGGATCGGCTGCTTGAAGGTGGCCGGCTGCAGGCGCTGGCGCTGGATGGCTGCGCCTCGGCCGACACCCGCGACTGGGATTCCCACATGCCGCTGACTCGCGGCGTCCCGTCGCCCGTGCACTGGATTGATCTGGAGTCGGTAGACGGCGACGACGACGCCTTGCGGTATCAGGCCTTCAAAAAGGGGGCAGCGCGGTTCGCCCGGGCCGAGGGGTGTTGGATGGGTGACAAGGAGATCTGGTTCGCGTGCACCACTGGCGGCCGCACCAAGCACGGGCAGTTGCTGCGCTATCGCCCCTCGCCATTTGAGGCAACGGGCGGCGAAGTGGCCCATCCCGGCACGGTCGAGCTCTTCCTGCAACCTGACGACCCCAACGTCATCGAAAACGCTGACAACATCACGGTGGCGCCGTGGGGCGATCTGATCGTGTGCGAAGACGGCGACGCCCCCGAGCATCTGCTGGGTGTCACGCCCCAAGGCTCGGTCTACCGCATCGCTCGCAACAGCGGTTCCAAGACGGAATTCGCGGGGGCGTGCTTCTCACCCGACGGATCGACCCTGTTCGTGAACCTGCAGAGCCCCGGTGTCACGGCAGCGATCCACCTGCCTGAAGGCTCGCGTCCGAACCGCAGCTAGCATGCGGCCATGCTCGCACTCTTGACTACAACTACGCTCACAGTCTCCTTGGGTACAGACATCATCGGGGTGGAGGCACGCAGTGACGGCGTGCTCGTGACCTGCGACCAGCCAGTCGCCCACACCGCGCTGCTCGACGAAACCCTGTGGTCATTTGATCCTGGTCAGGTGGAAGATGTCATCGCGTCACCAGATGGGCACCGACTGTTTCTGAAGACTGGATCGCCCGCATCCGGCGCGGTTCGATTCTCGGTGACCAGCGCATCGGCCCCGGCGCTTGTCTGGACCGGCTGTCTGCAGGCAAACGCACGGCCGGGCCCAGACTTCCCCGCTTCGGCCATCGCCGTGCGGCCTGAACTCGATCGAACACCCCCACCAGGCGCGGTGGAGTTGTTCACAGGTGGAACTACTGAACGCCTGCAAATGAAGCGAGACGGCTCCGACGTGACATGGACGGTAGAAGGTGAGGATCTTGTCGTCGATCGACAAGCCGGTGATGTCGTCAGCAGGGAACCCTTGGGATCAGGCCGCTACCACATCGAGTGGATGAGCCCGCCCGGCGGCGATCCCGATAGGCAGGACAACGGAAACAGCGGCGTGAAGTTCGACAGCCGCTATGAGATTCAGATTCTCAATACCGCAGGGCCGCCGCACAACATCAAGTTCAGCGAAGCGGGCTCCATCTACCGCATCAAGGCTGCCGATCACAATGCCTCAGCAGGCCCCGGTCGTTGGCAGGTATACGACGTTTGGTACACAGCCCCGATCTGGTCCCAAGGCGAAAAGGTCACGGATGCCCGCATGACCGTCTGGTGGAACGGGGTGAAGGTGCATGATGACGAGCTCGTTCCAGTCAAGACAGGCTGGTCTATCGAGGAAGGTCCAGACCCGCAGCCATTCCTGCTGCAGGCGCATGGGTCGGCAGCAGTAGACGAAGTGCGATTTCGGAACGTCTGGTTCGTACCGGCCCTCAGCAGGGCCCCCAGCCTGAGAGCAGAATGAGCAGGTCGTTCACATCGACGACCCCGTCACCATTGATGTCAGCGGGCGCGCCACCCGTGTCGCCCCAACTGGCCAGCATGACGAGGATGTCCTCCACGGAAACCTCGCCGTCCTGATCGATATCTCCGGGGCATGGCTCGGCCTTGTCGCAAACGAACGAGTCAACCTGCAGGTTGTCGATACCGGCTTCAACGACCGAGGGTGAGTCTGCATCCTGGATGACCCAGGCCACGCGAACGGTACTGGTGGGCTCGACATACTCGGAGACGACGAACGAAGCCGACTCCCACATGCTCTGCGTGCCACCGGTCTCATGCACGAATGTCCATGAGTTGCCTTCGTCGTTGCTCACATACGTCTTGAGCGTGTCGAATAGCTCGCTGTCGTACATCCACCGCATGTAGGTGACGGTGCCGTCGCCCACACTCAGATCGAGCATGGGAGATAGAAGGCTGGTGGGGCCTCCATCGACATCGGCCTCGCCGACGCTGCCGCCGACGGTTCCGTTCTGCGTGATCCAGCACCGCACCGCATCAGAACCTGCGGTGGCGTCATCTTCAGGCTGAGATGGTGTGGAGCCATACAGCGTGCCCAGTGGATCGACCCGCTCCCACGCGCCCGTCTCCAGCGATGCGTCGTTTACCACCATCCACCCGTCGGTGTCCTCTTCCATGTCGTCGCGGAGCAGTTGCGCCTGACCGTCGGCTGCGATGGCCCGGTAGGGCTCAGCCCCACCCGATGGCGGATCGCGATACTCGGTCCCAGACGTGCCCTCAGCCATGGCATAGAACTCCACTCGCTCGACGCACGCCACAGCTGGAATGGAGGTCGCGAATCGCCCGTCCCCTATCGCCTTGACGGGCATCGATGCCCAATCGCCGCCCTCTATGCGAGTGTGGAATGACAGAGAGTCGGCATCGAGCATCTCGCCGCCGAATCCCTCAGGCCGCAGGATCACCTCAGTGGGCTCTTCTGGAGTCACAAATCCGGGAATCCCTGTCTCCCAATAGAAGACCAATCCGATCGGCGGTTGATTCATCCACACTTCCGTGGAGCTGCAGCGACCGACGACGAGATCGTCCCACCCGTCGCCATTGATGTCGATGATGCCTACGTCGTGCCAGCCGGTGAGGGCTGAACCAGGGAAGCCGGTTGCGGGCGACGAGAAGGTCACATCAGGGCCATCGCCGTTGTTGCGAAGAATGTGGGTCGTACGAGAGCAGCCGGGAATGTCCACGTCCACATCGGTGATGATCACGTCGGGGTTGCCATCGCGGTCGAGATCAGTGATGTACGCATCTCCACCGAATCCGCTCGTAGCTGAAGCGAAGGTCCGCATGGACCAGTTCACCTGACCTGCACTGTTGTTGCCCTGATTCAAGTAGTAGCTGTCGATGCCGTCATCCACCACGACGAGATCGAGCCTGCCGTCGCCGTTGAGATCACCGGTTGTCACGAAGTACGGAGCCAACTGATCAACAATCTGATAGCCGTTGAACCAACCCGGGTTGGAAGGGTTGTTGTAGGTAATCGCTATGTGCTGAGGCGGATTGAGCGACGTCTGCTTGATCACATCGAGCGCGCCGTCTTCGTTCACGTCCCACATTTCGCTGGCGGCCCCGAAAGCCGAGAGCAGCATTTCGGAATTCATCCGCTGCGTGCTTTCGTCGGTGAACCAGCCATTGCCGTCATTGATGAGCAGCCGGTTGTTGTAGTCAAAGATCTGGGTCGTGCCCGAGTCATAATCGCCGAAGTACAGATCGAGATCGCCGTCGTTGTCGATGTCGCCTGCCACGACCGAGCAGAAGCGTGGACCACCGCTGGCGTGCATCTCAGGGATGCGGCCATCTTCGAAGCGAAGGCCGAGCCACTGCCCGTCTTCTTCGCCCAGGTTGATGTAGACGCGAGGGTGGGACAGGTGCCGAGGTGCGCCGTCGGTGAGCGTGACTGCGGTGACCACGTCGAGCCACCCGTCGCCGTTGAGATCGGCCATCTTCACATCACGGTCGTTCGTCGGCGTGAGAAAGCCCTGATCGCCGGACACGTTCGAGGCGGTCGCGTACATCTGGGTGCGATCAACCAGCACGCCGTTCTCGTTCATGAAGAGAATGTTGATGCCTCGCCCGGTGGAGGTGAAGGGCTCCTTCCGAGCGCAGATGAGATCCTCGTCGCCGTCGTTGTCGATGTCACCGACGGCGTAGTCTTTCTCTTCGGTGTCATTGGCACCCACCGACCCGTCTGCCTGCAATCGAGCAGAGGTCTCCTGAGCAAACTCCACCCATTGAGCAGAGACAACGCCGCACAGGTTGGCGGTAAGCAAAATGGCCAGCGTCGATTTCAGCATGCGTGGATCTCCCATGTCAGGGACACTCCCCCCACGATGCGATGATCAAGAGAATATCGTCAACCCCGACCAAACCGTCATCATCGACGTCTCCGGGGCACCCATCGCAAGTGCCCCAGTCGGCCAATACGGCCAGAATGTCGTCTGCGTCCACCTGCCCATTGCCGCTGGCGTCGCCAGGGCAGGGCTGACAACCATCAATATCGCCGTCCAGATCCTGATCCAGCGAGGGATCCGCGAAAATCTGCAGCACATCAGCGATGGAATCACCGTCGCAGTCAATCGCAAGTTCGCCTAACGCAATGGCATACAGGGCGGCATCGGCCTGTGTCACAGCCCCATCGGCATCCAGGTCATGTACGGCGCAGGGGTCGTCAGGGCCGATGACCATGTCAATCTGGCTGCAAGGCACGAGCCCATTCTCCACCAGATGCATGTCGAGCAAATTGACAACGTCGTTTCCATCTGCATCGAACTCAGCCCGCCCCAGCGACCCCAGAAACGCAATCAGGGCCGCTCGATCTTGGGTGTTGAGCCCGGCAAAGGCCGCAGCGGCCTCCATGCCCTGGCTGCCGGTGGCCCCGTGCAACTCGATGGCTTCGACGACGCGGGTTTCAAACGTACCACCGCCGACACGCCCATCGTGCCACATCGGATTACGACGGCGCACGCCCCATAGAGGCGGCGTTCGCATGTCACGCACCCCGGCGGACCCGTCACCGATTCCGTCCGCTGCAGCACCCATGTCGTGCAGCAGCCAGTCGCTGTAGGGATGAATCTCGACATCACGTAGCGCCGACTCCAACGTCGGGTCAGACACGGTTGTGAATGTTGGCGTGTGACAGACGGCGCACCCGGCGGCCTCAAAGACATCGGCCCCGGCCATGCCGATGCGTGGCGTCTGCGGGGGTTGGGCCAGATACCGCTGATAGGCTGTGATTGTCTGGGTGTACGTCAATCCGTCGGGATTGACGGGCTCTTCCGGGTCGTCCACGAAGTCGCAGTCGATCACATTCTGCCAATCGCCTTGCGGGGCATTCTCTACCGGAAGCAACTCGCTGGTGATTCCCAACTCCTGCAATGAGGCATCAGCGCTGAACGACAGCACCGTGGCCAACTGGGCCTTCCAGCCGAATCGACCAACTCGCTCAGGGCCACCCTCGATAGGGACACCCATTCGGGCCGTGCCGCGCTGGGGGGCTGGTTGGGCATCGCGTACTGCGAGGATGTCGGCATCGGCAATGGCCTCGATCAAGCCGTAGCCCAGCGCTCCGGGCGTAACCCGCAGACTCGTCACATTCGCCCCACCGGGTATGAACTCCTGACAGGACTCATCTACGGCGTTGGCCTGCAGCAGCGACCCGCCCAGATCAGCCATCGGATCGAAGCCGCCCTTCTTGCCCATGTGCCCGAATCGAGTCACAAGCTGCGACCCGGCCCCACCCACGGGATTGTTGTGGCAGGACGCACACGAGGTCTGATTGAAGCCTGGACCGAGCCCCTCGTCCACCGAGAAATTTTTGAGGTAGTCCTCCAACCCCACCCAGAACAGGTCCAATTGCTGATCGCTCAGCGCAGCCAGCGGCTCGCCCATGCGCGGCTGCAACATGGGCCCACCCGCAAGCACGCAGGCCATCAGTAGACTTGAACCAACTGTCATGCAGCCAGACTCCTCTCCAGAGCCCCTGCCCGGCTTCAATCTACATCGCCCTCGAGGGCGATGCGAGAAGAACTCGTCAAACCAGCGATCTGGGGCCATTGCTCCGATTCTGACCCTGCTTGCGGTGGCCACCCTCGGGTGCGATCCCAAGACGCCCACCGCCCCCCCCGCGGCTGCGGTGACCCAAGCGATACCCACACCCCCGCTGGAGCCATCACTGCGAGAGGCGTTTGTCTTCATCGAACAGGGCCGCCCAGATGTTGCCCGGGTGCGGGTCCGGCGGGCCATGACAGACGATGCCCCCAACGCCCAAGCCGCGTTCCTGATGGGCTTGGCCCACCATGTCGAGCGTCGTCACGCAAAGGCCCTGCCCTGGTTCGAGCAATCGTGCGCCGCGCCCGATGTGTACCCACCTGCCTGGCACTTCAAGGGCTGGGCCCTCTTCTGGCTCGGGCGACCAGACGAAGCCCAGTCTGCCTTCGAACACCATCTGTGCTTGACCCCTGATGAGGGCGACTCGCACTTTGCCATCGGGCTGATCGAATTGGAACGGGCTAACTGGGACGAAGCAGAGGCTCGCTTCAACCGGGCGATTCAGTTGCAAGAGGGTCGAGATGATCGTGTCGATGGGCAGGCCAAGGCCATGGCTCGATTGGCAGAGGTCATCGAGCAACGAGACGGCGATCTGGAGCGTGCCCAACAGTTGCTGGCTGAGGCACTTGATCTCCAAGGCGATCTGCATGAAGCGGGATTTCGTCGGGCGCGGTTGCTGCGGCGGCTTGGGCGTGTTGAAGAAGCGCAAGTGGTAGAGCAGTCGGCTCGCTCAGCCCGAGATGCACAGGCTCACTCGCCATGAAGTGCACACTTCAAGTCGGCATGTGCGTGTTGATACTCTCTGGATGCGCAGAGACGCCTTCCCCCCCCTCTTCCCCCCCCACTTCCCCCGCCACGCCGGAGGCCCGAAAGACCGACTCGGCATGGTGGACGCCGGTGGCCGCCCCTGAGATGCAAGCACATTGTGGCAGCGAATTGCCCGAGGCCATTCCTGAGGTAAATGGCGCTGGTGTCTCGCTGATTGACGTCGATGGCGATGGCGTGCTGGAGATTCTGCTGGCTCAAGGCGCGACGCTCGGTGCGCCAGAATCGGGCCCCGGCTGCCGACTGTTTCGCCGACAGGGTGAAGGCTGGGCCGATGCCACTGCGGCGTCAGGCATTGAAGTGCATGGTTGGGCCACATCCGCCACCCCCTTTGATCTTGAGGGCGATGGAGACAGTGATCTGGTGATCACACGCATCGGCAACGATGTGCTGCTTCGAAATGACGGCGGTCGATTCACCGACATCACGCATGAGGCGGGGTTCAACAGCCCTGGCTGGGGCACCTGCGCCGCGGTAGGTGACGTCAACGGCGATGGCTTCTGCGACGTCTACATCGTGAACTATCTGGATTGGAACTTCGACGCCCCCCTACCCAAAGATGTTCCATTCATGGGCCAGCAGGTGCTGGCTGGGCCCCGCGGAATGGCACCTCAAGGAGACCGGCTGTTTCTCAATGCTGGTGATGGGAGACTCACTGATGTCAGCGAGCGCGCCGGCATCAACGACATTGCTCCAGGCTTCGGGCTCAATGCCCTGATCACTGATCTGGATGGCGACGGCGTTCAGGACATTCTCGTGGGTAATGACACGACGCCGAACATGTTGCTGCGAGTCGTGAGCGATGAACCACTGAAACTAGAGGACGCAGCCCTGGGCTGCGGTCTGGCGACCAATGCCGACGGGTCGGCTCAGGCGACGATGGGGCTGGCGGTTGGCGATGTGAACGCCGACGGCATGCCCGATGTCTTCTCAACGAATTTCAGCAGTGACACCAACACCCTGCATGTGAGTAGCGCTGGCGGATGGTTCGCTGATCGGACACAGGCCTGGGGGCTGGGTTTACCAAGCCGCCCCTTTCTGGGTTGGACCACCTTCTTTCTGGATGGTGATCTCGATGGGGATGAAGACCTGCTGATCCTGAACGGACATGTCTACCCACAGGCGACGATGCAGACAATGGATAGCGAGTGGGCCCAGCCTGTCCTTTTGCTGGAGCGAGACGGCAACCGCTTCGCCCGCCGCACGTCTGACCTGGATCATTGGGCTGCATCGCCCAGTGTGCATCGTGCCGGAGCGCTAGGCGTGCTGGATGATCGTGCGTCTGTGCCCTCACTTGTGACAGCCCCGCGTGATCGTCCGATGGAGGTGCTTCGGGCTTCTGCAAGCGGGCCGCTGCAGCGATGCACCCTGCAGTTGGTGGATGACCGACCTGGCATCGGGAATCGGGAGGGGCACGGCGCCCATGTCGTGATTGATGACGGCACTCGGGTGCATCACCGCTGGGTAACGACATCGAGCCCGTTTCAGGGGGCGTCCGCGGCCCAGTTGCATGCCACAGTTGGCCAGGGTGCACCGCGGCTGCAGGTGCGCGTCAACTGGCCTGATGGCCCGTCCACGACGCATGAGGTGCCTTGCGGCCCCGGTGTCGTGCGTGTGCGTCGATCCGAGGGAACGATCACCGAGCCCTGAGGCCTGAGGTCTATCATGCCCTGCATGACGGCCCTCACCTTGATGCTGGCGGCGATGACCTGTTTGGTGCATGCAGGCCATGCGCCCCTTGCGCCTCCGTGGCTCAAGGCTGACATCGGCCCCTTGAGCGAGGGGCTGGATCTGGATGAGACGCAGCGGGAAACGCTTTCGTTCCTGCTGGAGGATCAGGAGATCATCTGGCTGCAGACGCAGCAGGCGTTGCGCCGCTCAATCAATGCTCAAGCTGCAGGCGTCGATCTCCGAGCGGTCGAGGACCTCTGGCGTGCAGCCGCCCAACATGCTCGGGAGGCTGCCCGACACCGACATGAGGTGGAGCGGCGGGCGCTTGACGGCGATGTTGACATGGCCGCCCTGATGGAGGCTCGCAGGCTGGCCGAGCAAGCGTCTGAAGAGGCGCGGCGAGCCAGAGCCAATCTCTCTGTGACGAGATGGCAAGCGGATCCAGGTGGCCGAGCCTTGCAGCAGGCAACGGCCCTTGCCCATCGCGATCTGGAGCAGCGAACAAACGAACGGATCCTTGTGTTACTTGATGGGCACCAACGCACGCAATGGGATGCTGTTCGCCGAGCGGTGCTCCGTGGTAGGCGGCTCAGGTTGCTGGCCTTGACCAATGGCGGCGCCGTCAATCTGCTGGCGGAGGCGCGCAATGCTGAGGGGCCGCTGCCAGAAAGCTGCGAGTTGATCCTGTCGCGCTGGGCCCAGGACACCGATCTCCGGCTCGAAGCACTGCACAGGGCCCTGTTCGAAGCACGTACTGCGACCACTGACCAAGAAGCGGCGGCGGCGCTTGGCCGGGTTGATGAGTTGTGCGGCCGTCAGGTTGATGACACGCTCGAAGCAGCGCACGTTTTGGGCGAGACCATGCCGTCTCTGGCCCCCCTGAAGCGGTCCATTCTGTCTCGTTGCTACCCGGCGACCTGGGGCCCTGACCCCTTGGACTCGCTACTCACGGAGGCCCGGCGGGCGCAGGCCGAGGACGTGATCGCGGTTGTACTGCAGGCTCGACAGCAACTTGATGATCAACTTGCCGGTCGCTCGGCGACGTGGATGGGCGTTGAACGACAGGCGCAGTTGATGCAACGGGCTAGGCACCGGGGCATGCACGTGCCCGAGGGGCAGCGGAACCAATGGAAGTTGATTGCGCAGGAGATGCGTGACATGGGCGAGGCCCGTCGGTCGCTTGTGCAAGGGCAGCTTGGGCACCTCCAGCGATTGGTAGGCCCGAAGCGACTTGCCAAGGTGGCCCCTGACCTCAGCATCTCGCCTGAGGATTCGCCCACCTCAGGACCGAGTGGCGTACCGGTCAACGAGCGATAACGCACCGGCGGCGACGTCGCAGCGCCACATTTTGTCTGGCCTGGTGCATCGGGTACGCCCGCCGGCGCCCTCGACGAGCGCCAGCCCGGCAGCCACATCCCAGAGGAAGGTGCCTGATTCCATGTGCAGGTCCATGCGTCCGCCCGCGGTCCATGCCAGAGACAACCCGGCGCAGCCGATCATGCGGACCTTTTTGAAAGCGGCCCATTGCTCGAGGCGCTCGGCGAGCGCCTCATGACTGAAGTCAAACAGGCGGGGGAACCCCGTTGATAACACGGCTTGACCAGGGTCCTGGGCTCTTGAGCAGTTCACTGCGTTGCCGTTCATCGTGGTGGGCACTTCGGGGCCGCCGATCCATCGTTCGTTGGCCCCGTGATCATGCACCACGCCCAGGACTGGTCGCCCTGCATCGATCATTGCCAGGCAGGAGCAGGCCATGGGGATGCCGCGGGCGAAATTGGCGGTGCCATCGAGTGGATCCACCACCCATCCGGAGGCTGCCGAGCTGAACGCCTGATCAGCGCCGGCTTCTTCAGAGAGAATCGGCAGTGGCGATGCGTCACGCAGCATGGTGAGCATGGCCGTCTCGGCGTCGAGATCGGCCTGCATCTTGATGTCCTTGCCCGCCGCGCTGAGCACTGTGGTGGGCGCGTGGGCCAGTGCATCCACGGCTGCGTCCATGGCGCGAATTGCGATCGAGATGTTGTGTTCATCGATCATGCTGGGCGCTCCGGCTCCGCATCCAGTTGAAAGAGACCGGTTGATGCCCCGATGGCCAGTGTCATGGCGAACATGGCCATGGCCTGCATTTGTCCGCTGGAGTACACCACGGTGAACATACCGAACACGAGCGATGTGAGCGCAGCGGCGAGCACCAGTGGCCCCCAGTCATGTTCCGGCGGCGGTCGACCCCACATGTACGTGAGGGCGATCCAGATTGACAGCAGCACTGGTGCAACGAACAGCAGAAAGCCCGGAATGCCCAGTTCCGCAAAGCTCTCGGCCCAGGCGCTGTGGAAGTCTCCTTGCCAGATGTTGTTCCCCCGCCGATCTGTTTTCGGATCCAAAAACGGCTCACGGGAAGTCATTTCGGACAGCGCTCCCTCCGCGGCCCCAAGGCCAGCCCCGGTAAGTGGATGTGCAAGCCCGGTTGACAGTGCAGCTCTCTGAAGGAGCCGGCGACGCTCCAATGAAAGATCCTCCAATGGTTGATCCGTCAAGATCGCCCAAGCGGATGCAATCCCAGCACGAGCCTTCGAAGGGATAGGGCCCGGCAGCGTGCTCATAGCTATCACGGCCGCTCCAATCAAACCAAGTAAAGCTGATCTGACGATGACTCGATGTGGTCCACGACTAACCCCAGCAGAACCCATACACCAAAGCACCAAAGCTCCAAAGGCGGATCTCGCACCAGAGAGCCCCAGCCCACCAATCGCGACCAGAGCGGCCACACCTCGAAGCCACGACTTGAGACCTAACCCACCGCAAAAGCAAACGCTCAGGGCAATCAGGGCCCAAGCCCCTGCTGGGCCCGGATGTGCTGACAGCCCCCCTTGCGGCAAGTAGTACCAATTGAATTTCCAGGCATCCATATGAAAAAACCCGAGCACCTGGAACACCAGTTGCACGCCCACAGTTGCCAAAATCGCCAGCATGCACCATCGAAGTGACTCGAGCACCGGGACCAACGCCGGAATCAGCAGCAGATAACGCATGGCTCGCAGGTTCTCCAGGCCTGCCTCCACATCTGGTGTCCAGGCCAGTGACAGTGCGGCCCACGAAAGGAAGGCCAACGGCAACCACATCAATGGATGTCGAAGGAGACGCAGCCATAGAGGCCACAGCACCCATGAACGGGCCACGGACCATGCAACGACAGCAACCAGTCCGATAGTCGCGGTGACTGTGGACAGAACCAAGAGCCCGCAAGCAATGACGGCGATCGCCACATGAATGGAATGGCCCCGCCCGTCCCGGTCTCTCGCATATCGACAGGCGGTGGCAAGACCCTCACCGAGATCACAACGGCTGAGCCTCATGTCTGACTGCATTCCCATCAAGTGCCGATGCGAACGGTTGCCCTCACTGTGGCGATCGGCAGGTTTTGTAAGCTGATCAACGGTATCAGTGCAGGAATTCAGGAAGCCGGAGCGACGGCGTAGTACTCCAGGTACCAGTCTACAAATGCAGAGACCCCCTGCTCGACCGGGGTCCGGGCGACATAGTCGAAGTCGGCCTGCATGTCGGACGTGTCCGACCATGAAGCGGGCACGTCACCGGGCTGCATGGGCAGTTTGTTTACCAGGGCCTTCTTGCCAAGCTTCTGCTCGATCAATTCCACAAATCGGGTCAGGTGAATCGAGACCCCGTTCCCGATGTTGTAGACCCGCCATGGGACGTTGCTGATGCCAGGGTCTGGATTCGCCGTGTCATACCCTGGGGCGGGCGTCGGAGGCGCCCCCAACGCACTGACGACGCCTGATGCGATGTCATCCACATAGGTGAAGTCTCGCTCATGTTCACCGTTATTGAACAGATCAATCGGCCGCCCTTCAAGAATGGCCTTGGTGAACAAGAACAGCGCCATGTCCGGACGGCCCCAAGGCCCGTAGACGGTGAAGAACCGAAGCCCGGTACATGGAAGAGAGAACAAACTCGCATAGGCATGCGCCATCAGTTCGTTCGCTCGCTTCGTCGCCGCATAGAGGGTCAGCGGGTGATCAGCCCCGCGATGCTCCGAGAATGGCATGGACGTATCACTGCCATAGACCGACGACGTGGAAGCGTAGACGAGGTGGGCCACTTCGTTGTGCCGACAGCCCTCGAGCACGT
>JAKVBU010000079.1 GCA_022446885.1 Phycisphaerales bacterium | reverse complement strand
ATTGACGGTGTTGTTGACCAGATCCAATGCGCCATTGAAGATCTGCTGTTCACCTCCGGTTTCCCTCACGGTGATCTGCACGGGCACGGTGGAGGACGAGGCCTCGAGGAACTGGACGAGTTCGGTGCCGGCGGGTTCGAAGATGACCCGCATCGGATCCAGCATGACCAGGGTGGCCAGCTGCTCGGCCGTCGCGCCGGAGCCGACGAGGTTGCCGATGTTGACATCCGTCTCGCTCATGCGGCCATTGAAGGGCGCAATCACTTCGGTGTATGAGAGATCGAGTTCGGCATTGAGCACCTGCGCTCTGGCCGCCTCGACATTGGCCTCCGCCTCAAGCAGGCTGGCCCGCGCCTCGTCGACTTCGTAGACGGTGCCGCCGCCACCCTCGTAGTTCAGCGTCGTCTGCTTGAACGTGTACCGATCGAACTCGAGTTCAGCTTCGGCGTTGGCCAGGGCCGCCTTCGCCTGTATCAGCCCCGCGACATATTCCTCCTGCTGGATGAGATAGAGTCGCTGGCCGGCTACGACGTCGTCGCCTTCGATGAAATCACGCTGCTCCAGGTACCCCTCAACTCGGGCAACGATCTCCGCTTCCAGCACCGCCTGCGTGATCGCCGGGTAGTACCGGAAATCAGGGATATCCTCGCCCAGAGCCTTGACCGCAGTGACCGGGGCCGGGGGCGGAGCCTGCGTCGCCTTCGTGGTGTCGGACGAGCCACCGCACCCCCACGGGCCGAGCATGATCGCGGTCCATGCGGTCGCAATGGCGAAAATTCGTGTACTCAACATACTGGGGGCTCTCTTTCACCTGAAGCCTCTCCAGATGGAGGCCGGAACAGGTGAAGCGTACCTGTAGCCCGATGGCACTTCAACCACTCCGTATATACTGACCGCTCACCTCGATTGCCCTTCTGGAGCCCCACCATGAAATCCCTGCTTTCCGCAGTCCTGTTCTCGATCGCAGCACTCGCTGTCCTCCCCGGTTGCAAGACCACGCAGCCCGACAGCACCTGCCGATGCAATCCCTGCACCTGCGCAAGCCCCTGCCCCTGCGGCACCAGTGCCAGCCTGGGCATGATGAACGATGCCTGCCCAATGTCAGGCAAAGCACTCACCGCAGCCAGCCCCGCAAGCACCTGGGACAACACCACGGTCGGATTCTGCTGCAACGGATGCAAGTCGCGATTCGACGGCATGAGCGACACCGACAAGACGGCGTACCTCGGCACGATCAAGACCGGCAGCTGAACAGAACGACAACGCAAGTCGTGACGTGACTCGGATCACTTCGACCCGAAGCGGTCGCGCACGAACTCGATGATGCCCCAGACGGTGAAGCCGAAGCCGAGCACGCCCACCATGCGCCAGTCGTAATCGAACATCCCCAGCAGGAACGCCGCCAGCAGCAGCAGGCCGCCCAGCAGCAGATCGACACCGGCCCAGAACCCACGACTCATGATTCGTCCGACGCCTTCGACGACTCGTACACGATGCGGCACACGCAGATGACGGCGAAGATCGCGACGACCACAATGCTCCAGAGCCAGTGTGCATCAAGTACATAAAGCGCGCACACCATGAGAACCATCATGGCCACTAGCACGAAAATTGAAACGATGTTCTTCTGCATGTTCAGTTCCTGCACCTGGTGTCGAACTCACACGCCCGACATCTGCACGTAACTCCGCACTGATTGCCACGACGGCCCCTTCACACGGTCCCGGACACTATTTTCTTCATTTTACACTCCCACTGGTGTACAGTCGAGCCAATCAAGCAAGGCCTTATCTGGAGAGCACCATGTCCAAGTTCATCGCCTATACAGTCGTTCTCATCTCAGTACTGTCCAGCACTGCTGGAGCATCACACCGGCAGGTGGATTTCCCGGAACTGGTTCACACCAGCCATTGCATACTGGATGGTCGCGTGGAGGACATCCTCGCATGGGCGGATGACGAAGGATTGGTCCATACGGAAGTCACCTTTGAGGTGATCGACCTCATCCATGCAACTCCTGCTGCCCGAGCATTGACCGGGCCCCGGATCACACTTCGATTCCTGGGCGGCACAACCGAGGACATGACCCTGCATGTTTCAGGAACACCGGCCTTCACCGAAGGCGAACG
>JAKVBU010000078.1 GCA_022446885.1 Phycisphaerales bacterium | reverse complement strand
CGCCGGTGACCCGCAAGCCACCAAGCACACCTTGACCGATGACCATGAGCAGCACCAGCGAACCCAGTATCCCCACCCAAGTTCGACGATCCGCTGCCCACAGCACGATGCACAGCGTCATTGAAGCAAGACCGACGAACATGCCCGTCAGCCGGTGGGCGTGCTCATAAAAGATGCCGCTATCAAGATCGGCGACCATTTCTGAAAGCGGATAGAGCAACATGTTGTGCCCGTAGGAGTTTGGCCAATCTGGAACCGCCAGACCTGCTTCAAAGCCGGTGACAATGCCGCCGCTGACCAACATCAAAAACGTCAGTACGGCGCACACCGCAGCGAAGACGCCATGCCAGACGATTGCCGGCCGAGTGCTCCAGGAGCCCGACCGAATCACGCCACCGAGCAACCCTCCAAATGCGCCAAGGCCCAGTGATGCACCGAACAAGCCCACGAACCACATGCCTGCATCGCCAGAGCCACCCACGAGGCTGCCAATCAACATGAGATTGATGCAGGCGCTGATCAGGCCGACTTCGGCGCCACGCCGGACAGCCCGGGAAATCGAGTGGCATTGCACATCCACAATGGCGCCCAAGGCCGATCCGGCACAGAGCACCAGAATGGTCACGCCGAAGATGACCTCACCGGCCAGCGATCCCGGCTGCAGCATCGCCACGTAGGACAGCAGCCACATTGCAGTCGTCGTAGCAAATGCAATCGCCAACGCACGGGATGTACCACCTTCGGACATGCTGGTGGGATTTGGCTGCATTCGCGTACTCCATCAGGGAACGTGGAATCCTAGTCGGTATACTCCGATGTTTGGAGTTCATGGTTGGATTTCTCTGGTGCGATGCCACCCCAACCGTTGTTGATGACCGAAACCACCACCATCCCGACTCCTGCCACCCTGCAGGAACTGCCCGCCACCTACGGCGCACTGACCAAGGTTCGATTGAGCATGCTGGTGGTCGTCACCACGGGGGTCGGCTTCATCATGGCGTCGGTGGGACCACTCGATTGGTGGGTCCTGTTCTGGACCGTCGTTGGAACGATGGCCTGCGCCTGCTCGGCCAACGGGCTGAATCAGGTGGTCGAAGTGCGTCGCGACAAGCTGATGGATCGCACAAAGAATCGTCCGATGCCATCAGGCGCAATCAGTCGGCAGCATGGATGGATCGTGGCCGTAGTCCTGGGATATCTCGGCTTGTGCGCCTTGGTGTTCTTCGTGAATCTCGCCGCCGCCGGCCTGTCGCTGCTGACCATGCTCATCTATGTGCTGCTCTATACACCGATGAAACTCCGCACCACGCTGAATACACTCGTTGGTGCTGTGGTCGGCGCGATCCCGCCTCTGATCGGCTGGGTTGCCGCTGGCAGTGAACTGTCGATCGGCGCCTGGATTCTTGCCGCATTGCTCTTTGTCTGGCAACTTCCACACTTTCTCTCCTTGGCCTGGCTCTACCGGGAGGAGTATGACCGAGCTGGGTTCAAGATGCTTCCCGGCGTCACTGGCGGAGAACACATCACCTGCGAGGTCGTCCTGCTGACCACGATGCTGTTGATTCCACTGAGCGTGACCGCCACCATGATCGGCATGACCGGAGCGGCCTATGCCATCTGCACCATCATCATGGGCATCGGCTGGTCGATGCTTGCCTACACCTTCTTTCGGCGTCGTGATCGAAGCAGCGCCAGACGGGTCTTTCTTGCCAGCCTTCTGTACTTGCCCCTGCTTCTTGGCGTCATGATTGCAGATCGCAATGAACTGACAGCAAACCAGCTCAGCCCCCTTGTGCTGCAGCCCATCGATGATGTCCCGCCAGCACAGGCGCCTACTGATTCCGACTCACCTCCAATGGCGCCCAACAATGGCTCCTAAGCAAAAACAACAAACCGCATTTCGATGGTCAGAGGGATGGTGGGTCGCTGCCGCAGCAATGGTGGCATGCTTGATTCTGATTCTCTGGGCCGTTGCCCCCGCAGCACTGCGGATGTTCGATCGCCCCCCCGGCGATGGCCACACGGTTGCAAGTTACGGATTCGATCTGTCGAACCCATCGATCAATCCCGATCTGATCAGCACTTCAATGCTCCATCGTGACATGGTTCCTGTGCTTGATGCACCACACGTGCTCACCATGGCCGATGTCAACGAGCGCAA
>JAKVBU010000077.1 GCA_022446885.1 Phycisphaerales bacterium | reverse complement strand
ACGAAAGGAGCAGGGCCCGACCTTCGCCATGCTCTCGTCGTGGGGCAAGACCCTCGCCGTGCTTGCGGGAACGGAAGAAGGCGGCGTGCTGAATCTGATGAATCGAAATGGTGTCCCGGTCATCAGCACCGGAATCGCCCGGGATCGACGCGGTGGCACCATGGCCATCCAGAATGAACGAGGCGTCACGGTGATCAGCGCCGGCAGCGATGCCAGCGGATCCGGACAACTCCGCCTGCAGGACGTCGACGGCAAAGCTCGTCAGACACTCCCGAGCACCCGATAAGCAAGCGTCAGAAACCGCACAACCGGAACACTTCCCCCGCACTGTGGATCGAGGCGAACAACCTCCTTGCCGCAGGCGTATCAGCATGCAGCCTTAGCTGGTGATCAAGTGGTCACCCGGAGCCAAGCCGCATGTCGCAGATCCGCACAACCCCCTTCCGCCTCGTCGGCGAATCCACCACAGCACCACCGCCGGCGCTGCACACCGGTCATCTGGCGATCGCCAATGAAAATCTCTCCGCGTCTCAGCTCAGTATCGAGCTGCATGATCCACGGTGGACACTGGCGACCATCGCCTACGGCAAGCTTCAGGAAGGTCCGCTGACTCCCGAGAAACGGGACGAACTGATCAAGAAAGCGACTCGACTTGGACTCCGTCCATTTGACGCATCACTCATCATCGCCATCGCACAAGATCAGGCCAGGCACGGCCGACCGCTTGAGCACGCCGAACCCACCCTTCGCCTGATCAGACCACCTGGGCACCCCGAGACCACGTGGCATGGGCTTCGCCGGTGGTCCATGGCAATCGCCTGCGCGGCATTGCTGTCAACCGCCGTGCTTATGCTGCTGTGAGGACGATCAGTTCAGGTGGATGCCACCCTCTTCGTCACGAACCGCGCACCCCAATTCGATCAATGCTTCGAGTGCTGCATCCTGCTCAGCCTCTTTCTTGCTGGAGCCCCAGCAAGGCCGGAATGATCTGCCGTTGATCTCGACCCCGACTTCAAAGCACTTGGCGTGATCAGGCCCCTGTTCGTCCAGCACGGTGTAGACCGGAGAATGACCACCCACCTGTTGGGCATGCTGCTGTAGGACCGACTTGAAATTCTGATGGTGGCCAGACTCCTCGGCCACATGCACCTTCTGGCGGAGTTCCTGCAGGATGAAAGCGCGAGCCGCCTCGAGGCCTCCCTCCAAAAATGCGGCGCCGATCAGCGATTCGAATACTGCAGCGCCAACGGACGAGGGGGTCGATGACCTGGACATCATGCCCTTGCCAAGTTCAAGCAATGACGACAGCTCCAGACGATCGGCCACCTCAGAACAGGAGCGTCGGCTGACGACCGTGGACTTGATCTTGGTCATCTCCCCTTCCAGCACGTCAGGGAAGTTGCGATAGACGTACTCGCAGATCACCAGCCCAAGGACGGCGTCACCGAGAAATTCCAACCGCTCATTGCTCTCCAGCCGCTCTTCGGTCGCCGACGCATGGGTCAATGCCTGCGTCAGGAGGTCCCGATCCTCGAATTTGAAGCCGAGAAGGGCCTCTGCCCTGTCCAATCGATCCGTATCCATGTTCCACCCATCAGCACCCCCCCGGGGGCGCACGTTCCAGAACCGCTCTTCAGGTTGTGGCGTGGGTCGATCAGTCTCCCCTGCCCCCGACCCCCTCAGGGGCCTCGGGCAACGGACTGGCAAACCAACGCTGCGGCGAACATCGCCGACAAGCCGATCATACCCCGTTTCCGGGGCCTTGAAAGCCCCATGATTGGAATCCGTTGAGGATTCCGCTATGATGCTCGGCTCGAGAACGAGGGCTCAAGGCCCCCAGATCAAGGATCCGCAACCATGGCCATGCACTATCCCAAACGAACCAGCAAGCGGAAACGAGTCCGCCAGTTCGGTTTCCGGGCTCGCATGAAGACCTCGCTGGGGCGGAAGATGATCAACCGCAAGCGGAAGATGAAGCGCAAGCTCACTCCCATGTGATCCGCTGAGCGTCTCGCCAGATCATGAATCGAATGAACCACCGATGAGGCCGAGCAAACGGGCCGATGTCTCTCGCGCAGACTCGTCGCAGACAGGACAGGTGATGTCCGCCAGCGATCGATAGATCGGATCGCGTTCATCGTGCAGCACGCTGATCTCCTCAATCAGTCCACGTCCAGTCAATGAGGAACGATCGCCA
>JAKVBU010000076.1 GCA_022446885.1 Phycisphaerales bacterium | reverse complement strand
AAGGGTCGCGAACTCGAGAAGTACAAGGTCCCCTACGGCGGCGTCGTTCGAGTCAAGGACGGCGACAAGGTCCGCAAGGGCCAGTTGCTGTGCGAATGGGACCCCCACCGTACGCCGATTCTGGCCGAGGAAACCGGCACGATCCACTTCAAGGACATCGAGATCGGCAAGACCATCCGCGAGGAGGTCGTCAAGGGATCAGGCACGAAAGAGAAGATCGTCATCGAGCACACCGGCGAGATGCACCCGCAGATCCTGGTGCAGGACGCCGATGGCAAGATCCTCGACTTCCACCACCTGCCGGCCAAGGCTCGTATCGAGGTCGAGGAAGGTCAGCCCATCGAACAGGGCCAGATGATCGCCCGTCAGCCCAAGGATGTCGCCGGTTCGGCGGACATCACCGGTGGTCTGCCACGGGTCACGGAGATCTTCGAAGCCCGGAGCCCGAAGGACCCGGCCGTCATGGCCAAGGTCGCCGGTCGCGTTGAACTGCATGATGACCTGCGCAAGGGCAAGATGACGATCCGCGTCATCACGGACACTGGCGTGGAGATCGATCACCATGTCCCGCAGGGCAAGCACCTGCTGGTGCACCGCGACGACTTCGTCGATGCCGGCGACTCGCTCACCGAAGGCCCGCTCGTCCCGCAGGAAATCCTTGAAATTCAGGGTGAAGAAGCGGTCTTCAACTACATGCTCGACGAGGTGCAGAATGTGTATCGGGCGCAGGGCGTGCCGATTTCCGACAAGCACATCGAGTGCATCCTCTCGTGCATGCTCAGCAAGACGCTGGTGAAGAAGCCCGGCGACACTCCGCTGCTGCCCGAGGAGGTCGTTGATCGTCACACCTTCCGACGCATCAACACCGAGACGCAGGGCAAGGTTCGCATCAGCGATGCCGGTGACACGACTCTCGTCGTCGGCGATCTGGTGGAGAAATCTGTCGTCAAGGAAACCAATGCGTTGGCTGATGCCGAGGGCAAGACCGGCGCCAAGACCAAGCGGTGCCAGCCGGCCACCGGCCAGACGCTGCTGCTGGGCATCACCAAGGCCTCACTGCAGTCCGAATCGTTCCTCTCGGGCGCGTCCTTCCAGGAAACGACCAAGGTGCTCACCGAAGCTGCACTCAAGGGTGCTGTCGATGAGCTCAAGGGCCTGAAGGAAAATGTCCTGCTTGGGCATCTGATCCCAGCCGGAACCGGGTTCGAGGAGTACACCACCATGCGGGTGGACCGACTGGTCGACCCCCCCTCATCCGAGGAAGACGACGAGGCCTACATGCTTGCTGAAGCAACCGAGGCCGCCGAGGCCATGGGAGCTGAAATGGCCCCCGCACTGGTCGAAGTGTCCTCAAGCGGCGAGGAAATGGACGCAATGGGCGAAGAAGCCGCCGAAACCGGCGGTGAAGAGCTCGGCTGAGCCACCGCCCGCCCCGGGTCACCCCGGGGCGGGCACCCCCGATAATCAGCGATTTCCCCCCCGAGAAAGGGGGGGCACCCCCCCCCACGTTGAATCTGCGTGGTAGGATGCCATACCTGCGATCTGGCCCTGATATGGCCGATTTGCCGGTCCCCGTGCGCGACCAGTGCGTGGGAGTTCGAGGTGTGAAGCTGAGCCTTATAGGCGATGCGTTGAATCCCCATCTGGGGCAGTCAGAGAGAAACCGGTTCCGTTGAACCACTGAGGATTGAAGATGCACAGCAGAGTCACGACCGTTGCTCTTTCCATCGCCGCCTTCATTGCAACCGCAGGCCTGGTGGTCGCCGCTGCACCCAAGCGATACGGCACGACGCAACACGCTCCCGTCCCACACGCATCAACGACGACAACGACTGGCACCGCCACTGTGAGTCACCTCCCTGAGAACCCGTGGTTCGGTGTTGACGTCACCAAGAACAAGCCGGCCATGACACTGAAGCCACGCACAGCTCGCGTGAAGCAAGATGACATCACTCGGCCGACCGGCGTGAACTCACGGCTGGTGGTCAAGTTCAACGACGACATGAAGATACGCCTCCTCCCTGACGGGCGGATCATGTCACTGACCGGACAAGATGCCACGGCGATCCAGGAACTGCTCGATGCAAACGCAGTCCTCTTGGAGCCGATGTCGAGCCTGTCCGAAGAACGAATTCAATCGATCATCAACCGGGCGGAACTCCACTCGGGCAAAGCCCAGCCAGACGTTGGCGGCATGTTCCACGTCATGGGATTCGAGCGGGATGTCGATACCGCTGCTCGCCAG
>JAKVBU010000075.1 GCA_022446885.1 Phycisphaerales bacterium | reverse complement strand
CAACGCAGTGGGTTGATCGAACGCTAGACCTGCAGGATCACGAGGCCACGGAGGGCATCCACGCCACCGGGTTTCTGCGGAGGGTCGTGCCAAGCGTCGGTTGTCCATGTTCCTGTTCGTCCCGGGTCACTCGGCGTGGCCAGTGCGTACTCGGGAATATCCGTGCCGATGGTGTCGACCGGAGGTGTCCAGTCGGTCATCTGGCCCGGTGCCTTCAGGCAGCACCTGCAGTCCATGTCGCTGCAGGGAGCCTGCTCGGTGGGCACGTCGGCTTGATCGGTCTGGCAGTGCTCACTTGCGCAGCAGGATGCGACTTCAACGATGGGGGCGTCCTCGACTGGCATGCAGCAGGAGCCTCCGGCATTGATGACGCAGCAGCACAGCGGCATGGCCGCTGCGATGAGCAGCGCAATGAAGCGGTGAATCAGACCTCGTCGGCGGAGTGCCATATCTGTTCCATCGTACGCCCGTTCGCCGGTCTTGCAAGGCATCAACCGCTTCCTTGGATGGAATCAACGTTCAGCAGCTGATAGGGGCTGTCCGTCACTGTTATCGGTACCGGATTTCTGACAGGATCGGCTCAAACGATGTCAGTGTGTGCAGTCGACAAAGAACAGCCCCACGTCGAGTTCACGACGCGGGGCTGTCCGGGTTGGGATTCATTTATCTCGTCAACCAGCAGAAGATTCGGCCGCCCGACATGGGTATTAGCCTACAACAGAAGCAGGGTCGCGCACAACGAAATCATGGAGATTGACGGTGGGTGTGCTTCACCGGCATTTCCGCACCGTTCACGGGGCGTCGAATACGATTCCAGCTCGATTCAACAGTCCTTGTCTGAGCATGTTCAGCTGCGTGATGTTTGGCCGCACCCGCTGGTAGAGTTCATAGCCCTGGGCTTCGTTGCCGAGTTCGGCGATGAGCATGGACTGCATCAGTCGGATCGCGCCCAGATCCGCCTTCATCTGCGAGGCTCGGTTGAGTGCTTCAGCTGCCGTTGGATGGTCGCCGGCAGCAAGACTCGCTGCGGCCAGCAGCAGCATCGCGTCGGGTGATGCAGCTTGTCCTTGCAGCAGGCGGCGAGCCAGTTCGACGCCGCGGGTGGGATCGAGTTCCAAGTCCGGCCACGGCAGGCTTTGGGTGATCCCGGCGGCCTGCAACAGGCGCGGTGCATTCGGTGATCGAGTCAGGGCGTGATTCCAGACCCGAGCCGCTTCGGCCTGTCGTTCAGCCTTCCACAAGGCCAGACCAAGGTTGTAGGCGGTGGATGGGTTGCCCGGAGCCAAGGCCTCGGCTCGTTGGAGTGCGGGGATCGCATCACCGAAACGCCCGGTCGAAGCCAGCAGCAGACCGAGTTGAGCGAGCGGGGCGGGGTCTGTTCCGCGGAGGGCGATGGAGCGTTCCAGCGCGGCGATGGCCTCGTCGATCCGCCCTTCGCTCTGCAGGACGGCGGCACGCAGTTGGTGCGCGGCGGCATCATCGGGATCCGACTCGATCAACTTCTCCAGTCGCTGCCGAGCCTGCGCCGGTTCCCCGGCGTCGAACTCGAGTTTGGCCAGATTCTTCTGGGCCATGGCGACATCGGGGTGCTCCGTGCTGATCTGTTCCAGCACCCGGCGTGCGTCATCGGCTCGATCCGCATCGATGTATCCCTGCGCGAGCACGAGTTGTTCGGCCGCCGTCGCATCGGTCTCCGCGAGCCCGGCATCCAATGCATCGACGTTGCTGGATTTGTTGCCGATGATCTCGCCCATGATCTCCCAGTTCCGCACATGGGCTTCGACATCGAACCGCTGTGGCTCGTTCACCCGGGCTTCGAATGCGGTGGGCGGAGGAATGTCCGCTGCGGGGCCCAGTCGTTCTTCATCGCTGATGGGCTTCTGGATCAGGTGGTCCGTCACTTCGATGTGGATCGCGTCGCTCGAGAATCGACTCGGCATGTGGCAGCGTGCGCAGTCCTGCGCCTCGGCCTGCGGGATCTGCATGACCTCCTCGACGTTGCAGTCCATGGACTCGTGGCAGCTCAGGCAGGTGTCGCGCGTCCGCGTCTGGATCTCGGTCGGGCTCAGTTTGGCGTGCGGATCATGGCAATCGAGACAGCCTGGCGCACCGGGCCCCTGCCAGCACGGACTTTCCCGAAGCCGGTAGCCGTGGTGATTGACTTCGAAGGAGGGGTGATCCGGCGGCTTGTCGAAGTCGACGTGCACGAGGTAGTCGCCCAACGGTTCTCCCGGTCGGTAGGAGAAGTC
>JAKVBU010000074.1 GCA_022446885.1 Phycisphaerales bacterium | reverse complement strand
CCCGGTCGCCACCTTGTGGGAGAGGAACATCATGCATCGCATCGCTGCTGTCGTCGCCGGTCTGTCACTGGCTTTCGCTGGAACTTCTGCAACCTTGGCCGCCACGATCAATGTGCCCGGTGACCATGCCACCATTCAGGGTGCAATCGATGCATCATCTAATGGCGATGTCATTGCCATTGCAGCGGGTACGTATTACGAGCACTCGCTCAACCCAAACGGCAAGGCCATCACCATTGGTAGTGCCAGTGGCAATCTGGATGTGACCATTGATGCCCAGCAGGGTGGCAGTGTGTTCGTGTTCGATTACGACGCAGAAGGAGCCGTAATAAAGGACCTGGTGATTACCGGAGGATCAGGCGACTACGGCGGCGGGATCTTCTGCGACTACAGCAGCCCCACCATCAGCGGCTGTACGATCTCGGGCAACTTCGCCTCCACCGCCACCGGCTTCGGCGGTGGCGGGATCTACTGCAACGAAAGCAACCCCACCATCAGCAACTGCACGATCTTAGGCAACTCGGGCCACAAAGGCGGCGGGATCTACTGCAACTCCAGCAACCCCACCATCAGCAACTGCACGATCTCGGACAATACGTCCAGCTCGCGAGGCGGCGGGATCTACTGCGAGTACGGCAAACCCACTATCACCGACTGCACGATCGAGAACAACAGCGGCGCAGGCGGCGGCGGTATCGCTTTCCTTTACACCGAATTGTATTGCACCATCACCAACTGCACGATCTTAGGCAACTCGGGCTACAACGGCGGTGGGTTGTTCTTCTGGTACGCGAGGTACCTCGATATCACCGGGTGTACGATCTCGTGTAACACGGCCAACATTAGAGGCGGCGGGATCTACCTAACGAACGCTTCCTCTCTAGTGGTGGACGGCTGCACCATCTCAGGCAACTACATCATCGAAGGCGGCGAGGGACCCAGCGGCGGCGCAATCTGGTCCACCGAATCCAACCCCGGCGCCCTGTCTTTGGGCAACTCAGTAATCTGTCGTAACGGGGAGTCGGACTCGGCCAGTCAGATCTATCCAGCATATGAATGGTGGTATGACCAAGGCAACAACACCATAACTTATGAGTGTGACCTTGCTGACGATCCCTGCGATTCCGATGGCGATGGTGTACATGACGACTTCGATGCCTTCCCCAACGACCCCAATGAATGGGCTGACTCTGACGGCGATGGTGTTGGTGACAACGGAGACGCCTTGCCCAACGACCCCAATGAATGGGTTGACTCTGATGGCGATGGAACTGGTGACAACGGAGACCCCTTCCCCAATGACCCCAATGAATGGGCGGACTCAGATGGTGATGGCCTAGGCGACAACGAAGACAACTACTTCGAGAACTATGCACATGGCGCCTGCTGCGTGAGTTCAGGTTGTCATAACCTCACTGAAACAGCATGTACTGGCATGGGCGGCACCTGGCTCGGCGAGGATGCATTATGCGACGACTGCGCACCGACGTGCCAGGGCGACGCGAACGCCGACGGCGTGGTCGATGTCTTCGACCTGCTGAAGGTCATCGACGGCTGGGGCACCTGCCCGTAATCTGGTGAGGAGAGGAAATCAATGCGCCATATCTGCACTTCATCCATCGCCGCGCTGGCTATGACAGCCTTCGCAGCCGCTGAAACCCACACCATCGTCGTGGACGATACGGGCTTCACTCCGGACTCGATCGTGGTTGCCCCCGGCGACTCCATCCTCTTCGACGCCCCCTGCGGCACGCGGGTTCGGACAGGAAACCCCTGTGAATCCGATGGCATGCTGGACATCCTGAACCCCCCGCCCACGTGCCCGGGCATGTCCCCCTGGCAGGTGCCGCAGTTCGCCTCGGCCGTGCTTCCTGTCTACACGGAGGGATACAACTTCGAGTGCGACGGAATCCACACGGCGGAGATCATCGTTGTCGGCGACGGCGCAGTGCATCAGGTCCCGGGCGACTACGCCACCATCGGCGAAGCGGTCGCCGCGGCCGAATCCGGCGACACGATCGAAATCGCCGCCGGCACCTACCTCGAACACGACATCGCCATCGAGTTCAAGACGCTGACCCTTCGCGGCGAGGCGAATCCCGACGGCACCCCCGGCGTCACGATCGACGCGCAGCAGCAAGGCCGGATCCTCGAACTCGTTGGTGGCGGAGATGAACCGGGCGAGCCGGGATTGATCTTTGTCGACAACATCGTCCTGACGGGCGGGTCGACCGATGGCGATGGCGGCG
>JAKVBU010000073.1 GCA_022446885.1 Phycisphaerales bacterium | reverse complement strand
TTGTTCGTGAAGATGCAGTTGTTCAACGTCGGGCTGCTGTCGCCGATGTACATTCCGGCGCCAGAAGAGGAATAACCATTCTGGATAACAAGATTCTCGAATAGTGTCGAGGGCGTCTCGCCGGACCAACACGCCATGACAGGTCTCTGGCCCTGGCCATCGACGATCGTGGCGGGTGTTCCGTCGCCATTGACGGCACCGATGATCTCAACAGCCTTGCCCGCTGTATCGAGGACTTGATCGGCTCCAGCTGCTGCCGTGTAGGTTCCGGCAGCCAGCGTAATGACATCGCCGTTGATGGCATTGTCCACGGCTGTCTGCAGCGTGCCGGGTACATCGGGGTCAGGGACACCGGGATACGTGTCAAAACAATCCAGAATACCATCGCCATCACTGTCACAGACAATGGTGACGCAGTTGCCGCCAAGATCTGTCCATGCCCCATCGATCTGGTCCGGGGTATTCCCACACACCGAGCTGTTGGTCAGCGTTGAATTGCTGTTGGAGGAAAATATCCCGCCGCCGACGCCGAACTCGGCCGTGTTGCCCGAGATCGTGCAGTCGATGATGGCGGGGTTGCTGCCGTAGACTGTGATCCCTCCGCCGTTGCTGCCACTCGTGTTACCTGTGATCGTGCAGTCGATGATGGTTGGGTCGCTGTAGTAGAAGTAGATCCCCCCGCCCCAATCTAACGTGGCCGTGTTGTCCGAGATCGTGCAGCCGGTGATGGTGGGGTTGCTGCCGGAGCATAAAATCCCGCCGCCGTTGCTGCCACTCGTGTTACCTGTGATCGTGCAGTCGGTGATGGAAGGGTTGCTGTCGTTGCAGTAGATCCCTCCGCCGAGGCTGAGGAATCCAATCGACGAATTGCCAGAAATCGTACAGCCGTTGATGGAAGGGTCGCTGGAGTAGCAGCGGATCCCGCCGCCTTCATCGCTTGCCGTGTTGCCCTGGATCGTGCAGTCGGTGATGGTGGGGTCGCTGCTGTAGGAGCAGGCGATCCCGCCGCCGTAGTCGGCCGTGTTGCCCGAGATCGTGCAGCCGCTGATGGTGGGGTTGCTGTAGTTCTGACAGTAGATCCCGCCGCCGTATTCGGCCGTGTTGTCGGTGATCGTGCAGCCGGTGATGGTGGGGTTGCTCTCGAAGCAGTGAATCCCGCCGCCCCAATAGGTGACCGTGTTGCCCGTGATCGTGCAGTCGGTGATGGAAGGGTCACTGCCCCAGCAGTAGATCCCGCCGCCGTCCCAGTGGGCCGTGTTGTCCGTGAAGGCGCAATCAACAAATGTGGCCTGGTTGCCGCCACCGTTGACCGAGACGCCGCCACCAAAATCGGCTTGGTTTTCTTGGAAGATGCAACTGGTCAGCGAGACATCACTCTCGAGGTTTCGCATCCCGCCGCCATAGCCCTCCGTAGCCAGGTTGTCCTGGAAGACGCAGCCTGTCAGCGAGGGACTGCATTGGTAGTTGTGCATGCCGCCGCCGTGCGGGATGCCCTCGTTGCCGGTGAACTCGCAGTCGACCAGGACCGGGTTGCTGTTGAGGGTATTGGTCATTCCCCCACCGCCGTAGGTCTCACCGGTGTTTTGCAGGAATTGACAGTTCGTCAATGACGGATGGCAGTTGTCGTAGTTGCGCATGCCCCCGCCGGTGCTGGCCGTGTTCTGGTAGAAGACGCAGTTGGTCAGAACCGGGCTGCTGCCGACGCGGTTGTGCATGCCGCCGCCCTCGTGGCCGTCATTGCTGGTGAACGTACAGGTGTCCAGGGTGGGGCTGCTCTCTTGGCAGTACATTCCGCCACCATTTCCGCTGGCTGTGTTGCCCTGGAAGGTGCAGTTGTACAACGACGGGTGGCTGGCCTGGACGTACAGTCCAGCTCCATCTGCTGCCGACCCATTCACGAGCACCAGGTTTTCAAAGTGCGTCGAAGCGGTTTCGCCGGAACTGCACCGCAGCACCCCTCCATTGCCCTGGGCATCGATGATCGTGGTTGGTGCGCCCGTCTTGTCGACGGCCCCGATGATGGAGATGGCCTTGCCGTTTGGATCAACCTCGAACTCGGAGTACGTTCCCGCTGCCACCTGGATCACATCACCATTGACCGCCGCATCGATCGCGGCCTGGATGGTTGTGTAGTCGCATCCGCTAGGGCAGACCGTGATAGTGTCAGCGATGGTTGCAGATGTTCCAACGAAAGCCAGCAGAAGACCGGCAACAACAGCAGCGATGCGATTCATGGTTTCCCCTCCCCAAGGTGGA
>JAKVBU010000072.1 GCA_022446885.1 Phycisphaerales bacterium | reverse complement strand
TCAAGCACGATGTCCAAGGGCAACTTGGACAATTGCAAGCCACCTTCAAACGTGGTGGTTTCATCCACGCCCATGGCGTTGAGCGTCGTCCAGTCGGGATAGACCTGCACGCCGGAGACTTCCTGCAGGAAGTCCAGACCACGCTGGAAAGTCATCTCTGCGCTGAACTCGATTTCCACCTGATTCGAACTCAGTTCACGTCGAATACGACGATCCCGTTCGGACTCCTGATAGCCGCCGAGCCCCTTCCGCCGTGCACTGAGTGCTTCCCAGTCTTCGGGGTAGAGGTAGTCCTCGGTGATCCCGCGAGGGCCCGGGCCATTGATGTTGGAACGGGGAATGACCAGCGACTGCTGCATCTCAACGGAGATGTCCTGCAAGCCCTGCTGCACGGCCTGCACATTGTTGGAGTACTCAACCAGACCTTGCGTCTGCTCAATCAGATCTCGCAGCATCTGCGCCGTGGGGTTGTTGGAGTCGAGGAACAGGATGCGATCGAGCACCTGCAATGCCTCGGTGTACTTGCGCTGCAATTGCAGCTCACGCACCCGGCGCAAATTCTCGGTGATGATGCGGTCCTTCTCGCGACGCTCACGTGCTCGTGAGTCTTCGCTGGACTGACGGGCCTCTTCGGATTGCGCCTGTTGATCGAGAAGACGAGCGTTGATGCGACCCTGATCGATCGTGGAAATCAGCGTATCGGCCTGTGATTCCATCTCTTCGTAATCAGCCTGGCTGAGGTAGCTCTTGCGCTGATCGAGTTTGATCTTGGCCGTCAGCATGCTCTGCTGGGCCTCGTCCCACCGCTCCTGCTCAAGCAGTTGTTGCACACGCAAGACGGCGTCGTTGAACTCAATGATCGTGCGTTCACGCTGCTCTTGCAGTTCCATCTGCACGGCACCGACGGAGGATCCGCCACTGCGCAACATGGGACGCTCATCAAGCAGGCCGGCAGCCTTGCGGTAGCCCGCGGCGGCCTGTGCGTTGTCCGGCATCAGTTGCAACGCTTCGGCGTACTTGTCGGCAGCCTTGCGCCAGCGACCTTCGGCTTCAAACCGCTGTGCGGCGAGCATGGCCGCGTTCACCTTGGCCTGCAGGTCTTGCGCTTGCACATCAGGTGACACGGGTGCGTCTGCGTCGTCGTGGCCTTCACCCTCTTCGTGGCCAGGTTCATCGCCGTCGCCAGCTTCTTCTTCAGCGGCTGGTTCATCTTCGAGGTCGTCCGGGTCAACGGGCGGCTCGGGCTGCGCAGGCGGTTCGTTGCCCGGCTCATCCTGAGCCATGGCCGGCGCGCCGGCGATGCACACCACCAGACACACAGCAGCCACGGGGGTGACGAGCAATGTGCAGAGTGTGTTAAGGAAGGATTGTTCAGTTCGATTGGACGGCAGGGTCATAAGACGCTCCACTCTCGGGTTCTATGCCTGTTCGTTGGCCCCGCACCACGGTTGCTGTCAGGCCTCCGATGCCTGCTGCTACCGCGCGACCCAACGTTGAGCAGGGCGTACCCTAATTGGCCCTGAGGCCCCTCGCAAGGTGGATTGAAGGCCTATTTCGCGGCTTCCATCGCATCGACGAATCGGTCGAAAAGATGGACTGCATCATGCGGGCCCGGCGAGGCCTCTGGGTGAAACTGCACGCCACTGATCGGCTTGGATCGATGACGGAATCCGGCCACGGTCTGGTCGTTGAGATGCCGGTGCGTGACCTCACAATCGACCGCCTCAAGAGAGTCCTCATCCACGCAGAATCCATGGTTCTGGCTGGTGATTTCCACCCGCCCTGTGACCATGTCTCGTACGGGCTGGTTGGCTCCACGATGGCCAAATGGCAGCTTCCACGTGGTAGCACCGAGGGCCAGCGACAACAATTGATGGCCCAGGCAGATCCCAAAGGTCGGCTTCTCGCCAGCCACCTCGCGGAGGGTGTCGATCAGGCCGGCCACTGCTGCAGGGTCGCCAGGTCCGTTGGAGACGAAGATCCCGTCGGCCCCGATCGCTCGGATGTCATCGGCTGAGGCAGTGGGAGGCAACATGTGCACCTCACAGCCGCGCGATCTTAAGTACCTGTAAATACTAGACTTCGCTCCGCAGTCGATGGCGGCCACCTTCAGCGTGAGCCCGCCAGCAGGCGGTTTGGGCCCCCATGCCTGTGCGGGTTCGCTGAACTGGCCGGTGACCGCGGCACCTGCGGGCGAGGCCAGGTCCTGCCCTGCCATGGAGGGGGCCTGCTGGGCCTGCGTCACCAGATCAGCGGCTTTGGTGTCAGCCGTGCCGGTG
>JAKVBU010000071.1 GCA_022446885.1 Phycisphaerales bacterium | reverse complement strand
CATCTGCCCCGCGTGCACGCAGGCCCAGTTCCAGCGCTTCGACAAGCTCGGGAGATGACAGACGCATGTCATGGCCCACTGCAATCGTCACCGATTCACCGGGCCCCTTACCCGCCTGGCCAATGAACCAGTCGGCGGCCCCCCATCCAATTCGGCGAGCGACATCGACACTGAGCGGTTCCGGATGAACTGCCCGGACGTCATAAGCCTTGAACACGGAATCAAGCACGTTGTACTCCTCGATTGCTGATGCAGAGTGAACACATCATTCTAGGCACGGATCAATCACGCATCGTACAGGGGCTCTCCAAGGTCCTCGATGACGACCCCCTCGGGCAATGACTCACGAAAGAGTCGTCCATACCCTTTCGTGACGATCCGCGGATCAAGGACGGCGACGATCCCCTCGTCGGTGGTCGAACGGATCAGACGGCCCACCCCCTGCCGAAACCGGAGAATCGCCCGCGGCACCTGATCATCCATGAATGGGTGCCCGCCCGCTTCGGTCACACGATCCATGCGAGCTTCGACGATCGGTCGATCTGGCACTTCAAACGGCAAGCGCGTGATGATCACATTGCGAAGCCCCTGCCCACGAACATCAACGCCCTGCCAGAAGCTGGCCGTCCCAAGCAGAATTGAATTCGGATCACCCCGAAATCGTTCGACGAGCCTGCCCGCTGCGCCATCCCGACCTTGCACAAGCACCGGGCCATACGCGGACAGACGACTGCCAGCCCGCTCAGCAACGGCCTCAAGCATGCGGAAACTCGTAAACAGGACGAATGCACCACCGGATGTCCGTTCGACCAGTTGCACGATCCGGTCACTGAGGAGTTCAACATGATTCGGCGCCGAAGGAAGGGGCATTGAACGGTCGACGATGACCCGCATCTGCTCGGGATAGTAAAACGGACTGCGCACGTGGGCCGTATCCGCTTCTTCACATCCCAATCGGCTGGCGATATGCGAGAACCCCTCGCCTCCGGTCGCCAGTGTTGCGGACGTCATCGTCACTGAAAGATCTTCACGGAAGAGTTGGTCGCGCAGCACCGGCGCCACTTCGACCACCATGCAGCGCAGGACCGGGCGTGGCCCTCGCTGGCGTCCATTGGCATCCTTGCTGGGCTGGACTCCATCAAGCCAATACACGGCCCCAGGAACATCCTGCCGGAGCAAGCGGTCCACCCCCAACGCAAGACCGGCAACACGATCCGCATACCCAGCACATTCGGCGACATCGGCTTCCTCTTCAAGCGAAGCCCGCAACAAGAGCAGGGCCCCTTCGACCGCATTGAGCGCGGGCGTCAGCGGGTTGTCCACGATGTTGGGCTGCTTTACACGTCCATTGGAGACGCCATGCTGCGCATGCCACGCAAGCAGGGATGAGAAAAACTGCTCCGAAGCGGCGCTGGCCGCCTCCACCGCCCGCACCACATGCCCGGCCCGCGAACCAACCTCATGGTCTTCAAGCAATGCGGCGAGAAATCCCTTTTGCGATCTCTGCTGCCAGAGGAGTGCAAGCACATGCTCCACGGCATACTCCGATACACGCAATCCGAAATGATCAGCAGCCACATCTTCAATGGCGTGCGCCTCATCGAATATGACGTGGTCGTACCGTGGCAACAGGGAAGCCCCACTCATGCGCAACGCCAGATCAGAAAAGAACAGCGCATGATTGCAGATCAACAGATCACCCTGCTCCATCGCGCGGCGAGCACGCTGATAGTGACACACATCATGGGTCGGACAGCGGCGCCCAAGGCAGTTGCCCGCATCGGAACGCACCAGATCCCACACCGATTGACGCTCCAGAACAGGCAACGTGGCCAACGTGCCGTCTTCCGTCGTCGACGCCCAGTCATCAATGACATGCAGCGAACGCTTCGCAGCAGCAACACTCAGCAAGCGACCTTCACGAGCCAGCGCCAACTGCAGCCTCCGCTTTGACAGGTAGTTCCCTCGCCCCTTGACCAGCACTGCGCGGCATGGACCAGGGAGCAGCCCGCCCAACAATGGAACATCCTTGCCCATCAGCTGCTCCTGCAGAGCAATGGTGTGCGTGGAGATCACCACACGCTCACCATGCGCCACAGCCCGCTCTATCGCCGGCAGCAGATACGCAAATGATTTGCCAAGTCCAGTACCCGCTTCGATCAGCAGGTGGCTCCGATCAGCCATCGCGTCCCGCACGCGCTGGGCCATCTCCACCTGTGAAGGACGGGATTCCCATTCCTCCAGTCGACTGGCCACCCCGCCATCAGGACCAAGTACATCCTGGG
>JAKVBU010000070.1 GCA_022446885.1 Phycisphaerales bacterium | reverse complement strand
ACGACTATGACGCTGAGGGCTTCTCAGTGCTCGCCTTCGAAGGCAGCTTCGACGGGCGCTACGATCTGAGCAATATGGCGCGTGCGCTCACAGGAGCCTTCGTCGAAGGCGGGATCGGCTGGGCCCTCGAGCTCTACGACTACGATCTGCCTGGCGTCGAGCTCGGCGAAGACACCTTCGATCAGCTGCTCATGCGCTTCGAGGTCGGCACCTACCTCGCGACAGACAACCCGTACGGTGGTGAGGTGAGCGTGTATTACGATCATCGAAAGGACGACTTTGCCGCCGGGTACAGCTTCGACGGCATCGGTGTCGGCGCTGTTGGATCCGTGGGGCTTTCGGGGGTGTTGCCCCTTTCAGAGCGCTTCGCCCTCGATCTCGACGCTCAGTACGGCTCGGCGGTCATCGTCGGTGCCAGCGTTCGTTACCGTACGGGAGTGGCCCGATGACGCTCAAGTACATCACGTTGATCGGTCTCCTCGTCGCCCTCTCGGGGTGCCTGCGCCCTGGTGAAGATCGGGCCCGCCTCGACCTCACGATCGGCAAAGCCTCCGCAGAGGGCCTCACGATCGACGTAGACGAGGGCCACGCCGCGGTGCGCTCGCTCACCCCAGGTGAAGTGGAGCTGTGGGCACAAGCGCCAGTGCTCACCATGACGTTCGAGGCCGAGACAGAGGGGGAGTGGCGTATCACACTGCTCAATGGCATGGCGACCTCGGTGCTCGAAGGGACCGATAGCCAGGGCGCCATAGAGGCCTCGCGCCTCGAGCAGCCCAGGCCCACAGCACAGGTCTGGTCAGTGACGCTGAGGGCTGGAGAAAGCACCACCCTGCGCTATGCCCCGCCTGAGGCAGACGATGAAACGCCCTTTCGATATGCCGTGCTCAGCGACGTCCAGAGCGCCATCGACGACGTCGGTGACATCTTCTCTCGGATGAACGAAGACGAGGCGCTGCAGTTCGTGGTCTCCGCCGGTGATCTCGTGGAGCAGGGCCACGGCAGCGAGCTGCGGGAGTTTCAGCGGCAGATGGAGGCCCTCGACATCCCTCTCTACGCCACGCCAGGCAACCACGAGCGTGGCGTGGACGAGATGCCCTGGTCGCAGATCTTCGGTCGGGGCAGCTTCAACTGGCAGTTTCAGGGGTCCTGCTTCACCTTCGCCGACTCGAGCGCCGCCACCATCGATCCGATGGTGTACGATTGGATGCGGGGCTGGCTCGACAGCTGCCGAGAGCGATCTCACGCGTTCTTAACCCATGTGCCGCCCATCGACCCCGTGGGTGCCCGCAGCGGTGGTTGGCGCAGCCGCAAAGAGGCGGCGAAGCTGTTCACCATGCTCGGCCGGGGCAAGGTCGACGTGGCGTACTATGGCCACGTGCACTCGTTCTACAGCTTCTCCAACGGCACCGTGGACGCCTTCATCAGCGGAGGTGGCGGGGCGATTCCCGAGCGCCTCGACGGCATCGGGCGTCACTACCTCGTGGTCGAGACCGATCACACCAGGGTCCGGCAGGTGGGCGTGGTGCGCGTAGACTGATCGTGGAGTGCGATCATGTCGGCACCGTGAGCCCGTGCTGAGCGTCCTGTGAAGAGCCTTCACCGCCACCCGTATGGGGGATGACTTGCGATGTCGTGTCATTCTCGACACAATGCGGCGATTTTTGACACGGGTCGACCTCGACGGAGGCACCATCATGGTTTCGCAAAAATTCAGAGTGATCAATGCGTTGGCTTTGGCCTCCGCGTTGGTGGTCTCCGGTCAGTCATCGGCCTGGTCTCTCGACTTGCCTGAGTCGGCACCTCTCGACAGCCCCACCGCGCCCGTGAACATCATCGCTGCCTACGCGCAGATCGCTGAGCAGCTTCAAGGCGCTGACGCCCTGCTCCAGCATCTCACGGCCCCGATCTCCAATGACGCCGAGTGGGATATCGAGGTGAGTCGGCGAGTGGCTGACACACTGGCGCCTGCTGCGCAGCATGACGCAGCATCGATTCACAAGCTCTACGCTGAAGATCCCGATGGCCCCTGTATCTCTGGCGGGGCGGCCCACGACGGCAGACTGCTCAACGGCGTGCCGTTGCACACCCGCCCTGGCGTCGTTACGCGCAAGGGCCGCAACTGGGGGACCGCTGAGACGGTCGCAGCCATCTATCGCGCTGTCGATCTGGTCAGGGCCAAGTTCCCTGACACCCCAGATCTCGCCATTGGTGATTTGTCACGCAAGCACGGTGGAAAGCTTCGGCCCCACAAGTCTCACCAGTCGGGTCGAGATGCCGACATCGCCTACTATGT
>JAKVBU010000007.1 GCA_022446885.1 Phycisphaerales bacterium | reverse complement strand
ATGCCAGAGGGCATGGCGATGCAGCTCACCTACGACGCTGGGGACGACCTAGTCGGAGATACATGGGATGTGTCGATCGATGTCGTGTCACTCGATGGGTTGTTGGGATTTGGTGATCCAAACTCCCTTGAATTTGACGGGGCGGTCATTGCAATGGAAGTAGTCGATCTCACCGGGGATGGTGCAGATGAAGTCTGTGTACTTCTCGACGGAGCCCCTGGCACATTGATCGTGTTTCAGGATGACGGATTTGGGGGCGTGGAACTTCAGGCTCAGTTCAATACATCGAATAACCCCACCTGCATCACAAGTGGTGACTTCAATGGCGACGGTCATGTGGACCTCGTCATCGGCACGGTGGCTGACGGCATCGAAGTGTTATGGAATGAAGATGGAGATCTGTCCACAGGTTTCATCCATGAGCCGTACACCACTATTGGGCCGGTGACCTGCGCCGCATCGATGCAGATCGATGAAGGTGATCCCATCGATCTCATGGTCGGCATTGATGATCTGGATGGTGACGGCAGCGGCGCTATTCAGTGGTGGTTTGGTTGGTCGCCTCTTCGTTTCCCAGAAGGTGGCCTCGCTGGCGGAGGGGATCAAGACACCCCCGGTGTGCCACGGATCATTGATCCAAGCAAGGAAGAAGACCAGAAGCAGCTGACTTTCATCGTATTCAACAACGGAACGGGCGGCAACATAGGGGGTTCTATTGCGCTGGGTGATCGCTCATTTGCGTTTGACATTCAAGCCGTGGGAGCTGATCCGATCAATAGTGCCCGGGCGGATCTTGATGACGACGGCATCGAGGACATCGTCGTAACAAGCGCCGCCAATGGCACCATTGTCCTACTCCGCGGCACAACCACTGGTTACATGTCGGGTGTTCCGATCCCTATTGGAGCGGAACCTGGCGACGTTGTACTGATCGATCTTAATGACGACCGCCAACTCGACATCGCCGCTATCTCCACAGATGCCGACGGAAACAGAATTATTCGAGTACTTCAGAACGAGGGTGGGCTGCAGTTCACCTCGTTGGAGACTGGCTTAGCCGAGGCACCACTGCTCCTTTCGACAGGTGATCTAGATGCTAGTGGCACTTCACAGTTGATCTCTATCGGAGACGCAACAAGCCTCACTGATGAGATGTCGCTCATTTCACTGCACACGATCACCTGCCCTGAGGACATCGATGGCAACGGTACGGTGAACATCGATGATCTACTTGCCGTCATTTCCCAGTTCGGAAACGACTGCGAAGCAGGCGAGCCTTGTTCTGGAGACATCGACGGGAGCGATACGATCGACATAGAAGATCTACTTCTCGTGATCGCAAGCTTCGGATCCTGTCAGGGCTGACCTGTATCGCCCCTCTCGATGATGTGAGCCCGCAGTCTTCGCGCCTCGTTGTACATCGACTTGATCGATCCCTGGTCTGGCCAGGTTTCCAACGCCGACCTCCCAAAGCTCACTGACCGCTCGGACGTCTCCTCAGCATCTACAACGAGCCCGGACGCGAGTTGTGCCTTGGCCAGATCGATATCCAGCCGAAGAACAGCCTGAGTCGTCCAGTAGTCGTTGGACATGTCTCCTCCCGCATCCTCGACAACCTTCATCCAATGCTCGCGGGATTCGGTGAACAAAGGTATCGCCTCTTCATGGCGCTTCAGTCTGGCCAATATGCTCGCATGCTCAGCGAGCACCTTGGCCAGATCCGTTCGGGCCCGGCTGTCGGTGGCGCTCTGTCTGGACAGTGTTCGGGCGAGCGGAACGATGTCGAGTTCATATGCCTCGAGCACCTCGTCGAGACGGTTCAACATGGTCAACTCACCGCAGACATACCGGTGCACGTTGAGCACATCACGACGGGCTGTGTTCTGCTGCTCGGCCCCCTCAAGTAGATCCTGTCGCTCGGCCAGCGAGCGGTTGTACAGCTCGAGTGATTTCTCGTTCTCTTTCTGATGGGCCCAGGCGAATCCGGCGTAGTTCCAGGCGATGGTGGCATCTCGACGCACACCGCGATGTTCGGGAAACCGATCGAGCACCTGCTGAGCCGTATCCAACAGGGCGATCAGATCCGGATCCTCGTCGGGCCGCGCCCTCGACCCTGCCGCCCGCTTGAGCCTGATGCCGACGACGGCCCTGGCATCGTCAACGTCGGCGGTGTTCAAATCAACATGATCGAGCAGTGGCTCGGCTTCATCGAGCATGCGACGTGCATCATCCGACTTGCCCTGAGATCGATAAGCGTTGTACAGAAACAAACGACCTCGAACAGCCAGCATGCGTGACTTGATGTCGGCGGCCTCGTCATTGTGCAGCGTGTCAGCCAGTTGAACTGACTCCTCGTACTTCAACACAGCATCGTCTATTCGGCCACGGTTACCGCTGCTCATGGACCACATGTTCATGCCCGCCTGCTGCAGGGCTTCTGCGAGCAGACGTTGGATGCCCGGATCTTCGGCGGCCTGCTCCCGCAACCGCTCGATGTACTCAAGGCTCATGTTGATCAGCTGTTCACGGGCCTCCTGTGAACCCGACAAGGGTGCAATCACTTTGAACGTATTGCTCATGAAGTGATTGATCAGGCTGCCGACCATCTCTCGCTTCTGCGCCTGCTCTTCGAGAATCTGGTTCTCAGCCTGCAACACGCCCGCTCGGGCCTCGAGTGCATCGTTTCGAGCGAACAGTGCGAACACCCCCACCACCACCGCGACGACCAACATCGCCACCATGCCTGCCACGGCAGCGACAGCTCCCTTGTTCCGACGGATGGCACGGCGCACGAGAACCATGAGGGTTGGTGGCGCAGCGCTTATGGGCTCGTCATTGAGCCAGCGGCGAAGATCATCTCCAAACTCGGAAGCCGTCCGATAGCGATCGGCCCGGTCCTTGGCGAGCGCCTTCTGCACGATGACGTCGAGGTCGCCGGCTAGCGCTTTGTCGATGCTCCCGATGCGTTCCGGCACAGTCTCGGAAACGATCCGGATAGCGGTGGTCAGAGGCTGTCCGCTGACCTCGTACGGAAGGCGGCCTGTGAGCAACTGATACAGCGTCACGCCAAGGGCGTAGACATCTGCGGAGGTATCCAAATCCAGAACATCGCCTGTGCACTGCTCCGGGGCCATGTACTGCAGAGTGCCCACGATGGCGTGGACATCTGTCTGCATGGTGACCGAGCGATCACTGTCTGTGCTCCGGGCCACGCCGAAGTCGATGATCTTGGGCTCGCCGTTTGAGCCAACAAGGATGTTCCCCGGTTTCAGATCCCGGTGAATGATGCCCTTGGCGTGCCCGAACCCCACCGCCTCACACACGCGTTGCATGAGTGAAACCATGTCCTTCGGGCTCAGCTCGCGATCAGAACAGAAGGCCCGCATGCTGCGGGCGCTGGGCACGTACTCCATGGCGAAATAGGGTGCTATGCCCTCGCCGTCGTCGAAGGTGCCCGCCTCGTAAATCTGCGCGATGCCCCGGTGAACAAGCCGTGCGAGCAGCTCCGCCTCGAACTCGAACCGACGCAGCGCCTGTTCTGAAACCGCCCCACCCTTCATCACCTTGAGGGCCACGTGGCGTCGAGGGCGATCCTGCACAGCCAGATAGACCTTGCCCATGCCGCCCACGCCAATGACACCAAGCAGCCGGAAGGACGCTATGCGCTCCGGGCCGACCTCAGGCAACTTGTCTACGCCCTCCATGGTGGCGATGTCGTCTTCCAAGGGAAGAATGGTGCTCACATCGGAGGGTGGGTTTTCCGGATCCGGAGGCGCCATATGTGCCGGGCGCTTCTGAATCGACGAGTCGATTGTGGCGTAGTCCCCGGCGTCCTCTTCGGGCCGCTGTTGAATCGACGAGTCAATCGTGGCGAAGTCGTCGTCTTCAGGCGCATCAGGATCGATCGTGGGCGGAATCTCGTCCGCACCATCAGGTCGATCGTCGTCCTTGGGGGGCTCCTGAGCCATCGCTCAATCCAGTCTATCGGCCACCGGAGCCCCTCTCAGGCCAGCAATTGCCTGATTGGCCAAGCGCCTTCGACGCCAACGAGCTTCTGGTCGAGCCCGGCGTGGAAGTACGACAGGGCGTTTGGGTCCAGACCCATCAGATGCAGAATGGTCGCGTGCAGCCGCCGCACATGCAGCGGTTGATCGACCGCCTTGTTGCCCAACTCATCGGTTTCGCCGACCGAGATCCCACCCTTGATGCCGCCGCCAGCCATCCACATGGTGAATCCGTCGGCGTTGTGATCGCGGCCCGTTCCCTCGGCGTACTCGGCTGTGGGCTGTCTGCCGAACTCTCCGCCCCAGACAACGAGCGTCTCTTCAAGCAGTCCACGTTGTTTGAGGTCCTTCAGCAACCCGGCGATCGGCTTGTCGGTATTGCCCGCATGCAGTTCATGGTTGTGCACCAGATCTCCATGGGCATCCCAATTGGCGTCATTGTGGTTGCCTCCGCTGTAGACCTGGATGAAGCGAACGCCTCGTTCGACCAGTCGGCGGGCCATGATGCACTTCTTGGCGAAGTCGTGCGTGCGCGGCTCGTCGAGCCCGTAGAGATCTCGCACGTGCCGCGGCTCGGCGGCCAGTTCGACAGCTTCAGGAGCCGCTGCCTGCATGCGGTAGGCCAGTTCGTATGAGTGAATTCGGGATGCCAGATCGCTGTTGTTGACTCGCTCCAACTGATGACGCTCGTTCAGCGTCCGCAGCCGATCGAGCATCTTCCGCTGGCCCTTTCGGGACAGGTCCGCCGGGGGGTCGAGGTCCAGAATGGGAACGCCATCACTGCGTAGCACCGTTCCGGCATGGGTCGCCGGCATGTATCCACTGGACCAGTTCTTGGCCCCTGAAATCGGGCCACCGGTCTTGTCAAGCATCACGACGAATCCGGGCAGATCGCTGTTCTCCGTGCCGAGCCCGTAGTTCACCCACGAACCCAGCGCCGGCGACCCACTGAGAATTCGACCGGAGTTCATCATCAGCATGGCTGAGCCATGCAACGGAGAGTCTGCCGTCATCGAGTGGATGAATGCCATGTCATCCACACAGGTCGCCAGATGTGGAAACAGCGTGCTGACCGACTTCCCACACTCCCCGTACTTGTTGAAGTGCCATTTGGGACCAACGATGCGGCCCTGCGACCTCGTGCCACCTCGCCCCTTGGTGTGTACGTCGATGGTCTTTCCGTCGAGGCCGTACAACTTCGGCTTGTGATCAAACGTGTCGACCTGACTGGGGCCGCCGTACATAAACAGGAAAATCACGCTCTTACAGCGGCCCGCATGGTGCATTGGTCTGGCCGCCAGTGGATTGGTCAGAGGTGTCACACCATCTGCGGCCACTGCCTGGCTCGACAAAAATCCGTCGGCGCCAAGCATGCCCGCAAGTGCGACAGATGTGAATGCACCGCCCGCTTCCCAGAGGAACTCTCGCCGCGTGCGGCCACAAAAGTCTCGATGTGGGTTCGTGCTCATATCAGTCCAGAAATGCGAAAGCGTTGAGGTTCAACATGGTCAGGCAGACGTATTTCATGGCCTCCTCGTCACTGAGGCCTTCCCCCATCAGATCACCGTGCAATTCCACAAGTTGATCCACATCAGACGATACCGCGGGTTCCTGTGTGACCAACTCCAGTCCCCTGACACAGCGGCCCAGCAGGGTTTTCGCTTCCTGCTCCAGACGCTTTCGGAACTGCTCAGCGCAGGCATTGGATTCTTCCGAGTTGAGCAGGATGAGCGATTGGGTCGGTGGCATCGTCACGAATCGCACCGGGCAGGCCGTATCCGTGTCGGCCTGATCGAAGGCATGTAGCAGCGGGTGCCGCAGCGACCGCTTGACATGCACGAAAACGCTGCGGCGGGCCGCATCCTCGGGTGAACTTCTGCCCCAGGCGTCACCCGGCCTCGAAGCGGTCGCGAGCACTTCATCTGGCAGCGGCGGATACACAGGAGGGCCGCCCAGTGCCGGATTCAGCGTGCCTCCCACAGCCAGCATTGAGTCACGCAACTCCTCGGCCGTTAGCCGTCGTGGCTCGAACCGATGCCAGAGTGAATTGTCCGGATCTGCAGCATCGATGGCGCCGGTTGAGGCCATCTTCCATGCACTGCTGTTCATCAACAGGCGATGCATGTCCTTCCTGCTCCAATTGCGATCAATCACCTCGCTGGCGAGCCAGTCGAGCAACTGAGGATGAGTCGGTCGTTGGCCGAGTCGCCCGAAGTCATCAGGGGTGGGCACGATGCCCCGCCCGAAGTGATGCTGCCAAAGACGGTTGGCAAGCACACGGGCTGTTCGCGGGTTGTCCTTCTGCACAATCCACTTCGCCAGGGCAAGACGCCGGCCCGAACTCTCGCCGTGCGAAGGTGCCTCGGGGTCCAGATCTTCGCCGCCGAGCTGTTGGGGCACACCTGGACTCACTTGCTCACCCTCGGCAGCGGGCATGCCTCTATCAAGCACGAACGTATCCAGAGGCCCCTGCTCACGGGGAATCGCAGCCAAGGTCGCGACGACCGGCGTGAATGGTCTCTTCAGCCCCAATCTCTGGGAAACCAGACTCCCGTGCGCCAATGCCCCTGCCATTCCCAGACGGGCCGACACGAGATCGCCCGCTACAACTCCAAATGCGGGCGAGTCGTGCAAAGACAGAATCTCCGCCGGTCGCAGCACTCGATCGTGAATCCGAACTTCGTCTATCGCACCGGGAAACGGATTCGCCTTGGTGTGCATGCAGCCCACGTGCAATGTGTCTGGATCATCCAGTGCCTGCTTACCACCGGTTGCCGAAGCGACTCGCTCCCCATCCACCCAGAGTTCGATCACACCAGTGCTGCGTTTGCGGGTGAGTGTGGCGACATGCCATCGGCCCAACTCTAATCCGCCCTCGGAGTGAATGAACGTCTCCGGGCGACCGACCCCAGCAGCCACTCGTTGCCCTTTGCACCAGGACATACCGAAATCGTCAACGACGCCGGAGATCTCACCATCAACGAGCCCGGCGCCCAGGAACCAACGCGGTGTGTTGGCGTCACCGGGCCCATCGCTGTCTGGGCGAAATGCCACTGTGATCGAGAAGTCATCCGCAACCGGCCGCCTGATCTCCATCGCCGAGTCCACTGAGCCAACAAGCAGCGCATGGCCACGCAGACCCGCTTCACACAATTCAGGATCGCCCTCAAAGTCGAGATGGGTGACCTCGCCACCCTGTGGTGGACCCAATGCCGCATGCAGGTCGATCGCGGTGTCCGCACCCTCCCTCGCCTGCAAGGCCTCGGTCACCAGACGGTGGGCGTCTCGGCGAACTGCTGACCGCTGTTCGATCCATGAGGCGAGCCTCGATGTATCTTCGTTGCCGAAGTCTTCTGGCAATTGCCGCACGAAGTTGTCCTGCCGCACACTGTTTCCGAATCCGGTGCGGTATGGCTTGAGGCCACGAAACGCCGCCAGCATTCGGTAGTAATCGCGCTGCGGCAGCGGATCAGCCTTGTGGTCATGGCATCTGGCGCAGCCCATGGAAATGGCGAGCGTCGCTCGACAGGTCACGTCGAGCATGCCATCGAGATCGTCGTAGATTGCCAATGGCGGATCTGTCGGCTCGTCGTCACGCACGCCCAGATGTAGAAAGCCTGTAGCGACCATGCTGTTGAAATCGCGCTGCTCGATCTCATCGCCAGCCAACTGGTGCACAATGAACTCGTCATAGGGCATGTCGCTGTTGTAGGCGTCGATGACCCAGTCTCGATATCGCCATGCCCCGGGTTTAATCCGGTCTCGCTCGTAGCCGTCAGTCTCGGCGTATCGCACCAGATCGAGCCAATGCCGTCCCCACTTCACACCGTACTGCTCACTGTCGAGTAGTTGATCCACAAGACGAGCAAATGCATCGGGGGAGTCATCCGCGACAAATGCGGCCACTGCCTCCGGAGTTGGGGGAAGGCCGGTCAGGTCATAGGTGGCTCGTCGAATGAGCGTGGCTCGATCGGCCTCAGGAGCAGTCGCGATGCCTGCCGACTCGAGCTGGGCAAGAATGAACCGATCGATGTCATTGCTGCACCATGACTCGTCAGCCACTTCGGGTGAGGCTGGACGGGTCAGCGGCGTGTCCGCCCACCAGAGAGCGTCCTCTGCCGGCGATACTCCGCACAGCGCCCCCACTGCCAGCATGCAGCTGCACAAGCGCATGGGCTCAGTCTATGCAGAATCGGCCCGCCTGCTCGTGCTTAATTGGCATTGCCCTCTCTGAAAGGACCTATCGCGGTGTACCATCGAGTTGCGATGTTGCGACCTGGAGATTTGAGAGCGGCCAGGGGTGTTGAGCCCTTCCGGCCCTTCCTGCTCCGGCTGACCGATGGGCGGGCCATCTCGGTGCCCCACCCGGAGTTCTTGAGCGTCTCACCCACCGGACGAACGTGCGTCGTCTGGAAAACAGATGGCACGCAACACATCTTGAGCGTGTCGCTCATCACCAGCATCGACTTCGTGGCCGCCTGACTCAGCTGTAGTCGTACACACCCCGACCAGTCTTGTTTCCAAGGTGGCCTGCTTCGACGAGTTCAACCAACTTGGTGCAGGGGGCGTATTTTTCTGGATGCCCAAGCCCCTCGTGCAGCACGAGCATGATGTCACGGCACACATCCAAGCCGATCAGATCGGCCAGGCGAAGCGGCCCCATCGGAAAGGCGCAGCCGAGCTTCATGATGCCGTCGATTGACTCCGGATCCGCAACACCATCATTCCACGCATGGAATGCCTCGTTGATCATCGGCATCAGTACGCGATTGCTGACGAAACCAGGGAAGTCGTTGGCGGCAATTGGCGTCTTGCCCATGCGCTCAGACAGAGCGATCGTCCGAGCCTTGACGTCATCGCTTGTTGCTGGAGAGACGATCACTTCAACGAGTTTCATCACGGGAACGGGGTTGAAGAAGTGCATGCCGATCACACGATCTCGGGCGGCCTCCACCGAATCGCCGATCGAGGTGATTGAGATCGACGACGTGTTCGTGGCCAGCACACAGTCATCTGAATAGGTGTCAACCATCTGGCCAAAGATGGTCTTCTTGAGCGCCTCATTCTCAGTAGCCGCCTCGATAGCGAATGCTGAGTCTCCAGCTCGAGCGTGATCGGTGCAGTAGCAGATTCGAGCGGTGGCTTCGTCGGCCTCAGCAGGAGTCATGCGTTCCTTCTCGACGTTTCGACTCAGAGTCTTGGCGTGATAGGCCTTGGCCCTGTCCAGTTGGGCCTGATCGACATCGACTTGGCACACCTCGACTCCAGCCATGGCTGCGGTGATGGCGATGCCACTACCCATGGTGCCGGCACCAATGACTGTGATCACATTCACGTCTGACATGTCTCTCTCGCTCTGGTGCTTGCAGATCAGTACTTGAGGGGAATGCCCGAGCTGACAAGTCAACCCGGCCTTCTCTCCCCGCCGTTTTCAGTCGTTCCAGTTACGCAGCGCTTCACCGGTATAGGTGGCCAACGGGCGAATGATCCGGTTGTTGGCGTGCTGCTCCATGATGTGCGCACACCAGCCAGTGACACGAGAGGCCACGAAGATCGGCGTGTATTGAGGCACAGGAATGCCCATGGCGAAGTACGTCATGCCGCAGGGGTAGTCCACATTGGGGTGGATTTTCTTGTCGCGAAGCATGATCGCCTGCACCTGATCACCAAGATCAAACCACTTCTTGGCAGACGGGTTCTCCTCCTGGGCATACTTGAGGCCCCACTCTCGCAGGATGCCTGCTCGGTGATCACCATTCTTGTAGACCCGGTGGCCGAATCCCATGAGCTTGCGCTTGGTGGTGAAGGCGTCCTGCATCCACTCGTCGGCTGTCATGCCATCCTCGACGGCCTTCATGATCTCGGCGAGCATCTCCATGGCGGCCTCGTTGGCCCCTCCATGCAACGGCCCCTTGAGCGCACCAATGGCACCGCAAACAGCCGAGTGCATGTCCGACATCGTCGATGCGATGACCCGGCTGGTGAAAGTGCTGGCGTTGAAGTCATGCTCCGCGTACAGGATCAAGGAAACATCCATGACCTTGGCCGCAATCTCGCCGGGCCGCTCACCGGTCATGCAGTACAGCAGGTTTGCTGCATGCGACAGGTCGGGATCGGGTGTAATCGGGTCCTTCCCTTCAAGCGCCCGCTGATGCGTGCCAATCAGGGTCGGCATCATGGCCATGAGTCGCTTGGCCTTGCGAAGACCCGCTTCGGGCGAGTTGTCTTCGCAGTCAGGGTCAAAGTGAGAGGCAACTGACACCGCGGATCGCAGCGTGCACATGGGATGTGCGTCGGGCGCCTCTTCGGCCAGATGCTGCATGAACCGTGTGAGTTGCTCAGGCAGCACCCGCAACTGAGCCAGCTCACACTTGAACGCACTGAGCTCATCAGCGGATGGTTTGTGCCCCACAAGCAGCAGGAACGCCACCTCCTCGAACGTCGCATGAGCCGCCAAATCGGCGATCTCGTACCCGCGGTAGATGAGCTGAGTCTGATTGACGGAGCAGATCGTGGTATCGCCGACGGATTGTCCGGCGAGTCCACGAGTATCCGCCGGCTTGGCCGGGGTCGTCGCTGTCATGGAACTTTGGGTCCTTGGTGCTGTCAGCGGCCCACCCGCCGACAGGACAGACACCATAGCAGATGGTTGCACACCAACTTGTGATCCGGTCAGGCCCGAGGGCTCGCTGGAGCCGGGGTCCATTGGGCTGATGGTTCGTAGTCGAGCAGGTCATAGAGCTCGGCCCGGGTTTGCATCTGCGGCAACAACCCCTCCGCAGTGCCGCTCTGACGCAGTGCCTCAAGAGCAGATTCGACAGCCCGCATGGCTATGCGTTGTGTTGTGACCGGATAGATCACGAGGTCGTAGCCCATTGCTCCAAACGCATGCAGTGGGATGTGTGGCGTCTTTCCAAACTCGGTCATGTTCGCCAGCAACAAACCGGGGCATCCCTGTGCGAATGTCGCAAACTCCTCTGGACTTCGAAGAGACTCAGGAAAGATCATGTCGGCCCCGGCCTCTCGATATGCGCAGCCTCGCTGCAGGGCTGCATCCATGTCTTCCACACCTCGGGCGTCGGTGCGAGCGATAAGCACGAAGTTCTCGTCCGTCTTCGCCTCGGCGGCGGCCTGGATCTTCTCGCACATCGCCTCTGTGGAAACCAACTCCTTGCCATCGAGATGCCCACACCGCTTGGGGAAGACCTGATCTTCAAGATGCATGGCTGCGGCGCCCGCAGCGATGTAGTCGCGGCAGGTCTTGGCCGTCATGTCTGCATCGCCATACCCCGTGTCGGCATCAACGATGGTGGGTAAGCCGCAGCCTTCCACGACATGATGGATCTGCACACACATCTCATCCAGAGGCACCAACCCGATGTCAGGCAGCCCACACGCGTTAGCTGTCGCCCCGCCTGAGATGTAGCAGGCCTCGAATCCGGCTCGAGCGATGGCTCGGGCAACCAGACCATTCCAAGCCCCTGGCGCAGCGATGACGTCGCCTTCCAACCGCTGACGCAGTGATGCCGCAAGAGTTTCCATGGGGGCATTGTAGGCCGCGTCCATGGGTTGACTCGCCATGCAACGACCACGACCCCGGAGTCTTCCTGCCGGGGTCATGATCCCAAGGAGTTGTGCGAGGGCAAATGGCCCTCACATGTGAGCGGGCCCCGCTGCCATGCAGGGCCAAACAGTGAGCGTGCACCTGTCATCGATTGATACAGGCGCCGACTGAAACGGAATTCAACAAAGTCCCCTGAATCACCAGGCGGTGGTGATCGATGCGCCCGGGTAATAGAACCGGATGATCTGGGGCCCTTCTGCCGAGGCCTCACCCATCGCCGCTGCGCCGTATTGACACAACCCGGCTCCATGGCCAAAGCCCCGCCCGGAGAGGTTGAGTGAATCGCCATCACGTTCGGCGGTGAACCAACCTGACATCGGCGGCCCATCCTTGAGGTCGAACAGCGCCGACGACATGGCCACCGGGTCGATGGTTGCCCGGCCTCCAGATCGATCCACCACCTGAAGTTGCGTGGCTCGACCATGGTCATTGGTCTGTGCAGAGGTGATGGACACCACCTCGCCGATCTTCGCCAACGCTTCGTTCTTGTTTGATCTGCCCCAATCCCTCAATGCCGACTCAACTGCGGCAGCATTGACAGTCCTGGTCCAGGCGTAGACCGGCGCATCCTTGCACTTGAATGGCTGGGCGTGGCCCGACAATGGTGCTTGTGCGTTGAGTGGGTTGGGGCCAACCGCCTCGGTTCCAGTTGCCGGGAACCCACCACAGCAACTGCAGAAGTAGCCCGGAACCAATCCCCCATTGAACGACAGCACCTGCCCTCGAGTCGCTCCTGCGGCGTTGATGGCGGTTTGATCACTGGCATCACCCATGTAGGCCTGGGTCGAGGCCGAGTCGGTGACGTCCCAGAGATGCCGTTTCCGCTGGATCACCTGCATGAGGGCATAGCTGCGTGCTGCGATGGCCTGCGCCTCATAGGTGGACTGTGGCCAGTGGGCATACAGCTCTGCCTGCAGCACGCCAGGAATGTACTGCTCCATCGGAAGCACATTGAGAAGCAGCCACCCGCCGTCTGGATCGATGACACACCGCATGCGGCCGGGGTACAGGTCTTGCCCATTTGGCCCAGGCAATGCACAAGCCACACCCGGTTCGGGATTGATCTCTATCGCCTCTGCCGCAATCGCCGCCTGTGGCAGTGGCCCACCACGACCACTCACACTCCAGCCGGCCCCCGAGCGGGAGACCTGGATGGGCCCATCCCACTGCGAAGTCGTGCCCGCTGCCGTGACACGCAGCGGTTGACCAGCGGCGCCGACATCTCGGGCCGACCCACTGGATGTATGCCGCTCCAAGCGCACCCGAACAGTGGGCTCACTGTCGGGGATGGGCATGATGGGCGCCGTCGAAGCTGCCGGCGCTTTGGCCGCATCGATCGTTTCAGGCGGTGGGTCGCTGCACGCCCCCAATAAGAGCGCAGCAGGCACAAACGCGGTCAACAGCGTCCGCTTCATTGCTGGGCAGATGGCCAACTCAGTCGAGTGATCGCAGTTCGAGGCCGAAGCTGGCCAACCGTTCCTTGATCTCGTCGAGGCTTGTGGCGCCGAAGTTCTTGACGCCCATGAGCTCTGCTTCGGTTCGTGTCGCCAGATCGCCGATCGTCATGATGCCCAGCATCTGCAGGGCTTTCCTGGCGCGAACGGACAGGTCCAGTTGGGCAACCGTCTTGCTCAGCACTGCTTCAGGGGCGCGGCCCTTGAGTTCCTCGTAAACCTCGGCGCGGACGCGGTGATACTGCGTCTCGAGATTCTGGCCCAGCCGCATCCCCTTCGAGGAGAGCATGGCCTTGATCTCGACCAGCGAAGTCTCACCGAAGTTCTTGTACGAGAGCAGCTCGGACTCAGACACCTTGAGCAGATCGCCGAGGGTCCGGATGTTCATCTTCTTGAGGCAGTTGCGTGCACGCACCGAAAGTTCAAAGTCGGTTACCGGTGTGTCTAGCAGCGCGTTTCGCTTGGCCAGATCGCGGGCGTGCTCCTCGTCGTAGTACATGTCTTTGGACGCGACCACGTCTCGCATGTACAGACGAGCGCGAACATTGTTTGGCTCGGTGTCGAGAATCTGCCGCAGACACTTCTCCGCCTGCACGTAGTCGCCTCGATCTTCGTGGATCACGGCAAGATTCAACAGCGCGTTGACACTCGGGCGTTCGACCGATGCACACTGCTCATACAGCGCCATCGCCTCTTCTTCTTCGCCCAACAGATCCAACAGATAGGCCAGCCGGAAGAGCACACGCTCATCATGTGTGCCTTGGGCCTCCCGCAGCGCCTCAATGGCGGCAATGCGGTTGCCGTCTTGTTCCAAAGTCGCGGCCTTGTCCAGCGCAGCTTGTGCGTCTGCTGTGGATCCGCCGATGATCGTGTCCAATCCCGTTGACATGCAGCATTCCCTCCGGGTCTTCAATTCGCCCGACGAACCGCATAGTGTAGTGTCAAACCGGCTCATGGAACAGCATTACCACCTGCCACCGGCCCCCACCCCTCGAGGTAGCCGCCAGATCGGGCGCCTGACGTGCCTGTTGGGGCTCGTGATGCTGCTGGCAGCCTGCACCGCAACAAAGCCTCCCGCCACCCGAATCGTGCTCGACTCGCCCCAATCGCTCCTGATTGAAGGTGAGAACGGCCCCATCACGTTCGACGCACTTGTGACACGAGCCGCTGAGGCTGACGTGGTGGTGCTTGGGGAGCAGCATGACGATGCGCTTGGGCATGCTGTGCAACTGGCCCTCTTCGAAGCCATTGTGCAGCGATGCCCTGAGGCTGCCCTCGCCTTGGAGATGCTGGAGCGTGATGAACAGGGCCTGATTGCCGATTACCGCGACGGCATCATCGACGCGAAGAAGTTCGCAGCCCTGACAAGATCGTCTGCCTGGGCTGGAGAGGGCTCATGGGATGCCTGGTACGGGCCGATTGTGGATGCGGCCATCTCACAGCAGGCCGCTGTCGTCGCCGCCAATGCACCTCGCCGCTACGTGACACTCGCCCGAACCGACGGCTTCGATGCTCTACAGGCGCTCGATGGCGACCGCCGCACGCTCGTTGATCTGCCCGAGCCACCACTGTCAGGCCCCTATCGCGATCGGTTCATGGAGCTCATGCTCGATGAGGATGGCACGCCTCATGTGGCCGACGATGTCGCAGAAGCGTTCTTTCGGGCGCAGCAGGTGTGGGACGCAACCATGGCATCGAGCGTCGTGCGTGCGCTGGAGCATGGCCACCGCCCGGTGGTGCTGCTCGTAGGCAGATTCCACAGCGACTACGAGGGTGGAACCGTCGAACTCATCAAACGAGCGAAGCCTGAAGCAGCGATTCTGACCGTTTCACTGGAGCCCGAGGACGCCCGCGCAGAGGCCGACTTGGGCCGAGCGGATGTCGTTGTGTTCACAGGGTCGGGTCAGTAACTCACGAGCGAGGCGCCGCCGCTCGTCGCAGCCGATCATGAATCGCCCGCCAAGGCGGCGTCAGAGGCGGAAGGACAACCACCAACTCTGAGCAGCCGGTGGATTGGGCTGCCGTATCCGCCTCCCGAAGTCGCTCATACAGGCATGCTGCTGCCTGCTGGGGGGTATCGGGCAGCTCCACCAGCATTGCGCCTTGCTGGGCCGCGATCGAATCGATCAGCCTGAGGGGTGTCTGGGGGGCATAGTGCGTCTTGGCAGTTCCGGGAGACCTGCTCTGAGATGTGATCACTTCAACGTCCACTGGCCCGATGAGGGGCTCGAGTGCTTCAAGACCGACTGTGCCGGGCCGAAGCACCTTGGGGGTGGGGTTGGTCAGGTCGAGCACGGTTGACTCGAGCCCGACTTGGGCCCGGCCACCATCAAGCACGATCAGGTCATGGGCCTCGGGTACATCCGCGTAGTCAGCGACCACATGGCTGGCGCAGGTTGGCGACACGCCGCCACTGCGATTGGCTGAAGGCGCCGATAGCGGCATGCCGCAGGTCGCCAGCAGGGCGCGGGCGACCGGGTGGGCCGGAGAACGAACCGCAAGCGTGTCAAGCCCACCGGCTGCTGCTGCTGGAACACGTTCGTGTCGGGGCAGCACCAACGTCAGTGGACCGGGCCAGAAGGCATCCGCCAGCGTTTGGGCCCTCGTATCCCACTGATATACAAGGGACTGCGCCATCTTCTGCCCGTCAACATGAGCAATCAGCGGGTTGTTGGCTGGGCGGCCTTTGAGCGCGTAAATGCGTTCGATGCCCTGCTCGTCCAACGTGCCCGCGGCGAGCCCATAGACCGTCTCGGTCGGCATGGCTACGGGTTGATGAGCCGCTAGCGCCCCGGCTGCAGCCGCTATCGAGGCTGCGTCAGCAGGCAGCATCAGCGGCATTGCGGCCGTCGCGTCTGAGCGGGGGTGAACATGTGGACAATGTATGCACAGTGTGCCCCCCTTGCCCTTGAGCAGCCGCAGGGGTAGCCTCGCACGTCTGTCGGCCAATCTGGACAAAGGCTGATCTGAAGGGAAGAAACATGCTTCATCTGACGCTCGTATTGACGATTCCGCTGGGTCAAACTGCCCCAAGTGACCCTGCCCAGGGCCAGAGCGAAGCGCCTGCTGCGGATACCGCCACAACGCCGACGTCTCCCACGGGCACACCTGCCGGCGAATCTGCGGCCACAGCCACTGATGGGGCTGGAACCCCAGAGGCCATGACGCCGGGTATCTGGTACACGACACCGCACATGACTGAGGTCCGCAGCGGGCCCAATCACGCCAACTACCCCTTCCTGCGGGTGCCTGCTGGCACGCCTCTCGAGGTCAAAGGTGACGCATTTGGATACGCCAAGATTGCCACCACCGGGCCGGCCTTTCGAACATCTACCGGCTGGATCTTGATCGACGCTGACGAGGCTGACTCGTACAAACTGTCGGACGATGGCGTAACGGGCACCATCACCAGCACCTGTCAGGTCATGGCGCCCGATCTCAACTCGACAAACATCGACGACGCCTTCCGTTGGGTTGGTGTGCTCCAAGGTGGTGACACCGTTGATGTAATCGAGACTGTCTCGACCGCCGGTGGTGGTGAAGCCTGGCGGATTCGCATGCCAGCCACCGCTGAAGGGTGGGTGCCAGTGGATGCGCTGCGGCGCGCTGGTGAGGGTGAGTCCACAACTTGGCCCCAAGGCAACTTCCCCAAAGGTCTGACAGGAACACCTGACAGCCCGCTGACTAACTGGGCCAAGTGGTCTGATCACCGCACAGCTTGGGCAGACGCCATGCAGGCTGAAGCGCAGAAGGCCGCCGAAGCTGCGCGGCTGGCTGAAGCCGCGGCCGCAGCTGAAGCAGACCGCATTCGACGTGAAGCCCAAGCAGCTGCCGAGGCTCGAGCCGAAGCTGAAGCTCTGGCCGCCAAGCAGGAGGAGGAGGCCAAGAGGGCCTACGTCAATGACCGATTCCGTTCACTGGAAGCACTGGTCAACGCCACCTCCATCAGCGGCTTGGACGATCGCGCGGCCTCGAGGCTCGTTGAGGCCTACACCAAGATCGCCAATGAAGAAGCTGAGGCCCATCCGGATCTGGCGCACCTTGCCACCTTCCGAGCGGATCAGATTCGGCTGGGTATGGAGATCAACGCCGATCGGGACAGCATCAGCGGCTTGCGGGCGCAGGTTGAGCAATCAACTGATGACCTCACGGCTGAAGCGCAGTCGCTTTCGACCATCGCGGACTATGTCATCCAAGGCCGATTGGCCGTGTCTCTTGTCTTTGATGGACAGAACAAGCCAATCATGTACCGCATAGAAGACCCGCTGTCGGGCCGAAGTCTGGCCTATCTAGCACCGTCCACGAGCCTCGATTTGTCCAGCCTGCTTGGCCAGCGGATCGGTGTCGTAGGAACAATCGACTTCGACCCAGACTGGCATGTAACGGTTGTCCAACCTGATCGAGTGGATCTGGTTTCGGTCACGCCCTGAGACCGGGTAGGCTGACCGACATGAATCGCGGAACACGCCGCAGGTTGTGGACGTGGGTGCCGATCTTCGTCGTATTCGGCGTGGTTTGGGTGGTCCTGTCGCTGCCATCTGTTCAGGAGCACTTGCAGGCGTACTTGATTGTTCGATCAGTGCCGCCCCTGCAGGAGACTGCACCGCCCGAAGAGCCCCCATTGCCCGAGTCAATGGCGTTCCATCTCATGGATGGCAATGTTGTGACCGGGGAGTCGCTTCGAGGCACACCTGCCGTCATCAGCGTGTTTACCACTGGGTGCCCGCCATGTGTGGCTGAAGTGGCGATGTTGGAACGCCTCCGCTCAAGTGTGGGCCAAGATGCCAAGGTGCTGCTCGTGGCACTCGACAAGCCTCAAACGCTCAACAACTGGCTCGAGGGCCGCGACAGCGACCGAGCAGCCTTTGCAACGGTCGATCGAATCCTGCCTCCGCTGACCACCAAGGCCATTCCCATGACCGTGCTGCTGGATGCCCAAGGCAACGTGAACCGAAAGCTCACTGGGGCCTGGAAATGGGATGATCCAAGCGTGGTGGAGCACATCAAGGCACTGGCCCGCTGACTCCACCTGCTAAACTACCCCGCTCAGGGGCCGTAGCTCAGTTGGGAGAGCGCCTGCTTTGCAAGCAGGAGGTCGTCGGTTCGATCCCGATCGGCTCCACATCAGATCCCTTTTAGTGAGGGGGCGCAGAGGTCTGGATCTACGCCGACTCAGGAGAGGGTGAGGCGGGAGAAACCACTTCGAGTTTGTGGGTTGGCAAACCTTGGGCACACAAGGACTGCTGCCACGTCGTCAATTGCATTGCGCGGCAAGCAACTTGTTTGTGCTGTGATCAGGCTGTTGGGGTGCATCGGCGGCGACCTTGAGCAAGGCCCAACAACGCAACCAACCCTACGGCTACACCGCCGGGTGCAGGCACGGCCACCATGCCTGACATGGATGCCCCCTCGCCCGCAGTGAGCATCAGTGAGAGCCCCACACCCATTGAATCGGTGGGCGCTACTCCGGATGGCAGATCGAGGCCTCCGAATGCCGAGACAGCGCCTGACTCGACCTGGAGCATCCACGGTTGCTCGAAGATCCCTCCAGCGTCCGCGCCGTCTGCGCGAAGTGACCAGAGCCACATGTCGTCCCGGGGAATCCACGCTGCTCCGTCAGTCCCAGCCAGAATGAACTGCAATTCGCCCAGCAGCCGGTGCATGGGGTTGTCCAGCGCATCGGAGAGGTCCAGATCGAAGGTCACCTCGAATTGAGCGTCCAATAGCGTGTAGTTCTTGGCAATCAGAGACTGCACTTCCAGCACTGGGCTGCCGCTGGTGATGTCTACGAGAATCGACCAGGTCACCACTCGCCAAGCGTCGCCAACCAGCCCGGTCGTTCGCCAGAGGCCCTCATCAAGGGGCTCAGTCGTAAGGACCGCGTCTCCTTCTCCTGACCCGTCGATCCACCAACTCATCCCAATGGAGGGCGACCAATCCTCGCCAGTCACAAGATCGGCTTGCGTCAGCGGGCACGCAAGTGCGGCTAGAAGCGGCGCGGAGCGGCGCGCAACCACCGCTGTAGGTGTCCTCGGCATCGCTTTTGAGCCTCCTGCTCTTGGCGGCATGACAACTGCGGCGGAGGCCTCGTGCCTCCGCATGCACAGGTGTCGGCACGAGCATGCCGACCACGCCAGTTATTACCGGCGAGCACCCGTAGGCTCACTCGTGTGCAGGTCAGTTAGGGAAGGTCGGAGGTGCTGTGTGGTTCCACCAGCTGTCCGACTCATAAGGGCCGCCCCAGAACGACACCATCACGAGCCCGAGCATGAACATCGTGGCAAGCACCGCCAGAATCATCCACGCTCGCTTGGCTGCTTGATCTGTCGCCATTGGTCGACCCTCCAGAGACTCACTCTACCGGCTCGAGTGTGTGCTGCAAGTACACGTCATATCGAACCAGTCGGGCCTTGAACACAAGATCAGGATTTGGATCCAGTGGAGGCCCCCCGTCGGGCCTCTTGACCACGACTCGGCGGGCACAAGCCCTTGCATGGGCCAGTAGCTCCACGGAGTCAACATCTGCGCCTGCGATCCGCTGAAGCAGCTGAGCGGGCTTCTTGGGTAGAGCGGAGCCCTTGCGGGTGCCCGGCTCGAACATGGGATCGAGATAGATGACGTCACCCTTGAGGGCACCACTACGCAACAGATCGATGCTGTCTCCGGCGACCACGTTGAGGCGACCGCCCAGATGCCGGTCCAGATCATGGTTGCGAGCGGACTCAACCATGGCCAGATTGAGCATGGCCGCCAGCACAGGAACCCGTTCCACACAGGTCACAGTCCACCCCATACAGGCCAATAGTGCAGCGTCGTGTCCCAGGCCTGCTGTCACGTCAATCACGGTCTGCGCTCGTGGGCCGATGGCTTTGGCCAGCGGCTGACGGCGAGAGAGATTCCCTGCACCTGTTCGCAGGTCTATGTTCGAAAACCCGATGGGAAGGCCCTTGCGGCGGCTCTGGTGGTCCCAAAGCTCGGCTGATGATGGCAGCAGCACGATTCGAATCTCACTTTCGTCGATCGGGCCGTCGGACAGTTCGCCCTCAGCTGCCACGGCCAGTTGGGCCGCTTCCACCTGCCGCTGTTCACAGCGGGCCTCGACTGAGACTCGAACAGACATGGCGCGAGGCTATCACGTCGGGGTGGACCCGACCGGCCCCTTGGGCCAAGATGTCGGTCATGCCTCCCCACACCACACTCGCCGCGATGGCTTTGGTCACTGTTCTTGTCCAAGGGTGCTCCCCTGTGCACACCAGTGGCATCGAGCACGTCGTACTTATCAAACTCGACGATCCCGATCGCACGAGTGAACTGCTCGCCGATTGCGACCGGCTGTTGCCAGCTTGTAAGGGGGTGGTGTCCTATTGGAGTGGTACACCGGATACGTCTCGTACCCATGAGACGATTGACAACAACTGGGATGTCGCCCTGTGTGTCGGCTATCCCGATGCTGAGGCGTATGAGGCCTATGTCATCGATCCCAAACACGTCGAATTGGTGCAGACATGGCGCGAAGCGATTGAGTGGCTGCGCATTCATGACGTCTCACTGCACCACAACCTGCCGAGGGGATCTACACTTCGGTGATGACGAGCACCATGGCCGCATCGAGACTTGAGAAGAAGAAGCAGGGCAAGCCTCGGCACCTCACGGCCGACGAGGCTGACATTCTCGACTTGTACGAACGATCCGTTCAGGACACCGACCATGAGGTGAGCCTCATCACCCAGGTCTGGAATGAGATCCGCGGCCGCCGCTGCACCCATATTCGAGAGGACTTCTGTGGAACGGCTGCCGTGTGCCGGGCATGGGTTGGCCAGCATCCGGACAACACCGCTGTAGGCGTAGACCTTGATCAGCCAACACTCGACTGGGCCCGCTCCAAGATGGCTGGTGAACTCACACCTGAGCAAATAGAGCGGGTCTCGCTGCTTCATGGCGACGTGCTCACGTCCCCATGTGAGCCGGCGGAGTGCCTGCTTGCGACGAACTTTTCCTACTTCATCTTCAAGACCCGTGATCAGCTCCGGCGGTATTTCGAGACGGCCCGATCCGCGATCAAGGAAGACGGCATCTTCATGCTCGACGCCTATGGGGGGTCTGACTCGTTCCTTGAAATGGAGGAAGAACGAGATGTTGATGGGTTCACATACATCTGGGACCAACATCACTACGACCCGGTGACCGGGGACGTCGTCAACCACATCCACTTCGTCTTTCCAGACAGCACCAAGATCAGGAACGCCTTCACCTACGAGTGGCGTCTTTGGACACTGCCGGAGTTACAGGAGTTGCTGCTCGAAGCGGGGTTTAGTGAGGTCCGGATCTACTGGGAGGGAACAGATGAGGAGTCCGGGGAGGGAAACGGTGTCTGGGCACAGGTTCAATCTGGGGATGCGGACGAGGGCTGGGTGGCCTATCTCGTCGCGACACCCTGAGTACCGAAAGCCGATGGCACACCCACTCGACCTCACGGCCATCGACCCGGCTCTGGGCCAATTGCTGGAACAGGAGCTGGAAGAGATTGTGCGTCGTATCGAGACGCAGGTTGCAAGCGACTTCGCCCCGGTCAACACCCTTTGCCTGCACGTAGGTCGATACCACGGCAAGATGCTTCGGCCCCTGTTGGTCATGCTCTCGGGCATGGCTGCAGATGGGTCACTGACCCGGCCAAGAGATGCCCACCGAACCATGGCCGGCGTCGTGGAGCTGATCCATCTGGCCACACTGGTGCATGATGATGTGCTGGATGAGGCCACCTTCAGGCGAGGGGGCGAAACCGTAAATCGCCTGCATGGCGTCGAGACATCAGTGATGCTCGGCGACTATCTGATCTCCAACGCATTCCACATGTGTTCTACGCTCGGTGATCCCTCGATCAACGTGCTTCTGGGCCGAACAACCAACACGCTCTGTGAAGGCGAGGTTGTTCAGTTGCATCATCGTGGTGACCTGGACCTCGACGAACGCACCTATATGGAGATCGTGAGCCGAAAGACCGCCTCGCTCATCTCTTCAGCCTGCGAGATCGGGGCGTTGCTGACAAGAAATGAGCCAGCTGTTCGACAGGCTCTGGCTGGATATGGACAGGATCTGGGGGTGGCATTCCAGATCACAGATGACCTCCTTGATCTTGAGGGGCAGGAGGAGACTGTCGGTAAGCCCGTGGGCCGTGATCTGGCCAAGGGGAAGCTCACGTTGCCCACGATTCGGGCGCTCGCAGCCGCAGGTGAGCCGCTTCGGAGCCGTCTGGTGGACATCATCAAGCGGCATGACCGCGGAGACCTCCATCAGGTGCTGGAGGAAGGTGGGTGGCTGGATGCCGCACGAGTAACGGCAGCAGACCTGGTCAACTCCGCTCGGCAACGGCTGGACGTACTGCCCGATTCACCTGCCCGTGCCATGCTGCACGTGCTTGCTGCGGGCGTTCTAACCCGTCGCGTCTGACACTGGTCTTTGGGGCGAGTACACTTGTCGCCTTACCCACTGCATTCCCGGACACGTGAAGGCGTCTCCGCGGGAGGTTCGACATGATTCCCAGGCGACCGGTGTCCGGCGATCGAGCCGGATTCCTCTACTGCCCCCCGTACCGAGTTCAAGGCATCTCCATTGGCGGAGAGCACACCGTTGTTCAGGTTCCTGAACTGGATGTGGTCTTCGATCTTGGGTCAGCCCCGCGGTTCGCGATCTCAGCAACTGTTGCCGCCATCTCACATGGACACATGGATCATGTCGGGGGGATTCCTTACTGGTTCAGCCAGAGGAACTTCCAGAAGATGCCCGAAGGTCGTCTTGTGTGCCCCAAGCCACTGGCAGGGCCACTACAGCGAATGATGGAACAGTGGGTGGATGTTGAGCAGCAACGGACGCCATTCCAGATTGATGGAATGAGCCCAGGCGACGAGATTGACCTCAAACCGTCCGTGTTTCTGAAGGCGATCCAGATGAGCCACGCCGTTCCCGCACTGGGTTATGTGGCCCTTGAGCGGCGAAGCAAGCTTCGCCCAGAACTTGTTGGCCAATCTCAACAAGCGCTCAAGGAGCGGCGATTGGCTGGCGAGACGATCACCTACGACATGCAGATTCCGTTGGTGGCATACACCGGTGACACCGACATGCACCCGGGCCTGCTCTGTGATGAGTTTGTCAAGGCCCCGCTGATACTCACTGAGTGCACGTTTTTCGACGAAGAACACCGCGATCGGGCCCGGATCGGTCGGCACCTGCACATGCGAGATCTGGCTGGCTTGCTGGAAGCCTGGGAGGCCCGAGACGTGGTGCTGCTGCATGTCTCTCGACGGACTCCGCTGGAGGCGGCGAAGGCTGCCCTCAGAGATCTAGTGGGCGAGGCACAGGCAAAGCGGGTGCACTTCCTCATGGATCACCGGGCAAACCGTGCGCGATGGGATGAACAGCGCGAGTCGGCGGTTGACGCGTGAGGCGAGGGGGCGTACCGTCCACATTGATCGGCCCGCCGATCGTGGAGAGAAGGGAAACAGATGGCCGTCATCGACAGAGCTGTACTTGAGGGTGTGCTCGCCTACTTGCGCGAACATTACCCCGCCGCGTGCAGACACTGGTTTTCAGAGATTGAGATCGTCGATGTGATCGACGGCACGTTGCACTTGCTCGTGACCGAAGATGTGCGACGGCGATATCTGCAACGACAGTGCATCGATGCGTTCACTGAAGCGGCCCAATCCGTTACAGGGCGGCTGTTGCCTGTGTCGTTTGTCGGTGAAGTTCCTCAGATCGAAACGTCCATGCCTGGTGGCGTCTTCAAACATCAGGATGATGGTGGTGAAGATGAGATCCTCCTGAGCCCTGACTACACCTTCGACACGTTTGTTGTTGGTCCGGACAATCGACTGGCTCATGCTGCCGCTCTGGCTGTTGCCGAACAACCTGGCCGGGCCTACAACCCGTTCTTCATCCATGGTGGAGTGGGGTTGGGAAAGACGCATCTGTTGCAGGCCATCTGCCAGACCGCAATGCGCACCAACCCAGACATGCGCATCTGCTACATCTCCTGCAACAGTTTCATGAACAACTTCATGGACGCTGTTCAAGAGGGCAAGATGAAGGACTTCCGTCATCGGTTCCGCACCTACGACGTGCTGGTGGTCGATGACATTCATGACATCACCAATCGTGGGCCGTCACAGGAAGAGTTCTTCCACACCTTCAACTCGCTGTACCAGTCTGGCCGACAAGTGGTGCTCAGTTCAGACGCGCCCCCGAATGAGATTCCGGATCTGGAGGAACGGCTCACCAGCCGGTTCAACAGTGGTCTGGTCGCGCCGATTGAGAAGCCTTGCTACGAAACCCGCGTCGCCATTCTCAAGAGCAAGGCCACACTCCGTGGAATCGACGTGCCTGATGAGGTTGCTGGCTACGTGGCCGCTCGAGTCGACTCAAACATCCGCGAACTGGAGGGTGCCCTGACCACCCTGCAGAGCCTCGCCAAGATCGACAGCAGAGAGATCGATCTAGCCTTGGCCAAGCAGTGCATTGGTGGGCAGGCTCAGGTGGACTCATCCGCCCAGGTGTCGGTTTCCGTGCAGTCCATTCTCGATACGGTGAGTGGCTTCTATGGGTTGCGGGTGGGTGATCTGCTCTCCAAGAGGCGGCAGAGAAGCATCGCTCTACCAAGACAGATTGGCATGTATCTGGCCCGCCGGCACACCCGATTCAGCCTTGGAGAGATCGGCGGGTACTTTGGTGGCCGTGATCACACCACCGTCATGCACGCGATCAAGACCATCGACGGAAAGCGGGTCAATGACGACGGCCTTGACCGAGACCTCGTCCGCCTTGAAGAGGCCCTCACCGGACAAGACGCCATCTGAGGCGGCCCGGCTGGAGCCATCGACACCTGTCGCTTGGGCTGTATGGCTGGTGCATAACCTGTCGCCACACTGTCTGACACTGGCTCCTTGACGCCAGCAATTGATGTCTGTGGCGGCCCAAGGTGCCATGATGAACCTGACCAGAGACCATGGCTGACTTTTACCAACCGGGCAAGCGACAGGTCTTCCACGTGTTCAGAGTCTGATTCAACATCGTGTCGCACAACCGCTTGCACACATGGCCACACACAAGATCCACATGACAACAGGGCTGTTACTAGAGAAGAGGGAGAACTATCTGTCTATCAGCAGAAAAAAGACCCTCAGAGGCCTGCGTTCATCATGCCTGACATCGGTCGCACCAGACTGTGGTACGGCTCGCAACAGTCCCGCTCGACAGTGGATGAGCACAATTCACACAAGGTGCTCCCCTTCGGCCGTGCACTTGTCGCTTGCTTCCCCAGCTACCGACTGAGCCATCTGGTGTTCGGTGGTCACTGAAGGTCGTACCTCCATGGCGTAGTGCACTGCGAAGCCTGACTCGCACATGGTGAACAAGCCGGTGCCGATCAGGCTCAGAGAGGGAATCAAGAGGCCTCATGGGATTCAGCCGTGCACCGAACAGTGCTTCGTCAGCGTAGATGTTCCCTACTCCGGCAATTCGACGCTGATCCAGCAGCACTGCTTTCACTGCCCGCTGGCCTTTCACGAGTTGGTTTCGGAGTCGCTCAGGGCGAGCTAGCAGTGCATCTGGGCCCAGTTGGCTCCATCGGTCTTCCAGATGGTCAACAGAGGCACAAGGGGTCAGCCGGCCGAATCGGCGTGAGTCTTGATAGATGAGCCGAGTGCCATCATCGAGCAACCACTTGACGTGGCAGTGTCGCGCATCGGAACCCCGCAGATGTCGCCCCTTGGGCATCAGGTGCATTCGCCCAGTCATCCCAAGTTGAATCACCAACGCACGACGGTCATCGGCGATGATTGCCATCTGCTTTCCATGACGCCTCAGTGATTTGATGTGACTTGAAGCAAGCAGGTCTAGATGACTGCCTCCAGATGGGGCACACACGATGTCCTGACGCTCAATTCGCACCCGAACGACCTTTCGGCCCACAAGATGGGCTTCCAAGCTGCGACGAATGGACTCAACTTCTGGAAGTTCCGGCATGAGCGAGGTCCCGGTTCCGAAGTTCCAGGGTTACGGGGTTCTAGGCGTCCTATCCTATCGGGCAAGAGGAGATTCGAGATGACTGTTGAGCAGGACGTGATCGCATCAAAGATTGATGCACTTCGATCCGCGATGGGCACCGTTCTTGTCGGCCAGCAGGCGTTGGTTGACCATCTTCTGTTGGCTCTGCTTGCTGATGGACATGTTCTGGTGGAGGGTGTTCCTGGCCTCGCCAAGACACTGTCTATCTCGACCTTGGCCAATTGTCTTGACCTGTCCTTTGCCCGTGTGCAGTTCACCCCCGATCTCATGCCCAGTGATCTCACAGGAACCGAGATTATTCAGGAAGATCGAAGCAGTGGCTCGCGGGAGATGCGATTTGTTCAGGGCCCAGTGTTCACAAACATTCTGCTCGCAGACGAGATCAATCGAACGCCTCCCAGAACACAAGCAGCGCTGCTTGAGGCCATGCAGGAACGTCAGGTGTCAGCAAGTGGCGTTCGGCGGCCACTGACTCCGCCGTTCTTTGTACTGGCCACACAGAACCCAATCGAACAGCAAGGGACGTACCCACTACCCGAGGCTCAACTCGATCGATTTCTGATCTCGATTCGCGTTGAGTATCCCAGTGAGTCTCAAGAGTGTGAGATTGTCAAACGAACGACAGAGTCTCCTGTTGAGTCTCCGTCTCCAGTCATGAGTGCAGAGGACGTGCTTCAACTACAGAAAGTTGTTCGCAGCATCAGCGTTCCAGATCACATCACAGCTCGTGCTGTAGCCATTGTGCGTGCAACTCGACCCGACGATGTGCGCGCTACTGATCTTGTGAGACGCTGTGTGTCTTGGGGCGCTGGCCCCCGAGCAAGTCAGGCGATCATCCTTGTATCGAAGGCACGAGCATTGCTGGAAGGCCGCTCCCATGTCAACACCGACGATCTCGACAGTGTGATACATGCTGTTCTTCGACATCGTGTGTTGTTGAACTTCACGGCTCAATCTGAATCCGTTTCCATGGCGACGATCTTGAACGACATTCAGACTCAAGTCACCCAAGAGTCGATCATCGATGCAGGGATGGCACCTAACGGAATCGTCAGTTGAATTTGGGGCAGGCAGCTCTTCGAAGTGCCCTTGATGGACTGGATGTCAGGGCTCGACGGATCATCGACGGCATTCGATCCGGCGCCCACCCATCAAACAGAGCCGGCGCCGCTGTCGAGTTTGATCGACATCGGGCATATCAACCTGGTGATGATCTTCGACATCTGGACTGGCGTGTCTTCGCCCGTTCCGATCGCCTCGTGCTCAAGAGAGCGAGAATGGAGACAGCCCTCGATGTCATGTTCATGATGGATGGGTCAGGTTCGATGCAGTTTGAGTCGGGCGGCGTGTGGGGATCAAAGCAAGAGTTGGCCTCGGCAGTGGCTGAAGCGTTGGCTTGGCTGGCCGCGGATTCAGGCGATCGTGTTGCCGCGTGCCCTTGTCATGTATCTGCGCCTCAACCAACAGCAATGAGCGGCGGGGTGGATGGGCTGTCAAATGTGGTCCACATGCTGTCCAGAACACCAGCCAATGGACTCAAGATGGATCTAGATGCCTCGGCACAAGTTGTTGTCAGGTGTATGCGCCATCCAGGCCTTGTGTTGATTTGTTCTGACTTGCTGGATCCCAACATCGCGTTTCGTCGGGCCCTGGGCCGTCTTCGACATGCCGGTCATGATGTTCTTGTTCTGCAGATTCTGGACCAGTCAGAACGCCTGTTCGATGTGCCTGAGCAAGTCTTGTTGCAGGATCTGGAAGGCGGCGGATCGCATCGAGTGACTGCCGCGCACATTCGAGATGACTACCTGCGAGTTCTACAAGCCCACCAAGACGAGATTTTGAGTGTTTGCCGTGGACTGCATGTGGATCATGTACTGCTCGATCCTCATGAGTCACCAATTCCTGCGCTGAGAGAGCTGCTACAGCGCCGATCTGGCGGCACTGGCATGACAAGTCTGTCTGGATAACGGTCGTGGTTCCCCTGATCACTGCTGGAGTCTTTTTGCCCGGTCTCTTGACAACAGGTCTGATCAGCGCGGTCTTTCCGTTACTGATTCTCTTGTTGATCCGTCGTCGATCTCAGGCAATGTCTTGGGGGGCCATTGGACTTGTGCAAGAGACACTGAAGAGGCGAGCACCACTGAGATTGCTTCGTCTGTTGCTTCTGACGGTTCGCATGGCAGTCTGTCCGATCGCCGCACTGTTACTGGTTGGCTTGTTCACGACTGGTGAGTCAGGACGGGGTGGTCGGCCGCCGATCATTCTGCTGGACGACACGATTACCGCTTGGATGCCCGACGCTTCAGGTGGCCGTGACATTGACGATCATCTGGATCGCATCGACGAGATTCAGTCCCAATACTCAGATGGCAAGCCCTTGGTGGTGGTTCCGCTATCTGGACAGGTCGTGCACGACTTGCGATCCGATTTGAGGAGCCAGCTTCATGAAGTAGCGCATGGGCCTGATTGGAACAGTGTTAGAGATCGTGTGCGTCGATTCATGGCAAGCAACCCAGATTCCAAGATCGTGGCGATCAGCGGCATGCGGCATGATCTTGTGCGGTCAATTGATGAACTGACCGACCTTCCTGTGGTCGAGTTTGACCAACCAGCTCAGGATGAACGAGACACAGTATGGATCACAGGTGTTCGTAGCTCCAGAGCGGTGTCGCTTCCGGGCGATCCTCTCACATCAAGTCAGATCACGGTCATGCTTGAACGTGGCCGCCCTGAAGCCGAGAGCTCAATACAGATCCAGATAGACCTGTTGGACTCCTCAGGACAACCCACTGGAGAGACAGCAACCTCCAAGGTGCATTGGCCATCAGGCGCTCGGCGTGTCACGGCTTCGATTGATGTTGAGTTGGAGCTGCCAGAGAGTGCAATTGCGCATGTGCACTTGCCGGAGTTTCCATCACCAGCAGCCAGTTGGTGGATCTCATTGGAGCAACGTTCTCATGCCTCAGTGACCATGATCACCGACGAACCCCGGAGCGATTTTGACCCAGGGCTGCAGTCGTCGTGGGTTCAGACTGCGATTGAGGCTGGATTACAGCCCAATCAGCTAACGGTACAACACAGGTCGCCAACCGGAGTTCAGATAGACACGCTTGACAGGCCCACACCAATTGTCGTCGTGGGCCCAGAACTACTGCCAGCGTCCTCATGGTCTGCCCTGTTGGATCAACCGAACTCGTCTCCTGTGATCGTTCTTCCACGAACCTCATCCGACGAGTTGTCGATGCAGAGCTTTCTGGTTGGTTCAGGATCAGCTGATGTGGAACGGATCCTGACCCGATCCGGGCACATACCTATTGAGCTTCCTCCGGTTCCTTCTGAAGGTGGTCCATTGGCTGTGCTGCAAGGGGAACTGCCATCACTGCTGGAGCAGCTTCGTATTGATCGCATGTTGGACCTTCGCCCATTGCTGGGCTTGGATGGTGCCAAATCTCTTGTGATGATTGACGAACACCCGCTGCTGGTGATGCTCCCACGGGAGTCGGGAAGATCTTCCATCATCTCCGCGTTGGCTTGGCACCCCTCTTGGTCAGACCTGCCACTACGACCGGCAGCACCGGCGATTCTCCAGGAGTTGATCCGGTCTGGCGCTCATACAGGTATGCCTGATCCTCTGACTGCCAGCGCAACCTCGGGCCCTGAAGCAGGCGTGTTGGATGGCCGCATCACGCTGCCCGACATCACCAGTGAAGCGCAACGGCCCATGGACAAGTCTGCCTCTGACAGACTTGCCGAATTGAACTGGGTTCAGTTGGACACCTCCAAGACTCAGATTGCCCGAAGCGGTCTGGGCCCCTTGATGGGTCTGGTGTTGCTCATGCTCCTGCTGTTGGAGTCCGTGCTGACCAGATGCATTGACAATCGTCGGTCCGGATTCTCGGCAGTGAGGAGACCGGCATGATCTCGACGCTTCACCTGAGCTTTGATCCAGACCTGCCGACTTGGTTGCTGTCCCTGTGTGCCTTGGTGGGGATTTTGACGGTGTTTCTTGTCCGAACGCCAGTTCACACAAGTGCAACCACCCGGGCTCTGTTGCGGGGGATCAGGATGTGCCTTGTGGCTACCGCACTGGTCATGATCGCCGGGCCGACCTGGACAAGATCGCAAACTCAAACGCGAACAGATGTTGTTCCAGTGCTTCTCGATCACAGTGGGTCGATGGCGATACAAGACACACTCGAGGGCAGGCGGATAGACGCTGTTCAGGCTGCGGCCGATCAGTTGGTGACAGGCGCCAAAAGTTCACGTCACTTTGAGTGGTATGGCTTCTCCGACACACTCGAGCCGCTACGCACAAGATCCGATGGTCGCCCATTCTTGCCAGAGCCCGCTGGCGGCCCTACTCAGATTGGAGTTGCAATCGAGTCAGCACTGGATCGAGTCGTCGATCTTCCTGTCTCCGGCCTGATCTTGATGACTGATGGCAGGGGTCCACTGTCAATCGCCACGGCAGCGCTGCGGCAGCGTGGAGTTGGGGTCTGGGTCGTTCCGATCGGGGATTCTGACCCCCCGGCAGACATCAGGATTGCCAAGGTCAGTGCGCCTGCAGGGGCGTTCGCTGATGACCCAGTGCCGATTGACATTCAATTGGATCGCTCTGATGAAGACGGAACATCTCACTCCCAGTCGATTCTGATCAAACTGACCGATGTCGAAGATGGGCGCCTACTGGAGTCATCTCGCCACCAAATCACGCCCGGTGGGACAGTTCGTGAGAGCCTGTCTGTCCTTCCTGAGCTGCCTGGAAGGGCACGGTGGCTGCTGGAGATTGTTTCCGCTGACAAGACTGTTGTGTCTGAGTTGATCGAGGTGGAGATCCATGATCGGCCGATGCGCGTGTTGTACTTGGAGGGCAGGCCGAGGGTGTTGTATCGATTTCTCGGGCCGATGCTCACACGTGAGCGGTCGATAGACGTCTCAATTCTGCTGCAGAGTGCAGATGAACACGCAGCCCCAGAGGGCAACACGCCGATTCGCCGATTGCCTGCTGGAGGGGATGAACTTGACCCATTCGATCTCATCCTCATTGGAGATGTTGACCCGCGCGGCTTTACTGAGTCTCAACTCAGCGATCTGAGAGAACATGTTTTGGAGGGGGCAGGGCTACTGTGGATTCCTGGATCCGGTGTGCCGGCCGAGCACTGGATTGACACTCCACTGGCAGGTCTGCTGCCTGTAAGCCCATCGACTGACCGGGTCGTGACGAGCGGCTCCATGCAGCTCTCACCAGAAGGCGAGTCGCTTGGGCTGGCGCTCCCCGATGTAACACCCATCGAGTGGGCACATGCACCCGAGGCTGGACGACCACAGGCGCGGGCACTGCTGGAGATGTACACCCATGAAGGCCGCCGAACCCCCGGCCTGCTCCTGATGCCTGCCGGCAGGGGCCGGTCGGCGTGGTTGGCGACCGATGATGTCTGGCGGTGGCCCTCAGAGGCGAATCACGGATCCAGGCTGTTGTTGAGCATCGCCCGGTTGTTGTCTCGTGAGGTCGCACCTGAGGAGCCTGTGCTGCGGGTCAAGCCAGACCCTGCCCTTGGACGAACAGTGAGCATCACTCTGCAGGGTGTGGATCATGTGGAGGGCGGCGATCCACTCATCGTGCAAGTGCATGACGAGCGTGGCGTGCTGCGTGAAGAGGTGGCATTGACAAGAGACGCTTCAGGCCGCCTCTATCAAGGCCAGTGGAAGCCAATGTCCTCCGGGCAACGGAGTTTGCAGCTGAGTATTCAGGATCACTTGGTCCATCATGACACGCAAGTACACCCCGGAGTTCAAGAGGACATGCGTCTGGGGGCGGACATTGAGGAGTTGAGGCGCTTGGCTGAGCAGTCGGGTGGGTCGATCGCGGACATGTCCGAGTTGGGTCAACTGCTTGGGCAACTACCTCACAGGTCCAGAGAGGTGACGACATCCTTCTCCGAGGGACCGGCCCTGTCTTGGCCGCTTTGGTTGGTCTTTACCGCTCTAGCAGGGGCTGAGTGGGCATTGAGACGATGGAGTTCCCTCGCATGATGAATCAAGGGGACAATTCCAGTGTGATGCCTCCAGATGGTCTGCGTGTGCTGGATTCGGTTGTGGCTGCCATGTATCGACGTCGGTCATGGATCTTTGTCACAGCGTTGCTGTGCAGCACTCTGGTGGCCACAAGCTTGATTGCTCTGCTCGACTTTCTTGTGCCGTTATCCGGATGGGTGAGACTGGTTCTGCTCGCGGCACTGTTCATCGGATTGGTCTTGGCTGCGGTTCGTTGTGTTCGTTCTGGAAGGCCTCGGCGGGAAGACACGCTCGCGGTGGCACTGCACTTGGAGCAGCATCGACCAGCATTGCGAGGGTGGCTCGCCGCTGCCGTAGACCTGCGTCGCAGTCGATCGGATTCAGCCCGTACATGTGTCGAGGGCGCATCAGATCGACTGACAGCGTCTGGTCCGATTCGAGTTGATCGATCAGCACCTCTCTTGTGTGTGCTGGTGTTGTTTGTGCTGTTGGCCGGGATTTCCGCTCTGTTTGCGCTTCAACCAGTGGCGACCACTACAGCGGCGACGCGACTACTGCTGCCATTGGGTTCGACCCAATGGCCGCCACGGACTTCCGTGGAATCCAACATGGGTGAGAAACTGGTTCATGGACAGGGCATTCCTCTTCCCGTGTCGGCTCGAAACACCACCCCTGATGGTGAGCATGAAACTGTCGAAGCCGTCTTGAGGGTGTCGCATGGATCAGGTGATGTTGTGCACATGACACAACCACTCATTCATCAGGGGAGCGATCTACATCAAGCCCTGATAGACCTGCCTCAAGACGCCGTGGAAGTGTCTCTCCACTTCACAACAGAAGACGCAAAGACATCCCAGCAGGTCATGGAGATCAGACCACTTCCCCAAGTCAGTCAGTCTTCCATCACCGTGGCTCCACCCTGGACACACGATGATGTGCTGGAACCAGTGACCCTTGAGGCCACAGGTGATCTTCCGTCATTGCAGAATCCTGTGCTTGTTGGGTCCACCATCACGGTGAATGTCAACTTCAACTCCGTGGTCGTATCTCCTCCAGAGGATGTATTGGCAGCCACCTCTTGGGCAGCCAAGCACCTGGGGTGGTCAGGCGCTGCGCCACCGAGATTGGCCAGCACGCCGACTCAATGGTCATTGAAGTGGGTCGCTGACGAGACCAGACAGTTGCGGTTGTTGCTGGAAGATCCCGACGCACTTCAAGCGCTGGTCAGACCTCAACTGGAGTTGACAACCCAAGAGGACCGCCGTCCTCTGTTGGATTTACGCCTTCCAGCTCATGACTTGAGAATGCCCCCGTCTGGGATGGTCCGAGTTATCGGGACAGCCCAAGATGACTATCCGCTGCACACCTTTGGCTTTGAAGCGATCCCGCAGGCTGGATCTTGTGATGCATGGCAAGTAGTTCAGAACAATCCAGGAACACACATCTTGCTCGAGCGGGAACTGTCACTGGAGTCATTGTCGGCTCGCCCTGGTGACTCATTGAAACTGACCGCCTTTGCGGTGGATCGTGGTGATGCGTCTACTGGCCGTCGAGTTGTGCACAGCAAGTCTCGCGTTGTTCAGGTGGTCAGCCCGGAGCAGTTCATCGATGATCTGCAAGCTGTGTTGGCCGAGTCCGGGGAACGAGTGCGGGCCCTTCAACATCGTCAGGAGTCATTGCTGGATGCATCCATGGAGAGTCGATGGACACCAGCGGACCAAGCAGACCAGCGCCGTATTGCCACAGATGTGCGGAGTTTGGAACGTCGGGTAGTGGACCTGGGCTCAGAGCTCAGTGCATCCAGGGTTGACTCCCCTGCCACTCAACTGGTGATCGATGAAGCAGTTTTGGTGCTGCGGGAAGCGGCTGATCTTACCTCGGAGGGAGGAGCACTAGGTGCTGACACCCCAAGGGACAACAGCGCATCTGTCTTTGCTGATCGAATTCGTCTTCAGTCTGCGATTCGGGACACACTCCGATCTCTGGCGGACCGGATGCTGGATGATCAGGAACAGTGGCTTGCCCGCCGCTCGATGCGAGATCTTCTGGAGCGACAGAGAGCACTACAGAACAGGTTGGCCGAACATGCTCGCAGTGGTGATGCTGTGCCTGGCCGGGACGCTCGTGCGATCAGTGAAGACCAGAGCGAACTGTCCAGATCCGTGTCTGGCACGATCGATGCTTTGCGAAGAGCTGGAAGTGAGCAGGTAGCAGACGCCCTCGAAGACAGTCACGTTGCCGCGGAGATGCAACGAGCTGCAGACGAGACGTTCCGTGGCCGTCTTGGTTTGGCACGTGCAGCGCAGGCCACAGCGACCAAGGCTCTAGAGGAACTGCACTCCAGCCTGCTGCAGGCCAAGTCGCAAGAAGGGGCCCAGATTGCAGTGTTACAGCGCCGTTTGGCGGATCTTCACACACTGCTGCAACGCCTCCTTGAACGTCAAGAGGGGGCAAGTGTGGACTTGTCCCACACCGATGGCGAGTCGCCCCAACAGACGATGGTGCAGCGCCTGCAACGAATTCGACGCGGCATGTTGACAGCTGTTCAGCGGGCGATCAGGTCGGCATTTGACTCGGTAGAGATTCAGAGCACGCTGCGAACAGCTGCGTCTTTTCAGAGCGATGCTGTGCTGGCGCTATTGTCTGATCCACCGCAGGTTGAACCAGCCTCAGTTGCGGTAGAAGCGGCGCGAGACGATCTGCAACGCGCCATCGAACTGGTTGAGTCAGCCTCTGGGGCGCTTGTCAGTCGAGATCATGAACAGGCGCAGGCCCGTTTGGTGACGACAGTTCAAGCACTTGCCCAGCGGCAGGCTGAGATTCAAGATCAAACTGCATCCGCCATGGAAGACGAGCAAACGTCTACTCGCCGTCGCCGCTTTGAACTCCGTCGGATCGGCGTCCATCAGCGGGAACTGACGGGCGAGATCTCCAACCTTGCCGCAGATAGTGAACTGCTGAAGGGCTCCACGCTTGCGGGCGTCGTTGTAAGTCGCGCAGCAGAGACCGGCATGCAGGCGGCAGATCTGCTGGACACAGGGCAGCGAGACGACCGGTCTACGATCTTGCAGCAGAGGGTCGTTCGTGATCTACAACATGTGGCCAATGCGATACAGGCATCGTCCGGTGGAGCTGCGAGGGGAGACACACCATTTTCTTCAGAGCCACAGGCAGGGGGAGCTTCAGCTGGTGCGGCCGGACAGTCCGCTGGCGGCATCCCCCCTTTGGCGGAACTGAGACTACTGCGAGCGATGCAGGCCGATCTGCTGGACCAGACGCGGGAAGCGATTTCCCGAAGTGACGAGCAGCAGATCGCCACAATTGCGCATGAGCAGCGCGATCTGGCGCAGATAGGCGCATCCCTTGTCGAGTCAGTGGCCTCAGGCGGCGCAGCTGGTTCTTCAGGGGTGAGACACTCCCAGGATCTTGTTCCAGAGTTCTTCCTTTGGAGCGAGGATCCCAAGCCGATTCCCCCTTCCGGCGACCTGCCGTCATTGGATGAGCTCCTTGGCCTACAGGCGCCTGGAAGTGGTCAGTTGCCAATGCCACCGGTGTCGGGTGACTCACTGCAGGCACTTTCCACTCGACTTGCGCAGGCGGCCGAGGCGCTTGACGAGTCGAATGAACGTATGGCAGCACGGCTGCAAGAGGACGCCCTGGAGCGAATAGACGCATTGCTCCGTCAAGCAATGGAGCAGACCGATCGTGGTCAGAGCAGTTCATCTTCCACCTCATCCACCACTGACGCCACATCTGAATCTGGAGAGCGTGCCACAGGAGCATCCAGTGCATCGGCGAGTTCTGGGCGTGATGCGGATGGCGAAGGAGAGGCGGCCCCAAGGTCACCCAAGCGGGCGGGTGCTCTAGGCGGAGCGCTCGAACACCGGGCCGATAGTTGGGGGAATCTGCCGCCAAGACTGCGTGCCATGCTGGAACAAGGTCGGCGAGACGGGTCGTCGGTGATGTATGCCGATATCTGCGGCCGCTACTTTCAGACGTTGCTGGAGGCACCCGAGTGATGTTGACTTCCATCATGCTCACAAGTGCACTGTTCCTTTTGGCGCAAGACGCCCCGCCAGAGTCGCCCCACCAGAGCGAGGGGCCTCGATCCGAGTCGATCATGAGATCCGTCGAACAAGGGCTCATCGCACTGGCCGACATGCAGGTAGAGGATGGGAGTTTCGGCACAGGTCGATATGCACAACACGCGGGCGTCAGTGCGGTGGCGGGCATGGCGTTCATGTCGAATGGAAGTCTGTGTGATCGTGGCCGGTGGGCACCGCAAGTGAGAAGCGTTGTGGACTTTCTTCTTGGCCATGTTCAACCTTCAGGGCTCATCGCTGCCGAGACGTCACATGGCCCCATGTACGGACACGGTTTCGCAACGCTGCTGCTCGCAGAGATCTATGGCAGTTCGCACCGCGACGACGATGTTCGGGAAGCACTGGCACGCGCGATAGACCTGATCGTTCGAACTCAAAACGAAGAAGGTGGTTGGCGGTACCAACCCGTTCCGGCAGATGCTGATGTATCAGTGACGATCTGCCAGGTGATGGCGCTCAGAAGCGCTCGGACAGCTGGTATCGCAGTGCCACGTGAGACGATCGATCGGGCGGTTGCCTATGTGAAGCGATGTCAAAACCCAGATGGTGGGTTCCGCTACATGCTCCGTGAAGGGCCAGCCGCCTGGCCAAGAACAGCGGCTGGAGTCGCCACGTTGTACTACGCGGGCATCTACGAAGACGAGGCCATTGAGCAGGGGCTCGACTGGCTCATGGCCAATGCGATGCCGGGCAAAGGAACAGCGCGGCAGAGCCACTGGTTCTATGGCCAATACTACGCGGCCCAGGCCATGTATCAGGCTGGCGGAGACCGCTGGAAGAACTGGTGGCCTGCGGCGCAGCAGACACTATTGAGTAGGCAGTCTTCCAATGGTGCCTGGGTAGACCCACATGTTGGAACCGCTTACGGGACGGCCATGGCATTGATCTCACTGCAACTTCCTGAGGGGCTCTTGCCCATCATGCAACGATGACGCTCCTCACTCTCATGGTGGTGTTATGCACCCCCCAAGCGCCGATGGTGATCTTGGGTCCGGTTGAGCCTGTTGGGATCAGGGCGATCACGGAAGTCAGTGACGCGCATGTGGTGGTTCTGAGGGACCATGACGGTGAGTGGGCGCAGCTGAACAGGCCACATCCGATTCTGGTTGTGTCAAACCGCTCTCTGGGGCCTCTATCGGGCCTGCGCCTGCACTTGCGATCCGGTGAAGCGTTTCCAGGGACGATTGAGGCGACATCAAGTCCGGACATGTTGGCATGGCGGCACCCATGGCTCGGACGACTGGAGGTCTCGTTGGATTCAGTCTGCTCACTTGGACGGACATCCCCACTTGATGATCCAGATGCCAGGCATGATGTGATTGAACTTGAAGATGGTGATCGGTTGGAGGGTTTTTGTGCCTCGATCGGTCCTGAGGTTGTGATTGAGGTGTTGTTGCCGGACGGGTCCGAGCACACCATGTCGATTCCGTGGCGAAAGATCCGATCATTGCGCTTGGCCGATTCACACCGTCGGCCTCCCGTTGGATGCAGCGCATTTTCTGACGGCACTGTGGCCAAGATTCAGGGGCTGCGCAGAGGCGCCGACGACATTCTTCGGCACGCGCCGCACCCTCTGTCCACGGCGCCGGGAATTGGTGCCCCAGCACAGGGTTGGGCAGCACTTGCCCTGGGCGATGTCGTTCCTTTGGGCGAGGTTGGCATTGAGCCAATTGGCGACGCTCTCGAGGGGCCATCATCAGATGGCCACTTGTTCAACACAGGCCCGGTTCGGCTTGTGGGTCTGGGTGCATGGAAGGTGCATGTGCCTGAGGGAATGAGCCGCCTTCGAGCCCAGGTGCATGTACCGCCTCACCTGCGACATCTTTCAGGGGGCGCATTGAGTGTCGAAGCAGACGGAGTGGTTCGGGCACACGTTCAATTGGGCCGCCCAAAGCGTGGGGAAGCGCCCATGTTCATAGACGTGGAGATTGCCGAGGGCAACGAGGTGATCATTCGAAGAACAGGTGGCCCACTGGGTGAGGTCGGCGCAACTGTCGAACTCACTAACGGCGTTCTGATCGGGCCCCCGACAGACAGCTCAACTCGTTGAGATACGGATCAGCGACTCAAGAGTCGCCAGTGGCCGCCCGGAGCTGATGGCATCATCGATCATGATCAGGGCATCGGGGGCATCCACATCGTCTCTGGCAGCCATGAGCGCCAAGGCAGCGTTGAGGCGAACCATGTCCTGAACCCCCTCTGCGGCAGTTCCAGCGAGTGATGCCTTCACCATGGCGGCAGCTTCATCGAGGCTCCCTGCCCGGACGGACTCCAGCGGCGCTGGCGTCAAAGCGAGCGCTTCAGGTTCAATGCTGGACTCACACACCCCGTCAGCGGTGGCAATCCACAGCCTGGTGGGCGCCGCGATGGAGGCCTCGTCAAGCCCATCGTCGGAGTGCAGGACGATGCTTCGAACGGTGCCGAGTCGATGCAGTGTCTCAGCCGCGATTGGTGCCAGGGTTGGATCCCATACGCCCATGATCTGTCTGCCCGCACCGGCAGGATTGGTCAATGGTCCAAGCAGATTGAAGATTGTGGGAAACCCCAGTGCCTTGCGCACAGGCATGACATGTCGAGTTGCCGGGTGATGATTGACCGCAAAGCAGAAGCACACCCCCGCTTCTTCCAGGCAACGTGTTTGCCGATCCAGGGGGGCATCCACATTCACGCCCAGCGCCGCCAGAACTTCCGCGCTACCCCTGCCGGTTCGCGAGCGGTTTCCATGTTTGGCAACGGGAGAACCACAGGCCGCAACGATGATGGCGGCCGCAGTGGAGACATTGAATGTCTTTGGCGCCCCTCCAGTGCCTGCTGTATCGAGCAAGATTGCAGGATCGCCGCTCCAGGGCACCGCCGTGACATGCCTTCGCATGACCGACGTCGCTCCGGCGACTTCCTCAGGATCAGGCTTTCTGGCGGCCAACAAGGCCAATAGCGCCCCCATCTCCCCGTGATGCACGCTGCCTGACATCATCGCCTCGAAGGCCTGCTCGGCTTGTGTGCGATTCAGAACACCACCGTTCAACAGCACTTCAAGTGCCGGCTGCAGGTCGATAGCTCCGCCTTCTGAAAATTCCGGGGGATCCGTTGGGGCATGCACCATGGTGCAGACAGTATCGGACCAACTTCTGCGGTACCTTTCGCCGATGTTCTTTCTGGCCGAGTCCACCCTGCATGATCTTGATCCCGTCGCGATTTCACTCTCCTCGGATCTACAGATTCGTTGGTATGGGCTGGCCTATCTGTCCGGATTTCTGCTGGCCTGGTTGCTGCTCAAGTGGATGTCTCGCACCAAGCGGAGCCTCGTGCCCGAGCGATGTGTGGGGGACATGCTGGTGTACTGCGTCATCGGCGTTGTCGTCGGGGGTCGGTTTGGCTCGGCGCTGTTCTACGACCCCTCGATGTTCTGGACATTCTCTCCCTCATTCCCTTGGTGGGAGCCACTTGCGATCTGGAGGGGCGGCATGTCCAGCCACGGCGGCATGATCGGCGTGGCCATTGCGACCGTGCTCTTCTCACGCCGTCAACGTGTTCCGCTGCTGCATGGATTTGATCTCGTGGCAATTGCCGCGCCACCCGGCTTGTTCTTGGGCCGGATCGCAAACTTCGTGAACGGCGAGCTGTGGGGAAAGCCCTTGCCCGAGTCCATGCAAGCGGATCCGCCCTGGTGGAGCATCAAGTACCCACAGGAGGTGACGCAAGGCACTGTAGACCTGTCCGACTTGGTGCCACATCCACCATCACCCGAGTTCTACCAATCAACACTGGAGGCGCTACACAGAGGTGATCCTGTGGTTGTTGAAGCCGTCGTGCCTCGTCTGACGGCGATGTATCCCTCACAGTTGATTCAAGCACTGGCCGAGGGCCCGGTGTTGGCGGCGATGCTGATTGCACTCTGGTGGGTACCGCGTCGACCCGGCGTGATCGCCGGTGGCTTTCTGGTGTTCTATGGAGCCCTTCGGATCGCCACCGAGGTGTTTCGACAGGCGGACGTCGGAGTGGATCTCATACTCGGCCTGCAACGGGGCCAGCTGCTCAGCGTCGGGATGATGCTGGCCGGCGGCGTTTTGTGGATTCTGTCCGCTCGTTCAGGTGGGCGATACGTGGGCGGCTTCAGGCCTGCCCCAGCAGGCTCGGCGAAGACGACGCAAGAGCCATCCGACTCATGACATCGCGGCCCATGATGCGACCAGACTGTCGAGCACATGCTTGCGATTGAGATTGCTGCCGACACGGCGTTCGGTCTGCGCCAGCAGGTCGATGAGGTTGGCTGATCGAGCTGCGCCAGCATGATCGCCTTGGTCAGCGCACTGGCGCATCGAAACTTGAACGCGTCGCGTCAACATTCGAATGAGCAGATCGACACCTTCGCGCCCTGTCGCTTCTTTGCTGGCTCGCGGGTTTTCGGAAACACGGGCGTCGGTCCATGACTCGAGCGTTGACTGAATCGACTCCGCCGCATCTGCCGTCCAGATCCCACGGTCAAGACGATCAACGATGGAGCCGAGCAGTTCATCCCACTCGCGCAGGTCCCAGTCGATCGCCCGAGCAGCCATGCCCGGCGCGCCTTCTGACCAACTCGCCAACCATGGCCGATCTCCATCTCGAACCCCTTGCGACACGAACCAGTGCTGCATGTCTTCATCGCCTACAGGCGACAAGTGCAGCACTTGGCAACGGCTGTGGATAGTTGGCAACAACCGCTCGGGCCGATCAGTCACGAGAAAGAACGTAGTGGCCGGCGGAGGCTCCTCAAGCGTCTTGAGGAGCGCATTCTGACCCGCCTTGTCGAGATATTGCGCTTCGTCGATGATGAACACCTTGGCGTGGCCCAACACCGGCCGGTGCCACGCTGGGGCTTCATGCACAGCCCCATCGCTTGTTCGACCACCAATGATGTGCTCTCGAAGCAGATCAATGGGAATGCTCATCTGTTTGCGATCACGCAATTGGGCGTTATTGCTGTATGCGGCCAGCTCCCGCCGGATCACGTGAAGGTCTGGGTGTGTGCCTGCTTCGATCGCGATGCCGGCCTTTGAAGTTGGTGAGCCAGTCTGGGTGCCCAACTCGGACGGTGGCACATCGGCATCCAACAGAATCCGGGCAGCTTCCATGGCAAGTGTGCACTTGCCGACTCCCGGGGGGCCCGCGAACACCCATGCGTGCGGCATCCGCCCCGAGGCGATGGCTCGCGACAGCGTGTCGATCGCGTCTTTGTGGCCATGAATGAGCATGAGGGCCCGAGCATACCGAGGCGAGCATCGCTGATTCGAGGGCACACGCAATCTCGGCGGCCTTTGTGCCACCTCTCGTGGGGATTGCCCTCGGGAGCGGCATGCTGTCCATGTGACTCGATCACGCGCCCGCCCTGCTCTGTTGGTGCCTCTTGCCGTGTCCGCTCTGGCAGGTACGTTCCTGGGTCTGTGGGGCATTGCAGAAGCGTGGTGGTGGCTGATGATCGCCGTGGGCTCGACCGGCTGGGTGTTGGTCGGGGGGCTCGGTCACCGCACGATTGCCCTGCTCCTGATCACCACCGCCACGTTTGCTGGATGGTCTGCCTGGCGTGGCGACCATGCACAATCACTCAACCGAAAGTTGGAGCCTCTGGTCGGTCGATTGGTCGAGATTCGAGCTCAGGTCATCGACTGGCCAAACGTGCGCGTGTGGTGGATTGAGGGATCTGGCCAATGCCATGCACTCGCCCGTGTTTCAGGAGCCCCCCAGCCATCTGGAACACACATCTGCGGCCTTGTGCTGGTTCAGCAAGACGAACGTGGAAGGCTGCGATTGCGATGTGGGGGACGCCGTGCGACGAGATTTCACCGCCCTTCCACAGGCACAGTCTCAGGTGTGTTGCGGTCCCTGCATGAGGCGGCGTCACGTCGATTGGCTGCATCCCCGGGGCCGGAGGGATCGGCTGAGGCGCTCGTGCAAGCCTCTGTACTCGGTCGTCGAAACGGCGCATTCCACAAGCTGTACCGCCCCTTTCTTGAAACAGGCACAGCCCATCTTCTTGCTGTGAGTGGTCTACATCTGGCCCTGCTGGCAGCGCTTGGTCTATGTGTGCGGAGATTGGTGTCAGCACCACCTCGTTGCGACGCCCTGATTCTGGCGATCACTGCGATCATCATGTTGCTCTTGGTGGAAGTCAGGCCACCTCTTGCGCGATCCGCCGTGATGGCGCTGGTGCTGGCGGCTGGGCCGATGTTGCACCGACGGCTGGCCGGAGGAACGGCGCTGTCAGCGGCGCTGCTGGTGGCGTTGATCATCGATCCGATGATCGTGTTTCGACCCGGGCCACAGTTGTCCTTCGCCGTAGTCGGCGCGTTGGTGTGGGTGCTTCCTGTGGTCGAGGCGCGTGCTCGGGAGAACCTGAATGCCGGCGGTCCTCTCAAGCGAGCTTGGAGGGCAGGTTGGGTCGCTTGGGCTGTTTCGACACCCATCATCATGGCGCACTTTGGACGGGCTGGCCCATTGGCAGTGCCCGCCGCAATCGCCATGGTGCCCGTGTTGACGGCGCTTCTTGCAGCAGGGTGGATTCGAGTGCTTTCACCTGATAGCCCACTTGATGTTCTGACCGGATGGGTGCTGGAGGTGACGGCTCAAGGTCTGCTCTGGGCGGTCGATGTGATCGCCTTGATTCCCGGATCCGCCGTGGTGGGCACCCCTCAGCCGCTCTGGTGGGCCTTGGCTGCATTGGCAGCGGTCTTGTGGCTGTGCATTCGGCCAGGGCGATGGGCTTGGATCATGGTCGGTTGTGTCGTCGCAGCACTGGGTACTGTGTGAGTACAGTGGTTGGATGAACGCACTGCTGCTCACGTGCATGTTGTTGGCGAATCCCATTGCCCCAACGATGCTGGATGATGATGAACACGGCCGGGATCACGACACCCAAGGCGAACAAGCCAAGGCACAGTCGCTGCCGCAGGTGCGGATGGAGCCGGTGTTTTCCGGCCGGACATTCCGGGAGCCCATTCAGGTGCTGGGGGTGCCCGGAGATTCTGACTCTCTCGTGATCGTCGAACGCAGCGGCCGGGTGTATCGGGCCGCACTGTCGGGCGGTGATCCGCTTGAATTGATCGATCTGAGGCAAACGGTGAACGATCGCAACAGCGAAGAGGGGCTGTTGTCGCTTGCGTTCCACCCCAACTGGCCTGCTGTGCCTGAGGCCTACGTCTGGTACTCAACCCGCCGGCCCCGGCAGACCATTCTGTCTAGATTCAAGACCGACGTGCTGGGCCGCATGGACGACAAGTCTGAGGAACAACTGCTCAAGGTTGACCAGCCTTATTGGAATCACAACGGGGGCACAGTGGTGTTCGGCCCCGACGGCATGCTGTATTTGTCCATCGGCGATGGCGGCAGTGCCAATGACCCGCTCAACCACGGGCAGAACTTGGGCACACTGCTGGGTACGGTCGTGCGACTGGACGTTTCAAAGAAGGGCGAGACGACGCCCTACGCCATTCCGGAAGACAATCCATTTGTTGGAACGGAGGGTGCCCGTGGCGAGATTTGGGCGTATGGGCTGCGCAATATCTGGCGAATGAGCTTCGATCCAAAGACGGGTGAGCTCTGGGCTGGCGACGTGGGCCAGAACAAGTGGGAAGAGGTTGATGTCATTACGCGAGGTGGCAACTACGGATGGAATGCCAGAGAAGGCGCCCATCCATTCAGGCCCGACAACGCAGCTGAGGGTGTGAAGTTGATCGAGCCGATCGCGGAGTACGGCCGGTCTGAGGGTGGCTCCATCACTGGCGGTGAGGTCATTCGTCAAGAGGGCAGCCCGTGGGACGGCGTGTACCTGTACGCCGACTACATGAGCGGTCGGATGTGGGGCTTGCGTAGGCTTGAAGACGGCACTGTGAAGGTGGGTGAGGTGCTACGGGGCGCCCGCAAGCCCGTGAGCAGCTTTGGACGCGGATCCGATGGCGAACTCTATGTAGCAGCCTTCGTTGCGCCTTATCAGAGCAAGGGTCGAATCTACCGGCTCGTGGGCCCTTCACCCTGAGTCGCTCGAAGGGACGACCTTCCTACAGGCAGAGCAGGGCTTTCTCGACCGATCAAGCCTCAGTCTTGAGCAGCCTTGGTCTGCGCCGCTTCTTCCAACACACGCTGAATCACGGGCTCGCCGTCCATTTGCCAGCGGGGCATGATCTTCTGTTCGACTCGGAGCGTGGGCAGGTGGCGGTGTCGTAGACGTCGATACTCGTTGATGTCGTCCTGCACCATCACTTCAACCTCTTCGCTGGAGAGGAGCTCGATGAACTCGGCGGGATTCGCACCCTGACCAGCTGCGATGGCGGCCCAGTCACCCTCGTCCATCTGGCCCAGATGGGCCTGATTCGCCAGGGCGTAGTCGTGCACGGCCTTGTGGGCTGCCTCGCCACCAGCCAACGCCGCGGCCTTGGCCGCATGGGCAGCCAGACAGGAGCCAGCTCGATCCTCAAACCGCTGAGGCAGCCGGCTGTTGCAGGCGTGCTCGAAGGGGTAGACGCGCAGTGAGAGTGAAATGGGGACACCTGTGTCAGCAGTGGCCTGCTCCAGATCGTCGAGCAGTCTCTTGGTGACATCGGAGGCGTAGTCTCCGTACACCGTGACTCGCACAGCGCCGGGCACATCGTTCATTCGCAATCCCGCAGGGCTGATGTTTTCACGCTCGACTACGGAGTCGCGCCAGTCAGCCACGATCTTCTGGGCCTTGGTGTCGGGCTGGCGTGGTCCGGATTTCTGTTGCCCGGCGGCGACAGCCTCGGCCACCTGATCGACAACCGTATTCAGGCCCGGGGCGCCTGGAATGGCCCACTTCCACTGCACACCATTGATGAAGATCATCGGCGTGAAGAAGATGCCAAGTTCCTGCGCCTCTTCGACATCTTCAGTGATGAGGTCCTGGACTGCTTGAGAGGCCATGACCTGCATGAAGTTCTGGCGATCAAAGCCCATCTCTTCGACGAGAGAGGGCAGACGCTGCTGTCGCTTGCCCGGCTCAAACTCCCCCTTGTTCATCATGAGGAATTCGTGCCACTGCCAGAAGGCCTCTTCGCCGCCGAGGATGCCGGCAGCCTCGGCAGCCTGCGCCGCGGCGCAGGCCATCGAGTGGCGTGTCATGGGCACGTATGGATTGCAGTCTGTGTTGAACGGGTTGTGCTTGATCGACAGTGAGACGTCGTCACGTCGATTCATGATGTTCTGAATCTGTCGCTCGAACCGATTGCAGTCCGGGCACTGGTAATCGGTGAACATCACGATCTTGACGGCGGCATCTTCAGGCCCCATCAGGTATCGACCAGTGAACTCAGGGGCCGCTTGAGCCTCTTGCATCTCCTGCATGTTCTGGTTGGCGGCTTCTTGATGAACCTCCGCTTGAATGGAGATTCGGTGCGCATCACCCAGCCCCAGGAACAGGCTGACGACGGCGAAGCTCGCAAGCCACACCACCAACGCTGGTGAGGTGGGTTGGTCTTCCTTGTTGGGCGAGAGCTCGACCAGCCCCCAGAACGCAATATTGCACAGGTGGGTCGTCAGGCAGTACGGGCACAGGGCGCCTTCAACCACCATGACAACGAGGAACATCAGCGAGAAGACCACGCCAATTCGCACAAGCCACTTGAGCCCTTGCGGCACACCGCCCAGACAAGCGGACCAGGCCACGATCAACCCGGTGAACCAAGCGAAGCCAAGGAACGACACGGGCCAGTTGAGCCCTGGAATCGAGCCGAAGGGACCATTTGTGATGGCGTCACAGGCACTCTGAGGGCCGCAGCCTGGCAACGACTCCCCCAGCACCCCCATCCCCTTGAGCGTCATCACACCTGCGGCGGCGGCAGCGCCAACCAACAGCAGCAGGGCCACGGCCCACAGGGCAGATCCAATTGAATAGTTGTCCAGCGATTGTTCGGGCGATGCCTTTTTGCTGCTCATCTCTCGTGTGCTCCTTGGCCCTCGTGCCGGGTCACATTCGCTCCGGCGCCTCGACTCCCAGCAGGTTCAGGCCATCTGCCAACACCCGCCTCGTGAGGTCGCACAGCCGCAGCCTTGAGCGCTTGCGATCATCCGACCCCGCCTGCATCACTGGGCAGGCTTGATAGAACGCCGAGAACGCTTCGGCAATTTCACGCAGATAGCCAGCAATTCGATGCGGCTGCAAATTTCCTGCTGCGGCATGCACAGTGGCGTCCCATTTGAGCAACCCAAGCGCCAATTGCCGCTCTTGTGGCTCATCGAGGCGCAGGTCGGCGCCGCAGCCGTCATCTTCGGCCCGACGAAGAATGGAGCACATCCGGGCGTGGGCGTATTGCAGATAGGGTCCGGTATCTCCCTCGAAGGCGACCATGCGGTCCATGTCGAAGACGTAGTCCTTGACGGCATCGCCTGAGAGATCGGCGTACTTCACGGCGCCGATGCCCACGGCCCGGCCGATCTGGTTCAGGGCTTCGTCGCTGAGGCCATGGGTGGGTGAGGCTTCACTCTCGCTTCGGCGACGCACCTCGGTGGTGCCTCGATCAATAGCCTCATCAAGCAGGCTGGCAAGCGTGGCATTCGTACCGGCGCGGGTTTTCAGGGGCCGCTTGTCAGGGCCCAGCACCGACCCAAACGCAGCATGCCGCAACTGAACCGTGTGCCCACCAGCATTGGTGCACCAACCGGCTTGGTCGGCCGCGTCAAACACGTCTCGGAAGTGGTCCTTCTGCCTCGCGTCCACGACATAGATGCACTCAATGGCGTCTGTCACCTGAGTTCGGCGTCGGATAGCGGCGAGATCGGTCGTCGCGTAGAGGAAGCCCCCGTCGGACTTTCGCACCAGCAAGGGGCGTTCACGGTCGGGGAAATCCACGACAAGTGCACCTTGATCTTCACGTGCCATCGAGCACGCTTGCAGGTGGTCGATCACCCCTTGCAGCTCGGTGCGGTAGGTGGACTCGCCACAATTGTGTTCCGGGCCCAGTGTTACGCCAAGGCGATCGGAGGCGTCTTGCACGGCATCCATGGTGACGTCGATGAGCTTCTGCCAGTCAGCCCGAAGCGACTCGTCGCCAGCCTGCAGGTTTACCAGTGTCTCGGCAGCCGCCCCACGCGCGGCCATGGCACCCTCGTTCTGCGCCTCGAGTTCGGCTATCCGGTGTGGCCCGCTGTGTCGAGCTCGAGCAGCATCCAAACCAGCGTGGTCGGGCCGAGCGATTGCTTGAGCGGAGCGGTAGGCCTCGTCCAATGTCGGCAGATCGAGTGCGTTCAGATCGACTCCATCGCTTCGTAACTGGTGCAGCACCATCGCGATCGGTAGGCCCCAGTCGCCAAGGTGGTTCTCGCGGTGAACATCATGTCCGATCCGTTCCAGAATCCGGGCCAGTGCGTCGCCAATGATCGTGGATCGCAAGTGCCCTACGTGCATCTGTTTGGCGACATTGACACCGCATAAGTCAATCACGACTACACCGGGGTCATCGTCTGGTGTCACGCCCAGATCGGGCGTGTCCATAGCTTCGATGGCACCTGCCAACGCCTGTGGCGACAGGCGCAGATTGATGAAGCCGGGCCCAGCGATGTCAGGTGGCTCGCAGAGGTCTGTCAGATCCACAGCATCGATGAGGGCCTGCGCAACCTCTCGTGGGGGGCGAGACAGCCGCTTGGCCAGCCCGAGAGCACCATTGCATTGGAAATCGCCAAACTCCGGCTTCCCGGCAGGTCGAACAGCGGGATCCATGCCTATGGCGTCGTCGCCACCGACCTGCTTCATGGCCGCTTCAAATGCCCTGCGGAGGCGTGACTCGGGGTCCATGTTCATGGGCCGAGGAGTATACGAACGAAGGGCCTCGTTTCGCTTGCAGGCAGTGGTTTGCGGATATCATGCCTCCCCCAATGGCCAATCCAACAACCGAGCCTACGACCGTTCTTGAGAAGGTTGACCGCTGTGGAGACCTCGCCCATCGCCCTCGCGTATTGCTGGGCAAGATGGGGCTGGATGGGCATGATCGTGGCGTCAAGCTCATCGCGAGGGCCCTTCGAGACAGTGGAGTGCACGTGATCTACTCGGGCCTCTGGCAGACACCTCTCAGCCTGGCCCAAGCCGCTCGCGATGAGGACGTCGATCTGATCGCTGCCTCGATGATGAGCAATTCACACAATGTGCTCGTGCCGCGATTGCTGGAGGCCTGTGAGTCGGTTGGGCGCCCAGACATGCTGGTGGACATTGGCGGGATCATCCCTCAAGAGGACGTGCAGGGCATGCTCGATGCAGGCGTGCACAGGGTCTTCCACACCGGCACATCAATGCAGGATCTGGTTGATGCTGTCCGAGATGCGGTGAAGCCTCATGACCAGTTACCCGAGGGGGCGCCGGATGCTGCCGTGCTTGCCCGCAGCCTGAGCCGGCTTTGTGATGGCCTGGAGGTTGACCAGCCGCGTCGAAGACCGGCCCGTATTGTCGGCCTCACCGGTTCGCCGGGGGCGGGCAAGAGCACACTGGTGGCCGCCTTGGCATCTGTGCTGCATGGCCGGGGTGAACGTCTGGCCGTGGTGGCATTCGACCCGATGAGCCCGATCACAAGCGGGGCCTTGTTGGGAGATCGCCTCCGAGTCGATTTCAACGCCGTGGGCGAATCATGCTTCTACCGCTCCCTGGCGGTTGTTGGCGAGGACTACAGGCACCTTCCCGACATCATCGAGTTGCTGGGCGGCGCAGGATTCGATCACGTCATTGTGGAGACGGTTGGGGCCGGCCAGAGCGATGTGGCGATTCGGTCACATGTGGATGCCACGGCTGTGGTCGTCGTTCCGGGCATGGGCGACGCCGTGCAAATGGACAAGGCTGGCATTCTTGAGATCGCAGACCTGTTTGTGGTCAATAAGGCGGATTTCGCCGGTGAGCACAAGGTGGTCCGGGAGCTCACCGACATCGCTCAGGGCCGGCCGATTCTTGAAACCGTCGCCACCATGGGCAAAGGCGTGGACGAATTGGCCCAGTCCCTGTTCGGCTGAGGCCCAGCCAGGCTCTGGAGGGGGCAAAAACACTGATGCACGCAGGGTTTGGCTGTTGAAATCCAACAGGCTGCTCGTGCACACTTTCATTGCTGGCAGCAGGCGAATCTGACACCCTTGGCGGTCAGCAGACATTCAACAAGCCCCAAGCGGCATGCGATCCAGTTTCTGGTGAACGGTCGCTTGGCTGTCGCACCCCGAGGGCCGGAAGATTGGCTCAGTGTGTGATTCAGGAGAGGATGCGAGATGGTTCTTCGACCGACGTCCGTGATCAGTGTGATGGTGCTCTGTCTGACAGCCATAGGGCTGACTGAGCATGCTTCCCACGGCCAAGCAGTCATCGATACCCCTGTGGCGATCGACGGCACCACGACGAACACGGCGGCAACGCTCTGGGAGGCCATTGACCTGGCCGTACCCGGCGACACTGTTCGCATCAGTGTTCCTGATCTGGTCGATACGGTTGACTTGCCCGGCGGTGCGACTGTTCCTGAGATCAATTTTCCCAGCGCAGCGGAGTCTCGAACGATCTCCGGTATCACAATTCAGGCGCTGAACGGAGTAACCACGCCCCCCGTCGCAATCACGTCGAACAATGGCGACGGAACTGGCGATACGAACACGGTCTTGACGCTGACCGACGACTGCACGATCTCCGGCTTGGGCTTCGTCTACTTCACCACTGAAAACCCGGTGGACATTCAAAGTGCGTCAGGCACGTTTACGGACTGCACCTTTGAGGCATGTACTGCTGGCGCCGTTGCCGTTACCGACACCGCCGCCACCCCACTGACGTTCATCAACTGCACCTTCGCTGACTGCGATACGAACAGTGATGGTGGCGGCGCTATTCGAGTCAGTGGCACCTTGAACGGAACGCTCCGACTGGATGGGGCATCGATCACCGATTGCACGGCCAGTGGAGCAGGGAGCACGGGCGGCGGCGTCGGAGTGGTTTCAGCGGCAGACTCGGCAAGCGTCGAGATTGTTGACTCAACCCTCTCAGACAACACCGCGATTGCTGGTGGCGGCGCCATGCATATTGGCACGGTTGGTGACGACTTCACCTTGATGATTGAGTCCACGGCCGGGGGCGGAACGACGATATCCAATAATGGCATTGCATCGGGATCAGGTGGTGCCATCGGTGTCGGAACGACAGGGGCTCGGGCCCAGCTGCAGATTTCGGCTCAAGACAGCGATGTCATGATCGAGGGCAACGGCCCGATTCCTGCACTTGGGGCAGCGGTTGACTCTGGTGGAGCGATCTACATTGGCGATGGCGGCGCTGTGCTCTCATGCACGATCAGTGCGGGAGGTACGGGCAATGTCACGCTGCAGTCCAACAGCGCGGACACAAGCAGTGGCGGTGCAATCCGTCTTCCGAACCTTGAAGACGGCGCAAGTATCGCCCTGAACAACACCGGAACTGGGGCCCTGACTTGTTCGGCAAACTCGGCCGGGGGCAGCGGCGGGGCAATCTCGGTGGAGGACACGGGTGACAACTTCCAACTGTCATTCAGCAACGCAGACCTGCAGGCCAACACGGCCGGTGGTGGTAGTGGCGGGGCGTTGTACTTCACCTCAGTTGGAGCCAACTCAACCATCACGCTTGACTCGGTGACGTTCGATCAGAACATCGCTCAGGCAGACGGCGGCGCTTTGGCGATCGACACGCTGGGGGCTGCCACAGTGGTGACAATCGCCGATGTCTCAATCACGAACAACATTTCCGTTACAGGGGATGGCGGCGGCTTGTATCTGGGATCGATGAGTGACTGCACGATCGACATCGGAGAGACCGGCACTGCCAATGGCTCTCCAACACTCAGTGGCAACACCGCGGCTGGTGGCAGTGGCGGCGCATTGGCTGTTGGCCCGGCCTCAGGGGCGTTGAATCTGGTTGCTTTGGACGGAGCAGTGCAGACAATCACGCTTACGGGTAACTCAGCAGGCGTAGACGGCGGCGCAATGAGTGTGGCTGCTGCAGATGGCAACGTGACCCTGTCCGGCCTCTTTCTCAATGGCATGATCGGTGGTAGTGAGAACACTGCGGGCAATGACGGTGGCGCGGTATCCGTTTCCGGTATGACATCGGGGTCCGTTTCCATCTCGAACTGTGCATTCTTGGGTCAGGTTGCTGGAACTGACGGCGGCGCCATTTCAGTGAAGAATGTGTCAGACACGATGATCATGTCGGTGGCGGATCTAACAGCCACCATGTGTGAGGCCACGGCTGGAAATGGCGGCGCCGTTGCACTGTCTGGCACGCCTGATTCGGTCACCCTGACGACGAGCACACTGGACAACAATGATGCCGGCATGGACGGCGGCGGGCTCTGGTTGGAGGTTGGCGACTGCACAACAGTGACGATTGAGGACACACTCGTCACATCCAACACTGCCCAACAGAACGGCGGAGGCATGGCACTCGCCGGAGGTGATCTGGTTCTGGTGCAGTCTTCGCTGCCACTGGCCGGACCCCTAGTGAAGTGGAGTGTTGATGAAGTACTCGACCCCGCATTTCAGGCCCGGGTGACCGGCAATACTGCAGTGAATGGTGTGGGCGGCGGCATCGTTTGGGAACCAAGTGATCTTGTCTGTGGCGGCACCTTGCGAGGGACTGCGTTCAGGCAAGGGCTGCGAGTGGACTCCATTCAGGTTGTGAACAACAGCGCCTTGGGTAATGGTGGCGGCCTGTGGCTCGATGGTGGGCCGGCGTACGTTCGCAATTGCGGCATTGCTGCAAACATCGCCGGCGATGCCGCGAACTTGAGCAATGGCGGCGGCGCACATGTCGAGAGTGGATCGGTTCGTTTCCGCAATTGCCGAATCGGTGGCTCCGCTATTGGTAGCGGCAATGACGATGAAGGCAATGTCAGCTTCGGCGTCGGCGGCGGGGTGAACATCTCCACCGAGTCGAATGCAATGGCGATGTTGCGGGCTTGCGGCATTTGCGAGAACACGCCGGACCAGATCTCTCCAACCTCTGTGTCTGGATCACTCTCACCAACAGCCCCTGCGGTAGTTGATGACGGCATCAACGACTTCGGGCTTGGTGGCCTGGGCCCTTGTGTGGAAGCAGGGATTGTTGTTGTCAGAACAGATGGAACCGGCGACTTCCTCGATCCAGCGGAGGCGATCGAGGCCGTCCCGCTCTTTGGCAGGAGATTGATCGAGGTTGATCCGGGCACCTATGTCATGAATCCGGGCACAGCCGACATCAACTCCAAGGACGTGATCATCGTCGGTGAGGGTGACGAGCCCACTGAGACCATTCTGCAGGGCGGGATCCTGGGCGCTGCGGTTGCCGTGCGCGGCACCTCTGAAGTTTGGATTGAGTGTGTCTCGATCACGGGCGGTGTGGAAGACGCCGGAAACGGCCATCACGGTGGCGTGTACCAGTCAGGTGATGGCACCTTCCTTGATCTTGAGCGTTGCATCATCGAGAACAATGCTGGCAGTGGCATCGTGATTGATGGCGGCGCTGCAATGACATTCCGCACCGGCGAGATGAGTCTCAACACCTCAGCAGCGGAAGGTGGCGCTATTCGCGTCATCGATGGCGCGTTCACGATGACCGATGTTCCGGTTGATTCGAGCAACGCAGGGTCCAACGGCGGTCACATGTTCTTTGGCCAAGACAGCAGTGGGTCTCTGACTGATTGCAGTTTCAACAACGGAGACGCAGGTGCGAGCGGCGGCACGGCCTATGTCGACACAGGCGCTTCTCTGAGCATGACCAATGTCCCAGTTGATGACAGCACTGCTGTTATCGATGGCGGCCATATGTTCTTTGGCCAAAACAGCAGCGGGACGATGACCGATTGCGACTTCAGCAACTCCAGTGCCGGCAGGCGTGGTGGCGCGGTGTTCTTGGACGCCGGCGCCAACCCGGCGTTTGGCGGCACAGGCACATTTGACACGCAGAGCGCGGGGACAACCGGCGGAGGCGTGCACTGTGAGCCCGCCTCTCTTGGGTCATTCAGCAACTACACATTCACGGATGCCATCGCTACCGCTGAGGGCGGCGGTGTCTGGGCTGGGCTGAATGCGCAGACAGAGTTTCAATCCTGCACGTTCGATCAGCCACAAGCCTCCGCAGGTGGCGGCATGTATCTGTCTGATGCATCCCTCACAGTCTCAGATACAGACATCAACGCAGCGACCGTTTCCGGGTTGATTGGTTGCGGCCTGTACATCTTGACGACCGATGCATTGGCGCAGCCCCAGTTCACCAACGGGAGCGTGAACAACTGCAATCTGGTGCACGACCTCTCACCAAACCCGACACTGGGGGCCGGCCTTTATCTTGAGGGCGCTGCTGGAACGCTCACCATGAGCAATACGGCTATCTCCGGTTGTACTGGCGCCATGTACGGCGGCGGTGCTTACGTGGCTGGAGCGAGCCCCACACTCAGCACGATCACATCGAACTGCACAGCCACCTACTACGGTGCAGGCACGTACATCGAACAGAACTCAACCGTGACGATGGCTGGATCGCAGTACATATCGAATACGGCGCAGGTACGCGGTGGTGGGATCTATCTCCAGCCATTTGCGTCGGCGCAGCTGAACTGGACTGGTGGGCTCATGCAGTCCAACGCCGCATCTCGTGGTGGCGGTCTGCACGTGTCCGATGCTGCCAGTGCCACCATTACGGACGTGGTCTTCATGAACAACACCTCCTCCATCCATGGGGCCGGGATTGCTTCATTTGAGGACTCCGAAGTGTCATTGGATGGCTGTTCACTGGAGGGCAACTTCTGTCCTAGTGGCGGCGCTATCTACATGTGGGAGTCCATGTTGACGCTCCAAGGCGGCTGTTCCTTTACGGACAACACGGCCTCCTGGGGATCAGCGATGTATGGCCATAACTCAATGGTGACGGCGAGCAACTGCCTCTTCAATGGCAACATTAGTAGTTACAACGGTGGGGCTGTCTACCTCAAGGGCGGCACCCACAACTTCAGCAAGGTGGCTTTCAACAGCAACATGTCAACCGGTGGCGATACGGATGCGATGGCCATTGTCGGGACGGCCGACCTTTCAATGCTGACGATGGACAACTGCTACGTCGCGAATAGCCCAGCCACAGCTGTGACCATAAGCAACGGTGTGGGGGGCAGTTATGTTGACACCGTCAGCTGTTCTGTCGGCACCGTCGTCAACAATCTCGGCATCGCTGTCAGCCTTGGCGGCGACTTGGAGCTCTCAGTGTGCACCTCTGAAGCTGATCTTCTGGGCATTGTCTCTGGATCTCTGCAAGACGTGGACAACAACTGGGTTCCTGATACAGAGCTGATGGGCGATCTTGATGGCGATGGTTCGGTTGATCGCAACGATCTGATCTTGATGATCCAGTCATTCAATCAGGCAGAGGCACATACCGGCGACCTTGATGGAAATGGCAATGTGGACATCATTGACCTGATCACCCTGATCCGTAACTGGTCCAACTAGGTTTCCAGCACCCCTTGCCCCCAAGTGACCCGGCCAAAGGTGTGGGGGCAAGTACACTTGCGGTGACATGAGCGAAGCCCCAGCACCCGCTCAAGCGGGCGCCCCGGTTACCGAACTGAGTCGCTCCCTGCGGCTCTTTGACGTCACGATGGTTGGCGTCGGCGCCATGATCGGCGCGGGGATCTTCGCGCTCACCGGGATCGCCGCGGGCAAGGCTGGCCCCGGTCTGATTCTGGCCTTCTGTCTCAATGGTGTGCTCACGCTCTGTACGGCAATGGTCTATGCCGAGGTGGGAAGCGCTGTTCCGGCAGCCGGCGGTGGATACCTGTGGGCGCGGCTCGGGCTGCCAGGTCCGGCGGCCTTTCTCGCCGGATGGATGGACTGGTTGGCGCATGCGGTAGCCGGGTCGCTCTACGCGGTCATCTTCGGGGCTTATCTGGTTTGGGGTATGCAAACCGTTTTCGGTTGGGGCGACCCTCCCACTGGCGCCGGCCATGAACACGGCATGGGCACGCTCTTTGGCATGGAAGCGTGGCCTTGGGCCAAAGGGCTGACACTTCTGGTCTGCTTGGGCTTCTTGTACATCAACCACCGAGGCTCCAGCGAGACCGGCAAGGCGGGCAACATCATCACAGTTGCCAAGATCGTGGTCATCGCGATTTTCATTCTGGCTGGTGCCATCGCCATGACAGGCGAACACGATGTCGCCGTCGGCGAGAAGTTCACCCCCTTCCTGCCAGAGGGGCTCGGTGGCGTACTCATCGCCATGGGCCTGACATTCATCGCCTTCGAGGGCTACGAGATCATCGTGCAGGCCGGCGAAGAAGTGATCGAGCCACGCCGCACCATTCCCAAGGCGGTCTTTCTGTCGCTCCTGATCGTGATACCCATCTACGTGCTGGTGGCCATCGTGTGTCTGGGGGCACTCAACATCCCACCTGATGTCGTTGCGGAGACAGGCTGGGGCGTTGGTGAGACTTGGCGTTATCTGGCGGGGCTGGGCGAAACTGGGGTAGCAGTCGCGGCAAACGAGTTCCTGCCCTGGGGCACAGGGGCAATCTTGCTGGTGATCGGGGCGGTGCTATCCACGATGAGTGCCCTCAACGCCACCACCTTCAGCTCAACCCGCGTGTCGTTCGCGATGGGTCGAGATCGACTGCTGCCAGCACGACTGGCTTGGATTCACCCACGAACTCGTACACCGTCCGCTGCTCTTGCGGCTAGTGGTGTCATCATCGTCGCCGTAGCTCTTTTGCTGCCGGCGGAGAAGGTCGCCGCGGCCACTTGCGCGATGTTCTTGCTGGTGTTTGCCCAAGTCAACATCGCGTCGATCGTCATCCGGCGCAAGTACGGAGACAAACTCCGATACGGCTACATCGTGCCCGGAGGCCCGGTCATTCCAGTGGTCGCGGCTGTTGGCCAAGTAGCCATCGCGGCTTGGTTGCTGGCCTCGCAGCCACTGACACTCTGGCTCACAGTGGGATGGGTTGTGGCAGGGTTGATCGTGTACTACTCGTGGTCTCGACGGCAGGAGTCGGCCCACCGCGCAACGCCGGTGATCTTCGAGCAGGCACCAATTCGTCCGCATGGAGCCAAGGAGATGCTGGTTCCAGTTGCGAATCCAACGACAGCTGGAGCGCTGGTTGATCTGGCGGTTCGACTCTCGGATGCCGACCGACACATCACAGTGGTCAACGTGGTGCGGGTGCCCGAGCAACTGCCCGTGGAATCAACCGGCCAGTTTGTGGCTGAAGGCCGAGCCGTAGTGGAGAAGGCGATTGAAGCGGCCTCCGGTGCGGACATCGCCGGGCTCGTTCGTGTGGGCCGCTCTCCGGCGCAGTGCGTGGTAGACACGGTCAACGAACGCAACGTAGACATGCTGGTGATGGGATGGACCGGCCCGAAGCGGCGGCCTCTGGGCATGCGCCACTTCACCTTCGGCACCGACATCGACGGTGTGATTCGTCAGGCCGACTGTCACACACTCGTTCTGAAGGGATCGGTGCCCAAGAACTGCCGCCGTATCGTGGTTCCAATCGCTCAGCCACGTCAGGGCCGATATGCCGTTTCGGTTGCACGGGAACTGCTCATGGGCGGAGGTTCGGTGGAGGCGGTCCGCATCGCTTCGCCACAAGATGATCTCGACGAGATTCGAGAGGCGCTTCGAAGAGATCTATCCAACGGCGATGGGCTTCCAGGAGATGTGCAGGCTGAGGCGGTTCCGGCCGACGGCATTGTCTCGGGCATTCTCGAGGCGGCATCAGGTGCCGATCTGCTCGTGCTGGGCGCATCGGGCGACGGCATCTCCAAGCGATCGTTCACTCAGTTGCACTACCGAGTGGCAGAGCGATGGCCAGGGCCGCTGTTGCTCGTGCGCATGCGGCCGGGCACGGCTCGATTTGTGGCGCAACGGACCATCGACTTCCTCGTTTCCAAGGAGCCGGTTGAGTGAGTTTGAGTGATCTACGGAAACTGAATCTGCTCAAGCCGGAGCAGGAGTGGAGTGGAGAGGTTCCAGGCTCGGCAGTCCATGGGCCCTGTGCACTGCTTTGGGCGGGCTGTGGCCTGGGCGGTTGTGTACTCATGGTGATAGGAGATGGGGCGTGGGCTACCTGGTTGGGCGTCGCACTGTTCGGCTTGGCCCTGATCGGGTTCACACTGCTCAATACAAGGGCTATTCGGCGGCGCGCAAGCGAAGACGGTCAGCCATCTGCTGCAAAGGCCAATGACCGTACGTAGAGCACAAGCAGATCACCTCGCTGCTCCAGATTCGGTAACCAGGAGGATCACTTCTTCGTGGTCCGTGTCCAGAGTCTCCTCAACTGGTGACAGTGATGAGTCAGTGCGAACTCGGAGCATCGGTGGAATGCCCCCTTCAATGCACAGGCGGGCACAAGCGGCATGGGCCTTTCCATCACCAGGCTTCATGTCACCGAGCCAACACTTGGGGTCCACAACCTCTCCGACGAGCGTGACCTCGCCGATTGCTCTGGAGGGGATCTCCGTCAAGGAGATGTTCTCAATCTGATTGATGGCGTCGGGGTGCGATGCGAGTCAGGTACATGAACGCAAAGACAACACCGATCGACATCCAAAGAGCCATCACAATCAAGAGAATCTGAGCGAAGAGGATCATGGGGAAGGCAGTTGAATGCAGGAGATACTGGGTGGTCGTTATGGTGTACCAGATCTCCCGGGGCCGCACCCAGAACTTGGACCACCTCCGCTATGACACCCACTACGACTATTGACTCACTGCGCCAGGCGCTGCTGGCAGTGCTGAATCGGCTCAGCCAAGCGCTACACGATGTGGATGACCAAGTGCTGGCTCAGGCGGCTTCCGAGCATGGTGGCGGCGCCATCGGGCCACATGTGCGGCACTGTTTGGATCACGTCGAGGCGGTGCTCATTGCCATTGAGCGTGAAGAGTTGGTGGCCTACGATCGACGCAAGCGCGGCACCGATGACGAGGCATGTGCCGAGGCGGCCCGATGCCGTCTGGAACAGATCACAAACCGCCTGCACCAGCTGCCAGATGAAGATCGGGCCCTTGAGGTGGAAGTGGCGGTCGATGCTGCTGGCACCGATGTGCAGTGCGGTTCAACGCTCTCCCGTGAACTGGCATTCGTACTCAGCCACACGATTCACCACGAAGCGTTGATCGCACTGGCTTTGCAGCGAGCTCAGCAACCGGTTCCCGAGGGATTCGGCCTGGCGCCTGCCACGGTTCGGGCGCTGTCGGCTTCTTGAATGTGCACTGTTTCGCTCATCACCCATCCCGGGGTGGAGCACCCCGTGCGGCGCATGTGCTGCAGTCGTGATGAGGCGCAAGATCGGCCCTGGTCGGGGCCAAGCGTGCAACTACGAGAAGGTGTCAGGCTGATCGCACCGCGCGACGAGGTTGCAGGCGGCACGTGGGTGATGATGAATGAGCACGGAGTCGCTGGCACCTTGCTCAATCGGACTCTGCCGGATCTCACGTCCGCCACACCGACACGCAGCCGCGGCTCTGTGTTGCTCGATCTGGCCTCCGCTTCATCGGTCGCTGATGTCAAGACCAAGCTTGAGGCGCTGGACTTCTCAGGCATGGGCCCGTTCCGTCTTGTTCTGCATGACTCCACCACCTTGCTCGTGGCTGCTTGGCATGCATCGCTTGGACTGTCGCTCTCTCTTGAGCCGCTCAAGGCGAAGGTGGCCCGAGTCTGGTGTTCATCAGGTCTCGGCGACCACCTCGTAGATGCGCCCCGCTCGGCCCTGTTTGAGGAACTCGTCCTGGCCGCTGCATTGGAAGACCGACCGGCCGCCCAAAGCACATTCCACCGGACCTTCTGGCCTGATCGATCACATCTGTCGCCTTCAATGAGTCGGTCGGCGGCAGCCACGACGAGCCTGACCCTTGTTGAGCCCGACAGCGGCACCATGACGCTCTGGAACGATCGCCCGTCATTCGCAAGTGACCCGATCAGGCGCACTCTCTGACGATGGAGTACCTCGCCACAGTTCTGCCTGGTGGCATCGAGATTCACTCGGGCATGCACCCGGTGCTCGCAGTGTTGCTGATCACCGTTGCGGCCTGGATTCTGGAAGATCCCACAAGCATCGGTGTGGGCCTGCTGATTCAGGCAGGAGAATTGGGTCTGATCACGGGCGTAGTGGGTTTGAGCATCGCCTTGTTCAGCGGCGACTTCGCTCTGTACATGCTCGGTCGTGTGTTCGGTAGGCGAGTACTCAAATGGCACTGGGTTGCAGACAAGCTTCCGGCACAGCGAGTGGATCAGCTCTCTGATTGGTTCGACCGCCGCGGCTGGGGGCTGGTGCTCATGTCCCGATTTGTGCCGGGCATGCGTGTCCCGGTGTACACCGGCGCTGGAATCGTAGCCCGAAGGCCTGGTCGGTTCGCGCTGTGGACGCTGCTGGCCGTGTGTATCTGGGCACCCGTGATCATCGCGTCGGTGCTCATTCTTGGCGAAGGCATCTGGGATCCGCTTGTGCGATGGGTAGGCAGTACTTGGCTGGCGTTCGTACTTGCAATGGTGGTGTTCGTGCTCACCTTGCGAACTGCCGCACTTGCATTGACGAGTGAGGGCCGGCGCCGGTTGCGGGTCAAGCTGCGAAGATTGGTGACCTTCGAGTTCTGGCCGACGTTCATGGTCTACCTGCCGCTGTGGCCTTGGATGTTCTGGCTTTGGTTGCGTTACCGGGGCCCGTCCACCATCACCTTCGCCACACCAGCCATGTGCCACGGGGGCTTTCTCGACACATCCAAGTACGACATTCAGACTCAGGTGAGCGACCCATGGGGGTCACCCAGCGTGCTGTTGCCTGCAGGTTGTGATCCACAGGTGCTGGACGACTTGTTGAGTGACCCACAGTTTGGCTTGCCCCTTGTACTCAAACCCGATCGCGGCGATCGAGGGTCATCCGTGCGCGTTGCCCACACCCGAGAGCGGGCCCATGAAGTGCTCGCTGCAGCAACCCTCGATCTGGTCGCGCAGCCTTGGCACCCCGGGCCCTACGAGGCAGGCATTTTCTGGATGCGACATCCAGATCAACCAAGGGGCCGGATCTACTCGATCACCGACAAGGTGATGCCCACAGTGACAGGCGATGGCGAATCCTCTCTTGAGGAACTCGTCTGGAGAGACCGCCGCCTGTCGATGCAGTGGCGGGTGTTCTTCAGACGTCTACAGGGGCGACTCGACGAGGTTCCCGAAGCCGGAGCCACTGTGCAATTGGGGCAAGTGGGCAATCACTGCCAAGGCGCGATGTTCCTTGATGGCGCTCACCTGTGGTCGCAAGCGCTCCAAGACCGGCTCGAAGAAGTGTTGGGTGAGATCGAGGGATACACCTACGGTCGTTTGGATGTGCGGTATGAGTGCCCGGAGCGGCTCCGTCGCGGGGAGGGATTCGTCATCATCGAACTCAACGGTGCCGCTAGCGAGAGCACAAACATCTACGACCCAAGTTACAGCGCTTGGCGCAGTTGGAGCATTCTTGCAAGGCAACTGCGCGAGGGCTGGCGAATCGGCTACGCCAATCGCAGGCGCGGCTTGCGTGGCATGTCCCTCTGGGGAATGCTCAAGGGCTGGATCAAGCGGCACCGACCGCGATTCGCCGTGCCCAAGGCCTCAGACTGAACAGGCGTGATCCGAACAGGGCCAGCCCAGAGCAGGTCAGCTTTGTTTGGTGCAGGTTTCAGGGCCGGTCCCACCACCCAAGATGGCTGCGACGATGAGCCGCAGCACCCAACTCAACACTCTGATGCCCACAGGCCGTGTAGTTTCCATGACTTCAATCCACCGGATCGCGTTGAGCAATGTCGAACTGCATGAGGTTGGAGATCGCCGCGACATCAGCCGACTCGATCGAGCGGAATCGCTCTATGACCGCGGCAGCATCGCCATCGACGGCAATGGCGCCCATCAAAGAGGCCTTGTGCGACAAGATGTCTTCAAGATCGGCAGTGATGTTTCTGGCATGTCCACTGGGGTACATCACGAGACCGCTGTCGAATGACCGGCCATCTGAGAGTGTGATGACCATGCTCGTGGGAATGCCGTCGGGGTACCGCGCGTCATACTCGGCGCCACCGTGCTCGAACTCGATCTTCTCCATGAGCGATCTGGTGTGGGCGTTGTCGATGGCGTCTCGACCATAGTCGGCGGGCATGAGCATGAGCTGCTTCCACCAGTCATCGTTCTCCCCTTCGGGGGCTCCAAGCTCAATGGCTTTGCGCAACATCGTGGAGACGATGTACACCATTGAGTGATCAGCGCTCTGACGGGTGTGCGGATCTCGCTTTGCCGGGTCGCCGATGATGCCAAAGGCCGGTTCATATGCGCGAATGGCAATGCGGTCGATCAACTCTGCCTTGTCAAGTACGTCTGGGTTGGCACGAAGCAGGTCAATCAAGCCCTGCAGCGCCCCGGCGCTTTGGTGCTCGTACAGGCCGAGTTTGAAGTGCATGCCCATCACAGCGAAGTCGTCGCCGGCGTGGCTCAGCACCAGGTCGAATGGGCTGTCGCCGTTGGTGGGCTCGAACTGCCGCCAGATCGCCTCAGGGTTGCGGAAGATGTCCTTGGGGCCAATGAACCCCCGCATACTTCGCTGCATTGCCAGCACGGCAACCTCAGTACTGATGGCGGCACTGGCCCCCTTGGAGTCGCTGAGCTGCTTGCCTGCTCGGATGGCCCGCCAGGGGATGTAGTGGGCGACCACCATGCCGATGGCACTTTCGATCTGCTCCGGAGTGGCGCCAGACATGGCGCCCCAAGTAGCGGCGGAAGCAATCGCACCGTGCACGACGTGATCGATCTTGTACGACTTCAGACTGAACACCTCTGCCAGGCGGCCTCTGATTTCGTCAAGCAACATCATGCCGGAGAGGGCCGCTGCGCCATCGAGTCCGCCTACTTGAGCGGCGGCCAATGGAACGGCGTAGAAGTCGTTGTGGCCAAACTCCCCTGCCGTGTGCCCCAGCGTTGGGTTGTAACCGAAGTTGGTGCCGTTGCTGTCCCACTCACGAACAGCGGAGGCATTTGCGGCAATTGCTTTCTCCGGGGCGACCGTCGTTGAAGATCCAAAACAGGTTGCGCCGCCAGTTCGAGGATAGGCATGCGCCTCATCACGAAGCACAGTTGGCGCGTTGGTCTGCATCGCCAGTGCCGACAGGCCACACAGCACACTATCCACGAAGAACTGCACCGTGCGATGCTTGACGGACTCATCTGGTGTGCCGAGTTTGCCCGACATCCAGTCACAGGCGAATTGACCGATGCCCAATGCCTGGTTGGAGTCTCGGGGAAGGGTGATGGTTGTTTCGGTGGCGATGGCGCTCATGGCAGTCCTGATCTGTTACTTGGCCTGTTAACTCAGTTGTCGAGGCAGCGCTGAATGTGCGCGACCTCTTCCTTTGATCCGAGGATCACCGGCACCCGTTGGTGCAGGGCTTCAGGTGCGACGTCGAGAATTCGACCACTGCCTGTTACAGCGGCGCCACCTGCCTGCTCAATGATCATGGCCATGGGCATGGCCTCATACAGCAGCCGGAGCTTTCCTTCCGGGCGGTCATTGGTTTGTGGGTACAGGAATACACCGCCCTTGAGGAGGGTTCGATGGACATCTGCGACCATGGATCCGATGTACCGGCTCGTGTAGTCGTTCTCATGGGCCCATTGCAGCCAGCGGCTGACGCCGGCCGGGAAGCGAGACGCATAGGCTTCGTTGATGGAGTAGATCCGTCTGCTATCGGGCAGTTTGATCTTGGACTTCACCAACACATACGCGCCGATCGACTGATCGAGTACGAACATGTCTACACCATTGCCGGTGGTAAGCACCATGACCGTGGACGACCCGTAGAGCACATACCCCGCGGCTGCGACCGTAGCCTTCTCGTGCAGAATTGCCTCGGTGCCCGACACACGCCGCTCATCGGGCAGCCGGACGATGCCGAAGATCGTGCCCACGCCGACGCTGACATCAATGTTGCTTGAGCCATCGAGTGGGTCAAAGAAGACCGCATACCGCCCACCACTCTCACGGTTCCGGAGAATGGTGGGTTCTTGATCTTCTTCCGACACAAGTGCGGCGATGTTGGCCCGTGATCCAAGACAAGCCTTGATGACCTCGTTGGCAATGACATCCAGTTTGAGTTGTTGCTCACCTTGCACGTTGATGCCGTCACGCTCGCCGAAAGGCCGCCCGGCGGCATCGCCGATGACATCTTCGATTCGAGCACGCCGCACTTTGGACGCAATCGTCTTGGTGGCCAGCGAGATGCCTGAGAGGATCCAGGAGAAGTCGCCTGTGGCCGAGGGGTGATGCCGCTCCTCAGAGAGAATGTGGCTCTGCAACGACATGAGGTTGTCGTCGGTCCATGCGGGTGTGGTCTGTGGCTGGCTCATTGCGGTTTGGGCAGCAGGGCGTTGAGGCGGGTACGATGTCCCGTCTGACCCTGCCGGGGTAGGGCATTCTACGTCGCATCACCCTCGGCCGCATGTCACCTCTCGGGAGCTCAACCATGACCCAGTCTGTGATTCTGTCCGCTCGTCGTACCCCTGTTGGCCGCATGCTGGGGGGATTCAGTCGTGTTCCAGCGACAACGCTGGGGTCGATCGCCATCGAAGCGGCGCTGGCAGATGCGCCTGGCTCCATCGACCGTGTGGACGAGTGCATCATGGGATGCGTGCTGCAGGCGGCCCTCGGGCAGAATCCCGCCCGGCAGGCCGGGCTTGGGGCTGGATTGCCAGTGAGCCTCAGCGCCCAGACGGTGAACAAGGTCTGCGGCAGCGGGCTGCAGTCCGTCATGCTTGCCGATCAGTCCATCCGCGCGGGCGACAACTCGGTCGTGGTTGCTGGTGGGCTGGAGAACATGTCTCGCGCCCCTCACATGGCGAGCGTTCGTAGCGGAATCAAGTTCGGCAATGGCGAGCTTGTCGATCACATGTTGGCCGATGGTTTGACCTGTGCCTTTGAGAGCTGGCCCATGGGATGCGCGGCGGAGCACACTGCTGAAAAGTGTGGCATCAGCCGTGCGGACATGGATGCGTTCGCAGCTAGATCTCACCAACTTGCGACCGCTGCTGCTGAGGCCGGGCACTTCGAGGCTGAGTTGGTTGCATGTCCAGCCGATCGCATCAAGCAAAGGGCAGACGTCACTTCGGACGAAGGTGTCCGCGGTGACTCGACGGCTGATGGCTTGGCCAAGCTGCGGCCGGCATTCTCCAAAGAAGGTTCTGTGACGGCTGGAAACGCCTCACAGATCAGCGATGGCGCCGCAGCAGTTGTGGTCGCTTCAGCTGAGGCGGCCTCTGAGTTGGGATGCGATCCACTTGCGAGAATCACGGCCTCAAACACGTGGGGTGTTGAGCCGCGTGATCTGTTCGAGGCGCCCGGATTGGGAATTGAGTCACTGCTATCAGACAGCGGCCTGAGCGTGGACGACATTGATCTGTTCGAGATCAACGAGGCCTTTGCGGCGCAGGCGCTTGCAAATGTGAAGCACTTGAATGTGCCCATGGACCGTCTCAACATCTGCGGCGGCGGCATCGCGCTGGGGCACCCGATCGGCGCTTCAGGCACTCGTGTCCTTGTCACACTGGTGCATCAAATGCGGCGAACTGGCGCCAAGCGAGGCATCGTGAGCCTTTGCCTCGGCGGCGGCAACGCTGTGAGCATGCTGCTGGAAGCCTGAACCAGGTCTGGCGGTTGAATCAACCAACTGGAATGGTGAGGATCGGGCTCGGTGAGGTGCTGGGGCCGCCGCTGATCTCGAGGTTCATCAACTCGATGGCAAGTGTGAAGGCCCGCTTTGAAGCGACCTCACGATCATCGATGTAGAACCACGTGTTGCGGTGCTTGACGGCGACAAAGGCATTCTCAGGCTCACCCTTTGACCCGTGAATGTGGAGGATTCGGCCCAGATAGCGGAACAGGTGCTTGGCCATGCCGCCCTCTTCTGGCCTGTCGGGAATGGCTCGTTGCTCATCCTTGTCGGACTGCGGCACTTCGACCGCGTGTGCGAGGAAGTTCATCACGCCGTAGAAGGACCGCATGCGAATTCGAATAGATTCGGTTGGTTGGGTCGGGGGTGTCTGGAATTTCAGATCACCAAGCCAGTAGAAGTCGGCCGTTGGGTCCAGATTCAGCACTTTGACCAGCGTCTGCCCCTCCTCCGAGGCTATCCCCTCTGGCGAGATCCAGATCACCGGCTCCAGGTCGTAGGTGTGCAGCGCCCACTTTTCAGGCTGCCCGTGGATCGGTCGCCAACGCTTGCCGCTCTGGACTGCAGCCAGAAGGTCGGTGGGGGCGCAACTCCGCCTCAGGGAATCCACCGTCGTAGTCGTCGTAGGCCTTCAGGAACCCGCAGATGATGTCATCTCGCATCTGCAGTTCGCCAATAGCGTGGATGGCATCAATGAAGGCCCGCTCGCCACCTCGGGTGGGCAACGCCCCACCGATGTCGAATGAACGAACGCCGTTGATGTTCTCTGCCAGAAGCACGAGCAGATGATCGAGGCGGTAGCCCGCGCCAGTGAGATAGGGCATGTCGGTGACGCTGATGGAACCCAGCAACTGGGTCGCAGTCTCGCGGCCCTGACGCGGCGTCATGGTGATCGCGGGATTGTCGGTGAACTCAAGCGCTCCGTTGATGCCGAGCGTGCTCCCAGATGATGTGACTGCGCCGCCTTCAACGCCGAGCCCACTCTTGGTCGAGAAACTGGTTGTGATGCCTGACACCTCGACAAACTGGGGCGCCTCCGCATATCGCATGCGGACGATGTTCAGGAGCAGTTCCTCATTCATGACCTGACGAACAGCCTTGTTGTAATCAACGTGGCTGTTGATGATGAGCGTGGGCCCGTTCGTACAGGCCGCCAGCCCCAAGAGCATCAAGCAACAGATCAGGTTCCGCATCATGCCTCCGGTAGTTCAACAGGTGAAGATGATGCTACCAGTTGGATAGATGCCGCCAGCCCAAGTACCGTCTGGCGATGCCCGCCAGTGATGATCAGATGACCAATGTGCAGAAGCGATCTGGCCTGCTTGGGGCGATAGGGCCAGGGCTGCTTGTTGCCGCTACAGGTGTGGGTGCGGGCGATTTGGCGGCGGCATCACTGGCCGGACAGCGGCTGGGCGTCGCGATTGCTTGGGCTGTGGTGGTTGGCGCTCTCTTCAAGTACGTGTTGACTGAAGCGCTCTCTCGCTGGCAGTTGTCGACCGGCACCACGGTTCTTGAAGGTAGCGGCGTCGTGTTGGGCAGGTGGGTCACAGGCCTGTTCTTGATCTACCTGATCCCATGGTGCTGGGTGGTTGGTGCAGCCTTGCTCAGCGCCGCAGGGGCGGCCACGCAGGCGCTCATCCCACTTCCACTTGAGCCCGACGCGGCTCGGGTTGTATGGGGTGGTGTCATCAGCGTGCTCGCGCTCGCAACCGTCTGGGTGGGCGGCTACCGCATCTTCGAGCGAGTCATGGCCGTGTGCATTGGTGTCATGACGGTGGCCGTTCTCATCACAGCGGCGACAGTAGACATCGACTGGACCCAAGCCGCACGCGGCCTGTTCCTGCCGTCGATTCCAGATCACCCAGAAGGCGTGATCTGGACCATGGGCCTCATCGGAGGTGTTGGCGGTACCGTCACTCTGCTCTGTTACGGCTACTGGATTCGCCAACGTGGCCGCACGGGTGTCCAGTCAATCGGAACATGTCGCATTGATCTGGCCGCCGGCTACCTGCTCACAGCCGTGTTCGGTGTGGCAATGTTGTTCATTGCCTCGGTTCTTGAGCCCGGCAGCGGCGAGACTGGCGTGGGGTTGCTTGAGGGGATCGCACGGCGGCTGGATGGCGCGTTAGGCCCTTGGGCGTTCTGGTTGTTCCTGATCGGAGCATGGTCAGCCATTGTCTCGAGTGTCCTGGGCGTCTGGCAGAGCGTGCCCATCATCGTGGCCGACACCTGGCGAACCCTGCGCGGCCGATCGCCGATGGGCGCTGACGATCTGGAGCGGCTTGGTTCAACCCGAGTCGTGATGGTGCTTCTGGCAACAATCCCACTGGTTCAGGTGGCCGCACCATTTGCCCATGTGCAGAAGCTCTACACCGTGACCGGGGCCTTCTTCCTGCCCTTGCTTGCCTTGGCGCTGCTGCTGCTGACACTGCGCAGATCCCACATGGGCGTACATCGCTCTGGCGGCTTGGGCACGGTGAGTCTGTGCGTCGTGTTGGGCTTCTTCATCTGGATTGTCGTGCAGAAACTCGCCTGAGGATCAAGGTTCGGCGATGTCCTCGGCCCACAGGTCGGCCCGCTCGCGCTGCATCTTTGTCATGAGGTCGATGCAATCCTGGCACCCCACCACGGTGGTTTCGATGCCTGCGGCCTCCAACCAGTGTTCAGCCCCCTGAAAAGTCTCGTGTTCGCCGATCAGCACCTGCTTGAAGCCCAGCAGTACGGCGGTTCCTGCGCACATTGGACATGGGCTGAGTGTGGTGACCAGCACGAGTTCATGCCAGTCGCGTCGCCGCCCGGCCTTGCGAATGGCGTCCATCTCGCCATGGGCGGTCGGGTCACCCTTCTGTACACGCTGGTTGTGCCCACGAGCGATGATCTCGCCTGTTCGCGGATCGCCGATCACACTGCCAACTGGAATTCCACCGGCTTCCCAGCCGGTTCTGGCTTCTTCGAGCGCTGCCTGCAGCCACGTTCGGGCCAGTGGCTCAGGAATCCCCATCGGCCTGCGCTGCTTCGGCGTTCTGCTCGGGAGCCTGTTGATCGCTCGCAGTCTTGAGACCGTCGTGCACCTCACGAATCTGCCGTTCGTTGAAACGCCACCAGTTGGCGCCAGTGACCCGCCATGGACCTCCATAGCCCGCCATGTCGATCGTGATCAACTGACGCGGCAGGCCCTTGCGTGGTGCGCTCAGGTCGATGCTGGCCTTCTGGAAAGACAGGCGAAGCGCTTCGATCCGGATAGCAGCAGGATCGGTTGCGTCTACCAGCTTTGCCCCGGGCACAAGTTCGAGCACCTTAGGTGCTGCCGGGTCGAGCGAAGGCACCATCCAGATGGGGATTTCCTTCGGGGGGGCGCCATGTTCACGAGCAACCCACCAATCGATGGCCTTGGCAAGGGCCTGTGGGGCCGGAGCCATGTAGACGTGGGCGTCGGTCGAGGCGCCGCTGCGGGTCCAGGTTCCATTGGGTCCACAAGCACCCATGATCAACAGCAGCGAAAGCAGGGAACAGCGAAGCATCCGGAGGCCTCCTTCTCGGGCGGCACAATTCTAGCTATCCACCCGGCGGCAGGATGCTATCGTTGATCCCATGCGGCACGGACGAGTGGTCATCGGCATTACAGGGGCATCAGGTGCTCCCTATGCACTGCGGTCCATTCAATTGGCGGCCTCCTCCGGCGTCGAGGTGCACGTAGCGGCCACGACCATGGGGAGGCGGCTGCTGGTCGAGGAGTGCGGCGTGAAGACGCTGGAGCCCGAGGCCCTTGTGGCCGACCGAGCACCCGCCGACCTGGTGCAGGTGCATCGCGACGCCGACATGGGCGCTTGTATCGCTTCCGGCTCATTTCTTCATGACGGCATGGCGATCGTGCCTTGCTCGAGCAACACGCTCGGGCACCTCGCCGCGGGATTGACCAACTCACTGGTTCATCGGGCAGCCACCGTCGCCTTGAAGGAGCGGCGTACGCTCGTGGTGGCGCACCGCGAGACACCCCTGAGTCGAATCGACATCGGCAATATGGAAAGGCTGGCAGCTTCCGGGGCGATCATCATGCCGCTGGCGCCGGGCTTCTATCACCAGCCCGAGTCGGTCGAGGAATTGGTCGACTTCATGGCCGGACGCATCGTGGACCACCTTGGCTGCGGGCATGATCTGCCCCGCTGGGAAGGCACGCAGGCGCAGTGGGAGCAGCGCCGCAGCTGAGCCCAGTCAAGCTGGAGTGGCGTCGTCCAGAGAACGGCCGAGCGTGCCAGGTGGCGGGTCTCGCAGGAGCACTGACTCGTCTGGTTCGAGACCTTCGACAATCTCGACCCAACGGTCACTGGCTCTCCCGAGCGTGACTTGCCGCTCATCAAAGAGCCCGTCGCGGCCTACATGGACAAAGGTCGTTCGCCCTCGACGATGCACGGCGTGCACTGGAATGAACAGAACGTCATCCACACGGTCTACGAGCACTCGGGCAGTGCACCGCATTGATGGCTTCAGGGGGTGGTCACCGATGTCGTCCAGATCGATCCGGACGGAGTAGTCACGCCTGTTGGGATCACGCCACCCGCCATCTTCGGCAAGGACGCCCACGGAATGGACCACACCCTCAAAGACCACATCGGGCAGTGCATCTGTGCGTATGACTGCGGTTTGCCCTGACTCGATGAGGCCACTGAGGGCCTCATTCACCTTGACGTCTGCAGCCATTCGCGTGGTGTCGGGCAGCACGATCAACAACTGGTTCCGGTACACCCCACTTCCGACCCGCAACGCCGACTCGTTCTCTCGGCGGCGATCGCGCTGAATCGTCGAGCCGTAGACGACCATGCCCGAGGCCGGAGCAAGAACGGTCGTGGCCTCGAGTTGGGCTTCATATCGAGTGAGACGCTCCTGCTTTGAGAGCAGTGCAGCCTGCGTGGCCTCGAATTTTGTCTCTGCGGTGCGTACCTGAGCGGCGGTGCGCTTGTCTACACGCACCTGCTCCTCTTTGGCTTGCTGCCAAGCAGACTCCTTGGCCTGCTGCTCCTTCTGGAAGGTGTAACTCTCGTACACCTCCTTGTCGAGACGGGCCTTCGAGAGCGCCGCCTCAGCGCGAATCATTGCGATCTCATCCTGCTCAAGATCGTTCTGGCTGATGAACTCCCGCGATCGAAGTTCCAGTGACTTCTCATACTTGTCCATGAGCCGGTCGTAGTCTTTGGTGGCGGTGCGCACCGCCAGCTCGAGCGCATTGCGTTGAGCGACAACCTCGCCCTCTCGCCAGGCCAGCAGGGCCAGATTCGCCTGGTCAACCGCTACGGCGGCCGCGGACATGCTGGACTCGCGACTTTTGGTCGCGATTTCCAACGCCGCCTGATCTGCCTCGACCGCTGCTTCGGCCTTGACAAGTTCTTCCTCTGCTGTCGTGATTCGTTCCTTGACGGCTTCGTCATCCAGACGCAAGAGCACGTCACCCGTATTCACCGCTGTGCCTTCGGGCACAATCTCAGCGATGACGGCATTCCCGTCAAGCGTGTTGCGAATCTCCACCTGTTCCTGTGCGATCAAGTTTCCGGAGGCCGGCACGGTGACTTCGAATCCGCCCCGCTCGACCATGTACAGGTCGGAAGCGGCAAAACCGTCTCCGGCGGAGTCAACTCCGGAGAGCATCCATGCCGCACCGGCCACTGCAAGACCAGCCAAGGCCGTACCGATGAGTACACCGGCCGCTGCACCCCCACGGTGAGATTGCCTGTGTTGCAGGTGTGACATGTCAGGCTTCATCCTGTTCAAAACTGAGCGATGCCGTTCGTTCAATGTTCATTCCCGGAATCTCGATGATGCCCCCCTCGGGCGAAACACGCAACTGTCCAGTGTCCAGAAGGTAGTTCAGAATGGACTGCTGAACTGTACGGAAGGCGCGGGCTCGTCCGTTTCGGGCTTGCTGTAGAGAACGAATCGCCTGCGTCTGATCGATCACCGTGTATGTGTCCGGGTCTGCATCGATGGACTCGATGTTCAGTTGAGCGATCTCCACATTGCGTCGCTGAATGTCGTATGACAGCAGCGATGCGTCGATCGTCCGCACCGCATTGCGCACATTGACGGCGATCTCATCTCTGAACTCACTGTATTGGCGGCGAGAGCGTTCCAACTCGACCTGCGCCTGGCGGACAGCGATCCGTTCATTTGTGCGATTGAGCGGCAGGCCAAGCGTGAGCGAAATCTCCGTCTCAAGATCTTCCACCGAGGGGATCGTGAACGAGTAGTAGTACTCATCTGCGCTGCCCAGCCGAAGCGATCCGGCCAGGTCGAGATCTGGAAGCAGTTGATTCAGTGCATTTCGCACTTGCCGGCGACCGTCGATCAACTGATCGCGCCGGCTCTGCAAATCGAGCCTTTGGCCCAAGGCGATCTGGACGGCGTTTTCCAGATCGATGCTGGGTGGTGCGATCGAGAACGAGGCTCGTTCGATCAGCACTGGCAACTGCACGGGATAGTTGATGAGGATCTTGAATCGATCAACCGCCAGCCGGTACGCCTCCTGCATTCCAGCAACTTGAGAGCGCTGTTGAAGTGCCTGGTTCTCAGACTCCGCGGCGTCGTAGAGCCTTGCTCGCCCAGCGTCGTATAGCGCCCGTTGCCTCTCCGCCATTCGCTCCAAGAGGGAGATGGTGTCCAGTGCGTTGTCGAGTTCCTGTTTCTGAACCTGCAGGGCCAGATAGGCCTGAACCACATCAACGAAGAATTGCCGCCTGAATCCCTCGAATGCTCGCGACGCGTAGATCAGATTGCGCTCAGATTGAATGATGCTCTCACGGGCGATGGGGCCGGCATTGCGCAGGAATGGGATTGAGGCTGACAGTGTGAACTGCCCGATCGCGTTGTCCTGCGTGGCGTCGGGGGTTGATGAGCCCTCTCCGTGCACCAGATGAGAGAAGGTCGCCAAATAGTTTGCCGCCACCTGTCCGCCCCAAGGCAGTTTCTGTGTGACCGACAGATCGTTGACGATTGCGGAGGACGACTTCGCAAATGCGGTCGAGCTCTCATAGTGCTGGTGCTCTGCTGTGATGTCATTGGCGATCTGGGGCGTCCAGAGGTGCCGCTGCACGAGCAGGTTCAAACAGGCAAGAACGAACTCCTCCTCCGCGTAGGTGTAGTCGAAGGCGTGGCCCACGGCCCACTGGAGGGCTTCGTCAAGCGTCAGGAGGGCCTCTTCATCTGTGGCATCCACCGCGTTCAGTCGATCGATGACTGAGCCCGCTTCGGTTGAAACCAGAGACGTCCAGGTCATCTCCTCAGCCGAGGGGTTCCAGGTTGCGGGCCGCTCGATGTCCAACTCGCCACGATCCTCAACCCGGTTTGCAGGCCAAGGGTCGGTATAGGGGAGGGTGGCGCCCCCACCGACGTTCGACGTTCCCTCAGCCAACAACTCGTTGACGCGGCCGTCAATCGTGGCGAAGGGATCGCTGCAGGCCGAGGTCAAGATGACCGCGGCCCCAGGGAGGCCCCCCCACGCGCATCGAGTTATGCGAATGCCCATGGAAGTAGCGATTCTAGGTATTCAGCGCCGAAAAGCCGACCCGGACTCTGGTACTTGTATTCCATGGCCGCTCAATCCAGTTCAACAGGGGCATCACAGGCCCAAACTCGCGACCAAGCGGGCCCGAGTGGGGCCATCGCCGCTGGCCGCCGGGCCCGGCAAGCGGTGCGTGAAGCCGACATTCGGATGCTCGGTGATGCGGCGCCCCCCTACATGCCTGATCAACTCATCTGCGCCCCGGCGTTCGAGGCCCATGAGCCCGACACCCGGCTCTATCTGGGCGATTGCCGAAACGTGCTGGCCTCGCTGCCAGACCGCGGCACTGTTGATTTGGTGTTTGCTGACCCCCCCTTCAATTGGGACGTGCCCTACGAAGGCGACTGGAATGACGGTATGGAACGCGCCGCCTACGAGCGATTCACGTTCGAGTGGCTTGACGGGTGCATCGAGGCGCTCTCTCCAACAGGCAGTCTGTGGGTGAATATTCCTGATGACACTGCAGCGGAGATCGTGTTGCACTTGAAGCGACGCGGCCTCGTGATGGTGAACTGGTGTGTCTGGCACTTCCGATTCGGCCAGTGCCGCAACACCTCGTTCATCATGAGCAAGGTGCATGCGCTGTACTTCTGTAAGGACCCAGATGCTCGAATCTGGAATCCAGATGCCGTGCTCGAACCCAGCGATCGGGCTGCGATCTACAACGACCCACGGACGATGGCCAAGGACACCAACAAGGGCATGCGAGTGCCCATGGACGTGTGGTACGGTCAGTACTGGGGTCGTATTCAGGGGAACAACAAGGAGCGCCGGCCCGGCCACGAGAACCAGATTCCGGAGGTCTATCTGGAGCGGGTGATCAGCGCCTGCTCCAATCCAGGCGATCTTGTGCTCGATCCATTCTGCGGGTCAGGTACAACCTCGACCGTCGCTCGCGCTCATGGACGACGCAGCATCTGCATTGAACAGAGTGAGTCGATCGCCACGAGCGCCTGGAACCGCATCACCGAGGTTGGCATGGTGCGCAAGGGCGCTTCAAGTGGACGCAGCAGCGCCATCCACGCCAAGCGGCCCTCCAAGAAGGGAACGCCTGCGACGTGAGCCTGCCCTCGGCCCCCCGTGATGCCACCGAGGCCGCGGCGCTGCTGAATGAAGCGGCCGCGACGCTGCTCAATACCCCGGGCCGACAGGGGTCGGTTGTGCGATTGGCAGATCAGTCGCGCACAACTGTCAGTGGCGATCTGCACGATCACCTGATCAATCTGGCGAGGATTGTCTCCGCTGCCCAGCTGGACTCGCCGGCCAATCACGTCGTGGTGCAGGAGTTGATCCACGGGCCGCAACTCACCCATGGCTGCGATATGAGCCACCGCATGCTGCTGCGAATTGCGGCACTTGTGCAGGCCTATCCTGGCCAGGTACATCCACTGCTGGGCAATCACGAATTGGCCCAGTTGCTCAGACGAGGCGTGAGCAAGGGCGGCGGAAACTCCGTCGAGCAATTCGTGTCCGGGCTGGAGATGGTGTTTGCCGACGAAGCCCAGCTTGTCAGCGATGCCATCGACACGTTCATTCGGGCCATGCCCCTTGCGCTCATCACAGCGGAGGGCATCTGCTGCGCCCACTCCATGCCCGAGCCACGACTCATGGGGCGATTCGACACCGAGGTGCTTGATCGGCCGTTGACCGACATCGATCGCGATGGCCCATTTGGTTCGGCCTTTCTCCTGACGTGGGGGCGTGGTCATGACGACGAGTCGCTGGACACGCTCGCCGAGGCATGGCGGGTAGAGGGATTCGTGCTGGGGCATGTGCATGTGGACATGGGCATCGCCGCCAGAGGGCGCCGAGCTGTCATCCTGAATTCCGAAGACGACTACGGCGTGCTTGTACAGCTGTTGCCGAATCAGCCATTTGAGGCCAAGGGGCTCAAGCAAGCCGCGGTGCCCCTGCAGTCCATTGCGATTCCTGAGGGTGTCTTTTCGTGAGCTGGCATCTGGCCATCGAGACGTCGCAGGGCACGGGTGGGCTGGCGGTGCGTGGCAGCGATGGGGTCGTGTACACCGCCTCGCTTTCGTCACGCAGTGGGATAGATGACCAACTCATGCCTTCGCTGGCGGCGCTCACCAAGGAGGCTGGCTGCCGGCCACAAGACCTGTCGCTCGTAGGGGTGTCGATCGGCCCGGGGGGCTTCACAGGCCTTCGGATCGCTGTGGCAACGGCCAAGATGCTCGGTGAGGTCACCGGGTGCACCCTCATCGCCGTCGAAACCGCCCTTGCTTGCGCCCGGGCCCACGGCGGGAGTGGACCATTGGCCGTGGCGCTGGCTTCCAAGCGAGGCGACACCTGGCTCTCCCTCGTCGATGGCCTGCGTGTGGTGCGGGCCGAATTGGTGGACCAATCCGGGGCAGAGGCCTTGTTGTCTGGTTGCCGGCACCTGTTGGCTGACGAGCATCTGCCAGGCCCGATAACGTCAGTTGCAGAGGCGTTGGCGATCCCAATGAGCCCGCCAGTGTTTCAGCCGGAAGCGACTTTGGAGGTGGCTGAGGCCTTGGCAGGCCAAGGTGAGGGGGTGCATGCGATGGACCTGTCGCCGCTGTATCCCCGTGCGCCAGAAGCAGTCACGCTCTTTGAAGAGCGATCCAAGGCCGCACAAGGCCAACAAGATGCCACAAAGGGCTGATCTGGACTGAAACGCGCCCCCCGTCGCGCCGATTGTTCCCTATGCCGGCCAAGCTGGCAGGGAGACGCGATCGATGAGTCCGCACGAATACACGGCCAATTCATCCTCAAAGACAACCACGGCGAGCATTCTGATCATTGGTGAAGCAACCGATGTTCGCAATGAACTTGCTGGCAGTCTCAAGGGACTGGGGCACCACGTTGCTCGAACAAACGCAATTGATGCCGCTCGGGAGGCCATGGCAGGTGACGGGGCATTCGATCTTCTGCTGATCGCCTCTGGGTGTGGTCGCACCGGGCTGGAGATCATCCGTGAGGCCCAGGCGGCCGACCCGTGTGTCCGGGCACTGGTGTACGGGGCCAAGGCGTCGCCCTCCGATGTGGTCGATGCGATACGGGCCGGTGCCAGCGACTTCCTCGCTGTGCCCCGCGACCTCGATCGAATCGCAGATCGAGTACATCAGGTTCTCGATCGCGTGCGAGCACACCGAGAGCGAGAGCGCCGCATGGCCGACCTCGCCGAAGCCTGCAGCGAACTCAAGAACACTCGTGATGAGATGTCCGAGCGCGTTGACACGCTGTGCGGCGATCTGGCATCCGCCTATCGCACGATGCGGGAACAGATTTCAGATGTCGCACTGGCCAGTGAATACCGAGCCTTGCTTGGACAGGAACTGGACCTGGAAGCCATGCTCCGTACGGCGCTCGAAGCCATGATGCAGCGGATCGGCCCGGTCAATGCCGCGGTCTATCTGCAGGAGGCACCGGGAACCTGGGGTGTGGGTGCGTATGTGAACTACCAGTGGCAAGACCGTGACATCATGCCCATGCTCAAGCGGCTCGGTGATGTTGTGGGCCCGGGCATGGCCAAGGAGCACGGGCTGGTTCGCTTCGATGATGCCGGTGAGTTCGCTGCGTCCGAGGGTGGCGACATGTCACTGCTCGAGGGAAGCGAAATCGCTGCTTTCTCTTGTCACCGTGGTGATGACTGCCTTGCCGTCTTCACACTCTTCCGTGAGTCGGAAGAGGGCTTTGAAGATGAACATGCCGCCGCACTTGACGTCATGCGAACAATCGTGGGCGAACAAATGGCCCGAATCCTGCGTGTCCATCGCCGCAACACGTGTGAATGGCCAGACGAGCCCTCAGGCGATGCTTCGGGCGACGCATGGGGCAAGGCCGCTTGATTCACCAATCAGGGCCTCTGCCTCTCAGTACCGCGGACGCCGTCGGTCTTTCGGGGGATCGGGCACTCGTCCCACCAGACGGACCCTGTCGCCACCGAGCAGCCCCTGCAATTGGCCGATGAGTTCATCGTGCGGCACGATCCGCAGATTGCTGCGCCACATCAGGGATGAATCTCCCTTGTCACCGTGCAGGTAGACCTCTGCAGGCCTGGCACCATCTGCAACCCGGGCGCCGCCAGATTGCCGCAACAAACCCGCGGCCATGTCCAGACGTGTCCGCAGTTCGCCTTCAGAGCCACCATCGATGCGGCCGAGGTGCACCTCGATGCGTTCCGTCAGGAATCTTGGTGCGTCGGCTGGCGAAATGAGGCGCTCAACGACCAGTTGCAGATCACCATTGCGATCGCCGGTTTCGGCCACTGCCAGAACCACCTGATCGATCACCGCCAGCTCACCACAGTTGCGGAAGGCATCGGGGAAGAGCACAGCCTCGATTGAACCAGCCCGATCCTGAAGCGTGATGATCGCCATGCGTTGGCCGGCATTGCGACCCTTGGATGGCGTGACGATGCGACACCCGGACACGATGCCCCCTACCACGACTCTCGCCCCATCTCGCTTGTCGCCGAGCGCGGAGATCGTCGAGGTGCCGTACACCTGAACCACTCGTTCGTGTTCGTCGAGTGGGTGGCCCGAGATGTGGAAGCCCAGGTGCTCGCGTTCAGCTGCAAGCAACTGGCGCTTGGTCCATGCCGCAGCTCGCTCCAGCGGCGGGTCTTCCATGGGGGCAGTTGTTTCATCTTCGACCGGGCCGCCAAAGAGCGCCCCTTGACCAGAGGCGATATCGCGGGCCCGCTCGGCACCAGCCTTCATCGCCTTCTCGATGGTGGCGTGCAAGCCAGCGCGGAGTTCTGTGCCGTGGAGCGAGTCCAGCGCCCCGGCTGAGACGAGCGCTTCGAGCGTTCCCTTGTTTGCAGATCGCCCCGAAACACGTTCGCACAGATCCCAGACCGATCGGTACTCGCCCCCACGCTCACGCTCGGCGGCAATGGCCTCCACAGCAGCGGTGCCCACACCTTTGATCGCACCCAGACCGAATCGGATGGAGCCACCTAGTGAGGTTGGCGTGTCGGCTCCATCCTGATGAATGACCGTGAACGATGCCTGGCTCTGGTTGATGTCTGGTGGCAGGATTTCGATACCTCGGTGAGGTTCCTGCTCTGTGTCATCGGAGAATCGGACGTGGCGGCACTCGTCCAGATAGGGCGCCCACTCCTCAGTCTTGCGAGCAGCTGACTCGAACGTGAGTACCGCTGCCATGTACTGCACCGGGTAGAACGTCTTCAGCCAGGCTGTCTGGTAGGCAATGATGGCGTATCCGGTGCTGTGCGACTTGTTGAAGCCGTATCCGGCGAATCGCAGGATCAGGTCGAACAGCTTTTGCGCCTCACGCTCGGGCATGCCCTTGGCCGCCGCACCCTCGATGAACTTGGGCCTCGCTGCGTCAATGACCTTCTCCTTCTTCTTGGAGATTGCCTTGATGAGCGAGTATGCCTCCCGCAACGGCACATCACCCAGACCATGCACGATCTGCATGACCTGCTCCTGATAGACCATGATTCCGTAGGTCTCTTCAGTGAACGCGTCAACCACCTCGTGCACTGCGGGCACTTCTGTCTCGCCGTGCTTGCGGGCGCAATACTCGGGGATGAGGTCCATCGGCCCGGGCCGATAGAGGGCATTGGCAGCGATGAGGTCTTCCAGCCGGTCAGGCCGCATCTCACGAAGCAATTGCCGCATGCCGCCAGACTCAAACTGGAAGATGCCGGAGGTCTCTCCGCGTCGGAACAGCCCCAGCACTCTCTGATCATCGAAGGGGATGCGTTCCAGATCCAGCGGATGTGGCCCCTCATCGGAGGCGCTACGCCCAACGGCTTCATGAATGGCCTCTTCGCTCAGCGTCTCACGAATGAGCCGCTTGGCCAGTTCCATCGTGGACAAGGTGCGTAGCCCGAGGAAGTCCATCTTGAGCAGACCCATGCGCTCACAGGTCGGCCCGTCCCATTGGGTCACGGCATCATCGCTCTGAGACACTCGGCACAGGGGCACGATCGAGTCGAGCGGCTGGGTGGCCACCACGACACCAGCCGCATGCACGCCTGCGTGGCGAGCATGGTGTTCGAGTTTGCGGGCCTCGTCGATCACGCGGCGAGCCTGAGGGTTGCCCTCGTATTCGGCCTTGAAGTCTTGGCCGGACTCCAGCGCGTCGTCGATGGTGATGTTCAGTTCCGGCGGAACCAGATTCGCAATGCGCTGGCCTTCCTGGGGAAGCAGGCCGAACACACGTGAGACATCCTTGATTGCCGCTCGGGCCTTGAGGCGCCCGAACGTGATGATCTGGGCGACATGGCCGTACTTCTCGCGGACATACCTGATGACATCGCCGCGGCCGTTCTGGCAGATGTCGATATCGATGTCGGGGTACTCAGACCGATCTGGATCGGTGAATCGTTCAAAGAGCAGGCCGTACTGCTCCGGGCAGGCGTTGGAAAGGCCCAGCACATAGCCCACCATTGTGCCCACGCCACTGCCGCGAGCATTTGCGGGAATGCCCCGCTGCCGAGCCCAGTTGACGAAATCCCAGACGATCAGGAAGTAGGCACTGATGTGCTTGTCGGCGAGAATCTTCAGTTCTCGCTCGAGGCGGGCTCGCACCGGGGCGTCTACCGAATCACCGTATCGCCAGATCAACCCACCTTCACACAACAGGCGCAAGACACGGTCGCAATCGCGCTCCAGCGTCTCGACATCGAGATGGGTGTCGCGCTCGGCATCGAACGGAAGCAACTCGAAGCGAGTACACCACTCGTTGAACCAGTCTGTCTGGTCAGTCTTGCCATCCCAACCAGGCGCTTCATCTGGCCCCTTGGCCACAACGACGGGCGCATGATTGGCGTCAAAGTCCAGATCGACGTTGCAGCGCCGAGCAATGTGGCCCGCGTTCTCATACGCCTCGGGCCAATCCTGAAACAGGCGCTCCATCTGCTCGGGCGACTTCACCCACAACTCCGGCGAGTACTTCAGCCGGGAGTCGTCGTCTTTCGTTCGGCCCATCGAAATGCAACAAAGCGTGTCATGGGCATCGTGATCTTCCGCTCCCAGATAGTGGGCGTCGTTGTCACCTACGAGGGGCAGATTCAGCTCACGAGCCAGCCGCACCAGATGCGGATTGATCGCCTGTTGCATCTCGACGTCGTGCATCTGTAGCTCGACGAAAAAGCACGGCTCACCATCAGCGTTAGGGCCAAAGGTCTCGGCATGCCACCGAGCTTCATCGCATGCAGCCTCAAAGTGGGCTTCATCGCCAGTCTCTTCAAACTTCACCAGATGCCAGGCGAGCGAAGATCCCAGGTGCCCGTTGATGGCGATGATGCCTTCGGACCATTGGGCCAGCGTGGACTTGTCCATGCGGGGCTTGTGATAGAAGCCCTTTAGAAACGCATCGCTGGAGAGCCGAAGCAGGTTCTGCCACCCCGTCTCGTTCTCAGCAAGCAACACCAGATGAAAGCCACCAGCGGGGCCGGTGTCGGTCTTTGCCCGAAGCGTGCGTTCGCCCGGGGCGACATAGGCCTCGATGCCCAATATCGGCTTGATGCCCTCAGCCTTGGCTGCTGTATGAAACTCGACCGCAGCATGGAGATTGCCGTGATCAGTGACGGCCACGGCATCCATGCCCAATTCTCTGACCCGCTGAACCAGTTTTTTGACGGTGTTACCGCCGTCGAGCAGTGAATACTCGGTGTGCAGGTGCAGGTGGGCGAAGACCGGGGCGCTGGTTTCCATGTCTACATGACGATCGTACCGGGCCCACGACGGGATCCTGTCGATACAGGCGAAAGGGGGACAAGTTGGGCATGGATCTCTCCGGCCGCCTACGATTGATGATCATGACCGAGCAACCTCGATCACCATTTTCAGTTCCGGGCGTCGGTGGCGCTGCACAGTTCGTGCAAGCCATGGGCCGTCGACCATCGCCGGCAGCCAAGGCCGCCATCATTGTCTTTCTGGCCGTGATCGCCGTGCCCATCGTGCTGCTGGTCTTGGCGGCCGGTTTGGTGTCGGCAGTTGTCTATGCCGTACTGACCGTGGTGAGCAGCCTCATGAACACTGTCAGCGGGGCGCGGCCCAAGGGGCCACCGCCACCCCCCGGGGCAGATGATGAAGGCCGCCGAAACGTCAGGGTGAGATCCTGAGTCGCCTTGGGCCTCCCTGGAGGCGGCCTACGAACTCGTCTCGCGTTCGATCAGGGCCAACAGGCTGCCACGCAGGTCTGCTGTCATGGCACCCACCGCGCCGTCGGCCACGTGCCGCTGCCGCAATTCAACATCATCGGGGTCTTGGGACCCTTCCTTGCGCACACGCAGCAACAGGCTGGTCACCGGCAGCACGTGCCACGAAGCATTCGTCAGAAAGACTTCTTCAGCCGAGAGCAGGTCTTCCATTGAAGGCGTGTGGTGCTTTGTCTCGATTCCGGCGTCGTGGGCCAGTTCCAAGACTGCATCTCGGGTGATGCCCGGGAGCACCGGGGGGACATCTTCGCCACGGCTTTGCTCACCTCGTGCCGGTGGCGTCATCAGAACACCGTCGCGAACCACGAAGATATTGCTCACCGAACCGGAGACCACACCGGCTGCTGGGTCCGCCCACAAGGCCTCGCCCGCCCCTACTGATGCGGCCTGCTGCAGCGCGTGGATCCGCTCCCAGTAGTTGACCGTCTTGTGCCCGGCAAAGGGTGACCACGGGTTCACTCGCCCAGAGGCCATGATGACATCAACCCCTTTGGCGAAGAAGGCCTCGGGGTATTCGGTCGGTGGCTGGGGTACGACCAGCACCGTCGGATCATTGGCGCCGCCCGATCCTCCGCCTCTCAGGGCGGCCAAGTCGCCGCCAGTCACCGTCAACCGAATACGGGCGTTCTCCAGACCACTGTGTTCAAGAGCCCGTTCAACGGCCTCTGCCAACGGCTCAGGTTGCAGCCGATCGGTCAGCGCCAGAAGCTGGGCCGAGGTCACAAGCCGATCGATGTGCCTGTCGAGCCGGAAGACTCGGCCATTGCGGGCAGCCATGGTCTCGAACAGACCCACAGCGTGCTGCACTGCCGCATCAAACACCCCGATCGAGGCTTCGGTGTCGCTCTTGAATTCGCCGTTGAGCCAGACCTGCATGAGGGTGATTGTATCGATCAGGGGGTGGCCGAAGCCGAGGCCGCCTCATGTGACGGGCGAACGACCGACTGAATCACGCCCAGTTGGAGATCATCCATCGGCGTGATCTCCAGGATGATCGACCCCATCGATCCCTTGATCTCTACTGGGGTTCGGCCAGCGGGGTCAGCCTCGTCACTGTGGACGATGACTTGGGGCGTTCGTATTCGCTCGCCCAGATCAGGTAGGCCCGCCAGGAACACCGCCTGCATCGCCGGGTCGGCCCACCGCAGACGCATCTTTGTCGGCGCTGTACTCATCTGCCGCAGCTGCCCGATCACCAACGCTTGCACCGAGTCGTGTAGCGCGTCATGTCGATGTCGCTCTTCTCGATCAGACCACCACCACATCACGGCGGTGATGATCAAAATGAGCGTCGGCATGACGATGAGCCGCCGTCGCCGTGCAGCCTTGTCTGCCTGGGCGCGAGTCAGTTCCGGCCTGTCCGGCCCGGTCGAGGTCACGGCGCGTTCGGGGCCAAGGGTGTTGATGGAGGCTGGCCGGCTGCAGTTGAGATGGGATCGGCAAAGAGCACCCAGGCCGTGTCACTGGCAAAGGGCTTGTTGGCGGCCATCTCGAGGGTCTGGGTGAATGGATAGGGAACACCGGGCCGGGCATTGTTGACGACAATCGTCTCAGCGCCGACCTGATTGCCGTACTCGTCGAAGAAGGCGACGGCGATACCGATGTTGCGAGTTTCCTTTGCGGCATTGAGAAGGCTGCCGGAGATGGTCATTTCCGACCAGTCGAGTTCCTTCTGATGCTCGGTGACAACACGCTTGCCTCCAAAGGGCGAGGGGCGGTAGGTAATCGTCTCGCCGGGGCGATCGACGACGGCATAGTGGTAGGCCGCTCTTGAGCGCCACACATCTTGGCCAAGGTGGCCGAAGTTCATCTTCTGAAGCGTGCTTTGCAGGTCTTTGCCGGGAGCGGCCAGTTGCTTCTGGGCTTCCTGCTTGGCACGGGCTTCTTCCTGCTGCTGCCTGGCAAGTTCGCGTCGTGCCTGTCGCTCAAGCGCCTCCCGCCGCCTCACTTCTTTGCGGGCGTCTTCACGTACCTGTTGGTACTGGGAGAAGTCTGTTCCATATCGATCATGGTCCAGCACGAAGGTTTGCATCTCGGTCAGTTGCGCCTGCAGCTGGGCGAGCTGAATCTCCATGTCGGCGAGACGACTGCGCATCGCCCGCACCTCAACCTCGCGATCAACCAACGCCTGATGCAGTTCACGGCGAGGCGTTGTCGGGTCGATTCCCTCTTGTTCAAGTCGATGAATGGCGACAGCCCGCTGGTCGCGTTGCGTCTGCTGGGCAGATGCGTCGGCATCTTCGGCAAGTGTCAGAACGGATGTGAGCAGGATCGTTTCAAGCATGGCGTGACTCCGGTCGAACCAGAATTTCCCAACGCCCCCCCAAAGCCTACGAATTCAGGGCGATTCGTCGAGCGCCTTTCCAGAATCGGCGGCATCGCCCCCCTCCAACTCGCCACGAAGCGTGTTGGCCCTGTTGAGCAGGCCTCCGTGAGACTCATCGCGGGGTTCCATCTCAATATGCCACTGCACGACATGGTGGGCATCCACCGGGAGAATCTCCACGGCTAGATCCAGCCCGGGCAGGTCCGCAATCGGAATGGGTGCTGATCGCTTGTCGATGATGGGCTCCCACCCTCGCTTCTTGATCATGAGGTCGTACGTGCCGTAGTGCATGAAGTCCACCGTGACCGGGGTGCGGCCAACCTCTCGGCCATTGACCCAGACCAAGGCGCCTTCCGGGCTGGAGGAGATCTCAAGCGATCGTCGAACACACCCGGGCAGCAGCAACATGCTCGAGCAGAGGATCAAGAAGGCCAGCAATCGTTCAGGCATCGAATTCATCGCCTTTGAAGGTACTGGCCAGATACGCATCTCGTACATCGGGATCGTTGATGATCGTTCGTGGGTCGCCGTCTTTAAGATTGCGGCCATGGTGAATGATGTACGCCCGATCACAGATACGCAGCGTTTGCTGCACGTTGTGGTCTGTTACCAGCACGCTGATGCCCCGCTCGGTGAGTGCCCGAACCTGATCCTGAAGTTCTTCAACCGTGTGTGGGTCAACTGCGGCGAAGGGCTCATCAAGCAGCATCAGAGCTGGCTCGGTGATCATGGCACGTGCGATCTCAAGTCGCCTTCGTTCACCGCCGCTGCATGTACGGGCCTTCTCTGACGACTTGTGCTCCAGCCCGAATTGCTTCAGCAGTTCGTCACAGCGACGTCGACGTGCGGCATCATCAATCGGGCGAGTCTCGAGAATCGCCATCAGATTGTCGCGAACACTGAGTCGCCCAAAGACGCTGGGCTCCTGGCTCAAGTAGCCCATCCCCCGTCGAGCATGCCGGTACATGGGTTCGAATGTGACATCTACACCGTCGAAGTGCACCGATCCACCTTCGGGCGTGATCATGCCGATCGCTATGCGGAAGGATGTGGTCTTGCCCGCGCCGTTGCGGCCCAGCAGCCCCACGATTTCGCCCGCATTGACATCGAATGAAACCTCATCGACCACTCTGCGGCCGTTGTATGACTTCACGAGATTGCGCACTTCAAGCAGCGCCATGCCGAATCAGCCGGTGGCCTCGTCATCAGGCGACTCAGTATCGCCGGTGACCGGCACCTCACTGTCTGGGGCCGAAGCCTTGGCTCGCTTGACGGGCCTTGCTTCGTCGGTCCAGTCATCAGGATGACGCTGGGCAGCAAGCCGGCCGACGATCCGGTGCAGGCCCTTGAACACGTAGTCGTCGAGCAGCACACGAGTGCCGTCTTCATGCACAACCCAGGCCTTTGACTTCGCCATCCACCGGCTCATGTCGATGTCTGCGATGTCATGTGAAATCCACGAGCCTTCGGGCATGTGCAGTGTGCCCTCAGCGTCCAGCCGATAGGTGCGGCGCATGGCGACGAGGGCGGTCCATGCATACCAAGGCACGAATGGGAGGCACAGAATGAACAGCCACTGAATGGGTCGGTCGTACTTGGAGGGAGGCTGCACGTCTCCCCACGACTTCAATGCGGACTCTGACTCGTTGTGCAGTGCTCCCAACGCCTCGTGCGGAGAGCCATCCACATTTGTGGGTGTGAGCGTGATCGCCGCCATCGCGCCAACAGCTTTCAACCAGGCCGTGGTGGAGGTGTCAGCGGGCGTCTTGGGAGAGGTATCTGAGGCTCGACGCTGCACGGCCATGGCGACCAGGCGGCCCAGCTCACTCAGTGACGGCTCGGTGTCTCCATTGCCAGCGTCTTTGGCCACCGTGTGCAGGCCGGCTACCTCTTGGGCTAGAGACGCATCGCGATCAATGGTCAAGTCGCTGATGATTGCATCGCGCAGGCCCTGCGCCGTTTCTTTCGAAATCGTCTTGGTCGAGCCGTTCAGAATCGGCTCGACAGCCCTGTTGAACTGGCGCGCAACCTCAGCACGTTGGTATTGCAAGGCCTGGTTGGGAATTGCGACGACGTAGTCCCAGATCCCCCAAAGGCCAAGCACCAGGCACAGGACGGCGATCAGGGCCGACCGAATGAGGAATCCAGATCCAACCTTGACGGTCAGTTCCGAGGAAGTGGTGTTGTCCATGGTGGGCATGCTACGCCCTTGGCCTCAGGCGTGGTCGGCGGCTTCCCGGCAGACTTCAACCAAGCGCTCATGTGGCGCAACAGAATCAGGGACGGCGTCGATGAGTGCCAACAGCCGGTCCACCCGCTTGGGGGTCTCCAGATCGATCTGATCCATGGCCACCGCCTCCTGCCCCAGTGCGTCGATCGCTGATCGGAACCAGGCGGCAGAGGGCTTGGACTCGCTCTTGGGAGGATCGATCTTCACCCGCACCGTGGCCCCCGGAGCGATTGCAACCACCGGGATCTCGCCCAACTGGGTCGTGGGTTCACGGCAGATGACTGCAACGGCGACTTCCTGCGCTCGAGCTTCGAGGCCGTACCGGCGAGCGTCTGCTCCGACCATCGGCGGCTGAAACAGCACTCGGCCTCGCTCAATATCGGGCTTGTCGCCGGGATCCTCTTCGATGATTCGAATCGCAGATCGGCTGGCCAACGCCGCTTTGCGACGGCCCTTGCGAGCCGTGTGCAGTTGCTCAATCGTGTCAGCCAGACATCCCCACTCCATTCGGGATCGCAACATGCCCGTGGCCTTGGAGAGCAACTCCTCTGCCTGAAACCAATCCTCCTTTTTCAGCGCGGCGGAGCCACGCTTGAGGAGATCCTGAATCGCCTTCGGTCGTTGCGTCGAGCGCCCCATGGTGTGTCAGTGTGCGCCCTCAGGCCGCACAAATCTCCCTGACTTCTGCAGCGATCGCTTCGTTGCCGAAACTCATCCGCAAGCCTTTGCCGGGAACTACCTCCATCAACACGGGAACGCCGACGGTGATGAGTATCAGACCTTGGTCGGGGGTATCTGAATCTCTCAGGAGTGCCTTGAACAACTCTTCCAGCACGTGCAGGTCGCCTGCGTCTGCCAGCAATGGGTCGCGGCTGTTGAGTTCAACCGATGCGGCTGCGTCGATGCGCTGCCACTCTTCGTTCTCTGCGAGCGAGAACGCAACGATGTCGAACACGCTGCGCCACTTACCTACCGGAACCAGAACCATCTGGTTGTGATGCAACTTGTTCAGCAGATGCTCGACGATGGATGGGAGATCCGCTTCGGTCGTACTGACCGACTCGGCGCCTTGGGGCGCACCCTCGTCTACACCATCCACTGATACGGAAAGGTGCTGCACAGTCTCGCCACCTTGCATGCGAAGGTAGACGTGGTCGTCGTCTGGGTTGTCCTGCACGATGCCATAGTCGTGCAACAGATTGCGGATCTCGTCCGCCTTGATGAAGTCCAAAACAAATCGCTCCAGTTGGATCTTTGGAGATTCAAACGTATACGGGCCGTTCATGCAAGGTGCATGGCCCCCCAGCCTCATATGATCCTGCCGGTTCCAGCCCTGGAGAGCGTGGCGTGCATACCGTGATCTTTGTCTGTACCGGCAACACCTGTCGAAGCCCAATGGCTGAGGGCATCGCTCAGGCACATGTCCGCTCGAGCGAATTGGACATGTTCGTCGCTTCGGCAGGGGTCGCTGCCGTCGATGGCATGCCTACCTCTCCCGAGACGCTGACAGCCCTGAACGCGATGGGGATCGACTTCGACGGCCAGTCCAAGGCCCTTACTCGCGAGATGGTCGAGGGTGCCGATGCCGTGTTCTGCATGACCCGCAGTCACATGAGTGCTGCCCGACGAATCGCCGGCGAGGGCTCGGGGGCCGAGCACATCGAGTTGCTCGACCCCTCCGGCGATGTGGATGACCCCATCGGACAGGGCCAGGCGGTCTATGACGATCTGGCGGCTCATCTACAACAGCTCATTCCTGAGCGGCTGGATCAACTCATCGGGCCAGACGAGCAGCCGCCTCCGTCATGAGGCGAGTGCCGAAGCCAGTTGGGCCTACGGCACAGGTGCTGGTGGCCGAGTCGGTCGTGGCAGGACCGGCGAGATCCACATGGGCCCATGGCACGTCTTCATCGACAAAATAGCTCAAGAACGCAGCCCCTTGAATCGGGTGGGCGCTTCGCCGCGGGCCACTGTTCCAAATGTCAGCATGACGTGACCGCATGAAGTCGCGGTGTTCGGTCCATAGGGGGAGTCTCCACAATCGCTCGCCGGTTGACTCCCCTGCATCTTCCAGCACGCCACGGAAGGCGTCATCTTCGCACCAGAGCCCTGCGCACCACTCACCGAGGGCTACAACCACACCGCCAGTCAGGGTGGCGGCGTCCATGATGTGGGTGGGCTTGAGCTTTCGGCATGACCAGGCAAGGGCGTCGGCCATCACGAGCCGGCCTTCAGCATCGGTGTTGGTGACTTCTACCGTGACGCCGTTGTACATCGTGATGATGTCATCGGGTCGGTAGGCCCCACCTGACACCATGTTCTCGGCGCAGGCCAGCACGGCGGTGACACGCACCGGCACCTTCAGCGCATCGAGGGCCTGCATGGCGCCCAATACCGCAGCGCCGCCGCAGAGGTCGTACTTCATCCCCTTCATGCCGTTTGACACCTTCAGCGAGTACCCGCCCGTGTCGTACGTGATGGTCTTGCCAACCAGCACCAGATGCACACCCGCGCGGGCACGCGGCGGCTTGTGTTCGACAACGACCATGCACGGCGGACTGTCTGACCCCTGCCCCACCGCCGTGATGCCCCCCATGCCCTGCTTCTTGAGTTCGGCTGCGGAGATCACCTTGCAGGCGAGTTTGGTCGATCGTGCCAGAGCCCGAGCCTGCTTGGCGATCCAGGGTGGATTGGCCACGTTTGGGGGTGTGGCGCCAATTCGTCTGGCAGCATTGGCTGCCTCACCCAGCAATATGCCCCGCCGCAGGCCGCCCCGGACGGCAGCGTCAGAGGCGCCAATCGTGAGTGACCCACTGGCGGCCTCGCCTTGCGCTGCACGACCCCGATAGGCCTCCATCCGCCAATTCCCCAGAACCATGCCCTCTGCAAGTGCTTGCCCGGCTGACTCGGCATCAAGCACGCCCTTGGGAATGCTGCGTGCAATCTCGACTTGGACGCCATCGATGCCGGCCCCCTTGAGCTTCTTCACCAGTTTGCCGCCAATGTCCCGCAGATGATCGGTGGTGAGGGTGTCCAGGTCGCCCAGACCAATGAGCACGCCGCTCTCGTCACCGAACGCGATCTGGCCTCGCTTGCCGGTGAACCCAGGCCGCACCAGCGCCGAAGCCAACGCGCCATCTACAGAGGCATCGAGCGATCCCAGCCCTCTGGGTAGACCTGAGGGCGACACCCCCACGGCTGCGATGATGGTGGCGCGGCGAGGGGATCCGGTGCGAATGGTTCGGTACACGATCAGGCTCCTTGGCTCGTGTTGGCCCCGGAGGATATACGCTGACGAGATGTCTCTCGAGGGCCACATGCTTGACCGACTGGTGGATGCTTGCCGCAATCGTGTCGCGGAAGGGCTGCGCACGATCGAAGACCTCGCTCGATTCGTGCTCGACGATGCAGGATCGACCCGCGATCTCAAGAGGCTGCGGCACGATCTTCGGGACATCATCGCCAGTGGATGGAGCGAGGCTCGCCTGCTGGCAGCTCGAGATGTGGCCGGCGACACGGGCAAAGACGCTCAGACATCACAGGAGTTTGAGCGAGCCAATGCTGCCCAGATGGCGACAGCAGCAGCCGGGCGAGTTCGAGAGGGCCTGCGTTCATTGGAAGAAGCGGCGAAGGTCGCGGCCCCATTGGCGGCCCCCCAGCTCGAAGCCCTTCGGTATCAGGCGACCGAACTCGCAGGCAGGGTGCAGATCAGGTTGGCATGCGCGTCACAGGCTCAGTGGCGACTGTGCCTGCTGCTGACAGTGGACCAATGTCGCGGCGACTGGAGATCGCTGCTCGAGCAGGCGGTTGCAGGAGGCATCGACTGCGTGCAGGTGCGAGAGAAGCACCTGCAGGGCCGCCGGCTCTTTGACCACGCCGCCGAGGTCGTCGAGAGAGCCCACGACTTGGGTGTAGCGGCGATCATCAACGACAGGCCAGATGTCGCCGCCGCCTCCGGGGCCGACGGTGTGCACTTGGGGCAGGACGACTGCACCGTGGAGCAGGCTCGCCGCGTCATTGGCCAAGGACGCCTGATCGGGGTGAGCACGCATGGCGTTGACGAGGCCAAGGCAGCTCTGGCAAACGGTGCCAGTTACATCGGTATCGGGCCGATCTTCACATCGTCCACTCGGGCAGACCTCGACCCAGCCGGGCCAGAGCGAGTCGCCCAGACGCTGAAGGCTGTGGGCGACGTGCCGCATCTTGCCATTGGCGGGATTGACCCCACCAACGCCGGGCAGGTGGTTGTGGCGGGCGGTCAAGGTGTCGCCGTGGGCGGGGCAATCTGCAGCGCCGAAGATCCCGAGGCTACTGCTCGCTCGATTCGCCACCTGCTGGACCCGGTGCCGGCAGGATGATCAAAGACCTCACCTGCACAGTGCTTGGTTCAGGCACGTCAGCGGGTGTGCCCGCCATTGGCTGCTCATGCGATGTGTGCACATCTGATGACCCACGAAACACCCGACTTCGCACCGCTGCCGCAATCTGCTGGGAAGACCCCGATGGTGTCGATCGCGTGCTGCTGATCGACGCCGGGCCTGATCTGCGTCAACAGGTGCTTCGGGCCGGCATTGACCGCTGCGACGGTGTTCTGGTGACGCACAACCACGTTGACCATGTGTTCGGGCTGGATGAACTCCGGCGGTTCAATGCCGTGCAGAAGGCCCGCCTCGATGTGTGGGCAGAAGCGCGGGTGCAGACGCACCTCAGGCGGGTATTCGGCCACATCTTCGAGCCCGAGTCCAACATCAACCCCTCATTCGTTGCCCGGCTGGACCTGCAGCCGCTGGAGCCGGGCGTACCCATTGAACGCTGGGGGCTGAAAATCACACCCATCCGGCTGATGCACGGGGCCCTGCCGATTCTGGGATTCCGATTCGAGGCTGCAGATGGCAGGTCTGAGGGGCCCCTGCCGCTGGCATGGTGTACCGATGTGTCAAGCGTGCCCGATGTCTCGATGGACGCCCTTTCTGGCCTGCGGACCCTCTTTCTTGACATGCTGCGGGAGCGACCCCACGAGACCCATCTGCATCTGGATGCTGCCACGGCTCTGGCTGAGCACATTGGAGCCGGTCAGACGTGGTTCGTGCACATGGGACACGAGGTTGATCATGCCACCGTGGAGGCCGATCTCCCCTCAGGCATGGGACTCGCTTGGGATGGCCTGATCTGCTCTTCCTGAGCCGTCAAGGAGTGGAGGAACAGGCGAAGAATCGCTAGAATCCCCGGTCCCATGGCCCAGATCCGCGAAATCAAGAAGCGCATCGGCGCGGTCGGAACGATCGCCCGCATCACCAAGACGATGCAGATGATCGCCACGGCGAAGTTCACTGCAGCAGGACAGCGCGCAAGCGCTTCCAAGCCCTACGCCGGCATGATCGACGAGATGGTTCGTCAGGTCGCCACGAAGGCCGAGGAGTACAGCTCGATCCTGATCGACGGCCCGGTCGAAAAGACGGGCAAGGAACTGCTGTTGGTCATCGCTTCAGACCGCGGTCTGTGCGGCGCCTACAACGCGAATGTGCTGCGACTGGCGCTTGGTGAGACGCGGCGTGACGATGTTGATACCGGCATTGAGGTGGCGGGCAAGAAGGGCATGGGCTTCTTCCGCTTTCAGAAGATTGAAGTGCTTCAGCAGCACGCCATCGGCGACACGCCCGCCTACGAAGACGTTGAAGCGATCGCCAACAAGTACCTCGAGCGGTACATGTCGGGCGAGTTCGATGCGATCAAGGTCTGCTCGATGCGCTACTACAGCACGTCGCGGCAGGCTGCCGAAGTCACACAGCTCCTGCCTCTGGCCATGCCCGAGGGCGAAGATGCCCCGAAGGCAAAGTCGGGTGAGGCTGAGCCGGTGTACGAGTTCACGCCCTCGGCCGGTGAACTGCTGGATGAATTGCTGCCAACCACGGTGCGGACGCTCCTGTTCCAGTTGTTCAACGAGGCCGCGGTGGCCGAGCACGTCATGCGGATGATCGCCATGAAGGCTGCGACCGAGAACGCCAAGGAGTTCGGCCGCACCCTGAAGCGCGACTTCAACCGCGCCCGACAGGGCATGATCACGACCGAGCTGATGGAAGTGATTTCAGGTGCTGCTGCGCTGGAGTGAGCTCTTCTGAGCTCCTTTGAGCATCTCTCGAAGCCAGGCAACACCGATGTGAACATCTTGTGTTGGGCTGCTCAGGTGGCAGTTGGAGTTGTCAAAGGAGCACCTGTGGTCTCAGCCACCGCCCCGGGATGCCTGAGGGCCCCGTTATCCTGTGCATATGCGTCTGTACACGGGCACCGGTGATGATGGCACAACAGGGCTCTTTGGCGGAGGTCGGGTGCCCAAGGATCACCCACGAGTCCGGGCCTATGGAGATGCCGATGCCCTCAATGCCCACATCGGCCTCGCAGCAGCAGCCATCACAGACGACACCGACGCACTGCACGACACACTGCTCGATCTGCAGCGTGGCTGCCTGGATCTGGGGGCAGATCTCGCGACCGAACCGGGGGGGCCTCATGAGGGCAAGGTGGAGCGGCTGACCGAAGCGCACGTCAGCCTGCTGGAAGGGCGAATCGACGAGTTTGACGAGGCCAACGCGCCGCTCACGGGTTTCATTCTGCCCGGCGGCACCGAGCTGGCGGCTCGCCTCCATCTGGCCCGAACGGCGGCTCGTACCTGTGAGCGGTCGATGATCACATTGCGGGGGCAGTCCCTCGATGGCGTGTCTGATGCCGCCCTGAAGTGGATCAACCGCTGCAGCGATCTCCTCTTCGCCATGGCTCGGGCGGCCAATCGTCTTGCCGGCCGCCCGGACGTGCCCTGGCAACAAGGTTGAGTCGCCGGCAGAGGTACAATCTCCGTCTTCTCCTCTCACACAGATTCAGAATTGGAGCCAGCCATGGCCATTCGTATCGGCATCAACGGGTTCGGACGCATCGGTCGACTTGTCTACCGCGAGGCGGTTCGCCGTGGTGGATTCGAGGTTGTGGCCATCAACGATCTTGTTCCTGCGGAGAACCTCGCCTACCTCGTCACATACGACACGATGCACGGCCGATTCGACCATGTTGTTCGGGCCGAAGATGACAAGTTGGTGTGCGATGCCCACTCAACGAAATGCCTGAGCGAACGTGATCCAGCCAGCCTCGGCTGGGGAGACTTGGGCGTCGATTATGTCGTCGAGTCGACTGGGCTCTTTACCACAGCCGACGGTGCGAGCAAGCATCTTGATGCCGGCGCAAAGCGGGTGCTGATTTCGGCTCCGACAAAATCGCCCGATGAGATTCCGACATTCGTCTACAAGGTGAATTGCGACGCATACGATCCGGCGAATCACCGCGTTGTTTCAAACGCATCGTGCACGACCAACTGCCTTGCCCCGGTTACAAAAGTGATTCTGGACTCCTTCGGACTTGAAGAAGGCCTGATGAGCACCATCCACGCGGCAACGGCCACACAGCCGACGCAGGATGGCCCCAGCCACAAAGATCTTCGTGGTGGTCGAAACGCCTATCAGAACATTATTCCAGCCAGCACGGGCGCCGCCAAGGCGGTTGCTTTGTGCCTGCCACAGGTGCAGGGCAAACTCACCGGCATGGCGTTCCGTGTGCCCACCGCGGATGTCTCTGTCGTAGACCTCACGTTCAAGACGTCCAAGGCGACGAATCTCGCCGACATCAATGCAGCGATGAAGGCTGCCGCCGATGGGCCGATGCAGGGCGTGCTGGGCTACACCGAAGATCCGGTCGTCAGCAGCGACTTCATCGGCGATCGTCACAGCAGCATCTACGACGCTGGTGCGGGTATCGAGCTCAATGACAACTTCTTCAAGATCGTGTCCTGGTACGACAACGAGGTTGGTTACTCGAACCGTTGTCTGGACATGCTCTCAATGATGGCCTCAAAGGACTGAGGCGGGATCATCGGTCGCGCTCGACCGTGAACTGAACAACCGCCGGCTGCGATCCTTGCTCGACTAGGCGCAACTCGTGCTGCCCCGGCTCCAGTTGCAGCGTGCTTGCTGCCACAGGGGCGCCGTTCAGAAACAAGGTGGCGTGGGCACCTGCGCTTTCCAGAACGGGCGTGATCCGAGCCTGGTTGTTGGTGGCGAGAATCACGTCGCCGTTGCGAGGCTCGATGATCTCTGTGCGTCGTGCCACTGTTCTTCCGACGGGCCTCGCCACTGCCCACTGCGCCATCGGGCGGTGTGGTCGCTCGGTGGCCAGTGACGGGTGATGCAGCAGGTCTTGCAGGATTGGGAGCGCTGCATCGGCGCCCAAGAGCACGGGGTCGGAGCCCCCGTCGAATCGCCCTACCCACACGACGGCGGCCCACGACGCGTTCCAGCCCGCAGCGAGCGCATCGCGATGACCACTACTCGTGCCAGTCTTGGCTGCCATGAACGGCAGAAGCGCCGAAGCTTCGGTTGGGTCCGGGCTCAGGCAGGCCTCTATCGCTGTACAGGTGTCCTGCCCAATTGCTCGCTGCCGCAACACGGGCGCATCACGAAGGAGTCGCAAAGGCATGTGCACACCGCCGCGGGCGATGGTGGCGTACGCCTCGGCCAGTGACCACGGCGTGCATTCGACGCCGCCTACGACAATCGATAGGCCCGCCTTTCGGGTTGAGTCCAATGGCAAGTCCATGCCACAGCGGCGCAGGAGCGCCGTGATGTGCCCTAGGCCCAGTTCCTGCCCGACTCGAAGTGCCGGTGCGTTTCGAGACTGCCTCAGTGCATCTCGGGTGGTCATTTCGCCCAACCAAACTCGGTCGATGTTGCGAGGTCTCCAACCCTCAATGTCGATTGGCGCATCCAGCACGAGGGAATCGGGCGACAGTCGCCTCTGCTCAAAGGCGGCGGCATAGACGAATGGCTTGAGGGCGGATCCGGGTGAGCGTTGACGTGAGACGCCGTTGATCTGGCCATCGAGAGGATCAAGTGGGTCGCTTGATCCCACGAGTGCTCGCACAGCCCCGTTGTCGAGCTCCACCAACAGCAGGGCGACGTCGATGCCATCTGGAAGCAGATCTGAGTGACGATGCACGATCGTCTCGGCCGCCTCCTGCAGGTGCGGGTCGATGTTCGTTTGCTCAATGGTGCCGGCGCCCTTGTACTTGGCCATCCAACCAGCGTGCGATTGGTTTGATCCGGTGGAGGCATCTTGCAGCAGTGGTTGCTGGGCAATCGCAGCCTTGTATTGCTCACCCGTAATCACCTTGGTCTGGAGCATCCGCTCGAGTACGGCATCACGCCGCTCCATGGCGGCCTCCGGGTGACGGTCAGGTCGCAGTCGTTCGGGCGACTTGGGAAGCCCGACAAGCAGGGCCGCCTCCGACAGGGAACAGTGGGCCGCAGGTTTGCCAAGCCACGCCCGGGCAGCAGCTTCAATACCGGTGATATTGGCGCCAAAGGGCGCCATGTTCAGCCATGCCTCCAGGATCTCGTTCTTGTCGTGGGCGGCCTCTATCTGGAGCGCTCTGAAGCCCTCGATCGCCTTGCCTCTGAACGTGCGTGGGTGCCCGAGCTTCATGCCGGCCACCTGCATCGTGATTGTGCTGGCGCCGCGAACCACTCGCCCTGAAGCGAGATTGTCCAGCGACGCACTGACGACCGCGACGGGGTCGATGCCCAGATGAGCGTGAAACCGGGCATCCTCGGCTGCGATCAAAGCGAGTGGGATCCATGGGCCCATGTCGGAGAGCGGCACCGGAAGACGCCTCATCTGATCGGCTCCAGTGACATCGAGCAGCACACCATCTTCCCTGTCAAGGACAAGCGACCCATGCGGCCCAGGTGAGAGCATGCCTTCCGGAAGAGGGCATGTCATCCAGAGGACGGCGAATGCTCCAGCGCACATGACCATCACCGTCACGGCCACGATGCACGTGCGCTTCACGAGCCGTCTGGATGGAAGAGGCAGTTTCATGGCAGTTCGATCCGGCATCGTCCGGAAGCAGATCGCCCATGACCTTCGGGGTCGTACATGGCCAGCGCATCAGTTGCAGGAAGCGCCCAATCACCGGGAACAACCGCTCGCATCACGTAGCGCACGCGCCGTGGGGTGTCATCGACTGTCAGGAACGCCACCAGCCTGTCATCTCGAAACTCCACACGATCAACATCGGCGAGCTTGACATCGTCTTTGCCGGCGCTGGTGGCGAGTGAAGGCAATTCGAACTCCATGCCACCTGGAAGGACATCCACGAGCGCAACGTCTGTCCATCGCCGGCCCGGTCGAGCCTCCAGTTGCAGGTCTACCGTGATCAGATCACCAGCCTGAACCGGGGTGCTCGGATCCAACGGTTCACCCGTCGCACTCAGCCAAGTGCGCTCAACGCTGATCACGCCGTCGATTGGGTCGCTTGCCTGCTGAGAAGAGGGCACGCCGGAGGAGGTCAAGACGACTGTCACCGGCCCATCGCCTGTGGAGACGAGTTGCTCAGGCAGCTCAGAGACATCCTCGATATCGAAAGACACGCGAGTAGGTTCGTTGCCATCGAATTCAACCGTCCGTCCGGCGATGTGCAACTGTCCCTGTGCTGTGCCCGAAGGTTGCTGCCGCTGAACCCAATGTGACATGGCGGCGAGTGCCGCTGCGTTCTCGAACGTGGTGTGCCATGCCTTCCCATTGCGGGACTCCTGCAATTGGCGCACAAACTCAATCAACTCAGGGTGATCGATGTCGTTGGCGAGAAGCACTTCAAGGATGATCGCCAGCGTCGCGGATCTTGACCGGAATCGACCCGAGGGATCGATCGTTGAGTGCGCATGCACGTTTGAGAGCAGTGAATTCGCCAGTTCCAGATCGCCATGTGTCGCGGCAGCGTCGGCGAGATGTGCAAGATCAGTGGGATTGAGGGTATCTGCTGATCCTGCCAGAGACTTCAACAACGCTTCATCACACTCACCTGCCCGCGCCAGCACTCGGCATGCCATGGCAGCCTGCGAGCGTCGCCCAGCAGCATGGTCTGAGCGGGCCTTGTCTCTCGTCCACTTCAACAAGTCATCAATGAAGTGATCAGGCGGATCGACATCTTGCGAACGAGCCATGAGCGCCAGTAGCGCCGTGCGATGGGTGAGCCATGCGTCCGAGCGTCCGCCGCTCCAATAGGGCATGCCGCCGTCGGCCCGCTGCATGTGCCACAGTCGATCAAGACAAGATCTGGCAATGTGCCGGATGGTCTCCGGATCGTGCCCTGTGATCGTGGCGGGCAATTGGCTTGCTGCCAGCAGCCCCTGCAAACGCGAACCGGTCTGCTCGGCGCAGCCCCATGGGTAGTCGATGAGCCCATCGAGCACTGGGGCCAGATCCACCCCGGGGACACCGCCGATCAGAAGTTCAACGCGGCCATTGAGTGCATCCAGATCTCGCCGTCGCTCGATTTCGATGCGCTGCCCGGGGTCGGCCAAGAGGTATCGCGTCTCACGATCCCGTCCGTGAGGCGGTCGAACCGTGAGGTCATGCGTCAACTTGGCGCTCAGGCCCGAGGCCGCTCGCCCATCGAGGCGGACCGAACCTTGCCCCAGCTCATGGGCTGTGAGTTTCAAGATGGCACTCGCTTGTGCGTGCGGTGGCACCTGCACCGATTCAGGCGTGACGCCGCCGTTGAGTTGATCATCACAGTGCAATGTCAGATCAACAGTGAGTGGTTCGGCTGTCCGGTTGTGCACCGTCAGGGGAATTGTCATTGCATCGCCGGGTGCGGCTGCTCGAGGCAGTGCAGCCGTGATGCTCAAGGGCGCAGCCACCCCCACAAGATGTTCGGCGCGGCCGAATCGATCTTCGTCGATCACGACCGCCATGACTCGCATGGCGCCGTCAAGATCGGGCATCTGAAGATCGAACTGCACCGTGCCATCGTCCTCAAGCTGCCGAACCTCATGCCACAGAACGTTGATGTCTCGCTGCCGAATGGGAACGGGAGATCGGAACCGCCGAGCAACGTCGGCGCCGATGCGGTCGGTCGTCTCGGGCCGGGCGTAGTCGGGCAGAAGATCGCCCATCGTGCTGGCCGATTCGACGACTCGTCTCCGGTCTTGCAGGAACGTGCCCAGCAGATCGGGCACCGTGTAGTCGGTCAGGAGCAGGGCGCCTTCCTCGACAGCCCACAAGTGCACCTGAGGGGAGGTGGAATTGGCAATCTCGGCTGGGGGAACTGACACGTTCACTTCGATGATGTCTCCCGGCTGCGCCTTGTCGATCGACGTTACGGTGGCCGGCAGGATGTGGCGAGAGCGATCGACACGGAGCCGAGTCGCGCCGCGGGCTCGAAGGGGAAGCCAGGATTCTCGTTCATGATCGAGCGGGCGGATGAGCGTGGCACCTACGAAGCATGTGTCTCGCACGTCCTCCGGAATGGTCAGGGGGATTCGCCCGCCGTCGCCCTCGATCGGGTGGAGCGCGGTCGACACGATGGCATCGGTCTCAACTGTCACGAGCGCCAATCCAGCGAAGGGCGATCGAATCAGCACGGAGGTTTCCATACCGGGCAATACCTGCTCGTGTTCCGGAACCAACTCCAAGCGATCTGGGCGGAGCGCCGAAATGCGACCGCTCGCTCCAGAGCCAGCAACGTGCAGTGGCACAGATGCCGTCAGTCGATGTTCAGGGCGGTGGAGTGTGAGGCGATAGGTCCCTGTGGGCAGCGGACCGACGGCCGTCTTCCAGCGGTCGAGATCTGCCTCCAGTGTGATGTTGGCGTTCTGCACGGGTGTAGCGATCTCAATAGACCGCCAGGATCGATGTCCTTGCTTGTCTTTGACGAGTTGCCACTCGTTCTCAATCTGGTGCAATTCAGCGGTAATGCCCCCATCGATGGTGGGCGCTCCATCGCGATCAATGACGATCGCCTCAACTTCGACCTGATTGTCGGGCCGATGCAGTTTGCCGCCGGGCAGACGGACGCCCAAATGCGCCGTGGCTGTGTCGGTGTCCACGCGAGTCCATCGAGTTGTGGCTCGCCCACCCAATTCCAGTACAGACGCTTCCAGTTCGGTTCGCCATGAGCCCGCCTGCTTTGGTGATGTGACAGTCAATTGCGTCGTGCCCTGGGCGTCGAGCGTGCCCTTGACCAGCTTCCTTTGGGCGGAGATCTCCGGTGGATCTTCAAATGTGAAGTCGGGCCATCGATCGTCTGTGTGCCTTTGGGGTGTAAACGTGGCCTTGACCGATGCTGGAAGACCTGCAGCGGGTGCACCGTGGAGATAGGACGAGGCGATGTCCACGAGTCGCGTTTCGCCATCTTGTTCATGGGGCGTGGCATCCACCGTGAGCCGAACCGGCAAAACCGGCATGATCGGACAGGTGAGCGATGCCAGCGGCTCGTCGTCTCCAGCGAGATGAACACTGGCTCGCCAGTTGCCAGTCATGTCGTCGCTTTGGGTCGGGAGGTCAATGTGCAGAACACTCTGGAGAGGGTCTGTCATGACGACCTGCTCGAGGATCAGTTTGTTGTCGGGCCGTGTGAATCGCACTTCCAGCGGCAGGGCGCCGGGCATGTCTCCTGCTCGTGTGCGTACCACTCCGGTCAGATGTACCGGCTCACCTGGACGATGCACGCCTCGGTCGGCATAGAGGGCGACATCCAGCGGGCCCTGCCAGGGCGCCCCGGCCAGTGCTCGGTCTTCGATCGCGGCTGCCTTTGAAGGCTCGATGAAGATCAGGTCGTCACCGGAAACAGCCGTGACCAGATCTGCTTCACCTGACTTTGAATTCAGATGTGCAATGCCGTGTTCGTCGGTCAACACCACCTCGATGTCACGCCTGTTGCGGCTGTACACCTTGACTTGGGCGCCCGGGATGCCCTGCCCTGTCGAGGTGTCGGTGACCCAAGCGAGCATGCCGTCGGCGTGCGTCTGTAGGTCGATCGAACTGTCACCGACGAGCAGCAACAGCCGATCACCTGTCCAACGCGTTCGCGTGTCGGAGATCGAGATGTGATAGACACCCGGGGTTCGATCGATCAGCCCATCGAGCGACAGCGCCGCAGGAGGCGCATCCGGATTGAGTCCGCCTTCTGGGAGGTCGAATTCGGTCTCGGTGACAAGTTCACCCAGATGGGGCACTTCATAGTCACTCATGACTCCGGAGAGATAGGTGGGGATGTGGCGTGGGAGCAGTCTGTGAATTTTGATGGTCGCTCGCTTGATGCCCACATGCTGCAGGTCGAGTTCAAATGCGCCCTTCGTTCCCAATCGGCCGATGCGGCGGGCGAATCGAAGCCGTGGCCGAGGGGGCGCGATGGTGGCGGTCAACTTGACCGGCGCAGGCAGCACGTCACCGCTGGTAGACAGCAGGGGTGGGTCGATCGAGAGGGTGTATGAGCGGCCCTGTTTGAATGCCCCGCCCACGTGAATCCAGGCACCGCCCATTCGGACTGTGGTCGGGCCGATGTCTGGAGTGACGGAGACCGACGGCACACTTTGGGCAGGGTCCAGTTGTTGGCTGAACTTGATGCCGACGCGGGCCTGATCTGGTTGCCACCGGAACTCGTCGGTATAGACCCGTAGCGGCATGAGGCCAACCGGGATGTCGATGCGAGCCTGATGGGGCTTGTCCAAGGCAAGGGTCCCGCCATGCCCGGTCAATTCGGGGCTGGCGGAAACATGAATGCGGGCTCCACTGACAGCGTCAATGGTGCAGGTGTGCACGTCATGTACGCCAGTGGTAGTCCAGAGCGGTTGGTGCACATCGCCTCGGGATTCGAACCGGACATGTTGCGCACAATCGGCGCTGTCCACCGGCTGATTGAATGTGACGTCGATCGTGGCTCGTCGAAGTGTGGGCCCCTCTTCTGCCGGGAGCGGTTCCGCGCTGCGAAGGTGCACGCCCTTCACCTTCAGAGGCCGAATTGCCAGATCGATGAGGGGGGCTGTGTCTACATCGAATCGCCTCAGAAGGGCATGCTCTGCCTCGAGATTGACTGCGTAGACGCGACCAGGGGCTGGCCGCTCAGTGGGTTCGAACACGATGGTGTCGGCGGTTTGTGCTGTCCAGACGCCATCGATGGGTGGGGCGAATGTGATTGGCGGTGGTTCGATTGCGACCGACTGTTGTTCGGGCTTGATGACATCCCGGTCGAATTGAATCTCCAATCGGCCCGTCTTGTCGAACGACTCGGCGGTGGAGACATGCTGTATTCGGACTTGATCAGGGTCGCTCCCCGAGAAGAAGAGCCAGAGCGAGACATTGGCCACTGTGACGAGCAGTGCGGCGATCCAGAGTCGAACCTTGGGCGCATCATGCATGGGCATGTGTTCCTGAAGTGGGTGCGAGCCGATCCCGCCCCAGGGGCGAGTGCGGCATGAGTTGTCGGAGCCCTCAGTGGCCAGTGATCAGACCGAGTCTAATTCTGAAGCCGAGGAGCGAGTGTGTCATTTCATCGACCGGTGGACGATCGGTGCAAAAGAAAGTTCTGTCGGGGGATGAGATCAGATGGCGTCGACCTGATCACCGACCTGAATCGTGCCGCCTGAAACAACCCGGCAGTTGAGACCGCTTCGGTTGAGCATCAGATGAACGAAATCGAAGCCGAGCACCTCGGACAGTGGCTTGCAGGGCTGGCACAAGCGAATTCCCTCCACCTCGATGTCGCCGATTCGAATTCGCTTGCCCACGAGATCATTGAGTGCGATGCCCCGGACGAGCAGATTCCGGCGGGAGTCGGCCCCTGACATCGAGATGCCATGTGTGTCATGCAGCCAATCGAGTTGTTCCTGCTCAATCAGCGTGAGTTGTCGGTCTGGGTGCAGGCCCGGTTTAGAGTAGCTCCCATGGCCGGCGGCGTAGCGGTCGCCTGTGAGGCCCAGATCGGCGGTGGCTTCGATCGAGTCATGGCCGACCATGTCGGCCCCGCTGGAGGGTGAAGTCCAGATTTCAAGCAAGGTTCCGGAGGTCACTGTTGGAGTCTCTCGTGCAGGGTGTTGAGGTTCTCGGTGAGCCAGGCTCGATCTTCGTCTGAAGGAATGGATGCGCCTTCCAGGGCTGCGGCATCGAGGGCGTCCAAGGCCTCGTCGGACAGGAGTTCGCCGGGGCGATCGTGCATGCCCCAACAATACTTCCCGGGACACACTTGACCCGTCGGGTCATTTATCTGCTGTAGCCACAACAGGTTACGCGCGACGCCCGCCATAACATGTTGCTATTAGCGAAGATAAATCACCCGACGGGTCAGTGTTTGTTTTAGGCGAGGTCTGGGAAGGTCTCTCTTACCGTTCCCACCAGATCCTTCACATGGCAGACCGACTCATCCATCAGCGCCTGCTCCGAGGCGTCCAGATCGATCTCGATCACCTTCTCCACACCACCTGATCCGAGCACGCAGGGCACACCCACAAAATATCCGCCAACCCCGTACTCGCTGTCGCAGTATGCCGCACAGGGCAGGATCCGCTTCTTGTCCTTGATGATGGCCTCTGCCATCTGGACACTCCCGCTGGCGGGGGCGTAATAGGCACTGGTGCCCATGAGTTTTACAACCTCACCACCACCGACCTTGGCCCGCTCGACGCAGGCCGTGATTGTCTCTTCAGACAGCAGTTGCGAGACCGGGATGCCGTGCACACTCGTGTAGCGCGGCAGTGGCACCATGTCGTCACCGTGGCCACCCATCAACAGAGCAGTGACATCCTCAACGCTGCAACCAATTTCCCAGGCGATGAATGTCCGGAACCGGGCTACATCAAGGCAACCGGCCTGACCAACAATCCGATTCGTTGCAAACCCCGTCGTCTTCCAAGCGGTGTACACCATCGCGTCCAGGGGATTGGACACCAGAATCACGGTTGCATCGGGGGCATGTGTGGCGATCTGCTCACTCACGCTCCGCACAATCTTGACGTTGGTCGCAATGAGATCATCGCGGCTCATGCCCGGCTTTCGGGGCAACCCCGCCGTGACGATCACCACATCACTTCCTGCAACGTCGGCATAGTCGCTCGTGCCGATGATTGAGGCATCGAACCGCTCTGTCGGACCACAACAAGCCAGGTCGAGCGCCTTGCCCTGCGCCACCCCGATCTTGTCAGGAATGTCCACTAGAACGATGTCGCCAAGCTCCTTGGCGGCCGCCCAATGGGCACAGGTTGCGCCAACATTTCCGGCACCAATGACACTGATCTTCGCTCTAGGCATGTGAGAAACTGCTTCCTGTGAGGGGTAGATTGCTGCAGGAGGGGCCCGGGTTTCGAGCCGGGCCGAGCCACGCATTGTAGGGCGCCCGCCGATGGACGGCACGGCCATGGCATCGAGGCCGAGGCCCCGCTATGCTGCCCGGTCCGGGCTTGTAGCTCAGTTGGTTAGAGCGCACCCCTGATAAGGGTGAGGTCGCTGGTTCGAATCCAGCCAGGCCCATTTGACTGCCCAATCTGATTTGATCGAACGGCCGCCCATCAGGCGGCCGCTTCCGTTGGGGCACCTGGCAGTTGCCCATCAAGATTGTTCTGCCCAGGGGCCCTTAAGGTTGGGCAAGATTGACTTAAAGGCCATCAGCAGCATGAGTCTCCCCCTAACCAGGACATCACAGCCACGTCCTACCTGATCGACAGTGACACCCAACGTCCAACGAAGGGTGCGGTGGCGGCGCGGCGCAGGCCCACCTGCGCCCCGGTCAGGATCCACAGGCGACTCAGATCACACACCAACTTCAGAATCGCCACGGCAATCCACGCCGAGGGCAAACGCCCCCAAACGCTTCTCCTCGCCCGCCTGCGCCCAGACAGCCCAAGCCCCCGCAACATCACCAATAGAAAGAACAGCGGCCGCCGATAAAGGCGGCCGCTGTCAAATCTCAGATCACTCAGAAGAGCGCCTTCGCTGAACAGGAATCAGCAGGGGCCCCATGCAGCCAGAAGCACCAGAATGTCCTCCACAGCAGCTTCGCCGTCATCGTTGAAGTCACAGGCGGAGTCGGTGCCCCAGTCGGCGAGCAACTGCAGCAGGTCATTCACATCCACGTAGCTGTCGTCGGTGCAGTCACCTTCACAGCCAGCAGTGCAGTCAACATCCACACAGGCGATGAAGTCGCCCTGATAGTCGCCGCCGCCGGTCGTGCAGTTGTCTTCGGCGATGTAGATGCAGTACGTGTTGTTCACGCAGCAGGCACCTTCCGGTGCGCCGGGCAGGATCTTGAAGACCTCGCCGCCCAAGTCACAGATGTACATCTCACCGTTGCCATCAACCCCGAACCCGCTGGGCGACCCAATCGACGGGCTGCCATCGGGCTCCAGGTCATCCGTGACGTCGGTCACGTTGACCGAGTTGCCATCTCGCACCAACGTCCAAATCTGGTTGGAGCAGTAGTCGGCAAAGAAGTAGGTGCCGTGCAGCACAGGCATGGCGTTGCCCCGATACACCTCACCGCCAGTGATCGAGCACCGGTAGGGCGAACCACCGTGGCTGTACTCATGAATCGGGAACTCCATGGTGCTGGCACTTGGGCAACCACTTGTGTTGTACGTGTGGTCACCCTCGTAGCAACGCCAGCCGTAATTCGCGCCAGCGTCAGCCCCGGCTGCCGCCACGTTGATCTCTTCCCATGCGTTCTGGCCTACATCAGCCATCCAGAGGTCACCATTGACGGGGTCAAATGCACACCGCCATGCGTTGCGGTGGCCATACGACCAAATTTCATCGTCGCCGGTGACACCCACATAGGGGTTGTCGGCGGGGTTGGTGTAGGGCAGAGAATCGACGTCGATCCGAAGCATCTTGCCCAGCAATTGGTTCGTGATGTCCTGTGCGCGGTTGCCCGGATCGCCACCACTACCACCGTCGCCAGTGGCGATGTACAGCATGCCGTCCACCGGGCTGAATCCAAGCCAGCCACCGTTGTGGTTGGAGTAAGGTTGGTCGATCGTCATGACGGTGACGCCGGAACCACTGTCGGCCACGTCAGGATTGCTCGAAACGGTGAACCGCTTGATGATCGTGTCAGAGTTCGACGCCGTGTAGTTGATGAAGAAGTGGCCGTTGCTCTGGTAGTCGGGATGGAAGGCCAAGCCCAGCAGCCCCTGCTCTGATCCGGTACTCACTGTCTGGCTCAGAAACGGCGTGCTGTTCACAGTGCCGGTGTTCAGATTCAGAATGCGAATGCGGCCTGTGCTGCCACTTCGCTGCTCCACGATGAACAGCCGATCGGTGTCACCGGGAGCCGCAACCACCTGCACAGGGCGAGCCAGCCCACTGGCCACCCGCTCGGAAACCAGTTGTATCTGGCCCATGGCAGGGGCTGAAAAGGCACAGGTCGTGCCAGCGGCGAAAATCAGGGCTTTCATCAGGTGCATGGACATCTCCTCGACGGGCGATTCGCGCAGGAATCGCTTGCTCTCCCACAGTTCCGGCAGACCGGACCCTCCAACCTAGGGCAGGTACGCCTACGGGGCAAGATTGGATCCTGAATCCGCCCGGATTGGCCCTCAAAGCGCCCTTCCAAACGCCCGGTCCACCCCTGCGAGGTTCATGTCGAGCAGCCCACGGCTGACATGACAGTTGAAGAGCGATTCGGGCACGTCATGTCGAATCGAGTCTGCCCGCAACATGTCGCGATATGCCCCCCGCCGCTCAGACGCCTCCATGCTGCTGGACGCCGCCAACCAATCGACCTGGGCCCGCATCGACGTACGCAACTGCTCCAGATGCCCCTTGATGTCAGTGACGGTGCCGCAGTGGGTCAGGTGCAGGCGCGTCCAAGGTCCAGCCTCCAGACGATCGATGGTGCGGGCCCAGGCCTCCGGGCGAAACTCCGGAGGCGGCATGGGAATCGTGATCCAGTGGGTGCCAGGCAGCCGCATGGCAGCTGCATCACCTACAAAGCAATCCTGACCACCATCGTCAAGCAGGTGCCAAGCATGGTGATGGTCAGCATGGCCCTGTGTTTGCACGGCGCAAAACCGCAGCCCTCCGGCGTGCACAATCTCACCATCATCAACCGCGTGCACCGTGCCCTCGGGACACGGTTGCAACTCGCCCCAAAGACCATCAAAGCGCTCGCCGAAGATCCGCCGCGCCGATCGATTCAGTTTCGACGGGTCGAGCAGGTGTCCTGCGCCTTTGGGGTGTACGTACACCGGCACGCCTTGCTTGGCGAACCACCATGCGCCACCTCCGTGGTCGAGATGGATGTGCGTCAACAACAGCGCCTTGAGCGACATGGGCTCGATGCCCATTGATGCAAGCCCGCTCTGCAACGCATCCAAGGTTGACGCCGGGCCACTCTCAATGAGGACGTCACCATCTGGTGCCCGAACGACCCACGCAGAGATCGCCCCAGGTACACCACCGTGCATCAGGTCTACTTCATGAATCGATGTCATCGACGTGGCGGCTGGCCCGATCGCTCGGCGCGCTTGCGCACACGTCTGGCCTCGATTGTCTCGTCGGTGATGAGATCCGGGTCAGGCCCCCGCTCAACCTCGCCGCCAGCCTCCATCCACGCCTTCCAACCACCGCTGAGGGTGTAGACATGCGTGATGCCCTTCTCCAGCAACGCCTTGGACATGGCATCAGCGATTGGGTCGTTGAACGTACCGGCATAAACAACCACTGAGCCATGATCTTCCAGCCGCGTCCACTGCGTATCGACATTCCGCAGCGGCAGGTTCAAGGCGCCGGGGATGTGCCCCAGTCGGTATGTATCTGGGTTGCGGGCATCCAGCCATGCATTGGGCTTCGCGGCTTTCAGCCACGTGCCGTCTTCCCGAGCGATGAGGGCGTTGGCTTCATCCACATTGACGAAGACCAGATCCTTGTCGCTCCAAGTCTTGCCACAGCCTGTCAGGACTAGTGTCAGCAGCAGCATCCGATGCATGGAGATCCTCCTGATCCGAGGCGCAGTGTAGACTCGACGCGATCGCCGCGAGGAGGAAAGAGTGTGATCGCGTTTGTCGCCGCCATCATGATGTGCTGCCAGCCTCTGGCCGATGATCCCCCTCGGCCGAAGGTCCAGATGCAATCGGCATTGTTTTCCCATAGCGCCCCGCCCGGTGGCAAGACGCAGATCGCGGTTCGTCTGATAATTCCCAAGGGCTGGCACATCTATTGGATCGATCCTGGCGAAGCTGGCACACCCACCACGCTCGACATCACCACACCGCCGGGCGTCACAGCGGGCGTGCCCATCTGGTCGCGCCCCAAGCGAATCACTGATCCAGCCGGCACCTTGATCGGCTACGAAGGTCAGGCGCTCGCGTTGGTGCCACTGCAGGTGTCAGCCGATGTAGAGCCCGGGTCCATTCTCGACATAGCAGTCAAAGCCGATTGGCTCATCTGTCGCAAGGCCTGCTATCTGGGTGGAGCCGAGCAGGTCGAACGGCTGCGCATCGGCCGTGATTCGGGGGCGTCACGCACCGTCGCCACATGGATGGTCGGCATGTCCATGCCCCGTCCGCTGGCCAAACGCCCGGACACGCAGATCCACATCAACGACGCTGCCATGACGATTGAAGGGCCACTAGGCAGCGCAGGTCAGCAGGTGGAGTTCATCGCACGTCATGTGCCAGGCATGGAGTACGGCAAGCAGAGCCTCTCGGTCAACGGGGGACGATTCAAGCTCGTCGTGCCGTATCACCACCGTCGAGGAGACTCGATGGGGCGACCACCTGCTGTTCAAGGCCTGCTGACGGAGGGTCGAACCACCGCTGACCCATGCTGGACGATCAATCAGACCATCGCGGTACCATCGCCGCACAAGGAAGGAGATCACAAATGATCAAGCACTTTTTCGCCTGGGGGGCTGCGCTCGTGATTGCGAGCGCCGCAGCTGCCCAGCCACGCCTGAACCCACCTCCGCCAGCAAAGGCAGGCGCCGCTGTGGGCAAAGCCGCTCCGGCATTCACCCTGACAGACATTGACGGAAAGACGCACAATCTGTCCGACTACACCGGCAAGGTTGTCGTGCTCGAGTGGTTCAACGCCGGTTGCCCTTGGAGTGGCAAGAAGTCGCCGCGATCCGTACATGCCACCGGCCGAGTGAAGAACCTCGTGAGTGAGGCCAAGAAGGCCCAGCCCGAGATCATCTATCTCCTGATCGACTCCAGCGCCAATCGCGACAAGGAAACGGTCATCAAGGAGAACAAGGCTGCTCGAGATGAGTTTGGCATCAAGCAACCGATTCTCATTGACCACGACGGGAAGGTCGGCAAGGCATACGGTGCCAAGACAACCCCGCACATGTTTGTCATCGGCCCCGACGGCAAGTTGATGTACGCCGGTGCATTCGGCGAGCGTCAGGTGAAGAAGGGTGACAAAGACGACAACTTCGTCATCAATGCCATCAACAAGATGAAGGCCGGGGAACCAGTTGAACCCGCGCAGACGCGGCCTTGGGGCTGCGGCGTCAAATACAACTGACCACGAGTGAACGCAAGACCATGCGCAGGGGCCCGATTGCGGGCCCCTGTTCATGCGCTCTTGCTTGACCAGATCGTGCGCCGCAGCCTGATCAGGCGCGAGTGCCGTGATCCGCAGTGATGCGTGATCGGATGCCCCCGCGACCACGCCAGTCGGTGACTACCTCAAGCCATCGCGGTGACATGCAGGTGACGAGGTCATCTCGAATCCGGTTGGTGACGGCCTCATAGAAGATGCCTTCGTTTCGGAACGAGTGCAGATAGAGCTTCAGGCTCTTGAGCTCGACGCAGGTCGCATCGGGCTGGAACCGAACCGTGACAACGCCAAAGTCGGGGTGGCCGGTCTTTGGGCATACCGATGTGAACTCCTCAGCGATGTGCTCGATGAGAAAGGTCGTATCGGTTGGGGACTCAAACACCTCAAGTAGTGCTGGATTTGGCATTGGCGTCTCCTGCTGTCACAGGTATCAGTGAGGTCAAAGGCCGTATCGACTGACGAGATCGACCACCTTGGTCTGCTTCTTGTTGAGTTGCAGCGAGCGCCGCAACGCGTTGGATGCCTCTTCGCGGGCGTTGATGTCGGTTCGACCCGAGAGCAGCCATCGATTGAGTGCAGTCACGCCGAGGCCGTTCCATGCCCTCCACCAACCGGGGTCTACATTGGTCGAGCGGCGATAGGCGGCTGCGCTTCGGTCGTACTCTCCCAACTTGAACCATGCCCAACCAGATCGCTCAAGTGCATCAGGCGATGGGCCTTCCAGCGACTCAAGGCTGCGGGCTGTTCCGATGACCTGCCTGTAGTGCTTCAGCCGGACATAGCTGTAGAGAATGTTCCGCAGCAACTGAGGCGACGGTGGCATCCGCTCTGCAGCGGAGAGATACGCACGCAACGCAGCTTCCTGATCACCTGATCCTTCCAATGCAGCGCCGAATGCAACCCACCCGAGCCCGTTGGCATCGTCCAGCGAGACAGCACGCTTGGCAAAGGGCAGGGCCAGATCGGGCTCACCCATCTGCAGATAGGTGGTGGTCAAGCCCAGCGCCGCATCTTCACTTCTGGGTCGAATGACCAGCGCCCGGTGAAACGCCCCCACTGCGTCACTGAATCGCTCCAGGATCTGCAGTGATGTGCCATGGCCCAATTGAGCGTCGTAGCTGCCCGGATCCAGCTTGGCGGCTGTGGCATACGAGGGCTCGGCGGCAATCCACTCCTCCAGTCCTGCATGGGCATCGCCCAAGCCGATCCACGCCGGGACCGACTCTGGCTCGACATCGAGCACTTCTTGAAAGAGCACGACCGCTTCCTGATACTCGCCACGCTCCAGCGAGCTGGAGGCGTCGTGCATACGGATCGCTCGCTCGGCCAGTTCGGCCTCGGAAGGCCCCGTCGGCTGAGGTGGCGCCTCCTGTGGCGCAGCACATGCGCCCAGCAGCAGAGAGATGATCGCGACCCGTGTCAGCTCAGTGGGCATGCGCCGCGATGCCCAACATGGATGCTGCGCGGGCGCTGATCGAGGCGTGGTCCATGCCGCACTGTTCCAGCACCGAGTCGGCATTGCGAGACGACTTGGGAATGCGCGTCACGTGCATGGGCTCGATCGTGAAGGCGTCACCCGCCTTGACGCAGGCCTCGGATACGGCCGAGAACAGGCCGCCGCCGTAGTTGTCTTCCACCACCAGCACGTTTCCACCATTGTCATTGGCGTAGTCCAGCAGGCGGTCTTCGTCGAAGGGAAGCGAGTAGAGATCGAGCAGTGAAGCGTCGATGCCCATCCGATCGAGCGAGTCGAGGGCCTTGTTGCACTCGTGCAGCATGTATCCGGCTGACACGATCAGAAGATCACGGCCTTCGGTGAGCATCTCCATGCCACCGAACTCGAACGTGGTGTTCTCGTCGTAGAGGAACTCAACTTCGGGGCGGAACACACGCATGTAGCACATGCCTTCGTAGTCGCCCATCTCCATGGTCAGTCCGTAGGCAGCCCATGCGTCGGCGGGCTGAAGCACCCAGCAACCAGGGTTTCCGTTGTGGTCGCGAGTTGAACCCAGTGAGCGGAACCATGCCACGTCGGGCAGCGCCATCTGACTGGGGCCATCGGCGGCCAGTGAGATTCCACAGTGCGAACCGACGATCTTCAGATTAGCGCCCGAGTTCATGGCCATCTCGATCTGGTCGTACCCGCGAGTAATGAACTTGCCAAATGAGGCGGCAAAGACGTTCTTGCCAGCGGCGGATATTCCAGCCCCGAGCGAGAACATGTTCTGCTCGGCGATCTTGCATTCAACGAATCGATCAGCCGTGTCGCTGCTCGTGGCAAATGCGTCGGTGAACGTCGAGTTCTGCACATCGGCGTCTACCGTCCAAACCCGTCCGTCGTGTCGGCCCAGCGTTCGCAGTGCAACGCCAAACGCCTTGCGAGTTGCCAGACGCCCCACTTGCAGCACGGTTGCCTGGTCAATGGCAGCCATTGCCTCACGGAACGTCGGAACATCCGACACGGCCGGCTCAGGTCGCTGTGTGGTTGTTGGTGGATAGATCGCCAACTCACTACCGGCCAGTGATGATGTCAGGCCGGCGCCTGTTGCGGCCAGTTCCTGCAGCGCGGCTTCGAGCTTGTCGCCGGTGGCGGGCTTTCCGTGCCAGCCAGCACCCTGCATCGACTTGACGCCCCAACCCTTCACGGTGCGGGCGACGATGGCCATGGGTGTATCGCACCCGTCGGTGAATTGCGAGATTGCCTCAGCGATGGCAGCGGGATCGTGCCCGTCGATCACGACAGGTCGCACACCGTAGGCTTCAAGTTTGGCGGCAATGCGCTCGGGAGACTGCTGGTCGCTCACTGCGGCAGCCTGCCCAAGACCGTTGCAGTTGAAGATCGGCAGCACGTTGCAGACATTCAATTCGACGAGGCTGTCTACGGCTTCCCAGATCTGACCTTCACGCGACTCTCCATCGCCGATGACGCAGAAGATGCGCTGATCGATCTCGTCGCCCTTGGCGGCAAGGCCGAGGCCCACCGCAACGGAGAGCCCTTGCCCCAATGAACCGGTCGCGGCGTCGAAGAACTCGAAGCCTTCTCGGGGATTGGGGTGCCCATCGAGAGGTGAATCTGTAGCGCGGAAGCCGTCTACGTCTTCGAGCGTTGCCGGTCGCATCTCACCAGGTTTGCCAACCATGGCGCCCAGATCGATGAATGCCGCGTACACAATTGGAACGGCATGCCCTTCAGACAACACGAGCCGATCGGCCGTGTTCAGCCCGGGATCTTCGGGAACCCATCGCATGGCGTGGTACATCAGCACGGTGGTGATGTGCCCCAGACTCATGCAGGTCGTAGGGTGACCGCTCCCCGCATCTGCGGTCATCTGGAGTGAGAGGGTGTTGAGACGGATGGCCTTGGCGTGGACGGCGGCTTCAAAGGACATCGAAGGGCATTCTCCCGGGCCTGAGGCCCGATTCGGCGGTGATGGCGAGCGGGGGGCAGCCCCGACAGATGCACAAGATGACGATGGTACACTCAGACGACCCTAGGAGACGGAGGTTGAGTCCATGGCGTTGAAGGTGATCTGCGATCAGGCCGCATTGGCCGAGGCCCTGAATACCGCAGGCAGCGTTGTGGCGTCTCGGACCCCCTCTCCTGTGCTGACCTGCGTCAAGTTGTCGGCCGGTGACGGGCGGCTTCGGCTGGCCGCGACCGACGGCGAAACGGCCATGGTGCTTGATTTGGACCGAGTCGAGGTGGATGCCCAGGGCGAGGTACTGGTGCCCGCCGACAAGCTCACCCAGATCGTGCGTGAGTGCACGGACCCGACCGTCACGCTTGAGGCTGAGGGCCACGCCCTGCACATTCGAGGTGACGACGCCAGATTCAAGGTGTTCGGCTTTGATCCCAAGGAGGCCCCGCCGGAGGCCCAGTTCGACGACGACGCGGTCGATTGCTCCATGGCGTCGGGCACACTTGCCTCGACCGTGGCCCGCAGCCTGTTCGCCGCTGCCGCCGAACACACCCGGTACGCCATCAACGGCGTGCTGTATCACCGAGAAGGCAAGCGGCTTCGCATGGTGGCAACCGATGGACGCCGTCTGGCACTTGCCGTGGCCGATTGCGACGGCGCCGCTGGCGAAAAGAGTTGCATCATTCCGGCCAAGGCCCTCGGGCTGCTGCGAAAACTGACGCGTGATCCGTCTGTGACCGTCCGCATTTCAGTTGGCGACAGCCGAATCGCATTCCACTTTGATTGCCCGGCCGCTCCCGCCACGCTGGTGAGTTCGCTGGTGGAAGGCCGCTTCCCGCCCTTTGAGGATGTCATCCCCAAGGAGCAGGACAAGAAACTGGTCTGCGATCGCGAGGTGCTCCGAAGCGCCATCCGCCGCGCCTCTCTGTTGACGACGGAGGAGTCTCGCAGTGTTCGGATGCACTTCGACTCACAGACGCTCACCCTCAAGAGCCACGCCCCCGAGATGGGCGAGGCCGAGGTGACCATCGAGGTCAAGGGCTACGAGGGCGACGCGATGGAGATCGGGTTCAACCCCAGCTACATCGCCGACGCCCTCAAGGTGGTTGACGAAGACGACGTCACGTTCGAACTCAAGGCTTCGAACAAGCCGGGCCTGATCCGTGCAGGCCGCGACTTCACCTACGTGCTGATGCCCGTGACCGTCTGAGTCGCTGAGCCACAGAAAGTACGCACGTCAATGGCTGCCATGCCGCGGCAATGTTGTGCTGCGCCGTGTGCGGCGCTCAGGCCGCGTACTCGTCTTCGTACTCATCCGGTACAGCGTCGAGGCCGTCGGGGTCTTCCTCGTAGGTCAGGTCGCCAGCGTCACCCTCAGCCTCCATGGCCTTCATCTCTTCCCACTCTTCTTGAGTGATGAGCACTTCGCGGGCGACCGACCCCTTGTGATCGCTGAGAATGCCGGCCGTACCCATCTGGTCCACCAGCCGTGACGCACGGCTATAGCCAATGCTCATGCGTCGCTGCAGCAGTGAGACGCTGCCACGTCCGGTCTCGATGAGGATCTCAACTGCCTGATCGAAGAGCGGGTCGCGTTCGACGGCCTTACCGCCCATCTCACCGTCGCCGCCCTGCTTGATTCGGATCAACGACTGTTCGAAATTGGGCTTGGCGACATCCTTGAGGAATCGCACGACGCTGCGGGTCTCCCGATCATCAACGAGCGTGCCTTGAGCGCGTCGAACATTGGGCTTCTGCGGTGTGACGAGCATCATGTCGCCGTGCCCCAGCAGCAATTCGGCGCCCTTCGTGTCGAGCACGATGCGGCTGTCCATACCGCTGGACACCTTGAAGCTCATGCGGCAGGGCATGTTCGACTTGATCAAGCCGGTGACGACCTGCGCTGAGGGCCGCTGCGTGGCCAAAATCAGGTGGATGCCAACAGCCCGTGCTTTCTGGGCAATGCGGACGATCGACTGCTCGACCTCCTTGTTGGTCATCATGAGGTCGGCCAGTTCATCGATGACAAACACGATGTAGGGCAGCTTGGCGAGAATGCGTGCTTCTTCCACATCGTTTTCGGGCTCGAAGATCTCGATACGCTCGTCGTTGGTGAGGTCGTTGTAGGAGCGGATGTCGCGCACGCCGGCCTCTGCCAGCAGGGCGTATCGCTCTTCCATCTTCCGAACGGCCCATTCGAGAATCGCCGCAGCGCGGTTCATTTCGGTCACGACCGGGCAGGCCAGATGCGGGATGTCGGCGAACATCTTGAGTTCGACCATCTTGGGATCGACGAGAATCAACTTCACCTCATCGGGCCGCTTGAGGAAGAGCCACGACATGATGATTGTGTTGATGCAGACACTCTTGCCCGACCCAGTTGTGCCCGATACCAGCATGTGTGGCATGCGGGTGAGGTCTTCCACGAGCGGCTCACCGCTGGCGTCCTTGCCCAGGAACATGGGAAGCACCATGTCTTTGGCAGCGCCCGAACTGATGAGTTCCTTGAGGCGCACTTTTTCGCGGGTCGGGTTGGGTACCTCGATGCCCACACTCGTGCGGCCGGCGGTGTTGGGCACGATGCGAATGTTCTGCGCACCCAATTCACGGGCAATGTCCTGATCAATGCTCTTGATTCGCGACACTCGAGTGCCCGGCGCGAGCCGTACTGAGTAGAGCGTGACCGTTGGCCCGGACTCAATGCCGGTGACATCTGCTTCGATGTCGTATGTGTTGAGCGTCTCTTCCAGAATCTGGGCCTGCTCGCGGACCATCTCCTCGACCTTCTCGGAGAAGTCGGTTTCCGGCGACTCGAGTACTTCAACCGTGGGGAATTCGTATCCCTCCCACGTCTCGCGCTGGAGATCTTCGTCCTTGGCTTCTTCAGTGGCGCCCCCAAAGAACTTGCCGGGGATACTTGCGATCTTCTCCCGCAATTGGGCACGGGTGAACTTCTTGCGTGGCTTGGGTTCAGGCGCTGCTTCTTCGTCTTCCTCCTCTTCCCACTCATCCTCCACCTCGTCCCACGCTTCTTCATCCTCTTCCTCTTCTTCCTCCTCGTCTTCCCACTCGTCTTCCCACTCGTCTTCCGGCTCGACCTCGTCATCGACTTCAACCACGTCGAGGGGCTTCCGAGGGGTGCGGGGGGCATGTTCAGGCCGCAGTGACAGACGCTTGAGCAGCCCACGCTTGGGCCGAGGCGTGCGGGCAGCGGTCGCTTTGGCACCACGCCAGAGTGCGCCTGGAAGAGCGAGCATGAGTTCGTCGGCGGCCACTGTGAGCCCTGCCAGCAGCAGGGCAAGCACCACCATGACGGACCCCAACATGCCCATGGCCGGCACGAGTGCGCCCGCGATCGCGTGCCCGACGATGCCGCCGGGGCTTGGCGCCATGCCGAGGCTCGTTGGTAGCACAAGGGCGTGCAGGGTTGAGAAGGACACCGCGGCCAGCAGGAGGCCGACCATGCGGAGCGTGCAGTGGCCCGGCGAGCGGCCCATGAACTCCAGCACCAGCCAGGCGCCCAGTGCGATGAGCACGATCCAGGCCCCAAGGCCGACCAAGTGGTACGACCAGTAGGCCAGCAGGGCGCCCATGGCCCCTCCGAGGTTGGCCGTCGGCGTGTTGTGCACGGCCACTGCATGCGAGGGCCAGTCGGCCCAGTTGAAGGAGACCATCGAAATGGCGGCGAAGATCCATGCGCCTGCCAGCAGCAGGCCAATGGCCCACTTGAGAGACCCATTGGAGTCGATGGAACCTGACGATCGAGCAGCGGAAGAAACGGCCATGGCGGGAGATACATCGGACATCAGACTGTCTCAGGGCCAGCAACTAGCCCTGTTCTGAGCTCATCAGGGGCATTTGGAGGTCAATATGAACCTTCCCTAGGGATGAGTTGAAGGGTTCAGAGCACGCTCAGGGGCCCTTGAGGTCACTTCGGGGGCTGTTTCGGTGGATTCCGGGCAGGGGCGGCCACGTAAACTCCGGCACATGGCCCACATCACCACGTGGACGGCCCTGCTGGCCCATTGGACAGACATGGCTCGCATGGCTCGAGCTATCGATCAGGTTGATGATGGGCCCTTGCAGCAGGCATTGCCGCACTTGATCACGTGCCAGGCGCTCTCGCAGGCGCTGCCGGAGGTGCCGGGTCTGCCATTGAAGGAGCGGGCGGGCGCACTGGATCTCGCTCGAGCCATGTTGCATCGGGTGGATGAGGCCGTTGAGGGTCAGTTCAGTCAAGTTCCGGGGGTCTTGCTTGAGGCTCGGCAGGCGGCCCAAGACGCATTGTCAGATCTTCACCTGACGTTCTGTTGGACGTTGATCTGGGAGGGGGAAGGCCCCTTGCAGGTACCAGCGCTGCCCAAGGGTGTGCCAGCGAGCAGTGATGAGGGCACGCTGCTGCTGGCTCTGGCAGGCACGGTCTTGCTGCCGGGAACCCCCGTGGGCTGGTGGGTTGATCGTCAAGAACCCATGCTGAGCCATTTCGTGCCGGGCCTTCGGGCGCAGCCGCTCAATGCGGGGGTGCAGGTGTGGCGGGTGCTCGATACCGATGGCCGCTGGGCACGTGATCTGGTGCTGAACGCCGACGTGGACGGGCCCGAGGATGCGACGCCACTACTTGCCCCTCGTGTGTTGGGCGGGGCTCGATTCGAGTTGCCCGATCCAGTCGAGGGCTGGGTGGGCGCGATGACGCCGGGGGCGGGTGTGGTTCTCAGTTGGCCACAGCACTGAGGCCGCGAACACGCGTCCACTCGTGCTGATGAGTTACGAGCAAGCGGTCAGCCAGATGTGGCGCATGATCTTGCCACAGGGCGTTGATGCGGTTGGGGCAATTGCACTGGCGTGACAGGTGCAGCAGGATGATCTGTTCCAAGGGGGCGGTCTGCGCAATCGTGCAGACGGCATCCAGTGCCTGTCGGTTTGAGAGGTGGCCATTGCCGCCCATGATTCGTGCCTTCAGGAACTCGGGCCGATCAGAGGCTTCCTGCATGGCTCGGTCGTAATTGCTCTCAATGGCGAGTAGATCGACATCGGCGAAGGCCTGCAGGAGCGACTGGGGTACTGCACCAAGATCGGTCGCCCACCCGATGCGCACCCCATCCACCGTCATCACGAATGCACAGGTGCCGTGGTCATCGTGCGCCGCCAGATGCACTTGGGCCATGACGCCAGCGACTTGGCAGGTGTCTTCGAACGTGCGGATGCCGTGCATCTCAAACCCGGCAGCCCTCGCCCACGGAACATGGTGCTGGTGCATGTGCAACGTGACGTCGCCCCGATTCGTGAAGGTGGACCAGGTTCGGTACAGATGGTCGGAGTCTGGGTGCGTAAGCAGGATGTGTGAGGGGGCTGGCCATCCAAGATCACGGCAGGCCCGGTGTGTTCGGCGTGGTGAGAGGCCCGCGTCGATGAGCAGCGTTTCGCCGTTGAGATGCAGCAGCGTTGCATTGCCTGCTGATCCCGAGCCGATCACGATCAACTGCAACCCCTGCATGTCAGCGCCCCGAGCGGCGAGGGCCGCTTCGATTGGGGCCGGGGCACAGGGGCCTCGTACTTGCATTGAAGAAGGCGACGTACTCACCGGCGACACCATCGCCTTCGTCGGCCATGGCTTGCAGTGTGGCCTTGATGTCCGGCACCGTCTTGGAACTTCGGTACATGATCTTGAAGACATCGCGGTGCGACTTGACTTCATCTTCAGACAATTCGCTGCGACGAAGGCCCACCACATTCTGGGTGGTGATGCGGTTGACGCTCGTCACCATGCACCAGGGTGGTACATCACAGGTGCTGCCAGACAGGCCGGCAACCATGCAGCCTCGACTGATGCGCACGAACTGGTGAATCGTCGAGGCCCCGCCCAGAATCACCTTGTCTTCGATGATCGTGTGCCCGCCCAGCATTGCCCCTGTGGCCATGACAACGCCATTGCCCACCTGGCTGTCGTGCCCGACATGGGCGCTGGTCATGAAGTAGTTGCCGTCACCGATGCGGGTGGGCGCTTCGGTCTTGCCACGGTGCACGGTGGCGCACTCGCGAAAGACGTTGTCGTTGCCGATGATGAGACCGGACCCCGCTTTGAAAGGGTCGTAGTTGACATCTTGAGGGGGTGTGCCGAGGCTCGCGCCAGGCCAGATCGTGTTGCCGGTGCCGATGGTGGTCGGTCCGGTGACGTAGGTGCGGGCCACAAAGCGGCAGCCTCCGCCCACCACGACGGGGCCGACGGTGCCGTCGAAGATGCAGCCGGGGCCGACAACCACGTCGTCTGCGAGTTGGACGTCGCCGGTGAGGATCGCGGTGTCGTGGATGTCCGCCATCGGTCGCGGATCCTATCATCGACGGTCTTGGAACCCTCGAGCACGACCATTGAAGTCAGGGATCTGGGCGCCATGCGATGGGCCGATGCGCTCCAATTGCAGCGTGACCTGCAGCAGGAGGTCATCGCGGACCGCGGTGCCGGGGGTCGGCAGGTGCTCCTGCTGGTTGAGCACGATCCCCCAGTGGTCACGGTGACCCGTCGGCCTGAGGCGGCGGGCCATGTGCTGCTGGATGCCGAGGCCCTCGCCGCCCGTGGCATCGAGTTGGAACAGACTGATCGGGGCGGCGATGTCACCTGGCATGGTCCGGGCCAGCTGGTGGCCTACCCCATTCTCGATCTGAATCGGCTCGGGCTGCGATTGCACGAGTACATGCGATGGCTGGAAGGCACGGTCATCGAACTGCTTGGCGAGTTTGGCATCACGGGGCAACGAGACGAATCGGCCACCGGTGTCTGGGTGCCTCACGGATCGGGGGCTCGCAAGATCGCCGCCATGGGCGTGCGTGTGTCGAGGTGGGTGTCGATGCATGGACTGGCCTTGAACGTGGCCCCGGATCTCGAGGCTTTCGAGGTCATCGTGCCTTGTGGGCTGCATGGTCGAGCCGTCACGAGCATGGCGCAGGAGTTGGGCGATCCACCGAACTTCGATGCGGTCAAGGCCCGCCTTGCGGACATTCTGTGTGCCAGGGCGGAACTGGCCATGCGAGCGGTAGAATCACAGGCCTGATGAGCGATCTTCAGAGGGCTACCACCGAATTCATTGAACAGGCCGAGACCATTCGCCTCGGTGGCGGTGAGCGTGGAATCGAGCGACAGCACCGAAACGGTCGCCTGACCGCTCGCGAACGCATCGATCGGCTCAAGGACGCCGACACTTGGCTGTTCGAACTGGGCTTGTTTGCCGCATGGGGCATGTACGAAGAGTGGGGCGGTGCTCCTGGCGCAGGTGTCGTGACCGCGATCACTGTGGTGCAGGGGCGAGTCTGCATGGTGATCGCCAACGACGCGACGGTGAAGGCCGGCGCGTTCTTTCCGATGACCTGCAAGAAGATCATCCGGGCGCAGGAAATCGCTCGCCGAGCACGGCTTCCCTTGCTGTACCTGGTCGATTCAGCTGGAGTCTTTCTGCCACTGCAGGAGGATGTGTTTCCCGACACCGACGACTTCGGTCGGATCTTCCGCAACAACGCCGTCATCAGTGCCGATGGCATCCCCCAGATGGCGGCGATCATGGGTAACTGCGTCGCCGGTGGTGGATACCTGCCGGTGCTCTGCGACACGCTGTTGATGACCGAAGGCAGTGGCCTGTATCTGGCTGGCCCGGCGTTGGTCAAGGCGGCCATCGGTCAGGATGTTGACAGTGAGTCGCTTGGTGGAGCCCAGATGCACGCCTCCGTCTCGGGCACGGTGGACTTCAGGGAGCCTGATGACGAGCACTGCCTCAAGCGTCTGCGCGACCTGGTGCTCTCAGACATGCGCACCGAGCCGGTGCAAGGGCCGCCGGTTGAGTCCGCCCCACCAGACAGGGGCATCAGTGACATCTATGAGGTCTTCTCGCATGATCCCGCCAAGCAGTACGACGTCAACGAGCTCTTGAAGTGCGTTGTCGATGGTGGATCTTGGAACGAGTACCGGGCGGAATTCGGCGGTTCGATCGTGTGTGGGTATGCCCGCATCGGCGGGCGGCCCTGTGGAATCGTCGCCAATCAGCGAGAGATGACACAACGCGTCATGCCTGGTGGTAAGGCCGGGCCGTCGAAGAGCGCAAACATGCCGGCGGTGATCTACGTCGAAAGCGCCGACAAGGCGGCTCGATTCATCATGGACTGCAACCAGAAGCGCATTCCCATTGTGTTCGTGCACGACACGACCGGCTTCATGGTGGGGCGCGACTCTGAGCAGGAAGGCATCATTCGCAGTGGCGCAAAGATGGTGAACGCCATGAGCAACTGCATCGTGCCGAAGATCTCACTGATCACAGGCGGTTCATACGGGGCGGGCAACTACGCCATGTGCGGACGGGCATTCGATCCGTTCCTGACGCTGGCTTGGCCTGGGAGCCGCTGCGCCGTGATGGGGGCGGCATCGGCTGCCAACACGCTGCTGCAGATCGACTTGGCAGCGCGCAAGAGGCGGGGCGAAGAGATCGACGAAGAAGAGCGAGATGCGCTACTGCAGGCGATCACGGCGTCGTACAGCGAGCAGCAGGACATTCGATACGGTGCCGCCCGTGGTTGGGTGGATCGCCTGATCGAACCGCACCGCACCCGCGACGAACTCATGGACGCACTACAGATCGCGTCGACCTTCCCGATCGAAGGCGAGTATCGCACCGGCGTGTTGCAGACCTGAAACACTGATCATTTTCTGGACCGCCTCGATCGACTCGTCCGATGCACTTTGCAGTGGTGGGGCCGAGCGGCGCTTGTCTGCAACAGGCCCTGTGGCATTCGCCGCCCCCCACCATCGTCTGGCCCCAATGGCCGGCGGTCGAGCCTTCGGGACGCCGAAGGGAAAGGAGTTTGGCGGCTGCGTCACGAGCAGCGACGGCTGAACTGGAAGGGGCCTGATGCCGAGGAGGTGATCCGTGATCCAAATTCGTGAAGACATGCAGGACGTACACCACTGAACCGTCCACCGACGGGAGCGGACGACTGGTCGTACTCCCTTTCGCATGAATCAACACGGCGGCCGACGCGAGTCGGCCGTCGGTTTTTTTCATCTCGCCGCATCTGTACTGTGCGGCCATATGGCACGCCGGAAGATTCCTGCACACGGTGGTGGCTGGCCGGCCATCTTTTACACGCTCAAACAAGCGCGTGCTGCCGGTGGATTGCGCCGCATGTGGAAGGCGCTGCGCAGCCGTAACGCCTGCAAGACCTGCGCGCTGGGCATGGGTGGTCAGCGTGGGGGCATGGTTGATGAGGCAGGCCAGTTTCCAGAGGTCTGCAAGAAGTCGGTGCAGGCCATGGCGGCGGATCTGCAGGGAGCAGTGCCTGAAGACGTCCTCGCTCAGTTGACATTTGAGCGGATGCAAGGGCTCACGCCTCGTGAGTTGGAACATCTTGGTCGAATCACCACGCCGCTGTATGCCGGCGGGCTGAATGACAAGTTGCGTCCTGTGTCATGGGATGAAGCGATCGACAAGGCCGTGGCGGCGATTGATCGAACCAGCCCCGAGCGAAGTTTCTACTACTTCAGTGGCCGATCCTCGAACGAAGCAGGCTTCCTGTTGCAGTTGATGGCCCGCATGCTGGGCACCAACAACATCAACAACTGCTCCTACTACTGCCATCAGGCGTCAGGCGTGGGGCTCGCCAGTGTCACGGGCTCGGGAACGGCGACGGTTGATTTGCCAGATCTTGATGCGTGCGATCTTGTCGTGTTGATCGGGGCGAATCCCGCATCGAATCACCCCCGGTTCATGAAGCACCTCATGCAGGTGAAGCGCAACGGCGGCAAGGTTGTGGTTGTCAATACGCTGCGGGAACGTGGCCTGGAGCGGTTCAAGGTGCCAAGCGACGTGCGCAGCATGTTGCGGGCGACCCGGATTGCGGATCTCTACATTCAGCCTTCGCTCGGTGGCGACGCTTTGATGTTGACCGGTTTGGTCAAGGCTGTGATCGAACAAGGTGCGATCGACCGTGCTTTCATCGACCGAGCCACCGAAGGGTGGGACGAATTCGAAGAAGTTGTCAGGGCGACCAGTTGGGACACGATCGAGCGATCAGGCGTTGATCGAGAGACGATCGAGCAACTGGCGCAGCTGTATGCCGCCAGCAAGGGCACCATCTTCGCCTGGGCGATGGGTGTGACGCATCACGCACACGGGGTAGACACAGTGCGTTTGATCGCAAATGCTGCCATCGCACGGGGCATGCTTGGCCGCAAGGGCGCGGGGCTCCTTCCACTTCGCGGGCACAGCAATGTTCAGGGGATTGGGAGTGTGGGCGTTGTGCCCAAACTCAAGGACGCCTTCTTTGAGGCACTGCAGACGTCAACAGGCATCGAGTTGCCCCAATCCAAGGGCCTCGACACGATGGGGTGCATGGAGGCGGCACATCGCGGCGAGATGGATGTTGCTGTTCTGTTGGGCGGCAATCTGCATGGGTCAAATCCCGATGCGACTTTTGCGGCCGAGGCGCTGCAACGCATTGGGACTGTCATCCAGTTGTCCACCACATTCAACACGGGGCATGCGTGGGGGCGCGGACGGGAGATGATTGTGTTCCCGGTGCTCGCTCGTGATGAAGAGCCACAGTCGACCACACAGGAGAGCATGTTCAATTACGTGCGACTGAGTGACGGTGGCAAGCCAAGGCATGATGGCCCACGGGCTGAAACCGAGATCATCGCCAGCTTGGGGTCAAGGCTGATGGGTGAAACGGCGCCGATCAACTGGGACGTGCTGGGCGACCACGATGAGATTCGAACGCTGCTGGGTTCTGTCGTGCCAGGGTACGAGCCGGTGTCGAACATCGGGGCGTCGCGGGCTGAGTTTCAGATTGAGCATCGCACCTTTCACGATGAGAAGTTTCCCACGGCGTCCGGGCGGTGCAGGGTGCATCCGGTCGAGGCGGCGGAGCCCACGCCTCTGGGAGAGCGGCAGGTGCGCATCGCAACGATTCGCAGCGAAGGCCAGTTCAACACCGTGGTCTACGAGACGCACGACTTTTATCGAGGGCAGGAGCGGCGAGACGTCATCTTGCTCAACGCAGACGACATGCGGCAGATGGAGATTGCAGAAGACCAGCAGGTGACGGTGCGCACCCAAACCGGCGAGTTGACCGTAGTGGCTCGGAGATACGATTTGCCGCCGGGTAACGCCGCCATGTACTACCCCGAGGCCAATGTGCTGGTTCCGCGAACGAGTGATCCACTGAGTCGAACGCCGGCGTTCAAGGGCGTGGTCGCGACGATCGACCCATGAGGTCGCCCGGGCGATCAGCATCGCGAATCGTGCTGGCATCGGGCACCGGCAAACAGGCGGCGGCGCGTACGCACGGAAGGTGCTTTAGAGCAAGGCGACGCTGTTCAAGAGCCTCCTGAACCTGCCCAAGTGCAGACGTGTCGATCCGTAGCGGCAGTGGCCCGCAGCCCTCAAGCATGACGCACCCTTCAGATTCGTAATCACGCATGGACGCCAACTGCGACTGTTGGAGCCAGGGCATGTCGCAGGGAAGAACGAGCCAGCGATCTGCTCTGTTGCTCATGAGCACCGTCTCAATTCCGGCCAGCGGTCCCAACCCTGCATGCACCGCTAGATCTGGGAGCGCCTCAACGCCGGTGAGTGCGCCAGCGGGCCCGCATGCAACCACGAGATCGGAGACGCCAGTTGCCAGCTGCATCACTCTCTGGCCAAGCGAGGTGCCATCGGGCAACTTCGCGTGTTGCTTGGGTGTTCCCATGCGCCTCGAGGCGCCGCCAACCAGGATCGCGACTCCAAATGTCATGCCTGAACGGTGGCAGAGGTTGCCATCACTCGCAAGTGTGAACCCGATAGAGGCACAGAAGAAGTGGAGACCACCGGGCTCACTCAGCCATATGCGCGGGCTTGCCGCCGGTTCGCGTTTGGGAGCATTCAGGTTTCAGCCCACGTCAGGCTGCGCGGGGGCCGGGCGTCTCGTCGAAATAGCCCAGACAGTTCAGCCGTCGGGCGAGCGCGTCGATCCGGCGATCCTCATCCAGCCTGCGACCTGTCATCCGCCGCCAATCATCCGATGCCTGCCGAGACTGCTGGGCTGGAAAGGCCATTGCAGCACGTCGCATGGGCGTCAGGTTGTCTTGCTGGCGGTACATGGGGGCTGTTGAGGAGGATCGACCCGTTCCTGAGTTGCATTCGGCCAAAGGCGCACATCGACCATGTACCGCGGGATTCATGCCGCACGATCCGAACTCGTCCGATAAGAGTCGCGTGGTCTACAATCGGCGGGATGATCAGGTGTGACACGACTGCTGCGCCATGCGACCCCTCACTGGCCTCAATCCGTGAGAAGGTGGAGGCGGGCGTGCGGCTTGATCGCGCCGATGGTGAGGCACTTTTCGCCACCGAAGACATCTGGTCCGTGTGCGCCATGGCGGATCTGGTCAGGCGTCGTATGCACGGTGACCGGGCCTACTACAACGTCAATCGACACCTGAACTACTCGAACATCTGTGCGCTGTCGTGCACCTTCTGCGCCTTTCATCGCAAGAAAGGCGACGACGGGGCATATGAACGCACGACAGATGAGATCCGCGAGGAAGCTCGGCAGGCCGTGGCATCTGGCGCCACGGAGATGCACATTGTTGGTGGGCTGCACCCCTGGCTGAAGTTTGACTACTACACCGACATGCTTCGCGCCATTCGTGAAGAAGCGCCTCGTCTGCACCTGAAGGCATTCACTGCAGTTGAGATCGTGCACCTTGCCCGCATCTCGGGGCGAGGCCGTGATGGCATCGACGGAATTCGGGCCGTGCTGAGCGATCTCCGTGATGCCGGGCTCGGGTCACTGCCCGGTGGCGGCGCCGAAGTGTTCGATGACCGTGTGCACGATGAGGCTTTCAAGGGCAAGATTCGGCACGGTGCGTGGATGGATGTTCATCAGGCGGCCCATGAACTAGGGCTGCACACCAATGCCACCATGCTCTATGGCCATGTGGAATCGCCTGCGGAGCGCGTCAATCACTTCATGCTGCTGCGCCAGCAGCAAGATGACACATTGCTGCAGTGGGCCAACGCAAGCGACATCAACACACCTGATGCAGATCGCCATGATGGCTCAACCAGTCCAGCGGTGGTTCTGACCGGCCCCGATGAGATGTACCCTCAGAGGCGACTGCCCACCTCGGAGACATGTGACACGGGCTGGTATCAGTGCGCTATTCCACTTCCCTTCGTGCCCGATGACTCGCAGTTGGAGGCATTGCACGGCCCCACCGGCATCGAGAACCTCCGGACGATCGCTGTCGCCCGATTGATGTTCGACAACGTGCCGCATGTCAAAGCGTTTTGGATCATGCAGACCTTGCCCATGGCACAGATCATGCTCCAGAGCGCGGGTGCTGACGACATCGACGGCACGGTGGTCTGGTACGACATCACCAAGGTCGAAGGGGCGGGCACGCATCAGGAAACTTCCGTAGTGGGCCTGCACCGGGCGATTCGTGAGGCCGGACTGGAGCCGGTGGAACGAGACACGCTGTACAGGCCGGTGACGCGGGCCGGCGAGACCTGGAGCATCTGATCACCCCCTTTGGACAAGACGGCACCCCGGTGGATGCCCGTCCACCGGGGTGCGTGCCAGTCTTGTGGACGCCTGCACACTAGGCGTCCTCTCAGGAGTTGGGTGGCCATGCCCTGCCACCAACACAGAGAGACGCCAACCAAGGCGGCGCGCGCCGAGTTATGAAAAAATCTGACCGGGGGGCCTGATCAGTCGCAAGGGCCCCAAGCGGCCAGCAGAATCAGGAGATCGTCGATGTTGACGGTGCCGTCATCGTTGAGATCTGATGCGGATCCACCCCAGTCTCCGATGAGGCTGAGTAGGTCGTCAACATTGATGTCGCCGTTCTCGTCGAAGTCGCCCGGGCATGGTCCACCGGGGTCGGCTGAGGGATCGAAGAAGATGCCCACCGCGCCCATGCCTGTCATGGTGCAGGTGAGCAGCCCGCAGGGTTCGCCTTCATAGTAGGTCCCGGAGCAGTCTTCCATCGAGTCGACCTGACTGCACAGATCGTCGACACAGCAGGCACCACCATCAACACCGCCTCCACCGCCAGAGCAGTCAACCTCGGCGCACGTAAGTCCGCCATTGAACGATCCACCTATATCATTGCAAGTTAGGCTGTCAGTCTCGGTGCAGGTCGATTCGTCGACGCAGCAGGCCCCTGATGTAACTTTGTTGCAGTCCACGTCATTGCAGAAGGTGCCCTCGCCAGCCCATGTTCCACCTTTCATCATGCAAAGGTCCGCCGGCAGGTCGTCGATGCACGCACCTGAGAGGAAGCAGCACGCGCCTGTGTCAACACAGTCAAGACAGTCCCCGTCGTCGCAATTGAACTCGCTGCAATTGAAGTAGATCGGGACGCCGTTCCACTCATATTTGCCATCATCACATACGCCGTCACCAAGCCAATCCTCTGGGGCACAATTGCCGAAGCAGTCGAGGATCTCACCGGGAGGGCATCCCAGATTTCGCAAACCCGCGGTCCCGGCTCCGCCCGTGACAAGGTCATTGACACCATTTCCATCGAGATCCCCGCTGCCAATCTGCGTGACGCCTAGAAGGCCCATCTCGTCAGGCGTTCGCCAGGTGAAGACGAGATTGCCATCGACATCCATGTCGTTTCGGAGCAGGCCGATGCCCGTGTTGAGGCCGTCATCAACTACGACGGCCACATCGAGCAATCCATCGTCATTAGCGTCGATTGCAACAGCATCGAGTGCAGCCGGGATCACAGGCAGTGCGATTGCATCGGATAGACCTGAGGACTCGGTGCCCAACAACAGTCGCAGCGCGCCGCCACTCTCACCCGTTACAAGCACGTCATCCCATGTGTCGTTGTTAAAGTCACCCACGGTTAAGCCGGAGGGTCGACAGCCGATATTGTGACGCTGTTGCACTTCGAGGTTGAACCCGTCCAAAGTGCCCAATACCACGATCTCTTGCGAGCCACGGACTGTCACGATGAGCTCTTCGGCGTCACCGACGCCCACCAGCCCCTTCTTGGGCTCTTCGGTGTTGGCCGGATCACCATCGTCAGGATCTTCGCCGATAGGGACGTCTGGTCGGGGTGAAAGTCCGCCCGCCCCGTCGTTCTTCATGGCCCTGATGGAACCGGTAGCACTGATAACGACGGCACCGGGTCCCCCGCTTACAAGCGAGGCTGTACCGTCCCAGTCAATCGCCACCACATCGGTGAGATCAGCGCCGGCCCATGTGTACACGGTCTGATACTGCATGTTGTTCGTGTCACCATCTGAGTTGGTGATCATGCCCAAAGTCTCTGCGCCTTCGGTCACGAGAATCTCAGGCAGCCCATCATTGGTGAGATCAGCTGTGTCAAGTGCATTGGGCGAGGCACCGCTCGTGCCGATGTCGGTTGTTGAGACCACCGCGCCGGCATCATTGAACTCGACTATGCGGACAAACCCGGCACCACCAGGCGCCGCTGGGAGGCTCAAGATCAACTCAGCTCGTCCATTGCCGGTGAGGTCAGCAGCGTGAATATCGTTTGGAGGTACCGAAGTTGAGTCGCCTCCACCTTCCGTCGGCACCGCTGCGTCTTCATAGAGCTCTACGATCGCCTCGACGCTCGTGCCACTGGAGTAGTCGATAACTAGTCGGTGGTCCGGAACAGAAGGTACGACAGCCATGGCGAACGGATCCGGAATTGCGGCCGCATCGACCACCATAAAACTCTCTCCCTCAATTGGCGAGAAGTCAACAGTAGGAAGCAGCGTCAGGCCGCCGGACATGGTTGCGGTTCCAGAACTGAACAATTGTGAGGAGCCGTCCAGCCGGGCGGAATAGGTTCCAGCTTCACCGAGTTCCACATCGCCGTCTACGGCCATGTAACTGCCGTCAAGGAGCATCGTGGCCGGCGCATCACCCGTGCCGATGTGAATCGACGAAAGGGCATCGATTACTCCGCCGACGAATTGGAGCTCTGTCGAGCCCGAGCCTTCCGGGGGCCCGACAGTCATCGCCGAGACACCATCGCCGTCGAGTTGCATACCCATCCCGTCCATTGACAACACAACTGTTCCGGTGCCAGCCCGGATGGCGTCGAACTGAGGCGAGTCGTCCACGACGATCTGAACTTCGGGACCCTCCCCGACTGCGAGCATCGCGCTCACGCCTGGTGCAGGAACGCCTGTAGTCCAGTTCGTCGTCGTGGTCCAGTTGCCTCCCGAGGGGCCGATCCACGACGTGCTGTTGAGCATGCTTGCCCAAGCAGTACCCTGGCTGTAGTCGCCCGTGTAGGGATCGCCCGCCAAGATTGATGCCTTATGAAGTGCGACAGCCGTTCCGAACAGAACCGGTGTTTCCTGCAGAGGAACAAGCCACTGATCGTCCCAAGTCGCGTCGGCTTCGTTCCTAGTCCAGACGCGGACATGCCCCCCGCTGGTGATGTCACTATTGCTTGGAGAGGAACCGGCGACATTCATGGGCGTTCCCGAGTCGGAGGCGCTGATGGCCACTGACCAGCCGGTGTTTGTGACACCGCCGGCCACGAGTGAGTCTTCATAGGAACTGTCGCGGAAGAGCTCTACGGCGTTGTCGCCCGGGTGCCCTGCCGCAATCCACCCACCGTCAGCATCGAGCGAGATGCCTAAGTAGCCGCTGGAAGTCGTGCTCTGATAATCGTCCACATACCAACCGTCTTGGTCCAAGAGGAAGACCTGGCCACCATTGGGATCGCCGGCAGTAGTGTTCTGGTAGGGGGCGCCGATCGCTATGGCACCTTCGGTCACTGCAACGGAGTGCCCAAACTGGGCGCCTGGGGTGAGATCCCAAGGGGGAATGATGTAGTTCACATTGGCCCACTCAGAGCCATTCCACCGAAACAGCGCCGCACAGCCACCCTCAGTTGCACCGGGAAAGTCTGCGTTGGGAATACCCACGACGAGCCACGGCAGGTGCAATGACACATCACTTCCGAACTCACCAATGTGGAGGCTTGAAAATTTAGGTTGAAGTGTTTGTTGCCGCGTCCAGGTGTTGTCGTCCTGCAACTCGTACATCATCACAGCGCCGGTTCGACCTTGATCGGGATCGATGTAGTCCGGCGTGCCGACGGCGATCCAGTCTCCATCGATGTCGACGGACGTGCCGAACATCCCCCCATCTCCTCCTAGGTTCGACAATTCACTGTGGTAAGCCCACTGGGAAGCGAACGATGAGTCTCGCTGCCAGAGGAAGACACTACCGTCACCGTTGTTATTAATAGGGGCGCCTGCAACCGCCCACTGCCCGGAAACTGCGAGCGAAGCTCCAAGATGTCCAGAGTCGGTGTACCCCGGTGGATTGTCCAAGGGATTCGATGGCACTCCACTGCCAGCTGTTGCTGCTGTAGTCAACATTCCAGCAAACGAAACCACCCAGATGGTGAGCGTCGAAGTCATCTCTTCCTCCCTTGCAGGCACAATGGTCAATGCAGCCTGCGCAATCACAATTGAGTATGCCGGAGGGTCCGCCGAAGTTGAAGAAAAAAATGGGACCGTGGGGGGTTTTCACCCCTATTCAGACAGGGCGTCGATCTCGCCCTGAAGAGGTTTGACCAAGCGATGCCCTTTCAGGCGGTCTGGAGAACTGTCCAGTGCAGCTTGAGCGGCTCTCAGGTGGGATTCTTGTTGCAGGGGGGCAGCATGTCGGGCCAGCGCCAGATGCACTCTGACCAGATCCCGGATCTGAGTTGGATCGTCGAGGGGGCTGCTTCTGAGTGTCTCTAGCACATTGGATGCTTGTGCCAAGATCATGTCCAGTTGGGCTGTGTCTTGCGCTACTTGCGCCAATAGCCATGTGTTACGCAGCACCATCCATCGGGCCCGATCATCGGGCAGACAGGCCAACCGAGGCAGGAACAACTGCTGGCGGTAGTCCAAAAGCGCGCGGCGGTAGTCCGCGGTGTCTTTCTCCGGGTGTAGTTGGTACAGCCGAAGCAGGCGACCGTGGGCGGTGACGGCATCCTTGAACGCACGCTCATCCATTGGCTGCATCCATGCCAGCGTTCGAATAAGGTCAAAGTATTGAGCGTAGTGGGCTCGGGCGCGATCGGGATCGCGATCTCGCAACATCTGCCCCATCCACTCGTGGCCGTTGGCAAGATCGCGCATGGCACGCCGCTCCTGAGGCAGTTCGTCGGCGATCCGCTGTCGCAGTTCGAATGAGCGTTCGAAGTAGTCTCTGGCCTCGCCCGGTCGTTCGCGTCTCAACGCGTCGCTGGCGACACGCCCGAGAGCGATGGCGAGATTTCGCCTCGTCTCGGGTGCATCGTGTTCGTCGCGAAGTGCTCGCTCAAGGGCCAGCACATCACGCCGAAACTGGGATGCCTCTTCATCACGCCCTTGCTGCTGAGCGATGTCGCCAAGTTTGGTCAACAACATCGACTCTTCAGACTTGATGGTGAATGGGTCACCTTCGACGCCCTTGAGCGCAACCAGATGCGTCATCCCCAGCTCATAGCGCTGCTGCGCTTCATCAAGGCGCGGTGGGTCTGCGTAGAAGTCGAGATCACCGCGGTCACGCATCAGCCGGGCGGCGATCAACAGGGCGTCGGCATTGGAAGCGTCCTCTTGAAGGAGCGCATCAGCAAGGGCCGACGATCTGGTCCAGTGCTGGAGGAATCCCTCTGGGTCTTCGAGGCTGGGGTTGCGACGGCTGAAGAATGTGCGGGCCATCTCCTGCCGAACGCGAGCTTCCATGACCTGCAAGGCGAAGTTGTCAGGGGCAGACTGCCGCAGCGCCACGATTCGGGTGAGGGTGGATTCCAGAATTCGCTGGGCACCATCAATCCGGCCCGCCTCACGTAAGGCGCCAATCACGTTGGCGCTGGCCATCTCCGCGAGTTCCTGCTCGAGGTCGTGCAGTGCGGCTTCTCGCTGTTCAGCTGCTGCCCGGCGCTCCGACTCGACCTGCGTGATCGCTTCGGCGGTTTCGGCTCTGGCTCGCTGGGCATCTGCGGCCGCCACGAAAGCAAGAGCGATGCCTGCCAGCGTGAGGGCTATCGCGACAGTTGCTGCAAGCGCAACAAGTGTCCGATTGCGATTGAGCCACTTTCCGAATCTGTATCCGGCGCGGAAGGGGGCTGCTTCGATAGGGAAGCCCTCAAAGTGATTATTGATGTCACGGCTTAGCTCAGCGGCCGATGCATACCGATCTTCCGGCTCTGTGGCGAGTGCTTTGAGCGTGATGCAATCCAGATCGCCAACGAGCCGCTTGCGAAGTCGCCCTGTTGTTGTGGATCGTGTACGGGTGACTCGATCAGGGCGGCGGATCTCGGACATCGGTGTCGTCTCGGGCGCCGTGAGCGAGACCACGGAACTGGGCGCCTCAGGCGTTGACTCTTCCTTGGCCATGAACAGATTGCCCCTGTTGGCCATCACTTGCTCGAAGGGAAGATGCCCTGAGAGCATCTCATAGAGCAGGATGCCCAAGGCGTACACATCGCTGACAGTGGTGATGGGCTCGCAACGAATCTGTTCCGGGCTTGCATACACCGGCGTCATCGCCGTGAATCCGGTTTCTGAGATGCGCTGTCCGAAGGCGCTGGACTCGACATTGACAATTCGGGCAATCCCGAAATCGAGCACCTTGGGCTCACCGTTAGCCGCGACCAGCACATTGTCAGGCTTGATATCTCGGTGAATGAACCCGTTCCGGTGCACGTGCTCTATGGCATCACACACCTTCTGAAACAACTTCAGTCGATCCGTGATGCTCAACTTGCGGCGGTCACACCAACTGGTGATGGATGTGCCGTTCTCGATGAACTCCATTGCCAGCCACGGCCGGCCGTCATCAAGTGTTCCTCCGTCGATGATCCGGGCAATGTTCGGATGTTCGATCGACGCCATGACCTGGCGTTCGAGTTCGAATCGAGCGACCAGCTGGTCGTTCGTCGAGTCCCTTGACAGCACCTTGACAGCCACCTTCTGCGTGAAGGCGCCATCATCACGAATCCCCAGCCAGACCGCGCCGAACCCGCCGGCGCCCAGTGGAGCGTCTCCTTCAATCCGAAAGGGCCCGGCTCGCTCGGGCCGCTCCTTGATGACCTTGGCCATGCGGCCACCTGCTTCGGTGCCCGTGATCGCCGCTGTCCGTGGAAGGGCGCCTACATCCAGCGTTCTGGTCGCATCTTCTTCTTCTTCTGGAATGGGCGGGTCCGTGTCACTCATGCATCGTCATCCGGTGTCTGCGATCTGTCTGCCTCGGATGTAGTGTCACCGATTGTGCGGCCCAGCGCCCAGTGCAATTCCGGCATGCCCATTGCAATGGCCATGAGCACGTGCACGCTGCCACCAATCCCCACAAGTAGGGATAGCCGCCAGAGCCACCCAGCGAATGAGTCCCCATGCCCGATCGCCAGAGCGACGAGCAACACCGCCCCGGCCATGACACCTGTGGCGATCACGCTCTTGCCCATCGAGGCAGCCAGATCCTGCCGCCATGTCTGGCCGTTGTGCCGATGCAGCAATATCCACAGCACGACGGCCTGAATCGTGGCGCAGATCGCCGTGCTCCAAGCGAGCCCGGCTTCTCGCAGTGGTGTCCAGATCAGAATGAGATTCAGTACCAGATTGAGCGCAACAGTTGATGCAGCCACCCGCACCGGAGTCTTCAGTTTCCCAAGCGCATAGAAACCGCGGGTGAGTACCTGCACCGCCGAGTACGCCCAGATGCTCGTGGCGTATCCAGCAAGGACAAATGCCACACGGTCAGTATCGGAAGCGCCAAAGTTGCCTCCCTCCAAAAGCACGGCGGTCAGCTCGCGCCGCACGAGCAGCAGCCCGATGCCCGCTGGAAGGCCGATGAATACAACGAGGCGCAGCCCTCGACGGATTGTCTCGCCGAACGCACCCTCATCGGCCGCGCGCGACGAGAGGAGTGGATAGATAGCCGTTGCCACTGCGATGCCGAACACGCCAAGTGGGAAGTGGTAGAGGCGCTGCGCGAATGTAATCGTGCTCATCGCGTGGTCATCAAGCGGGTAGGCCATGCCAAAGACGGTGTCCGACTGCGACAGCACCGGCCAACTGGCGATGAGCCCGTCAAGCAGTGTGTTGACCTGCAGCACGCCGAGGCCCAGCAGCATCGGCCCCATGCGCCTCAGCACGCGCCGGACGCCTTCAAGGCCTGATCGATCGAGGGTCAGTCTCGTGAGGCGCCTCAACGCGAACATGGACCATGCGGCCTGAAGCAATCCCGCCAACACGACGGAACCAGCCATGCCAGCGGCCACCATCAGTTGACCGCGATCGTCATCGGGTGCAATCAACCACCAACCCAGACCTGCGGCTCCGGCCAGACAGACATTCAGAATGACGGGGGCAGCTGCAGTGGGGCCGAACCGGCCATGCACCTGAAGCATGGCGCCCAACAGCGCGACTCCGCAAATGAGCGGGGCGAAGGGCAGCATGATCATGGTGAGCCAGAGCGCCGGTCCGGGCGTGCCCGGCAAGGCGGTCACGAGCAGCAGAACGCACTCGGCGACAACGACCAGTGCACCAAGCCCCGCAAGCAGCCCCCCTGCCGTGAGGCCGGCCATTGCACGTGCCCGCTGAGGATCTTCATCCAGCAGCCGCTGATACTCGGGCAGGAAGGCGGCGGCCAGTGCACCTTCACCAAACAGCCGCCGGAACAGGTTCGGAATGAGGAACGCGAAGTAGAAGGCGCCCAATACGGCATCCGTGCCGAACAGGCGGCTCAAGACGCCCTCACGCACAAGCCCGGAGAACCGACTGACCATCGTCAGCGACATCACGGTTCTCGTGTTGCGTTCGAGTCCGTCAGACATTGCCGTTGGTGTCTCCAGCCAACTCACACGCTCGAACGAAAGACCTTCTTGCGCCTCTTGCCACAATCAAGGCCGCAAGGAAGAGCGCCGCTGGAGCGCTGATCTGTTGCAGATCGCTCTGCGCTGACATCGCGCCCATGACAACCAGAGCGACCATGGCCAAGAGTGCGGCCGCCCACAACTTCAATGGAATCAACGGCAGGCGAGGCAAGTTGAGCCTGCGCCATTGCCTGAGCATCATGCCGGCAGTTACGCCGCAACCTGCGCCAATCGCAAGGAGCGTTGCGATGTCAGCCTCGGACTTGTGCAGACCGATCCAAATCACGACATAGACCGAGATGGCCGTGGCAAAGAAGACACTCGCTCCAATGAGCACCGGCAGCAGGCCACCGCGAGGGGTTGCGGTGAGGCTGTCCAGTGCGCCCGAGAGAAGTGCTTGACCGTTGCGGCCAGTTTCAGACTGTGGTGGACGCATGGCGTCGGCCAGCACCCCCACAATTCCAACGCCGATCCACCCGCTGATGATGTCATTCCACTCGAAGAAGCGCGATGGACTCACGAGCCCTTGTGTCCACTCGTCAAACGGAATCCAGATCGACAACAGAGTGACCGCCGCGGGCCATGGCATCCACCGACAACGCACCAACAACAGTGCGATCGTGCCGAATGCCAGCAGGTGAATCAGTTTGTCGGGCGGAGCGTGGGTTGGGTCCCCTACATCTGCGCGAGGCAAGTGGGTCAATACCGTGACGAAGATGAACGTCAGAACGAACGCCCAGCGCCAATGGCGAAACTCAGTTGTCGGTGCCGGTGACATCAGTGGCGTCCGACTCGGCGGCGACGGTTGTGTCTTCGGCTGGGCGCAGCGCCCACATGGCGAGTACCGACATGGCCAGTCGCTGGTAGTCCACAGCGCCGTTGCATGCAGCGTCGTAGGCGAAGATGGACTGCCCGAATGAAGGGGCCTCGGCGAGTTTCACATTGCGGCGGATCGGTGGATCCAGCAGCCGGCAATTCGACCAGGGCACATCCTTGTCGCGAGCGTTCTCCAGAAACGAGCGTAGATCGTCCACGACTTCACGGGCCAATGTCGTGTGGCTCTCGTGCATGCATAGTGCGATCGCACCGACCTGTAGCGAGGGGTTCACACCGCGGCCAACCATGCCCACCGTTTCCAACAGCTTGCCCACGCCTTGAAGTGCAAGGAAGTGCGCCTGCAGGGGCACCAACACCTCGTGCGAAGCGGCCAGTGCGTTCAAGGTCAGCACGCCGAGGCTGGGCGGGCAGTCGAGCATGATCACATCGAAGTCGGTGAACTGCTCAAAGACCTGTCGCAGACGCACATGGCGATCGCTCTGGGATGCCAGATCGGACTCCAGTGCGGCCAGATCCGTTTCCGCCGGAAGCACCGTGAGATTGGGTTCAACTTGCACCAATGCGGAGGCAGCGTCCACTGATGGGTCGAGCAGCAGGTCGTAGGCGGTGAGCGTGTCTTCACCGGCCCGAATGCCCAAATGTAGTGACAGATGTGCCTGTGGGTCGAGGTCGATCAGGCAAGTGCGGCAACCTGCGCGGGCCATGGCGGCGCCGAGATTGACGGTTGTCGTGGTTTTGCCCACACCACCCTTCTGATTGATGACAGAGACGGTCCGCATGAGGTGATGGTACTTGCTCCCGAGCGGAGCGTGATCGACATGGGTACGCTCAGGGCATGCCTCGGATCACCGATGATGCGATCGTCATGCGGCGATGGGAGTTCTCCGAGACTTCCCAGACCGTGTTGTTGCTGACGCGTGAGCATGGCCCGGTTCGAGGTCTGGCCAAGGGGGCGATGCGGCCTAATGGGAGTTTCGGCGGCGGGTTTGAGCCGCTCACCGCCGGGCACGTGGGATTCATCACCAAGGCTGGGCGAGACCTTGCGACGCTCACCGAGTGGCATGTCGAACAGGTTTGGTGGCCGATTCGTCAGAACCTCTCGGCACTGCAGCACGCCACCTGGGCGATTGACATGGTTGGTCGGATGGTGGCAGAGCACGATCCACACCCTGAGGTGTACGACGCACTGCGTGATCTGTTTGACGCACTGAGTGAGTCCAAAGACGCAGATGCGGCCATGGTGACTTGGCAATGGGCGCTGCTTGAGGCTGTCGGACATCGGCCCGAATTCAGCCGCGACGTACGTCGTGGAACGCCCCTGTCCGAGTCAGCTGGGCTGTTTCACTTCTCCGTGCGTGATGGCGGGTTGTCGGTGGACCCGGGCCCGGGCGATCTGCGGGTTCGAGCCTCCACCGTTCGGGCGCTGGGAACGCTGGCCCAAGGCACCGATCCAGCCATGCTGGAGCCTGAGGACTGCCGCAGATGTGCTCGTCTGCTGGCGGCCTGCGCCCGCGGGCTCATCGGTGACGAAACGCCGGCGCTTGCCTGGCTGTACCCAGATCTGCCGCGGCCTTGAGCGCTGATTGGGTTATTGGACGCCGCTCTGGCCCGCGACTCGTTCAGAATTGCGTGAAAACGAGGCCCTGAAGCACCGCCGACTCAACATCGGCTGGCGGGGTGCCGATGCCTCGCTCGGCGGGTGCCTTGGCGCCCGTCAGGAGGCACACCGTTGAGTCACGATCAAGCCGTCACGGCACGTTCCACCGCAGTGGGTGCACGATTGGCCACCATGCCAGCCGTTGCAGCCTGGTTGGTGGATGTCACCGCCGACGAGGCGGTGGATCCGGCAACAGTGGCTCGAATTGTCGGGCTTGACCATGCCCTGACTTCGACAGTACTTCGAGCTGCCGGGGCCGCCGACTCGGAGCCCTGCGGTTCAGTTCATGAAGCAGTCGATCGACTGGGAACTGGAGCAGTCACGTCGCTGGCCTTGGGATCGATGCTCGCGGAGGGCCTCAATGCACACACACCGGATCTGGACGAAGCGGCGTTCCGTCGCTGGTCGATCCACGTGGCGGTTTCAGCAGGGGCTATAGCCCGTGCCACCGGGGTCTGGAATGAGGCGCAAGCTCACGCGGCCGGATTGCTGCAGGACGCGGGCGTGCTGGCGATGTGCCAGCGATTCGGCCGTGCCTACGCAAGACTATTGGGCGCTACCGCCGACGACCATCACTCACTGGCGTCGCGAGAGCGAGAGGCGTTTGGTTTCGATCATGTAGAGGTGGGCGCACAATTGGCGCGGCGTTGGTGTCTCTCCGACGAGATGATTGCTGCGATCGGGCATCACCACGACGCAGATGCAGCTACTGAGTTTCACGTCGAGTGCCGTGTGCTTGATCTGGGGGGCACCTTGGCTTCGGTCTTGCTTGGCGGTCAACCTGAACTCTCCATGCAGTCATTCAGGCGACGGGCCGACGAGTGGTTCGCTCTGGGTGCAGCTGGCACCGAGGATCTCGTGCGACAGGTAGCCAACGAGGCCGGTTCAATGCTGGCCGAACTCAGGATCGAGTCAGGCGAGACACCCGATGTCGAACGTCTCTTGATGCGTGCTGAGGAACAGTGGGTTCGGCAGCAAGCACGAATGGGACGGCGCAACAGGGAACTTGAACGCCGGAATCGGGATCTCGCCGAGCGTGCTCATCGCGACACTTTGACCGGCGTCGGAACTCGCAGCCTGTTGGAACGAGAGTTGCCTCGATGCCGCGATCACTGCGCTCGTACATGCAGGCCACTTGCCGTGGCGTTCATTGACGTTGACGGACTCAAGCCGGTCAACGATCAACTGGGTCATGCAACAGGTGACGATGTGCTTCGACGCCTCGCATCTTCCATCAGCGCCGCAGCTGGAGAGGATGCGACTGTGTGTCGTTTCGGTGGCGACGAATTCGTCGTGATCATGCCAGGCCGCGATCTGGCAGGCGCGGCCATGGTCGCTGACCAGATGAGGCGCGGTGCCCAGCAAGCCGGTCGTCGGTGTGGCGATGAGGATCTCGCGGTGACACTGAGCATCGGATGCGCCGCGCTTGGATCAGATGAGCTTGAGGGACGGGCTGTTCACCGGCTCGTTTGCATGGCTGACGAAGCGATGTATGTGGCCAAACGAAGCGGCGGCAATCGTGTCGAGGTGGCTGCTGCCTCCTCCAATCGTGCTGCCTGACTAGCCGTTGGTTTCGGGAACGAGGCGCCCCGTCACGATTGGTTCGGGTGGGTATTCGTCGCAGATGGCGCGAAGGTCATCGCGGGTCACCGCCTCGACACGGGCAAGTTCCTCTTCAAGCGGAAGCACATCGCCGCACGTTGCGAGCCGCCGACCAAGCCGCTGCATTCGGCCCGCCGGCAACTCGCCATGCACCGTGACCGCGGTGGCGATCATTGAACGGGCTCGCTTCAGATCTTCATCACTGACGTTGTCGGCAACCTTCGTGACGACGTCGCGAATGGTGGACTCGACTTCAGCGATGCGTCCGGGGTCGCACACGCTCCAAGCCGCGAACATGCCGCTGCGGTCGTGGCCTTCGTATTCCAGACGAGCGTCTTCGGCAATCCCCGTGTCAACCAGCGCCCAGTGCAGTGCGCTGCCGTCACCGCGACCGGCCAGCCATGCCAATACTGCGGCTGCGTGTCGCCGGTCATCTGCAAGTGGCGGGGCTGGAGCGCAGCCGATCAGGTACGCCTGTGCTGTGCGATCCGATGTCAGTGTCAGTTCGTGGGCTCGATGTTCCAGCTTGCCCCAGTCGCGGTCGGCGCCGGTAGGCGTCCAGTGACCGATCGAGTCTTCCATGCGGCTGACAACTGAGTCGAAGTCGAGCCTGCCGGCAAGGGACAGTGTGATGCAGTCACTGCCGTATCGAGCTTCATGCCAATTGCGCATGTCCTGCGGCGAAATGGCCTGCACCGTTTCGTTGGTGCCCAGCACGCGATGGCCCATGGCGTGCCCGCCGTAGTAGGCCTCCGTGACCGCCTCCCAAAGCCGCCAGAAGGGCTGGTCTTCGTACATGGCGATCTCTTCCAGAATCACCCCGCGCTCATCGTGGAGATCGTCATCATCTAGGGTCGGCCGCATGATCCGGGCCAGAAGGTCGAGCATCTCCGGCAGCGACTCGGCAAGTGCATGGCCGTGAAAGGCTGTGACCTCGGCGCTGGTCCAGGCGTTGTGACTGGCGCCCAGAGACTCGAAGGCCCGATCGATAGCCTCACCGTCGAGCCCCTCGGTGCCTCGGAACACCATGTGCTCCAGAAAGTGGCTGATGCCCATGTGCCGAGGCTCTTCGTCTCGTGCGCCGGTGCGCACAAAGAACCCGGCCGCTGCTGATGCGGCAGATGGATCGACTTCGGCGACAATCCGTAGCCCGTTGTCCAGTTTGTGTTCGCGGGTCTCGACGGACATCGCCGGCCTCTCAGGAGTTGATGACCCGGCCTTCCACACCAAGGGCCGCTTCGTGAATTGACTCTGCAAGTGTGGGGTGGGCGTGCATCGTCGAAATGATGTCTTCGGCGGTGGCTTCGAGTCGGATTGCCAAGCAGAACTCGTGGATCAACTCGGAGGCATCTTGTCCGATGATGTGGGCTCCGAGAATCTCGCCGTAGGGTTTGCTTGCGACGATCTTCACGAAACCTTCTGTAGCACCAACGGCCACAGCCTTGCCCAGTGCGGCGTAGTTGAACTTGCCGATCTGGACTTCATGGCCAGCTTCACGGGCTGCTGCTTCAGTCATGCCGACCGAGGCGACTTGGGGATTCGTGTAGGTACAGCCGGGAACGGCTTTGTAGTCAACGCCAAGCGTGTGATGGCCGCCGATGCGTTCGACACAAGTCACGGCCTCTTCGGCTGCGACGTGAGCAAGCGCTGGCGGGCCGATGATGTCGCCAATTGCGTACACGCCCGGCACGCTGGTCTCATAGGTGGGCTCTTCAACATCGGCATGGGGCACGTCGATGAGATCACGCTTCATCTTGAGCTCGACCCCGGGGCCGGTGAGCCCATCGCAGCGACCAGCCACCCCCACCGCGACAAGCACGACGTCGCACTCGAATGACTCCTGCTTGGACTCATCGTCTGCCTGATGCGCCGTGACAACTGCCCCGTCGCCTTTGCGCTCAACATTGCTTGTTGCCCAACCCGTTCGGAACTCGATGCCTTGCTTGGTGAAGAGCTTCTTGGCCTCGCGTGAAACTTCTTGGTCTTCCACAGGCAGGATGCGATCGACCATCTCGATCACCGTGACCTTGGTGCCCATGGCGTTGTAGAAGTAGGCGAACTCCATGCCGATGGCGCCGCTGCCGATGACGACCATTCGCTCAGGCCGCTTGGGAAGCACCATTGCATCCTGTGAACTGATGATGACTTCGTGATCGAATCGGGCAAAGGGAAGGTCGCGAGGTTTGGCACCGGTGGCAATCACGATGTTCGTGGCCGTGATCTGATCAGTCACGTCTCCGCCGCCACCGTTGTAGTAATCGTCATCAGCGCTCAGGATGTCGATTGCACAGGGCGTGTCACCCTTTCTGCCGGACATGATGCGAGCATGCCCTTCGAAGGTCTTCACACCGTTCTTCTTCATCAGAAACCCGACGCCCTTGTTCAGGCGATCAGCGCTGCCTCGCGAGTGGGCAATGACGGCGTCCCAATTCTGCTTCACCCCATCGAACTCGATCCCCCACTTCGAGCCGTAGGTCACTGACTCAGACCAGAGTTCGGCTGTGTGGAGCAGGGCCTTGCTGGGGATGCAGCCCCAGTTGAGGCAAACGCCGCCAAGGCGATTACGCTCGACGATGGCGGTCTTCATGCCCATCTGGGCGGCTCGGATGGCGCCGACGTAGCCACCAGGGCCACTGCCGATCACCATGAGGTCGAAATGCTTGTCACTGGACACCTCGTTCGTGCTCCTGGAAGGCCCCGCTCCGGGGCAATTGGGGCGGCATTGTATTGACGGCTTGCCGCAGGGTCATCCACGGGGGAGGCATGAGATTGTGGATAACCTGTGGGTGGCAGGCGGCGGACGTGATCCAAGTCATGCAAAGTGTGTAATGACAGGAGGTTGAGGGTCTCTGTCGTGGCCATCAGGCCAGCCTGCATCGGGGACAGGCTTCTGCAGCCTTCCAAGCCCCGTTGCATTGACGCTGCGGCGGCGGGCTCGATACCCTTGGCCCCCTTCCCAACGTCTCCCGGGAGCCCTCCGTGCGTACGGCACTCATCAGCGATGTACATGGCAATCTCGAGGCCCTTCAGGTGGTTCTCGACGAGATCGATAGCGAGCGATCGGTCGATCGAATCATCTGCCTTGGTGACATTCTCGGCTACGGGCCGGACCCCGTCGCCTGCGCCGAGATCATTGCGGAGCGTTGCGAGTGGGCCCTGATGGGCAATCACGATTACGGCGCCCTCTACGAGCCGACCAACTTCAATGCGGCAGCAGAACAAGCGGCCTATTGGACTCGAGCCCAGTTTGAGTTGGAGACAGATCCCAAGGCGGCGGCTCGCCGGTGGGAGTTTCTCGGTCACCTTCGAGTGCGATCGGCCTTTGGCGACTTCCTTTGTGTGCATGGTTCGCCACGCCGCCCCATCAATGAGTACATCTTCCCTGAAGACGCCGTGAACTCACCTGTGAAGATGCGGCAGGTGTTCGAGCGAGTGACACGCTATTGCCTGGTCGGTCACACACATGTACCGGGCGTCTTCACCGACGAACCAGACTTCTACCCACCGAGCGATCTGGACGGAAGATGGAAGCTTGAGGATGAGGGCCGATGCATCATCAACCCCGGCAGTGTCGGGCAGCCTCGTGATCTTGACCCAAGAGCCAGCTACGCGGTGCTCGATGAAGAAGCAGGGCACGTTGACTTCCATCGAGTCGAATACGACGTCGAGTCGGTGGTTCGCAAGATTCACGCCGTGCCGGAATTGACCAACTGGCTCGGTGATCGACTTCTGGAAGGACGCTGAGTCGCTCCATGGCAGCAGCGGGCCAAGGTAGACAGGATCCCGACGCCGTAGCGGCGCGTCGTCGTCGAACATGGCTGCCGTTCGTGCTGGCCGGGGTGCTCGGCCTGGTGCTGACGCTTGTCATCACGGCGCCCACTCAGGAAAAGCGCACCCGCGACGACGTTATCGGTGAGACCCCGTCGGAGACCCCCGCTTCAACTGAAGCGCCTGGCCAAGACGCAGCTGGATCGGATCCGGAGCAAACTGAGACGGCTGCTGCTCCCGAAGCAGCACCCGAAGCAGCACCCGAAGCAGCACCCGAAGCAGCACGCGAAGCAGCACGCGAAGCTGATTCGAAGCCCACTGCCGAGGATGCTCCACCAGACACAGGTTCGATTGACGGTTTGCGGGTACGTCAGATTGCGGTCGCTGACCCGCCTGCCCCACTTCCATCGATCGGTTCCTTCGATGATCCAGAGACCCAGCACATGCAGGTGTTCTTCACGCCTGTGGGTGGTGGCATCTCGCAGATTGTGTTCAGCGACATCTGGACGACGGCAGCTGCTCGGCGTCAGGCGGCCGCACATTGGCGGGCTGTCAAGAGCCAAGATGCCTCGCCTCCCCCGCTACCTGAAGACGATCTGCGCTATGTGCTGGCACAAGAGCAACTGTTGCCAGCAGGTAATGGGCACTTCTTCAGGTACCCGATTCTCGCTGCTCGGTCCATCTCGATCAACGGCGTCGAACTGAATCTGCAACACGAAGCCTTCTGGGCACCGACGGGCCCGGGCCGTTTCACAGCCGAGGTTGAGAACGGCGACGGCGAGCTGGTGCTCGAGATTCATCGGGGATTCACGCTTGATGGGTGGAGCTTGCGGTTCGAGCAGGAACTCAAGAGCCACACATCCGATCCTCTGGAGATTTCGTGGAGCCAGATCGGCCCACCGGGCTTGTCACTTGATCCCGGCTCGTACATGGATCGGCGTCGATTCCGCTTTGGCTATCTGCTGGACAAGGATGAAGATCCCAATCGGCTTGCAGGCGTCATTACCGACGGCGCTTTGAAGGTCGAGTTCTCCGAGGCCGTGGACGAGGATGCAACGTCAACACTCTGGCCGAATCCCACCGCTCAGGAAGAAGGGTGGAATCTGTCTTGGTTCGGCTCGTCGAGTCGTTACTTCGGCTTCGTCGTGTATCCGACCGACGTCTCCAAGGGCGGCGAACACCTGTCGATGGAAGGCGATGTCGAACGCATCACTCGCGTGTTTGCCGAAGTTGACGGCGCATCTCAAGTCGTAACGGTGCTGTATAGCCCGACACACACGCTGGAGTCAGGTGACACGCTCGACACGTCGCTTTCGGCATTTGCCGGGCCGCTCAAAAGAGAACTGCTGGAAGACACGGCGCCCTATGACACACTGCGGCTGGGCGGGCTTGTGCTCTATCGCATGTCGGACTTCTGCGCCTGCTGCACCTTCCAGTGGCTTGCCGTTCTGCTGGTGCAGATTCTGACCTTCTTCGACCACTGGGTTGTGTTCGACTGGGGCGTGTCGATCATTCTGCTCGTGTTGTGCGTGCGCACCTTGCTGCATCCGATCACAAAGCGCAGTCAGATGGGCATGCAGATCTTCAGCAAGAAGATGACCAAGCTGAAGCCCGAGATGGACAAGATCCAGAAGAAGTACGCGGGCGACCGCAAGAAGATGCAGGAAGAACAGATGCGGCTGTTCCGCGAGCACGGGGTGAACCCGCTGCAGATGCTGGGCTGCCTGCCGCTTTTCCTGCAGACGCCCATCTGGATCGCACTCTGGGCGGCGCTGTACTTCGCGTTTGATCTGAGGCAGGAGCCGGCGTTTTACGGGTTCTTCCAACTGTTCGCGGGTTGGCCCTTCCTTGCCGACCTGGCCCAGCCCGATCACTGCTTCTGGACCTTCGACAAGCCCTTCAAGGTGGTCATCTTCGACGTCAGTGGCATCAATCTTCTGCCCTTCCTGCTGGGCGCCATCTTCTGGGTGCAGCAGAAGTACCTCACGCCCAAGTCGGCGTCGATGACTCCAGAGCAAGAGACGCAGCAGAAGATCATGCGGATCATGATGGTGGTGTTGTTCCCGGTCATGCTCTACAGCGCCCCGTCGGGTCTGTTGCTCTACATCATCACGTCCTCTTGCATCGGTATTGCGGAGAGCCGGTTCATTCGCCGCAAGGTTGACGCAATGGACTTTGACACCTTGACGCCGGCGACAGCTGGGGCTTCGAGTCGTGGCGGCAAGGACGCACAATCTCGGGCCTATCAGAAGATGCTGGAGCGGCGCAAAAAAGACGCCGACCGCAAGCGTCGCGGGCCGGATCGCACATTCAAGAAGCGCAAGTAGCGGTCGGCGATCGTGTCCACCACAATCGTCGCTGTTGGCACACCGCCGGGAACCGGTGATCTGGGCATCGTGCGCCTGAGTGGTGAGGACACAGCGGAACTACTGTCTGGCATCGCGACGTTGCCCCGGGGTCGAGGCGCAATAGCAACTCGCCTGCAATTGAATGAACTTGATTTGCCCTGCACAGTGCTGTGGATGCCCGGCCCCCACTCATACACCAGCGAAGATGTCGCCGAGCTCATTCTGCCGGGAAACCCACTGCTGTTGCAGCAAGTCGTGCAGCAGTTGATTGATCGCGGGCGACAACTGGGGCTGGCGACAGTGCTTGCCCCGCCGGGAGAATTCACTCGCCGAGCCTGGAGTGCTGGGCAGGTGACGTTTGCGCAGGCAGAGTCTTTGATGGCTCGTGTTCATGCCGAGACGGATGACGCGCTTGACGCTGCCGACAGGGCTGCCCATGGTGCAGTACATGCTTCCATTGCAGAAGTGGCGATTCGATGTCGGGACTTACTGGCGCTCGTGGAGGCCGGCATTGACTTCACCGACGAAGAAGACGTGGTGATTGCACCAGTAGGTGAATTGCAGCGTGGTATTGAGACAGTGCGAACAGCGATAAGAGCGTTGCAGGGTGCTGCAGGTGGTCGCCTTGACGACGACGCTGCCCCTCTCGTGCGGCTGCGTGGCGCCCCTAGCGCCGGCAAGTCAACATTGTTCAACACGCTGCTGGGTCGAACCCGATCGGTCACGATGGCCCAGGCCCACACCACTCGGGATGAACTCATCGAGACGCTCCTCTTGCCCGGCGGGATGCGAATCCGCCTCGCCGACACGCCGGGGCGCGATGGCTCCACGCCGCTTGATCACGATGTTGATCTGACTGTGTGGTGTGTTCCCTGGCCACAAAGCACACTTGAGTCGGCGGACGGCCTCACAGTTCAAACCAAGGCCGACCTCGCGGATGGCCCGTTGAGTGGTCTTGCGGTTTCCGCGCACACTGGCATGGGGATTGATGCGCTCAGAGAAGCTATGGAGCAGTCGCTTCTGGGCGCCCGCCGATGGGCGGGCGCTGCAGCACTGTCTGCAAGGCAAGCAGCGGATCTCGCCGGAGTCGATGTGCTGTTTGCGGAGGGGTCGGAGCTGATCCATGGCGACGCGGTCGAGTCGGCTTCAGCGGCGCCGGAGGTTGTGGCGATGGTGTTGCGGGAGGCGCTGGATCGTCTTGGCGCAATGAGCGATGACATTCCGCCCGACGATGTGTTGGGTGTCGTGTTCGCATCATTCTGCGTGGGCAAGTAGGCTCCGCTCATGAGCCAAGGCGAGCACTGTCTGGATCTGCGAGTGCGCTATTGCGAATGTGATCCCATGGGTGTGGCACACCACTCCGCGCATGCTGTCTGGTTCGAAATGGGTCGCACTGAGTTGCTCAGAGCTTGCGGTGGGAACTACCGCTCGCTTGAGGCCGAGGGCATCTTTCTGGTCGTGGTGAAGTTGGAAGTGTCGTACAAGCAACCTGTGCGATACGACGACCAGCTCCAATTGATCACCCGGCTGGTTCGACCCGGCCCCGTCAAGATTGAACACACCTACGAACTGAAGCGCGATGGTGAAGTGCTCGCTACTGGAAGAACACTCTTGGCATGTCTCGGTTCAGACGGACGGCCACGGGCGGCGCCCAGCCTGTGCTGAGTTGTTGAAGTCACTGGCTGAACAATCGCCGGTAGCGCCTGAGTGATCAGGTTCTTGGTTGCGGCACTTTGGCTGATGTAGCGTGCGTATTCACCGCAGTAGTGCTGATGCTGCTGCGTGCTCGTTGGTCCATCTGACTGTGCCTCCTGCAGAGCGGAAGAGCGGCGCACCCCTGATCCGCCCGCACCGCTCGGTTGAGTCGTGCGGTAGTGCCAAGGAGGGCCAGACAGAAGTTGCCTTCGATCAGCCGCTCTTCACTCGCACTGCGGTGATGGCGACGGGGCACGCTTGTCGCAATTGAGCCAGCAGCCCACCTCGCAATTCGCGATCGATGACCCAACGCAGCGATGCGTTTCGCGTGGCGAGGGTTGCGACGCCGCCACGGAACGACGCGATGGAGACCTGCCGAGCGATTTCAGGATCAACGCAGGCCTGCCATGCTTCAGCGAACCCCCCTACTTCTCGCTGCGCTCGCCGGGCTTGATCTGCGATCTTCGAGACGATCGATCCCGCATCGGTGTGCCGCGGCGGGCGAACACGCCAGCGCCGAAGCGACTCAATGCGCTGCGCGGTGTGAATCTGTGCGACGCTGGTGAGATTGGTGGGCTGCTCTGGCAACAAGGTGCTCCCTGAGGGGCATCCTACCCGGGATCATCACAGCTCCCAGGACATGGGCCTGATATCGTTTCGGCCATGAGCAAGGTGGAAGTTGAACAACTGACCAAGCGCTTCGACACCGTGACTGCGGTCGATGCCATCGATCTTGAGATCGAATCCGGAGAGTTGTTCTTTCTGCTTGGCCCATCTGGCTGCGGAAAGACCACCCTGCTGCGGATGATCGCGGGCTTTGTCGAGCCAACTGCAGGGCGAATCCTGGTCGCGGGATCCGACGTGACCCGGCAGCCGCCAAGCCGCCGTGGCATGGCGATGGTGTTCCAGTCCTACGCGCTCTGGCCACACATGACTGTGCGTGAGAACGTGGCCTACGGGCTGAAGATCCAGAAGGTGGACAAACAGTCCCTCGATGCACGTGTGGACGAGGCCTTGGCCACGGTTGAACTGGATGAGTTGGCCCATAGACGGCCCAATGCCCTCTCTGGCGGCCAGCAACAGCGGGTTGCATTGGCCCGGGCGCTAGTCGTGCGGCCCCGAGTGCTGCTGCTCGATGAGCCGCTGTCCAATCTCGACGCCCGACTTCGCCAGAGCATGCGGGCCCAGATTCGTCGAATCTGCAAAGAGGCGGATCTGACCGGGATCTACGTCACCCATGATCAGGATGAAGCGCTCTCCATGGCGGATCGAATTGCCCTGCTCAGGGACGGCTCCGTGGTGCAATGCGCACCGCCCGAAGAACTCTATTCCAAGCCTGGAACCCGGTTTGCGGCCGAGTTTCTGGGCGACACCAACCTCATCAGCGGGCAAATTGAGGGGCCTTGCGAGGGCGGCGTTCGAATTCAGACGCCGCTTGGGCCACTAACAGCGGGCATCTGGAGTGGCTCCGGCACCCCTACCGGTGAGGTGATGTGTTCAATCCGGCCAGAGTCGCTGTTGCCCGCTACAGGGTCTGGCCTGAGCAAACCCGGCCCCAACACAGTGCATCTGAAGTGCACCCAGTCGGTCTTCCTCGGCGAACGCATCGGCTTGCAACTGGCTGGTCCTGAGGGGCTGGGGCTGCAAGCATCGGTGACGCGAAGTAGCGGCCTGATTCAGCCTGGAGAAGCCGGCCTCTACTCGATCGACCCGACAGAGGTCGTCATCGTGGATGCCACTTGACAGCATCGNCCCAAGAAGAAGAAAAATCGCCGATGTACCGGNGGCGTTCGGGGACAATCGACCATTGTGGTCTTGTGTAGCCCGAAGTTGGGGGCATTTTGCACGATCTTGATGGCATCTCGCATCCTATTGAGGGCCTCGGTGGCAGAGAGGGATCGGGCTGGTTCGGGGAAAATCGTATCACGATCAGGTGCGTTGTAGTCGAAAAGTAGCAAGATCCGACAATGCGCGCGAATTTACAGGCTACGGGACCAAAGTGCGGCGATATCGATGTATCTCATCGGTCGCGGATCTTCTGGGTTTCGACAGTGGCCTGCCGGCCATCCGAGGGGCGGCTGGGCCTCGGGCGTTCTGGTCTCTTGAGGTATCCCCAGGATGAAGGTGCCGGCTCAGATGGTCTGTCTGGTCGCGTCAGCTGATCATGGGGCGTGCGGTGGCTTGGGGGCGGGCCGCTCAGTTTGGCGCCTGCGGATTTGATCAGGGCCGCCCGGCGACGGGCCAGCAGCTGGTCCGTCGAAGGGGTGGTTGCGGGCCCAGTTATCGGACGGATCTCGTGCCTGCACGGGGAGGTGTCACGTGAAACATGATTGGCGCCTTCGTGGGCGTCGCGGGTTTCACGTGACACATGTGGTACCGTGCCAATGTGGCCACGGAGCGGGTCGTCGTAAAAACCAGTTTGGATACGAATCGCACTAAGGAGGGTGCAATGGCAACGAAGAAGAAGCGGGGCGGAGCGTCCAAGGCAGGCCGAGCAGAGGGTGGGGCCAAGGGCGGCCAAAGGCCAAAAAAACGACGTCTGGGCATGGGACTCAGTGGCATGCTCAGTGAGCCTGTTCCAGTTGTAGTTGACTCGTCTGGGGCCGGTGCAGAGGGTGGGGGGGCTGGTGCCAAAGCGACTGATGGGGCCGAGGCCGTTTCTGCCGCTGACACTGCTGTCGTGACGAGCCCTGCGAGCGACGAGTACTCGAGTGCGTCCCCGAGTACTGGGGGGGAGCTGGCCCACATCCCCGTTGGTGCGATTGTGCCCAGCCAGCATCAGCCGAGACAGGCCTTTGGGCCGGCGGCCATCAGGGCCCTGGCTGAGTCGATTTCAACCTCTGGGCTGATGCAGCCGGTGCTGGTGCGGCCCTCCGCTGCTGGTAGCGGTCAGTACGAGTTGATTGCAGGGGAGCGACGTTGGAGGGCTGCCCAGGAGGCTGGTCTGAAGCTGCTCCCCGCGCTGGTCCGTTCGGTTGATGAGCAGACGGCTGCTGAGCTGGGCATCGTGGAGAATCTCCAGCGAGAGGATCTGGATGCCATTGAGAAGGCCGATGCCTTTTCGCGACTGCAGGATCGATTTGGCCTGACGCATCAGGAGATCGCTGATCGGGTGGGGTGGACGCGGGCGGCCGTGACCAATCAAATCCGGCTCTGCGAGCTCGATGAGGAGACCCGGCTGCTCATCCAAACCGGCGCTATCAGTGGGGGGCATGGGCGAGCGCTCTTGTCCATCGCTGAGGTTGAGCCTCGGGTTGCCCTTGCCAAGTCTGCCGTCACTGGCGGCTGGTCGGTGCGAGAGTTGGAGCGGCGGATCCGGTCAATGGGCAAGACGACAGGCGGCAAGGCGTCGGCTGATGGCGGGACCAAGAGCCCCCGTAGGGCCCACCTGGATGACCTCGAAAAACAGTTATCGGACCATCTCGGGACGCGGGTCCGCGTGTCAACCAACCGAACGGGCTACAAGGGCAAGATGACCATTGAGTTCTATGACCTGGATCAGTTCGATGGGCTGTTGGGTCGATTGGGCTTTACACCGCGTTGACGTGCCTGCCGGTGCTGTTTCCGGTAGCTGATCGCCGCGTACTCGTGACCGGGGGCCGCGGGTTCATCGGTCAGGCTGTCGTGCGTTTACTGCGTGCCGCCGGAGCAGAGGTCATTGCGCCCTCGTCATCAGCGTTGGATGTGCGCAACGCCAGTGCAGTTCGGTCGTGTGTTGACGCAAACCAAGTTGAGGCCGTCGTTCATCTTGCAGGCGTCGTAGGCGGCCGCCGCTGGTTGGCCGCCCGAGATGAGCAGATCAAGCGTGATGGCGCAACGATGTGTGCGTCCCTGCTCGAAGCGTCGCGGTGCGCGAGCCTTCATCGCATCGTGGGCGTTGGTTCAACTGCGGCATTTGGATCGGCTGCCCCTCGGCCGCTCAAGGAGTCTGATCTGCACCAGTTCCCCATACCTGAGACAATTGCCGGGTATGCCGATTCAAAGCGACAGTTGGGACGGATGCTGGAAGCGATGACTGAGGCGCAAGGCATTCAGCTCTTGCCGTGCAATGTCTACGGCGAAGGGCAGCGAACCGACGCAGATCGCGCAAACGTGATCGGCGCAGTTGCATCGCGCATGTTGCACGCCGTTGAATCAGGTGCGCAGCGTGTGCCCTGCCATGGCGCCAACGCGCATCGTGAGTTTCTGCATGTCGATGATTGTGCAGCAGCCATCGTCGATGGTTTGCAGCGACTGGACTGCAGTGAGCCAGTGAACATCGGCAGCGGTTGTTGTGAGTCAATTCGTGAAACCACCGAGTTGATTGCAGAGGCCTGTGGCTTTGGCGGGGAGTTGTGTTGGAGCGACGCAGATCAGCCAATCGATGCGCTGTACTCGGATGCATCGCGGGCGAGACGATTGCTGCCGTGGCGACCGCGTGTGGACTTGAAGGCAGGTGTTGAGCGAACGGTGACCTGGATGCGCAGCGAGGGCCGTCAAGCATGAGCGCCCCATCCAACAGCGTGGTCAATGCGCTGTCGTTCGACATCGAAGACTGGTTTCACATGGTCGAGATTGAAGCCGTCGCAGACCCCGACAAGTGGGACGGCTTTGAAACACTGGTTGAGCGGTACACCAACTGGATCATCGAGACCGTCACTGAGGCGGACGTGCAAGCTACGTTCTTCGTGCTCGGATGGGTCGCTGACCGTTACCCCCAACTCGTGCGGCGAATGGTTGATGCGGGGCATGAGGTGGCCTCCCACTCGTTCTGGCACCGCCGGGTGTATGAACTCGACGAGGCCACATTCGCTCAAGACCTGCGGCAGTCGATCGACGTGATCGAACAGGCGGGGGGCGCGAAAGTGCGTGGATTCAGAGCACCATCATTCTCGATCACCCCCGGCACCGAGTGGGCGATTGATGTGCTTCTTGATGCGGGTATCGAATATGACGCGAGCCTGTTTCCGGCTGGCAGGGCGCATGGGGGATACCCATGCACACCCGAGCCGCATGTGAGCACCATTGCGCCTTCGGGCCGCCCCATCCCCGAGTTGCCCATGACCATGATGCGACTGGGTCCGATGACTGTTCCCTTCTCGGGCGGCGGATACATGCGTCTGCTTCCCCCGTGGCTCCTTCGGCGCGGGTTTGATCAACTCGCACGGGAAGGGCGGCCAACAGTGGTCTACCTGCATCCACGCGATTTTGCTCCAGACTGCCCAAGAGTTCCCATGCCGCTCAAGCGACGGTTCAAGTGCTATGTCGGTGCGGGTTCGACCAAGAACAAGTTGCGAATGCTGCTCGATCGCTACCGCTTCGACACGTGCGCAGCGGTGCTGGGTTTGGATACGCTGGGCGACCAATCATGACCTTGCATCTGCACGACACACTCACTGGCGAACCGGTCGCATTGCAGCCCGTCGATCCAGATGGGCCGATTCGATTCTATTCCTGTGGGCCCACTGTCTACGACTACGCCCACATCGGAAATTTTCGAGCCTTTCTCGCGGCGGATGTCCTGCGGCGAGTGCTCGAGTTCAACGGCCATGACGTTCGACATGTGATGAACATCACCGACGTCGGCCACATGACCGATGACGCGTCGGCCGACGGTGGGGGTGAAGACAAGATGCAGGTTGCTGCTCGTCGGTTGCTCGATGCGAAGAAGTCGGGCAGCTTGCCCGCGGGCGCTGATGTCGACCCTGACAACCCACAGGCTATTGCCGATTTCTATGCGGACGCATTCCTGGAAGACGCACGCATGCTCGGGCTGAAGGTGGCCGACGACGTCAAGAACGATCCGTCATGCATGCCACGCCCCACCACATGGATCGAGTCGATGGTGAAGATGGTTCAAGGGTTGATCGATTCGGGCCACGCCTATGTGGCTGAAGATGGTGTCGTGTACTTCGACGTGCAGTCGTTTGCGGACTACGGCGCTCTATCAGGCAATCGGCTCGAGGCGCTTCGCAGTGGAGAGGGGGGCAGGGTGGACATGGCCACACAGTCCATCAAACGACATCCCGCCGACTTCATGCTGTGGAAGCCAGATACCTCGCATCTCATGCGGTGGCCCAGCCCTTGGGGTGAGGGGTACCCGGGCTGGCACCTCGAGTGTTCGGTAATGGCTCGCGAACTTCTGGGTGACGAGATTGACTTGCACAGCGGCGGGGAGGACAACATCTTTCCGCACCACGAGTGCGAGTTGGCGCAGACACGCTGCACAACCGGTTGCTCGCACTTCGCCCGCATCTGGGTGCATGTTCGTCACCTCATGGTTGATGGCGGAAAGATGAGCAAGTCGGCTGGCACCTTCTTTACGGTGCGCGACATCCTCGAAAAGGGCGCAACGCCTGCCGCGCTTCGCCTTGAGTTGATACGGACCCACTATCGGGTGAATGCCAACTTCACCATGCAGGGCTTGCGCGATTGCGGCAGGATGGTGGACCGATGGTGTCGGCTAGCTGAACGGCTCGAGTCGGGAGTGTGCGGCGCATTTGATGGTGCGGGGCCCATCGAGCGTTCGATGGACCGATTCGCTGCGGCGGTCAATGACGATCTGAATCTCGCCGGCGCGATCGGTGTGCTCAACGAGGCGGCCGCGGCCCATGGTGGATCCGATGATGGCACAGCCCAACAAGCCGCTCGTGAACTGGCTGCGCTTCGTCGCATGGACTCGGTGTTGGGTGTACTGGATCGCAACAGCGCCCCCGAGACCTCAGGCGATGGCGGAGCGGACATCGACGCCATGGTGCAAGCCCGCAACGATGCTCGCGCCCGCAAAGACTGGGCGGAAGCGGATCGACTCCGTGACACGCTCAAGGAAATGGGCGTCGAGATCATGGACGCTGGGGGTGAGACTACATGGCGGCGGATTGTCCAGTGAACCGGCCACCGGTCATTGGCCTTGCCGGGGGGATTGGTGCGGGCAAGAGTGCCGCGGCCAATGCGTTGCGTGAGCTGGGGTGCGTCGTGGCCGATGCCGATGCATTGGCGAAAGCCTCGCTTGATGCCCCTGCCATTCGTGACCAACTCTTGGCGTGGTGGGGGCCCGACATGCTCGACGATCAGGGCCTGATCGATCGGGCCTCATTGGCAGCGATTGTGTTTGAGCAGCCCGATGCACTTGAGCGGCTGGAGGGCATCATCCACCCCGAGGTGGAGCGAGCCAGAGCCGCTCTGTTTGATGCCGCACCTGCATCTGCCAGGGCATTGGTGATCGATGCCCCATTGCTCTTTGAGGTCGGGTTGGATGAGCGGTGCGATCTGGTCATCTATATCGATGCTTCGCGAGAGACCCGGCTCAAGCGTGTGGCCGAAACTCGCGGTTGGGACGCCCGTGAACTCGATCGACGAGAGGTGAGGCAGCTTGCACTTGACACCAAACGCTCTCGGGCGGATCATGTGGTTGTCAACGAGGAAGGCCCTGACGCCTTAAAGGCCGCATTGGCGGGCCTGCTCGAACGACTCCCCTGATAACGCCACCGGGCCGCCCAAGATTCTTTCAAGGGCATTCAGCGTCCAGCGTTCAACCCCCCAACCCCCCGCACGCCATAGAGCCGTGCGGCCCGCTCTGAGCGGGCAAGGATCCAAGGAACACAATCGTCATGGCCAAGAAGCGTCGGCGTCGTCGCAAGGGTGGTGGAGGGCACAACACCTCCACCGAAGCCGTGAGCATGACGCTCAAGCCCGGTTCCGTTCCAACGGACGAGGTGCTGGAGTCGGAAGCTTCGTCATTGGCAAAGAAGCTCGACGCCAAGACAAAGAAGCGGTTCGAAAAAGCCAAGGCCGACGGCATGGATCTTGTCGGGCTGCAACGCATGTCAGGGCCGGCGCTCACCGAACTCGCCGACGGATTGAAGGTTGAAGACGCTGCGGTCATGTCCAAGCAGCAACTGGTGTTCGAGGTGCTGCGTCGTCACGCATCCGATCAGGGCTTGATGATGGCCGAGGGCACGCTCGAAGTGGCGCAAGAGGGCTTTGGCTTCCTCCGCAGTTCTGAGTACTCCTTCGCCCCGTCACCGGATGACGTCTATGTAGGCCCGGCCCAGATGAAGCGGTTCGGTCTCAGACGCGGCCAGCAGATCGCCGGCCTCATCCGCCCGCCCCAGGAAGACGAGCAGTACTTCGCGATGCTGCGTGTCGAGTCGGTCAACGGCAAGGATCCTTCTGCATTCACGCATCAGGCGACGTTCGAGAATCTCACGCCGCTGCATCCAGAAGAGCGGATTACGCTTGAGACGGATCCCGACACCTTGGAGACGCGAGTCATCGACCTCGTGGCACCATTGGGGTTCGGTCAGCGAGCCTTGATCGTGGCCCCACCGCGAACAGGCAAGACCGTGCTGCTGCAGAAGATGACCAAGGCCATCGCATTGAATCACCCCGAGGTGCACATCATCGTGCTGCTTGTTGATGAGCGGCCGGAAGAAGTCACCGACTTCAAACGCAATACGCCTGACAGTGTTGAAGTGGTCGCGAGCACATTTGACGAGCACGCCACGCGTCACATCCAAGTTGCCGAAATGGTGATGGAGAAGGCCCGCCGCATGGTGGAGGCCGGCGAGAACGTCGTCGTGCTGCTGGACTCGATTACGCGGCTGGCTCGTGGTTACAACAACGCGACGACCGGCGGCAAGATCGGCACCGGTGGTGTGGACTCAACCGCGCTGATCAAGCCCAAGAAGTTCTTCGGGAGCGCCCGGAACATCGAGGACGGTGGCTCGCTGACCATCATCGGAACAGCATTGGTGGACACGGGCTCGAAGGCTGATGAGGTCATCTTCGAGGAGTTCAAGGGCACCGGTAACTCGGAACTGCACCTGACGCGAAAGCTCGTGGAGAAGCGGATCTGGCCCGCTATTGACATTCCAGCCTCAGGCACTAGACGAGAGGAATTGCTGCTGGACCCCAAGGAATTGGAGTTGGTTTCACGCCTCCGCAAGGTGGTGTCGGACATGTCCGTGGTGGAGGCGATGGAGCTTCTGCGAGGCCGTCTGTCCAAGACCAAGACCAACGCCGAGTTCCTGATGACCATGAATCTGGGCTGATTGAGGCCAGATGAGGTTTCATCCCGCCGGGAACCGGCTGCATTCAGCCAGCAGCGGCATCCTCTGCGGGTATCCTCGCGTATCGGCTCATCAGGCCCCAAATGCCAGGGTCGGCGGGAGGCTCATCGCATGTCACGCCCAATAGGTTCAACAGTTCAGGCTGCTACGAGACAGGCTCAGGTGATTCGGGGCCGAACGAGGGGCTTCACCCTTGTTGAACTCCTGACGGTCGTCACCATCATTGCCATGCTGGTCGGACTGGTATTGGCCGCCCTGACGGCTGTTCGAAGTGCCGATCACTTGGTGACCAGCAGGCATCATCTGCGACAGATTGCCCAGTGGATGGACCAGTGGAGCACTGCCCGCAATGACGTCATCGTGCCGGCGAGCTTTGACACTCGAGATGAGGAGGGCACCGACCCAGGCGTGACCGGTGGTCGTCGGTTCTACACCGTCCCTCAGAGTCAGGTGCCCAACTGGGCTGATACGAATATTCCATGGATTGAGCCAACTGGAAACGCCCGAGCAGACGGGCTTTCTCAAGGCACATGGGCGGACATTCTCTGGGTGGATGCCGGTATCGGGGACACCATGGCCATTCCCCATATCCAGATGGAGGATGAATCCCCCAATGGCCAGCTCTTTGCTGACACACGGTTTTCGCAGCCAGGGCGTTGGCTCTATCAGGAAGACATCGAGGACCGCCGAAACCCACTGCGGTCAACGGCGGCCAATTCGGAAAACTACCCTCGGCGGTTGGCTGATTACTCACTCACGATTGAACGGCCGCACCTGCTGGGCACCGGTAGCCCCCCCAAGGGCATGCCTTTTCCGATGGGCGCCGGTGCGTGGGAAAAAGGCCTTCCGGGCTTTTTCGCCGCCAACAACTTCTTTGAGGGCAGGTCTTTGCATGATCGCAGCGGCAATTCACTAGACCCCAAAATCGACCCCCGTTGGACAATAGGCCAGATCAAGGCGCCATCGCGATCGGTGTATCTGGTTGATTCAATTGCTGGCGAGACGATCGGCGGGGCGCCTGACTCAGATACCTATCGAGACGACACCGAACGAGCGTTCAGCACCATCGAGCGGCGGGGCGAGTTGTGCACGCAAGAGGTTGATTTTCGCTATGACGGCCAGTGTCTGGTGCTCAAACTAGATGGAAGTACTGAAGCCATCACCCCTTGGGGCACGCTGGAAGGGCTTCAGGGCGAGGTTTCCGAGGGGCCAGGCGATGACAACAACCTCGCTCGAGGTAAGGGGATCCGGGTGACGAATCTCCACCGCCGCCTGCCTTGGTGAATACGGTCAGCCTCTTGGATTGGGGGCCATGTCGGGAGGGCTCTAGAGCGAGGTTCAGAGGGTCTGGAGGGCGGGATTTGCCCCAAGGCCGATTCAGCGGGGGCGAGGCCTTGCAGCACGGGTACAGATGGCTACAATCCCTCTTCCGCTCCGATTCGGAGCGGTTTTTCTTCGGCGCCCATCACCCTCGTTGGAGGTGGGCAAAGGGGAATGCTTGCCACCGTAGCTCAGTGGTAGAGCACACCCTTGGTAAGGGTGAGGTCACGGGTTCAAGTCCCGTCGGTGGCTTGGAATCCACCTCCCGTGTGCGGATGGTCTGCACCCGGAAGCCTCAGGACGAGGCGCACATTTGTCCGGCCGTGTCGGCCGGGGCTCTCCGGCAAGGGAGCCGAGGCACTTCACAGGAAGCGCCGCTCAGAGACGCCATGCCGGCGTGAGCGGCAGGAGAATTCGACGATGGCCAAGGACACCTTTGTCCGCACCAAGCCGCACGTCAACGTCGGCACCATCGGACACATCGACCACGGCAAGACCACCCTCACGGCGGCGATCTGCACCCGTCAGTCGGCCAAGGAACTTGGCGACGCTCGTGCGTTCGACGAGATTGACAACGCCCCCGAGGAAAAGGCACGTGGCATCACGATCGCGACCAGCCACCAGGAGTACGAGACGGAGAACCGTCACTACGCCCACGTGGACTGCCCCGGTCACGCCGACTATGTCAAGAACATGATCACCGGTGCCGCCCAGATGGACGGCGCCATTCTCGTGGTCGCCGCGACCGACGGCCCCATGCCCCAGACACGTGAGCACATCCTGCTCGGTCGTCAGGTCGGTGTGCCCAAGATCGTGGTCTTCATGAACAAGGTTGACATGGTTGACGACGAGGAACTCCTCGAGCTCGTCGAGATGGAGATCCGCGAACTGCTCAGCGCCTATGACTTCCCCGGCGACGACATCCCCGTCGTCCGCGGCAGTGCCCTCAAGGCACTGGAGTCAGAGGGCAAGGACGACGATGTCTGCAAATGCATCGATGAGCTCATGGAAGCCATCGACAGCTACATCGACGAGCCCGAGCGTGAAACCGACAAGCCCTTCCTCATGGCTGTCGAAGACGTCTTCTCGATCAAGGGTCGTGGCACGGTCGTCACCGGTCGTATCGAGCGTGGCTTGGTCACGGTCGGCGACGAGGTCGAGATCGTGGGCCTTCAGGAAGAGGCTCGCAAGACCACCGTCACCGGCGTCGAGATGTTCCAGAAGATCCTCGAAGACGCCCAGGCTGGCGACAACGTCGGCTGCCTCCTGCGTGGTGTTGAAAAGGACGACGTCGAGCGTGGTCAGGTGCTGGCCAAGCCGAAGAGCATCACCCCTCACACCAAGTTTGAGGCCGAGGTCTACGTGCTGACCAAGGAAGAGGGCGGCCGTCACACGCCGTTCTTCTCCGGTTACAAGCCGCAGTTCTACTTCCGCACGACGGACGTGACTGGTGGCCTTGACCTTGTCGGTGCCGAGATGTGCATGCCTGGCGACAACATCAAGATGTCGGTCTCCTTGGGCAAGTCCATCGCCATGGACGAAGGCCTGCGTTTCGCCGTCCGTGAAGGCGGCCGCACCGTGGGCTCCGGCGTGGTGACCAAGATTCTCGAGTAGGTTCGTCCTGCTCATCCCGCCTCGGCGGTCGTCGGCGAACTGCATCAAGCACGTGCCGGCGACCGCCGTGACGGCGGGCCGAAAGGTGAAGCAACATGGCCAAGAAGGCAATGGACCGCGAATACGTCTGGCTCCAATGCACGGAGAGCGGTGAGCTCAATTACCGCACCAGCATTCGAGTGAAGGGCGGAATCGACGAAAAGGTCAAGGCGGGCTTCAAGAAGTACTCCCCTCGTTTGCGCAAGCACACGCTGCACAAGATCAAGCGCAAGTGAGGCAATCGCTACGCCGGTAGCTCAATTGGCAGAGCAGCGGATTCCAAATCCGCAGGTTGAGTGTTCGAGTCACTCCCGGCGTGTTTCAGATGAGCCCCCGGCGGTGGGCGCCGGCTGAGTTGGAAGCCCGACTCGAACTGGGCAGGAGCGGAGAGCACAAGCAATGCCTGCGATCTACAAGGCTGGTCAGGGTTACTGGGTTCGACTCATGTCGGCCTATGCCATCGGCGCATTGATGGCGCTGGGTTTGGTGTGGCTCTGGAAGGAGCTCGACGGCATGACCATGTTCGGTCTGGAGCCGACCTATGTACAGGTGGGCTTCATGCTGATCGCTGCAGTGATCTGCGGCATCATCGGCTGGTACCTGCTGGGTGTTCACCGAGGCACGGTCGAGTTCATGGTGGCCACCGAGGGTGAAATGCGCAAGGTGAACTGGTCCACACGGCAGGAGATTTCGGCAGCGACGAAGGTCGTCATTCTGCTGACGCTCTTCACGGCGCTCTACTGCTGGGCCTTTGACATCGGATTTGCGAGCATCTTCCGCTGGATGACGGTGCTGCGAGCAGGATGACCGCAACCCCGTCCCGCGGGGTGGAGAACGAATGACAATGACCGAGCAGGAACAGATCGACGCCGCGACGACAGACAACGCACCTGTCGCCGACGATTCGGACACCCAGGAGCAATTCGACCCAGCGGTAGACATGCCCATGTACCGCGAGGGCATGAATTGGTTCGTGCTTCGCGTGGCCTCGAACAAGGAAAACTCGGTTCGCGACACGCTGGAGCGCAAGGTGCAGATCGAAGGGCTCGAACAGAGCGTCGGTCGCATCATGGTGCCCACCGAGAAGACACGTACGCTCAAGGGCGGCAAACAGCGCATCACCGAAACCAAGTTGTATCCCGGGTACATCTTCGTCGAGATGCGGCTTGAGAAGGACGGCCGTATTCCGCAGGACGTCTTCTTCCTCATCAAAGAGACCACCGGGGTGGGTGACTTCGTGGGCAACAAGGGTCGACCAACGCCGATGACGCCCGTCGAGGTTGAGAAGATGCTCTTTGACTCGCGTCGCCCCGAGCAGGAGCCCGAGGTCAAACTTGAGTTCAACACCGGCGACCACGTGTCGATCAAGGAAGGCCCCTTCGAGAATTACGAGGGCACCGTGGACGAGGTCATGCCCGACAAGGGGCTAGTCCGGGTGCTGGTCACAATCTTCGGTCGTCAAGCGCCCGTCGAGTTGGAGTATTGGCAGATCGAAAAGTCGGAAGACTGATCGGCCGCTGATCGGAAACCAAAAGCTCAACAGAGCCGGCGCCCTTTGGCGGCGGCTCTGTTTACGTCAGGCAACAGGTAGCTTCGGGGTGCCTGGTTGGGCCGCGCGTCAGAACCGAATGGTGCCCTGCAGGCCGAGCATCGGCGTTGTTTCGTAGGTCGAAGCCCAGACATCGTTACGGCCCACGTCGGTCACTTTTGTCCGGCCCATCACGTTGGCACCGATGAAGGCGCTGAGGCTGCCTTGCTCACACACATCGAAAGTGATGAAGGCTGCAATCGGCAGGGCTTCGGTTGTACCTGCGCCGCCTGGGGCAACAGTGTTGTCGTCGGAGAGGCGGAATCGCTGGTAGTCAAAAATCCCAGCTACGCCGATACGGACGCCCTCACTCAACTGATAGACAAGTTGCCCGCCGGTCCGGTTTCCCCAGCCGCTGGTGAGCCTTGTCGTGAACGTGAGCTTGTCGGTGATGTTCCAGTTGACCACGATCACGGGATAGATCAACACGTTGTCGAGGATGCGTGATCGCACGCCAACACCGCCGCCTACCGACAGGTCTTTGTCAAAGGAATAGACAGCGCCAATCACTCCACCACCGGTGATCGCATCTGAGAATGCTGCGCCCTTTGCTGCGCTGAAGATGGCCTGCCCGCCGCCGAAGATCATCCATCGTTGGGTGGCTTTGTACTGCAGGGCACCATCGAGTTGAACCGTATTGACACTGTCGAAAGGGTCGAAGGGGTTTCCGGCGGCCGTTGCGTCACGAAACCCGAACCGGTCGTATTGGTATCGCACGCCCACCAGCAGTTCGAGATCATCACTGAAGGGCATGCGTCCCTTCACGTCGGCATGGGCTCGTGTCCAATCGACTCGGCCGCCAGCCTTGAGCGTGCTACGCAACTGGTATGCGAATCCGCCCCGCACCGTCCAGTCCATCGAGAATGGTGCGGCGGCATCCTGGCCGGGCGTCTCAGCCGCGACTGTTTGGTCAGGGGTTTCCTGAGCAAATGGGGCGGTGGTTACAAGGGCAGCGCAAAGCGTGGGAATCAGCATCCGTAGAGGATAGAGCACGGACCACAATCGGGCCTCACCGCCCGAATCGCTCACCGAGCAATTCAGCCGTGCGGCGAGACTGCGAGGCGATCTCGACCAGAAGGGCGATCAGGCCGCAGTAGAGGACGCCAGCCAAGGGAAAGCCCAGCACGCCCACGACGATGGCGAGCGCAATCTCCTCAGTGCGATACGCCTGTCGACCGACGATGATGGCAAACACGATGCCAGCCAAGCAGATCAGGATGAAGACGATGGCGTTCAACGCGCTGATGTTGAGCACCAGCCATCGGTTGATTTGGTGGTGCCAGCGGCGGCCGACCTTGCTCTTGGGGGCAGGGCCGGGGGCAGGCACTTGCGGTGGTGCATAAGGGCTCTGGCTCATGGATCACCTCCTCAGGCTCTGGCCAAGACTCGGATGAAGATAGTGCACCGGCGCATTTGGAAGGTCAAGTAACGGGCACGCCCGCACTTGGAGACGGGGCGCCAGAACCAACGCGGGGGCATTACCCGCAGGTTGAGGGTCAGCGGGTCATCGCCTTCGGGCGAGGTTCAGCGGGGCGACAGAGCCTCGGCAGTACACACCGGTTCAGTCCGGAAGGGCGACCGTTTCCACGATCTCGAGACCGAAGGCATTGACGCCGTGCCACGTGCGGGCCCGGCTGGAGAGCAGCCGCAGTTTGGACAGCCCCAGGGCCCTCAGGATCTGCGAGCCGGTGCCCGTGTTTCGAGTGTCGATCGGCACGGCCTTGGCCGCGACACCGTCGGGACGGGTGAGGTCAGGGCAATCCGGATCATCGGTCTCAGGCCTACGCACACGGTGGAGCATGGCCGAGAGTTGGGTGTCGCCCATCGTCTCTGGTCGCAGGTACACCACGGCGCCTCGTCCAGCCTCGGCGATGGCAGCCATCGATTTGCGAAGGGTGTCTGACGATGGGGCGTGACCATCTTGAGCCACTTCAAAGATGTCACCGAGGATGTCGCGGCGGTGCACTCGCACGAGTACGGGATCTTCGATTGCGACAGGATGTCCGTGCCCATCGAGTGAACCTACGTCGCCCTTACACAGGGCGATGTGAGGCTGGGGGTCAATGGCACTCTCGAAAGCGATGAGATTGAAGGTGCCCCAGGCCGTTTCCACCGGCCGCCCGCTGAGGGGTTCCAGGCGGTGAACGAGCGTCTCCTGCGCCAGCCGGTGCTCGATGATCTGCTCGACCGTGCACATCTTCAGATCGTGCGCCTGGCAGAGCTCCACGAGATCGTCTCGGCGAGCCATGGTGCCATCGGGCTTGACGATCTCGATGATGGCCGCTGCCGGTTGCAGGCCCGCCAACCGACACAGATCTACCGAGCCCTCCGTTTGCCCAGTGCGGGCGAGCACGCCGCCGGGGCGGGCCCGCAGTGGGTTGATGTGTCCGGGCCGCACGAGATCATCGGGGCGGGTGGCTGGGTCAGCCAACAGTTGGATCGTGCGAGCTCGATCGTCGGCACTGATGCCCGTGCCCACACCGTGGCGTGGGTGGCCATCGACGCTCACCGTGAACGCCGTCGTCCGCAATGAGGTGTTGACCGAGGTTTGTGGTCCAAGATCTAGGCGGTCGCAACTGGCTGAGTCGAGCGCCACGCAGAGATAGCCACCGCCTATACGGGTGAAGAAGTTGACCATCTCCACAGTCATGTGCTCAGCAGCGACCATGAAGTCGCCTTCGTTTTCACGGCCCTCGTCGTCAACCAGCACGACCGCCTTGCCTGCTCGCAAGTCGTCCAGAATGTCGGGGATGGAGGCAAACATGGTGGTGAAGGTCCCTGTGGGAATGCTGATCTGGCCGGCAAGGGGGGAGATTGTATGCCCCCGGCGGGCTAGTCTGTCGGCATGGCCACGGTGCAGGATCTGTTCCGGACGATTGATCAGCTGGCGCCCTTCAGGCATGCCGCCAGTTGGGATAACGCCGGTCTGCTCGTGGGCCGATCAGCGTCAAAGTGCACCAAGGCCCTGCTGTGCATCGATCTCACAGAGCCCGTGCTGCAAGAGGCTATCGAACAAGGGGCCGAGGCGATCATCGCCTATCACCCGGTGGTGTTTGAGGCCCGCAAGCGAGTGACCGATCTGGATAGCTCCGGCCGTCTCTTGATGTCATTGATTGAGGCCGGAATTGCCGTGATCTCGCCCCACACCGCCTTGGATGCCGCCCCAGAGGGCATGACGCATTGGCTTGCTCGGGGCATGGGCGATGGCCAACTACAGCCGATCGAGCCCAGTACGGAGTTGCCTAAGGGGGAGGCCGTCAAGCTCATTACCTACGCCCCGCGCGATGCTGTGATGGGCATTCGCGATGCAGTTGCGCAGGCCGGAGCGGGGCGAATTGGCGAATACGACATGTGTTCGACCTCAGTCGAGAGTGTGGGCACCTTCCGGCCGGGTGAAGGATCAGATCCGACAATCGGCACGCACGGCGAACTTGAGTTCATCGAAGAGTGTCGATTGATGCTGCCTTGTTCATCAGAGGCGCTGACTGGAGCGATCGCGGCGCTTCGATCGGCCCATCCGTATGAAGAGCCACCGGTTCACGTTGTCGCGCTGTCGCCGCGGCCATGCAGTGACTCGGGCCAAGGCCGCCTACTCACCTTGCGTGCGCCTGCCACGACCGACGAACTTGTCGAACGCGTGCGAGCTCACCTTCTCGTTTCATCGCTTCGAGTCGCAGATGGAGGGGCCGCCGAGCACTCCACCGTAGCTTGCTGTCCGGGCGCGGGTGGATCGATGTGGTCTCTTGCCTGCGATCAGGGCGCAAGCGTGTTTCTGACGGGTGAGATGCGCTATCATGATGTGTTGGCGGCGAAAGAGCGGGGCATGACAGTGGTGTTGGCAGGTCACACAAATACGGAGCGGGGGTACTTGCCGGTGTTTCAGGGCCGCTTGCAGTCGCTCATGCCCGAAATCTCTGTCAGTGTGTCACAGGTAGATCGCTGCCCCTGGGCCGATCATTGAAGTCAAAGGAGACAAGACCATGTCCGTTCCATGTACGACGACTTTTGAATTCGAGGGATTCCGGATCACCGAATACAAGGGACTGGTTCGCGGCCTGGTTGTGCGGGCGCCCACAATTTCCCAAGGCATCATGGGCGGACTCAAGTCAATTGTCGGCGGCAAGATCGAAGCGTATCGGGAGATGTGCGAGACGGTGCGAAAGGAAGCGCTCGATGATCTTCTCACCGACGCCGAGGAGTTGGGCGCCAATGGTGTCGTAGGGCTGCGATACGAGTCTTCTGATCTGGGAAACTCCGCCACCGAGGTGCTCTGTTACGGCACGGCTGTCGTGATGACGGCTGTTTCGTCCTGAAACACTCCATGTCGGAGCAGGCTCTACCATCTCCGGATTGATGCTCGATCGGCTCACTATCACAGCACCCGCGAAGGTCAATCTGGCGCTGTCGGTAGGGCCTCCCGATGCCGCCACACAGTTACACCCGATCTGCTCTTGGATGGTCACGGTCAATCTGTGCGACGAGTTGGAGCTGACGCGACTGGATCCCGGAAGCCTGTCGCGCTACGCCATTCTCTGGCACGACGAAGCGCTGCAGCGAACCGAGGTGGACTGGTCAATTCGCGATGATCTGGCGGTCCGGGCCCATCTGGCATTGGAGCAGCATGTTGGTCGGCCGCTTCCACTGCAGGCGGCTCTGCGCAAGCGAGTTGCGGTTGGAGGTGGGCTCGGTGGTGGGTCTTCAGATGCCGCGGCGATGTTGGTGGGCTGCAGGCGGCTGTTTGCGTTGCAGGATGAGGTGTCGGATCAGGATCTGCGCACAATCGCCGCCCAACTGGGCTCGGATGTGCCCTTTCTCATTCAAGGAGGCAGTGCAATCGTGGAGGGGTTTGGCGATCAGATTGTCCCTCAGGAGGGCTTGCCAGATAGCCATCTGGTGCTTGTGTTCACAGGCGCCGCCTGCCCGACAGGGGGCATCTACGCACGATTCGATGCCGGCCCGGAGGCACGCTTGCAGCCGGACAAGGTGCGCTCTGCCGCGGCTGGATCCGTGCCGCCCTTCAACGATCTTGCAGCGCCAGCGATGGCTCATGCGCCCGAGCTTGCAGAGGCTGCGAGCAAATTGGAGCAGCTGATCGAGTGCGACGTGCATGTCTCCGGCAGCGGTGCGACACTGTTCATGTTGTGCAATGGCGAGGTGGAGGCCCATGCAGTGGCTGAAGCCGTCACGACGAAATTGAATCTGCCGGCGATCGCTGTAGCGCCGGCCCTGCGACAGATACTGAGCGAGACTCCGACAACATGAAGACCTATCCCCAAGACTGCTCATTCGCTCCAGCCGATCTCGACGGAGGCGATTGGGACATATTGGAGCCGCTGTACCTCGCACTTCTGGAGCGACCAATCGAGAGCGCTTCCGACCTTGAGCAACTGCTGATCGACCGAAGTGAACTCGATGCAAGCGTGGGAGAGGCCCGAGCGAACCGGTACATCGAGATGACGCGACACACCGACGACGAGGCGATCACCGCCCGTTGGTTGAAGTTCGTTGAGGAGATGGATCCGCTGCTCAAGGACATCGGCTTCAAACTGGATCGCCACATCGTTCAGTGCGAGTTCACCGACGATCTCGATCAGGACCGATGGGGGCTCTACATTCGCACGCTTGAGTCCGACGTCGGGTTGTTCAGAGAGGAGAACATCCCACTCCAGGTTGAAGAGGCGCAGCTGGGGCAGCAGTACAGCGAGATCAATGGCGCCATGACCGTGCAGTTCGAAGGAGAGGAACGAACCATGCCGCAGATGCGGCCGTTCCTCGAAGAGACCGACCGAGATTTGCGAGAGCGGGCATGGAGGGCCTCCGCAGTCCGTCGCTTCGATGACCACGAGGCCATCGACCGGATCTTCGACCGGCTGTTGCAACTCCGCGGTGAGATGGCCCACAACGCGGATCTCGAAGACTACCGGGCTTGGGCCTTCAAGAGCATGCACCGCTTCGACTATGGGCCGGAGGCATGCGCTGCTTTCCACGAGGCTGTCGAGACTGTGTGTGTGCCGCTCTTGCACGAGATGAACGAGGCCCGCCGGATTGAATTGGGTGTGGATGTGCTTCGCCCGTGGGATCTGGGGGTGGATGTGAAGGGGCGCGCCCCGCTTCGGCCCTTCAGTGACTCAGACGAACTCATCGACAAGACTTCAGCCCTGTTCAACGAGATGGATGACCAACTCGGCGGCCTCTTCGACTCGATGCGGGAGGGAGACAGCCTTGACTTGGCTTCACGCAAGGGCAAGGCGCCGGGGGGCTATCAGTACGACCGCGAGCGCATCCGCCGGCCGTTCATCTTCATGAATGCAGCCGGCACGCATGATGATGTGCAGACGATGATTCACGAGGCAGGCCATGCGTTTCATGCGCTGCTGTCTCGGGATGAGCCACTCTTGTCCTATCGGCACCCGCCAATCGAGTTTGCGGAAGTCGCCTCAATGGGCATGGAGCTGCTTGCCGGACCGGGGCTGACGCGCTTCTACGATGAAGCTGAGGCAGCTCGGGCCAGACGTGATCATCTCGAAGGCATCGTCTCAACGCTGTGCTGGGTCGCGACGATCGACGCTTACCAGCACTGGCTGTACACGCGAGACTGCCCGTCCACGCAGCAGCGCGACATTTACTGGTTGGAGTTGCATGCACGCTTTGGCCCGGCCGTCTCGTGGGAGGGGCTCGAAGACTTGCGGGCCAAGATGTGGCACCGGCAACTGCATCTGTTCGAAGTGCCCTTCTACTACATCGAGTACGGCATCGCACAATTGGGTGCGCTGCAGTTGTGGTTGGCCTCACTTGAAGATGGCCCCAAAGCGCTGGAGGCCTATCGGGCCGCCCTTGAGCTTGGTGGCTCGAAGCCCCTGCCGGAGTTGTTTCAAGCGGCGGGGCTGACCTTCGACTTCGGCCCCGTCACGGTGGCTCGATTGGCCGATGCGCTTCGCAGTGAACTGGCTGCGCTTCCCGCATGAGTAGAGCTTGGCGTACATCGACCGAGGCGTTCGAGCGTGACGCTTCGCTCGTCGCCAAGTGGGCTGCCCAGCACATGCAGGAAGCGGCAACGGCGCCGATTTGGTCCGCTTGCAGCCCTGGTGATCTGCTCAAGTCACTTCCGGAGGCATGTCCTTCGGATCCAGTCGATGTTGAGACAGTGCTTGCGGAACTCAAGTCTCACATCGTGCCGGGGCTGGTGCGATGGGACGCACCCGGTTGGTTCGCTTGGTTTCCCAGCAATGCCCACCCCCACGCACTGCTGGGTGATCTGCTGGCATCATGTCTGGGGCAGCAGGGCATGCTCTGGTTGAGTTCGCCCGCCTGCACCGAAGTGGAAATGCGGGCGCTCAGTTGGCTGAGGCAGGCCTTGGGGCTGCCCGATCGCTTCGATTTTGACGGTGTGGGTGGCGGCGTCATTCAGGACACCGCTTCGAGTGCCGTCTTGAGCTGTCTGGTTGCAGCCCGCGACCGTGCGACGCAGGGCCGCGCTCGCCGAGATGGTGTTGACAGCGCCGCTGAACCCTTGACGGTGTACGCCTCTGGGGAAGCCCACTCCAGCGTGCTCAAGGCAGTGCACATTGCCGGAATCGGGGCGCGGCAGTTTCGACCGGTGCCGGTGGGGCCGGGGCAGGGCATGTCGGCAGAGGCGTTCAAGGAACAACTCGAAGCGGACATGGCCAGCGGCGCCCGCCCGATCTTCTGCTGCGCCACGGTTGGATCGACCGGCTGCGGGGCAATCGACGAGGTAGAAGAGATCGCCGAGGTCTGCGCTGCACACGACATCTGGCTGCATGTGGATGCCGCATGGGCGGGAACAGCGGCGGTCAGCGATGCATTTCGGCCGTCCATCATCGCTGGCGCTGACCGGGCGGACTCATGGTGCTTCAATCCCCACAAGTGGATGGGCGCAAACTTCGACTGCTCCTGCCTCTGGCTGGCTGATCGGCGGCCGCTCATCGATGCGATGTCGGTAACACCTGAGTACCTGCGCAATGATCCAACCGAGTCGGGGTCGGTCATCGACTACCGAGATTGGCATGTGCAATTGGGGCGGCGCTTCAGAGCCCTCAAGATTTGGCTGCTGCTGCGATGCACTGGAGTGAAGGCGCTGGGGGCCATGGTCGAGCATCACGTTGAGTTGTCCAAATTGCTCGAGCGCCGTATAGCCTCAATAGCGAACATCGAATTGGCAGCGCCCAGATCACTTGCGCTCGTGTGTTTGCGGCATGTCGATGGAGACGAAGCGACGCAGCGTGTGCTCGATGCGATCAATCAAGATGGGGCGCTGGCAGCGACGCATTGCCGCATTGATGGCGCAAAGGCAATTCGCATCGCCATTGGGACGCTGGCTGTGGAGCAGGAACATGTGGACGCGCTGGCGCGGGTGATCGAACTCAGCGCTTGAGCGCTTTCTTGAGCTGCTTGTCGTTCTGGCAGAGGCTGAACACCTTGTCCAGCCGGACCATCTTGAGCAGCTTGAGCATTTCATCGCCCACATTTGACAGAACGGTCTTCATCTTGAGGCCCGCAGCGCGGCTACGAGCGTCGATGAGCATACCGATGCCCATTGAGTTCATGAATGTCACGCTGCCCATGTCGATGACGAGGTAGTTGGTGCCGCCCTTGCGGGTGCCAAGCGCATCTTGCACGGCCATGGCGATGATCTTGGACTCACGCTGGCCGATGTTCGGCAGCGCGAGGGTTGCGACAAGGGCATCCCCGTCATTGGAGAACTCAACAAAGAGCGTCTCGCCTGTGGAATCTGTGGTCATCTCGGGCCGGTCTCCAGAAACCTGTCTGGTGAGTGTATCGGGTCAACTGGCCAGACGGGCCAGCGCGTGGAGTGAGTCCAGATCATCGAGCATCTCAACGGCACTCTGATAGCGATCATCCGGGTTCTTGGCCATGGCGGTGGAGATCAGCAGCCCCACCTCCTGAGGCAGATCGGGCTTGACAGATCTGGGATCCCGCACTTCAACCTCGCGGTGCCGTCTCATGACTTCCTTGATCCCTTTGACTCCATGGAACGGCGCCTCCCCAGTGACAAGGTGGAAGAACGTGGCACCCAACGCGTAGAGGTCACTGCGGTGGTCGATGGCCTCGCCTCGGCACTGCTCCGGGCTCATGTAGTGAGGGGTACCCACGATGCGGCCGACCCGTTCGTCGCCCACGGCGTTGGCAGCCAGAACGAGCCCGAAGTCACTCAACTTGGCCTCATGCTCACCCAGCAGAATGTTGTCGGGCTTGATGTCCCGGTGAATCATGCCCCGACGATGAGCGGCGTCCAGCCCGCGGCACGCATCGCCCGTGATTCGAACGGCATCAACCACCGGGAGGGCACCACCAGTTTTCAGACGCACCAACGCTGTCCCGGCAGCGCACTTCTCCATGACAAGAAAGAGGGCGCCATCGTGCTCGCCCGCGTCGTGCACGGCCACCGTGTTCGGGTGACCGAGCCGTGCCATCGACCTGGCCTCCCGCATGAATTGATCGCGCAGCAGTTCAAATCGAGCCGAGTGTGGGCCCAACAACTTGATGGCCACCTCCCGCTCCAGAAACTCGTCGCGGCCTTCGAGTACCACGCCTTGGCTGCCTCTGCCCAACACCGACACGACGACATACCGGCCGATTTGATCTCCGACCATCTCGCTGGGGTCTATAGGTGTGCCCGTCTCCGAGAGCAGATTGGTGGAGGCGGCCGATCCGAGCAGCGGCGCCGTCGTCTCGAACCCAAGCCCGGCAGGGGCGCCAGCAATGGTGGCGGCGAGATTCAGGCCTCGATCGCCAGTGTCGGCGTAGAAGGCTTCCGAAAGCGCTGCGGCGCAGCGGGGAGCGAGTTGGCGGGCCACTACCTCACACACGGCGGGAAAGGCGCCGTGGGTGTGATTGAGCACCTGCGCCACACCGATGAGTTCGCCATGGGGATCCGTCAGCGGCACACAAAGCACCGAATTGGTTGTGAAGCCTGTCTGCTCGTCGAATGCTGGGTTGAACCTCTCGTCGGCGTAGGCATCGGGAATGTTGAGCATCGAGTTCTCGAGGATGGCGGCGCCCGCCAGCCCGAGATCCGCCGGCATGCGAATGAGCGGCTCGCCGCCCTCGTCCTCACCGTGGGCGACGACAGTGACCAGTTCTCCGGCAGCCCGGTCCAGTCGAAACACGCTTGCTCGCTGAGCGTGTAACCCGTCGCGAAGGATGTCACAGATCGCCTCGAGTTTGGCACGACCACCTCGGGCGCTTCGCAGTTGGGTGTCGATCTTGGGCAGGTCGAGGAATGAAGGCCGATTGCCTTTACCGCGTTGGGCCTGTGCGTCGAGCAGGCCTTGCACACGAGCGACAGCGACCGACGGGCTCAGTGGTCGGGTGAGATAGTCATTGGCTCCTCGTTCAAGGGCGCGGATGATGCGTTCATGCTGCTCGCGATCCGACAGCATGATGACACCCATGTCCGGGTAAGCAGATCGAATCTTCGGCAGCAGCGATCCACCATCGTCATCGTTCAGGGCATCACTCAGCAACAACAAGTCGCATGGGCTGCGATCTAATGCTGCGAGCGTGCTCTTGTCGTCTGCACACGACGACACCGACAGATTCATCATCCCCAGATGAACACGCAACAACTGTCGTGAAGTGTCATCTGCGTCCGCGATGACCACTCGAGGTGGCCGGGGGCGTCCGTCAACAGCCATGTTGGACATGCTAGGCCCTCCCCGCGGGAATCACCGGATGAAACGCAGACGGCCGAAGTCTGGGATCAGGCCCATGCCCCCATCCGTGATGGAGTGGGCTGCGGGGTAGTACACCACGAACGCCTTGCCCACGAGGAGATCCTCATTCACTACGAAGGGATCGGGATCCACCTGTTGAGCCACCATCGGGTGGGGCCAGCCCCAGAGCCGCCCGTCGTTGGACCGGCCGGAGTTGTCGCCCAGCATGAAATACTGATCGTCTTTCAGATGCAGGATGCTGGAGGGTGCTGTGGCCGCAGCGGGCATGCCCGGTCGAACTTCGTCGGCTCTATCGGCGGGGGCCGCATGAGACACGGCGTTCTGCCGCAGTACATCACGCCGATGAAACAGGTCGCGATCCACCGCCAGCCCTCCAAGATTGACTGCGCCACCATCAACGAGCCACCTCAACTGAGGCCCCTGGGGAAGGTGACGGGTGAGTTCTTCATCTGACATGGTGGAGTTGATCAGGCCACGTGAGAACTCAAGACGCTGCCGCGGTGACCAGTCAAGCGTCTCCCGCACGACTTCACGGCCATCCAGCCGCAGGATCAACATCTGGTCGCGGTGCTCAATCTCGACACGGGTGGGAGTGTTGGCGATCAGGCCTTCATGCGTCTGTTCAAACTGCGGTTTCAGTTCACCGTCAGTTGTGCGACTGATCTTCACAGAGACGCTATCCGTGCCCAGTGTGAAACTGAACAGATGTGATCTGGCAGCGAGTTGAAACTGCGCCGAGGCGCTTGCGTCGAGCGTAACGGTGGCGCTCACCTTGAGGTCGCTCATCGGGAAGGTGGGCACCGGTGAGAACATGTTGTATGCGGTCCAGTCATCCAATGGGAAGCGGGTGTCGTCCCAAGTCAAAGAGCCTTGCCCTGTTCCTTCGTGTGTCCAGACGGGCCCCTCGTGTGTCCAGGTGTCAGCCGGAGCCGGTGTCCACGGTGAACCCGAGCCGCGGGCGAGAGCCTCCGGGCGAGCCGGAGGGTTGGCTTCATCATGGAATCGCTGCCAGACGCCCTTCTGGACGGCGTCAGGCTTTCTCGCGATGTGGAATGCCTCGTCACCCTTGGACTTCACAAAGATGTCGCCATCTACGATCCAGATGGACTCGCCAGGAAGCCCAATGGTCCGCTTGATGAAGTTCGCCGCAGGGCCTTCCGGTTGGGTTGGATTCCGGAAGACGGTGACGTCCCAGCGATCGACCGTGCGAAATGGGTACAGCGTCTTGAGCACCAACACGCGGTCGCCGGCTCGTGGTCGAAGTTCACTCTTGCGTGGCTGGAGTGGCTCGCTTCGACCAGTGGAGTGATCTCGCAATCGTCCCAGATCCGGTCGGCCTCTGGCGTCGAGACCAATCGGTGTCTCCACGCCGGTCTGAGGGCTCTTGACCAACAGGTGTTGCCCTAGAAGCGTTGGTGCCATGGAGCCGGTTGGGATGACGAATCCCTCGACGACAAACCCGCGAAACACCATGGCCAACACGAAGGCCACGAGCAGCGACTGCAGCGTGTCAACGATGGATGTGGCCTTGTCCGGGGGCGGCGTCTGATCCGTCACGAATTGGAGTCCTTCTTGCGGCGTCGTCGTCTGCGTCGTCGTCGTTTCTTCTTCGGTTCAGAGCCCTTGTCTTCGCCATTGTCGCCCCCCCGATCACCGGTTGAGTCTGCTTTGGGTTGCTCGTCTGCCTTCTTGCGTCGTCTACGCCGGCGCTTGGGTGGGGGAGTTGGAAGCTCCTCAGTGGGATTCGGGCAGTTCTCGGGGTCGATCAGTTCCTCCAGCGGCACGGCAATTCGCCGTCGGTCGTGTTCGAGTTCCACCAGCACCAGTTGGGTGAGGATCTTGCCGTCAATGACCAGACCGGGTCCCTCTGTTGTTCCAACTCGAGTCCTGCGATGGGGCAGGTTGGCCTTGAGTTCACGGTAGGTCTGGTCTTCGTAACGAAGGCAGCACATGAGTCGCCCGCATCGACCGGAGATCTTCAGTGGATCCAGCGTCGCCTTCTGCTGCTTTGCCGCTCGCATGGAGACCGGCTTGAGCACCTTCAAGAAGTTCTTGCAGCAGCAGTGCTGGCCACACTTCTCGTAATCGGCATTCAGCCGGGCTTCGTCGCGAGCGCCCACCTGATGCACCTCAGCTCGGCAGTTGAGCTCGCCAGAGATCGCCCGCTGGAGCGGCTTCATATCAACAGCCTCTTCGGCCATGTAGTAGATCGTCACCACGTCACCGCCGAGGATCATCTCGACGTCCACGATCTTCACATCAAGACCCATCGAACCAGCAAGCGAGCGTGCTCGCATGATGCGCTCGCGAGCGCCTGCTCGGCGTTGCTCATCCAACTGCATGTCTTCAACGGTTGCGATGCGCAGAATGCGGCCTTCACCACTGAAGGGGTACTCCTTGCCGCCAGACGCCTCGATGTAACTGCGCATGTCTTTGCGGGTGACCGACTTCCCACAGCCCGCGTTCGTGCAGGTGGTGGTGAGCATTTCAGTGAGCTCAATGCCACGGTGCGTTTGTGAGACCAATTTTGACCCACATCCCGGGCGGATCGTGCCGTCGGATGGATACTCGCCAACAAGCCCCATGCGACCAAAGCGCACGACGATGGTTCGCGGCGGCTCCAGTCGCTCGAGTTGTTCCTCGAGCGTAAGGGCGTCGCGGCGGTCGGGGTCGGCGTCCGCTTCAAAGACAGGCAGGGGGAAGATCGACATCAGGGAACACAGTGTAGGCTGGGCGTATCATGGGTATCACGGTTGATCAGGCGCGTGTGTTGATGCATGAGTGGGTGGCCTCGGAGGGGCTCAGGCACCACATGGAGTGTGTGGCCGCATGCATGGCGTACTCGGCCCAGCAGGTCGTGCCCGATGAGATTGACCGTTGGACTATCTGCGGCCTGCTGCATGATTTTGATTACGAGCGCCATCCCACACAGGAGGCGCACCCGTTCGTGGGCGTGGCGCACCTGCGCCAGCGAGGGGATGTCGATGAGGAGATCATTGAGGCCATCCTTGGGCACGCCACGTACAGCGGCGTTGATCGAACCACCGACATGGCTCGATACCTGTTTGCCGTGGATGAACTCTCGGGTTTCATCGTGGCCTGCTGCAAAGTTCGCCCTGGCGGCATCGACTCACTGACGCCAAAGAGTGTGCGCAAGAAACTCAAGACGGCCAACTTCGCCGCAGCCGTGAGCCGGGAGGACATTGCGATTGGGGCTACGGAGTTGGGGTGGGAACAGGCAGAGCTCATTCAACACTGCATCGATGCCCTTTCCAAGCGGGCTCAATCGCTCATGCTGGCCTCCTGAGGGCCGTGTATGGGGGGCAGAACTTGGCGAGTCGCTGGTTTCTTCTACAAGTGCACTTCAGGGACATGTACGTTTGGGTGAGGCAGTCTTTATGACGCCCAAAGGGAGAAGGGAACATGCGAGATCAGATTGTTGTCCTCAATATGCACGGTTGGCGCGCTCGCCGCATCCGGCTTGGCCGATCCAATTGTGGTTCAGGAAGGCGTCAGTAACCAACAATTGATCGGTGAGGCGGTCGGTAGGAACGAAGAGTCCATCGAACTGTTGGAGCACCCCGATGGATATGAAGGGTGGGGTGGCGGGTGGTCGCACATCGGTGATGGCATGACCATCTGGGGGGAGTACTTCTACGAGGGGATGTACACCTACTACCAGGAGGGTGGATTCGATTTTTGGGACACACTGCTGCGCACCGCGGACTTCTCCATGGAGCTCAATCTGAGCACAGATGTCATTCTGTCGGGAACCGGCACCTTCCAGTTCACGCTGGTGAATGAAGCCGACGGAGGCACCTACATTTCAGGACTGGTCGACGATTTGGATGGGGAGGTGCTTGGTAGTGGGCTATGGGCACTCACCCTCGAGAACGCAGGCCACGGTGCTAGTCACGATGAGAGTGGTGAAGGTGAGGATGGGTCGGGGTCGTTTTCCTACGACTACTCCTACTACCACTCAGACTTCAGCCTCACGATGAATGCCGTTCCGGCGCCGGGCGTGTTGGGATTGCTGGCATGCGCCACGCTGATTTCCCGACGGCGACGAGTGCCCTATTGGCATTCGCCCTCAATGCTGGGCGGTTGAGTTGCTCGCGGCCCGGTGCCGCGGGGCAGGCCGACACAGCGGCGATGTGCCTTTGATCGCCTCTCAGGAGGCAAATTGGCTTGGTCAGCGATCTCTTGTGGACAGGGTCAAGTCCGTTCAATAGGCTGGGGTTCGGCTTGGAAGAGCTATTGGAGGAGAGAAGGCATGAGACATGTTGCGATCGCAGCGGCTGCTTCGGTGTTGTCCATCACCACTTTGGCGCAGGCGGATGCCTGGACCATGGTGGACGGTGTGATGAACTACTCGGCTGAATACAATTGGGATTCGTACTACGAGAGCATCTTCATGCTCGATTACCCCGGGGGGTATGACACGGGCAACGGGTCATACAACACCATTGGTCCTGGCATTCACATGCAGGCGGGAGTTTCGGACACCCAGTCGAGTGAGTCCGGCAGCGATGGCAATGTGTGGGATGAGAGTTGGCACGAGTCCACGGACTTCTGGCTTCAGATTGCCACCGATACAGGATTGGTGATCTCTGGGCTGGGAGACATGGGGTATCGATTTCAGAACTTTGCCACGGGTACCGTCTTCACAGGCGAGACCGGCACGCTGGCAGACTTCACGCTGGGCGCAGGTATATGGACGATCACTTTCTCAGACATGGGGTACGGCGAGGGCCAGACCTATGAGGACTACTGGGAGAGCGAAGATGGTTCGGAGTGGTATTACAGCTACTCATCTTCGTACTACGCCAGCGGGACCATGACGATCAATGTGGGCGTGCCGGCGCCGAGTGCCTTGGCTCTGTTGGGCATTGCGGGCCTCGCTGGGCGTCGCCGTCGCCGCTGAGGGCAGCGAGCAGAACAGTTATTCGGCGCGGCCTTCCTTGAGCGCTTGGAGGTCTCGGCGCGAACGCTTCGAGAACACGAGCCGAATGGGCACCTCACTGAAAGGCAATTCCTCACGCAAGCGATTCATGAGGTATCGCTCGTAGCGGCCTTCAAAGAGTTTGGGCTCGTTGACCACCATGGCGATGGTCGGCGGCTGCACATCCACCTGCGACACGTAAAACAACTTTGCCTGCGTGCCCAGCCGTGAGGTGGGGCCACGCTGCTTGAGGATGTCCTTGATCACGCCGTTGAGGCTGCCCGTGGTCTCTCGATGGGTTGCCTGCTCATGCAGATTGAAGGCCATCGAGACGACGTCTTCGAGACCTTCGCCCTCAAGGGCGCTGGCCAGCACGATGGGTGCGTAGTCGAGACCGCGTAGTTCACCCGTGAGGTACTCGGCAAAGGCATCAGGCGTCGCCTTGTCGCCAATCTCATCCCACTTGTTCACGACAAGCACCGTCGGCTTGAACTGCCGCTGCAACTCCTGACTGAGTTTGGCGTCTACCTGGCTCACCTTCCGTGTGGCGTCAACCAGGAACAGCACCACATCGGCGCGTCTGATGGCCTGCAGCATTCGGTGATAGGCGTAGTACTCGACGTCGCCGGAGAAGCTCTTGCGCTTTCGCAGGCCCGCGGTGTCGATGGCAAGGAACGCCCGCCCCTTCATGTCGAAGCGCACATCAACGGCGTCGCGTGTCGTGCCGGCAATCTCCGACACGATGCACCGCTCTTCACCCGCCAGCGCATTGATCAGGGTTGACTTGCCGGCATTGCGGCACCCGACGATGGCGATCTTCATGACCTCGGCTTCAGGGGCCTCGGTTGCTTCGGCAGCCGCGTGCCACAGTCGCTCACGCAGGGCCCGCAGATTTCGGCCGCTGGTGGTGGAGACGCACAGGGGTTCGCCGAAGCCCAGTCCGGCGGCTTCCATCGCGTGCGCCTCCCATGAGTCTCCATCGACCTTATTGGCAACCACCTGAACCCGATCGCCCAGCCCGCTACGCCTGAGGAGATCCGCCACCGTCTGATCAAGCGGCATGAGCCCGCTCTGTGCGTCTACTACGAACAGAATCGTGGCGGCATGCCCCATGGCAGATGTGATCTGCCCCTCGATGTCATCGGTCAGCGCGTTGAGATCGCATCCGGCGTCGTCGATGCGGCCCTCATCGGTGGTATAGACCCCCCAGCCGCCGGTGTCGGTGAGTTCCACCCATCGCCTTTGCCGAGTTTCCAGATCGACTGGTGCCGCCAGCTCGATGGGTGTTGAAACGCGGTCGCGGGTGACTCCAGGGATCGCATCCACGATCGACACGCGGCGTCCGGCCAGCGCGTTGAGCAGGCTGGATTTGCCCACGTTGGGGCGTCCGATGATGGCGACTTGGGACAAAGCCATCGAGGCATTGTATCCGCCCTCGGTACCATTCCGTGATGTCTCGAGGCCTCCTTGTTGTCATGTCCGGCCCCTCCGGTGTGGGCAAGACCACCATTGCCAGACGCGTGCAGTCGGCGGTAGAGGGCGTGTTCAGTGTGTCAGCGACGACCCGGTCACCGGGCCCTGGCGAAGTTGATGGCCGTGACTACCACTTTGTCTCCTCCGAGGCATTTGACGAGTTGCAGCGAAACGGTGCGTTTCTCGAGTCTGCTCGGGTGTTCGGCCGTGATGGCTACGGAACGCTCCGGGCCCCGGTTGAGGCGCAATTGGACGAAGGCAAAGTGGTGCTGTTGGACATCGATGTGCAGGGGGCGGCTCAGGTCCGCTCGGCCATGCCGGATGCCTGCATGCTCTTCGTACTGCCGCCAGATGAGTCCACGCTGCGGCAGCGTTTGGAGGATCGGGGCCGAGACGCTCATGAGGCCATCGAACGGCGACTGGCCGAGGCTCGGCGTGAGCTGGAAGCGGCCCGCGTCCCGGGGCTCTACGACCGATTCATCGTGAACGACGATCTGGACGAGGCGACCGAAGCGGCCCTTGCTGAGATAAGAGGCCGCCGAACGCAGCGTGCGGCGACATGATCGAGGCGGTCTTGATGCTGGCTTGTGCGGGGGAGCCCGTGCCTGCTGTCGATCGGGCTTTGGCCTTGTCGGGCGGCGCAATCATTTTGCCCATGGATCCAGCCTCGGCGGAAGATGGCTGGCCACAGTCGATGCAGGTGCATCTTGAAGGTCCGTCCGGGCGGCGGACGCTGACGGGCCATCTCGTGTGGAGAACGCCCCAGCCTGCAGTTCTTCGCCACTGGGGGGCCGATCCCGTGCCTGCGATCCTCGTGCCGATCCGAGCGGGCTATCGGGTCGTTGATCCCTCCGACAAGGGGGTCGGCCCGCGGATGATCATTGCACTGCCAAGTGAGGCGGGTGGTGACCTGACAATCGGGGGAAAGACCGTGCATCTGCACTGGGCCCCATTGCCAGAGACCATGCCGGACCTTCGCTTGCGTTCAGGCGGGCCGATGGGGCCACCGCCCCCTTTCAAGCCGTCCGAAGCCACGCCAGGCACGTTGCCTTTGGAGCGATGGCGCTGGGAGCTGCTCTGCGCAGCCGACGGTGTCCATCCGCCTCCACTGCCGCCTCCGGGGCTCGACCGCGATGCGGCTCTGGCCTCGGTTGGACCTTGGCGATTCCTCATGCACGCTCTGGCCGAGGCTGACCGAGGTGTCGCCCGGGAAGTGCTCGACTGCCTGACTCGCCGTGTTGAGCGAGACGGTCGAGTGATCGCTGACTGGGTGAGCGATCCCGGGAGAATTGCAGCCCTTGTGCAGGGCCAGTCCGGGCAAGCGGATCTTCGGGCACAGGCAGCTTTGGCGTGGGCGGAGTCGATGCCGCCGATCACGACTTGGATTGAGCAGCCACTGCATGAAGACATCTCCGTGGTGCTCTCCAATGCGACAGTTCGAGCGCGTGTGGTGGAGGTCGCCTGGGCTCGCCCGGGTGAGATTCCAGTCGGTATCGGTGTCGAGGCAGGAACAGTCGCGATAGAGCGATTGGCCAGAGGGCCCGATGAGGGCCTCATTGCGATGCAGACAGGTGCCATGGCGACGGGATTGAAGGTGCCTCCAGCCAGCATCGCACCAAGGCCGCCAGGATTGTCGCTGGGTCCGTTCCTAGGCCCGCTGACGCTCCGCGACGCCCAAGCTGGTCAGCAGCCAGCGCCGCCCCCACCCGATCGTCAGACGTGGGCTCAAGTTCGACGCGTGCTGGGTCGCTGGGAGATTCTGCTTGACTGCGCACGCCCAGCAGGCGCTCCGGCATCTATCCCGCCCGCTGGTGCGATGACGGTCGATCGGTTGAAGGGGCACGATGCCGTGTTGATTCGACTGGAGGTTGACGGTCAGGGCATCCCGATCGTTGTGCATCCATCCGGGTGGACGTGCGCACGAGGCGCTGTGCCTCGGCTTGAGGTCCGCACAGCCCGACGAGGAGATGCATGGATCTCCCGTGTGCTGCTGCCGGAGCACTGGACTGGAGACGGATTCTCGATCGAACTCACCCGCACCCACGGGGGCGATGATGCGATCGAGACGGCAGTTTCCGCGGGCTCACCGTGGGCCCCGCTGCCCGGACCACTGCACATCGATGTCACCGCTTGGGATGACTGACCACTCGGGCCGTTGGTCTCATCCGATCAGGGTGGGTTTCACCAGCAGCTTTGACCCCACCGGTCAACCACTTGCAGCAGATCGAAGACATCGATCTGCGTGTCGTCATTGAGATCGCACTGCGGGTAGATGGCTGGCTGCGAGAGCGCCTTGAGCATGACGATGATGTCACGAATATCAACGTGATTGTCGTCAGTGACATCGCCGGAGCACAGTGGCGGTGGTGGTGGATCGGAAGGGATCGGTCTGGCGTCGGCCACACCGGCGCCACCTGTGTCCACTTCGATGGTACCGAAGGGCGTTTCATTGGCCGTGAACAAGTGTGGGCCGCCCCCGACAACGAAACGATCCGTGATAGACACGCTTCTGCCCCAGTGCTGTTCGCCCGGGTTGGCACGTCGAACAGTGCCCAAGGTCGGGGGAAGCAGCGTTTCAGTCTCATCCCAAGTGTCGGTTGTGGGGTCGTAATTGAACCGGTGCACAGCGCCGGTTTCCGCCCCATCCAACGTGCCCTGCAGAGGGCTTCCGACAGCAAGCTTGTCCTCATGGAGCGCCACCGAGTATCCGAAGTTGGCGCCGTTGGCATTGTCTTGTGGGTGCAGTCGGTCGGTCTCTGCCCAGACACCAGTGCCCACCATCTCAAAGATGTAGGCGGCGCCACCGGAGTTTGTTGGAGACTGCCATCGTGGTGCACCTACGACAAGTCGGCCACCGCTGAGGCTCACGGACGCCCCGAATGCGGCGAAAGGATGAGCGTCTGTGGCGGTGAGCGTCTGTCGGTGCTGAACGGTCATCGTGTCCGGGTCCAGCGAGAACATCAGGACACGGCCATTCAGCGGGCCGATATCGAGATTGTTGTTGTAGTAGACCTCACACTCAGGCTCCAGGCCCGCTGCAAACATGCCCGTGACGCCGCCCAGGAAGGGGCTGCCCACCGCTATCCAGATCACGCCATCTTCTTCGGAGATGTCCACCGAGTACCCCATCACCTGATGCGGGACGGGATCGCCGGTAGCAATGAGCGGGTCAGGGATCAGTCCGAAGTTGCCCACGTCGTAGGCCGCAGGCAGGATCTCATTGCCGTCCACGTCGAGGGCGTTCACTACGGGTGAGAGCGAGTCATCAAGCGGGTCGTACATCGCCAGATAGGCACCGCCGCGACCGCAAGCCGTTGGATCAGAGAACCCCAGATCGATCCCGCCATCAATTGGGCATGGCTCATCTTCGCAGAGTTCCCCTGGTGCGGAGACGCCACCAATCAATGCGCATTGCACAGGATCGGTGTCGAGCATGCATGTGTCATCCATGCAGCAGGCGGAGGCTGCTACGCAATCTTCCACGTCGGCGCCCACGATCACACCGCCCAGGCGGCCACAATCGAGGGCAGGGATTTCTGGGAAGAAGTTAGTCCCCACACAGCAATTGACGGCGTGCGTATCAACCTCTGCGACAATCGAGGTGCCGTCGGGCAAGTTGACTGCGGCGAAGGCGGGATAGGCGCCGTGTCCATCAAACCAGGGGATACCTGAGATCAACAGCACTTTCTCGCGGCCGTTGTGATCGAACGTCAGGAGGTCAGTACTCCAGCCCAAGCCGTTCTGGCTGGTAGACAAGGCGACTTCGCCATTGCAGCCGCACAGAGCGCTGGGCTGTCCAGAAGGCAGAACCCAACTGTCACTGGTGGGAAACACCGTCGGGTGAGGCCCAAGCCGCTTGGTCAGGTTCCAAGTGTTCACGCCATCAAAGCGATACAGGTCTACGATGCCGCGGGGAATGATCAGGCCGGGAATGGATTCGAAGTCGTCCTGGCAATCAAGGCCGAGCGGGATCTTGGAGTGAACGCCTGGCGCAGTGGTCGAGCCCACCAGCAGGTACTCACCATTGGGCGTGGTGGAGATCGAATACCCCCACGCGGTGCCGAACGCAGCCTGACTTGGGCCAAAGGGCGATGCGAACGCGCCGGCAGCTACCCATTCATCGCCGTCAAATGCACTGACCTGAATCGCCCCCTCCGGCCAGAGCCCGAGCATGTTCAGAACACGAGGGTGATTGGGAAAGCAGTCTTGTGGAATTGGCTGTACGGGTGGATCGGCCTGGGGGTCATACTCCATCAGCCGATAGCTGGGCGAGGAGACAAACATCAACGCCTCGGTGCCGTCGACTACAGACGTATCTGTGATGGAGGTTGCCCAGCCGGTGTGAAGACCCTCGACGCCGTCAATCGGGACGGGCGCAGTCTCAAAAATCAGCGGGTCGGCAATGGTGGCGGCGGCGAGCGCACTCGCGCCGGCGATTGGCAGCATCAATTTCAGTGACATAGCAGCGCCCAGTATCCTCGCTCTCGGGGTCCTCTTGCAAGCATACGTCCAAGTCTGTCAGGCTGTTGGAGGCACCGTCGCTTTGATGTCATCGAGCAGGTCGTCGGGCGAAACGCCATCTGCGTGGGCCTCATAGGTGGTCGCGATCCGGTGCCGCAGGGCCGGTCCCAGCCAGGCCCTCAAATCCGACGATGAAACGGCCTGACGGCCATCTCGCAGGGCAGAAACCTTGCCTGCCAGCACCAGAGCCTGTGCCGCTCTGGGTGAGGCCCCCATTCGTAGATATCGGCTCACACGCGGCGGTGCCCCGCCCTGATCGGGTCTGGTGGCCATGACAAGCCTGACGGCGTCATTTCGCACGGCCTCGGGCACCTCTACCCTGCGGACAGCCGCCTGATGCTCCAGAATCGCACTGGCATCGAGCACCTGCGAAGTAGAGGGCTGGCTTGCCCCAGTTGTGAGGTCGAGAATTCGAGCCAGCGTGGCGGCATCGGGGGCCGGCACCAAAATTTTCAGCAGGAAGCGGTCCAGTTGAGCCTCGGGCAGGGGATAGGTGCCTTCCTGCTCAATCGGATTCTGGGTGGCCAGCACCAGAAATGGGGGGTCGAGCGGTCGAGTCTCGCCCCCGGCGGTCACGCGGCGTTCCTGCATGGCCTCCAGCAGGGCAGACTGGGTCTTGGGTGTGGCACGGTTGATTTCGTCGGCCAGCACGATCTGGGCGAAGATCGGCCCCTTTCGAAAGACGAATCTCCGCCCGTCCTGATCCTCTTCGACCACCGTGGTGCCCGTGACGTCGGCGGGCATGAGGTCGGGCGTGAACTGGATTCGGGAGAAGCGCACATCCACCGCATCGGCGATGGAGCGCACCAAAAGCGTTTTGCCCAAACCCGGCACGCCTTCGAGCAGGGCATGCCCGCCTGCAAACAGGCAGGTCAGCGCCTGTTCGACGACGGCGTCCTGCCCGACGATCACCTTGCCCAATTCTGTGCGGAGGGCGGCCCAGTCTTCAGCGAAACTTCGACCCATGGACTGCCTTATCTGGCCCTCACCGGGGCACGGTCGGGGGCACGGTTTGTGGCACGGCCGGGGGTACGGTCTGTGGCACGGTCTGTAACACGATCACTCGCTTGGTCAGTGCGGTGTTGCTGCCCAGAGGCCGTGTGGCCTGCCCCTCTGATGATGGCTTCGAGAATTCGCTCGGCACCTTCGTGGTTGCCCATCTCGCCAGCCTTCTCCATGGCGACAAACGCCGCAGCTCGCCGCACGCTTCTTGCCACTTCCTGATCGTTCATGATCGACACCATCAAATTCAGGCAGGGATCTGGATCCATGTGCTCGCTTGCGAACCAGATGCCCAGCAGGGCCACGCCCAAGTCCTTGCCCAATTGGGCGCCGACGGCCTCGGCATACTGCAGTTGCTCGATGAACGACTCGGCCGCCTCCATGAACCGGTGGGCCCCTTCGTGATCGGCGCCGTGGTGGTGCTCGGTCAACTCGGCGATGTGGTGTTCAAGTTCATTGATGACGTGGTGGAGTTCCTCGATCTTCTTGTGGGCAGCTTCCAGACCATGGCCGCCATCGGGCTGGAGCACATACAGGTCTTCGTCGTGTGTCATCCACATGCCATCTGCATGCGAGTCTTCGCCATGCCAGAGCATCTGGGCGTGTGCTCGATGGGGGTGGGCATCGGAGCCCCAGGACTCCTTCAGCCTCGCCTTGACATGCTCCATGACTTCAGCGGGGACATCATCATCTTCAAACTGCCAGTCGAAGATCCACTCCTGCCCGTCATGTTCATCGTGGTGATGTCCGTGGTGTTCGCGGTCATGTCCGTGACCGTCACCGTGGCCATGATGTCCGTGATGATCGCGTTCGTGTCCGTGACCTTCACCATGGCGATGATGGCCATGGGCGTCGCGGTCGTGTCCGTGACCGTCGCCGTGGCGATGATGCCCATGGTGATCGCGCTCATGCCCATGTCCTTCGCCATGTGCTTCCATCATCTCGATGATGTGGGCCCGCACGGCTGGTGACATGCCATGTCCGTCTGCGTGCATCTCGTAGACCCACTCACCGTGATGGTCACCATCGTGCATGTGGTGGCTCTCGTGGCCCTCATGGCCATGATGACCATGTCGATCGGCGTATCGATCGCGTAGGGCCTGATGGGCCCGATGCATGCGTTCTTCCGCTTGCCGTTGGGCTCGATGCATGCGATCTCGCATGGCTTCTTCGGCGGCGGCACGCTGCCGTGCTCGATCGCGAGCGATCCGCGCTCGATCGTTACGGCCCTGGTCTGCGCCGCGCGCCTCATGGTCATGTCGCAAGGAGCGATACACGTCCCACTGGTGCCCATGTCCATCCGTGTCGTCAACAAAGGCCGCCATGAGGTCTACCGCAACGGTTTCGTCCATGAATTCCTGCACGTAGTTGTCGTTCAGGATCGCCTCGACATCGATGTTCTCGACGAGCTCACTCATGTCGAGCACCTTGGCCATCTCGCGTCTCTTGCCGTCGGGGCCGATGATCACAGCCTTCATCTGGGCCTCGCCGCCCTTGGCGTGCTCGAGCATGTCGCGCAGGCTCAGGCCCTGAATGTCAACGTCGCCCTTGTCCGAGTGCACCTCTACGCCCACCTCGATAGTGCCACCAAGGCCTGAGAGCAGGCGTTGCAGGCTCAGACCTTTGTCATCATGTTGTTCCACGACGACTCGTCGGGCGATGGGGCGATCTTCGCCTCGTTCTGGTTGGTGAGCCAGCGTGATGAGCGACGACGTCAGTGCAATCGTGATGAGTTCCACGGTGATCCTCCTGTGCCGCCAATTGTTCCCCGTGTGGCGGCGTGCGTCGGAGTCTACTCGGCGGCCTTCGCTCGCTCGACCTTCAGCCGCACGATGTGCGTTGGCATTGCTTCAAGCACGGTGCAACGAAGGTCATGAGCCTGAATCACCTCTCCGGGGTCCGGTACTCGTCCAGCTTGGGCCAACGCCCATCCGCCGATCGTGTCGAACTCCTCCTCTTCGGGCAGGTCCAACTCGAGGGCCTCATTGAAGTCGTCGATGTGGAACCGAGCATCAACTTCCCAGGTGCCGTCCTCGAACTCCGTGAGGTCGGGTTCCTCGTCATCACCGTCTTCGTGTTCGTCGTAGATCTCGCCGACGATCTCCTCCAGCACATCCTCGATGGTGACAAGGCCGGCCGTGCCGCCGTACTCGTCAACCACGATCGCCATGTGCACTTCCGCATTCTGGAAGTCAGCCAGCAGATCCTGCACAGGTTTGGTGTCTGGAACCACGATGGGCCGTCGCAACAGCGGGCGAAGTGCGAACTGGGCTGCGTCTTCACCAAGAAACGGCACCAGGTCCTTCACATAGAGGATGCCGGCGATGTGGTCGAGGTCTTCTTCATAGACCGGAATACGCGAGTGCCCCTCCTGGCGGATGAAACTTCGAATTGCCGCCAGATCGTCGGTGTATTCAATCCCCTCGATTTCGGTGCGGGGCGTCATGACTTCACCCACGTCGGTGCTGGCGAAGTCAACCACGTTCTCAAGCATGGCGGCAGCGCCTTCGTCGATGGCGCCCTCGCGCTGCTGTTGCTCGATGCTCCGAAGTAGCGCCGCCTCAGCATCCGATCCCTTGCCGTTCTCGCGGAGATTCGCCCCGCTGAGCCGCTTCACGACTTCATCGACGAATCGCGGCATCCAGCCGATCACTCGGCCACCCAACGTGGCCCAAACGAGCAGGGGCCTGCTGCGGGCAGTCATGAGTGCGCCGGTGTACTTGGCCAGAGCTGCCGAGATCGCCACCGGCCCCAGCCACAGCAGGGCCACCGCAACCAGGGCGCCGAAGAAGAGCGACCACCATGGCAGAGCGACATCGCCTGCGATCCAACCCGGTGTGGCCGACTCGCTCCAGGCGCCTGTCCATGTGGCGAGGAAGATCACTTGGAAGATCAACGCCTTGAAGCGGAGCGTCTCCCCCACGTCATCCAGTTTGGGAGCGAGTCGAGTCCAGCGAGGGCTGTCTTCTCCACCGAGCAGATCGGCGAGTTCGCCCTGATTTCCAGTGCTGATCCAACGAGCGACAGCTGCCGCCCAGATGGACAGGAACCAGAACACGATTGCAATGATCCAGAACAAGGTGACCATCAGGCGTCCTTCGAGATCGGGTCTCGACCCAGCGAGATCAAAAGTGCGTCTTGCGCGTCGAACATCCTCGATTGGGATTCGGGCGTGTGATCATCGTGCCCGCAGCAATGCAGCAGACCGTGCAGCACGTACAGCAGCAGTTCATCCTGCCAGTCGTGACCGCGGCCTTGGGCCTGACGGCGGGCTTCGTCGAAGCACACAGCAATGTCCACATCGATTGGCCCCTCGGTGTTCGCCTCGAAGGTGAGCACGTCGGTGGTGGTGTCCAAATCGTGCCAGCGACGGTGCAGCTCGATCATCTCTCTGTCACACACCACCTGCAATCCGACTCTGGCAACGGGACGGTCGAGATTGGGGAGGGCCGCATCTACAGCTGCGCACAAGGCACTCACCTGATCACCCTGCAGGGGACCCGGATCGATCTGGATGTCGTGATGAAGATCGGCGGGGTGATCCGCCCGTTCAGGGGGCAGGTCACCCTCGGCCGATGAGCCCCCGTCCTCGGGGGCCGCGGCGGTGTCGGTCGCGTCAGGCATTGCGCTAGTATGGCTCATAGGGATCCTGTCGTCCAGCAATTGTCGCCAATGGGCTCAGACGCCAACTGTGGCAGCCCCTGCAGCGGGTTGCAGGCGTGCTTCAAACTCACCGCGGAACTTGTTGACGATGGTTTTGACCGCCCAGTTGTTGCCGTCAGCCAGACCACAGATCGTGGTGCCGGGCATGGTGCCCATTGACCCGGCGATCTCCAGCAGCAAGTCGAGATCTTTGCCCGTTGCGTCGCCCTGCTCGATCTTCACCAGCAACTTGTAGAGCCACTGAGCGCCTTCACGGCACGGTGTGCACTGGCCACAAGACTCGTTCTTGAAGAAGCGACTGATGTTGCGGGCCACCATGATCATGTCGGTGTGCTCGTCAAACACCGTGGGGCAGGCAGTGCCCAGGCCCAGCACATCGCACTGCTTGCCGATATCGAAGTCCATCGCCACGTCGTACTGATCGGTGCCGAGAATGCCCATGCTTACGCCGCCGGGGATCGCGCCCTTGTAGGCGGCGCCGGCCCGCATGCCGCGGCAGTAGTCGTCGGACTCGATGAAGTCCTTCAGCGAGAAGCCCAAGCCCAGCTCATACACACCCGGTCGGTTGACATGCCCCGAGGCGCCCACGAGTTTGGTGCCGAAGGACGGTGGGCCTCCGATGGCCGACTCGCACCCAAGTGTTGTGTACCAGTCGGCTCCGCGGGAAACGATGTCCGGCACGGCTGCCAGTGTCTCGACGTTATTCACGATCGTCGGACGACCGAACAGCCCCTTGATGGCCGGGAATGGGGGCTTGATTCGCGGCCAGCCGCGTTTGCCTTCGATGGCCTCGAGCAATCCGGTCTCTTCACCGCAAATGTACGCCCCGGCACTGCGATGCAGGTGGCAATCGACCTTGAAGTCTACGGCGCCCCCCATGAGGCCCGAGCCGCCAAAGATGCCCATGTCATAGGCCTCCTTGATGGCGTTCTCGAAGACCTTGGCTTGATGGCGGTACTCGCCGCGAATGAAGAAGTAGGCGGTGTCCAGCTTGCAGGCCCAGCAGCAGATGGCGATGCCTTCAAGCACCAGATGCGGGTCGTAGTCAACCAGCAGCCGATCCTTGAACGTGCCCGGCTCGGCTTCGTCGCAGTTGATGGCCAGATAACGGCGGCCCCCGTCGGGTTCAGGAAGAAAGCCCCACTTGACGCCGCATGGGAAACCGGCCCCGCCACGACCTCGCAACTGCGAAGCCTTGACCGCTTCGACCACGTCGGCTGGGTCCATGGCGATCGCCTGACGCAGTGCCTCATAGCCGCCGGTCGCGGCGAACTGCTTGCCGGAAACGAGTGTCCGCTCGGCAGGGTCGCCCCAGGGCCAGGTCGGAATGCGCTTCGTCAGTACGGGTTCACTCAGGAACACGGTGGATCCTCTCCCTGAATCGCATCGGCGGGCCCTTCAACTTCTTCGATCACAGTGCGCCGCAGCGTCACGGGGCCTCGCTTCTCTTCCTCGTGCTCATGACGGATGGTCGTGCGATTGGTCGTCGGCTGCTTCACGGCCTTGATGATGTGGCCGGCGAACTCACCGAGGCAGCGCATGATGGACTTGCGCTCCTGCGTCATGACTGCTTGTCCGGCAGGGTGTCGATGATCTCATCGAGCCGCTCGATGGTGAGGTTGTCGTGCCGGTCGTCGTTGACGAGGCAGCAGGGTGCGGTATCGCACGCGCCCAGGCACTCCAGCGCCATGAGTGTGAATCGACCATCGGCAGTTGTCTCATGCGGTTCGATGTCGAGGCGGTCACGCAGGTGGTCGAGGATCGCCTGATGGCCGCACGCCTCGCAGGCGATCGACTGACAGATGCCGATGATGTGCTCGCCGACTGGGTGCGTGTGGTATTCCTCATAGAAGGTTGCCGTATCGAGCACTTCTCCGGGAGGAATGTCGAGAAAAGCAGCGATCTCCGACATGGCCTGCAGCGGAATCCAGCCGACTTCGTGTTGGAAGTCGTGCAGCACGGGCATGAGCGCCCCGTGCGTCGTCTCATATTTGGGCAGCAGATTTGCGGTCCATCGGTCTTTCATAGCCGATGTGACCCACGGCTCGCTGCGGGTTTCGATGGGGCGAGTGCCCGATGGTTTGGCGGCCCACGTCATCGATCCAACTCCGCGGCGATGATGTTGAGTGACCCCAGCACGGCTACGAAGTCGGCCAGTTGATGGCCTTCGAGCATGCGAGCGAACGTCTGGTAGTTGATGAACGATGGCGGTCGAACGGCGACTCGCCATGGGTTCTTGCCACCGTCTGCGACGAGGAAGTAGCCCAACTCACCATTGGGGCCTTCGACACCGGTGTAGAGCTCGCCCACCGGGGCGTTCCAGCCTCGGTTGGTCATGATCAATTCGAAATGCTGGATCGTGGCTTCGATCGAGCCGTAGACATCGCCCTTCTCCGGAATGTGCATCTTGCCGTCGGGGCTGGCGTTGATCGGGCCCTCGGGGATATTGTCAATCAACTGATCGAGAATCGACATCGACTGCTTGATCTCTTCCAGCCGCACCAGATATCGAGCGAGGCAGTCGCCATCCTGGGCCACCGGCACCGAGAACTTGACCGCCTCAGCGCCCAGGCCGTCCCAATTGTCCGCGTAGCACAGATAGGGGCTGTCCTTGCGCAGATCACGGGCGACCCCCGAGGCACGAGCGAGGGGGCCAGAGAGCGACCAGGCGGTGGCCTCTTCGCCGGTCAACACGCCTATGCCCTGCACTCGGTCGATGAAGATGCGGTTGCGGTTGAGCAGCGTCTCGATGTCGTTGATCGCCTTGGGCAGGCGTTCGTCGATGAAGCTGCGCACCATTCGGCGGAAGACCGCTTCGTCGGGCAGATCACGCATCATGCCACCCACGCGGGTCACGTCCGGGTGGAATCGCTGGCCCGAGTAGTAGTCAATGATGTCGTAGATAAATTCCCGCTCGTTGAAGCCGTACAGGAACCCGGTGAACGCCCCCAGATCGAGTGCCGCGGCGCCCACACAGAGCAGGTGGCCCTGAATGCGGCCCAGTTCCATGAGAATGGTGCGGATCACCTTGCAGCGGGGCGTGATGTCGATGTCGAAGAGCGACTCCACGGCGTGGTGCCAAGCCACGTCGTTGAGCACGGGGGCGACGTAGTCCATCCGGCTGATGGTGCAGACGTACTGGTTGTAGTCGTGGTGCTCACCGAGTTTCTCAAACCCGCTGTGCAGGTACCCGATATGCGGGGTGGCCCGAACGACGCGCTCGCCGTCGAGTTCAAGAATCACCCGCAGCGTTGTGTGGGTTGCTGGGTGCTGGGGGCCAAAATTGAGCACCCAACGATCGCCGCCACGAGGGCGATCCTCGAGGTAATCGACGTCGTCCGCATCGACGTCCCAGGGGGCGGCAGGCGTGAGTGTGTAGGGCATGGGAAGGGGGCAGTATAGGTTGAGACCATGAGGCCGGACCCGGATGAGTCGGGGCGATCGGGGCAATGGCCATCCGCTATTGTCCGGCCATGCAGCGTGCGGGTAGAGGTTCCTGGATCCTGTTGATCGGCTTGTTGGGCGTCTTGGGGGCCGGGCTGCTGTATCCAATCTGGCTGACCGTCTCTGAAGGCTTCGTGGCTGAGGATGGCGGATTCACGTTCTTCCATGTCTTTGATGTGCTGCAGGATCCGGCCACCCGGACAGGGCTGCTCAATGCGCTGGGCATCGCGACCGCAACCACGCTGCTGTGTCTGCTGATTTCGATCCCCATGGCATTGGTCTCGGTGCGCTGCTTGTATCCGGGGCGAAGGGTGCTCGAAGCGTTGGTGCTGGTGCCGCTGATTTTGCCGCCCTTCGTGGGGGCCATCGGCCTGCATCACCTGCTGGGCAGGCATGGGGCCATCAGCAGCCTGCTGGTGGACCTGGGCATCGTCTCGCACGGCATCGACTTCATCGGCGCCGGCGGCTTCTGGGCGATCGTGCTGATTGAGGCGCTCCACCTGTACCCGATCATCTATCTGAACGCGGCTGCGGCGCTGGCCAATCAAGACCCGGCGCTTGAGGAGGCGGCCCAGGGGCTGGGGGCATCTCGCTGGCAGCGGCTCAAGCACATCGTCGTGCCGCTTATGCGGCCGGGCTTGTTCGCTGGTTCGACAATTGTCTTCATCTGGTCGTTGACGGAGCTGGGCACGCCGCTGATGTTCGACTATCAGCAGGTCACGCCGGTGCAGATCTTCAACGGGATCAAGGAGATGAACGTCTCGCGCGAGCCCTACGCCCTGACGGTTGTCTTGCTGGTGCTGGCAGCGGGCATCTATCTGGTGGGCAAGACGTTTTTGGGGTCCGCCGATGCAGCAGGCCCGGGGCGTGCGTCGCTTCGTTTCACGCCCAAGAAACTCGGTCGATGGGGCAGTGTTGGTGCTCTTGCGTTGCTGGGCGGCGTGAGTTTCATCGCAATGCTGCCGCACATCAGTGTGGTGCTGGCCTCACTCTCTCCGCCAGGGGCCTGGTACGACACGGTGCTGCCCACCTCCTTGACCGGGGCTCACTACTCAGAGGCCTTGTCGCACCCCCTTGCTGCTGGGTCGGTGCGCAACAGTCTGTTCTATGCATCTATCGCGACAGGGCTCGACATCGTGCTCGGTCTGGCGATTGCCTACCTGCTGGTACGTGTGAAGATTCGAGGCCGGGGCCTGCTCGATGCATTGGCCATGCTTCCATTGGCTGTGCCTGGGTTGGTCATGGCATTTGGCTACGTCGCCATGACATTCCGGTGGCCCTTTGGTGAGGGCGATCCGCTGGAGGGGGTGGTGAGTGTGATCGGCGCCAATCCCGACCCGGTGCTGCTCTTGATCGTGGCCTATGGCGTGCGCCGATTGCCCTACGTGGTTCGCAGTGCGGTGGCTGGTTTGCAGCAAACTTCGCCGCAACTTGAAGAGGCGGCGCTCATGCTTGGTGCCTCACGATTGACGGCTATCCGCACGATCGTCGTACCGCTGCTCATCGCCAATCTCATTGCCGGTGGTCTGCTGGCCTTCGCATTCGCCATGCTGGAGGTGAGCGACTCGCTGATTCTGGCTCAGCGGGCAGCCGACTTCCCGATCACGAAGGCGATCTACGTGCTGTTCGAACGCTTGGGCGATGGGCCGGGCATCGCAAGTGCCATGGGCGTTTGGGCGATGCTGCTATTGGCCTTCACGCTGGTAGGCGCAAGTGTGCTCATGGGCCGCAAATTGGGGGCTGTCTTCAGGGCTTGAGGCGTTGTGGCTGGATGGCTCAGGGCACCCACAGGGACAGCAGTTTGAGCAGGTCGTTGATGTCCACCACTCCTGACCCATCCAAATCTGCGGGGTGGTCCGTTTCACCCCAGGCGCCGATCAGGGCGAGCAGATCATCGACGCCGACAACTCCGTCGCCGTTGATGTCGCCCGGTACGGCGCTGCCACCTTCGGCCATGGTCCACCATCCCAGTGCCACTTCGGCGGCGTCGGCTGACCCCGCATCGAGCAACTCAATCTGAATCTCGTAGGTTCCGGCCTCGAGCCCTGTGATGTGGAGATGCTCGACATTCCCCACCGAACTGCGACTGGCGACATTGCCGCCAACCCACTCGGTGGCGTCTTCGCCCAGCAGTGAGATGGTGGAGTCTCCATTTACCTTCCGCAACTCCAGATCAAAATCTGCGACCCACCAGGTGCTGTAGTTTCCGCTTGTCGTCACCGTGCGATTCCAAGTGGCCAGCACATTGAGTTCGTCGGCGGCCTCGGCCGTTGTGAACCGCAGCGTCGCGGTGTCGCCTTCGTTCACTTCCAGGTGGGCCCAGCCGGTTGGCATGCCGGACTCGCCGTTGCCGACGCGGCCGCCGGTAAGCACTTGATGTGACCGATCTACGTTGGCATGTCCGGCGCCAGAATTGAGGTCGAGCGCCTGTGTGCTGAGCCCTCGATCCGGCCCGGTCTCGATGGGTGCGTTTGACCAAGGCACGCCACCCGTGTTCTGATGCACGGCACCAGCCATTAGGGCAGCTTTGATCGTTTCCGGGGCTTCGGCGTCTGCGCCAAGGCCGGCATCCTGCACGGTCTGCACAAGCACCGCAGCAGCGCCCGAGACCAGCGGCGTCGCTTCACTGACCGTGTACAGCGAACCGCAGAGGTCTGGTCGGATTCGCCCGTCGCTGTCGCCGCCGTTCCAAAATCCACCTGAGTGGTTGCCGTCACGCCTTCCTACGGCGATGACGTTGAAGGCGCTGGCCAACAGCGGCTGCTGTTCGGAGCCGTTGTTCAAACCGACGCACATGATGTCCTGATCTCGTTCGATCGCAAAGTCGGTCTTGCGAGCGGCTCGAGCGTCGATCGCGGCGTCGCCAAAGGAAGCGACCCATGAGTGGTTCCACACCTTGACGATGGGAATGGTGTCGGGCTCCGCCGTCGTTGTCACGTTGAGATAGTCGCCTTGCAGAAAGCCAACGGCCTTGAAGCAGTAGACATAACTGACGCCACGAGCCATTCCGTCACTTGTGCCGTAGAACTTCTTCCCCACGAAAGTGGCGTGAGAGCTGGGCAGCGTCGAACCACCGCTGCGGCGGATGTACAGCGGGTGCTGCAATTGGGGGTCGTTGCTATCGGGCACGTATCGCCCGCTGGTGTCTTGCGCCTCCACTTGCGACAAGACGACGCCGGTGCCGTCGGGCATGTTGTCTTCGCCTACTCGCTCCAGCAGATCGGCCCACCCCATGTTGATCAACCAGCCGGGTGTATCTCCCGCCATCGCCGCAGGTGCCATGGAGGCCACGAGGGCCATGGTGCAGGTGGCTGCAAATCTCAGGGGCATTGGAGGTGGTCTCCTGACTCTTCCGGGGGGTCCGGGGCGTTCCGGGGGGCACGGCAGGTACCGCGAACCACCCCTCAGGCTACCACCGCCTGCTGACAAGGCAAGATCAGTGGTGAATTGCCTTAGCGACCTCGCTCAAAAGCAGCTGTTCCGCGCCTCTGTCACGGGCTTCAGGCACGACGATGCGTCCGGGAACCTGCTCCCAGGTCTCATCGTTCACCAGCGGGGTCTCGTAACTGCTCGCTGTCAGCGTCCACGAACCGAGATTTCGACCGGGTCGATAGGTGCGTTCCACCCAGACCCACACGCGGGCGTCGATGGGCTTGTCGGAGCGTGTTAGGTCTTCGCCCACCTCCATCCCCAGCCAGTCTGGTTCGGCGAGTGTCTGGGCTGGTGTTCTTGCCAAGGGGGGGCCGCTGGAAGGGGTGAACTCCACCCGAATCCGCCTTCTGGTGTTGCCAAGCGTGTTCAGCAGGGCCAGATCGCGATCGGTGCCCTGCCAGGCCCATGGCTCCAGCAGGGAGGGGGTCTGGATGGCGTCGGTCTCGATGACGCCACCTCGGCGGTCCATGACCCGTGGTTCCAGCCCATGTGCTCGCACGGCCGCAACCGCCGCATCGAAGGCTGCGGAGTATTTGGCAGGTTCAACTGTCAGTCGATCTGGCCCAGATCGGGTTGCACAGCCTGCAGCGGTTGCGAGGATCAGTCCGATGAGGGTTCGAATAGTTGGGCCCAGCACGAGGCGAGTCTATCAGCGAGGCAGCCGACTATTGACCCAAGCGATCAATGGAGTAGAGTTGAGGATCTGGCAGAAGCCCCCAAACAGGACGCAGAGGCAGTGAAACAGCTTTCATACCGGACCATCTCGGCTTTGGCCGTCGTTGCGCTGGGCGTAGCGGGGTTTGGCGGTGATCAAGTGCAGTTGCCCACGACGCCCACCGACTTCTACCAGCCCGGCACTCAGCCCCTGCCCGAGGGCTTTCAGGAGTTCGAGGTGACATCGCATTCCTGCGTGACCTGCCACAGCTTTTCCAGCGATGACAACCCCACTGAGATGACAGCTCCCATCGACAACTGGGCCATGAGCATGATGGCCCAGTCGATGCGCGATCCTGTGTTCCAAGCCGCCGTGACCATTTCCAATCAAGACGCGGCCGGCAGTGGGGCTTTTTGCTTTCGCTGCCATGCGCCAGCGGCGTATGGCACCGGGCGAGGGCTCAATGGATCGTTCGACGAGTTGATCGCACCCGATGATTTCGATGGTGTCAACTGCGGCTTTTGCCATCGCATCGTCGATGGTGAGTTCGACGCTGATGAGAATCCACCCCAAGACGAGGCGATTCATCAGGCGCTCATCGACGCAGGCCACTTCCCTGATCCTGATGACCCGGGCAATGGTCGATTCATCTTCGACCCGATCGACGACCGGCGCGGGCCCATCAGCCCCGGTGTGAACATGCACGGGTCGGCCCAGATTGTGGTGTCACCGCATCACAGCGAGGCATCGATTTGTGCCTCTTGCCATGACTTGAGCAACCCTGTCTTCTCACTGCAGGAAGATGGCACCTGGGCGCTCAACAGCGTGGACTCGGCCCACCCCACTCAGAAGATGCATGAGATGTTCCCTGAGCAGCGCACCTACAGCGAGTGGCTGGCATCCGAATTCGCCGACGAGGGCGTAGCCTTTCCCGATGGCCGCTTCGGAGGTGAGGGGCACCCCGACGGCATCATGCGTTCGTGCCAAGACTGCCATATGCCCAAGATGCACGGGGCAAACTGTGCCTTCTGGTACGACCCGGCGATCGGCACACACCCCGACCTCGACCAACACGCGCTCAAGGGTGGCGACACCTGGGTGATTGGTGCGGTGCATGATCTGCATGACCCGTATGACACGAATCTGACCGACTGGCACGTGGAAACCGCCATCGATCGAACGGTGTCGCTGCTACAGGCCGCTTCCGACATGGAGGCGGTGCAGATGGAAGACGCCCTGACGGTTCGCGTGACGAACTGGTCAGGCCACAAGTTGCCCACCGGCTTTCCTGAGGGTCGCCGCATGTGGGTGCAGGTGAAGTTCCTCGATGCCAAGGGTGCGCTGCTTGAGGAGGTAGGCGGGTACGACTACGACACAGCGACGCTCGACAGTGCTGGCACCACCGTCTTTGAGATGAAGTTGGGCATGGACGAAGCAGTCGCGGCGGCGGCGAATCTCGAGCCGGGTGAGTCGTTCCATCTGGTGCTGAACAACGTCATCGTGAAGGACAATCGGATTCCGCCGGTGGGGTTCACCAATGCGCAGTTTGAAGCGATCATGGCTTCACCTGTTGCCGAAACCTATGTCGATGGACAGCACTGGCACGACAGTCTGTATCAAGTGCCTACGGGCGCGGATCAAGCTGTTGTCACGCTGCTGTTCCAGAGTTCGAGCCGTGAGTACATGGAGTTCTTGCGTGACGCCAACGTCACGGACAACCGTGGGCAGATCGCCTACGACGCCTGGGTCGCCCGCGGCAAGTCGGCGCCAGTCGCCATGGACTCGATCATCATCGACCTCGACCCCTTCGAGTTGAATGGCGACATCAATGGCGATGGCGTGGTTGACGTGATCGATCTGCTGGCGCTGCTGGCGGCATTTGGCCCCTGCGAGGGTTGCCCTGCGGATCTTGATGGTGATGGGCAGGCAGATGTGAACGACTTGCTGATCATTCTGGCCAACTGGAGCTGATTGCTGCGCTCAGGGGGTTTGTCGTGCATGTAGGTGCGTCGGCAATCCACTCGGTGGGTAGAATGTGCCTTCATGGCCCTCGAAACTCGGACACGTCATCTACTGGCCCTGCGGGGCATGACCGGTGAGCAATTGCACTGTTTGCTGGACAAGGCTGCCGACCTGCTTCCAGTGGTCGATGGCGACGTGGCGGCGAGCGACTCCCTGGACGGCCGGATCATCGCGAATCTGTTTCTCGAAAACTCCACGCGCACGCGGTGCAGCTTCTCGGTGGCAGCCCAGCGGCTCGGCGCGGGGACGGTAGACCTGGTGGGATCCACCTCGAGTGCCAGCAAGGGCGAAACGCTGCTGGACACCGCCTGCAACGTGGCAGCCATGGGCGTGGATGCCATCGTGCTGCGTTGCTCTGAGGATGGCGGTGCTTCGATGGTGGCTGCCGAGGTGGGCTGCAGTGTGCTCAATGCCGGCGACGGTCAGCATGAACATCCAACACAGGGGCTGCTAGATGCCCTCGCGATCACCCAGCATCTGGGCACAAAGGACCTGACAGGCCTGCAGGTTGGGATCGTTGGCGACATCGCCTCATCGCGGGTCGCGCGAAGCGCCGTCTTTGCGTTGACCACGTTGGGCGCCCACGTCACGCTGATTGGGCCGCCTTCGTTGGTGCCAGATGCACTGGCCTCCATGTGTGATGGGCTCGAGGGCGCAGGCCGCGGCCATCTGTGCGTGGCCCACGACCTTGACAGCCTGCTGGGTCAACTCGATGTGGTGATGATGCTGCGGATTCAGTTTGAGCGTCATGGTGGGGACTCGGTTCCAGATGACTACAGAGCCAAGTGGGGTTTGACCGAGGATCGAGCCCAGCAGCTGCGCGACGGCGCAGTGGTCATGCATCCGGGCCCGGTCAATCGTGATTTGGAATTGGACAGCGTCGTGTGCGATGGCCCGCGCAGTCTGGTGCTTGATCAGGTGCGCGGCGGTGTTGCAGTGCGGATGGCGGCGCTGCTCGACTGCCTCGGGGCGGGCTGAGTCGAACCATGCCCCGCGATATTCCTGTTGGCAATGGTGAATTGCTGGTGACGTTCGACGCCACCGGTCAGGTGCGTGACTTGTACTGGCCGCACGTAGGCTTGCCCAATCACACCGACGGCCATGTGCAGCGTCTGGGCGTGTGGGCCGATGGTGCATTTGCGTGGTTCGACGACGAGGGTTGGCAACGCGATCTGCGATATCGACACGACACGCTCGTGACCGATGTCACGCTTACGCACGAAGGGCTGGGCCTGGAGATCAGGTGCGTTGATGCAGTCGATTGCTACAACCCGGTCTACCTGCGGCGGGTCGAGGTGCGAGACTTGTCTGGTCGAGATCGCGATGTGCGCATCTTTCTCCATCAGGATCTGAGTATCGGGGGCACACCCGTCGGGGGCACTGCTAATTACGACCCGAAGGCCAAGGCGCTGGTGCACTATCGCGACGGCACATACTTCCTGATCAACGGATGCGATGCGTCCAAGTGCGGCATCGATCATTTCACCACCGGGATCAAACGTATTGGCGGGGCCGAGGGCACCTGGCGTGATGCCGAAGATGGACAGTTGACCCAGAACGCCATCGCCCAAGGGCTGGTTGACTCCACGGTCGGGTTCAATCTGCAGGTGCAGGCCTCCGGGCGCAGTCATCTCGTGTACTGGGTGGCATGCGCCTCGTCATATGAAGCCGCGCGGGCCCTCAATCAGAAGGTGCTCGACCGAACTGCTGATCACATGATCGAGCGAACCGCGTCGTACTGGAGGCTCTGGGCCCTCAAGGAGGGTCGAGATCTGTCGTCGCTGCCCGATCGAGTGCGAGATTTGCACGTGCGCAGCGAGCTCGTCGTGCGAACCCAGATCGACAACGGCGGGGCGATTCTGGCTGCCAACGACTCGGACATCAGGCAGTTTGCAGGTGACACCTACTCGTACATGTGGCCTCGGGATGGTGCGCTCGTCTCGCAGGCACTTGTGCTTGGCCGCCAAGGGGTGTTGTCGCGCCGGTTCTTTCGCTTCTGCGCCCGTGTGATCGACCCCGAGGGGTACTTCCTGCACAAATTCAATCCCACCGGAACGCTGGCGAGCTCTTGGCACCCTTGGATACTCGATGGCGAAGCGGTGTTGCCCATTCAAGAAGACGAGACGGCACTGGTGACATGGGCGCTGCGGCAGCACTTCGATGTGTTCCGAGATGTCGAGTTCGCGCGGGAGATGATGCGCCCGCTGATCTTGAACCCAGCGAAGTGGATGCTCTCCTACCGCGATGAGAACGGTCTGCCCTTGCCTTCCTGGGATCTCTGGGAGGAGCGCCGTGGCATACACCTATTCACAACCGCCACCGTGATCGCCGGCCTTGAAGCGGCCGCGTTCTTTGCCGGCGAGTTCCACAACCCCGAGTTGGCGCAAGCATGCACTGACGGGGCCGACGAGATGCGTGAAGCGCTCATGCGGCACTTCTGGAGCGAGGAACATGGTCACTTTGCCCGCATGCTCACACCGACCGACGGGGGGTACGACCGAGACATGACGCTCGATGCGTCTGCTTGGGGCCTGTTTGCCACGGGCGCGATCGACGTCGATGACCCTCGGCTGTCGGCGCATCTGGCTGCGGTTGATGAGCGACTCACGGTGAAGACTGAGGTTGGTGGAGTGGCTCGCTATGAGCACGACTATTACCACCAGGTGGAGTCTGAGGACATCGATCGGGTGCCGGGCAACCCCTGGATCATCTGCACGCTCTGGCGGGCGCAGTGGATCATTGCGCGAGCCACAACACTTGATGCGTTGAAAGAGGCCTTGGAGCCACTGGAGTGGACCGCTGGCAACGCCCTGCCTTCAGGCGTACTGGCTGAGCAGCTCGATCCATATACAGGTGCGCCTTTGTCAGTGAGCCCATTGACGTGGTCACACGCGACGGTGATGACAACGGTGGCGTTGTACCTGCGGCGACAGGACCAATTGAGCAACTGAGCCCTCTGGGGGCGATTTCCCCGGGCCGAACCCCCATCCAGGCTCAAAAACCAGCAGTCGCACTTCAGTCGCCATTCAATCGGCCCGATGCAGTGGCCTGATGGGCCCGACACATGCAATCTGGATGTTCGCAGGCGTGCTTTGGCAATCGGCCCTCGCTCTGGCCGCTGCATTCGATGCCATCGTCACTGGGTTGCCGGCTGCGGCATTGGCCGTGCTCTGGTTGGCGGCTTTGGCCGGCCCGATCGTGCCTGTGCGCCGAAACTGGTCACCGATCAAGCGGCTGGGCATGCTGTTCTTTGCTGGCGGTTGCGGTTTGTTCATCGGAGTGGCGCTTCACATGGTGGCGCCTGGCCCTGCGCTGGCAGCCGAGTGCTTGAGCTTTGGCATGATCGCGATGTTCTTTGCCATCGCTGCGGCCTTGCCTGCAGCGATCAGCCTGATCAGTGAAGACTCAAGCGTTGGCAGCGCCGGAACACCCGCATCCGCCACTTGAGCACCCACCAACCGAAGAGGTGAGTTCGACAAGGTCCATGTCGGACTGCAGTGTTTCCGTTTGCACTTGTGGCGTGAAGACGTCGTCCATCATCGCCGTGAGGCCTGCCTCGGCCATCGTCTGCCGTGTGGCCAGCGCATTGAAGAGCGGCGATGTGCACCCCTCAAGATCAGCCTGCAGGTCGATGGCGATCTGGGCTTCGCTCTTGACGAAGTGCAGCGGGTCGATGGCCCGATCAAATGACTGCAGTCGTCCATCGGCGTTCTCGAACGTGCCTTCCTTCTCGACCCACGTGGCGGTGGGCATGAAGATGTCGGCACGCTCGCTCAATGCCGAGCACACCGTGTCGAGCACAACCACGAATCGCTCGTCGCCGATCGCGTCTCGCAGCGCAGGCGTGGCCCATTCGCTGGGGTAATTGCCCGTCATCAACACGCCTTTGATGGAGTCGTCGGAGGCGAGCGTCTGCTGCAGGGCCATGGCGTCCATGGTGGCCCCGCCCATGGCTGCCAGCACCCGACGCACGCCGCGAGCGTTGGGGGCCTTTTCGGCTCGGATCGTGTAGCCGCCCTTGAAGGTTTGGTCTTCGCCATCGACGGGCACCGGCCCCAGTGCGAGCACGGCCTCCGAGTCTATTGCTCGAGCCAGTCGGGCCAGATGCCATGCGTCTTCGCAGGAAAGCATCGGCGAGAGCATGACAGCGATGTGCCCTGCCTGCTCAAGGCCTGCCAGCGCCGCATCTCGTGCGTCCCGCCATGCTTCAGCCGCATCGGCCAGATCGGCTGGTGCCTCGCCGCCCAGCGTGGGCATGAGGGGCCGCGTTTCATCATGTACGTGCGACCAGCCGTGGCGGATTTCGTCGCTGATCCACCAGGTGTTGACGTCCATGTTCTCGCGGGGCTTGATGCGGAAGACCGAGCCTTGGTTGTGTTCCACCCAGATGTTGTCGCCCGAAGCAGTGATGCCGTCGATTGACGGTGTGCGCTTGAGGTTCCAGACACGCTGCTTGAACAAGAAGTCCTTGTCGAGCAGGGCGCCCACGGGGCAGATGTCCACGACATTGCCCGACAGGGGGTTGTCGAGCGCGTTGCCGGGGAACACATCGATCTCGCTGTGGGCCCCACGGCCGCCCACCATCAGTTCATTGCTGCCCGAGACTTCCTGCGTGAATCGCACGCAGCGTGTGCACATGATGCAGCGGTCTGAGTACAGCAGGATGTCGCCGCCTAGGTCCTTCTTGGGCTGCTTGATCTTGTCTTCCTCGAAGCGGCTCTCGGCCCGGCCGTAGCGATAGGCGTAGTCCTGCAGCCAGCACTCCCCGGCCTGATCGCACACCGGGCAATCGACCGGGTGATTGATCAGCAGCAGTTCCATCACGGTGCGCTGATTCTTGACGGCCTTGGGCGAATCGCTGTAGACGACCATTCCCTCCGTAGCCTCTCGCTGGCAGGTGGGGACCAGCCCGGGCAGGGCTTCGAGTTTGCCTTCGTTGCGAGGATTGGGCTGCCAGACTTCGGCCAAGCAGATGCGGCACTGGGCAACCACGCTCAGGCCGGGGTGCCAGCAGTAGTAGGGAATCTCGATGTCATTGGCGATGGCCACCTCAAGGATGGTCTGGCCCTGCGTGAACTCGAGCTGCTGGTTGTTGATCGTGATGGACGGCATGGGACGAATCGCGGCACTGGCCGAAGGGGCATCGTATCGCACGGCTTGGGCGTTTGGGCGGAGCCCCGACGTACCGGCGGCTGAGGCCGGCCCATTGGTGCGGCGGGGGGCGATAGGCCATGGCTGCCGGCCCGGGGCCGGGACCACACCACGATCACATCACTGTGAAGAGCCCGGCTTCGGCTTCGACGGCACCGGCCGAGAGGCTCAGGTCACCGGTCTCAACCTCCAGTCCGCCGGTCGTGACATCAACGTCGGAGCTTTCGACCTCGACGGCACCCTCACTGGAGAGGCTGATGTCCGGCGCCTCCAGTTCAATCACCTCGGGCGTGATCGACATGACGGTCTCGTCGGCGATGATCTCGATGGTCTGGCCCTCGAGGCCGACGATCTGCATGCCCGTCGTGTCGTTGATCACCGTGACCTGTGGGGGGCAGGTCATGATCGCATCACCTTCAGCATTGCTGGTTACGCCCATGGTCGTTGCTCCTTTGTGGAATCAGTCGTTGAATCAGTCGGTGTCTTCAAGGTCCAGTGCGGCCTTCACGAATGCGTCGTAGTCGTTGAAGTCAGACATTGCATCATCCCAATTGCTCTCACCGGTGGCGACCCCGATTCCCCGCGTGATGCACCAGCGTGTTCGTTGCCCGCGGTCGAGCAGACCGCTCTTCTTCGCCATGCAGCCGGCGAGCAGGGCACGCAGCCCGTTGATGCGCAGTGCCGGGCTCGGCGGAACGACCTGCGTGGGATTGTCCAGATTTACGTTTTCGCCACACCAGAATGTCGCCCGCGCGAGTGCCTTGGCGACACCGGCGGTCGGCACGGTCTTCGCGAAGGTCCCCGCAAGCGCCGCATGTTCCTGACACGGTTTCGTGATCCACTGCAGCGCGATTGCCAGCGACTGGTTGTACATCCTCCGTGCGCGCATCGCGGAGTGGCCCTTGAAGCCGACCTCGCTCAAGAGCAGCTTCTTCACCTTGTTGTCCCGGGACACCTCAGGGGGCTTTGCGGCTTTGCGTTGGCCTGATGGGCGTGGAATGATCTGTCGGGGCGGCGTGGTATCGACGGCGGCAAGCGCCGAGCGAAACTTGGTTGTCATGGCTGCGGCGTTCTGGGCGATTTCAGGGTTGGCCTGCACATGTGCCATGAAGGTGGGATCACCCGTGAACGCGGCCAACGCCTCATGCAGGGGCGCCATCGCGGCGGCGGCGGCCTCAGCTGCACCCGCTTCATCCACTTTTGGCTTGGGGGGCACCTCGGGTGGAGGCTCGGCCCGGGGCTGCGTTTGTGCTGGTGGAGCGGGGGGTTGTTCGGCTTTGAGCTGTTGCCAGTTCCGCATGATGTCCAGACGGATGTCCCAGGCGAAGCGTGCGCCCCACCAAAGTCCCTCTCGCGGCGGAAGTGTCGCGGCCATCAGGGCGATGGCTGACGCGTGGTCTCCTTCTCGCAGCAGGTGCATCAAAGCGCCTTCGGGAGTGTTGTGCGCTTCGGCCGCAACAAGGCAGTCCATGCCGAGTTTGTTCGCCGTGACAAATTCCGTCAGTGGTTCGTCAGGTTGACGCAGTAGAACCAGAGGGCGCTCGATGGGCGGAATCTCCACCGGCGAATCCGGATCCGGAAGGTGCGCCGTCAACCGGTCAAGAATTTCCCAGGATTGGTCTGCCGGAATGGTCATCTCACTCCTCCAGCGTCGCCGCGACGGCCTCTTCCGTGGTAGCGGTCATCTCTTCGCGATTTGCCGTTTCTCTCGTCGTCATTGGAGTCATCTCGATGGCATTGCCGGTGGTGGCGTCGGTGTTGCCGACCGAGTCACTTCGACGCGAGGCGTACTTCTTCGCCATGGCCGCAGCGGCTGCGCCCTTCGTCCACATCAAGGATGCCAGGGCGAAGAACGGGGTGAGCACACCGTGGCCGCCGGAGAATCGCTCCGCGCCAGCGGCGTCCATCGATTCCAGCGACGCGGCCATCTCCGTCGAGAACAACTGCACCTTTGATTCAGTGGATCCACCCGACAGGGTGAGGCAACGGCCGGATTCGGCGTCGTTGCACACCGGCAGCAGGATCCGCTTGCCACCGAATGCGGACTTCGACGCCTCCTCCAAAGGATCTGGCTCTTTTGGCTTCGGTGCCTTGCCGAGTTTCGACATAACGGCGTCCTTGGCCTTCTTCTTCAGTTTGTCGAGCTTTCCTGGCTTTGGCTTGGGGTCCTTCATATAGAACCCGCCGAGCATGTACGCCTCGTTGCCGGTGGCGATGAATCCGGAGGCCTGCCCCTTGGCGGTGGCCTTGGCTAGTTTGGTGCCTGCCGGGACCAGCACGTCCTTGAGCGCCATGGCGAGGGAGTACCAGGAGTCGTTGCCGCTCAAGGTGGGTAGCGTGCCAGACACGGCCCAGGGCGTTCCGCCAGCCATGTTCCATGGCAGGCCGATGGCGGCTAACGTTCCATCCAAAAGTTTACGTGCGTCGCCGGCAACAGACTTCCCGGCATGGAGGTCCTTGCCCATGGCGGTGGCACTCTTCTTCAGAGCGCCGGCAAGATCTCCGAAACTCAGGTTGTACCAGCCGGAGACACATTTGACGCTGTTGAGCGCGCAGAGTTCGGCCTTCAATGGCGACAGCTTCATTGCACTGCCCATGGCCTGCAGCGAGACACCCGACACCGAACTGGCTTTGATCGACGCGCCGAACATCGAGATGGATGTCTGGCCGACACTTAGACTCGAACTGGATCCCACCGCCGCCAGCGAGTTCTGGGAGATCTCGACGCCGCCTTCGGTGATGGTGATTCCCGTTGCGCCGACCTGCAGAGAGATCTGGTTGGACGCCTCGATGTGCACGTTTCCACCTGCACTAGTGGAGATGTTGCCGATCGCTGTGGAAGCGATCGACCCGTGCGTAGTCTGCGAGATGAAGTCCTGGCCGTACACATTGACGCCGCCCGAATCGGAGGTGGTCGTCTTGCCGTCCTTGTCCGTGGACATGCGGCGGCTCTGCAGCCCAACTTCATTGAAGGGGAGTGGATTGCCCGACTCAGCGATGGCCTCGAGCCCGGTCTTGTGACCGGGCGAGGCAAGGTCACGGTCGGCTTTCAGCGAGGACCAGATCTTCTTAACGAAGTTCTCGTTGGAGTCTTCGCCAGAGTCGTCATCCGAAGTCTCGGGCGCGGGCCACCAGGTGGTGCCCGACACCAGAAGGCCCGTCTTCTGCATGAGCCCCTTGGCCTCGGTGCTGACGGAGACGTCCTGACCGTCTTCGGTGAGGTCCGGTATACGAAGGCCGGTCGAGCGGAGGGAGTTCAGCGCAGGATCGTTTGGCCAGGGTGCCGGGGCCTGATTCGTGTACATCGCGCCCAAGCACACGGTGGTCTGGTCGATCTGCAGGAAGTACACCTGCGTGCCTACGCGGGGCACACCGCTGGCACCGGCATTATCCGAGGCTGCCGTGAACAGGCAGTCGGCGTGAATGCGGGCGGTTGGATCCGATGTACCGGTGGGTTGGATCGTGACCGTCCAGTAGTCGGCGGTCGAATTTCCGGCGCCGGCATTGACGTTCACAGATATCACGCGGCCCGTGCGGAGATTCGGGCGATCGGCGACCGGATTCAGGTTGCCCCCGGGCCGACCGTTCCCCATGCCGGGGGAGCACACCGTATTGGTGGTGCAGGAGGCGTAAGGGCGCGACATCAGACAGCCTCCTGTGTATGGAGCGCATCGAGCGCAGCCGCCAGACGGGTGGATTCCAGACCGGGCGGTTCCATGCGTTCATCCCGGATCGGGGGCCTGAACGGCACCTCTTCTGGAAGAGCGGTGAAGGCGCAGCACACGGGAGATGCGAGATCGATCTGGTCGGCGAAACTGTCGCCCAGCACCACGAGTCGGCACGCTGTAACAAAGAAACGACCTTCGTCACCATCGGGCAGGTCCTTAGGCTCGACCATCGTGCCTGGCACGATGGTCGTGGACGCAGCTGCTCCGTTACGCCAGTGCCGCTCCTGATGGAGGGCGGCCTCGCGAACCTTCGAGAGTTGATCGCGGAGGTCGCTCATCTGGGCCCCGGCCTGAGGTGCGCCCAGTGGGTGTTCGATGAACTCCCATCCGTCGAAGTCCTGCGAAGAAGGTGAGGCGTGCATGGCCGTTGGATTTGAAGGCAGGTGGTTGTCCGCCACCGATGGATGCCAGGTGGCCACCACCGGAGTGCTCGGCACGAGATTCACCGTTCGTCTCCAGTTGGTGATCTGCTGCCGTTCCGGTGCACCCGTGACCAGTTGATACTGCAGGCCCATGTCGTCCGTCCATGCATCCGCGGCCCCACTTATGGTGCCCAGAATCAACTCGGTGTCGGTCAGTTTGGGGCCGTTGCAGTTATTGATCGTGAACACGCCGGCCTGATGCAGTAGTCGCTGGACGAACTGCAGGTCGCTTTCGCCGGTCTGTCGAATGTGCTGCAGCGGGATGTCGGCCGGTTCGTTGTCGAGCACGAGGAGTGGACTACGCGACTGGGGCACCCGTTCCCCCCACTCACCCAGAATGTCCCGGCAGATGTCCAGCACGCTCATGCCGCTGAACTCCCGGGTCTGGCGACGCAACGTCATGATCTCCTGTGGGGCGGCGGCCTGAATCTTGAAGAATCGCTCGCTTAACCCGTTGGCTGTGCCGGATACAGATTCGCATCTGGTGATGAGCCCACCAGCCCAGCGCGTCGGCCGCGAGGGCAGCAGCGTCGGGATCTCGAACGAGATCCAAGTGCCCAGGAGGTCGGCCGGGTCGACTGCGGATTCGTGGGTCACCTCGGCAGTGATGGCGCCGGGTGTACAGAGCGATTCGACGATCTCCGCGCTACGCAGCGTCCAATCAGTTTCACCATTGATGGTGATGGTGGTCGTGCGCACGTTGATCTTCCTTCCTTGTGCCGATGACAGGAGCAGCAATGCGAGTCTATGCCGCGCATCGGCCCGAGTGCAAACACAGCCGCCAATTGCCATGAGATGTGGACGATCCCGAAGCTGTAGTCATGTAGACTCGCCGCGCGAGCACGCTTCCTCTGGCCACAGTCGGTTCGATGCATCAGTGCCCGATGCAAACGCCCGGGGCACCGCCTATTCCACATGTCGGTGGCCCGTTGATGCCACCCGGTGGCATCAAGTACATCAGTGGCGTTCTGCCCGTGGCGATCGTCGGGGGGCAGGCGATTTGCGTGGGTTCACCGGATTCCATCATGCAAGGTTCAGCCAAGGTGATGGTCGGCGTGATGCCCGCGGCCCGGATCACATCTTCAACCGCTCACGGCGGCAAAGTGATCACGTCAGCCGGACTCATGACAGTCACGGGTTGAGCCCTCAGACTCAAGCGGCAATAGCATCAGTACTCGCCAGGCAGGGCTTCAGTATGTGCCTGCCCCGATTCCCTCGATGGCTGAAGCGGGTATGTCCTGTTCTGAGCGAGGCCCGTTCAGTCCCCATGCCAGCCAGATGCCGCACTTGGTGGGTGTGCTGTTGGAGACGACGGTGGGCAACATCATCGTCAGCGTGCTGCCTGCCGGGGTCATGACCTTCGCAGAGGTGTGCGGCCTGGCCCAGCCTGCTGCCAGATGCACGCCCGATGTCCACCAGCGGCAGGGGGCCCATCACCTAAGGGCAATCGTCGAAGGCGAATGACCGCCGCCCATGCAAGGCTGCTGTCACCGATACTCCGATATCAGTTGTTGTCACAAAAGATAGGCGCGAAGTACGACAGTTCGTGGACCACCTTCCTGCTGGGACCGGCTACGCGTAGAGCATGAGGTTCAATGGTCGAGTGTTGGGCGAGTGACGCCGGCCATCTTTCAAGCTGTGGGCAGGTTGTGAACATGTTGCCCGCCAGTTGTCGGCCCGTCGCGATCGACCCGTCAGGCGGATGTATGCTTTGGCCGCCTTGGCGGGTGCAGCGCGGTGTGCGCGCTGCGCGTGTCAGGGAGGGGATTGGCGTGCGGAAGGAATCGGCCATTCAAGCAGAACGCCCTCTGGCGATACAGGGCCACCGAACAGGTCGGTGGCTTGGTGCGCTTGTTGTTTTGACCTTCATCATGACCGGCTGTGGCCCCACCCCGTTCGGCGGCACCATCAACATCACGCCATCGACGGGATTCAAGGAACCTACGGGGCTGCTGCCCACCATCGAACTGGATGTCATCGGCGTCAATGCCATCGAACAGCAGCGATGGAAGGCCTACCCCATAGACAACTATTGGACGCCGGGCAATTCATTCCGGGCGAATGCACCGCGAGCCACCTATCTCATGACGACCTCCACTCCGGGGCCGTTTCAGGTTGGCAGTTGGACCGCCCAACGCAGCGCCTGGAAGAGCGGGGGGGCCACATCGCTCGTTCTCATCGCCAATCTCCCAGGTGCATGGCGGCCGCGGCCACCAACCGAAAGGGGACCTCCGCCCCCGGGCGTTCACTACTACGAAGCCAAGGATGACCCCCGCCGGCTCATTATTCCCTGGACCCAGGAGGCCTATGGCATGTTCACTAATACGGTCCAGGTTGACATGACTCCAAATGGCCTGCGGCTCGTCACCCCCGTCAACATGAAAGGTGCTGTGCCGCCGGCCGCAAGCTGAGCACACCAAAGGACACAACCGTGGGACTGCAGGGACAGGATATTCACTGGCATGACGGGCTCTTCGTGCTGCAGCATCACCTGCAGACGATGCAGCGTTCCATGCGTGCCGGTGACGCACTCTCTCGCTCAGTGGGGATGGCTTTCCCGTGGGGCGTCATCGAGATGGACCTGCTCTCGGATGCGCTCCGAGAAGGACTGATCTCATTCAGAACCCTGCGAGTCATCATGCCCAGTGGCCTAGTAATCGACGCACCCGACGACGCCGATCTGGAACCTCTGCGGGTGGCCGACACCATGCGAACGGCCACGCAAGGGGTGCGGGTCATGCTTGCCGTACCCAGTTGGACGCCCACCGGCAAGAACGTCTCGCCGGAGGGGGCACAGGATCAAGCCAGCCGCTGGAACGTTGCCACCAGCGACATTCGCGACGAGAACGACGGAACCGATCCGGAGGACATTCCGGTGAGGCGAGTCAACGCACAACTCGTACTCGAAGATGCCGTTCCCAATGGCTTCGAAGTACTGCCTCTGCTGCGCATCCTGCCCGAGGGGACGAGCGATCAGTTCCAGGTCGGGCTGGATGGACGCTACACAGCGCCCGCACTTACATGTGGCGGGAGCGATGCGATCATGGCGCTGGCCGGTGAATTGGCAGCGAGACTGGCCACGTCTCGCGAAGAGCATCTGGGCTTTCTCGGTCGCGGGGGCTATAACACCGAGCGATTGATGGGGCGGCAGGTCGAGTGGATGCTTCGGCTGCAGGCCATCAGTCGTGTCCTTCCGATGTTGGAAGACACGCGGGCGCTTTCGGCGATCACGCCGCACGAGTTCTATCACCGGCTGCGTGAGGTGCTGGGTGAATTGGCGCCTCTACGACCGATGCGCGATCTGTTCTTGATCGACGAGTACGACCACCGCGACTGCCTTCCCGCCCTCAGTGAACTTTCGCTGCGAATCCGTAATCTCGTGTTCGATGCCGGGCAGGGCTCCTATCTGGCGGTCGACTTCACGGCCACCTCAACCGAAGGCTCCGACACCCGTATGGATGTCACGCTGGAAGACCGGCACTTCGTACAGGCCACAGATTTCTATCTGGCGGTGGATGCCCAGAGCGGCGTAGACACGATAGAGCTGGTCAAGCTCATCACCGACTCAGACCGCTTCAAGCTGCTGCCGGGCTCGATGGCCGGGGGTCGTGTGCGAGGTCTGCCACTCGAGGAAGATCGATTCCCACCGCTGGCCTTGCCCTCGCGGCCGGGTCGGGTGTACTTCAAGGTGAACCGCGACGCCAATGCAACAGCGTGGGCACGGGTCCGGGAAGACCACCAACTGGCCGCGGTCTGGACGACTTCATCGGCTTTGTCGTTCACGCTGCAACTGGTCATGTCGACCTCGGGCGAGGAGCAGAGCGATGCGTGAAGACAAGATCGCCATCTTCTGTCGCCCCCTCTTCACAATGATCTGTGCATGGTCGGACGAGTCCGCCGCCGGAACCCAGCTTGATGCCGTCTCTGCCCGGACGTCAGTCATGTCGCAGCTAGACACACTCCGATCGGAGAGCCGCCGGTCCCCCCAACTGGGGCGTCAGTTCCTGATGACGGAATTGCCCTTGCTGTTCTTCGTCGACTTTGTGATGAAGGAGCGCCTGCCGGTGACGGGTACCTGGCAGGAACTTGCATTCGAGCGAAATGAACTTGCCGGCGATGAGAAGTTCTTCGATCTACTCGAGCAGACGCTGGGGGATCCCTCGGAATTGGCAACTGAGCGGGTGCAGGTGTACTACGATTGCATGGCACTGGGATTCAGCGGTGCATACAGGCCGGACGCACCTGAACTCGATCGATTGTTCCGTCGATGTGCGTTGCGGCTGGGATTGGCGCCTGAACTGGTCGAGACGGGGCGTGTGACGCCCGAGGCGTATGAGCATCGCGATGCACGCACTCGCCGCCGTCCCATGCGGGTCAAGCGATGGCGAATGGCGGCAGCCGTGTGCCTCGTGGGCTTCCTTGCCACTTACATCGCGAACCAGGCCATATTTCGCCTCGATGTGAATGAGCCGCGCCGTCGGCTGGAGGGCATCGCATCGGCAGCCCTCAGGCCGGATTTGGGCATGTCGCGCGTGCTGATTACGGAAGAAGTGGATCCGCCCACGGGACCGACCGAGTCGACCGGAACGGAGCCTGTGACACCGTGAACACTCGGCTGACGATCGCAGGTTGCAGCGTTGTGGCACTGTCGCCCGTGGCTTCGGGAGCGTCGTTGGCAGCTCGCGCTGCTTCGTCAAGCCCGGACAGCGGTTGGATCCTGTGGGTCGGCATCATTGTCGGTGTCATCGGCCTGTTCGTGATTCTCCTGCCGATCCTGCGAGGTCTCTCGATGCGGTTTCGGATGAGCATGCAGCGGCGAAAGGCCGTCAAGACCGCTCGACGCGACTTGTTCCTGCGCAGCCGCCTGGCCGAGGTTGCTCGCGGCGGCAAGGAAGGCGAAGAGGCCGAGCCCGATGTGCTCAGCCGCCGCCTGGACGAGCTGAAGCAGGACTTCATTGAAGGCACGGGGCGGCTGTCAAGCACAGGTGCGGATGCCCGTAACAGGCCATGGTTCATTCTGGTTGGCGGCCCCGGTTCTGGTCGCTCGACGCTCATGGAGTCCAGCGACCTAGATCTGCTGGACACCGAGCATACCGCCGCAGGGTCGGAATCACAGCGACTCAAGTGGTGGTTCCACTCCAATGGCACCATTCTTGATCCGGCAGGTGAGGTGCTTCGGCCCGAGTGGGGCAATCGAGGCGCTGCCGAGTATCGCGAGTTGCTCAAGTGGATTCGCAAGGACCGCAGCACGCCGGAGCTTCGGGGCATCATTCTTGCCATCGAGGCACACACGCTGCTGGGATCAGATGCAGCCTTGCAATCAGAGATCAACTATCTCCGAGGCATGCTGCTCGACACGGTGAACGTGCTCGGCCTGGATCTACCCGTCTATGTTTTGGTGACCAAATGCGATGAGGTCGAGGGCCTGTCGTCGGTCATGCGATCGCTGTCGGCCGGTGGCCAGAGCCGGCAGATCGTCGGGTGGTCAACACAGGTGCGAGCAGGAGAGCCTTTCGCCAGACCCGAACTCGCCGAGGGCATGGAAGCGCTTGCTGACCGGATGGGCTATGTCGGCGAGTCGCTGCTGGCTCGATCTGACCTGCGCATTGGCTCAACTGAGCCGGAGTACTTCCTTCGGGCATCGCGTTTGTTCAGCCTGCCGGACCGCATCCGCAAACTGGGTGCAGGCGTTACCGAGTTGTGCCACGCCGTATTCGGAGAGGTTTCCTCACTGCACAACTGCTCGCTTCGAGGCGTGTACCTGACGGCGGCCGAAGCGGACAAGGATGACATCACTGGAAGCAATCGGACTGGCCGGTTCATTCGCGACGTGTTCGTGGAGAAGATCTTTCGTGAGTCCACCCTCGCTCGGGTGAGCCCCTCCCGGTTCAGGAAGATCTACCTCACGTTGGTCGGGTCGATGGCCGCGGTCTATGCCGTCTTGGTGTTGTTCATGATTGGCACCTTCACCAGTGGGGTTGATCTGGAGAAGACTGCAAGGCGAATCAACGCGGACTGGTCGATTTTTGAATCGGAGATCAAGAACGGGGGGCTGGACGGCGCGGAACTGATCGCCGCCAATTCCGACGGCAGTTTTCGCTTGACTGAAGACGAGCAGATGCCCAAGGCGAACATCACCCGAGGGCAGTTTCTTGCGACGGCGGCCACCGCCGCTACCGAGCGGCGCACCGTTCCGTCAGCATTTCGCCTGACCTCCATCGACATGGGCACAGTGCGTGATGATCTGCTGGGCACACAACGCAAGCTCGCATTCCGTTCACTCTTCAACCCGATGTTGCTGCGTCCTCTGGTTGCTGCTGCGCAAGAGTCGATGCGTCAATCAGAGATTGACTGGACGCCTCAGGCAACGCAGGCATTTGCCGATCTGCTACAGCTTGAACAGGCGCGGGTGAACTTCAACAGCGACTGGTACTACACATTCCGGTTCGGGGCGATTGACGTGGGGCCCATGCTCACATACGTGTTGACACAAGGCAATTCAGATTCTGGATTGGCACCGACCATTCAGGGCTTCGAGGTCGGCACCGGGATCAGCAAATTGCTGCCCGACACCGATGCCTACTCTTTGGATGCAGCACTGATCTCCGCCGGCGCCGGATCCCGCGAGAGCACGTTGGCGATTCTGCACGGCATGGAGCGGTATGCGAAGGCCTGGACCCGGCCTGAGTATTTGGCGACGATGCCGCTGGGGCAGGCTGAGGATGCGATCAAGGGCATACTTGATTTTCAAGCTGCCTCGAAGGAACTCGAGGCGTTGGCAGCGACGCTTCAGGCATTCACCATTCGTCCGCCCACTGAGGCGCAGGCCAAGGGTGTGCTTGTGGGGTGGAACGCAGCCATGGCCCGGGCGACTGATGCCAACAATCTATGGCGAGTGAATTCGAATGAGCTCAAGCGGGGTGCCAGTGAATTGCTCGTGCCGATGGTGGAGCGGGCAACAAGAGAGGACGAGGCCGCCCTGCTCAAGCAGTTCGACATGCTACTCGCCCGGACGGTGGTGCTTCGAAGCGCAGCGGGCACGGGTGGGTCGCAGATGCTCCGGCGGATCAGGCAACACCTGACCAATCTGCAGGCGACGGTGCAGCAAGAGCAGGTCAAGCGATCCAGGGCCCTGATCGCGAAGGCCCGAGCCCTTGACAAGACGGCATGGGTCGTACCCAAGCCCCCCAAGCCACAGCCTGGTGCCCTGGCAAATGCGGCACCTCCCGCGCCGGTACCACCAAAGTTGCTCGCCAGCATGCAGATGGATGTGCTGTCTCAAATCGATCTGCGAATGAATGCCAGGCCCACGGGGACCGTGGCTGACTTCAGTTCGACGTTGGCAGAGCAGGTTGTTGCCAGCCGGAACCTCTCTTCCGTCGTCACTGGAGCGCTCCCGGCATTGGGCCCCTCGCAGGAGTCCAAGGACTTCGCCAAGGCCGCGCCGATGCTCACGGCCATGGCCAATTGGAGCGCGATGTACTGGGCGATCTCGAACACCATCGAGACGCTGCCCCAGTCATCGCAGGAGATCGCCACGAAAGTGGCCAGCGAGGTTTCTGCAACCTCTTCGTGGTTCCGCCCTGGTATTCCCCTGACCCAGCAACCCGACTCAGGCACGTTTGACGGCGCGTATAACCCGATCGCTGCTGCTCACGTCGTCGCACCTTGGCAGCGGATCAAGGGCATGATCGACTCAGTCAAGTCCGCCAGTGAGTTGACCGGGCAGGGCGCTGCCACCGCTGCACCCACTCCTGATGCAGCTGGTGCTTCCAAGGTGCCGACCATTCCCATGCTGGGCCAGCCGCAACTCACCAGCAAGTACAACAGTCGGGCCGCATCGCTGCGGGGCTACATCAGTCTGTATGTGGACTATTGGGCTCGCGCCATGCAGGCTTCGGGGCAGTTTGCGCCAATCGAAACTTGGTCTGACTATCAGTCCAGTCTTGCCACCTTACGGCCCTTCCAAGTGAACAGCGCCCTGCAGGGGTATCTGCAGCAGGTTCGACTTGCTCTACAGGTGGGTTTCCTCAGCGAGGACACCGAGGAGGCTGCCCAGGCCAAGGCCTTACTCACCTCCATCAACACGCAGCTGACGCAGCTCACGGCGATCACCACGTCCAGTGCTCAGGCGGCGATTCTTCGTTGGCAGGGGCTCCCTGATTCGGCTTCGTCGGCACGGACGCAACTGCTCGGTCTGACAATCAAGCAATTCACGACGCGGTACTTCTTTCTGTACACGCCTGGCGCCAAGGAGACGATCGCCTACTGGGACCAGCTCATTATGGCGGGGTTGGAGTCATTGAGTAACTCGATCTCCCAAGGCGCCGAGCAGGCCATATCCAAGGTTGCGAGCACCGCGTTCAAGTGGCCGGTGCTGAACACCGGAAACCACCTCGACGCCCTGTCCCAGGCAGAGATCAACGTCCTGGCCGGCAAGATCGGCAGCTTCTACACCGGCCTCAAGACCAGCACGGACGCATCGAATGCAAGTGCCGGGGCCAGTGGTGCCAAGGCGCCATCGCCCGGTCAACAGACCATTCTGGCTGGTGGAACAACAGGTGATCCCGGCATCGACTACGAATTGGCCCGCTTGCGTGATGGGTTGTTGCCATCGCAGGGGCTGGCGCAGGGCAACGTCGCCGCGATGCCGCCCACCCGCACCGCTGCCCAGCGGGTCGGAAACGTGGTGATGGCGCTGGCGAGTGTGCCGGGGCCTCTGAGCGGCACGTTCATCCAACCGCCAATCGAACGCACCTTGATGGTGCCCAAGATGCCTACGGCGCAGAAGTTTCCGGTGAACGGGGCAATGCAGTACCGGTATGTGGAGATCTGGGTCGACGGAACACGGGTGGGCAACCGCGTCGAGACGATGCGGGGCGACGGAACACAGTTGGAGCGCAAAGACGTTCAGATTTCTGCGGCGGCAACCAATCTGGAGATCAGGTTCTTCCGCGGAGTCGATGACCTGGCTCCGGGCCCGGTCGTGCATTGGTCCGGTTCGTGGGCGTTGATCGACGCCTATCTCAACCCACAGACTGATGCCGATCAAAAGACTGGCATCGTCTGGATTCCGATCCTGTTTGACAATGACTTCGAGCTCGAGTGCTATTGGTGGTTCGGGCTCAAACTGCAGAGGCCGCTGCCTCAGGTCGCCAATTGGCCGACACCGTCAGATTGGCCAGACAATCTGCTGTTCGGTGGATCGGGCGGTGGGGCACCCGAAGCGGCTGAAGGTGATTCGGCCGGAGCCCCTGCTGAACTGACGACCTCGCCTCCAGCAACTACGGATCAGGCAAATGCGACTGGAATCGGGCAAGGGGCACCATCGAGCATGACCTCGCCGGTGATTGGAACGGACGCGGCCAAAATGGCCAATACGCCAGCGCAGATTGGCACGCAATCAGCAAGTGCCCCACCTGGCCCCGCCACCAACGCCCAGGCACAACCATCCGCACCTCCGGCTGGGGCTCCCTCGACCACAGCGCCCCCATCTTCGGCGGAGTCTGCGGCGCAGTCAGCTGGTACGGAGGCGGCAAAGACTGCCGCGACCGGTGGGTCCTGACGCTGTTGGGTGGGGGTGGGGTGGGTCATGGGCCACTCGAAGCCGGCGCTTCGGAGCTGCAACTGACCTCAGGACCTCAGTCGAAGTTCGACTCTTCCGCTTCGTGCACCATGAGTCGGGCGCCTTCGACGGCATCGGGGAAGATCTGGGTCATCAGCTCCGGGAAGCTCATGTGCACCATCTTGCGCACTCGGTCCAGCAGGAGTGGAATCGGGCTGCCCGGCTCGTTCTGGGCATACCAGTCGGTGATGCGATCGAGGGCTGCCACGACATCCGAGCGGCTGCGGATGGGGCCCGATCCGCCCTGGCCACCATCGCTAGAGCCCGCGTCATCGTCATCGTCACCGACATCCTGTCCAAGGAAGGTCGCCAGTGGCCGATGGATCTCTTTGAGTTGGCCGGTGAGCACTCCGAAATCGACGATGCCCTGTCCATCGGTCTGGGCTGAGACACGCTCAGCAATGTCCTCGAGAGAGTCAAGGCAATCCTGGGTTGCCTGAGAGGCAGCTTCAACGTCTTCTGGGTCCGCGTCGGGCAAAACGACGCTGGCGTCCGCCTCGCCTTCTTCGGCATTAGCGCCAGACTGGATCGTCTTGAGTGTCAGGGCGCCCGCCAACTTTCCCGTGACGATGGGCATGTCCTGCACCAGTCGGGTGAAGCCGATGGAGTCGCTAGATGAAATCGGAGGCGACAGCCCGGCGAGAATATTCACCCGTTCGATTGGGTCAGGATCTTCTTCGTCGATGCGTGGCCAGAACGTGTCCCAGTACTGGGCGATGATGCCCTGGACGATCGATAGTCCGTCGCGTAGCCCCGGAAGCCCTCGGGTCTCGACAAGGGCCGCCGAGAGCAGCACCGCCGAGGGCAGGTGCTTGGACCGCTTGAGTATGCCCTCTGCGGAATTGCGAATGCCTCGCCAATCAGTGGACGACTCCTCTGCAGGTTCGAGCATCGACTCGGTGGTGTCAGGGAGCATGGCCTCCAACTGGAGGAAGTCCGGGTCGTATTCGACGTCGATCCCGGCCGGGCTCTCATCCGATACCGGCGCCAAAAAACCCTCTATGTAGTCATTCGTAGCCATGCACTCGCCTGCCTCACATCTAGTCGCGGGCGATGCTACTGTACTCTCTGCGGGTCTCGATCGATCGCACGGTCGAGACCGAAAGATGAAGGAACCCACAACCCCTGACGCAAGGGGGGAGACTCACCTATGGCGAAGGCAAGTGCACAGAAGTTCATCGGGCGCAATCGACCGCCCAGAGTCCAGATCGAGTACGACGTGGAACTCTACGGATCCCAGAAGAAGGTCAATCTCCCGTTCGTCACGGGCGTCGTTTCCGATCTCTCGGGTTCAGGTGGCGACGACCAGCCGGCACCAGGTGAACGGAAATTCCTCGACATCGATGTGGACAACTTCGACGACCGCCTCAAGAGCATGAAGCCGGCCGCGACATTCCGTGTGCCCAACACTATGACAGGCGAAGGCGAACTGCCGGTCGATCTGCACTTCGAGAGTCTGGATGACTTTTCACCAGCGGCTGTGGCTCGTCAGGTGGACGGCCTGAAGGAACTGCTCGAGGCTCGCACACAACTGGCGAATCTGCTGACATACATGGACGGGAAGACAAAGGCCGAGGATCTGATCGGTCAGGTGCTTCAAGACCCCGCACTGCTCCAGTCGCTGACCGGGTCGGCGAATCCGGGCGGTGGTGGCACTGAGGAAGAGGGCTGATCCCATTGCGGGAGGAGTGACAGATGACCCCTGAAGAACAAGCACAACAGGCCGCATCAGCAGATGTGATGGAAGCTGGGCAGCTCGATTCGCTGCTCGAGAAGAACTTCAAGCCCAAGAGTGATTCCCAGAAGGCCGCGATCAAGTCGGCCGTCAACACGCTCGCCTCGACAGCGCTCAAGAACGCCTCGCTCATTTCCGACGATGCAGTCAAGAGCATCGAGTCGATGGTGGCCGAGATCGACAAGCGGCTGTCGTCCCAGCTCGACGTGATCATGCACAACGAGCAGTTTCAGGAGCTTGAGAGTTCCTGGCGTGGGCTCCACTATCTGGTGAGCAATTCGGAGACCGATGAGACGCTGAAGATCCGCGTCATGAACATCTCCAAGAAGGACCTCTCCAAGCAACTCAAGAAGTACAAGGGCACCGCTTGGGACCAGAGCCCCTTCTTCAAGGCCGCCTACGAGAACGAGTTTGGCACCCCCGGTGGCGAGCCCTTCGGCACCTTCATCGGGAACTACTACTTCAACCAGACGCCTCCAGACGTCGAGCTCATGAAGGGCATCGCTCAGGTCGCCGCATCGGCCCATGCGCCTTTCATCGCGGCCGGTGACCCGACCATGCTCAACATGGACTCCTGGCAGGAGTTGGCCAACCCGCGTGATCTCACCAAACTCATGGGCACGCCCGAGTACGCCGCGTGGCAGAGTTTCCGCAAGACGGAAGACAGCCGCTACATGGTCTTGACCATGCCTCGCGTGCTCTCGCGCCTGCCTTATGGCGGGAACACCAACCCGATCGACGAGTTCGCCTACGAGGAGGACACCGATCAGGGCAACAGTGAGGACTACACCTGGATGAATGCCGCCTTCGCCATGGGCGTCAACATCAACAAGTCGTTCAAGCTGTACGGGTGGACTACCGCGATTCGCGGCGTCGAGAATGGCGGCATGGTCGAAGGCCTGCCGGCCCATACCTTCCCGACCGACGACGGCGGCGTGGCCATGAAGTGCCCGACCGAAGTGGCCATCACCGACCGCCGTGAGGCCGAACTGGCCAAGAATGGCTTCCTCCCCCTCGTGCACTGGAAGAACACGGACTACGCCGTCTTCATGGCTGGCCAGACCGTGAACAACCCGGACGAGTACGAGGATCCAGATGCCACGGCTAACGCCAAGCTCGCCTCCCGCCTGCCATACATCTTTGCCACGAGCCGATTTGCCCACTATCTCAAGTGCATCGTTCGTGACAAGGTCGGCTCCTTCAAGGAGCGCAAGGAGATGCAGGACTGGCTGACGAACTGGATCGCCCAGTACGTGACGACCGATCCCACCGCTTCCGATGAGATCAAGGCGAAGTATCCCCTGGCCGCCGCTGAGGTGGTCGTTGATGACGTCGAGGGCGATCCGGGGTATTACTCGGCGAAGTTCTACCTTCGACCCCACTTCCAGCTCGAGGGCCTGACGGCGTCGTTGCGGCTGGTCACCAAGCTGCCGTCAGAAAAATCCGGAGGCGGCTGATCTCAGCGCGACCTTTATCGCATCGCCTTCGTATTGAGGAGAAGAGCCCCGACAAGAGGGCTCAACGGCAGGGCCGACAGGGCCCACAGCCAGCAGAAAGGAACTGACCATGTTTACCGCATACGCAAAAATCGAGAACATGCCCGGGGAGGCAACCGAAGACGGACACAAGGACTGGATTGAACTCCGCGGCTTTGACACGGCGGGTGCTCAACAGCAGGCCGGCAGCAGCGTTTCCAAGGGTGGAGCCCTGGCCTCCGGTCGCAGCGAGATGAAGCCCCTCGCCCTCTACAAGTACGTGGACAAGGCTTCCCCCAAGATCTTCGAAGCCTGCATGAAGGGCCAGCACATTGGCAAAATCGAGATCGAGATCTGCCGTTCCACCGGCGGCGGAAAGCCCCTCACCTTCATGAAGTACGAGGTTCAGAAGGCCATGGTCACCGGATTCGACCAGTACGGTAACGATCCTGACAAGCACGATGCAGATGGCACCTCGGACCTCCCCCTGGAGAAGGTCGAGATCGTCGGCGTCCAGTGGAAGCAGACCTACACCGAGACCGATGTGGCCGGCAAGAAGAAGGGCGACGTCTCGGCTCAGTACGATCTGTCCAAGGCCAAGTGATCCAACTCTGATCATTCTCGATCAAAGAACCAATAGAACGCCCCCGCCGAATTGTTCGGCGGGGGCGTTTCCTTGAGGGGCTTTGGGTATCTTCTGCAGGTGCGGGAGCCCAGGGCATGAGCGATACACTTTCGATCATCGACCGGCTGGTGTCCGGACAGGGACCCAAACAGGATTCCGCTGCTGTCGCTGACACGATTGGTCGTGATCTGCTGCTGCTGCTCAACTCATGGGCTCGACTCGAGCGGCAGGCTGCCGAGCGGCACAAGACGCTTCAGTCGTCGGTTCTGAACTACGGCGTCGAGGGCATCGCCGGGCAGTCGCTTCAGCCACAGACGCTTGAAGCCTATGAGCGCACGATTCGGGCGGCAGTCGAGCGATTTGAACCGCGGCTGGACGCCGACACGATCCAGGTCAGTGCCCAACCCGGGGGGGCCGGCAGGTCGTCAACCGAGTTCACTCTGCGGATCAGTGGCCAGATGATCGCGGAGGGTGGCACTCGTCAACTGGTGTTCGACTCTCTTGTGAACTCCGATACGGGCCGGGTCAATTTGATCTGAAGCGAGCAGCGTCATGGACGAAGAATTCCTCCGTATCTACAGCGACGAACTCGATTACCTCCGGCGAATGTCGGGCGAGTTTGCCCGTGAGTTTCCCACGGTTGCGCGGCGGTTGGATCTGGACGAGTTCGAGTGTCAGGATCCTTGGGTAGAGCGGCTGATAGAGGGAACGGCCTTCTTGACAGCTCGGGTGCAGCGGGAGTTGCGTGGCGGCATGCCTCGGTTGGCTCAATCGCTGGTCAACATCGCAGCGCCGCACGCGGCAGCGCCGATTCCCTCAATGGCAGTCTGTGCCCTGCAGCCAGCTCCAGATCTCACACAGGCGAAGGTCGTTCCAGCGGGAACCATGCTGCAGACTGACGTACCTGACGGGGCGAGGACACCCTGCACATGGCGATCAGTACGTGACATCACGCTTCGACCAGTCACGTTGGCCTCAGCCACGCTCACCTCGCGGGGCCAACCACCGTCGGGTATCTCGCTTGAGAGTGGTGAGCAGGCATGGCTCCAACTGACACTGGATGTTCGAGGGGATCGGGGGACGATCGCCGACGGTACACCGCTTGCGGTGCACGTGATGGGGCCCGCGACGGTGCCCGGCCAAATGCTCAAGCTGCTGCTTGGGTCCTGTACCCGAGTACTGGTGACCGACGGTGACCAGGTTGTGCAGCATCTGCCCGCTTCGGCCCTTCTGGACGATCTGGATCTTGAACGTGGCAGGCGTTCGTTGCTCACGCCTTCTCAGCGGCGTGGCATGACCATGCTGCTGATGCAGCGATATGCGGTGCTTCGCGAGCAGTTTCAGGGCTTTGCCGTAAGCGGTTTCGATCCCGCCTTGATGCCCTCGGGCCCGGGATCGGTGCAGATCATCGTCATGCTGCGTAATGCGGATGAAGAACTCGAGCGTCGCATGCGGCTGGAGATGTTCCGCCTGCACACCATGCCGGTGGTGAATCTGTTCAAGCGGCGAGGCGATCGGGTATTGCTTGACAATCTGCATGAGTCACGTGAAGTGATCGTCGATCGAACCCGTCCACTCGACTACGAGGTTTACGATCTGGAGAGCGTGGACGCTATCGATGATCAGGGGGAGGTGTCGATGGCCCTGCGTCCCGTGTATGACCTGCGGGACACCGATGCGCCGGATTCGGGCTTTTACAGCCTGCATCGAACCAACCGACTCGAATCAGAACATGTCAAACGCCATGGTGCCCGCAGTGAGTATCGGGGCACCGACACCTGGATCTCGATGACGCTTCCTCAGGGCGTGCATGCCCGGGCCGTCGAACAATTGTCGGTGGAGGTGTGGTGTACGAATCGAGATCTTCCATTGTTGTTGCCGGCGCAGGCCCGTTGCATGTCGGTCGAGACGATTGCCGGACTGGCCAAGGCGAATTTGATCGCCGGGCCGAGCCGTCCACGACAGCCGGAACAAGACGCTCAGCGACAGTGGCAACTGATCGGGCAGATGGCGGTGGGGCACTTGCGGTCAGTAGATCATCAGGGCGAGGCGGTGGCAACGGGTGCGTTGCGGGATGCCCTCATGTCGCATATCGAAGAGAACGATCAGGAGGCGGTGCAGCAGATCAGGGCGTTGAAGCGGATTTCAGGTCGCACCGTCACGCGTCGGCGGTTGATCGGCAGAAGGGCGGCTGAGGTTCGAGGGATTGAGTGCACCATCGAGGTGTCTGAAGAAGCAATGCACGGCAGTGTGGATGTCTACACCTTGCCGATGGTTGTCGCCAGATTCCTGCAGCGACTGGTGAGCGTGAACTCCTTCATCGAGACCAAACTGGTCGATTCCAACGGAGAGGAACTGTTGTCGTGGCGGCCCCGGAGCGGTCACAAGTCGATGCTCTGACCAAGGCGGTCGGGCGAGACCCGGGGCATCACGGGCTTTTCGTGATGCTGCGGGAAATGGAGCGGCTCTGTGGCGAGTCGTTCCTGTGGGGGCGTACGTCCACGCCCGAAGATGAGCCGGTTCGTGTGGGGCAGAACTTGTCTCTTGCGTTTGAAGGACGCGAGATTGCCGGCGTACGCGGTGGCCGCCGGGGGCAACGTCCCAAGGTGATGCAGAACGTCATCACGTTGGTTGGCCCTGCCGGTCCGATGCCATTGCACTTTGCCGAGATGGTTCGCGAACGAGAGTTCAGCGACGGCGACCCAGTGCTGCCGCGATTCCTCGACATGCTGATCCATCGGATCATCACGCTCTTCTATCGAGCATGGGCGACGAACCGCATCGCAGTCTCAGCAGACCAGCGGCCTGGGGCTGACTGGGTGCTCGAAGCGATGCTGGCCGTGGCGGGCATGAGTGTCAAGCAGTTGGAGGACCTTTGGAGCCTGGACCCACGGTCAATCGCCACGCGGGTTGCGCATATGGCTCGACCAACACGGGGCGGCGCACAGATCCGAGAGCAACTCACCCACTACTTCATGGTGCCGGTGGAGGTGGAGGAGTTCACGCCCTGTGTCACGCGTATCTCACCTGATGGACGCTGGTCACTCACAAAGCAAGGGCTCGATTCCACGCTCCGGCTTGGCGCCGGTGTGCCTCTGGGGCGCACCACGGTTGGGTTGTCGGATCGATTCAGGGTGATCATCGGGCCTGTCGGTCATGACGACTATGTTCGATTTCTTCCAGGAGAGCGATCCAGAGCGCGTTTGGAGGAGTGGATTCACCTCTATGCGGGAACCACGCAGGACTGGGACCTGCACCTGCTGATGATCTCTGAAGATGCGACCCCACTGCAATTGGGGCAAGGCAGCCGACTTCGCCGCAACAGTTGGCTTGGTCGAGGGCGCCCCGATCGCTACACAAAGGGCTACCATAGACGCTTCGAAAGCATTACAGCGGATGGGGGCAGTTGACAAAACGCCAGCCTGACCCCCCGAAGGAGGGAAGAGAAATGAGCATGTTTCCCGGTTTCCCGCAGGGATTTGCGCAGCAACAACAGCAGCAGCCCCAGCAGCCACAGGTTCAAGTGGATGACTCGGCCCTCGTGCATTCCTATGTGAATGCGGCCAACGTCACGCCGATGGCTGACGACTGCAGCATCGACATGGGCACGACTTCCGTCGCCGTGCCGCCAGATCTGGCTGGTCAACAGATCGGCCCTGAGAACGCCGCGCGGCTCGCGGTGCTGTTTCGGCACACCCACCGCATCCAGATGACGTGGCCGACGGCAAAGCGGATTGCGTTGTTGCTGGGCGGCATGGTGCAGTCATACGAAGCTGTCGCTGGAGAGATCGATCTGGAAGCAGATCAGAAGATCGCCCAGGCGATGCAGGCGATGGCGCAGGCTCAGGAGGGTGCGGACATTGAGCCCAAGCCCACGCCCGAGGCAACGACCACCGACTGACGCAGACGATCAGCAGTCATTCGACGAATGAACGGCCCCGGCAGCAATTGCAGCCGGGGCCGTCTTGATTGTGGTTTGATCTGAGCCCGAATCAGTCGGTTCGCTCAGGACAATTCGACCTTCAATTCACCCTCTCCGGCGGAGATCTTCGCCGTCGTGGTAGGCGTGCCCTCGAGCAGCCGCTCCAGCAATCTCTGGCTCACGTTGGGCAGCAGGCTGTTGGTGAGAATGGCGTCGATCATTCGGGCGCCTGAGCCAGCATCTTCACAGCGGTCCATGACGAACTTCGTCACTGCGTCGTCGTACTCGAGCGTGATGCCCTTCTCGTTGAGCAATCGCTTGGCGATTTTGGCGATCTTCAGGCCGATGATCTTCTCCAGCACGCTGTCGCCCAGTGGCAGATAGGGCACGATGATGCATCGGCCCAGCAGCGCCGGTGGGAAGGTCTTGAGCATCGCGGGTTTGATGCTCTTGACGAGTTCGGCAGCGGGGGGCGCCAGATCCGGATCTTCGACCAATTGCACGATCTCATCAGTGGCCACATTGCTGGTCATGATGATGACGGTGTTTCTGAAGTCGATGCGTCTTCCCTCGCCGTCCTCCATCCAGCCCTTGTCGAAGACCTGAAAGAAGACCTGATGCACATCTTTGTGGGCCTTCTCCATCTCGTCGAGCAGCACCACCGAGTATGGCTTTCGTCGAACAGCCTCGGTGAGCACGCCACCTTCGCCGTATCCCACGTATCCGGGAGGGGCCCCTTTGAGCGTGGAGACCGTGTGGGCCTCTTGGAACTCACTCATGTTGATGGTGATGAGCCCCTGCTCGCCGCCGTAGAGGACCTCGGCCAGTGAAAGGGCGGTTTCGGTCTTACCCACACCAGATGGCCCAACCAGCATGAACACGCCCGATGGCTTGCTGGGGTCTTCCAGCCCCGCCTTGGCGGTTTGAATTCGGGCGGACACTTCCTGCAGGGCATGGTCCTGTCCGATGATTCGCTTGCCAAGCAGATCGGGCAGGTCGAGGGCGCTCTGCACCTGATCAGCGACCATGCGGCCAACCGGGATGCCCGTCCAGTCACCGATCACTGCGGCGACGGCGTCGCCATCGACAGTGGGGAGCACCATGGGCACTTCAGCCTGGGCTTCTTCCAACTTCGTCTGCAACTCGGCCAGTGAGACACGAAGGGCATCGGCGTCGATGGCTTCCTCTTCATCAGCGGCGGGCGCGGGGGCATCGCCCGAGTCCTCGGTGGCCTTTGCAGTGTCGGTGTCTGGGGCGCCATCGGTGCCAGCGTCCTCTTTCTGCTCGCCAGAATCAGAGGCAGCCTCGGCGTCATCGCCACTCTGAGGTGCGTCGGCATCGTCATCCGCATCAATGCCCTTGAGGAGCTTGGCGCGGATCTCCATGATCTCTCTGGCGATACCGATCTCTTCTTCGTATCGCGCTTCGGCCTCGGCAAGTTGAGCCTTGGCGGACTCGATCTCAGGCCCAATCTCCTCGGCCCGATGATTTTCAATGCCCAATGCCAATTCGCGATCGACCAGCCTCTGTTCGACATCCAAGGCACGCAGGGCGTTGCGGAGGTCGTCTACCTCGGCGGGCACCGCATGCTGGGTCACAGCGACGCGGGCGCAGGCGGTATCCAGCACGCTGACGGACTTGTCTGGCAATTGACGGGCCTGCAGGTAGCGGGCGCTGAGTTCCACCGATGCATCGATGCCTTCCTCGGTGATGAGCACGCCGTGGTGGTTCGAAAGCGCCGTAGCGACCCCTCGCATCATGAGCTGAGCCTTCTCGATCGACGGCTCTTCGACGAGAATCGTCTGGAAGCGTCGAGTGAGGGCCGGGTCCTTCTCGATGTACTTCTTGTACTCGTCCCAAGTCGTCGCGGCCACGGTTCGCAGGGTGCCGCGAGCCAGTGCCGGCTTGAGCAGGTTCGCGGCATCGCCGGTGCCCTGCTGGCCGCCGGCGCCCAGCAAGGTGTGGGCTTCGTCAACAAAGAGGATGATCGGATCAGGGGAGGCATGGACCTCCTCGATGACTTGCCGCAGGCGGTTTTCAAACTCACCCTTCATGCTGGCGCCCGCCTGCAGCAGGCCGATATCCAGCGTCAAGAGCCGCACGCCTTGCACGGACGGGGGTACGTCACCACGCACAATGCGCTGGGCGAGCCCCTCGACCACGGCTGTCTTGCCCACGCCGGCCTCGCCCACGAGGATCGGGTTGTTTTGCCTTCGGCGAAGCAGAATGTCGATCGCCTGACGAATCTCGGTGTCTCGCCCTTCGATGGGATCCAGTTCGCCATCGCGTGCTTGCTGGGTGAGATCCGTCGTAAATCGCTTCAGGGCTTCCTGCTTGCCCAACTGGGCTGGAGCGAGCGCACCGCTGGCCTCACCTGGCATGGCATCGCCGTCGCCAACCGACGCGGCATTTGCTTGGGCCGTCTCAGGCGATCCTTCAACAAGCGAGTCGAACTCCTCGCCAAGTTTGAACACGTCGATCTGCTTGAGCTGAGCGGAGAGCCCATCCATCTCTGGCTGCAGGGCTTCTTCGCCGCAGAGTGCCAAAAGCAGGTGGCCGGTTCGAATAGCCAGTCCGCCAAAGGCCAGCGAGGCTTGCAGCCATGCTTCTCGCACAAGTTGGTCAACCGATCCGGAGAGGTCTTTGAGCTCAGACGAGCCACCCGGAAGTGCCTCCATGGCAGCCGTCACGTCGGAGGCGAGGCGGCCGGCATCGATGCCAAAGGCCCGAATGATGCGGTGGATGTCACTGTCTTGCTCATTCAGGATCTGGTTGAACCAGTGGACGATCTCAACCTGTGGGTTGCCCCGCAACTTGGCGAGCGTTGTGGCACCTTCCAAGGCCTTGTAGGCAAGTGGGTCGAGTCGAGAGAATAGCGCAGTACGTCGGATCTGAAGCGTCATCGTCTTGTCCTGATCAGGCGTTGAATTCGATGGACTGAATCTGGAGCAGGGGGTAGTCGTCGGCGTCGGTCGCCAACAGTCTCTGCCCGAACCCGATGTTGGTTCCGCCTGCGGTTGCCTCGAAGGTGGTCAATCGGCCCAGCACGATGCGTTGATCGTCGCTGTTGGTGCTGCCGGGGTAGCGGACCGGTGTCAGCGCCGCTGTTTCGCCGCCGTTGGTGAATCGCATCACCGTTTCGACCCAGACGAGGTCGATGAGCTCGGATGGCTGCTTCACCGTGACGGCGGTGACGGCACCCTGCGGGACCCATGCGTATCGCCCGTTGATGATGGCCTCAAAGCAGGGCCCGATGCGCTCATCAGCATCACAGAGCCACTCGAAGGGGGTGCCATTGATGGTGCCACCGCGTGCGGTCGCGTTCTCCAGAGCAGCGCGGCGGGCATCATCGGCAGCTTGGGACTGCCCTTCGCCGTCGAGCCTGAGGGCATCTTGCATGCCCGCGATCCACGGCTCGGGTTCGCCCATGACGATCGCGGTACGCTCGCCCGCGAACACCTCGGCTCGAGTCTGCTCGGCTGCGATCTGCAACTTCCACTGCTGACAGAGCAGGCCTCGTTCGGTGTCGAGCGTGGAGGCCGTGTCCGCGGCCGCCATTGCCTTGTCCCAGTCGCCCATGATCGCCTGCAGTTGAGCAAGCGACAACCTGAGGTCGGCGTTGCCTGGTTCCTTACGAATGCGTTCCTTGAGGCCGCTCAACGCAGCCGCGGCATCGCCTTGGCGGACAAGATCAGCGACCTCGGCCAGCGGTGAGGCGCTGGATGGATCATTCGTTTCGGTGCTGTCGGACATACATCCCTCCCATTCCCTGAGTGTTCAGATCATGGTACAGGAGCGGCGAGGGTGACAAGATCCACGTCCAGTCCTCCCGCTGAGGGCCGAATGGACACGATTCGGACATGCCGTCTGTCAATCAGTTCGAGCAGGGCCGAGGTTGGCGATCCAACCAGCGGCAGGTCAGCGAGTTCACTCACCATCAGGGAGGTGGGAATCGGTAGAGGTAGCCGGCCCACGCCGCATAGCCCCGGTTGCAGCCGCACCGTGTCACCCTCAATCACCGGCCGCAGATCGACTCGGCCAACCCGATCGCCCAGATCGCTCAGAGGGGCGGCGACCTCGATGACGCCGCTTCGGCAACGCACCTGCGGCACGCCAATGCCGTCAGGCCACTCGATCTTCTGACCACGAAGCCACGACTGCAGTCGAGTGGCAAGCCACTGGTTGATCACATCGTCGCTCAGCCGCAGCACCCACGAGGCGCCATCAGGCCTGATCTTGTGGAGCGCCTCCTGCAGGCGAAACTCCAAACGCTCTGATGCTTGCTCGATCTGCTTGTTTGTTGCAGCGGGCGGGGCGTACCACGAGGGTGTCATGCCCGCCGTGAACCAACCGGCAGCGAGCAGCGCGGCCACTGCGATGATCAGCACGAGGATCAGGCGTCGTCGGGTCATGCGCAGAGAGAATGGTACGCTGGCCTGCGATCACATGACGCTCCACGAGCACAAGCATGAGACCGATGCGCCACTTGACGCTGTCGAGGGCCGAGCCGAGCCCAGCGACGCCGTGGACGTCGAGACGATGGATCTGGGCGGCCGGCTTGAGTCGTATGAAGGCACCGAGGGGTACCCGGAAGATCCCGCGGATGTGTCAGAGCAGCATCTTGACGCGGCCGCATCGGCGGCGGAGGTCATGTGCATTGACTACGGGCCAGAGGGGCTGCGCCAGACCCCGGTGCATGATGTTGAAGCGTTCTTTCTGCAGGATCGCCCCGAATTCAGTCAGGTGCGTTGGATCAACGTCATTGGGCCGCCTACACCGGATCTGCTCGAGGCAATTGCCGGTCGATACCACCTTCACCCGCTGGCGGTCGAAGACCTGATTCAGATTCCACAGCGACCGAAGCTCGATGAGTACAACGAGTTTTCCGAGCACTCGTATCTCTTCGTGACAACTCGGGCCATGGACGAGCACGAGGGCCAACTGCGATCGCAGCAGGTGAGCATGTTCGTAGGGGATCGGCAACTGATCTCATTTCAGGAGTTCGACAAGCCGCTCTGGGATGCCACTCGTACGCGCCTTGAAGACGCAGGCTCAAGGCTGAGACGCAGCGGCCCAGACTTTCTCTTCTACTGCCTGCTCGATCGGATTGTGGACGAGGTCTTTCCAGTCATGCAGGACATTGGAGAGCGGTTGGATCATCTGGACGCAATCCTCACCGAGTCGATCGATGAACCCGCGGCCCGAGAGGTGCACGACATCAAGCGAGCACTGCTCATCATGCGGCGAGAACTTTGGCCGATGCGCGACCTGATGCAATCGATTCGCAGCAGTGATCACCCGGTGATCTCATCTGGTACGCGGGCGTACCTGCGCGATGTGCAGGACCACTGCAGGCATCTGGCGGACACGGTCGAGCTGTACCGAGAAGCCACCGTCGGCATGCTCGATGTCTACGGCAACGCGATCAACCGCAGGATGAACGATGTGATGAAGGTGCTCACCATCATCGCCACGATCTTCATCCCGCTCAGTTTTCTCACCGGTGTGTTCGGGATGAACTTCACCGGATCACTGCCGGGGCAGGATGATCACGACGCTTTCTGGTACTTCGTCGTGGCATGCGTGCTGCTCGCCGGCGGCATGCTCAGCTTCTTTCGATACAAGAAGTGGATCTGAGGCCTCGGGGGCTCAGTTGGAGGAATTCTCCAGCCCGAGGCTGCGAATGAACGGGTCCATCCTTGGTTCGCGGCCCAGATAGTCGCGGAGCATGTCATCGGCGCTCTTGGTTCCGCCTTGGCCCAGAACAGTTGCGCGGTAGTGGGCCCCGGCCTCGGGATTCAGCATGCCCAGCTGGGCAAAGTGCTCGGCCATGTCTTCCGCGAAGACACGCGACCACAGATAGCCGTAGTAGCCGGCCTGATAGCCGGTGAGGTGGCCGAACGAGCCTTGGAACCATGTCTCATCGACCGGTTCGAACATGGTGGTCTCACCCAGCAACGCCTTGCCAACTTCGGTGGTGTCAAGATCACCTTCCGGGTCGAGGTGGAAGGTGAGATCGGTCAAGCCATAGTGCACCTGGGTTTCATTGAGCATGCCCGAACAGAGCGTCTTGGCATTAACCATGCGCTGCAGCAGGTCTTCCGGAAGAGGCTCGCCGGTTTCCCAGTGGCCGCTGAGTAGCGGGAGGGTCTCTGGAGACCACACCCAAGCTTCAAACATCTGGCTGGGCGCCTCAACGAAGTCTCGCTCCACGCCGGTTCCGGAGAAACGAGCGATTTCGCCCTGCGCCAGCAGCGTGTGCAGGCCGTGCCCGAACTCGTGAAAGAAGGTCTCGGTCTGATCATGCGTGAGCAGAGAGGGCATGTCATCGGTGGGCGGCGGAAAATTGCACACCAACGCAGCAACAGGCTTCTGGATGCTGCCATCCTCCAAACGCACGCGCGGTACGAGGCCCCATTGGGCTGCGTGGCCGTACTTGCCCTCTCGTGGGTACAGGTCCATGAAGAACTCGCCGAGCACCTCGCCGTCGCCATCGACGACATCAAACCACTCCACGTCTTCATGCCAGATGTCCTCGCCCACGACGCCGCTCTTGGGCACCATGGTGACGCCATACAGGCGTTGGACGATTTCGAAGAGGCCGTCTCGCACCTTCGTCATGGGGAAGTACTCCCGCACGAGTTGCCCATCGACGTCGAAGTCTCGCTTCTTGACCTGCTCCAGGTAGTAACTGAAGTCCCAGGGCTTGAGCACTGCCGTGGGATCTCCGGTGTCTGCTCTCTTGGCCTCGGTGAGCAGGGCGTGGTCCTGAATCGCCTTCTTTCGCAGCATCGGCCGGAGGGTGTCGTAGAAGGCCTGCACCCGGGCGGCGTCACCGCTCATGCGAACCTCGTTTTCGAAGTCCGCCGCATGGTCGTAGCCCAGAAGATCAGCCTGTTGGGCCCGTAGTTGCAGCAGTTGTTCGAGGGTGCCCACATTCGCCTTGCCGCCGCGGCGCTTGCGAGCCATCCAGATCTTCTGTCGCAAGGCGGCATTGGGGCTCAGGTCAAGAATGGGCACAATGGTGGGGTAGTCCATGCCCAGCAGGTAGAGGCCATCTGACTGGGTTCGGGAGGCGATCCAGTCTTCGGGCATGCCTTCGAGCTCTTCGCGCGTGACGGAGACGATCGTGTCGTCATCATTGATGGCGGTGTCGAAGGCCTGGGTGGTGTCGTTGATCTCTCGCTCCAACTCAGCGAGCGCAGCGCGGTCGACTGGATCAAGAGACATGCCCGCCCGCTGGTAATCGCGCAGCATGTGCCTGAGCAGCCTCGTCTGTTCCGGGGTCATTCCCGGAGGCAACATGGCATTGAGCAGGTTGAGCTTGTGATAGATCGCCTCGTTCTTGCCCAGATCCACCATCCAGCTGTTCCACGCCTGTTCCGCCTCACGCCCAGCGGCTCGCATGGCCGGATCCGGGTGGGCATAGGCCATGAACTGGGCCATGCTTGTTTCAGCGTCGAACTGGCCCAGTGTGCGATCGAGTGCGCCCACCGTGTTGTCGAATGTTCGTTCGGCGGCGGGCACGGCGACGATCGCGGCCAAAGACGCATCCGCCCGCTCGATGGCATCGCGCATGATGGCGTCAATGGCCTCAGGGGAGGCGGGAACTTCGGGGGCCGCCAGCGATGTTCTGGCAAGCAGGGCGATCATCAAGATGGCGAGGGCTGGGCGCATGGCACAATCTCCGGTGGCTCCGGTGGCCATCTGCGATCGCGATCAAGCGACGATGGCGACGGGCCAGCTATACATGTTCAGACGGTTCAGGGCACCTGAGCGCTGGTTGTGGTCGGGTCCGTGGTCGTAGGCGCAGAAGCCGAGTGAACTTCGACGACGGTGACGTCCATCACCACTGTGCTCCCCGGAGGCAGTGTGCCAAGGGGGTCGAATCCAATTCCGATGGCGGCAGGAATGATGAGTTTGCGTGTGCTGCCCTTGGTGGCGCCTTCAAGGCCAGCCAGGGCGCCTGGCGCAATGTGATCGTCCAATGTGATGCGAACGGGCTCCTGCGTTGCAGAGGCCATTGGCGTTCCATCTCCCAGCCATGCTTCGTAAGTAACGGCCAATTCGTCGCCAGCAACGGCGCCGGTACCTTCACCGGCGTGCAGTTCGTAGAAGCGCAGGCCATCAGCGCCGCCTTGCGGGGCAGCGTCGCCAACCAGAGCGCCCGGCAACGGGTTGGCAAGTTGGGCATTGGTGTCGATGGCGTGCAGTGACACATCGAGCACGATGGGGCTGTTGTTTTCTACGGGCCACTGCGTCGAGTCTTCGGGTCCCGCCGCCCACACTTTTCGGGTCCCGCCCACACGAAGGCCATCAATCGCTTCAGACCAACCTGGGAAGGCGGCGGCGCCGCCAGCGGGCAAGACCAGTTCATCTGGGCCGGCGCTGGAACCGAAGTACTGCGTGCCATCTTGCGTCCAGCCTTCAATTGAAACACGCACTGTGCGGGTGTCCGGGCCGACGGTTTCGCCCGAGCCGACGTTGAGGTCCCACACGAATACGCCCGGCGCCATCTCGGTCGCCGCGCCAGCCTGTGCCAGCCCAGGCAATTTGGCTGGCGGGGTCGGCTTGGGCTTGGCAGGTGCCTCGGCGGTTTGAGGCGCTGGCTCAGGCTTGGGCTTGGCCTGCTCACACCCAGCGACGATGGTGAGAAGGGCGGCTGCGGACAGAATCACGGCGGGTCGTTCAGTGGTCATTCCGCGAGGGTAGCGACCCACGGCCACGGCGTCCTCACAGCCTCGTATCTCACTGTGGGGAAACGGTGGACAACCCGCTTCCGACACAGCATTCAGGGCCGATTTTGTTCCGGTTCCGGCCAGTTCCGGGCCCAGTTCGATCCCATCAGGGCTAAGTTCTCAGGGGCGGGCTGAGTCTGCCCTGGAAGAGGAGTGGAACATGAAAGAGAGATTGGCAGCGGTTGTCGTGTCTGCAGCGATTCCATGTGCAATGGCCGGCGCAGATGTGTTGGTCGAATTCTCGTTGTATACGGACATGGAATGGACGGAAGAAAATCGCGTTGCGGATGTCTGGATGACCATCGAGGGCGTCGACCTGATGGGGCATCTGCCCGAGGGCACGACGACTCGATTTGCCGACGTGCTCATTCTGACTTCATGGGGCACTGGTGACCACTTCGCTGGAGAGGTGACCAGTTGGCTGTCCGAGGATGAGGGCTGGGGTGATCTAGGCTTCGACTTAGGGGAGTCGTTTGAGTTGTTGGGCGGTGGCCAGAATTCCATGAGTATGGAGTGGCTTGAGTCATGGGACTCAGATGGAAACTTCGAAGGGTTCAGTTACGGCTTGGCCACTTGGGAGGGCGGCTTTGCTGACTATGTCGGCGTAGACCAGCTGTATCTGGGCTGGCCGATCAACGAGACAACGATTCCGGCGCCTGGGGCTGTTGCCTTGCTGTCTTTGACGGCGATGGTTCGGCGACGACGCAGGCCGGCCTGAATGGCAGACAGGCCTGTGCCAAGACGGCGGCCTTGTGCCCAGCGCACCAGCAACATAAAGACAACGCCCGCGGCCTGAGGCCACGGGCGTTGTTCAGTTCAAGTCAAACTGGTTGAGCTAGCTCAGGCGACGGCGGCAGCCATCTCCTCGGCCTTCTTCTTGGCGTCGTCCAGCGTGCCCACGTACATGAAGGCGGACTCGGGCAGGTCATCGCCCTCACCATTGCACAGACGCTCGAAGGAGTCGATCGTGTCTTCGAGCTTGGTGTTCACGCCGGGGAAGCCGGTGAACTGCTCGGCCACGTAGAAGGGCTGGCTCAGGAATCGCTCCATGCGACGGGCGCGGTTCACGGCCAACTTGTCGTCTTCAGAGAGTTCATCAACACCGAGGATGGCGATGATGTCCTGGAGATCCTTGTATCGCTGCAGAGTCTCCTGCACGCGACGGGCCACCGCGTAGTGGTGCTCGCCCACGATGTTGGGGTCGAGAATCCGGCTGGTCGAAGCCAGCGGGTCCACGGCGGGGTAGATGCCCTTCTCGGCAATGCCACGCTCAAGCACCACGAAGGCGTCCAAGTGGGCGAAGGTCGTGGCAGGTGCCGGGTCGGTGAGGTCGTCGGCGGGCACGTAAATGGCCTGTACCGACGTAATGGCACCGCGGCTGGTAGACGTGATGCGCTCCTGGAGCTCACCCATCTCGGTGGAGAGGGTTGGCTGGTAACCCACGGCCGATGGCATTCGGCCCAGCAGGGCTGACACCTCGGAACCGGCTTGGGTGAAGCGGAACACGTTGTCCACGAAGATCAGCGTCTCTTTGCCGGACTCATCGCGGAAGTCTTCCGCCATGGCCAGACCGGACAGAGCCACTCGCAGACGAGCGCCCGGTGGTTCATTCATCTGACCGAACACCATGGCGACCTTGTCGATCACGTGGGCGGTGTTGCCATCGGCGTCGGTGTACTCGGCCTCCTGCATTTCACGCCAGAGGTCGTTGCCCTCACGCGTTCGCTCGCCGACACCACAGAACACGCTGTAGCCACCGAACTCACGAGCCACACGGGCGATCATCTCCTGGATGATCACGGTTTTGCCCACGCCGGCACCACCGAACAGGCCGATCTTGCCACCACGCACGAATGGGCAGAGGAGATCGACCACCTTGATGCCTGTCTCCAGGATCTCGGTGCGGGGGTTGAGGCTGTCAAGGGCCGGCGGTGACTGGTGGATGGGGCGGCGGCGTTCGGTCTGCACGTCGCCTCGTTCGTCGATGGGCTCACCCAGCAGGTTGAAGATTCGGCCGAGCACGTTTTCGCCGACGGGTACCGTGACGGGCGAGCCGGTGTCGATGCACTCGGTACCGCGGGCAAGGCCGTCGGTGCTGCCCAAGGCGACGCAGCGAACCTGCCCGCCACCCAGGTGCTTGCTCACTTCGCCCCAGAGGGTCAGCGAGGTGTCGCCGCTACCGATGGTGCTCTTGACGGCGTTGTAGATGTCCGGCAGTGCCTCTTCGGGGAACTGGGCATCGAAGGTCGAACCGATGACTTGAATGATGGTGCCGTTGGCCGCCATGGCGGAAGGTCCTCGACTGCGATCTGTCTGTCTGTAAGGGGGAAATCAGCCGGGCCTCGATGGCCCGAGAAGGCCGGGCAGCATAGCGTTTTTCCCCTCTCCAGCCAAGGGGCGAAGGGGTCCAGATCGGGGCTTTGGAGGGGGTTTGCGGGTACCATGCCGCCCTTGCGATACGACTTCGTAGATAGCGTGCTGGAGCAGGCCTCCGACCGCATCCGGACCCTCAAGCAGGTGACGGCAGCGGAGGAGTATCTGGCCGACCACTTCCCCGGATATCCCATCCTTCCGGGGGTGCTCATGCTCGAGTCGCTGACGCAGGCAGCTCGAAGATTGCTCCAGATGTCCTCTGAAGCGAAGTTGGTACTGGGGTCGGTCAAGGCGCTCAAATATGGGGCCATGGTCAAGCCCGGCGAGGCACTGGAGTGTCAGGTGTCGGTGGTCAAGGGCCCGGATGAGTCCGGGGTGTATTCGTGCAAGGGCACGGGAACAGTTCGAGGTGGTTCGCTTGATGGCGAGACTGCCGTGTCCGGCCGGTTTACAATGCGGCCAATCAGCACCCAGGCATCGGCCCGGGGCCAGGAGTGAGCACCGAAATGACGCACGACGAAATCCAGGCCAAGATCGCCGAAGTGTTGGAAGAAGCACTGGGGTGTGATGAAGACGAGATCGTGCCGAGCGCCAGCCTGACGGCTGATCTGGGTGCGGAGTCGATCGACTTTCTGGACATCGTCTTCCAGTTGGAGAAGACCTTCTCCACAGACGGTGCGCCCTTCAAGATTGATCAGGGCGAGCTCTTCCCCGAGGGCCTGATGGACAACCCCGAGTGGGTTCAGGACGGCACGATCACAGATGCGGGCCTCGCCATGCTCAAAGAGCGCATGCCGCACGTGAACTTCGACGGGTTCGACGGCACGCTGAGCAAGGTTGGTGATCTGATCACCGTGGGCTCGCTGGTCGATTTCGTCGATCGCAAATTGCAGGCAGCGGCCGCCTGAGGGCAAACAGCCCACTGCAATCAGGGAGCACCCCCTATGCGCTGGATGTGGATTGACCGGATCGTTGAACACGAGCCCGGCGCTCGATTGGTGGCGGTCAAAAACGTCTCGCTGGCCGAGGAACACATCCACGACCACTTTCCGGGAACGCCCGTCATGCCTGGGGCGCTGCTCATCGAAGGCGTGGCGCAGACCAGCGGCATCATGGTGGGGGCGGTCAACCAGTTCCGTGAGAAAGTGATCCTCGCCAAGATCACCAAGGCGATGATTGAGCGAGACGCTTTGCCAGGGCAAACGCTTCGATACACCGCATCGCTCGATCGAATTGACGAGGCCGGCGCGGCGACAACTGCTGCGGTCGAGTTGCGCACCAACGAGCCCGATGACGATCGCTGGCACGCTATCGGTCAAGTTGATCTGATCTTCAGCCACGTCGATCAGAACATGTCCGGGCTTGACTTCCCCGAGGAGAACTTCGTCTTCGGGGAGAACTTCAGGGCGATCCTCGCCGCCTCCGGGCTCGTGCCCGAAACCGTCTGAGCCCCTGGCACATGCTGGGGCGAGTCTGATCCAGATTCAGGGCACAAACTGCTTCAATCTGCAGTCTCGATGACTCCGTGAACACCATCGGTTGGACGCAAACTGGTCAGCAGGATCAATCGCCCACGCCCTGCAGGAGGGCTTCAGGCAGGGTCGAGGCAAGTGTTACACGGCTGTTACCAATAATCGCCCCACTGATACGTAGGTTCTGATGGAGCCAGCAGCGCAGATGCGCTGCGGCTCTTGGAGAACCACTGATGCGGCAAACTCAATGCAGTCTTCTTGCATGTCTGACAGCGGCCACCTGTGTGTGCACTGCTCCAGCCCAGACCATCGTGCCTTCGCAGCCGCCAGCCCCAGCCATTGAGCCGGTCTGGATCACGCCGCAGCGTCGTCCCGTCTTGCCACCGAACCACCCCGGTGGCATCGAACTCAAAGCGATTGACGTGGATGTGGCCGTGCGCGGCCGCGCCGCCACCACCGAGATGGTCTTCACCGTCGCAAACACTGGATCGCGTCCAGCTGAGGGCGTGCTGCTCATTCCCGTGCCGGCGTCGGATTGGGCCTCGCCTTGTCACGTGAACTTGCCCGAGATTGTGGTGGCGATCTCACGCACACACCCGGCACGAGCACCTTCACGCTCAGATTGCCCTTGGAGGGCTGGCCTGAACTGGAACCGTGCAATTCAGGCTATGGATTGACTTGAGCGGAGATGGTCCAACACGCTCGGGGGCACAATGCCCGTCAGCTTTTCCACATCGCCGCCCAACTCAACGATCTGGCGGATGAGGCTGCTGGACGTGAAGCCGAATCGCTCGTCGGTGATGACGAACACGCTCTCGATGTCGGCAACCTGCCTGTTGGCGATGGCGAGTTGGCACTCTGCCGCCAGATCTGTCACGTTGCGGATGCCCCGTAACAGCGCCGCTGCGCCGATGCTGCGGGCGAAATCAACGGTCAGTCCCTCATACACCTCGACCTGCACCTGAGCGCCCTTGGCATCACGCTGAAGCAGCGATTCCACTTCGCGCCGCATGAGAGAACAACGGGCTTCAGAGTCGAGCATGTGACGCTTGTCGGGGTTGTCACCGATTCCCACAACGATGTGATCGAAAAGGCGTCGTGCTCGATTGATCACGTCCAGATGGCCAAGGGTGGGCGGATCAAACGAGCCGGCGTAGAGCGCGATGTGGGCTGTGTCTGAGGTAGCCATCACGCCCGCACTGTATCCCGAATCGCGTCTAGGACATTCCCTGTGGGCGTTCCACCAGATTTTGGGCGGATTCGTTTGGATGAGGAGCAAACCAATCGCATGGTGCTGTGCCGTTCAACGGCGTACTCCCTCAGTGCAGGGGGCGGGCGAAGTGCCTCCTCGACCCGAACACCCCTCGCGAACTCGACCGCCGGTGAAGATGACGCTTCATCGGCGGTCTTGCTTCAACGGTGCCTCAAGGCCGCATGCGAAGTGGGTTCAACACCACATTGCCGCGGCCGGGCACGATGACGTCCGCAATCTCGATGGCCTCTTTGAAAGACTCCATCGCCTGCTCTCGATTGAAGCACCCCGGCAGCACCTGCCCCTTGGATAGATGATCACTGCTGGCAATGGCATCGCCGCTGATCAGCACGGTGCTGGTGGGTTGCACCAACAGCAGGCCGGCCGTGCCGGGACGGACGCCCGGCAGGGGGAACAGATCCACGCCATCAACCAAAGAGTCTGGGCAGCTGTGCATTCGCCCCAGCAGCAACTCGAGACGCTCAAGAGACGCAACAGCATCTGTGGCCTGAGCGGTTCGCGCTGCGTGGAGATCGTCGCCAATGGCCTCTCTGGCCTGCTCCAACTCCGTCTCTGAGCACAGCCAAGTGGCGGAGGGGAAGGCGTCCATGCCGCCGGTGTGTTCATCGGAGAACCCGGTGCAGAACACATGGGTGACATCCGTGGGCAGTTTGCCTGAGAGTTCATGTAACCGCACGGCAAGCACCTGCGCTGGCAGTGAGGGATCCACGATGATCAATGCATCGTCAGCCTCGATCAGCGTGGTCGTGCAATGGCCCGTGCGAACCGGGGCGGACTCGTTCCACAGCGAGTTTGCGGCGAGCGTTCCCATCGAAATGACGCGGTAATCAGGCATTGGGCGGGCATGGTACGAACATCACCCGCCACCGGCAGGATCCAGTGAGCCACGCCACAATGGGGGCATGCCAGCCACGCTATCACTGCTCTGCGCACTTGCCATCGGCCAAGCCCAGCCACAGGCGCCTGGGTGGACGGCTTGGGCGCCTGCCATCGTCAATAGTTCAGTTGCGATCCGCACCAAAGTGCCGGTGATCAACCAAATCGTGATCGTGCCGGATCTCCCCACCATGCTCGATGAGCTCGGGCGATGGTCTCCTGAGGGGCACTGGCCCATCCTCATCGATGGCGAGCCGCTCAATGATCAGTTCATTCGTCGCTTTGCGCCCGCTCGTGTTCTGCAACGGGAACGAGTTGTGCAATTGGCCAGCCGGGAGGTGATTGAAGACGCTGTGGGGCGGGCGTGGGATACGAACGAACCAGCGGTACACGCAGTTGCGGCGAAAGCGCTCTCCACGCCATCTCCGGGGATTGTTCTGACTTCCGAAAAGAGTCCAGCTCGCGCTGCCGCCGCGATCTTGGCCGCCGGAAGAGGGCAGTATCTGGGTTGGGTCGAGGGGGACTTTGGCCGCAGCGGTCAGCGCCTCACGCCAGCACAAGGGGCGCACCTGACCAAAGCCATAGAGCAGGCGTGCGCCGCGACAGGTGCTTCCTGGGATCAACTCGGTGATGACATCGACACGATCACCATGTGCCGTGACCTGGCAGCGCGAGTCGAAGGGGGGCCTGCCAGCCAGGCCGACAACGCTTCCAATCCACCTGCTATGGCGGTAACAGATGTGATCGGTCGTTCGGCGAAGGGGGCGCGGTGGGCATTCACAGGTTGGATCTTCGGGTCGGCTGCCCGCAGCGCCTGGGCCGCCAACTGCAGCTTGTTTCTGCCTCGCACGCGAGTCTGGTTGGCCGACACCTATCCGGACAAGCGCCCATGGACGAATTGGAAACTCGATGCCCCGGCTCGGCTGCTGCAACAGGCCGGCTACAAGGTGCAGCAGGTGCCAACGCTCACCATCAACACACTCCTGGAGGCGGACACAGACGGGCTCCAAGCGGACCTGGTGCTGTTGACTTCAAAGGGGAATGCTGACTTCTTCCGCATGGCCGACGATCAAGACGCCGACGCGGCTCAGGTGCCTCTGCTGCGAACGCCTGCAGCCGTGTACATGGTGCATTCCTGGTCGCTGCGGGCGCCCTATGACGCTCGAACAGTTGGCGGCCGCTGGCTGGCAAACGGCGCCTATGCCGACATCGGTTCTTCTCAAGAGCCGGGGCTACAGGCATTCGTGCCTGCATCACTGCTGATCAATCGAGTGGCTCGGGGAATGCCATGGCTCATTGCCGGCAGGTACTGGCCCTCGGAAGGGGGCGCGTTCTCCAATCCCTGGCGAATCAACACGGTCGGTGATCCGCTGATGATCGCGCCGCCTCCGGGATTGGCAGATCGTGTGCTTCAACCACCATCCGAGACGATCCCGGATGGGTGTATCGATGTTGCCAAGGCTGCAGCTGATGCGCTGCGGGTGGCCCGCGACGATCCCTCCGATGCCACCTTTGCCAAGGCGATTCAGTTGGCTGCGCTTGCAGGTCGGTTCAAGATCGCAGTGCAGACCTTTCAGTACGCAGTGCAGACCAAGGTGGCTGGCAATCGATGCGCCCAGGTCGCGCTGGCCCCTGCTGTCTTCGAGGGGGACTTGCCAGCGGCACTGGCTGCTGCAGAACGGCTGAGTTCATTCACGCGCTATCAGTCGGATCTGATCTGGGCCGTGGGCGGCGCCAAACTCGGCAAGGTCGAAGATCCGAGACTTGCATCCATGTTGGAGTTGGCTATCGACCCGGACCAGCCAGCAGTGCGGGTGGGGGTGCTGGCGTCCTATCTGCGAAGAACAAGCGGGCCGCTGGCAGCGACCTCGCTCATCAATCGGTGGGTGGAGAAGGCTACATCCAGCCGGCAGAAGCGTGAGTTGAAGAAGCTGCTGTGAGTGCGATCAGTGGACGATGGCAAACAGCATGCCCGACTCGGTCATCGGCGTGGCGGTAGGCCAGAAGACGATAGCCAGATCTGACCAGAGCGACCATGACTCGATCGGGGTCATTGCAGGTGCGTCTACTGCCCACAGGTGTGCTGGTGAAGTGGACTCGGGATGGGTCTGGGTTTCAGGCTGGGTAGTGTTGTGAGGAGTCGCCTCAGCCAACACAACCGGGGCCGGATCGAATCGCACTGGGTCTACTTCCGGCGTGGCAAGCGCCAGCACGGCCGCGCAGTGCAACTCCACACCAAGTGCATCGCCCGCAACAAAGGTGGCTCGTCCATGGCCTGCGGAGGCTTCGGTCAGGGCTCCAATGCAGCCCATTGACGTCATGAGAACCCAAGCGGTGCGATTTCGAACAGGCATGAACAAGTACTCCAACAAGGCCATCGAACTGAGCAAACTGGCCACTGCAGGGGCTTCGGCCCGTTACAGGGGCCGCTTGAGCGTCAGAGCGAAATCTGGTGCACGATTCAGGCCGAAATGACGATCCAGAGACCAGATCGCCCTTGACGCCTCTGATTCGGGGGGGGAGGGTGCTTGCCAAGCCTATGACGATCATGCGACTGATTGCCCTGTTGACCGGCTTGCTGATGGCCACGCAGGCATCTGCCCAGCAGGTGCGCGTAGGTTCATTCCACGTGGCTTGGAGGCAGGCAGACCCGATTCTGCCACCACTTGATGATGCATGGACGGCCCCGTTCAGGCTCAGCGCTGAAGCCCAGGGGTGGACCGCCGCTGAGCCCGGCCGCCCGGCGATCCGAACAGATCTCAAGGCACTGAGCCAGCAGGGGACAGCGCTACTTGACGGGCCCGCGCTCAAGGCGATTCGAAAGGCCATTTCCGACCAACTGGCAGCCGATGGCTTGTTGGGTGTAGACGTGCAGGTACTCACGCCAGCGGGGGCTACAAGCGGACCACGCGCCATCTGGTTCGTGCTGGATCTGCCGCTCGATGGTGCAGGTAAGAACGACGACATTCCTGCATCGCTCGTACAGGTGCTGGGGCCACGACCGAAACCTCCGGCACCAAAGCCACCACCCAAACCAGCGCCGAAGCCTGAACCAACACCGGCGCCTGAGCCATCGCCAGCGCCCGAGCCGGAAGTCGTGCCGGCGCCCGAACCAGCGCCTGAGCCATCGCCAGCGCCCGAGCCGGAAGTCGTGCCGGCGCCCGAACCAGCGCCTGAGCCATCGCCAACACCCGAGCCGGAAGTCGTGCCAGCGCCCGAACCAGCGCCAACGCCTGAGCCGGAAGTCGTGCCGGCGCCCAAACCAGCGCCAACGCCCGAGCCAACACCGGTGCCTACCGTTGAGCCATCCGCAGATACGAGTAACTTCTGGTATCAGGTTCATCCGTTTGAGGTGGCATATGAGCCGCCCCACCCTCAGTTGCCGCAGGTTGAGATCTGGATGGATGTGCCCTTCGTACTTGCGAAGGTGGCCCAAGGTTGGACGGCGCCTGCCCCCGGTCTTGATCTTCACCAACTGACACTGCGAACGCTCAACGAGTCGCCGCCGGCAGCATTCTCCGACCGGGCCCTGCTGACCATTGCCACGGCCATCGCCGATGTGTTGCTGCAGGACGGGCTGCAGGGTGTCAGCGTTGCGCCTGATCCAAGACAGATCGTCACGTTGGGCCCCGATGCAGGTGAGGACCTGCGTGGTGGAAACAGCATGCTTCGGCTGGTCATCCGAGTCGGACGTGTCACCGAAGTCCGCACGATTGCCGCAGGAGATCGGGTTCCCGAAGAGGAGCGGATCAATCATCCGATCCACACCCATGTCCTCGAAGATTCCCCGATTCAGGTGACCGATGAGGATGAGGCTGCAGGCCCAGGAGGCCTCATCTACGGGCAGCGTTTGCAGGACTATCTTCACTTTCTCAGTCGGCATCCGACTCGGAGCGTTGAAGCGTCAGTGGCGGCAGCCAGCCAGCCCGGTGGCGTGGCGCTCGACTACATCATCACCGAGTCACGGCCTTGGACAGCTTGGTACCGATTCGGAAACGACGGCACTCGAAGCGAGGGGTATCTGAGGCAGCAGTTCGGGTTCCACAACGCCCAACTCACCGGGAACGACGACGTGCTGACCATCTTGTATGCCACGTCGAATTTCCGGAACACCAATGCAGTCAATGGCAGTTATGAATTGCCCATCGGGTTTGATGGCCGCTTGCGGGCGAGGGTGTCTGGCTCGTGGAGTCAGTACTTCGCGGATCAATTCGGGGTGACCGTCGTGCCCGATGCGTTCTCCGGCATCTCCTGGTCAGGCTCCGGTGATCTGCGGGCCAATCTGTTTCAGGACGGCCCCTTGTTCATCGATGCCATTGGTGGCGTTCGCTATCAATTCGTGAACGTCAACAACACGAGCATCCCCGGGCTGGCCATGTCCGAACAAGCGGGATTCGTCATTCCCTACGGCATGCTGAATCTGGAGCGAGTGGGCGCTTGGTCAAATCTGCAGGCTTCACTAGGGGTTGAAGGGAATGTCACATCGCATGACGACCTGTCAGGATTGGGGCGATTTGACCCAGCCGATCGATGGGCGAGAATGAACTGGTCGGCGACCGCTTCCACGTTCTTGGAGCCGATGCTCGACCCCGACGCTTGGCGTGATCCCTCCACCCCAGAGTCATCGACGCTAGCCCACGAAATCAGTCTGCGGTTTGGCGGGCAATGGTCCATGGGCAGTCGGCTCCTGCCACAGTTCCAACAAGTTGTAGGTGGCCCTGTTTCCAACCGCGGCTACCCAGTGTCGATGGTCGCTGGCGACAGCGGCATACTCCTGTCCGCCGAGTACCGCTTCCATCTGCCTCGGGCACTTGCCCCGAATCCTGAGCCGGGCGAATTGTTCGGTGAGCCTTTCCGGGCCTCGCGTCAGTATGTCTTTGGCCGCCCGGACTGGGATTTGGTGCCATTGGCATTCGTAGACGCCTCATGGCTCTTCCAGCAGGGTGATCAGGCCTTTGAGAACAACAACTCCCTGATCTCGGTGGGCATCGGCCTGGAGGCGGTGTTCAAGCGGAACATCAGAGCTCGGCTGGATTGGGGCTGGGCCCTTTCTGACGTGTATGGGGCATCTCCAGGGGGGCGTACCGTGATCTATGAGTCCGGAAACAACCGGCTCTACGCCACAATCACCATCTACTTCTGATTTGAGCCTGACTAGGTCCGTGTTCAGGCTAGATTGATTGGTCGAATCTGCCGCTGATACAAGTGTCTGGCAGTGATTCGTGAACAATGGCCCTTGGGCCTCCAGTTTGGAGATGTGCCTTCGATGCGACCGCGCAACGCCTCGTGGCTAGAGCATTCAAATGGTCGGCTTGCAGCATGCCTGACGGCGATCTGGTGCGCCGCGGCAACAGCTTCCCCTGAGGGCGGCACGTTCATCCATGGAGATGGGACAATCACCTCCTATGGCGGGGGCGTTGCCACCGTTGTCGAGTTGATCGGCCCCGATCGATTCATCATCGGGTGGGATGATTTCGATGTTGCCGCAGGGGAGTCGGTCGTCTTCAACGGCGTGAACTTCACGGCGCTCAACACGATCAACACCGGAGCGCCTTCATCCACCTGGCTCATTGACGGCACGATCAACGCCCCCGGCGGTGAAGTGTGGTTCGTCAATCCTGCTGGTGTGATGTTCTCTGAAACGGCGGTTCTGGATGTCGGCGGGTTGATTGCAGCTGCCGGCTCCATTGATCACGGCGACTTCATCGCTGGTAATGATGTTTTCAATCTGACCGGCCACGTGTCCTTTGCCGGAACGATGCAGGCAGACAATGTGCTGGCACGCCGTGCCGTACTCATGGGTCATAGTGTGGAGAACTCGGGCCTGTTGAAGGGTGAGATGATCGCACTCGCTTCAGGTGACACGATCAAGCTCGTTGATCTAGGCACTCGGATCACACTTGAGATAGACGGCAGCGCCCTGGACGCAGCCACCCCTTCAGTTGGTACGGCAGCGTCCATGAGCGGGCAGGCTGCTGTGGCCAACCACGGGCGAATTGAAACCGCCGCAGGTGGCCAGGTGCTTCTGGCATCTGGAGATGCGCTCGGAGCGGCCCTGACCCCACTGGCCATCGAACACGACGGCGAGATCGCATCGGCTGGTGGGCAGGTTGAGTTCATCGCGCTGGACGGCGCAATTCGGACTGATCAGGTGACGGGTGTGCCCAACGCCCACGTCACCAATGCCGGGTTGATCGACACATCGTCGGCCCAGGGGGCTGGCACGATCGCACTGACCGGGCCCGCCGTTGTTGTGGGTTCGAGTTTGCGAGCTCAAGGTGGCATTGACGGCTCCGGTGGAGCTGTGTCGATCAGAGGCTCAGGGAGCGTCGTGCTCGCCGGCAGTGAGGTTGCCGGTTGGTCGGACGCTGGTGCAGGACATGCGGGGACGGGGTCAATCTCAACCACTGGCGGCGGCGGTGGGCACAGTGCAGGTTCCATCCTGATTGATGCCGGTAGCGGCCGGGCAGTGGGTTCGACAGGCGCAGCCCTCACGGCCACCGGCGGCGTGAGCGGCGGCGATGGCGGCGTCATCGAGATTCGTGGCGGCGAGTTGCAGTGGAATGCCCGGTCTCGCGCCAGCGCTGTCAATGGCGAGGGTGGCTTCGTCTCCTGGAGCGCCACCGACGCCCTGCGAATCACTGCTGACGGCAGCACTGCTTCGGCCGACTTCGCCGACCTTCTGGCTGGTGCTTCGGGCGACAGTTTCATCGGCTCGACGCTCGCTCAGTCACTTGGGTATGCAGACACCGACATGTCTGTTGCCACAAACAGCCTTCTGACAATCGAGTCATCGATCGCGGGCCTGCCCAATGGTGGCCCCACTCGACTCACAGGTGATGCCACCTTCATTGGCGATCGAATTCTCTTGGCCGATGCAACTGGCGCTACCCAGCTGCAGGCTGGTGGGAGCCTCTCCCTGCTGGGAGATGTCGTCATGTCCAACTGCGATGCCGTGCTGTCTTCCGGACAGCGTGATGGCGTCTCCGGGACAACCTTCGGCGGGTTCATTCGTGCTGAGGGCGACTACCGGGGCGACCTCGATCTGAGTTCTCCCGGGGCTGTGCAGATTGGCGGCGACGTGGGTTTCGAGGGCACCGAAATCGGTTCACTCGTGCTGCGCAGTGTGGGCGACATGCAGTTCATTGACGGCAACCGAGCCATTCGTGCGATCGGCGATGTGACGCTCGCGTCGATGGACGGAGGCGCACTGGCAGTTTCACTTAATGGTGATCTTCAGGTGCGGGCCGAGGGTGACATCACGTTTGGTGACGGACTGACAATCACCGGGAATGCCTCACTGGACGCACGCGCTGGCGGGCATCTGGAAAACTGGGCAATCGAACACATCGCCGAAGACCTCACCTTCATTGGCAACACGCTGGAGAACCACAGTGCCCTGACCGTTGGCGATGCACTGCATCTGCGTGCGACCGGCGGCACCTTGATGACCAACAGCGCCCTCGATGTAGGCTCAGATGCCCAACTGGCGGGGATGACGGGCGTCGATTGTCTTGCGCCTGTGACGACTGGTGGCGATCTGTCGATTGACACGTCGGCTGGAAGTGTGCAGATCGACGGGCCGCTGTCCGCCGGTGGCCGGCTCGAACTGACCGCCGGTCAAGACATCACCAGCAGTGCCGACATTTCTACTGGAGCCTCGCTCGATCGTGGCGAGGTGAACATTGACGCTGGTGGCGACATCATGCTCGACGGCGTGCTCCTTGCCGTCGGTGATGATGTGCACATGCAAGCTGGCGGCAGCGTGGATGCCAGCCAGGTCGAAGCTCGCTCGCTCGACATTGAGGCAGGGGCGACGACTCGTTTGGGTGACGTCACTCTGTCGCAGACACTTCAGGCGCAGACTGGCACCGCGTTTGAACTGGATGGAGGCCTTTCGGCGACGGACGTGTCGGTGACGGCTGGAAGTGTCAATCTGGCTGGCGGGTCATCAGTCACGCAGACCGGTGAGGGCGATGTGCAACTGACCAGCGGTGGCGATGCCTCATTGGGGGGCTCCATCAACGCGGAGGGCCATTTGACAGCCCAAGCAGGAGCCATCATGACTGTGTCAGCCGATGTGGCTGCCAATACAGCCCAGTTGCGGGCGGATCAGCAGATGCATCTGGACGGGGCGACCATTGCCTCCAACGCCTCCGATGTGTTGGGTGGCACCTCGCTTTTGATTGAGGCCCCCGTCATCGAGGTTTCGGGTTCGACAACGGCCACAAGCCAGAGTGGCATCATGCAGGTGAGCGGCGCAGCGGGGATCGCCGAAGTGAATGTGGATGCGGCCTCACTGCAGATGGAATCGATGGGTGGTCCGCTGCTGTTTCTGGCCAGCGCTGATGGCAGTGGAGACCTCTCGCTCACGTCCACCAATGACGTGCTGTACATGGGTGGCGATCTGGGGGGGACGAGCCCACTGGCCTCGATCGATTTGGAGGGCGCTGCAGGCCTGCAACTGGGTGGCGTGGTTCCGCTGAACGCCGAGGGCACGGCTTATGACGTCCAAGTGATTCGGGCCACAGGTCATGTGGGCCTGCAGACAGCGGATGTCGATGCAATCACAGATGGTGTTGCGTCCATTCAGGGCTTCTCCGAGCATCTCGATGTGATCTCACTGGAGGGTGACATCGAGTTGGGACGCAATCAAGGCATGGTCCAGCTTGGCGGATTGCAACTGCAGGCTGCGGGAACCATCGACGTGACCGACGTCACGGCACTGGGAGATCTCACACTCAGTGCGAACGAAGTGCTGATCCAGCGGCGTGATGCAATGGAAATCCAGGATGACGACGGGTCGTTCGTCACATCCCCCCAGACGGCGATCGTTGCAGGTGGCGTCCTCACGCTCGATGCCCAGACGCTCCGGTTCAATGGAACCGGCGACGACCCGTTGCTCGGCGGCCTGGGCGGGTCGATTGGAGTGCCTGAAGAGAACTTGGCGGAGCCTGACCCATTCACCCGCAACGACCTCGTGCTCGAGGCAGCCAACGGCCCCGATGAACTGCTTCTGGAGCGACTGGCTCAAGAGTTGGACAACATCGAGTCTGCCGGCGACACGATCGCAGCCGAGAGCCAGAGCACCCAGTCCATGCCCGACTTCCTGCTGCTGGAGGGCAATGAAGCCCCGCTGACAGAGGATGCACTCGCCCAGATGGGCATCATGCTTCGACCATTGGCACAGGCCCGCGGGCACGCCAGCCGTCTGGCTCGGCCAGGAGAAGTCACGGTGGATCTGGTCACAGGGCCTGGCCCCGCTGCTGTCGGACGGGTTGTGGTGACTCGAACAAGACTGCTTCGACGGCAAGTGGATCTGGCTATCGAACAGTGGCGAGGCGCCTGGGGCGGCCAAGAGGCATTGCCCAGCCAAGTCGTAGGTGAAGATGATCAGAAGCGTGTTCGTCGAGGTTTGGCTGCTGCATGGGCGCACCTGCGTCTGGCAGGACTGACGTCCTCAGAGATCGACGCCAGCAAGCAGTTCGTGCTCGATCGACTCGTGGCTCGGGGAACCTCGCCCGAACTGGCCGTGTCACTGATCAACTGAGGCCAATTGCGGCTGGCGGGCCACACGCACGTGGGTGTATCCTCCCTGCCTGATGAGCGAGCAACGCAGCCCATCGGAATTGGCATCGAGGTATCAGGCGGTCCGGCAGCGCATCGCGGATGCCGCAGCCCGCGCCGGCCGCGACAGCGATTCAGTACATCTGGTCGCGGTCACGAAGTATGCGTCACTGGCTCAGGTTCGCGAACTCATTGAATTGGGCCATTGCGACTTTGGCGAGAGCCGCATGCAGCACCTGCTGCAGATCTCGGCTCAGGTGCAGGAGCATCTGGATCGCCGTCGTGAGTTGGGGCATGTAGACGGTCTCACTGATCGGGTTCGATGGCACTTCATCGGCCATCTCCAACGCAACAAGGTTCGGCGAATTCAACCTCTGTGCAGGCTGATCCACTCGGTTGACTCCCTCCGGTTGGCGGAGGAGATTCAGGCCGCCGCTCGCGAAGATCACCCGCCGACTGAAGTACTGGTGCAGGTGAATGTGGACGGCGAGCGTGGAAAGCACGGTGTTGCACCTGCCGCTGCCGAACACCTCATCGACCAGATGACCACCATGCCCGACGTTCGCGTTCGAGGCCTCATGTGCATGGGCCCTCAGTCAGAGGATCCGGAGGCTACGCGCCCGGTGTTCGAGCGAGCGTACGAGTTGTTTGATGACATCAGACGCTCGGCGGGTCTGGAGCGCTTCGATGTGCTCTCGATGGGCATGACGCAAGATTTTGAGGTGGCGATCGAGTGTGGGGCCAACGTGGTTCGTGTGGGGAGCGCGATCTTCGGCACCCCAGATCCTGATGCGGTTGAGGCTGAGGCGGCGGAAGCTTCCTGATCTTGATCAGTGGTCTGGCACTTCAGTGACCATGCTCGCCAGTTCCTCCAGCGAACTGACCAGATCCACATCCACGACCGGAACCTGCACACTCAGGCGGCAAGGCGCGAAGTTCAACAGGGCGCTGACACCACATGATTCAAGCCGCGTGGCGACTTCCTGCGCCGCCTCGGCAGGCACGGCGATGATCGCCATCTCGATGAGTGCTTCTTCGATGAGCTCGTCGAGTTTCGCCAGAGGCTGGACGACATGCCCATCGATCGACGCGCCTACAAGGGCCCGGTCAACGTCGAACACTGCCACGATGCGAAATCCTCTCGCGGCAAAGCTCGGGTAGGCCATGAGTGCTCGGCCGATTCGACCAGCGCCGATCAATGCGACGTTTCTGCTTCGATCAACACCAAGGGTGCTGCGGAGTCGCTTGATGAGACCGGAGAGCCGGTAGCCGATGCCGGGTCGGCCACGTACACCCAGGTATCCCAGATCCCGACGAATCTGCGCATCGGTGACCCCAAGTCGATCACTGAGCGAACTTGAGGACACTGTCCGCATGCCCCCTGCCAGCATGGCTTCTGCCTCCCGCAGGTACAAACTCAGCCGTCGAACTGTGGGTAGGGGGATCGACACAAGGAGACGATAGGCGATCCTCATGCCCGCTCCTTGATGAAGCCCTCTTGTCCGAGCCGTTATCGTTTGACCTATGCCTATTCGCGATGTTCTGGCGGACTCGACCCCGTCGATCAGTTTCGAGTTCTTTCCGCCGCGAACCGAGCGAGCCTTGGCGTCGCTCAAGGCGGACATGTGCCAATTCGAGGCATTGAGCCCCTCATTTGTCTCCGTGACCTACGGGGCCGGGGGGTCCACGCGAGAGCGAACCCACGATCTGGTGGTTTCGATCAAGCAGGCGGGGATTCTGGAACCGGTTCCCCACCTGACTTGCATTCATCTCCAAGAAGACCAACTGCAGGGGATTCTCTCACGCTACGCGGCGCACGATGTCGGTGCCATTTTGGCCCTGCGAGGTGACCCACCCGAGGGCGACAGCAGTTGGTCTCCATCAGATGAGGTCATGCCATATGCGGCTGATCTGGTGAAGCGAATCGTGAGTTTCAACGAGGCCGCAGACGGCCCGGGGTTTGCCATCGGCGTGGCGGGCTTTCCGGAGGGGCACCCCGAAACACCCAATCAGCTGAAGCAGATGGACAATCTGCGAGCCAAGGTTGACTCGGGTGCCGACTGGATCACGACGCAGATGTTCTTCGACAACGCCCGGTTCAACGACTGGTGTGAGCGGTGTGAGATCGTGGGTGTCTCGATACCCAAGATCGCTGGCATCATGCCGGTGACCAGCCTTTCCACGCTGCGTCGAATGGCAGATCTTGCAGCAGGAACAACTTTCCCGGCCGGCCTTCTTCGAGAGCTGTACCGATGGCAGGATGATGCCGATGCTGTGGAGCAGGTGGGGGTCGATTGGGCTGTGGCACAGTGCCGTGATCTGCTCGAACAGGGTGTGGACGGGCTGCACCTGTACACCCTGAACAAGTCCGATGCCACGCGGAGGCTTGTGGAAGCGCTTCCGAGGCCCTGACTTGGGCGTGTTGGCTCGTTCCCCACTATCCTGTCGGGGATGTCCATGATGCTCCTGCTTGCGGCTCAGCCGTCCATGAACTTCCTCGCCGAACGCGCTTCGGCCGTCAAGTACGAGGCGCCCAGTGTGCCTACCGGTGCGATCCACCCAATCTGGGGCATCCTGATTGCAGCCGTACTGCTCGTGGCGATTGTGTTTGTGAGCTTGATGTCATCAAAGCGGAATCAGGTCGAGTGAGCCCTTCAGTCCCGCGTGTGCCCAAGTGGGCGCCACTGCTGGGTGCTGCGGCGCTGCTGGGCGGGCTCGCGTTGTGGAGGAGTGACTCGGCGACCGCCATGGGCGCTCTGGAGCCTCGAAGCAACTATCTGGTCATCACTGCTCGTAGTGGCGAGGGTGATGCCGAGGTGCTGTGGCTTCTGGATACTCGGACAGAAGAGCTCTCCGTGGCCGGATGGACGCACGATGGCAAGGGCATTCGGCCTTGGGGCACCCGCAGCCTGAGCGCAGATCTCGAACATGCGAGGCGGCAGCGATGAGCAGCATGTCTACAGCGGTAGCTTGGTGTGCACTGTTGATTGCAGCCCTCGTGCTTCTAGGGCCCGGTGACAATCTGCAGGTGCAGGCTGGCGCTGTGGCATCAGCCGACGGCTTCACGCTGCTCACCGGGCAGTCGCGTGACCCAAGAGCCTCTGGTGGCCAGGAACTGGTCTATGTGGTGGATCACCGATCTGGCATGCTGCTTGTGTACGGGCTGCAGCCAGGAGAGGGGAACGTCTTGATGCCCGTGCTCCTTGATGGTGGCCCAGTCGCCTCGCTCTTTGGTCACCCCCAATCCGCACACACTGCACCCGGGCCGCCTCAGGGCTAGACTCAGCCCATGCCCACGCCGGTCGATGCCGTCATGCTCCAACAGCGGGCAGCCCAGTTGGGTCGCCGATCCATAAAGACCACGTCAAAGGCCGCCGCTCTGCAGATGGCGGTGTCGATGCTCGACCTCACCACACTGGAAGGCGCCGATACGCCCGGGCAGGTTCGAGCACTGTGCGCGAGGGCGAAGGCCCCCTGTCCGCGTGACCTGGGCATCGATGTTCCACCGGTTGCAGCCGCCTGTGTGTATCCGCGGCTGGTTCCAGCAGCCGTCGAGGCACTGGAGGGTTCGCCCGTTCGAATCGCATCGGTTGCAACGGCCTTTCCCAGTGGCCAGAGTTCGCTGGACTTGCGGCTCAAGGAGACCCAGGCAGCCGTCGGAGCGGGGGCGCATGAAATCGACATGGTGATCTCTCGAGGCCTGTTCCTGTCCGGGCGCCAACGCGATGTCGTGGACGAGATTCGTATGGTTCGGGCGGCCGCGGGTGATGCCCATCTGAAAGTCATTCTCGAGACAGGTGAGCTTGAGACAGCAGACAACATTCGTCGCGGTGCAGACTGCGTGCTCGAGGCAGTCGCCTCAGAGTCTGATCTGGGGCATGGGGAGGTCTTCCTGAAGACATCCACCGGCAAGGTCTCACCCGCAGCCACACCTTCATCGGTACTGATCCTGCTGGAGGCCGCGCGGGCGCACTACCGCAGCACCGGCATCCGACTGGGTGTGAAGCCTGCTGGCGGCATCAGGCGATCGAAGCAAGCCCTGCACCTGCTTGTGATGGTGCGGGAGACGCTGGGCCCTCATTGGCTCACACCGGCACTCTTTCGAATTGGCGCATCAAGCCTGCTGGATGATCTTGTTCGCCAACTCATCAAACTGCGAAGCGGTCGATACGCATCATTGGACGAGGTCGGCATCACGTGAGTAACAGTGGAACCATCGAGTGGGACTACGCCCCCGCGCCCGAACGCATCCGGCCGGATATCTCAGACGAGTACGGCCTGTTCATCGACGGCGCCTTCGTTGAGCCCGAGTCTGGAGAGTCGTTCAAGACGGTCAATCCGGCGACGGGTCAAACGATCGCCCGAGTCGCCAGTGCTGGTGCAGCCGATGTAGACAAGGCCGTCAAGGCCGCCAAGGCGGCTGGCGGAAAGTGGTCCCGTCTGAAGCCCACCGAGCGGGCCAAGTTCCTGTTCCGCATCGCCCGTCGCCTGCAGGAGTGCGCTCGCGAACTGGCCGTTCTGGAGACGATGGACGGGGGCAAGCCCATCTGCGAGTCGCGTGACGTAGACCTCCCGCTGGCGGCGCAACACTTCTTCTATCACGCGGGCTGGGCCGACAAACTGCAGTGGGCCTTTCCCGGTTGCACACCTCGCCCCAGGGGTGTTTGCGGTCAGATCATTCCCTGGAATTTCCCACTGCTCATGGCAGCGTGGAAGATCGCACCGGCGCTCGCCTGCGGCAACACCGTCGTGCTGAAGCCAGCCGAGACCACTCCATTGACGGCTCTGCATCTGGCTCGGGTGTTTCAGGAGGTCGATCTGCCCCCGGGCGTAGTCAACATTCTGACTGGCGCCGGAGAGACCGGGGCAGCCATCGTTGACCACCCCGGCGTGAAGAAGATCGCCTTCACCGGATCAACTGATGTGGGGCGAGGCATCATGCACGCCCTTGCATCGCGTGATGTTCCCCTGACTCTGGAGCTGGGTGGGAAGAGCCCGAACATCGTCTTTGCCGATGCAGCCATTGATCAGGCGGTGGAAGGTGTCGTCAGCGGCATCTGGTTCAATCAGGGCCACGTGTGCTGCGCTGGCTCGCGGCTGTTCGTTGAAGAGTCGATCGTCGAGCCATTCGTCGCAGCGCTTCGAGAACGGATGGGCCGGCTTCGGGTGGGCGATCCGCTGGACAAGAACACCGATGTGGGGGCAATCAACTCACGGGAGCAGTTGAACCGAATCGAGGCGTTGGTGGCTTGTGGGCAAGAGGAGGGCGCCATTCTGCATGAGATCAACGACGACCCGCTCCCCAAGAGAGGCAACTGGCATCGCCCATGTTTCTTCACAGGCGTCGAGCCCTCCCATGTCATTGCCCGCGAGGAGATCTTTGGTCCCGTGCTCTCGGTGATGACATTCCGAACGCCACAGGAGGCATTGCGAAGGGCCAACAGCACGCCGTATGGGCTGGCTGCGGGCGTCTGGACAGACAAGGGCTCGAAGGTCTTTGACATCGCCGGGGCACTTGAGGCGGGCGTCGTGTGGTGCAACACCTACAACAAGTTCGATGCCGCCTCACCGTTTGGTGGCTGCAAAGCCTCGGGCTTTGGCCGAGAGGGTGGGCGGCACGGGCTGCGGCCATATCTGAATCTGCGGAGCTCGGGCGCATGAGCGATCGACTCGACATCATCAAGACCTGCAAACTGTTCATCGGAGGCAAGTCGCCTCGATCCGAGTCCGGGCGGACGATTCCTCTTTCCGACTCGGGTGGCCGTGTGCTGGCTCGCATCGCGCACGCTTCCCGCAAGGATGCCCGTGATGCGGTAGATGCCGCTAGCGCCGCGCTCGGGGCCTGGCGTGACAGCACGGCATACCTGCGCGGCCAAGTGCTGTATCGGTGGTCTGAAATGCTCCAGAGCCGCCGAGGCGAGTTGGTCGAGACCTTGCAAGCCACAACAAGCATGCGAGTGGCCGCTGCTCGAAAAGAAGTAGACGCCTCGATCGATCGAGTCGTGACCATGGCGGGCTGGTGCGACAAACTGGACCAACTGTTGGGTTGTCGAAACCCTGTGGCGGGCCCGTATCACAATCACACCTTGGCCAGAGCGAGAGGCGTGGTTGCGGTCTTTGCTCCCTCCAGCCCAGCGCTTCTGGGCTTGGTGACGTTGACTGCTGCGGCGCTGGTTCCCGGCAACACCCTTGTTGTGTCGGTGCCGACCGAGGCTGCGCTTGGGGCCGTGTTGCTCTCAGAGATGCTTGCTGTCTCGGATGTGCCCCCTGGCGCCGTGAACATCCTCACTGGGCCCCGTGAGGAACTGCTGGAGCCATTGGGTGGGCATGGTGCCGTTCATCTGGTGCTGGGCTCGGGGCTTGCCAAGGGCGAGCGGACAACGCTGCGGCACGCCGCAGCAGACTCAATTCTGCGGCCAGTGATCTGTCTCGACCTCGATGAGGCAGGATTTCATGATGATGCGCAGGCAGCCTCGCCATGGCTGCTCGAGGGGCTGGTGGACTTCAAGACCATTTGGCACCCGGCTGCGATCTGATCCTCAAGAACGCGGCACGTCGATCAGGGGCGGGGGTACGGCTCGCTTGGGGCCCGTTGGCCGACGAGGATCCCTCGGCTGCCTGAGTTCCTTGCCATTGACCTGCAGTGCGGGAAAGGACTGCCTCGTCTGCATGACCGGTGTGGACTCGATCCCCGAGGCAGCATCGACGGCCAGATAGTCGAACACGCCCACACAGACACTTGCGCGTTGGCGGTGGGGCTCGTGCAGGAAGTAGGCCTCGTGCCCGGCCCGCCGCAGCACTTGCGCCAGTTGCTGAGCATCACGCAAGGCTGTCTTGGGGGCCGGAGCGTCACCCACCGGGCCCCACCAGGCCACCTCCAGCGTGTAGATCGCCCGCACGTCGGGGTTTCGCAGCCGCACCGTACGAAGGTCCAGCGGGTCCAGATCTTCAAGCCGCAGAGGAGGTCTCAGTTCCGCAGGCAAGACGAGGCCGAACACACGGCGACCGTTGACCTCATATGCCTTCAGCCGTTTGAGGTCGCGCCGCAAGGTGGCATCGTCAAAGCTGGCGTACTGCCCATACACCAACATTGATCCTCGCTCGTCGGTGTGGATGCTCAGTTGATCGGCCAGATCCGAAGCTTCGCGAGCAGCGCCTTGCAGGGCGATGGCCGCCTGCTGCCGGTGCCCTTCGCCGGTGAAGGTCCCCAAGGCGATCGCCACGCCAACGGCCTGCGCATCTCTCGTGGCTACGGCTCGTCCACCGCCGCGATTCCCTCGTCCGATGGAGGCTTCGACCTGATCCCAGTCTGCACCGAAGTCCAGTTGCGGTTGGCTCGCATCAGAAGGGAGCGCCACGGAGTCATCCAGAGCAGATCGCCCCGTTGGTCGCCCCTGAGAGGCTTGAGGGGCGCAGCCAACAACCGCCAAGGCCATTGACACCCCCAAAACGAGCATCTGCAGGGCTGGTTTATTGGAATCCAAGTTCAAGCGTGTCCGAGAGTTGGGGCTGATCGGAGCAGCCGATGAAAGTTGAAGTTCTCAGCGGGAGTCTGCCGATGGTACTCGTGCTGGCCATCAGGCTGGCATGTTCCAGGTCCAGGGAAGGGCCGTCCGAGGCAAGATCGTCTTTGGGAAGGGTATCTGCCGTCCGCCGTTGGTGGGCGACGGAGGAGTGCACTTGATGTCTGATATCGCGTTGACCGAGCGAGGACAGGTGGGACAGCCTGCCCTCTCCCATTCGGGGGGGCCACGTCAGGGGGTTGGGCGCAGGCCCAGCGACCGCTTTGGGCGCGCCAACGAGCCGTTGGAGGCGCCCAGTGCCTCTGCGATTCAGGGATGGCGTGCCTCATTGCAGGAGGGTGGTCCGGTACGCTGGGACCGGGTTCGGGCGATCCGAGCCTCAATTGCCAGTGGCGACTATCTGACTTCGAACCGGCTTGATGAAGCCCTCACGCAACTCGTTCGCGATCTGGATCACTGACGTCCTACGGGGCGTCATGCCCGTGCTATTGGTGATCGCCCTGGGTGGGTGTCAGTCCAGTGCTACGACACCGTCTGATCGATCGATGCGCCATGATCAATGGCCCTTCGTGCCTCAGTCGGTGCGGGTGCATCCACTGACTCGGATACATCAGATTGACGACGCCTCGGTGCTCGAGGTGTGGGTGCAATTGCTCGACTCAGACGGGTGGCCACTGCGAGGGCTCGGAGACCTGTCGATCAGCCTCGACTCGGCCGGGCCCGGATCGCTTCAGCAGTACAGCTGGACCACAACGCTGGAGTCGGGCCAGCCAGAGTCTGTCAAGTACGACCCTGTGATGCAGGGCTATCTGCTGACGTTGGATGTCGAAGGGGGCTCATTGCCGCCCAGACCACGAATTCAGGCCCGATTGCGCACGCCCGATGGCAGCCAATTCACCGATCGGCTGGTCATGGACGAAGCAGAATCCTCAGACGAAGAGTGAACTGAGTAGGGCTGCTGAGGGCCTCTCAGCCGCCGATGGGCTCAATGACGCTGTACTGATCGAGATTGAGTACCGCCAGTTCGCCATCGTCGAGGCGAATCTCAAGGCGATCAAGCCAGAGCTTGTCATCTCGGGCGTGGGCAAACCAGGACCCAGTCGTGGCCTGTCTGAATCGGACAACCTCGCCCGTAACTGGCTGCACCCATGTGGTGTCCCGCAACGGAGTCTGTTGGGTCACCTGAACACGAGTGCCCGGGGCAATGACATTGAGCTCAATGGCCATGTATCGAGCACATGGTAGCGGGCTCCCTTGAACCTGCCACAGCCTGACCACCCAGCTCAATCAGGCAGTTCGATGCCTTCAGGGCCGACAGCGACGATGGTTGGCGTCGCGCCTGCCCAGTTGCTGGCGATGGCCCGGACGTCTTCTGGGCGGACTGCTTCAACCGCGGCGAGTCTCTCGGGCAGAGACCGCACTTCGCCAAAGAGGTAGGCATCGCGGGCCAGTGCGCCTGACCGTGCTCTCGTTGACTCTCCCGAACGCACCATGGCGCTGCGAAGCTGCAGGGTGGCACGGGCGATGTCATCGTCGGACATCGCTTCAGCAGCGGTCTTGATCGTGGCGCATGTCGTTTCCAATGTCTCGGCGGCCCGCTGGGGTGTCGTACCTGTGACGATCTGGATGAACCCGTCATCACGCGAACCTTGCCATCTGGCACTGATGCCATAACACAGGGAGCGTCGCTGCCGAACCTCCAGAAACAGCAGGCTGGAACTACCACCCCCGAGCACCATCGCTGCGACCCGTGTGGCCTCGGCGCTCTCGTGCGTGGCGTTCACGGCATCGATTGCCAGTGCGAGGTGCACCTGTGCGGCAGAGCGCTCAAGGTGGACATTGCCTCCAGCCGGACGCTCGATTGCAACTGGCTTAAGCGCGTTTCCGCTCCACGCACTCAGGCGTGCGCCCACCTGATTCACCACTCGATCGGTGTCAATGTTCCCTGCGACCGAAAAAAAAGCGCCTTGTGGAACGGCTCGTTCTGCCCAAGCCTGCCGCAACACGGCGGGGGTCAGTGTGGGGATGACTTGAGCATCACCCAGACCGCTTCGATGAAGTGGTGAAGGCCGATGACGCCCCTGCAGAGTGACGACAGCCAGATCTTCCAGGTCGTCTTCCAGTGATGCAATCGATTGCAGACAGAGGCTCGCCGAGGCCTCAACGGCGGCATCATCCATGGGCGGTCCCGCTGCTGCATCCAGAAGCAATTGGGCGCCGGTCATGGCATGTGTTCCGGTCGTCGTGCCATGTAAATGCAGATGTTGCGTGCCTACGGTGACAGAACGATTGAGCCCCGCAGCATCCATCGCATCGCTCAATTCACGTGTTGAGTGCGTGGCATCTCCACGGAGTAGAAGCTCACCATGCATGGCGGCAATGCCATCGGTCGTGTCGGTGTCACAGGCACTTCCACCTGGAATGAGTAGGTGCATTGCAACGGACTCAACGCCGTCAATGCGCTCGACACACAAGGTTGATCCGTTCTCGAAGCGATGAAGTTCAGGCATGCGCGCGCTCAATGCAGTGGTGGGAGAGCATAGTTGCCGTCACATGTTTGACGCAAAAGTTTCAAAGGAATGAGGCACAAGCGTCCGATAGCGGCTACAACGTCTCGAGACAGGTCCATGCCGGGTGTTCGTGCGCTCGGTTGCCCCAACGGATACGACCGGGGCCTGGCGGGACCACATGGAGGTCAATGATCATGGCCAAGAAGAAAGCAACGAGAAAAAAGGCGACCCGTAAGAAGGCCGCCAAGAAATCCACCCGCAAGAAGGCCACTCGTAAGAAGGCCGCTCGCAAGACCACGCGTAAGAAGGCCACTCGTAAGAAGGCCACGCGTAAGAAGGCCACTCGTAAGAAGGCCACTCGTAAGAAGGCCACTCGTAAGAAGGCCACGCGTAAGAAGGCCACTCGTAAGAAGGCCACGCGTAAGAAGGCCACTCG
>JAKVBU010000069.1 GCA_022446885.1 Phycisphaerales bacterium | reverse complement strand
GGGTAGGAGTCCTCATTTGTGAGGTTGATGTCCAGAATCGCGAAGCAGATCTGATGCTCACTGATCAGTTTGAGCGCCTTCTTGACGTTCGGAGCGGGGCCGATGACCTCGTGTCCGATGGTGTTCAGATCCTTCTTGAGCTGCATACCGATCAGATACGAGTCCTCGACGACGAGGATCCGCTGGCTGCCGGCCGAGCTGTCGGAATGCTGATTCATGAGTGGGCGGTTGTGTGTGCCGCAGTAGTGGAATCGGGGTGACTGGATTCGAACCAGCGACCTCTTCGTCCCGAACGAAGCGCGCTACCAAGCTGCGCTACACCCCGTGGAGGATGATGAAGAATGGGCGAGAGAGGATTCGAACCTCTGAAGGCGTACGCCAGCAGATTTACAGTCTGCCCCCTTTGGCCACTTGGGTACTCGCCCCTAGACAGCTCATGGTACCTGCCCCCGAAGGGGTGGGCAAGAATGTGGGATCTGGCCTGAAAGCCGCCGGGCGGACTCGAACCGCCGACCTCAAGATTACAAATCATGTGCTCTTCCAACTGAGCTACGGCGGCCGTGAGCAGGCAGGGTACGCTGACATGGGGAAGGGGGCAATTCGAGTCGGTGCCACGACTCCCAGTGGATTCGAATGAGACGCCTGGCCGCTGATCGGATCTGCCGGGCTGCCTCAAGTGGCCGCAAGTCGTCGTGTGCTGGTCTGGTGAAGCGTCTCGGGAGCTGTGGGTTTGGCGTCTCATCTTTGGGTGCCCAAAGACGCTGGCCCCCCTCGGTGCCTTGAAACGGCGTTGGTCGCGAGGCCAGCCTTTGATTCACCCATTGATCCGCATGGAGGGCCGGCACAAAATTTCAAAGGTACAGATTGAGTGGCTTGCATGGATGGCGGGCATCGGGGTACGTTGAGCCTGCAGCGTGGAGGCTGCACCTCGGGGGGGATGGAAGGAAAGAGAGAGGACGACTCACCCAAACTTCGAGTGCACGCAGTGGAGTTCCGTAGCCACCGTGTTCACTCAAACGAACCAGCTTCGGCTGGATGGTGAGGAGAGAAGAAGGAGGGGCGACTCGGTTCGAGTCGCCCCTCCGATTTTTTGCGATGTGCAGTGCTGTGGTCAGCGGCCGATGATCGGCTTCAACATGCAGTACCCGTAGCACGTGGCCAGAAGTGCTCCGATGCCACAGATCAGGCTTACGCCCCCGGCGATCCATCCCCAGAAGCCGATGATGTTCAGGTAGACAAGAATGATCAGCAGCAGCCCGGCAAGGAGTTCGATCACTCCGAATCCGAGTCTGAGTTGTCGACCATCACGGTCAAGAGTGCAATCCATGCGAACCAGTATACGTGGAGGCGGTTGAAACGTCCTGAACCAGGCCATCAGCCGGCCATCGAGCGCTCGACCGGGACCGTGGATTCGGCGCTGGCCGCGTCCTTGAGTTTCTGCAGGCCTCGATACTTCCAGTTGTTGACGGTCGACACGGGGACGCCCATGCACTGGGCAGCTTCTTGGTAGCTCAGCCCATGGCAGATGACCAGTTCGACCGCATCCCGTTCAGTCGGGGTGAGTGCCTGCAGTCGCCGGGCCAGATCGTCATCGAGGTCCAGAGCCTCCGCGGGTTCGCCGCCGGTCAGTCGAGCTCCACGCTTGAAGCCGTCATTGCCCTCAAGGAAGCGTTGAAAACGCTGCAGGCGGTTGTAGCGGCGTTTGATGAGATTGTCGGCGATCTTGATCAAGTAGCTGACGGAGATGGTCATATCCGGCAGTCGTTCAAGCTGCAGCAGACGGGTGAAGACTTCCTGTGCGATGTCCTCGGAGCCATCAGGCGAGAGAGAACGTCGGCAGAAGCAGTAGATTCGATGGTAATACTGCTCGAAGAGGTCGAGTACGATTTCGGCACGAGAAAGAGACAGTGGCACGGCCAGACTCCTCGGAAGGCACCCAGGCGTGACGAGTCATGGTCACGGGGATGCGACGGGGTGAGGATGTCACTGCAACCATTGCAGCGACAGGCATCGACCCGCGGCTTGTCGTTCCCGCGGGTCAGAACCGAGATTTCGGATGCCGGGTCGAGGGGGACCCGCAGCGGCATCCACTTGTCCGGAATGAGAATCCCCAAGGGGGGGAGTCCTTTCGGGACAAATCAGGACAGGCATAGAACGGTTCGATTCAAAAGGGGGTTCCGGTTGCTTGAAACTGGAAATCAGTCGGAAATCCGCTCTGAACGGCCGTAAATCCTGCCTAACCCCACCTATGCGGCTGCGATGGATTTGTGTGCACCCGGTCTGGATTTTTCATTCGAATCTTCTCGATGG
>JAKVBU010000068.1 GCA_022446885.1 Phycisphaerales bacterium | reverse complement strand
CCGACGGTGGCGGGTTCGGCTGCTACAACTTCGCCATGCCGACCTTCACGGGTGGAGAGATCTCCGACAACGTGGCCTCCGATGAGGGTGGTGGCGTGTACAGCTACCTCAGCACCTTCGCGATCGAGGACAGCAGCGTCTGCGGCAACGCGCCCGACCACATCTGGGGCGCCTGGTACGACCTCGGCGGCAACGACTTCAGCGACGCCTGCGGCGACGACGACGGTCCCGGCCTGTGTCCCGGCGACACCAACACCGACTACAGCATCGACGTGCTGGACCTGCTGTACGTGATCGCGGTCTGGGGCACGGACAACCCCGCCGGCGACATCAATCGCGACGGCTGGGTCGACGTGATGGACCTCCTGGAGGTCATCGGCAACTGGGGCGCGTGCAACGAATAACACGCCGCTCCGCATCCGAGACGCAACACGACCCCGCGCTCCGGCGCGGGGTCGTTTCTTTGGTGCTTCAGAACTCCATGCACGTTGACATATCGGAAGGTTCTGATCATAATCGCAGCGTCAACAAGCGTTTACCATATTGGCCCTGGGGAGGGGAAACCATGAATCGTATCGCTACTGTCGTTGCCGGCCTGTCGCTGGCTTTCTTTGGGACATCGACTTCCTTCGCGGCCACCTACACGGTCTGCGACAGCGGATGCGATTTCACGAGCATCCAGGATGCGATCAATTACGCGGACGATGGGGACACCATTAGCCTCCACCCAATACGGTACTACGAGTCCAACCTCAGCACAGGTGGCAAGGCCATCACCATCCAGGGCACATCGGGGCCCGATGGAACTGGGGTGACGACCATCGATGCCCAGCAGACTGGTGGCGTGTTCGTGTTCGGCTCGGGCGAAGGTCACATGACCGTGATCAAAGACATGGTGATCACCGGAGGGCTCAGCGTATGGGGCGGGGGAGTCTACTGCGTTTCCAGCAGCCCGACCATTGTTGGCTGTACGATCACGGGCAACTCATCTTCGAACAATGGTGGTGGGATTCACTGCAACACCAGTAGTATTTCCATCATCGACTGCTCGATCACCAACAATACGTCCGGTGCCGGTGGAGGGATCTCCTGCGGCAATTCCACCACCCCTTCCATCATCGGTTGCACGATCTCAGGCAATCTGTCCACTTGGGGCTTTGGTGGTGGTATTCGTTGTGCAGGGAGCAGCCCGACCATCACCGCCTGTGTGATCAGTAACAACAGCACCCTCTATGACCCTTCCTGGAATGGAGGCTTCGGTGGTGGGATTTACCTCAAGGATTGCGGACCGTCTCTGGTCACTGCATGCACGATCACGGGCAATCACGCCGCCACTACTGGTGGGGGCATCTGCAGCCTTGGCAGCAGCAACCCCACCATTGTCGCTTCTTCAGTATGCGGGAACTCTCCAGATCAGATCACTACAGCGGAGTGGGGTGGTTCAGGTATTGGAAGTTGGACCGATGGTGGTGGCAATGAAATCTCGCCGTTGCCCTGCGGCGGGCCGGGCGACGTTGATGGCGATGGTGATGTCGATCTCGCTGATCTGGTGGCGATGAGAGCTCTTCTTGGAATCTGCAAGAGTGACGTTGACTCCGACTATGACACGGACGTAATGGATCTGCTGGGGGTCATTGACGGCTGGGGCGGCGTCTGCCCGTAACCAGACTCACTGCACCATCAATACGACACCACACGACCCCGCGCTCCGGCGCGGGGTCGTTTCTTTGGTGCTTCAGAACTCCATGCCCACGATGAGATAGCCGATCACATCGTCCTCCAGCGGCGAGGTGTCGCCGCCGCCGGGTGACCCGATCCACTCGAACCCCGGCTGCACGTAGCACCACGGGGTGAGCTGCGCCTTGTAGAAGAGCTCGATGCCGGTCTCGTGCCCGCCGGCCGGGCCGGCGGCGCCGCTGGGCAGCGACGACTGGTAGATGGCCGGATCATCCGAGAACGCCGTCCAGCCGCCGGCGAGTCCGATCGCGTCGGCCGGGCGACCGGGAATGACGCCCGTCGCGCTGAGCCCCGCCATGAGCGACCAGTGGGACGGATTCTTGTCCGGGTCCGAAAGGCCGAACTGGCCGAAGAAGCGGATGCCGCCGCCGGCGTCGGCCGTCGTGGCGTCGCCGCACCAGATGGTCTGCTGCCAGCTCACGTAGCCCCCGGGCACGTCCTCCACGCCCGTGGCGCTCGAGCCCGCGGTCGTGGTTCGGCCGGTCTGCAGCCAGCCGCCGACCGAGATCGAGCCGGGCAGGTGCGGCGCCAGGTGCCAGTCGATTTCCCATTCGGTGATCAGGAACCAGTGGCCGTCATTGTCGAAGAAGGTGGCCGGGCCGCGGG
>JAKVBU010000067.1 GCA_022446885.1 Phycisphaerales bacterium | reverse complement strand
GTCAGGGTCGGGGCGCTGGCCCAGGCGTTGTACATCCCGCCGCCGTCACCGGGGGCCGGAACAAATCCGTTCCGAATCACCAGGTTCTCAAAGACGGTCGTGGCGGATTCACCGTTCACGCACTGCAGCACGCGATGCGCATTGGCACCATCGATGATGGAGAGCGGAGTCCCATTGGCATTCGCAACCCCGCGAATGGTAATCGCCTTGCCGAGCGTATCCACGACCTCGCCCTCGTAATACGTGCCCGCCACAAGCTGGATCACGGCGTTTGTATTCGCCACTGCGATAGCCATGTTGATCGTCTGGGGGCCGCCCGGGGACACGTCCAGATCATTATCGACGTCGTCATTGATCCCGTCGTTGTCGAAGTCGTTGGAATAGAAATCGGCGTTGTCGCCGATGCCATCACCGTCGCTGTCGGCCCATTCGGTCGGGTCAAGCGGCGCCCAATCGTTGTCGTTGTCTACACCGTCGCCATCGAAGTCGCAGCCGCCACAACTGTCGGCGATGCAGTTGGTGCCGTCGCTATTGATTGAACCATAGATCTGGTTGCCGTCGGTCGCGGTGCCATTAACAGTGTTTCCGCAGACGAAGCTGTTCTGGAGGATCGGGGTGCTGCTGTATGTGCTGTACATCCCGCCGCCGTTGTTCGCGGCAGAGTTGTCCGTGAATATGCAGTTGTCCAGGCTCGGGTTGCTGCTGTAGCTGTTCCACATCCCGCCGCCGTGGTACCCGGCAGAGTTGTCCGTGAATGTGCAGTTGTCCAGGCTCGGGTTGCTGCTGCTGCCGTAGTTGACCATCCCGCCGCCGTAGGTGGTGGCTGAGTTGCTCGTGAACTCACAGTTGTCCAGGCTCGGGCTGCTGACCTGGTTGTGCATCCCGCCGCCCCACGACACGGCAGCGTTGCTCGTGAATGTGCAGTTGTCCAGGGTTGGGCTGCTCTGGTAGTTGTACATCCCGCCGCCGTTGTACGCGGCAGAGTTGTCCGTGAATGTGCAGTTGTCCAGGCTCGGACTGCTGCCCTGGTTGTACATCCCGCCGCCGGTGCTGCCAGGCCACGTACTACCCGAAGCATTTCCGTTCTGGATCACCAGGTTCTGGAATTTGGTTGCGTTGCCTTCACCGCTCACGCACTGCAGCACGCGATGCGCATTGGCACCATCGATGATGGAGAGCGGAGTCCCATTGGCATTCGCAACCCCACGAATGGTGATCGTCTTGCCGAGCGTGTCCACGACCACGCCCTCGTTGTACGTAATCGCCTGAAGCTGGATCACGTCACCAGGGTTCGCGACTGCGATCGCCGCCGCAATGTTGGGCTGATCACCAGGCACGTTGATCGTGCCAGCGAAGCCCACGGACGATCCAAGACAAGCAAGCAGTGCCGTAACGACACGGCAATACATGACAACTGCATCTGTGAATCTCATCACATGCCCCTCCCCACCGGTAGACACCGCTCGGCTGGCATCTGATCAGCACGGCCCACAAGTGACTGCAACGCCACTGGTTATAGGCCACAGCGGACGCTTGCCGCAACACTCAGGTTGGCAGATGGAAGGCCAGGCAAGCAGGGGAAGCGGGCTGCGACCGGGCCCACATTCGCTAAACGATTTTCCTACATTCATTTACAGCCAGATTCGGTGCGAGCCAATATTTCGCCAGGCCGATCCGGGGCGGTACAGCAGCCGCCCCTGGCCGCCTGCCCAGCAGCCCGATCCGGCATCATTCTCACTGTACGCACTCGCCCCAGCCGGCCATGACCTCGAGCATGTCCTCGACATCCACTCGATGGCTGACGTCAATATCCGCGCTGCAGTCCTGGGTCAGGTCCGGGCACTGACCCCATTGATCAACCACCAGCAGCAGATCATCGATGCCCGTCCTCGCGTCACCGTTGATGTCGCTTCGGCAGGGCATTGAGCAGTCAAACACGTTGCAGTTGCCTGACCCCGGCACAAGATCCACATTCCCGTGGACATGACCGCCCTCGCTGCCACAGAAGCTTGACCCCGTCACGGTGACCACGGCACTTGTGCTGCCATACAGGGCCCCGCCGAGATACGCCGTATTCGTCTCGAATCCGCAATCCTCAACGATCATGAGCCCCTGTTCAACCGAAGCACCACCACCAGTACCCGTTCCGCCATTCGCCTGGTTGCCGACGAACTGCGTGTCCCGAACATCCATGACACCGCCGATGAGACTGATGCCGCCACCATTGGCGTACGTGATATTCCCCCTGAACTCGGACAAGTCGACTTCCGCCGAGACCCCATGCTCGATGGCAATGGCCCCACCGTGCAACAACGAAACGTTGTCCAGGAACCGACAATTCCGGAACACTG
>JAKVBU010000066.1 GCA_022446885.1 Phycisphaerales bacterium | reverse complement strand
AGCTATGGCGGGTTCCTCAGGGTGGCCCGTGAAGTGACAGGGTGTGAGACCAGCGGCATCGATCTCGACGCGGACAGCATCAGAGACGCCGTGGATACCGATCAAACCGACTACAAGATTGGACGCCTCGAAGAGGCCGGTTATCCCGACGAGCACTTCAGCGTCATCACGTTTTTTCAGTCTCTTGAGCACACACACCAACCCGTAGAGGCACTCGCAGCGGCCCGCGAGGCCCTCGAGTCGGGAGGACTGTGCGTCGTCGAGGTGCCCGACTTCAATGGTGTTTGGCGTCGGGTGTTCCGGACCGCCTGGCTGCCGCTCTTGATCCCTCAGCACCTGTCTCACTTTACACCCAAGAGCCTCCGAGCGGCCTTCGAGGCAGCGGGCTTCACCGCGATCAAGCACCGCCAGAGCATGTTCTACCCCTTCGAGGGAGTGGCCAGCCTGGGCATCTGGCTCGGCCGGGTGCTCAAGTCACCGCCGCCAGGCTCGCCGCCCTCCTGGCGTACACCCTTCGACCTGCTGATTCTTCTGATGTTGATGGTGCTCTATGTGTTGGTGGAGATCCCCAGTCAGGCCATCATGCAGCTGCTGGGCGTCACCGGGCATCAGATCATGATTGCTCAGAAGCCGCCGGCTGACTCTTCGGCGCCTGAAGCGTGAGGGGCTCGAGGAACCGACCGGCGACCTTCAGGGGTCCCTGGTCCTGAAGATCGGGGGGGAGCTTCGCCAGCACCTGAGATGGATCTCGGATCAAGAAGTAGTCATTGGGCACCATGCGCCCGCTGGCCATCCAGAAACCGGTGCCGATGCGACACCGATGCCCAAAGGCCCCACCGAGGACCCGCTGTCCGCTGGAGTGCAGCGTTCCGTCCAGGGGGACGCGGATGTCCCCCTCGAAGTTGAGATCCATCGTGAAGGCTCCGCCGGTGGTGACCACCTGCCGGCCCAGCACGCACAGCTGCATGAGATACTGACTCGCCACCGCCTCAGGATAAAGCACACATGACTTGAGGACTGTCTGCTGGGTGACGATGCAGCGCTCTCCGAGGACCGACAGCTCTACCTGGGCCCCCGCCATGAGGGTACTCCCGGCGCCGATGGTGCTCGCCCGCACAAAGCAGTGAGGGCCGACGGAGGCTCCGTCGCCAATCTTGCAGCCCTCCACCACCGCGGTGTGGTGAATGTCACAGCCCCGGCCGATGACGTTCATCTTGCCGAGCACCTTCCACTTGTTCATCGAGCGCGATCGCACCGCCGCCCACAGTCCCCGGACCACCCACTTCCACATGGGCGTGGCCAGGGCCTCCCAGCCGCCCATCAGCTGGTTGGCCCACAAGATGTGCACCCAGTGATGCAAGGTCATCACCGGGTGCTTGGGGATCCCCATCTTCATCTCGCTGATGCCGATGTAGTACTCCGGCGTAGGTGTCGAGATGATCTTCTCTTCGGGATCGAAGAGCACGTCGGCGCACTCGCCCTCAGAGAACAGGCACCGGATCTTCTCGAAGCGCCAGCCCGCCTCAACAGGGGTTACGTGCGGCTGCACTGGCACGGTCTGCTCGCCGAAAACCGACGACTTCAGCACCAACACCCCGTTCTTGCCCGCGCACCCTTCGATGAAACGCTGGACCCCGGAGCTGGTGATCAACACCGTGTCAGGGACCACCAGACACGGCGGCTTTGGAGACTCCACGACGGCGAGCCCCGCCTCACGGAAGGCCCGGGCCTGCCACGCATGAAGCTCGATCCCCTGTATTGGAGATGCACCTGGGGAGTCGAGGAAGGGCTCGATCAGACGCCCAGAGGGCTCGATGAAGACGTTCATGGGCATGTTCGTGCGTGAGGGTGGAGTGGGGGCGCTCGGAGACGGCGTGGAGTGCCGTCAGGGAGGCTCTACTCTGCGGGCTGCTCGGTGACGGACAGCTCGAAGTTGCCGAAGCGGGGGGCGTCCTCACCGCCAGGGCTCGCCCGCAGCTCCACATCGGTGAGCACTGCGTTCACCACCGGCTCTGGGGCCTCGACGTAGCTCAGGGCCACGTACATGGTCAGGGGCAGCTTCATGCCGTTCGCCGTGATGGTCACGCTATCGCGGTTGATGCCGTAGTTCACCTGCCCGGCCTGCTCGGGATCAGAGGGCACCAGCATGTGGAGCACAGGCGGATCAGAGCGGGGCTGAGCGTTGCCATTGGCGATGGCACCGTCGGCGGTGCGCATGTAAGCGAGATCACGGCCGTTGAACTCCGCAGTGAGCTGAGCGGACTGGGTGCTGCCGTCGGAGCCCAGGTTGCCCGTGAGCACGAAGTCTACCAGGCGCTCGTCGAACTCTATGGCGGGCTCGAGTCGGATGCGCCACACGTTCGGGTGGGGTTGGCTCGAGTCGACGGTGAAGCCGTAGCCACCAGCCTGAGCATTGCGCTGACCG
>JAKVBU010000065.1 GCA_022446885.1 Phycisphaerales bacterium | reverse complement strand
CCTCGAAGCGCAGGTTCTTGAGCTGCTCGTCCATCTTCTCCTGCTCATACTGGAGGATGGATTTCTGGGGCTCACCAGCCTTCTGAACACCCGATCTGTACGGTGTAGTGTTGAGCTGCAACTGTTTCGCGAGTTCGAAGTTCGTGCGCCGTCGAGGAGTCGCTGCAGCCCACCGCCTGTCCGCCTTACGGCCGTTGTCACGGGCCTCCATCAGGTCTTCCCACAGCGACCACAGCGGACGAAGCAACGCCTTGCCCATCAGATCGGTGGAGGCCTCGGGACGGTTGACGAGGTATACGCAGGCGTTGGCGTCGATATACAGCCGAGAGCGGTCAGCATTGCCCCAGGACCACGTCCCCGTCTCCCGCTGCACCACACCCACGAGACGCTCGCGATCATCAACGTCCCACCCGTGGATCGAGTCGGGCACCCGATGCTCGAGGCCACCGAGCCAGTAGCGGCCATCGGCCTGATACCAGTCATCAGAAAGCACCGCGAAGCCATAGGGCACGTGGAGCAGCGCCTGCCCCACGATGGTCGAGAGCGGCGCGGTCAGACGCCCATCGGTCTCCCCCGTCTTGCCGAAGGCCTCTTCAGCCCACTCCAGAGCTTCACGACTGGTGTTGTCGTTGTAGGTGATGCCCCAGTTGCCCGACATCATCGCGGACCACATCTGGAACCACGGCCCAGAGATTGCCACTTCGGTGGAGAGCATCCGGCGAGCAATGCGCGGGAAGCGAGAGCCCTGGAGCTTGGGGCTGTGCTCGTAGCCCGTGGGTCGACCATTGCGCACAGGGTGACCGGCGCGGCCCTGGGGAGCGTCGTAGGGCGCATCCAGGGGGTCCTGGCGCCGCCGCCGCTCCTCTTCAGTGATGGTACGTGGGTAGAGCACGGGCGAATTCTACCCAGAGATGCATCAGCCCTTCCATTAGTATATCATTGGTAGACCATGACGGTAGACGGCAGGAGTTGAGCCATGGCGAAACAGATGAATTACGTAAGGAAAAACGTGGTCACTGTTCAGTGTTCTCAGTGTGGTGCACTGGGGCCTGCATCTGACCCATGCGCAGAGACACACGAGGCCCGTAGGCAGGCATTCGCCCTCGCGAGAAATGCTGGATGGGTGGGTCGTAGATCGGGTGAGACGGTCTGCCCCGACTGTCAGGCAGAGCAGAAGGCGCAGGCGGCGGCCTGAGGCTCAACGGAAGGTGCCGGGCTCCGAGATGTAGGGGCTCCATGCGTCCACCTCATCGACGCCCAGATCATCAGTGCGCAGGCCCTCGAACACATGCAGGTTCGCGGCGAAGTTGCTGAAGTATTCCGCCACACCGTCGGCAACACCCGAGGGATCCCCGACGCCGCCCTTCTTCGGCAACCCTGTGCGCTTGTCCATCTTGTAGCTCAGCTGAGTGTGACGCCATCCGCGATCGGTGGGGTTGGCCGCCAGCTCACGCTCATGCAGCTCCTCTGACACCACGAAGCGCCGGATCCCTTCCCTCCCAGAGCAGATGGCGCGCTGTACCCTCGACACCTTCAGCTCTGGGCTGGGGCCGTAGTCGTAGAGGCACTGAAGGCCCAGGCCGGGTGTGTCGAACGGCTGCAGGCTCCCATCACCAGGGGGTGGGTTGCGGATGTCGTCCTCGGCGGTGAACCCGGTGTCGTCAGAGCGCTTGCGCCCACCTCGAGGATCGAGGGCGGCCTCGTCGAGGCGTAGGGGGATCTCAGGCGGGGCAAGGTGCTCGTAGGCCCGGGGCCACCACTCCTTGCGTATCTCCTCGAGGAAGTACGGGCGGGTCTTCGACTCCACAGTGACAACGCCCACAAGGACATGAAGGACGACGGTGCCGATGACGGGGTGCTCCCGCTCCACGCGCTGGAATACAGCGGCGGCGGGCCAGCCGATGCCAGGGTCGATGGAGATGTACGTGTGACGGTCGGGCTCTGCCTTGCAGCCGGCGAGGACGTTGCCGGCGGGCCAATACTCGTCTGACCACTCACCGAAAAGACGATCGGGCGCTGGGAAGGTGCCGCCCTCGATCATGGCCTTGTACTCACCAGCAGTGCGGGCGGCGGCCTGGCGGGCGTAGTAGTCGGTGCCAACATGCATGGCGTTGGTGTAGCTCTTCACATGGAGCACACGCCCGCGCACCTCGCACGGCTTCCCCTTCGCGGCGGCCTGCTCCTCGGCTTTGTCGAGCAGGTCCTGCATGGCCCTCGGCCACCATGGGATGCCGCTGGGTCGACCGTTGACCACGAGGCCCGGAGGGTGGAGGTTACCCATCAGGTCGGTGGCCCAGCTGCGCACGCGGTCGTTGCAGTGCTTGAAGACGAGATCGTCGGCGTACTTGTTGGCCTCGTCGACGATGACGAGGTGACAGTCGGCGCCGTCGATCGGGTTCTGGCCTTGTTGAACTTGTATGGTAACCTGCTGTATTTGCACTTGCTGTGCCTGGAGTTGGCGGGCCATTTATTGCATAGCTTCTTCTGCCATACTTTCTCC
>JAKVBU010000064.1 GCA_022446885.1 Phycisphaerales bacterium | reverse complement strand
CATCTCCATCAACGCTGGTGGCGCGACGCTCCAGGTCCCCGGGGACTACCTCACCATCGCCGAAGCAATCGACGCGGCTGTCGCAGGTGACATCATCAACATCGCCGCGGGCACGTATTACGAAGCCGATCTGGCCGTCGGCGCGGCCAATATCACTCTTCGCGGCGAAGCCAACGCCGATGGTACACCTGCCGTCACGATTGACGCCCAGCAGCAAGGACGCGTCTTTGAAATGGTCGGGGTTACACATCCCCCTCCAGGCATACCTGGACTGGTCGTCTTTGACACCATGGTCATCACCGGCGGATCTGTCAGTGGCAATGGCGGCGGCGTCTCGATCCAGACCTGCAGCCCCATCTTTCGCAACTGCACGATCACGCAGAACAGCTGCACCGGCAACGGTGGCGGCGTGTTTGCCATCCACCTCGCGGAGGGCGCCCCGTGGGCCAGGGCAGACGTCAAGTTGATTGACTGCACGATCATCGGCAACGAGGCCCAAGACGGAGGCGGAATGTTCAGCTCCAGCAATGGGTACTTCGATGGCTGCCAACCGTCGTTGGTTGGCTGCGTCATCAACGAAAACACAGCCAGCAACGGCGTCGGCGGCATTCATCATGCGACGTTGCCCGGCCAGACGACGGTGGTCAACTCGATCATCTGCGGCAATGTACCGGTCCAGGTTTCAGGACCGGTCGAACTGGATGAAGACTCATGCGCCTTTGGTAACTGCCTGGACGAGGATGCCGATGGTGTGCCCGATTGGTGCCGCGATGCCGACGGCATTTTGCATGTGCCCAGTGAGTATCCGACTCTTGAGGCGGCATGGGAAGAACTCGCCAACGGCGACACGATCGCCATCGCGGCGGGCACCTATGCGTTGGCGGATCTTGACGAGGAGGCATTGGTGACTGAGGAGATGGCGGTATCGATCATCGGTGAAACGAATGCCGATGGCACCCCCGCAACAATCCTCGATGGCGAGGGCTCCGAATTCGAGGGCATCTACATCCAGGGTTCGGATTCCCAGGAGCACCCGATGATCATCGAGAACGTGCACTTCAGACACTTCCCATCTGAGGGTGGTGGCGTTGCTCTGAACTACGGCACTGGGTACATCAGGAATTGCATCTTCGAGGGCACGTACTACAGCTGCACCTCACTGCGGATGGGCAACTTCCAGGGCACCCTGGAGGACTGCCTGATCATCGACAGCACGTCGTATTACCTCGGTGGCTTGGGGTTTGTGGATTGGAGTGGGCATCCACCCAGCAACATTACGGTGACCAATTGCGTCATTGACAACAACTACGGCTCGTTCCCATGGGGTGGCGGTAATGGCGGCGTGCACTTCTTTCTTGGCAGCAACTCCGATGGAGATACCTCCATTGGAGGCACCGCCCACTTCGTCGATTGCACGATTACCGGCAATAGCGGCAACAACGGTGGCATCGACCTGAGTCCACAGTGGGATGTGACCCTGACCAACACCACCGTGTGTGGTAACGAGACGCCGGGTCAGATCTACGGCGGTACGTGGACTGATGGCGGCGGCAATTGCGTTGAAGACGCCTGCGATGACTGCGAGGACTGCCCCGGCGATCTCGATGGCAACGGCGAAGTCGGTGTGGATGACCTGCTGGCCTTACTGGCCGCATTCGGATCCAGCGATGGCGGCGATCTCAACGAGGATGGCGAAACCACAGTGGATGACCTGCTCATCCTGTTGGGCTACTACGGGGAACCCTGCCCGTAATCCCCCACGCCCCCCACTTCCTTCAACATTTCACAGGCCGCTCCTTCTATGGGGGGCGGCCTGTTTCCTTTCCAAGCCCGGCCCTCCTGCCCCATCGGGGCGTGGTGGGCCAGGATCTCCCGTCATGGGCATTGATCCCCCCCGCGGTATCCGCCAGAATGGGTCCTGGTCCCACCTGGGCCATCAGGAGAAGAGATCCATGAGAGTTATCTGTGCAATCGTTGCGAGCCTGGTGCTTGCTGGGACCACCTTTGGTGACACCATCAACGTGCCCGCCGATCAGCCCACCATTGCGGCGGCGATCAATGCGTCGGTCAATGGCGACGTCATTGCCATTGCAGCGGGTACGTATGACGAGGCCAACCTCGACCCAAACGGCAAGGCCATCACCATTGGTAGTGCCAGTGGCAACCTGGATGTGACCATCGATGCCCAGCAGGGTGGCAGCGTGTTCGTGTTCCAAACCGACGAAACATCCGGAACCGTGATCAAGGACCTGGTGATTACTGGAGGATCATCCCTCCACGGCGGCGGGATCTACTGCACCAACAACAGCAGCCCTACCATCAGCAGCTGCACAATTACGGGCAACATCGCCCCTGGCCGCGGCGGCGGGATCTACTTGAAAGACAACAGCAGCCCCACCATCAGCGGCTGCACGATCTCGAGCAACGCCGCTAGTTTCGGCGGCGGGATCTTCTTCGACGACGTCAGCAGCCCCACCATCACCGACTGCACGATCTCGGGCAACACGGCCGACGTCGGCGGCGGGCTCTACTCCCACAACGACAGCAGCCCCACCAT
>JAKVBU010000063.1 GCA_022446885.1 Phycisphaerales bacterium | reverse complement strand
AGCGTGAGCCCCATCCGCTGAGCCTGTTCAGACACCCAACACACATCACATAGAGCATCAACACACACTGGAGATAGATCCGTGACCACCAACATCAAAGAAGCCCTCAACCACCTGCTCAAGCTCACGCCCCCCTCGGTGGAGCTCGGCGGGAACAGCGTCCTGCATTTCCTCAAGCGCGATGGCTACGACATCGAGGAGCTCGACACCCGAGGCCCGGCCAAGCGCCACCAGCTCACCGACGTCGACAGCCTCATCTCGTACTTGAAGCGCCACGGCGAGGCCGAGCACACCACCGTCTTCTGCTCCGAGGATGGCTTCGTCGCAGTGCTCCATGACCGCACTGGGGATCGCAATGAGGTGGACCGGGATCGGGTGGACTTCACCCCCCAGAAGACCGACGCCTTCAAGGAGTGGGAGCAGGCTTTCAAGCGTGGGAAGTTCAGCCACATCGACCTGCGCAACTTCATCGAAGACCACCGCCACCAGGTGGTGACGCGCTCGATGATCGCCGCGGTGAAGAACTTCGCCGTCAATCAGCAGATCCAGTACGACGGCAACCTCGACAACGGCGAGCAGATCGCCATTCGCGTCATCCGTCAGCGCGGGCAGAAGACCGAGAACGGCGTCGTGGAGATGGACCGACTCTTCGAGATCGATCTCCCGATCATCATCGGCGTGGAGACGCTGTACCGGCTGCAGGTGCGCATCGAGTCCCAGCTCGTCGAGGATAAGGTCTTCTTCACCATCGAGCCCCGCAACCTGGGCGAGGTCATGCACCAGCTCGTCGAGGACATGATCGCCTACACACGCGAGCAGCTCGGTGATGGCTGGCTCGTGGTCCGCGGCGCCCCGAAGAGCAACTGAGACAGTCCCCTCACCTCGGAATACTTCTAGGAATATTTTGGCCATCACATGGCCATGGAGACGTACGACATGAGTGTCAAAGGCATCTACTCGAACACCCCCGATGAAGAGTTGATCACCCTCCGGCAGCAGCTGGGAGACCGCGTCAGGGAACTCAACGAGCAATTCAAGATGACCGGAAGAGCCGACCCCAACCGCCCGAAGATGGTGGCTGAGTTTCAGAACGCCAACCAGAGACTGAAAGAGATCCGCAAGGAGGTGTCTCGACGCCAACATGGACCCGCCGAGCCCCTCACCTTGGGCAACGTCGAGCGAGACCTGAGCCCGGTGCCCGAGGGCATCACCCGCGAGGACATGTTCGCCGCCGTCGCGCTGCACGCTCTGCTGTCGCAGGAGGGGCACAACCCCAAGGGCGACAAGGCGCTGGCGAAGCGGGTGTGGGAGATCGCCGAGATGGTGGACGTGATGGGCCCTGACCCCTCCGATGCACCGGCTGGGGGGTGAGCGATGTCACTGCTGTTCTGTAGGGGCCAGTGGTCAATCATGAGCGACGGTGAGCCCTTCCGGGTGCGGCTCACCACCGACGTGTGCACCGCGGAGCTGCATGGCGAGCCTGAGGACAAGCACGACGGGCTGCCCAGACTGATCCACCTGCCCGAGGTCTTGAAGGTCGAGTGCTGGTTCGATGAGAGCTGGGTCGACCTGACTCACGCCCACAACGTCACCAAGAAACAGGGCGGCGCTCTGTGGATGTGTGAGGGCTACATGGGCGACACCTCACCCCTGATCAGCAGAGAGTGGGCGGAGGAGCCATGAGCGAGCTTCAATGGGTCGAGAGCACCGACGAGAAGGGGCGCACGCTCTGGTATCTCAGCAACCCCGACGACGCTCGCTTCTACGCCGAGGTGGTGGACGTGGGTGGTGGTGACTTCTGGTGGCTGGTGCCGGTGAGCGTGTGGAGTGAGGAGGTCTTGGGGCGTAAGAGCTTCACCCCCGAGATGCTGAGCACCCTCGGTGCGCGCTGCTACGGGGCGGGGCGATTCATGAAGAACCAGTACGCCAAACCCGACAACGTGCCCGATTGGCTGCGGGCCTTGATGACTTTGGACGGAGACGCAGAGCGCCGGTGCTGGGTGCCGGTGTGGGGAGGTGAGTGATGAGTGGCCCTATCCCCAGATACTGCCCCGATTGGCTGGAGCGCCTTGGGCCCATCCCTGAGGGCTCGCAATGGCGAGATGATGGCGACGGCCGATTTACGCGACTAGAGCCTGATGTCGGCGACTATTTGCCTTGCGTAGAAGCGTCAATACGGGTGAGCGGTCGGGTGCTGGTGTACGAATGGGAGAATGGCGATAGCGGGTTCATAGATAGCTGTGACTGTGGCCCTTTTAATGGCTGGACCATGGCAGACCTGCTCGAAGAGGTCGACAGTCGCCTACACATGCTCAAGTACGAGACTGCCGGTAGCCTGGAACTATGGTCTCGGATTGATTTGGCGGACACTGCTCCACTGCGGTCCCCACCAGACCGCCTACGTGACGAGGGGGTCCTATGAACATCCCCACCCTGAAACCCTGCCCGTGCTGTGGTGCGCGAGCGGTGTTCGGGTCTGATAACCTTCGGCGTCATTGGGTGGAGTGCACAGGCTGCGGTCTTCGCTCAGAGCCTGGGCGGTACCCGAGTGTCCCTGAGGCCCATGCTGGGGCCGCCTCCGAGTGGAACCGCCGCACCTCAGACGGTTCT
>JAKVBU010000062.1 GCA_022446885.1 Phycisphaerales bacterium | reverse complement strand
CATTGCCCTCGCCATCGTGGGTGCGGCCCTCTTTGGCGCCATCATGTACTTTGTCGTGGAATAGCGACGTCCCCCACAGCGATCCAAACGTTAAAGACCAGCGGCACGTCAGGGTCGCAGGGCACAAATGAAGATCTGCTTGAGCAGTGGGTCTGTCTGTACCCTTCTTTTGAGATCAGGCCCTTGCTACCGTGATCGCCGAGCATTTGAACGAGGTACCCAATGTTGAAACGTCGCCACGTATGGGGGGCCTGTGCGTCCCTGAGTTTGATGGTGCTCTTTGGCTGTGCAGATGGGGGAGATCCTGTGGGTGCCTCCGACACGGACGCCATGGCCCCCCAAGACACGGGTCCACCCCTCAGACCTGATGCCTCGCTTGTGTTCAGGCCCGATGCTGCGATGCTCGGCGCCTTCGGTGATCCGTGTCGCAGTGGGGCTGAGTGTGCTTCAGGCTTCTGCATCGAAGCCCCGGCTGGCGGAAAGGTGTGCACTGAGCGCTGTGTGGGCGGTGAGTGTCCGGAAGGCTTTGAGTGTACCCCCGTTGATTCTGATGGCGCTGATCGCGACTTTTACTGTCTCGCTGACCGCCCAGACCTCTGTCGTCGGTGCGCCTCGGATCGAGAGTGTGACGACAATGAAGATCTCTGCCTGCAAATTGGCTTGAGCACCTGGTGTGGTGAGGACTGCTCCCGCACAGATGTCTGCCCTGATGGTTACGAGTGTGTCGATGTCATCGGACGTCAGATCGCTGATGAGAACGAGGATCTCGACGCGGGGGTAGGGGATGCCGGCTTGACCTTCCGCCAGTGTGTGCCTGTGGAGCGGGCCTGTGCGCCGTGCACCGATGCTGATGGCGATGGGTATGGCGATGGCGATGATTGCCTGGGCTTCGACTGCAACGACAATGATCCCCTGACTCACGAGGGGGCACCGGAGCTGTGCGATGGGCGCGACAACAACTGCAACTCCCTGGTGGACGAGCCAGAGTCGCTGACCACGCCCCCTGCAGACATGATCTGTCTCAGCGACGGGGTCTGCCTCGGCAGCGTGGTGATCTGTTTGGAGGGCGACTGGGCCTGCAATTACCCTGAGGTCTACGAGAGTCCCGCCGAGCTCAGCTGTGACGGACTCGATAACGATTGTGATGGCACAGCCGACGACGACTTCGATCTCCAGGTTGACAATGCCAACTGCGGGTTCTGTGGCAATGTGTGTGCCTACGAGAATGCTGAAGGCCTCTGCGAGGCGGGTCAGTGTCTGCTTGGGCCCTGCGAAGAGGGCTTCCACAACAACGATGACATCGTCGAAAACGGCTGTGAGTACGTTTGCGTGATCACCCAGGAAGGCGTAGAGGCCTGCGACGAGGTGGACAACGACTGTGACGGGCAGGCCGACGAGGACTTCGACGTCCAGACAGATGTGGCCCATTGCGGCGCCTGCAACAACGCCTGCGATTTTCCTCAGGCTATGCCGGTGTGCGCCGAGGGTGCTTGCGCCATCGAAGCGTGCGTCGCGGGATGGGGCGATCTCGATGGCGAGCTGGCCAACGGTTGCGAGTTCGAGTGCGCGCCGAGCAATGGCGGGGTCGAAGCCTGTGACGAGGTGGACAACGACTGTGATGGGCAGACCGACGAGGACTTCGATCTGCAGATCAGCCTCGATCACTGTGGCACCTGCAATGCGGTGTGTGCCTTCGCCAACGCCAACCCGCAGTGTGCCGCTGGTGATTGCCAGCTCGAGTCGTGTCAGCTGGGCTGGTTCGATGCCAACAGCAGCGTCGACGATGGCTGCGAGTATGCCTGTGTGCTCACCAACAATGGTGCCGAGGCCTGTGACGAGGTGGACAACGACTGTGACGCTCGAACCGACGAGGACTTCGATTTGACCTCGGACGTGCAGAACTGTGGTCAGTGCCGGAACCAGTGCTTCTTCGCCAACGCTGCCTCTGCCTGTGAGGGTGGCGGGTGTGTACTCGCGGCCTGCAACGAGGGCTTCTTCAACATCGATGGTCGGCTGGACAATGGCTGTGAATATGCCTGTGTGTCGAGCAACGGTGGCGTTGAGATCTGCGACGAGGTGGACAACGACTGTGATGGGCAGACCGACGAAGACTTCAACCTGCTCTCCGACGTCGACAACTGCAACCGGTGTGGGAACGCATGTGCCCTGCCCAACGCCTTCAACCGCTGCGTCACCGGCGCCTGCCGCATCGCCCAGTGCCAGGAGAACTTCTACGACATCGACGGGATTCTGGAGAACGGCTGTGAGTACAGCTGCGCGCTGACGAACGGCGGTGTCGAGGTCTGCGACAACATCGATAACAACTGTGACGGCCAGGTGGATGAGGTCTTCGACTTCGACGTGAGCCTGGAGCACTGCGGTGGGTGCAACCAGGCCTGCGAGCGTGACGGAGCGACTGCAGTCTGCTTCGGTGGTAACTGCCGACTCGACACCTGCCTCGAGGGCTTTGAAGATCGCGACGGCCTCGAAGAGAACGGCTGCGAGTTCGAGTGTCAGGACGAAGACTGGCCTGATGCCGAGGGCATCGACGCCAACTGTGACGGCATCGACGGTGACATCTCTGATGCTGTCTTCGTCTCAGCTGACGGTCGCCCC
>JAKVBU010000061.1 GCA_022446885.1 Phycisphaerales bacterium | reverse complement strand
CCAGCAGCGGAAACAGCATCAAGCAGAACCAACCCATGGAGGCGACCTTGCTTTCCTGCCCCGTTTGACCAGAGAGCTCCATCGCAGCAGGAATCGCCAGCACGACGGTCATGCCGCCGATCACGAAGATTTCACGCCACCCGAACAAGCGCGAGCGATCGTCATAGGAGCGAGCGAGCTCGGCCCCCCAGGACTGATGACTGATGGCGAGCATCGTATAGCCGACGTAAAGCAGGATGAGCCAGAAGGCCAGGTACAGCCCCGAGACATCAGCTGGGTCAGGGATGAATACCATCCAGACGGAGAGCACGAGCAGGGGGATGGAAATCGCGATCCAGTGTTTGCGTCGCCCCCACCGCGTATCGAATCTGTCGATCAACATACCCATGATCGGGTCGGTGACAACGTCCCAGATCCGAGCCATCGTGAAGATGGTGCCCACCGTCACCAGCGAAAGGCCCAGGCCCTCGGAATAGAAGCGTGGCAGATACACAGCGATCGGCATGCCCATGGCGGCCATGGGTATCGTGATGCCCGAATAGGCTGCAAGCGTGCGGCGATTGAGCTGCTGCTCGGGTTGTTCAGCCACTACCTGAGCCTTCCGCTACCGCGCACGGCGGTCGCGGCCCGTGCTGCCCCTGAGCATTCCAAGCGATTCATAGCTCCCCACCCCGACTTCAGTATCCACGAGCAGATGCCGCTTATCGAGCGCACCCGACGCGATCTGCGAAGGGAACACTCCGCCGTCTCGAGCGCGTGCGGGAGGAACGCTCACCGCGCGAGGCTCGGCTCGCACATGCGGAACAAGATCACCAGCGCCACACAATCACCTGGACGTCGACCCGACGACGGTCAAGGGCCGGAGATCAGAGCAGGAAGCGCTTCATAAGGCTGATGAAGAAGTTGATCGTCCCGGCGTTGAGCAGATCGATGAAGAATGCGCCCACCAGCGGCACCACCAGGAACGCCTTCGTCGAGGGCCCGTAGCGTCCTGTCACCGCATTCATATTGGCGATGGCCACCGGGGTCGCGCCAAGTCCCAGACCCGCGAAGCCCGTGGACATGACCACGGCATCGTAGTCCCTGCCCATGATCCGGTAGACGACATAAATGGCGAAGCCGGTCATGAGCAGCACCTGAAAGAACAGCACCACTGCCATGGCCCGCGCCGCGCTGCCAAGGGTCCAGAGCTGAATCGCCATCATGCTCATGGCCAGGAACACATGGAGAGCGACTGTCCCGAACTTGTCTATCGTGCCGCCATGAAGCGGCCGACCAAACCAATCGAAGATATTGGTGATCACAATGCCCACGAACATGGAGGTCAGGAATCCCGGCAGGCGCAGACCACCGCCAGCGAGAGCCCGGTTGACCAGGTCACCCACGCTCACGCACAGAGCGAGGATGAGCAAGGCGCCAAGCACCGTGAGCAACCAGTCGTCCTGGGGCCCCTGGAGATCTGCTTCGGCTTCCGGTTCAGCCGCGCCCAAGCCGGGACCCGTAATGCCGTTGCGGTCCATCAAGCGCTTCGCGATCGGTCCACCGACGAGGCCGCCGGAGACGAGGCCAAAGGTGGCAAAGGCAAGGCCGAGCCCGCTGGCGCCTTCCAGACCGGCGCGCTCTGCCGCTTCGCCCCAGGCGATGGCAGTTCCATGCCCCCCCGCGAAGGCAACGCTGCCAGCCATGAGGCCATAGGCGGGGTGCGCGCCAAAGGCCATGGCGAGCCCGACGCCAACCGCATTCTGGAGAAACAGAAATACGCCGGCGGTGAGTGCCAGCACGAACAGCGCCTTGCCGCCCGCCGCGAGCGTACTGATCCGGGCTGACAGCCCCACCGTGGAAAAGAACACGAGAAGGAGTAAATCGCGCATGCGCATGTCGAACTCGACCTGCACGTCGGCAAAGTTGTAGAGCGCCATGGTGCCGATCGCGAACAACAAGCCGCCGGTTACCGCGGGCGGGATGTAGTTGTCCTTCAGGAAGTGAATCCGGTCGTTCAGATATACGCCGACGAACAGCACGATCACGGCCATCGAGAGCATGTCCATCGGTTTGACCTGCAGGACTTCAGGTTCCACGGCCGCGCTGCTCCCTCGGTGATCCCCGCGATTGAAGCTAGCACCAATCCGTAGACGAAGTGAGCCGTACAGCAGTCGTCATGTGGAAGCGTCTCCTGCGTTCCGCTTGGGCAGCGGGGTTCCGGGCCAGCGCGCCCTGGCGCAAGATCAGCCTAGGACCCTTCGCTCGCGCGTCGCCCCCCCCTGGCGCCAGGGCACCCGCGGCACCATGGGGGCATGCCAGCCAGAATGAGCCCACAGGAGCAGACCGAGCGTTCTGCAAAGAGGTAATCATGATCAGACGCTCAGCTCGTGCCTCGTTCGCGATGGCGATCGCCATCGCGCTCGCGGTCATCCGCGCTGCGAACGCTGCCGAGTACATCAACCACGAAGCGCCAGTACCGCGAACGGCTACAGAGGCGCGCGGCCCCCTCGATGCGGCTTTCGATGCGCCGGAGTCAGAGACGCGCGTTCTCGCCAGGCGGCTGCAGGCCCGACTTGCCGAGCGCGGTGACTTCCTCGCGAATGCGACCGCGAAGCTCGAACTCCGAAGCTACTACTTCAACCGCCGCAATCCGGGCGACGATGAAGCCCGCGCGACCGTTACCGGCGGGCGCCTCACCTTTGACTCCGGTG
>JAKVBU010000060.1 GCA_022446885.1 Phycisphaerales bacterium | reverse complement strand
CGCCGCTGGAGTCCTTGCCCAAGAACATGGGCAGGACCATGTCCTTGGCGGCGCCAGAACTGATGAGTTCCTTGAGCCGCACCTTCTCACGGGTGAGGTTGGGAACTTCGATGCCGACCGTGTTTCGTCCGGCGGTGTTGGGCACGATGCGGATGTTCTGAGCGCCCAGCTCGCGGGCGATGTCCTGATCGATCGACTTGATGCGTGACACGCGAGTTCCTGGTGCCAGTCGCACGGAGTACAGCGTGACGGTCGGGCCCGATTCGATCTCGGTGACTTCCGCTTCGATGTCGTAGGTGTTGAGCGTTTCCTCAAGCACATGGGCCTGTTCGCGGGCCATGACTTCGATCTTGCTGGAGAAGTCGCTCTCTGCTGATTCGAGTAGCTCCACCGAGGGGAATTCGTAGCCCTCGTACGATTCGCGATGCAGATCGGCGTCGGTGGCTTCGCTCTTGGCGCCTCCCAAGAACTTGCCGGGGATCTTGGCGATCTTCTCAGCGAGTTCCTTCTTGGTCAGCTTGCGACGAGGTTCCTCGGGCTCTTCTTCAGCCTCGAGTTCAACGAAATCCTCTTCTTCATCTTCTTCGTACTCGTCATCCTCTTCTTCGTACTCGTCATCCTCTTCTTCGTCCTCAGCGTCGTCGTACTCATCCTCGTATTCGTAGTCGTCGGCCTCATCCTGCTCGAGGTCTTCTTCGACCGCAGGTTTGAGGACCGCAGCGCGAGCCGCACGTTCAGGCCGGGTGGTCAAGCGGCGGAGCAACTGCCCGTTGGGGCGCGGCGAGCCTTCAGCCAGACGCTTGGCACCACGCCAGAGTTGTCCGGGCAGCGCCAGCATCAATTCGTCGGCGGCGACCACCAGTCCAGCGAGGAAGGTGGCCAACGCGATGACGGTGGCGCCGAAGGTGCCCAGCGCCGGAGCAAGCAAGCCTGCAAAGGTGTGGCCGATCAATCCACCGGGGGCGCCAGCGAGCCCGAGTGATTCGGGCAATATCAGGGCGTGCATGGTTGAGAAGGCCGCCATCGCCAGCAACACACCAACCATTCGCAGCGTGGGGTGCGATGGCCCGCGCTCGAAGAGCTCCAATCCCAACCAGGCCCCCAAGCCCACAAGGAGGATCCAACTACTCAGCCCGACAAGGTGATAGAGCCAGTACGCCAACAAGGCCCCCACGGCCCCGCCGTAGTTGGCGACCTCGGCGGAATGGATGGCCACCGCGTGACTGGGCCAATCGGCGCCGTCAAAGGTGGACAAGGCCAAGGCGGCGAAAAACCACCCTGCCACCAGCAAAAGCCGGCTGGCCCACCGAAGGGCGCGTCCAGACGTGGGTGAAGATGTCGATCGTGAAACGGAAGAAACGGCCATTGCGGGAGATACATCGGCCAATCTGGCCTTGGTCGACCACCAGCGAGCGGGCAAAACAACATTCTGGTGCCCCAGAAGGCCGCTTTTTCGGATCAGACGGACAGGGTCCGTACACTCGCGCTCCATGCCTGATCCCACGACATGGACGGCCCTGCTGGCCCACTGGACCGAGATGGTCAAGATCGCCAGGGCTCTTGATGGCCACGCAGAGGGCCCTCTGGCCCGGGCGATGCCCGACATCATCACGTGCCAGGCCCTGGCGCATGCCCTGCCGGAATTGGATGAACTGACGGTGGAGCAGCGGTCACTGGCCCTGGATCGGGCGGGCGTCATGGTGGGGACTATTGAGGGCCAGATGGAAGATGCCCCGGTCCACGAAGCCCTTGATCTGGCATTCCGTGAAGCCCAGGCGGCGCTCGAAGACGCCCGATTGGCGTGTGCGTGGATGTTGGTCTGGGATGGCCCGGACCCCTTGGCGGTCCCCGCGCCACCAGAGGGCGTGCCTGCCCGAGGAGATGTCGGCACGCTACTGCTGGCTCTTCCCGGCACGATCATTCTGCCCGGAACCCCCGTGGGATGGTGGACCCAGCGACACGAACCCATGCTGAGCCACTTCGTGCCGGGCATGTTGGCGCAGCCGCATGCCCGTGGTTTGCAGGTGTGGCGAACGCTCGATGATGCGGGCTGCTGGGTGAAGGACACCGTGCTGCCCATCGACACCGACGGTCCTGATGATGCGATTCCCTTGCTGGTGCCTCGGCTTGTGGACGGCCACGTGTTGCCCACACTGGACCCCGTTCCTGCGTGGGTGTCTGCGGCGCCCGCACCTGGCTCGTCGGCGCAGGTCAGTTGGCCTTTGCCATGACCCCGAGCACGTGAACTGGTTCGTGTTGTGATGCGATCACGAGCCGGTCCGCCAAGTGTGGCGCGCCAGTCTGCCACAACGAACGCACCACCATCGGGCAGTTGCACTGTTGTGAGAGATGAAGCAACGCAATCGTGTGCGTGTCATCCGTGGCGGTGTCGAGTACGGTCTCCAGTGCTTCGGTGTTGGACAGATGCCCTGCGCCGCCCATGATCCGCTGCTTCAAGAAGAACGGACGGTCGCTGGATTCCTGCATCTTTCGGTCGTAATTACTCTCGATCGCAAGCACTTTTACGCCGGAGAGGTGGCGACGAATACGCTCGGTAGCGCGCCCGATGTCGGTCGCCCAGCCAATCGTCGTGTCGGCGGCCTGCATTCTGAAGACGCACGTGCCTTCGTCGTCGTGATCCGCCAGCGCCACCTGCACAAGGAGGCCACCGGCATGAAACGTCGAACTGAACGTCT
>JAKVBU010000006.1:277531-285471 GCA_022446885.1 Phycisphaerales bacterium | reverse complement strand
ACGGCCCCAGGCATCAACGCGCCCATGTCGGCGTGGAAGGCCTCGACAATGGACAGGACATCGGGGTGTTGGGCGCCAAGACCCGTATTCCTGATCGTCTCGGACAGATCGTGGTTGATGTGGAGGTCGAGCGCGTCCAAATAGGCCATACGGAGCCTGTGGGCGTCTGTCGAAGGCAGTTCATCCGACAAGGTCCGTGTTCCGGCCCAGTTGTGGGCTCGGCACTGCTTCAGGGCCTTCAGATATGGGGCTCGACTCTCAGCGAGGCGTTCCTTGACCATGTGCTGCATCTGGGTGGCGAGGTCAGCATCATCATCCGGGTTGCCGGTGACCTGATCCACCAGGGCTGCCTGAAACTCGCTCATCACCTCCCGCATGGCCCTGGACTGCTCTTCGTCAAGTCGAATCAGCGTCCGAAGCAGGTCGGTTCGCCGATCTTCCCAGTCGAACAGCAGTGATCTGGTGTCGTCCGTGAGCACCATTGGATCGATGTGGTCACGCAATTCGAATCGAAATCCGGCCCCGCGGCCTTTCTTGCCGAGCATCCGGTCGCGGGCCCGCCGCAATCGCATCCGCTCAAGTGGCTGCTGCTGGGCCTCTCCCATCACCGTCGCCGCCTGATCGAAGAAGGTCTCGTCGATTTGGGCCAGTTTGTTCCGAAGGTCAGATTGCTCACGCGCACTTTGGGCGGAGGCCTCGGGGTCGCTGAACTCGGCACCCATCTGCGACCCGGGGGAGGCCAGCCAGCGGGCGATGGCCCCTGCCCGCAGCTCATCCATTTCAGCCAGATACTGGCTGTGGGCGGCTTCAAGGTCGGCCCACTGTCCTGGTGCGGGTGACAGATTGGCCAGTCGTTCACGCAGGGTTGCCCATGACATGGGCTCAGCAAAGTGCCGGTTGGCGCCTTGGGCCATGGTTGCTGGCGTCATGAGGAGTGCGACCGTGACGATGATCAAACGTGTGAGCCAGTTCGACATGTTCGGTGGCCTCCTGTTCCCCCAAGTGTGAGGCCCAACGAGCCAGCCTCCTTCGGATTGCCGACCGAGCATATCCCCATCCCGTTCATGTCGGAAAACCTGCCCCCAAATGGCTGCAGGGATGGATACCCTGCACATATCGAATCCACCTTCAGCCACCGCCAATTAGCCCAGGAGGGGTGAACAGCATGTCCCGAACGGTCGCGTTTCTCGATCCAACTACCAACTCTTCGACCCGCACGGAGGCGTTCCGAGCCATGCACTCAGACGACGTTCATCGCAATGCCATGGCATCGTTCGGTGATGACTACGGCGTCCTGACCTTTGCAGGTGAGAATCTTCGCCGCCGGTTGGGGCCGCGTGCGCTTGAACAACTTGAGCGCACAATTCAGCACGGCGAACCGCTCAATGAAGATATCGCTGATGAAGTCGCTACGGCGATGAAGGACTGGGCGATCGAGCAGGGTTGTACGCACTACTGCCACTGGTTCCAGCCTTTGACCGGATCGACTGCCGAGAAGCACGACTCGTTCATCAATCTGGATCACAACGGCCAACCATTGGCTGAGTTTTCAGGCGAGGCGCTGATTTGTGGCGAGCCTGATGCGTCGTCATTTCCCAGTGGAGGTGTTCGGGACACTTGGGAGGCTCGCGGGTACACCGCCTGGGATCCAACCAGCCCTGCCTTCATCATGCCCAACGGCGGCGAGCGCACGCTCTGCATTCCAACTGCATTCGTGTCGTGGACGGGAGAATCACTCGACCTGAAAACACCGCTGATGCGATCCAACGACGCCATCTCTCGGCAAGCGATGCGCATTCTCCGCTTGTTTGGAAACGACACTGGCGTACGTTGCGTCTACACCACACTGGGGTGCGAGCAGGAGTACTTCCTGATCGATGAAGACCTCGCTTCGATGCGCCCAGACCTCGCCATGTGCGGCCGAACTGTCATGGGCGCGCAGCCCCCCAAGGGGCATCAACTCGATGACCACTACTTCGGTGCGATTCCCTCCGAAGTGCAGGCCTTCATGGGTGATGTTGAAGAGCGACTGTACGAACTGGGCATTCCCGCCAAGACGCGACACAATGAAGTCGCACCGCGGCAGTTCGAGATTGCGCCTCTGTTTGAGCGATCGAATGTCGCATCTGATCACCAGCAACTCATGATGACCGTGCTCAAGCGGGCGGCTCATCGACACGGGTTCACCTGCCTGTTGCACGAGAAGCCCTTCGCCGGAATCAACGGCACCGGCAAGCACAACAACTGGGCCATGTGCACTAACACTGGTCACAATCTGCTGAGTCCAGGCAAAGGTGGCGAGGGCAATCTGCAGTTCCTCACCTTCGTCTGCGCCGTCGTGCGGGCACTCGACCTGCATGCGGGCATTTTGCGTGGCTCAGTTGCTAGTGCTGGCAACGACCACCGGCTCGGGGCCAACGAGGCGCCGCCTGCCATCTTGAGCATCTACACCGGCGAAGAGCTGGGCAACGTGCTCGACACGTTGATGGCTGGTGAAACTGCTGGGTTTGAGTCCAAGAGTGAACTTGATCTGGGCGCAACGGTCATGCCCACGCTCGAGCGTCACCCGGGTGACCGAAACCGCACCAGCCCGTTCGCCTTCATTGGCAATCGATTCGAGTTCAGGGCGGTTGGCGGGCAAGCTCCTGTCGCCTGGCCCAACACGGTGTTGAATACCGCGGTGGCGCAGTCGATCGACTGGCTCGCTACGAAGATCGAGGCGGCTTTGGCTGATGGCCCGACGAAGGGCTCACTTGAGGCCAGTGCTGTTGCAGTGCTGGGCGAGGTGCTCAACACCCACGGTCGAGTGATCTTCAACGGCGACAACTACTCCGATGCCTGGCATGAGGAGGCGGCCCAGCGAGGGCTTCCCGTTCTTCGCGGAACAGCCGATGCGCTGCCCACGCTGCGCGGAGATGAGGTCGCGGAGATGTTCAGCCAATACGGCGTCATGAACCACCGCGAATTGACCGCCCGGATCGATGTGTTGATGGAGCAGTACATCACCACACTGACGATCGAGGCCAGCACGATGGCGCAGATGGTTGATCGACTCGTTCGACCAGCAGCCGTGCGGTACTGCACCGAACTGGCAGAGTCGGTGGCGACCATGAAGAGTGCGGGCGTGTCATGCGATGGCGTCACCGCTGATCTCAGTCGCCTGACGAGTGCGGTTGATGCATTGGTGGCCGGGCAGGCTGCGCTGCAGGCTGCGATTGATCACGAGGATTCGTGCGTCGATGACCATGCCCGGTTCATCCAAGGCACGATGATCCCGGCAATGGATGCTGTTCGAGACGCCTGCGACGAGATTGAGTGCGTTGTTCCCGCCGATCTGTGGCCCATGCCAACCTACACGGACATGCTGTTTGGGTAAGGTCGCCACGCTTGGACTGGTCATGCTGGCTGGGTGCCACAGCGGGGCTCAGTTGCCTGATCACGTGGAGTCGATACAGGTGGTCGGTTTCTCGGGTTGCCCCAACACGCCCGAGATGATCTACCGCACGAAGCTGGCGACTATTCGCAGTGGCATCGACGCGACGGTGGTGTATCTCGATCAGAGTCGATTGCCCGCTAGCGATGTGCGTCGGGGATACCCAGCTCCAAGTGTGCTGGTGAACGGGCATGATCTGTTCGGCCTTGCTCCGCCACGTGAACCAGCGATGGGTTGCCGCATCTACCCAGATGGATTGCCGGGAACCTCGCAGATCGAGGACAGGCTCAAGGCGATCAACAACGCCGGGGGTTGATCAGTTTCCGCTTGTGCCCTGAGCAGCGACAGCTGCGGCAGCCGCGGCGATCGCGTCGGCGTCGCCCAGGTAGCGGCGTCCCTGCACGGTCATGTCTTCGTTGAACTCATAGACCATCGGAACGCCGGTAGGAATGTTCAGCGAGGTGATCTCTTCGTCTGAGATGCCATCGAGGTGCTTGACAAGTGCTCGAAGCGAGTTGCCGTGGGCGGCGATGATGAGACGCCGCCCAGCTGCGACAAGCGGGCGGATGTGCTCAGCCCAGTACGGCACGACTCGTTCAACCGTGTCCTTCAGGCACTCGCCGACAGGCAGTTGATCTGCAGGGATGGCGGCGTATCGACGGTCGTGCCCCGGCCATGCGGGGTCGCTGCGATCGACAGATGGGGGTGGGACGTCGTAGGAACGCCGCCAGATGTGCACCTGCTCGTCGCCGTGCTTTGCTGCGGTCTCGGCCTTGTCGAGGCCCTGCAGTGCGCCGTAGTGGCGCTCATTGAGTTGCCATGCTTTGGTCACCGGAATCCACGACTGGTTCATCCGGTTGAGCACAATCTCAAGCGTGTGGATTGCCCGGGTGAGCAAGCTGGTGAATGCCGCGTCGAATTCAAAGCCCTCGGCTTGGAGCAAGTCTCCTGCGGCCCCAGCTTCGGCGATGCCTTGCGGGGAGAGGTCCTGATCGACCCACCCGGTGAATCGGTTTTCGAGGTTCCACTGGCTTTGGCCATGACGAATGCATATGAGAGTCGGCATTCGGGCATTGTACGTCAGCCGCAATCGCCCCAGGCGCGGAGCATCTCGACGAGGTCGAGCATGTCCGTCGCACCATCACTGTTGAGATCGCCATGAGGCGTGCCCCAGAGCACCGTAATCAGGCGAAGCAGATCTGAGGTATCGACGGATCCGTCCGCGTTCCAATCGGCATCGCAGTCGGGGCAGCCGTCGAGTACACCATCTTCATTACTGTCAGTGGCCGTTCCGGCGTAGAGCTCACAGTAATCGAACTGTCCATTCTCATTGCAATCGATGATGGGAGCGACGAACACGCCGCGGTCTTGTTGGGCGGGCACAGATCTGCCTTCCAGAAAGCCATCGCTTGCAACCATGCCGTTGTACGCCGAGACAGACCAACGTGTGCCGCCCGCCGTGCTGCCATCAGGATCGATGCGGCCGTTGAATTCGATTGAATCGCCCTCGAGCATCCACCAGTCAATGACATGTGAGCCAACTACGCCGTTGTCTGTCTCTCCCCAGGCGATGCAAATGCCACCATCGAAGGTGTCAAATGCCGTGATCGTGGTCTGGCCGTCTGCTCGCGGGGAGACAATGGTTTGTTGAACCTCCCAGTGGGCCCCTGTCCAGGAGTACCAGCGCAGTTCGGCGATGTTGTCGACTTGATCAGATGGGTAGGATCCGCCACATACGACGAACAGCTCCTGACCATTGAGCTGAACCTGCCTCGCCCACTCTGCATCGTCTGCGGGAGACGCATCCGACACACTTCCGGCATGGGACCACGTGTCCTCAGACAGCGTCCAGGTTTCGAAGGTGCCGGCGTTTGAAAACGAGTCGACATCCTGTCCGGGGGCTGATCCCACAAGCAGCCCGTCTGAGAGGGTGAGTTGCAAAATGACCGAGGTCTCCCAGTGCAGTTGTTGGTGGTATGTGAGCGTGGTGCCGTCTACCTGGTACATGTGGATGTACATGCCGCCATCGCCATCCCGTTGCCCAACAGCCGCCCAGTCGCCGTCAATGGCAATCTGTTGGCCGAAGTTGCAGAACTCAAGCTGCTCGGGAGGGTTGATCCGATCCACGACTGAAGGGGGGTTGAGTGACAGATCGCAGGTGTACAAACTGCCCACTTGTAGTTGTCCGCCAGCCGTGTGTAGGTCTGCTCCTGAGACAAGCATCAGATTGTCTGAAACTACGAAGAAGCCATTCATGCCACTGTCAGCAGGGACATCCGATCGCAAATCCTCCACGATCTCGTCCCACTGCGAGCCGCTCCATTCGAAGATGCGCAGCCTGCCGTCAAAATTGCAGCCGGTAATGAGCAGATCCTCTCCCAAGTGAACTGCTCTGGCATTGAATCCGGTGGTGGTGGGTGGCGGCCAAGCAAGTTGCAGCGACTCTGGGCAGGCTTGGGCCAAGGTTGACTGGGCCAATGACATTGACAAAATGAACGCTAGTTTTCGTGATGTGGGCATATGAGGGGGCTCGACGTTGGGCACCTCGACTATACCCATGGGACTCGTGTGTGAACTCAATCATCGAGATTCAATTGATTGAATCTGTGCTGGTGTTCTGAAGGCCTGAGTTTGTCGTGCCACCAGCACTTTGGGGCAGGTATTCAGGTCAGATCGACGATCACAGGCGCATGGTCTGAGCATGCAAGGCCGGCATCTCGATGAATCGAAGGGGTACTGGAGCGGCGGGCCGCGGTGGCGTTGGCAAGGAGATAGTCGATGCGCCAGCCCCGATCGAGTGCCCGGGCTTGACCGCGCTGTGACCACCAGGAGTATGGCCCATCGACATCGCCGAAGTGCTCGCGGATCAAGTCACGCCAGCCGGAGTCAACGAGGTTGTTCATCCACGCTCGCTCATGAGGCAGGAACCCGCTCGTGTTTCGGTTTGATCGCCAGTGGAAGATGTCGCGTTCATCGCGTGCGATGTTGAGATCGCCGCCCACGAGGATTGGGCGACGCTTTCGTCGAAGTGATCCCATCCAATCGCCGAATCGGGCCATCCATGTGGTCTTTCGAACCTGCGCTTCTTCACTTGAGGACCCGCTGGGAAGATAGACACTCACTACATCGACGCCCTCGATTGTGGCTCGAAGGACGCGGCCTTCAGGGTCGTCATCGTCCATGCCCCTTGAGATGTTGCCGATCGGTGCACGCGAGAAGATTGCGGTGCCGGCGTAGCCCTTACGTTCGGCCGGATGCCAGGCGACATGCCAGCCTGAAGGCGTCGCCCATGCATCGGGTAGTTGTTCGGGAAGGCAGCGAATCTCCTGCAGCAACAGGACATCGGGGGCTATTGCCTCCAGCCAGTCGGGCAGTCCCTTTCGGATGGCCGCCCGCAGGCCATTTACATTCCAGGTGGCGATGCGCATGGAGGGAGGAGCCTACCCTGTGTGCATGCTCGAAGTTCTAACGCTTTGCCTGCCGAGTGCTCTGATCATGTCTGACCCCACTGGTGCTGTTTCCCCGCCTGATGCGAGGATTGATCCTGTCGTCACTGTGGAGCACGGCATTACGCGGGTAGATCCATATGCCTGGATTCGTAAGAAGGATGACCCGGAGGTGATCGCTCTACTTGAGGCTGAAAATGCCCATGCTGAAGATCAGGCGTCACATCTGAGCCCACTTCGAGAGGCTTTGTATGACGAGTACATGGGCCGAATCGTGGAAGATGATGTGTCGGTGCCTTGGACAGGGGCGGATGGTTGGGACTATCGCTCGAGAACGGTTGAGGGGCTTTCCTACCCACTGGTTGAGCGGCGACTGGATGGCGACTGGCGTCTTGTGCTTGATCCGAACGCAATGGCTGCTGCCGGCGGGCATGAGTTCTACAAGTTGTCCCAATGGGCAGTGAGCCCCTCAGGGAAGACGCTCGCGTGGCTGCAGGACACGTCCGGGTACGAGCGATGCACGTTGCGGATTCGAGATCTTGACTCTGGTGAGGAACTGACTGATCGCCTGGAGGAAGTTGGGTCGTTTTCATTGGTCTGGCTTGATGATCGCCACTTGCTGTACACGCGACTTGATGACACGAATCGTCCGTTTCAGGTTTGGAGGCATGAGTTGGGAACTGATCCGGAATCTGACGCGCTCGTTTGGCAGGAGGATGACGGGCGGTTCTGGTTGGATGTTCGGCGATTGCGAGATGGTGCCGGTGCGGTGATTTCACTGGGTTCATCGACGACCAGCGAATCGCTGTTCATTTCAGAGTCAGCACCGGCTGCGCAGCCTACGAGCGTGTTGAGTCGAACTGAGGGCGTGGAGTACGACGTCGATCACACGCCGGAGGGATTTGTTGCGAGGATCAACGACACGGGGCCCAACTTCAGACTGGTTCGTGTTGATGAAGATGGAGTGCTGCATGAGCTCATTGGGCATGATCCGGCGGTGTACCTGACCGGGGTTGAAGCGTTTGCTGATGGGCTTGTGTTGTCACAGCGGCGCGGCGGTT
>JAKVBU010000006.1:0-277521 GCA_022446885.1 Phycisphaerales bacterium | reverse complement strand
CACTGGAATTTCTTGATCAGTCGGGGAATCGAAGGTTGGTGGATCTGCCCGAGCAAGTGGCAACGGTCGGGCTGGGTGTGAACAAGGTGTTTGACGCGGATGCCGTTCGACTGAGCTACCAGTCACCTTTGACCCCAAGTCAAACTGTGGAATTGTCGTTTGAAGATCTCAGCTGGAGGGTGTTGAAACAGAAGGAAGTGCCGGGGTGGGAGCCAGACGGGTACGCAGTGCAGCGGGTTGAGATTGAAGCGCGTGACGGGACGCGGATTCCTGTCTCTCTGGTGATGCGCAAAGGGGTTGAGCCAGATGGGTCAAACCCGATGTTGCTGTACGGGTATGGCTCGTATGGGTCGTCTATGAACCCACGTTTCTCAGTTACACGGCCGTCGTGGCTTGACCGTGGCGCCGTGTATGCCATCGCTCATGTCAGAGGAGGTGGCGAGATGGGGCGGCATTGGTACGAACAAGGGAAGTTCAAGCACAAGCGGAATACGTTCACGGACTTTGTCGATGTGCGAGATGGTCTGGTGGAGGCGGGCTGGGCTGATCCGGAACGGATTGCAATCGAAGGGGGGTCGGCAGGGGGGCTGTTGATCGGGGCTGTGTTGAACATGCGACCGGACATGTGTGCGGCGGCGCATGCGGCGGTGCCTTTCGTGGATGTCATGAACACCATGATGGACCCATCGATTCCGCTTACTGTGATGGAGTATGAGGAGTGGGGGAATCCCAATGAGCCTGACTTTTACAAGTACATGCTGTCGTACTCGCCCTACGACAATGTTGGGCCACATCCCTACCCGGCCTTACTTGTGACAGCGGGGCTGAACGACCCGCGTGTGCACTATTGGGAGCCGGCGAAGTGGGCTCAACGATTGCGAGACTACACGACAGGTGATGCGCCGATCGTATTGCGAACGAACATGGGGGCTGGGCACGGTGGATCAAGTGGTCGTTATGCCCGCTTTCGGGAGGTCGCTTGGGAAGATGCGTGGTTGATGGATGGGCTGGGGCTTGGTGTAGATCCGAAGTGAGGAAGTTCGGGCCGTCCTATGTTTCGGAAGTGGCTGGTGAGTTGGAGCCGTCGGGCGGCCTCCCAACTCCATGCGGGATCTCCAAGAGGCTGAAGTGAGGAGAGATGTCGGTCGATTGCCTTCCGGGCTGACTCGAGGAGTGTGTCTGCTGCTGCAGCAGAACTGTGCAGGCGTCCACCTTGCCACGGCCATTGGGAGGGGTGTTTGCAGAGCCCAGCCCTGATGGGGTTCTGAGCGATGTAGGTAATGAGTGTGTTGAGGTGTTCGCCATCTTGCACGGGTGTGACTCGATAGGGGCGTTGGTAGAGGGACCCTTCGCCGAGGGTGCCATGCCGGGTGCGCCAGCACTTGGCGTGGGTTCCCTGTAGCCAGTGCATGAGGCGGGGGAGATCCTTGGGTCCGGTGGGGATGAGTGCCAAGTGCCAGTGGTTGGGCATGAGGCACCATTGCAGGAGGTCTATCTGGACGCGGCAGATCGCCTTGGTCAGCAGTGACCGAAACTCGAGGTAGTCGGTGTTGTTGTGAAAGAGGGTCTGGCGGTCTACGCGTCGGTTGTAGACGTGGAGGATGGTGCCGGCGTAGTCGGGGCGTCGCTTTGTCATGAGGGCAGGATTACAGGGAGAGGTGGGGGCGAGCCCTCCCCCCACCAAAACGCCTAACCCGTCGGGTCATTTATCTCCCTCTGCAGCAGGCACTTACAGCGACGGCGCGACGTAAACCACTGGAGTGCACAGAGATAAATGACCCGACGGGTCACTGCTGGGGTCACTGCTGAGTGCCGAAGCCGAGCTTGTTCCGCAGCCCCTCAATGACCACGTACAGCGTCGGCACGATCAGCAGCGTCACAAACGTCGCCACCAGAATCCCACCGAACACCGTCGTGCCGATCGACTGGCGGCTCATCGCCCCCGCGCCCGTCGCCACGACCAGCGGAATCACGCCGATCCCGAACGCCAACGCCGTCATCAAGATCGGTCGCAAACGCAACTGTGCAGCCGTCACCGCCGACTCCACGATTCCACCACCTGCATCCCGGTGCTGCTTGGCGAACTCCACCAACAGAATCGAATTTTTCGCCGCCAACCCGATCAACATCACCAGCCCGATCTGTCCATAGACATCCAGCGGCATGTCACGAAGCATCAGGAAGCCGATGGCCCCCAGAATGCCCGGCGGCACCGCCATCAAGATGAGCACAGGCAATGTCCAACTCTCGTACTGCGCTGCCAAGAACAGGAACACGGCAATCAATGCCAACCCGAACACGAACGGTGCCAGATTCCCCGCCTCCAACTCCTGATAGGTCAGCCCAGACCACTCGTACCCAATTCCCTCGGGCAACACACGCTCACAGATCTTCTCCATGACGGTGATGGCCGTACCGCTGGAATACCCCGGCGCCGGCGTCCCATTGATCGGGATCGAGTTGTAAATGTTGTAGTGGGGCACGTTGTTCGGGCCGGTGACGCGTCGCACCGACGCGAACGACTTGAGCGGAACCATTGTGCCATCAGTCGTCGGCACGCGAACTTCAAGAATGTCCTCAGGCTCCATGCGGTACCTGGCTTCGGCCTCGATGAGCACCTGGTACACCCGGCCGAATCGATTGAAGTCGTTGACGTAGTAGGAACCCAACGCCGCCTGCAGACTCGTGAAGAGCGAACCAATGTTCACTCCACTGGTCTGGGCAGCAGTGCGGTCAATGTCCAGATACAACTGTGGGACGTCGTTTCGGAAGGTGGTGTAGGCCATTCCGATGTACGGTGTTCGCATCGCAGCGCCAGCGACCTTTCTGGCCGCAGCTGCCAACGCGTCGATACCCAAGTCATTCAGGTCCTGCAGACGAAGATCAAAGCCGCCGACCGTGCCAAGACCTTGAATCGCAGGTGGATTGATCGCCACGACCGACGCGCCGGGGATCGAAGCGAACTCGCCGTTCAACTTCTCGATGATCGCTGCTGCTGACTGACTCTCGTCCGGGCGCTCGTCCCATGGCTTGAGAACCGGAACGATGAAGCCGGAGTTCAACTGGCTGACGCTGGAAATGAAGTCATACCCAGCGATCTCAATCAGGTCTTCGATCTCAGGGAATGTCCCACAGATCTCACCAATTCGTTTCTCAATGGCCTCGGTACGAGTCAGCGATGCTCCTGAGGGCAACTGGGCGGCAATCAGGATGTAGCCCTGGTCCTCATCTGGAACAAATGAGGTGGGGGTCTGGTACAGCAGCGCGAAGGTGCCCACTAGCACTCCGGCCAGTGCAACCACGGCAAGCCACGACACACGGCTGAATCCTTTGACGATGCTGCCGTACACATTGGTGCACCAGTCAATCACTGCATTCACCGGACGGAACAACTTCTTGGACCATGTGCCCTCTTTCCGCCGCTTCAGAAGCAGGGCGCACATGGCAGGGGTCATGGTGAGTGAGACGATCGACGACAAGAGCACCGAAAACGCGATGGTCAGCGCAAACTGGTTGTACAGCCGACCCGTGATGCCCGGCATCAAGGCGGCTGGCACAAACACCGCCAACAGCACGAGTGTGGTCGCGATGATCGGGCCCCGAACCTGCCGCATCGACTTTGACGTGATCTCCGCCGTGGGCGTGCCCTCAGGCGCATCCTCCAACTCGCGTTCGACATTTTCCACGACGACGATCGCATCGTCCACCACCAGGCCTACTGCGAGCACCAGCCCGAGCAGAGTCAGCATGTTGATGCTGAAGTCGAATGCGAGCATCGCTCCGAAGGCGCCGATGATCGATACTGGAATCGCGATCACCGGAATCAATGTGGCTCTGGCCGACTGCAGGAAGAAGTAGATCACCAGAATGACGAGGGCCACCGCCTCGAGAATCGTCCACACGAGATCCTCGATGGATGCCTTTACGAAATCCGTCCCGTCAAAGGTGAGCTTCCAGGACAATCCCTCAGGAAAGTTCTTCTCCAGATTCGCCATCGTGGCTTTGACGCCTGCCGCCACATCCATTGCGTTGGCCGTGGGCAACTGAAACACACCAAGCTGGGCAGCAGGCTGCCCGTTCTGCTTGCTGTCACTCACATAGGTCGCTGCCCCAAGTTCGATTCTTGAGACGTCTTTGAGGCGAACAACTTCACCAGGCGAGGCTTTCAGAATGATGTCGCCGAATTGCTCGGCAGTAGTGAGCCGGCCAAGTGTGTTGATCGTCAGGTTGAACGAGGGGTTTCCAATTACCGGCGGCTGGCCAACCGATCCAGCCGCGACTTGTTGGTTCTGGGCCGAGATGGCATTCACGATGTCAGAGGTGGTGATGCGATAGGTCGACATCAGGTCGAGATTCAGCCAGACACGCATCGCGTACTCGCGCAGGCCGAAGTTGGTCACCTGTCCCACGCCCACCACACGCTTGAGCGGGTCGGTCACATGAATGTCGGCATAGTTGCTCAGATACGCACTGTCGAATCGCCCGTCGGTCGACAGTAGCGAGACTACGGCGGTCATTGAAGTCGATTGCTTTGTCACCGAAACGCCGGACCGCTGGACCTCGTCCGGCAGTCTCGCCTCGGCCTGCTGCACTCGGTTCTGCACGTCGACAGCGCCGATGTTCTGGTCGTATCCGACTTCGAACGTCACCTGAATCATCGAGGCGCCGTTGTTCGTACTTGCCGAAGACATGTAGATCATGCCTTCGACGCCGTTCACCTGCTCCTCCACCAGTCTGGTGATCACATCCGAAACGGTGGAAGCCGACGCACCCGAGTACGTCGAGGACACCGTCACCTGCGGGGGTGTCACCTCCGGGTACTGAGCGATCGGCAATACGACCATCGAGACAGTGCCAGCGAGCATGATCACCAACGACACGACTGTCGCGAAAATCGGCCGCTTGATGAAGAAATCGATCATTGACTGCTCGTGCTGCTGGAGGCGCTCGATGTTGCAGCTGGCGGAGGTGTACCCGGGGGCGCCGGTGGTGGCGCTTCAGTGATCTTCGTTCCGTTGAATCGAATCTTGCTGACACCTTCCAGCACGATTCGGTCTCCGGATCTCAGCCCGGATTTGATGACGGCATCTTCACCTTGAATGAAGTCCACCTCGACCTTGGTCTCTTTCACGGTGTCATTGCTGTCAACCAGCCAGACATAGACATCGGACGCAACCTGGACCAGTGCCTTGGACGGAATCGTCAAGGCATCGTCAAGTTCAGACATCGTCACCGTTGCCTCGCAGTACTGCCCAGGCAGCAGCTGGTGACCGTTGTTCTCCAGATCCGTCCACATTCGAATGAGGCTGGTATCCGGGTTCGCGGTGTTGTCGATGAAGCTGACTTTGCCGTCACGTTTCCACCCGTCCTGCCGGGGAATCGAAACTTCAACCGCCATCTTTCCGCCCGAGACGATCTTTGACAGGTACTCAGGAAACTCGTTGGCGGCAGGGGCGAAGTTGACGCGAATCGGATTCGTGGTGACGATCGTGCACAGGGTTGCGGCGGTGCTTCCGGGAGCCACATAGGTGCCCGGGTCGATCGAACTGGCTCCGATCCGCCCCGCAATCGGTGCTCGAATCTCCGTGTACTCCAGTTGCAGTCGTGCTTGAACCAATTGCGCTTCAGCAGTACGAATGCTTGCACGAGCCACAGCGAGATTTGCTTCGTATTGGTCAAACGTCTCGGCAGCAACAGCGCCTGTGGCAACCAGCGGCGCATTTCGTTCGACGATGATCTCGGCCAGCTCAGCCTGGGCAACAGCGCTCTGCAGCGCCGCCTCGGCCGATGCGACATCGGCTTCGTACTCACGCTGTTGTATGACGAAGAGCAACTGCCCCGCCTCAACTTGATCACCTTGATCAAACAACCGCTTGTCGAGCCATCCATCAACTCGTGCAACCACCTCCACCTGCCAAGGCGACGAGGCAATGGCGGGATACACCCGCTTCACCTCGAAATCACCGGAAGTGACTGTGGTTGTGGTAACGGCAACTGGTGGCGTCTCGTTCGTCGGCTGAGGCGTCTCTGCACAGCCCCAGAGGCTGGCCGGGGCCATGACGGCGATCATCGTCCAACGAATCATGAGGCATCACCTTCCTTGTCGCCCGCCAGTCGGGGCATCATGTCGACTGACCATCCACCGCCCAGAGCCCGGTACAGATCGACGAGCGAAGTAGCTGCGAGCCCGCGGGTCTGTGCGAGGGTGTCCTCCAATGTCAGGACACTCTGGCGAGCCGTCAGCACAGTCTGGTAGTCGGATACGCCCGCAGCCCAGGCCTCCGCAGCGAGGCTCCAAATTTCATGAGTGCGTAGCAGAGCCATTTCGAGTTCATTGCGCTGCTGGGCCGCCAGGGTGAATGAAACCAGCCCAGCTTCCACCTCACCAATCGCCGTGATCACCGTCTGCTCATAGGTGAGCAACGCTGCACGGGTAATCGCCTCATTCTGATTGACAATTGAACGCAGCCGATCCGCATTGAAGAAGTCCCAGTTGACGGTCGGCCCGATGCTGTATGCACGCGACGCCCACTGGAACAACTGTCCAAACTCGCCAGCACCGAAACCAAAGTGCCCTGTGAGACTGATCTGCGGATAGAGATCGGCCGTGGCCTCTCCGATTGCGGCGGTGGCTGCAGCCAGCGATCGTTCGGCCGATCGCACGTCTGGACGCCTTCGCAACAGATCGGACGGAATGCCTACAGCGACAGAGTCCGGGGGCTCGGGTATTCCCCCGTGCTGCAGCATGCCCTTCATGGTGTCCGGGGTGCGACCGAGCATGACTGCCAGTGACGCGACCTCAGTGGCCAAGGCGGACTGCACCGGTGGAACCGCTGCAATGGCCTGTTCAAGGTCAATCTGTGCCTGCAGCAACTGCGATTTTGTAATCGTGCCATGTGCCGACTGGTCACTGATGAGCCTGAGCAGCTGCTCCTGGGCCGCCACACTCTGTTCCAGCGCATCAATACGAGCCTGAAGCACCCGGATGTTGATGTAGCTCGTTGCGACTTCCGATCGCACCGTCACGAGCGAGTATCGCCAATCGTCTACAGCCGCCTGCAAATCACCTGATGCCTGCTCGATCGCTCTGGCCACGCGGCCGAACAAGTCAATCTCCCATGTCATGGACAGAGCGCCGATCCAGACGTCGTAGGGTGTTCCGCCCAGTTGATACCCCGATGTTGAAACCTGGCCTGACGGCGTACGTTCATGGGTGTAACTCGCCAACGCAACGATGTCCGGGAACAACTCCGACCTTGCGACTCCCAGAGCGGCGCGGTCCTGTTCGATCACGGCAATCGCCTTGCGAATGTCGTAGTTTTCGGAACTGGCCATCTGTACGAGGCGATTCAAAGTCGGATCATTGAACCGTGTCCACCAGTCTGCAGGCTGCAGTGGGGGCGCGTCTTGATCCGGGTCGGACCACGCAAATCGGTCCGGCATTGGCAACTGCGGTGGGCTGTAGTTTGGCCCAACCTTGCACGCCGACAGCGATGCGACAAGCAGAACCAAGATGGCGCCTCGCTTCATGCCGACACTTGTACGCGATCCCCCGTCCGCGGCACAAGTGCCACGATTCATCCACATTCAAGTGGCGAGCAAGGAAGAGAGGTCGGCTTCGGCATCCTGTTCGACTGGCGGGAGACCCTGGAAGAACACGGTGGCCCGCCCACCTCGAAGCACCACGCTGGTCTCATCACACCGCAGGAAAGCCCCCTCCCGCAGGCCCACAACCGGCCTGGAGTTGTGCTGATGAAACTCGGCGATCCGATCCTGCCGTGTCTCCCCGAAGTGCTCTGTGAACGTCGCTTCGTCCTTGCTCCAGATCGCACCGGGGTAGTAATGGGCGTTGACTTGAAATGGCACCAGTGACAGCGTCTCGAATGACCCAGGAAACACGACTGGCATGTCGTTTGTGGTCTGCATCGTCGGGCAGGCAACATTGGAGCCGGCACTCACACCCATGTATGGCAGGCCTTCTTTCAGCACTCGGGTTCGAATCGCCTCGATCACGCCAAAGTGATGCAGGGAACGAGCCAACAGGAATGTATTCCCGCCCCCCACATACACGCCATCAGCAGACCGGACAGCCTCGACCGGGTCATCGGCATGGTGGATCGATTCGAACGTGATGCCCGTTCCTTCGAACAGGTCATTCATCTTCTGCTCGTATCCGTCATGATCGACGATCGCCCAAGGAATGAACAGGACACGGGCCACAGAGCCGTAGAGCGTGGCCGCCTCACTCCGCCAGAGTGCTTGCCGTTCCTGGGTTCGATTGCCACCACTGCCAAGAAGAATGCGCATGGTGGGCACTGTATGCACTCAGAACATGCGTCGGCGAAACACGAGATCAGCCGCCGCAAACTGAACGAGCGTGATGGTCGCGAACAGGCCCATCATGAACCATGGCGTCTTGCCCAGGTGAATCTCCATGAATGCCCAGACATCAATGGTCTTGAACAGACTGAATCGATCCAGCGACTGAACCAGATACACGGCGAAGTTGACGAGAATGAAGCCAACCAGAAGGGCACCTGCACGGAATTGGTTGGTAGACAGGGCCGAGAGCAGTGTGCAGAGCCCGCACAACATGAGCAGGAACAGCGACATCCAGCTTGAGGCGATCAATGTCTCGCCCCAGCCGATGTACTCATCCACTGCAGGACTGATCCAGATCGCAGTGATCGATGTGATGTAGACCGGGGCCACAACGGCCAATCCGAGTACGGCAAATCGAGTGAGCAAGATCCGTCGGCGCGACACGGGGCGAGACAACAGAAACTCCGCCGTACGTTGATCCGCTTCCCGTGCAATCAGCCCGCTCCCCATGAAGGCAATTGCCGCTACACCAAAGAGGGAACATCCCTTGAACCAATGCTGAATCGCGAAGTACGGCCAGTAACCGGCGTGCTCCACTTGTGCGAGCAGATCCTGCAGTGCCTGAAAAGGCACGAGCTTGGCGATCGCTGGGATATTGTCGCGAAACTGAGGCCAGTACAGAATTGCGGCGATCATCGCGCCCTCGAGAATGATCAGGTAGCCGACCATGATCCACCAGATCTCCCGCAGGTACTGACGCGCCAGCATCACGACCCACCCCCAGGGCAAAGCGCTGCGAACAGATCCTCGAGTGACTCGGATCCGTCATTGATCCCGGCGATAGGGAGGTGTTGCAGCCGACCGAGTGTGACCTCGATCGCGTCTTCATGCCGAAGTGTCCAACTGGTGCGCTCGCCTTGCCAGACCCAGCCCTTGTGAGTTGGCAGAGACCCGACGCTCACTGGCTCCCTCAGCGTCAATCTCAGGACGCTCGAAGCTGCCGACTGCAATTCAGCCGCACGCCCCTCACGAATGATCGCTCCCTGATGGAGAAACGCGATTCGATCGCAGAGTCGCTCAGTTGAGGCAAGATCATGCGACGAGAAGAGCACTGCCGCACCATCTCTGGCACGCGCTCGCAACAGCCGCTCGACCATCCTTCGCGCTTCCGGATCCAACGCCTCCATCGGTTCATCCAGCAAGAGCAAACCGGCACCGGATGCAAGGGCTTGGGCCAACAGGATCTTCCGCTTCATACCGTGGCTGAGGTGTCGGACCCGACGTCGCACAGGCACCTCAAACCGTTGCAGCAGTGCCCGTCCCTCATCCAGATCGGCAGATTCATGGAAGGACAACGCGAACTCCAGCAACTCTCCTGCACGCATGCGGTGGTAGAGGGCCGTTTCACTTGGCCCATATCCAATGAGCGATCTTGCTTCGAGTGAGTGCGTGAGTGCGTCAACGGCGCCGACTTGAATGGTGCCCTGATCCGGTCTGACCAGACCGATCACACACCGCAGCAGCGTGGACTTCCCGGCCCCATTCGGTCCAACAAGGCCAAGGATCTCAGTTGGATCAACCTGTAGAGATACTCCGTCGAGCACCTGTTGTTGATTGAATCGCCGAGACAGGTTGCAGATAGACAGCACGCACGAGAGCCTACAGACATCATGGCACGATGCACATGGTGTGGATCAGATCCCGAGTATGTCGCCTATCACGATGAAGAGTGGGGCGTGCCAGTGCGTTCATCCGTGCCACTGTTCGAGAAGCTCATGCTGGACGCATTCCAGAGCGGCCTCTCATGGCTGGTGGTGTTGAGAAAGAGACGAGCGATCATCAATCGTCTGCATCTCTCGAACCCGCAAGAGACTGCTCGAATGACTCGTCGGGCCATCGATGAAGCCATGCAGGATGCTCGGATCATTCGAAACAGGGCGAAGATCGAGGCGAGCGTGCACAACGCCAAGTGCTTTCTTCAGATTCAGCAGAGCGGGTCGTTCAGTGAGTTTCTGTGGGCACATGTCGGCGGAGCGTCCATCATCAATCGCCGCCGCAGCCAGAGCCAGATACCACCTCGATCACGTGAGGGCGATGCGATGGCCCGGTCGCTCAAGGCAGCCGGCTTCAAATGGACCGGGCCGACGGTCTGCCACGCCTTCATGCAGGCCGTGGGGATGATCAATGACCATGTCTTGGCGTGCCCCCGCTGGAGCGAGGTTCAGCTACCCACTGGCGGCCGTTGACCACCCCAAGTTCGAGCCTCCAACTCGCGACTCATTCGCAGCAACGTGCCTTCGTCGAACAACTGACCGATCAGGGCCACGTTTCGAGGCAGATTGTCAACACCCATACCAATCGGACAGGCGATGGCCGGATGGCCGGTGCAGTTTGTTGCTATCAGTGTTCCACCTCTGAATGGAGGGCAGACCATCAGATCAACGGTGTCGAACAGCCGGGCATAGAGCTCCATGACCTGCCGGCGAAATCGCTGCAGTTGGATGTACTCCGGAGCCGGGATGAACCACGACTGCCTGAACGTGTTGGGCCAAGCTTCGGGTTCCTGCCACGCGAGGTGATCGTCGGTGTCCTCTCTTGTCAGCGTCTCAAACGAGGCGGTGGCTTCGGCCGTAAGAATGCCAAATAGCGACTCCCACGGCAGATCAGGCATGCTGATGTGCTTGATTGTCGCGCCTGATGCCTTGATGGCACGATGCACGACTACCGAGAGATCTTCGTCCTCATGTTGATCGAACCACTTTGGATCAATGCCTACGGTGAGCCCGTTGCCACCCATGCCAATTCCCGGGTGCAGCGGCCGGGTGACGCTGTCCGGGTCGAGTGGGGAGGCACCATTGATCACATCGAGCACGATGGCCAGATCGTCTGTGTGGCGGCAGATTGGCCCCGCCTTGTCCAGCGACCAGCACAGTGACATGGCGCCATCACGGGGAACTCGCCCGAATGTGGGTCGTAGTCCAAACGCGCCACACTGCCTGCAGGGTGAGATGATCGACCCACAGGTCTCTGTGCCCAATGAAAAGGCAACCAAACCAGCAGCAGTCGCGGAAGCGGAGCCAGCACTGGAGCCGCTCGATCCCACACCAGTGTTCCATGGCGACTTGGTTTGACCGCCGAACCAGACGTCGCCGTAGGCCAGTGCGCCCAAAGATAGTTTGCCAACCAAAACAGCGCCTGCAGCCCTGAGCCGCTTGACGACTTCGGCATCAGCCTCAGGAATTCGATTCTTGAACACTTCGGCGCCGAAGGTCGTCTTGACGCCTTTGGTGTCGAACAAGTCTTTGGCGCCCCACGGGATGCCGTGCAGAATGCCGCGCGACCGTCCTCGAGCCAACTCCTGATCGAGTTTCTTGGCCTGTGCGATCGCGGACTGCTCCATGAGCGTCACGGTGCAATTCAGAATCGGTCCGTATTGCTTCAGTCGATCCACATAGATCTGAGTCAGTCGCTGGCAGGAAATCTGCTTGGTGTGAATCCAGTGCGAAAGGTCAACCAGGCTTGCGAATGCGATGTCAACATCAGCCTCGGGTAGCGCCGTGCGGCCCACACGCAAGTTCGACAAGGGGCCGGCCACCGTCACCTGCCTAGGGGGATGGTTTTCAATCACGGGATTGAATGTCGTCGCGGGGAACACCTGATTCGTGAGCGTGGAGTGTTCCAGCCGACGCTTGAACATCGCCACCTGATCGCCGATGGAACGAGCCATCATCATTCGTTCGGAGTTGGTGAATGTGACGCCTGCGAGTTTCTCAGCTTCTTCGATTGTCTTGGCTGTGATACTGGATGTGGCAACAGACGAGTCGCCATCTTCCAGCGGTTCCACAACTGCCGCGGCTGCCTGCTCCCCGGGAATTGATCCCACCGCTGCAGCCGAGAGCATCGCCAGAAATCCACGTCGCTGAATCGGGAGGGTTGGATCATTCAACATGCGTGGCATGCTACGGCTCGGACTTGGCCGATGCGCACGTGCATCAGATCTGCGATGCTGGGGTCGAAAGGAGCGGGCAGATGGCTGCATCTTGGGGTTTGGCGATTCATGGGGGCGCCGGAGCGATTCCATCCGACTTGGACGCCCAACGGCGATCAGCCATCGAGGCTTCGCTGGCCACCATCACTGCCAGGGCAGGCGAGGCGCTTTCAGAGGGCAGGTCGTCAGTAGACGTCGTTCAGCAGGCTGTTGAGGCGCTTGAGGAGGACCCGCACTTCAATGCAGGTCACGGTGCGGTGCTCTGCAGTGATGGAACGCATGAGTTGGAGGCTGCGATCATGGCGTCCGATGGGGCAGCGGGCGCGGCAAGCCTGCTTCGAACCACTCGTCATCCGATCGCCTTGGCTCGGCTTGTGATGGACACATCGCCGCACGTACTCATTGCAGGTGAAGGGGTCGAGGAGATGGGACGAGCCGGGGGTCTTGAGCAGGTTGAGAACTCGTGGTTCCGCACGCCGCATCGCGCTGCCGCACTGCAGGAAGTTCTGCAAGAGCATGAAGATGGCAGCACGCACCACGCAACTGTGGGGGCTGTCGCACTGGACACCAGTGGCGATCTTGCAGCAGCCACGAGCACGGGCGGCATGACGGGCAAGCAGCCGGGCCGAATTGGTGACACACCGATGATTGGTGCCGGAACGTGGGCCGATCGCAACCTGGCCATCTCATGCACGGGCCGCGGAGAGGCCTTCATTCGCCATGCCACGGCGGCGCAGGTCGCCCATCGAGTGTCGCTGCTGGGCCAGTCGTTGGCAGCAGCTGCACAGGAGGTGCTCGCCTTGATGCCGCCCAGCTCGGGGGGGCTGATCGCTGTCAATGCCGAGGGGGAGTTGGTGATGCCCTTCACGTCGGCGGGCATGTATCGAGCGTCACTCAGTTCGACCTTGCCCCTGTCTGTCGGAATCGGGCCCGGCTGAGTCTTCGCCGAAAGTGCTTGCCTGCGGAGGCAGGTGTCCGCGACAATGGAGGCATGGCGGGGCCTCCCTCAAAGACTGAGCAGCCCACCGTCGATCGCCTGATCGACTCGATGTTGCAGATCGTTCATACGTCTGGGGGGGCTTCGGCTTCGGTGAGAGCGATCGCCCGGGGCGCAGGTGTGACAGAGGCTGTGCTCTACCGGTATTTCCCGAGCAAGGAAGCGATGTTCCATGAGGTCTGGTATCGCCGGCTGCAGCCGATGGTGCATGCCAAGGTGGCGTTGCTGGAGCAAGCCGATCTCTCGCCCGAACAGGTGCTGACCGACTGGGTACGGTTGACCTTCAGAGAATACGACGCTGATCCGGCTGCTTTCTTTTTCGTCTTCCTCTCGGAGGACAATGGGCCATGGCGACGAGATGACAGGCTGTTTCGAATGCAGAGTGATGCGTTTCAAAATTGGATCACTCGCGACTTGTCTGGGGCCTTGACCGGCCCGATTTCAGCAGCAGGGATGACCAGGCAGATCGCCGCCATACTTCTGTCGGTGCCCCGATCGATCAAAGCAGGCAGGCTTGAGGCTCCGGCCATTAACCATCTGGACTCGACGATTGAGTCGATCCGAAGACTTCTTCAATTGAGTTGAGTTTTTGGGCCTTTCATGCCGGGAGCCGCTGCCGCTATGGTGGATGGCTTGGAGATTCTGTGACCCATGACGTGTTTGGCGATTGAACACATTCCCGTTCAGGTTCTCGATGACCCTGCGGACGTATCCCACGCTGTAGCAGCTGAGATTGCCGCCATCTATCGGCACGAGTCCCAGAAGGACAAGGCACTGTTCCCAGGCGACGACCAACACGAGTTTTGGCAGCGTGCCGAAGATCGCAATCGGGCTACTGCTCGGGTGTATGACGCACTCGGGCTGGCCGAATACGAGGCGATAGAGGCCTTCGTCCGCTGGAGCACGATTAACTCAGCGACGACACCCATGCTCGTTGCCAAGGATGCCGATGAGGCCTGATCCGGCGCATGCCGGTGCCATCGCCGCGCACTCTGGGCGGGACCTTTCGTGGTTGCGTTTCGACGAGCGGGTGCTGGAGGTTGCCGAGGCGACGGATAGGCCTGTGCTCGATCGGGCCAGATTCCTGTCGATCTCGGCGTCAAATCTTGACGAGTTTTTCATGAAGCGTGTGGCGCTGCTGCGGCGGCGGCTGCAGGCCGGGCTCGAGCGATCCACTCATGACGGCCTGACTGTTCGCCAGCAACTTGAGGCAGTCAGGGAGCGGGTGGAATCCCTGCAGGCGCGACAGCACCAGTGCTGGCAAGACAACATTGAGCCTGAGTTGCATGCACAGGCCATTCGGCCTGTGGGCTACGACTCGCTTCCAGACCGAGTGCGGCGTCGGGTTGACCGCTGGTTCAAGACACAGGTGTTCCCGCTCTTGACGCCTCTTGCTGTTGATCCTGGTCACCCGTTTCCGTTCATCTCCAATCTCTCTTTGAACTTCGGGATACTGCTCTCGTCGCCGGGAGACGGCAGGCCTCGGTTCGCCCGGCTGAAGATTCCCGATCTGATTCCAGTCTGGATACGCGTGCCGACCAGCGGACCAATCACATCCATCGAGGGCGCCGCAACTCCTGTTCGAGTGCTCCGCAGCGCTGATGTCATTCGGGAGAATCTCCCCGCAGTCTTTCCGGGAATGTGCATCGAGGAGGTCTTTGAGTTTCGAGTGACGCGATCCGTCGGGCTCGAAGAAGAGGACGACGACATTGATGATCTATTCGAAGCAGTTGAGGCGGCGCTGCGTCATCGGCGATTCGCCGAGGCTGTGAGACTGGAGACACACCCGGATGTGCCTGGTCACCTGGTGTCGATGCTGCTTGAGGAACTCGAACTCGATGCGTCTTGCCACTATTCCAGGCCTGGCTTGTTGGACTGGTCTCAGGTAGCAGACTTGGCTCGGATTGACCGGCCGGATCTTCGTTCTCCCCGGTGGAAGCCTGTGACGCCGCCTAGGCTGCACGATGACCGAGAGTCGATGTTTGACGTCATTGGGAAGGGCGATCTGCTCGTTCACCATCCGTACGAGTCGTTTCGCGCAAGTGTGGAGCGGTTCATCTCTGAAGCTGCTGACGATCCTGATGTCGTCGCCATCAAGCAGTGCCTGTATCGCACCGATCCTGACAGCCCATTCATTCACAGTCTGCTTCGCGCGGCGGAGTCGGGGAAACAGGTCGCTTGTTTGGTCGAACTTCGGGCTCGATTTGATGAAGATCGCAACTTGCAATTGACACGCGTGCTAGAGAAACACGGCGTTCATGTCACCTGGGGTGTGGTGGGCCTGAAGACGCACGCCAAGTGCTCACTTGTGATTCGCCGTGAGGGAGAGGGGTATCGGGCATACGGGCACGTTGGCTCGGGCAATTACCACCCGGTGACTGCAAACCACTACACCGACATGGGCTTGTTGACGTGTGACCCAAAAGTCACGGGTGATCTCGTCGAACTCTTCAACTTTCTCACAGGTCGATCCAGACACGACACGTTTCAGCGGTTGCTCGTTGGGCCGCTCACACTGCGTCGTCGCTTGGAAGAGTTGATCAATACGGAGATTGAGAACGCCCAAGCGGGCAAGCCATCGGGAATCCGTGCGAAAATGAACCAGCTTGAAGACCGGCGGATGATCGAGCTGATCAAGCGTGCTTCAGCTGCTGGGGTTCCAGTCGATCTGCAGGTGCGGGGGTTCTGCTGCCTTCATCCGGGTGTACCTGGCGTCACTGAAAAGGTCTGTGTCCGGTCGATCATCGGCGACTTTCTGGAGCATGCCCGCATTTACCACTTCAGGAACGGGCAGCCGGACCCTCTTGATGGCCACTGGATGATTGGGTCGGCTGACTGGATGGAGCGGAATCTGTCTCATCGCGTCGAGGTGGTGGTGCCGGTTGCAGGGCGAGAGAATGTCATGCGTCTCAAGCGTGCGATGGATGTGGCATATCTCGATGCAAAGAACGCCTGGATCATGCAGCCCGACGGCTCGTATCAGCGAGCGCAGCCTGATCTGAGTGATGAGCCCGACAGCGTCGCTCGACTCGGGAGCTTCGATGCCCTGTGCCGAGACGCACTGGCGATGGAGGTAGACGCCATCTCGCACGGGGCGCCGACTATCGAGGCGGAGCCCGCCGCAATCAGAGCTCCTGCGCCAGATCTTCCAGCAGTGGATCGGATGATCGGGCTCGTTCTACTCGACGAGCCATGGCGCACGCGTGGTGAGATTGCCCGCCGCGCCGGTGTCAGTTCACGCATCGCAGCTGCAGCAGGATCACGTCTAGAGGCTGCCGGGATGCTGCATGGTCGGTCACTCGGTCGGACCACACTCTGGGAGCCGACCCCCTTGCTGGCCGACGCCGTCGGGGGCCCGATGGTGCCCATCGATGCGGGTGTGCCTTGGGTTCGTCAATGGCTCATGCGGCGAGTGAGCGCGCACATTCGCAGGACTGGAGGCGATGCTCGGTCGCTTACTGAAGCCGATCTTGTCACTCAGGAGACAGGTGGCCCTCGTGTGGCATGGGCGTTCTTTGAGTCGTTGCAAGGCATCCGGGAGAGAGTCAATCGGTGCTTGGCATTCGACGCCGATCAGATTGAACTCATCGGACTTGATCGCGCTGCATGTCAGACGCTGCGGCGGCGCGTTGAGCGCAAGGCAGCTGGTCGCGATGTTCGGATCCGACCGGTGACATCTTTGGTGAGAGCGACGCAGCCTGACTTGGAGGGGTCCTGATGCGAACACTGATCCTCATGCGCCATGCCAAGGCGCAATCGCCCACCCCAAGCACGGACGATCACGATCGCCAACTGGCTCCACGTGGGCAGCGTGCTGCTGAAGCAATGGCCCATTGGATGGAGGCCACTGGACACCGGCCCGACAAGGCCATCTGCTCGACAGCTGCGCGGGCCCATGAGACTGCCCGGATCGTGTGTGCCACCTTGGCACAGGCACCCCCAACGGCAATTCCAGATCTCTACATGCCCACGAGCGACGACATTTTCACGGCCATCGCCGGATCTGACGCGAGGTCGCTACTTGTGGTTTCGCACAATCCCACTTGCGAGTCATTTGTGCATCACACAACCGGGGCCTTTGAGGTGATGCCCACGGCTAGCGTTGCCGTCATCCGATTCGATGTGGATGAGTGGAGCGACTCGCTTCTGACTCGGTCCGGCTCACTGGAGGCGCTGCAGCGCCCACGTGATCTGGGCTGACTCAGTCTGCGGCCTCGTTCGCCTTGACCTGAGACTGCCCACCAGTCTCAGGAATGAACAAGAGCAGCACGAACGCCAGAATGAAACTCAGAGGAATGATGGCGTAGGCCCTGCGGAAATCCCCGGCAGTTGCGTGTTCGAGCATGTTTCCGGCATTGGCGGGGTCGGCATTGCCTTCCAGCACAGCAGCGATCGAGATCTGAATTCCCGCTGCGGCGAGCATGGTGACGGCATTGCACAGGGCGGCGGCTGTTGCGCGGAGGCTGCGAGGGCACACCTCCATGGCAACGGCGAATGTCAGCACCTGTGTGCTGGTGAACAAGCCGCCGATGATGAGCGCAGTGATGATCCCACCAGTGCCGATGTCTGACGCGAACGTCAGCACACCCATACCGATACCGCCACCCACGGTGCCCACAAGCAGCAGCCCCTTGCGACGACCGACTCGATCAGACAACCAACCACAGGCCGAGCAGGCGATCAGCCAGGTGAAAGGCAGAATTGAGACCAACTCGGCCGAGTGCATGGCCGACTGGCCCGTGCTGCGTTCGAGGAAGGTGGTTCCCCACAGTGCGGCGATGACGCTTTGAGGCATGTACAGAATTGCGCTGACGACGCCGATGAGCAGCAGTTTCCAGTTCAGCAGAATCCGGGCGATGTCGCGGAGCAGGCTCTTCTCAACCTCGGGCCCGAGATGATCATTGAACCACTTGGGGCGGCTTGGAATGAAGATCAGCAGCACGATGCCCAATAGCAGCCCAGTGAATCCGATCCATCGGACCAAGGGGCGCCAGCCCAGATCGGCGGCTAAATCCGCCACCGGCGCCTGCCCAACGATGCTTCCGATCATGCCGACACTGGTGGTCAGGCCCACGATGAGTGCCAGTCGCTTGGGAGCGCACCAGATCGTGGCGACATAGACCGCGCCGACGAATGCGAATGCCGAGCCGAAGCCTTGTAGCCCACGCCCGAATCCCAGATCGACTACGCCGGTGGCCCCGGCAAAGAGCAGCGAGCCACCGCCACATGCCAGCGCCGCAATGGCTAGTGGAAATCTGGAGCCAAATCTGTCGATGAGCAGGCCGACCACCAGTTGCATGGGGGCGTAGACCCACAGATAGGCCGACAGCGATGTGACCAGGTCGGTCCCGGTGGCATTGACCGCTTCTCCCAACTCCGGCAGGATCGCATCGGGCGTCACTCGGATGAAGAACTCATACAGATAGAAGACTGCAGCCAGCCCCCAGAACAGCCAGCCGTACCATCTGCCTCGTTCGAGCTTTGAGGAGAGTTTCTCCGTGAGCATGGCGCACAGAGTAGAGCATCAGGTGCACCTGCACTCGCCTGCTAGGGTGCGCACATGTTGGCGACACTCTCCATTTCGGCATTGCTCGTGGTTGGTCACGTGCAGGTTCAGGAAAGCCAACCCAAGCCTGTCGGTGCAGACGAGAAATTGGGAGCAGGCGCCAGCGAGATGATCGAGCCGGAGGCAAGGCCGATTGAGTCCGCAGATGGAAGCGGCACGGGGAAGGGGCTGAAAGAGCCCAAGGATGTGCCCTTTTCAATGCGGACGCATGTGCGAAAGGGTGCGGAGCGGCGACAAGGCAACACGCTGAGATCTTTGGCCGCGGCTGGGGGAAGTTCGAACAAGGTGCTGCCACGCACGCTTGACTTCAACACGCCCGGTACTGACGTGGTGCTTGACATCGAACTCACCAAGCCGCTCGACGATCTGACACTCGCTGCACGAGCGTTGTCGGAGGAAGTGCTGGGGGCTAGTTTCACACCGGCAGTGGCGATGACTTGGCAACGGGCTACGAAGGTGCTCCCCGGCGCGCCTCACGGTAAAGGGCTGATCTGGTACGGGGCCGATGGCGAACTTCGCCTCTGGAACACCGACGAGGGCATCGGCAGCGTGGTCTACAACCTGCAGGGCAATGCAGGTGTCGGATCACCATTCCAGCCGATCATGGGCCAGAACGTGGGGAATCCGCTGGCGAACAACAACATCATCATTTCGACCAACTTCGGCCTGTACATGCTCTATTGGCAGCAGTCCTTCCTCGAAAGCCGGCTGCGGTTGCGGGTGGGCAAGATGGAGGGCCAGGTGTTCTTCGATCGCAACGCCATCGCCTACGACCCGATCGGCGGCTTTCTGGCGCAGAACTTCAATCAAAGCAGTTCGATCCCTTTCCCCAGTTACGGGTTTGGTGGGGTGCTCTCATATGACATCGAGCACAACCTGACCATTCGCGGTGGTCTCTACAACTCGTCCAGCCGGGGAACGACTGCCGGATTCGACGGAATGTCGGCGGAAAACTTGTTCGGCATTGTGGAATTGGATCGCCGCAGTTGGGTGCCATGGGGCGAAACTGCCCGTGAGGGCCATCAACGGCTGATGGTTTGGCACAAGGGCATCGATGACTGGGAGACTGGCCAGGGCAGTGTGAGCGGCTGGGGCGTGGCACTGAACATCGATCAGGCCGTCGCCGACACCATCGCGGTCTTCATGAGAGTCGGTTACGGATCGCAGTCGGTTGCCCCCACGAGTCTTGCTGTCTCGGCAGGATTCGCTGTGATGGATGCGCTACCCATGACGGACATGGGCTTGGCGGTTGGGTGGTCGAGTGTCACGGACTATGGGCGATTTGCCAGTGGCGTCGCGGCCGAAGAGGGTGATCAGCTACTCATCGAGTGGTACGCCCGCGTGCATCTCGCTCCGTCGTTGCACGTCGGCCCCGTTGTGCAGTTCGTACGAGATCCCTCTGCGGGCATCGACACGTCGGTCATCTACGGCGTCAGAGCCAACTGGTCGTTTTAAAGCGCAGACGCCTGATCGAGCCGGTACTCAGTCTGTCGGGGCGCTACCCAGGTAGGCCGACCGCAATGACCCCCACAAGGCAAGCCAGATAGAGCGCGCCCGCTGTGGTGCCGGCGGCAGCGGTCGCGGACGTTCGATTGTGCCTGAGGGCCCAGCGGCCCGATACGACGCTGAGCAGTGCGGCTATGGCTCCGGCGGCAAAGATGCCAAATGCCCCTACCGCCATCGCCCACCCTTCCATGGCGCCGTTCATGAACTGCATGGACATGCCCAGTTGCAATGGAGCCACGCCGGCCGACAGGGTGTCGTGGCCAAGAGGAACCTCAGGGGCGAGCGCGTGCAGGGTGGTTGAGCTCAGTCCGAGAGAGGCCAGTGAGATGGTCCACGCTACGGCGGCCAGGATGGCGCTGATCCGAGCTAGAAGTGGTCGGGGAGGCTGGGCCATGGGGCAGGTTCTTCGGCCCTTGCGGCAGCACCACTTGAGCCCTATTGGCCAAGTTCCGAGAACGCATGGTCGGTCAGGGCGGGTTGGCGCATGAGTATGCTGTGGGGCTGCTGAGTAGAAGGGAAGCCCCCATGTTGTTGATTGCCGCCTCTCTTGCCCTTGCTGCCGTCCCTGACGAGGTCACTGCGAACAAAGACCCCAACCGGGTTGTTCCCAATGCGGGGCAGGGCATGCAGGTTTCCGAATGGGCAAGTCACCCGCTCGTACATGACCCAGTGGCGATCGACATCGATCCGCAGGGCCGGGTGTACGTGGCCGAGACTGGTCGGCAGGATCTGGGCGTGGTAGACAATCGGAGCAGTCCCTTCTGGCTGATGGAGGATTTGGCCGCCCAGACCACGGCTGACCGTCTGGCCTACTTTGAGAAGTACGCCTCCATGCGTGAGGGTGGAATGGAGTGGTACTCCAACTGGTCCGATCAAATCAGACGAGTGTCAGATGAAGACGGCGATGGCCTCGCTGACACGGTGACGGACTTCGCCGGGCCGTTCAATGATCCACTCGACGGAACCGGCGCGGGCGTGCTCTGGCGCGACGGCGGTGCGTGGTACACCTGCATTCCGCATCTTTGGCGGTTGGAGGATGCCGACGGCGATGGCGTTGCGGAACAGTCCAAGCAAAAGTTCAGCGGATTCGGGGTTCGAACCGCCTTGAGTGGGCACGACATGCACGGGCTGGTGATCGGCCCGGACGGACGTCTGTATTGGTCGATTGGTGACCGTGGGTACAGCGTGACACTGCCTGACGGATCCGTGCATGCCGACCCGCACTCCGGAGCGATCTTCCGTTGCGAGCAAGACGGCTCCGATTTCGAGGTGTTCGCCACAGGGCTGCGCAATCCACAGGAGATCGCCTTCAATGAGTACGGCGACCTCTTTACAGGTGACAACAATTCCGACTCGGTAGATCGCGCTCGCTTTCTGTACCTGCCGCAAGGTGCCGAGATTGGTTGGGACATGGCCTATCAAACGCTCGGAGGCAACAACGAACGAGGTCCGTGGGTACAGGAGGGATTGTGGCGGCCCGACCATGAGGGTCGCCCCGCATGGTCGATTCCACCGCTGGAGAACATCGGTGCGGGGCCCTCAGGATTCATGTTCATAGACGGCGACGCGGTTCCGGAGCACTTTCGTGGGCGACTGCTGATGTGTGACTTCCGAGGGTCACCGCAACACTCGCTGGTGCATGCGGTGAAGGTTGAACGAAGCGGGGCCGGATACGAGGTGGTGGACAACGATCCCATCATCAATAGCGTGCTGACGACCGACATTGATCAGGCTTGGGACGGTTCGATGCTCGTGTCCGACTGGGTGATTGGCTGGGACAACACCAAGACGGGCCGGCTGTGGCGACTGGAGCCCGAAGGGGGCGTGCGGGCAGCGTCTGCTGCTGAACTGGCCCGTATCGCTGCCGAGGGATTCGATCAACAGGACACCGACACGCTGAAGGCGATGCTGGGCCACGCCGACCATCGCGGTCGAACAGAGGCACATCTCGCCTTGGCCAAACGTGGCAACGACGGGCTTGCTGCCCTGACCGATGTGCTTGGTTCTGATGCCCAGACGCTCCCTCGCATCCACGGCGTGTGGGGCCTCTGGGCGCTGGCTCGCTGGTCGGACGACCCTGATGTTCGAGCAGGTGCAATCGACGCCCTTGTCGAAATCACCTGGGATGAAGATGCGGAAGTTCGTGCTCAAGTTGCTCGTGTCCTGGGCGATCTCGGCGATGAGGCGGGGCAGGAGTCGCTGGCCGAACTGGTGTTCGACGAGTCACCCCGCACAGCAGCATTCGCTTGCGCTGGACTGGGCTCGGTAGGGGGCCAAGATGACATGGATGCCATCGCTGAAGTGCTCTGGTCGCTTGAAGACGAGCCCGACCCCTTCCTTCGCCACGCAGCTGTCATGGGTCTCGCCGGCATTGGCGATCGTGAACGTCTGCTTGAACTGCTGGGTGACACACAGCCAACAGTTCGCCTCGGTGCTCTGCTGGCCCTGCGCAAATTGCGCGATCCGGCGGTGGCCATGCTGCTTCGCGACCAAGACGCCTACATCGCTGCTGAAGCTGCTCGCGCGGTTCATGATGCCGAGATAGACGGGGCGATGGATGAACTCGCAGCGGCGGCGAGCGCGTACGGTGCTGATCCGAGCCGTGCTGGGGATTCGGCGCACGACATCAATTGGGCGCGCTGGGATCGTAAGACGCAGCGGTCAGTCAAACTCGCAGATGACGCACTGTTCAACGGCGAGCCGGTCGATAGTCGGACGCTTGCGATTGCACAGGCACCCTCGCGTGTGGCTGACAACTACATCGCTCGCATGCAGGGCACCTTCACACCACCCATGAGCGGCGACTACCAGTTCTTGCTCAACAGCGATGATGAGGGGCTGCTCCGCATCAAGGTCGGAGACAAGTGGACGACCGCGGCCAAGGTGCGCAGCTGGGTTGCTGCTGGCGTGTGGCAGGAGCGCCCTGAGCAGGTCAGTGCACCCATCACGCTTGAAGCCGGTGTGCCGGTGGAGTTTGATGCCCGTCACCGTGAGGGTGGAGGGAATGACTATCTGGCGATCGGGTGGATCCGCCCCGACGGCGTGATGGAGGCGCCCATTGGGGGGGTTGGCGAAGATGTGGAGACATCTTCAATCGTGCGACGGGCTGTCGAGGCTGCAGTGCGCGACGGCAGCGGGCAATCGGCGGCAGCCGTTGCTCGCGTGGCACTCAACGACAGGTTGCCAGAGTCGGTTCGCGTGGATGCGCTGCAGGCGCTCGAGCACTGGGGTGCCCCGCCTCCGCGTGATCGAGTAACAGGTCGATGGCGTCCAATCGAGTCACGAGACACCACGGAAGCGGCCGCAGCAGTCGCGCCCTTCCTGCCGCCATTGGCCTCCGTGACCGGAGACATTGGATCGTCTGCTAATGCTGCCGCCCGAGCGTTGGGTGTGCCGCTTGATCCAGCCGTGCTACAGGCGACGGTCGCCGACTCAGACGCCCCGGTCAGTTCACGCATCGACGCACTGCGATCCCTGGCCGCCTCGGGCGACGATGCGATGGTCGAGGACACGATCACAACATCGATAGAAGACGGCGACCCCCAGATCCAGGCCACAGCCCTCGAGTTGATGCACACCATCGACCCGGAGCGGGCGACTGAGATCGCCGGAAGTTGGATCGACCGAGGAGCGTTGCGTGTTGCCGCCGTCGAGCAGTTCGGACGCGCTGAAGACGCACGTTCACTTCGATCACTTGAGGGCATGCAGCTCACAGCCCTTCCACCCTCTCAGCGGCTCGACTTGCTCGAAGCCCGACTGGCTCGAGGGATGCGAGTGCCATCCGAGGATCGATACGCCGCGGCACTTCACGGAGGCGATCCAATTGCTGGTGAGCAAATCGTGCGATTCCATGCATCAGCCCAGTGCATTCGATGCCACGCATTCGACGGTGTAGGCGGAATTGCCGGTCCGGATCTGTCGGATGTTGGTCTTCGCCTGGATCGAGCCCAACTGCTGCAGTCGCTGCTCGATCCGCAGACGCTCATTGCAGAGGGGTTTGGAGAGGCTTCTGCCATGCCGGCCATGCAGGAGCATCTCACACCTCGTCAGGTACGCGACGTTGTGGCCTGGCTTGCAACTCGCAGAAGCACAAACTGACCGGAGTATGCTCGTTCAATGAGCAAGATGTTCAATCTGATCGGGACCTCGGCTCTGTGTCTGCCAGCATTGGCAGCAACAGCGGCAGATGTCGAGAACGGACGTTTGACCTTGGACCACGGCGATGTCATCACCATCGTGGGCAACACCCATGCTGAGCGCATGATTCACCACCCGTGGTTCGAGGTAATGCTCCACGGTGGCCACCCAGAGCACGAACTTGTGGTTCGGAATCTGGGCTGGAGCGGCGATGAGGTGGCATTGCAGCCGCGGCCGCTCAACTTCGGAACGATGGAAGACCAGATTCGCCGAACGGGCGCCGATGTCATCGTGGGTTGCTTCGGCATGAATGAATCGTTCGGCGGGCACGAGGGCATCCACGAGTTTCGAACCGACCTCGGCCAGTGGGTCGATCAACACATGGCCATGGAGATAGACGGGAAGCGGCCGGTTGTCGTGCTCGTCTCTCCGGTCGCACATGAAGATCTCGGAGACCCGCTCCCTGATGGCCGCGACCGCACACATGTGCTCGCTCGATATCGGGATGTCATGCGTGAGGAAGCAATTTCACGTGGTGCGCTCTTTGTAGATCTGGTGCGTCCATCTCGTCGAGCCATGGCTTCCGAGGACTTCGACTTGACCATCAACGGCATCCACTGCAATGACGCGGGCTACCGCCTGTGTGCGGCCGAGATGATTGCCCAATTGGGTCTGCCGGCAGGCCGATCGACAATTCGGCCGTTGAGCGAGGATCCCTTGCCTAGGGCAATCAGAGCGCGAAACGAACTGTTCTTTCAGCGGTGGCGTCCAGTCAACACCGAATACGTCTATGGCAGGCGACATCGGCCCTACGGCAACCAGAACTTTCCCGGGGAGATGCAAGACCTCGACCGCATGGTGCAAGAGGGTGATGCCGCGATTCATTCGATCGTGAAGTCTCAGGCGGTGCAGCGATGATCGAACTCTCCGTATTGATGGTGGCGCTCGCCCAGACGGCGCCCGAAGATCGTCCGGTGCTGCCTGTCGCAGAGCAGCTGCAACAGTTCAAGACCGCCGAGGGCTGGTCGGTCGGTTGTTTCGCTTCAGAGGAAGACTTCCCTGAACTGGCCAACCCCATCTGCATGCTCTTTGACGGACAAGGCCGCTTGTGGGTGGCTTGTGCGCCCACCTACCCGCACCTTCTTCCAGGTGAGGAACCACAGGACAAACTGCTGATTCTGGAAGATACCGATGGCGACGGGCGTGCAGACAAGCGAACCGTCTTTGCCGACGGGCTCTACATCCCCACGGGCTTCGTGCTTTCCGATGAAGGCGCTTACGTTGTCGACCAGCCCAATCTGGTGCACGTGCGAGATCTCGACGGCGATGACAAAGCAGATGTGAAAGACATCGTCCTTCACGGGCTTGGCGCCGAGGACAGCCACCACAGCATGTCGGCATTCACCTGGCATCCTGATGGGGCGATGTACTTTCAAGAGGGCACCTTCCACCATACGCAGGTTGAGACGCCATACGGGCCAACGCGAACCCACGATGGTGCTGTGCTCCGATTCGATCCGCGCACTTGGGAGGTGGACGTGATCTCCTCCTATCCCTACGCCAATCCGTGGGGGCATACGGTTGACCCATGGGGACGCAGCCTCATTACGGACGCCAGCAACGGGTTGTCTTATCGCCTGCTCCACGTTTCCGGGGCAAATCCCTATCCAGATCCAGACAAGTTTCAGTCTCCAGTTCGTGGCCGACGTTCATTCACGCCCGGCGGCCGCAGGCCGACTGCCGGTACAGAACTCCTGCACGGCACCCATGCGCCCGAAGATGAGCAGGGCCGCTTCCTTGTGACCCAGAGCATCGGGTTCCACGGCTTGCGGTGGTATGAACTCGAAGACAAGGACTCAGGCATCACCGCCAAGACCTTCAACCCCGAGTTGCTGCAGTCATCTGACCCGACCTGCAGGCCTTGCGATGTCGAGGTCGGCCCGGACGGCGCGATCTATGTGCTGGATTGGGCCAACCCCATCGTTGGGCACATGCAGTTCAATGTTCGTGACGAGCGACGAGATCACGCTCACGGGCGCGTCTGGCGACTGACCCATGACGAGCGGGAACTCGACACGCCAGCAGTCGTAGAGGGTCGGTCAATCGGCGAGCTGCTGGAACTGCTTCGTCATGACAACGAGCGAACCCGCATGCTGGCGAGGCGAGAATTGGCCAGTTTTGGCGCTCAGGCAGTGCTCCCGGAGGCAGTCCGGTGGCGCAATGTGATTTCCCAGGAGGACGCCGATCGTGAGCGTCTGGTGCTCGAGACGCTGTGGTTGCATCAGTCGATGGGCGAGCCTGATCCACTGCTACTGGACGAAGTGCTCAGCTCTGAAGATCCACGTGTACGCGCCGCGGGCGTTCGGGTGTTGCGTTGGTGGCTTGACGATCTGGAAGACCCATACAGCCCGCTGCAAAAAGTGGCGCTCGATGGAGACTCCAGAGCGCGAAGCGAGGTCATCTACGCGCTGGGGTTTCTCGACGACCCACGGGCGCTCGAGATTCTGTCGCTGGCGATGCGTCAGCGGGTGGACGACGACACCAAGGGTGTCCTGCACCGCACGGCTCGGGCACTTGAGCGATTCGGTGAAGTTGGCGGTGAAGGCACTGAGGCTTGGCGCCTGTCTCGCTTGAGCGACAGCGATCTGGCTGCCGAGCCCATGGATCACTTTGTTGCGATCGAGAAGATGCGACGAGCATCATTGCCATTGAGCAGTCGCCGGGATGCGGCTGCATGGCTTGCTGAGCAGAGTTCTCGCCCCGTCGCTGCTGAAGTGCTCGCCACAGCGGTGACGCTCAAAGATGATGACTCGGGCTTGGGCCCACTGCTCGCCATTCTTCTCGCAGAAGATTCCAATCAACTTCAGGGGATGCGACGTGAACTGCAGGATGCGGCTCTGGATGATTCACTGCCCGATCAGGTGCAGGATGCCGCCATTGCTGCGCTAGCCAGGGCCGATGGCTTTGCGTCGGCGTGGGATTGGGCTGGTTCCCGCAGGACCACATCCGCGCGAGTGTCACTGTTGCGGGGCATGCACGCGATGCCTGAGGGCGAATTGACTGATTCCCGCCTGAATGAGGCGTTTGATGTCCTCTCGGGCCGGCTCACCGACCCACCACAAGAGGTGGTTGAGCGGCCGGCTGCTCGCTTCGTTCGCATCTCGATGAACGGGTCGGCCACGCTGACGCTGCCTGAAGTAGAGGTGCTCAGCGGTGGATCGAACGTCGCGCTTAACAAGCCCGCTCAGCAGTCCTCTACCAGTTGGGGCGGAACTGCCGAGAAGGCCGTGGATGGGAACGCCGACGGCCGCTATGGGGCGGGATCCTCAACCCATAGCAATGAGGGTGAGGACAGCCCTTGGTGGGAGGTGGATCTGGAGCAGGTGTACCCCCTGGAGGGTGTACGAGTCTACAACCGCACTGACTCCGACTACGGCAGCAGGCTGAACAACTTCTCGGTGCAGTTGATGGATGCCGATCGAAACACCATCTGGCGTCAAGATGGCATCGCTCGGCCCCGTCCTGACGTACTGATCGAGACAGGTGGTACCGGTGTGCCGCCGGTGACTGGGCCGGTGCTGCAACTTCTAGCGGTCGTCGATGCTCGGGCAGACGACGCACGGGCGATCTTGGAGCCGTGGGCCAGATGCGCTGACGACAACATGCGAATAGAAGCCGCCATTGCACTAGCCGCGCTGCCGGAGCATGCACGGCAGGGGCTCGCGCCCGAGCTCACACTCGTGCGCCAGCCCATCCGCACTATCAAGGATCAGATGCTCTACGACGTCAAGAGTTTCGAAGTTGCGCCTGGCGCACCTGTCGAGATCACCCTGATCAATGACGATGCCATGCCACACAATCTTGTGCTCTGTCGGCGAGGTGCGCTTCGAAAGGTGGGGCGTGCCTCGGATGCTCAGGGCATGGGGTCAGATGCCGCTGCTCGAGAGTATGTGCCCGACATGCCAGATGACATTCTGCATGTCATGGGGCTGGTCCTTGAAGGCGAGTCGAAGACGATCCGCTTTGTTGCGCCGGATCGCCCGGGCCGATACCCCTATGTGTGCACGTACCCACAGCACTGGCAGATGATGAATGGCGTCCTGAAAGTGGTTCGCCCCTGAGTGGCGGAGAGGTTTGTAGCCTCCAAGCCTCTGCAAATTTGAAGCTCGGCTTGGTCGCTTGGAAGGGGCCACGACGGGGCCCTATGCTCTGAACCCCATGTCCCGCGACCACCTGTCCAATCCGCATGCCAACCCGCTGCGCGAGGTGTGGGCCGTCGCATGGCCGACCGTCTTGACGATGACGTCGTTCACGATCATGCAGTTCGTGGACCAACTCATGGTGGGCCAGGTTGGCCCCACCGAGATTGCCGCACAAGGTAGTGGGGCCATCTGGGCATTTGTTCCGTTGTCCTTCTCCATGGGTTTGCTCACAGTGGTCAATACGTGGGTGAGCCAGAATGCTGGGGCTGGCAACATGAAGCGAACCTCGGTCTATGGCTGGACCGCGGTCTGGATGGCGCTGGCGATTTGGGTACTCGTACTGCTGCCTTGGGCGGGGTTGTTGCCCAGCTTCTTCGATCTGGTTCATCCACATGCCTCGGATGAACTCCGAAGCATGGAGTCGCAATACGGACAGATTCTGATGGTCGGTGGGGCATTCATGCTCGGTGCCCGGGGCATACATCAGTTCTTCTTTGGCACCCTGCGCCCTGGCGTGGTGACTGTGTCAGCCGTTTGCGGAAACATCGTCAACATCTTCGTCTCGTACCTGTTGGTCTTTGGTGAGATTGGCCTGCCTCAGCACGGGTTGCCGGGCTTCCCCGGTGTCGCGCCGATGGGAGTGGCCGGGGCTGCATGGGGCACGGTTGCCGGTGTGTTCATGGAGTTTCTTGTGCCGATGGCGATCTTCCTGAGCCCCTCGGTGCACCGGCAATATGCGACTCGGTCATCGTGGCGCCCGAACTGGCGAGCGACGAAGGATGTACTCCGGCTGGGATGGCCCTCGGCGCTGCAGTGGGGCAATGAGATTGTCTGCTGGTCGATCTTCATGACGGTGCTGGTGGGTCGCTTCGGCGAGTCTTCCTTGACCGCGGGGTGGATCTGCCTGTCATGGATGCGGCTGTCCTTCATGCCCGCGAATGGTTTTGGCGTGGCGGCCAAGAGCCTTGTGGGGCGGTACATCGGAGCGGGTGAACCGGACACTGCCGCATCACGGGCCAGGCTCAGCGTGTTTCTGACGATGGTCTGGATGACAGTCTGTGCCGGGCTCTTCATCATCTTCCGGCATGACATGATCGCCATGTTCATCGGTGGCGACACTCTGCCGGAGGAAGCCCAGCAGATCGTGGAGATCGGCGCCGGACTCATGCTCGTTGTGGCATTCTTCCAAACGATTGACGCATTGGGCATCGTGTACTCAGGCGCACTTGGTGGCGCTGGAGATGTCATCTGGCCGGGCGTGTTGACAGTCATCTATGCATGGGGCCCGCTGGTGCTCGGTGGCTGGTTGTTGGCCGTGTATGTGCCTGAGTGGGGTGCCATTGGGCCGTGGATCGCAGCGGCTGTGTATGTGATTGCTCTGGGCTTTACCATGGCTTGGCGGTTCGAGCGCGGGCGGTGGCGCCGCATTGAACTGCTTCAGACTGGATCCACCACCCTCGAGACGCATCCATGATCCGCGCAGTATTGTTGACTCTGACCATGTGTGTGTCGTCGGCGCAAGGTGCCGAACCACTGCGCATCGGTCTTGTGGAGTCGGCGCCATTCGCGACGAAAGACAAGTCTGGCGTGTGGACCGGCGTGGCAGTGGAGTTGTGGCGGCTTGCAGCTACCCGTCTGAATGTCGAGTGGACGCCGGTCGAGCATGACTCCCACAACCAGACCATTGACGCCCTGGCCGAGGGCCAGATCGATCTCGCAGTAGGTGGATTCACTGTCACACCAAAGCGAGCGGAGCGTGTGGACTTTCTCGCCGCATGGGAGTCGGCCTCGACCGGAGTCGCCACGCCGAGAGTAGATGGACTGCAATTCACGACGATGATCGGAGCGCTTGCAGACAGTGCCTTTTTGGGCCTGAGCCTGGTCATGATTTCAATGGTGCTTCTGTTTGGCATTGCCATCTGGTTGTGTGAGCGGCGACACAATCACGGTGAGTTCGGCGGAGGCCATCACCATGGTCTGGGCAGCGGATTGTGGTGGTCAATGGTGACCATGAGTACTGTCGGGTATGGCGACAAGTCGCCACGTACTTGGTCGGGGCGTCTGGTGGCGGGCATCTGGATCATGATGGGGCTCGTTCTGGTTTCGGTGTTCACAGGCGCGGCCGCTACCGCCTTTACGCAACGGGCCATGTCCGACACGGCTCATCTTTCGGATCTCACCGGCAAGCGAGTCGCCGCCCTCGACGGGGGAGACACGCAGAGTTGGCTGCGTGAACAAGGCGTGGCTGTGACCGGGGTCGAGTCGATTCAAGCCGGTCTGCAACAACTTGTAGATGGCAAGTTGGACGCACTGGTGGCCGATGCCCCGGTGCTTCGCTGGGGGCAACTCCACAAGGGCATCAGCGACATCGAGATCAGGTCGGGCCTGCGCCCTGAGCGGCTGGCATTCGCGATGCGGCCGGGGTTGAGCCAGGCCCGTGAACTCAATGTGGCCCTGCTCGAGGCGATGCAGTCGGTGCAGTGGACGTCGCTGATGCAGAAGTGGGGTTGGCCGCAGGAAGGCGTCTTGCGCTGAGTCAGGTGAGCAATGGGCTGACTACGTGCCCGTGCACATCAGTCAACCGCATGTCACGGCCACCGACACGCATGTTCAGTCGCGTGTGATCCACGCCGAGCAGGTGCAGCATGGTTGCGTGGAGATCATGGATTTCCAGTGGGTTCTCCGTCGCTCGGTAGCCGAATTCATCGGTCGCCCCATACACCATGCCTCCGCGTACGCCGGCCCCCGCAAGCCATGACGTGAACCCGAACGGATTGTGATCCCGGCCATCGGATCCCTGGGCGAATGGCGTGCGGCCGAATTCGCCTGTCCAGACGACGAGCGTTTCCTCGAGCAGCCCGCGCTGTCGCAGGTCTCGAAGCAGTGCAGCAATGGGCTGGTCAACTGCTCTTGCGTTGTTCTCGTGTCCGGCCTTGAGATTGTTGTGCTGGTCCCACCGATCTCCCTCAACCGCAGGACAGGTGAGTTCGACGAATCGAACGCCACGCTCGACCAACCGTCGTGCAAGCAGGCACTCGCGGCCGAAGATCTGGGTGGGTTTGAACTTCGCATCGAGCCCATACATGGCCTTCGTGGCGTCTGACTCACCCTCCAGGCCCATCAGGTCAGGTACGGAAGCCTGCATGCGAAAGGCCATCTCGTGGTTGGCAATGGCCGACTCAACTGCGATGTCGCCTGCCGTTCGGTCAAGGAAGGCTGCGTCCATCTCTTTCACCAGATCCAGCATGCGCCGTTGCTGCTGGGGATCAGTCAGGGGAGCAATGTTCGAAAGACCCGCGCCCTCTGGACGCAGTCTGGTTGCCTGATGCTCCGGGGGCAGGAAGCCGCTGCCGAAACACTCCAGCCCGCCTGGTGGAGTCAGCCCACCATTGAGCACTACATAGTCGGGAAGATCACGGGCTTCCGAACCAAGGCCCCATGCGAGCCATGCGCCCATGCTGGGTCTGCCGGCGATGCCTGAGCCGGTGTGCAGGAAATAGTTTGCAGCAGTGTGTTCGCTGAAGCGAGATGTCATTGAACGGACCACACACAGTTCATCCGCCAACTCACGAACATGGGGGAACAGATCGCTCACGGGAAGACCGCATTGGCCGCCGGGGCGGAATGTCCACGGTGACCCGAGAATGGCGCCATTGTTGTCGAACTGTGTGGCCTCGATCTCCATCGGGAATGCCTTGCCATGCTCACGAGTCAGGCGGGGCTTGGGATCGAACGTGTCCACCTGCGATGGGCCACCGTCCATATAGAGAAAGATCACGTTGCGGGCTCGTGGCGCGTGATGCAGGCCAGCCGTTCCCAACTGAGCGAGTGCCCCAGAGAGCCCGCCACGTGCAGCCATCGCACCAAGTGCCATGGCGCCGAAGCCGCCAGCCGCTCGTGTCAGCATGTCGCGCCGAGACATCAAAGCGGGGGCGTATCGCCCACATTCATGACAGTCACTCATGGCAGTCTCTCATTGCAGGAAGACGAACTCCTTGGCACACAGCATTGCATGGGCGAGGTCTGTCCAGTCTCCCTCGACTTCTCCCGGATGCAAGCGGTCGCACTCCTGATCGGTGAGGTTCCGCGACCATGCCCGCAGGGCCAAGTCCTGCAGCGCCGCCTCATTGGCACCGTGTTTGTCGAGCACATCTCGGGCCAGCGTCTGGGCCTGCTGCCTCACGAAGGGATCGTTCATGAGCGTCAGCGACTGGGCTGGGACGTTGGATACGCTTCGGCGGCCACAGGGGCGGTTCGGCGTGGGGCGGTCGAACACCTCCATCATCGGAATGGCGAAGTTTCGCCGTACGCCCAGATAGAGAGATCGGCGACCATCGCCATCGACCGGACCGCTCTCGCCGGGACGGCCTCGGCCTGTCATGGATTCGGTCAGATGAATCGGCACAGGTGGCCCGCCCACCGTCGCATCCAGCCTGCCGCTTGCCGCGAGCATTGAGTCGCGAATCTGCTCACCGGTCAGCCGCCGCACTCGCATTCGATGCAGCAGCGCATTGTCTGGATCCTGTCCTTGAGCCTCAGTGCGACGGGCACTCGACTGTGCCCATGTCGAAGATGAGACGATTCGCCGAACAACGTCCTTCACGGTGCCACCGTCAGCCAGAATCAGTGCAAGATGATCGAGCAGCAGCGGGTGCGTGGGAGGCATACCCATGGCACCCATGTCATCCAGCGAAGGGGTCAGGCCACGGCCGGTGAGGTGATGCCAGATCCGATTGGCAGCGGTGCGCCAGAGCAGTGGAGACGCTCGAGATGTGACAGCCTCAGCCAACTGCATTCTTCCAGAGCCCTTCTCAATGGCGCCTCCAGACCCAAGCAACGCCGGAACAGCTCTGGGCGCGGGATCGCCCGGCGTTGACGGTTCGCCGCGATCCCAGATTGGCTGCTCAACGATCGACGCATCTGTCATGCGCAACGCAGCGACCGGAGGCTGCAGCGCACCAGCACTGGCCGCCAGCGTTTCGCACCCCTCTCGGACAACTTCATCGTCAGCTCGACTCAGCCTCCAGTCGAGACGGGCAAGACCTTGCACATCAAGGTCTTCTGCTGGGACTTCCCACGGAGCGTCTTGGGCGAATGAAACGGCATCAATCTCGAGCATGCCATCGCCAACGTCCCTTGCTTGCAGATAAGCGCGGTGGCCGCGGTACTTGGCAACGTCATGGGAGATGGTGGTCCAATCTTCGCTGTCCACCGACTGGCGGTGGCCTTCGAACAAGAGAGCGTTGAACTCATCCATGATGTAGTCGTCAACGATCACCCGCAGCGTGCCGTTGCCTCGAACACGCCAGTGGATGCGGTCGGTATCGATGGTGAATTCAGGCGAGCAGACCGTTCCCCGTGGCCCGCCACCCAGCAGGCCCGAGTGCAGCATGCCTCGTTGGGCGAGGCCGGGTCCGTCTGTGGTGGGATACCAGGTGCCGGCGGGGGCGAGGGCAAAGGCATGGCCGTGGAAGGCCCAGTCTGTATCCGACTCAAAGTCCGCCCACACATCATCGGTAGGGGGCAGCAGCGGCCGAGGTGCATCACCCACCCGAGGCCGCCCGGCGCCCATTGCGCCCGCCGCAGCAATCCAGCCTCGAAGACGGGTGATTTCGCCATCTAGTTGAGCACGCTGACTGCGAAGTTCCTGAATCTGCTGGGCAGTTGCGGCGTTTTGGTCGCGTCCGGCAAGCACTCGTCTGGATGACCTCAGCATGTTCGCCAGCGCCTGATAGTCACGGGCAGAAATGGGGTCGAACTTGTGGTCATGGCAACGCGCGCAACTGATCGTTACGCCCAGCAGCCCGCGTCCAAGTGCGTCGAGTTGATCGCTGCGGTGGTCGTCTTCATCGCGAAGAATGTCTACAGGTGCGTGCACCGCTTGGTGCATGCACCAGAAGCCGGTGCCGAGCGGGGCGGCATCAAGCCCGGTCACTTCATCCACCCGAGGCGAGATCAAATCGCCGGCGATCAATTCGGAGACGATGCGGCCCCAAGGCACATCGCTGTTGATCGCCCGAACAAGCCAGTCGCGAAACCGCCAGGCGCCGTGCAGTGGGTAGTCGAACTCATGCCCGCAGGTTTCGGCGTAGCTGAATGCATCGAGCCAGTGCCGCGCGAAGTGCTCCCCAAATGCAGGGGAGTCGAGCATGTTCTCAATGATGGCTTGCCTTGTGGCAGGGGAGTCGTCCGACTGAATCCGTCTGATCAACTCCGTGCTCGGGGGCAGCCCGGTGAGGTCGAACGCGAGCCGTCGAAGCCAGAGGGTTGCCTCCGCGGGCGGGCTTGGCTGCAGGCCCGCATCATCCAGCCGCTGCGCGACGAAGGCATCGATCGGATCCGCGGCCCAGTTACCTCCGGCATCAGGTATGGGGGCATCAACAAGCGGCTTCCACGCCCAGTGCTGTTCGTAAACGGCACCCTCTGCAATCCAGCCCCGGAGCGCCTTGACTTCCTCGTTGGTCAGGGCGGTGTGCCCCTCGGGAGGCATGCGATCGCTGAGATCTGCCGCTTGCACCCGCTGAATGAGGAGGCTTGCTTCAGGATCACCCGGCACGATGGCGGCCCCGCCCCTTCGAGGGGCCAGAGCTCCACTGCGGGTGTCAAGCCGAAGCCCCGCCTCGCGAGACGCTTCGTCTCGGCCATGGCATGCCAGACAGCGTGCGGCCAGCAGCGGCTGGATGTCCCGCGAATAGTCAACCTGCATTGCCGGAGTGTGGAGCAGGAGAGACAGGGCCAGAGCCGGCATGAGTCGATGCTACCTCCACGGGGCCCGGGGATCGCTCTTGGCATGGAACAAAGCGGATCTGAACAGGTCCTGAACCATTCAGGGCGAGCATTCTCACAACAAATCACGGTCCCTCGCGACCAATTCAGGAGAGCCATGACATGGCAGTTTCGGTACACCTCCTCGGGAGCCTGTTGGCGGCAGCCACTGCCAGCGGGGCTCCAGAGGCGACGGCAAACAGTGACCAGGAGATCGTTGAGTTGCGATCCATGGTCGAAACGCTCCGCGGCGAGGTTGATCAACTTCGCGCAGAGAGTGACGATAGTTGGCTGACGCAGCAGCGATCCGAGCAGATACGGAGTCTGGTCACAGATGTGCTGGCTGACGCGGACACCCGAGCCTCATTGCAGGGCGACGGTTCCACGAGCGGATACTCGGGTGGGTTCTACATTCGAAGTGCGGACAACGCCTTTGCAATGAAGATCAATGGGCAGATCCAGGCTCGCTACATGTACAACGACGCCAAGGAACAGGCCGCGGACTACGGCTTCGAAGTACGGCGGCTGAAGCTCAAGTTTCACGGCCACGTCATCGACGAGAGTTGGACCTACAGCCTTGCGGTCATCAACCAGCGAGACTCACAGGGCAACGCTTCTGCGGGCTTCTACGCTGAAGATGCGTGGATTCAGAAGAAGTTTGACAGTGGTGTGTATGTGAAGGCTGGCCAGTTCAAGGCGCCGATGCTGCGAGAGGAACTTGTCTCCAGCAGTGCACAACTCACTGTCGAACGATCAATGCTCAACAACCAGTTCACCTATGGATGGACGCAAGGCGTAGAGGTCGGCAATCAGGATGAGTCATTCTGGTGGCGAGCGATGTTCAACGACGGCCCTAACGCCGCAAACCAGCAGTCTCAGGGCGAGGACGACACCCTGTCCATCGTGGCAAGGGCGGACTTCCGACTCGCAGGTGATTGGAAGAACTGGAAGTCGTTCACCGGTCGCAGCGTGCCTACCGAAACCTACGCTTTCATCGGGGCCGCGTTCCAGTGGTTTAACAACAGCCATAGAGGCTATGAGGCCAATGGTGATGCCTACAACCACACGGAGTTTGGCGGGTATCTGGGCCTTCGTAGTTACGGTCTCACTGTCGATGGATCAGTTGGTGGGGACAACTGGACGGCCTACGCCGCCTTCATGTGGGCCGACAACGGCAGCACGGTGACTAATACAGGGGCAATGGTCGATGGTAATCAAGCATGGGGTGTGCTGGCCCAGATCGGCCTGATGCTCGACGACGATCTGCAGGTCTTCGGCCGGTATGAGCATGGTCGTGTCAGCGATTACGACGGTGGTGTTGTGCCCCCCGCGCAGGGAGGTCATGGCAGGGTCAATGCACTGACTGTCGGGGCAAATGTCTGGCTGTCTTCCGGTCGCACCATCAAGTGGACCACTGATCTGGGATACAGCTTCTCGACTCTGAACAATGGCGGTGCCTCGGGTCCACCTGTCCCTCCCGGCCCCAGTGTCGACTATGTCAGCTCAGGCAATGGCTGGCGTAGTGATGTAGATGACAACACGGGCCAGTGGCTGGTGCGAACACAGCTGCAACTCATCTTCTGAGTGCATGCCCACCTGATTTTTTGATGTTCAAGATGTTCAATTTCCCGGCCGACCGCATGCTTCAGCGTGCGGCCGGTTGGCTTCTGGACAGTGCCGGAGCACTTCAGCCACACTCCATGCCTGCGCCGGGCATCCGCGGGGGCGGTGTGGTGCGTCACCATCAAAGATCTCGGCCAGTTGGCCGATGCAGCCAGAGTTGAGGGTCTCAAGAAGCGATTGAGGAAGGGCAGCGGGCATCTTGGCCAACATGCGGGCATCCAGCCACGGTCCGATCAGCCAGGGCCAGACAGTGCCATTGTGATAGGCGAGGTCACGCTGTTGCTGACTGCCTTCGCAGGTCCCCATGTAGCGAGCGTCGCTGGGGTCCAGGGTGCGCAAGCCTACTGATGTCAATAGGCGCTGTTCGACGAGTCGGAGGATCGAACGCCGCTGGGTCAAGGGCAGAGGACATGAGGGCATGGCGCACGCAATGACCTGATTTGGCCGAATTGATGGGTCAGGCGTATCTCCCAAGACATCGTGGCAGCAGCCCGTTGCTTCGTTCCAGAACTGCCCGAAGGCGTCAGCAGTACGTGTGGCTTCGCGTTGTAGAACTGAGTCTCGCTCCGGGAGGAGCGCCGACAGCCGACGCAGGCTCTCCAGCCAAAGTGCCGAGAGTTCGATCGGGCGACCTCGACGAGGGGTGATCGCAATGCCATCGTGCTGCGCATCCATCCAAGTGAGCGCATGGCCGTCGGCCCCGGCTTCAACGAGACCGCTGCGAACACAGATGCCAAAGTCGGTGCCGCCAAGGTAGGCGTCAACGACCTGCCAAGCAGCATCGAGCAGGTCGGGGTCTCTGCCGCCAGCGTCGATCCACTTGCACAGGGACAGAATGAACCAGAGTGAGGCGTCAGCCGTGTCGTGATGCGGCGTTCCATCGACGTCGTCGAATCGGTTGGGCAGCAGCCCGTTTCGCATGGCGCTGGCCCACGTCTGGAGTACGTCCTGAGCGCAGTCCAATTGGCCTCGGTGAATGAGCAGGCCGGGGAGACTGATCATCGTGTCTCTGCCCCAATCAGCGAACCAGGGATAGCCCGCGATGATCGACTGTCCTGCCTGGCCTCTACGAACGATGAACTGATCGGCGGCTTGTTCCAGCGAGCAATGGGAAGGCACCATGTCCGGGGCGGTCTGCGCTCGGGCAGATACGCCTTTCAACATGCAAGACTGCCCCGGTGACAGAACAGCCTCCACCTGTCCAATGGCCAGTGCGTCTTCTGTGTCGTCATAACCGCGTGCTGCCTCTTCGGTGTATCGGAGTGCGTGCCACCAATCAGGCAGTTGGTCAGTCCAACGGCCACCAGCCAGTGAGAACTGAACCTGCCGTGACCCGCGCATCACATGCATGACGTCACCTTCATCACGCACGGCCAGATCGTCACTTGGCCCGTGCTGAAGATGATGGGCACTGCGCATGGTGGTCAATGGAAGCAGTCTCAACCGGAGGGTGCAGTTGATGGCTGTCCATTGCAGTTTCAAACCAGTCGCATTGAGGGCAAGAGTTCGTACGACTTCGCCGGCTCCTTGAATCGCAAAACGCCAGCAGATGCCGGAGCCCGAGACATCCGTCTCAATGAGGTCTGCGCAATTGATCGGGTGCAGCTGGGCGTCTGGACCGAATCGACCTCTTGTCAGGGAGAACACCTGCCCATCGTCAAGGGCGACTTCGTCCATGACGGCACGCAGCGCGACGAATCTCTGCACCGGCGGTGCATCGGCGGCCATCCACAAGGCGTGATAGCGGCGTGTGTTGATGCCATCCAACGTGCCCATGGCCCATCCACCGAGCCCATCGGTGCGGATCCACTCGTCGGCAGGATCAGCCGCTTCAGTGGGCATGCTGGCGGACCAGTTCGATCAACCCGATCGTTGACGCATCTCGATCGGATGGCGACTCGTCAGCGCTCAGCATCGGTCGTATCGAAACGGCCAGTGACTTGCCCAACTCGACACCCCATTGGTCGAAGGCATCAATGCCCCAGACTGCAGCGGCAGTGAAGATTCGATGCTCATACAGGGCGATGAGCATGCCCAGCATGTGAGGTGTCAGGCGGGGGTACAGCATTGTGGTAGATGGCCGATTGCCTTCCATCACCTTGTGTGGGGCAATGGCATCGATCTGGTCTACGGCCATACCCATCGCGGCGAGTTCTTCACGAACCTCACTGTCAGTGCGACCACGCATCATGGCTTCCGACTGGGCGATGCAGTTGGCGACCAGATCGAGGTGTTGTTCACCGAGACTCGTGTGGCTTTCCATGGCCACGATGAAGTCGCACGGCACTCGAGTTGTGCCTTGATGCAGCATCTGATGAAACGCGTGCTGACCGTTGGTACCCGGCTCTCCCCAGAGCACTGGAGAGGTCGCTTGGCTCACACGCTGGCCGTGCAGGTTCACGTGCTTGCCGTTGCTTTCCATCATCGCCTGCTGCAAATATGCGGGCAGGCGGTGCAGGTGCTGGTCGTATGGCAGAACGGCGATCGACTGCATGTCGTGGCAATTGCGGTACCAGCAGTCGAGCAGCCCGAGTCGAATGGGAACATTCGATTCCAGAGGGGTGTTGCGGAAGTGCTCGTCCATCTCATGCGCTCCCTCAAGAAGCGCCTCGAATCGATCGAAGCCCACGGCCAGCGCGATCGACAGCCCGATTGCCGACCACAGCGAATACCGCCCGCCCACCCAATCCCAGAAGACAAACATGTTGTCTGGATCGATGCCGAACTGGGTAACTCGTTCGACATTCGTTGACAGGGCGACAAAGTGGCGGGCAACAGCCTCTTCTGATCCCACCGTGTCCAACAACCACCGTCGGGCCACGCGAGCATTGGTGAGGGTTTCAAGGGTGCCGAACGTCTTGCTGGCCACAATGAATAGGGTTGTCTCTGGATCAAGGTTGGCCAGAGTGTCGCAAATGTGTGCTGGGTCAACGTTGGAGACGAAGTGGCAGGCCAGATCGGGTCGGGCAAAGGGCCGAAGTGCCTCAGTCACCATGACCGGCCCCAGATCACTGCCGCCGATGCCGATGTTGACGACATCCGTGATCTTCTTTCCACTGTGCCCGGTCCATGTGCCATCGTGAATGCTTGCACAGAACGCACGCATGCGATCGAGTTCTCTGCGAACACTCGGCATGACGTCGGTGCCGTCGATCATGAACGGCTGATCTGTCTGATTGCGCAGGGCCACGTGCCCAACAGCCCGCCCTTCGCTGACGTTGATGTGCTCACCGGCAAACATGGCGTCTCGGCGGCCTTCAACATCTGCAGCGCGAGCCAGATCACAGAGCAAGGCATCGGTTTCTTCAGTCGCCAGATGCTTGGAGCAGTCGATAAACAGCTCACCCACTTGGGCCCTTCGGCGTTGGAATCTCTCGGGCTCACGGTCGAACAAGTGCCGCAAATGGACATCTTGAAGCGCCTCCGCGTGGGCACTCAATGCAGACCAGGCCTGGTCGATTGTGGTCACCGCTCGGCCGCCTCGTCGGGTGCCCACATCCGAAAACCACCTGTAAAGGCGTTGCGGTTGTCGCCACGCTCACACCGAGGAGGGAGTTCATCGAGCTTCTTCACATTGCCCCCCCCAAGCACGAAATAGTCCGGATCGATGGACTGGGTCAGGCGGTCGATCATGGCCCAGAGATGCGCCTTCCAAGCATCAAAGCCGAGGCGCTTGAGGCCGGCTTTACCAGCCAGATCCTCCCAAGTGTGGGTGTCATCCCAAGGCATATGGCCCAACTCGACCGGCTCGACGCGCCCATTCTCCACCCAAGCTGCGCCCAGACCCGTGCCGAGCCCGAGGAACATCATGCCACCACCGTGCCATGAGCCGAGGGCCTGCATGGCGGCGTCGTTGATGATCCGAACGGGGCAGTTGAACGCTGAGGCAAAATCGAACCCCTGCCACCCGTCACCCAGATTGCTGGGATCGGTGAGCACTCGCCCGCCAACCACGGGGGCTGGAAAGCCCATGGAGACCCTGTTCCATGTCCATCCCTGCTCTTTGCAGGCCGACTGCACCTTTTCCACCATGTCTGTGGGGCCCAGCGACCGGCCAGATTTGATCTTGATGCGGTCAGCTGCGCCTTCGGCCAGCACCTTGAGATTGGTGCCGCCGACGTCGATGACAAGTGTTCTGTGCTCAGTTGAATCGCCCATTGATTGGAATAGTAGACCCAACCGAGCCCCGGCACCGTTCGGGTACGATTCCCTTCTGATGACACCCTCCTCGACCACCGTCGTTCTGGCTGCGGATCACGCGGCATTGGGCATGCGCAACGCCTTGATCGATCAGCTCCGTGCCCTGGGATGGGACGCCCGAGGTGTGGGCCCCGACTCCGGTGAGTCGGTTGACTTCCCCTGTGTGGCAGGCGATCTGTGTCGGGAGATCGGCGCCGGAAGAGCAACGCATGGCATCCTGCTGTGCGGGTCCGGGGCCGGCATGTCCATGGCCGCGAATCGTTTTCCCGGGATTCGGGCGGCCACCGCTCACGACACCTACACGGCACACCAGATGGTCGAGCATGACGCCGCGAATGTCCTCACGTTGGGGGCTCGGGTCATCGGCATCGAGGTTGCACACGAACTTGCAGTCGCCTTCCTAGAGGCCCGATTCAGCGGGCAGGAACGTCACCGGCGGCGGCTGGCACATCTCATACGCATCGAAAGGCATCGCACGATGAATCCCTGTCAGCAACTGCACGACGCGGGCCAGGCCATCTGGCTCGACTACATCAGTCGTAGCATCCTCGACGACGGCACACTGGCGCGATACACCAGCGATCTGGCTGTAACGGGGCTGACTTCGAATCCGTCAATTCTGCAGAAGGCAGTCGAGGGCAGCGATCTGTACGACGACCAGTTGGCGCAACTGCATGCCTCCAACCCCGATGGCGATCCGGAGACGTTCGCTTTCGCGCTTGCGATCAGCGACCTCACGCGGGCGGCCGACATTCTTCGTACAGCCTGGGACGTCTCCGGCCACACCGACGGATTCGTCTCGCTGGAAGTGTCTCCGGGGTTGGCGATGGACGCCAAGGGAACCATCGAGCAAGGTTTGTCGCTGTATGCACAGGCTGATCGGCCAAACCTCATGATCAAGGTGCCGGGCACGCCTGCCGGCCCGGAGGCTATTGAGGCGTTGATTTACCGCGGCGTCAACGTGAATGTGACGTTGCTGTTTGACGAATGCCAGTATCGAGCTGCCGCAGAAGCCTATGTTCGAGGGCTCGAACGCCGCCATGCTGAGGGGTTGTCGCTTGACGTGGCCTCAGTGGCATCGATCTTTGTCTCAAGATGGGACACGCCGACTCATGAAGTCGTCGGTGAAGATGCCCGGTTCAAGGTCGGTATCGCAGCGACGGTCAAGTGCCATCAGGCCTCGAAGGACATCTTCAGTGGACCTCGCTGGGAGACACTCGCTGCAGCAGGTGCGCACGAACAGAAGGTGCTCATGGCCAGCACAAGCACCAAGGATCCAGCCCTGAGGGACACCATGTACGTGGAGGCGCTGGCTGCAGAGGGAACGGTTGACACGATTCCCGAGGCTACGCTGCTGGCCTTCGCCGATCACGGTACGGTCGGTGATCTTCTGGGTGAAACGCAGTGGGCGCAGGCTGATGCCGTGTTGGCATCGGCAGAAGCATCCGGCGTCGATCTCAAGGCGCTCGCCGCTCAACTGCAGGAAGAGGGCGCCGCAGCATTTGTGAAGTCTTGGGACGCACTGCTGGAAGCGATCGCCGAGAAGACGGCCTCGCTGCAGTCGGCCTGATCGAGGAGCTGGGCGATGCACATTGGAATGGTGGGGCTGGGACGGATGGGCGCGAACATGTCGCGCCGCATCATGAACGCTGGCCATGCGGTCACGGCTTGGGATGTCTCTGCTGAAGCGGTTGCAGCGCTCGCTTCCGATGGCGCCCACCCAGCAGACACACCCGAGGCCATGGTTGAGCACCTTCGTGCCCAGGAGGGCCGGGTGGTTGTCTGGCTCATGGTGCCTGCAGCATTCGTGGATGACACCATTGCCAGATTCGAACCGCTGCTTCAGGCCGGTGATGTCTTGATCGATGGCGGAAACTCTTGTTGGCAAGACGACATCACTCGGGGCGAACGCCTGGAGTCAGCGGGGATTAGGTATCTCGACGTTGGCGTGAGCGGTGGTGTCTGGGGGGCCGAGCGGGGGTACTGCCAGATGATCGGAGGCCAGCGAGATGCGGTCGAGTATCTGTCTCCGATCTTCGAGACGCTGGCGCCTGGCGTTGAGGCGGCCCCTCGAACGCCGGGGGCATCAGGTGCACCAGGCCCGGCAGAGCAAGGGTGGCTGCACTGCGGCGAACGCCATGGCGCGGGTCATTTCGTGAAGATGGTGCACAACGGCATCGAGTACGGCCTGATGGCGGCCTATGCCGAGGGGCTGAACATTCTTCACCACGCTGATGCCGGAACCGCAGGGCGGGAACAAGACGCTGAAACGTCGCCGCTTCGCAATCCCGAGCATTACCAGTACGACCTTGATCTCGCGGGCATCACTGAAGTCTGGCGTCGGGGCAGCGTGATCTCTTCTTGGCTGCTCGACCTCACGGCCCTCTCCCTGCGTGATGATCCGGCACTTGGCGGTTTCGAAGGCCGCGTATCTGACTCGGGCGAGGGGCGATGGACACTCGAGGCCGGCATCGATGTCTCGGCGCCTGCGCCCGTTCTTGGAGCGGCGCTCTTCCAGCGATTCAGTTCCCGGGGCGAGGCCATGTTCGCCGACAAGGTGCTTTCGGCCATGCGGTTTCAGTTTGGCGGCCATCATGAGAAAGAGGCGGGCGCTTGAGCGAACAAAGGGAGTCTGATGTTCTTGTGCTCTTTGGCGCAACGGGTGATCTGGCCCACCGGAAGATCTTCCCGTCGTTGTACGACATGGAGAAGCGTGGGGCGCTCAACGTGCCTGTCGTGGGCATCAGCCGCGATGCAATGTCTGACGAGGCGATTCGATCGCGTGCTCGTGACGGCATTGAGCGATTCGGTGGCGAGTTGGACGATGCCATCTTTGATCGCCTTGCCCAGCGGCTGCACCACTGCATGGTTGACTACAGCCAGAAAGACTGCTTCGCTGGGCTGCGAGAGAAGTTGGGCAGCAGGAAGCGGCCCCTGTACTACCTCGCCATTCCGCCCAGCGTCTTTGAATCGGTCGTGGAAGAACTCAAGGCCTCCGGCTGTGCAGAGGGCGCATCGGTGGTGGTGGAGAAGCCATTCGGACGCGATCTGCAGTCAGCTCAAGCGCTGAACAAGGTGCTGCACCGGGTGTTTCCCGAAGACCGGATCTACCGCATCGACCACTATCTGGGCAAGGAAGCGTTGCTGAATCTGCAGTACTTCCGATTCGCCAATCGGTTTCTTGAACCCATCTGGAATCGCGAGCATGTGCGAGCGATTCAGATCACCATGGCCGAGGATTTCGGTGTCGAGGGGCGTGGAGGTTTCTATGACGAAGCCGGGGCGATCCGGGATGTCGTTCAGAATCACATGATGCAGGCCGTGGCTCTGTTGGCAATGGATCCACCAGCAGCGGCTGATGATGAGTCACTGCGAGACGCAAAGGTCCGGCTGTTCCGATCGATGCTTCCGCTGCAGGTAGACGATGTCGTGCGTGGCAGGTATGAGGGATTCAAGAACGAGCCGGGAGTAGCCCAGGGCTCTACCACTGAGACGTACGCCGCAATTCGGATCAACATCGACTCATGGCGGTGGGCGGGCGTGCCCTTCTTCATTCGAGTCGGCAAACATCTGCCAGTGACAGCTACCGAGGTGCTTGTGTCCATGCACAAGCCGCCGCAGCGGCTCTTTGCGGCAGAGGGCGGCCCCTCCCGCAACTACTTCCGATTCCAACTCAAGCCATCAACACTCATCGCGATCGGCGCCAGCGCCAAGAAGGGCGGTGAGGAGATGGTTGGAGAGCAGATCGAGATGATCGCACTGCATCAGGAGCCCGAGGAACTCGAGGCATACGATCGGCTGATCGGCGATGCGCTGTCCGGCGACTCGGGCCTGTTCGCTCGGGTCGATGAGGTTGAGAGCACTTGGCAGGTCGTTGACCCGGTACTGGCCGCTGGGACGCCGATATTCGACTACCCCAAGGGGTCCTGGGGGCCCTCTGAGGCCGACGGCCTGATCAAGGGCTTTGGCAGATGGCATGATCCGCTCTCGCCTGAGAGACTGTGACGACTTTCCCCATGACTGCACTACGAGTCCAAGTTGTTCCAAATGAAGCATCCGCAGCCATTCGCGGGGCGCAGGTGCTTTCGGACCTGCTCCGCCGAGCGATCATCGCCAAGGGCGAAGCGACCTTTGCGGTGAGTGGCGGCACGACCCCATGGCCGATGCTTGAGCAACTGGCCAAGGACTCGGTCGTCGAGTGGAACAAGGTGCACCTGCTTCAGGTTGATGAGCGTGTTGCGCCCGATGGCGACGCTGATCGGAACTGGACGGCCATCAAGCGCATCTTCCTTGACAGCGGCCTGATCTCTGAAGATCACGCTTGGCCCATGCCGGTCACTACCGACGACCTCTTCGGTGCCGGTCGCGAGTACCAGAAGCAGATTCGATCGCTACGCCCTGATGGGCAGATTGATGTCATTCAACTGGGGCTTGGCGACGATGGCCACACGGCATCTCTGGCTCCTGGCGACCCGGTGTGTGATCTGACTGTCGAAGATGTGGGCACAACCAGCGGCCCATTCAACGGACACCGCCGAATGACGCTCACTCGAGGCGCGCTGAATCGCGCAGGCACGATCGTTTGGTATGTGATCGGTGAGTCAAAGCAGGACGCCGTACGCAAACTGCTTGATGGGGACCTGAGTATTCCCGCCGGTCACGTTGATCCAGATGACGCGATTCTGGTGGCCGACGCTGCAGCGCGTGGCGAAGGCTGACGTGTCTCTTCGTCTGAGGCTACTCGTATTTGTCGGCCTTCCGGTTGTTCTGACATTCGTTGTACTGATCACCATCGAGACGGTGGCGTTGCGTCGATCAGCTTCCGCAAATGCAATGGAACGGGCCCGGCTGCTGGCCCAGCAAACGGCACAATTGCTCGACAGCGAGCTCTCGACCGCTGCAGGAGCCGCCGACACGCTCGCCGATGCGCTCTCACTGGGTGGTGTGACATGGTCGTCGAGTCCGATTCTCAGCTCTGAACTGGTCGAGCGACTTCAACTGGTCGTTGGCATTGCTGTTGCCTTCGACATCGGTCATGCGCCACCAGAGGTCCAGCAGGCGGGCTATGTCTATCTGCATGACGGCAAGATCAAGATGGCCGACATTGCGGCAAAGTTCGACATCACAAAGAACACACCGTGGTATCTGCCGAACTTGAAGCCGGGCCCCGGCCAGTGGACCGATCCGTTCTACGGAGAAGTCGTGGGGAAGGAAATCGTCTCCTACACAACCCGATTCATTTCAGAAGACGGCGTGAAGGGGTGGGTGGTTGTCGACATCGGCATGACGGAGTTGTTCAAGCAACTTGATGTGAATGGCTTTGAAGATGTCATTCCGAGTCTGACGACAGCCGATGGGGACAAGATCAAGACGCCACTCCCTGAGGGTGCGCACGACCCGGGTGAGGATCACATCGAGAAGTCTGCGAAACTGCCCACGCTGGGCTGGACATTCGATGTTGAAATCGGCGCCCATGAAGTGTTCGCATCGGTTGACCGACAGCTGCTGTTCAACGGCCTGTTGTTGTCAGTCGGAGCGATCATTGTGTTGGCGATTCTGCTGCGGGCAGGCTTGCGTATGGCCGGGAGAATTCGGCAGTTGTCAACAGGCGTCAGCCAAGTGTCCGGCGGCGATCTCGGTGCCACAGTGCCAGACTTGGGTACCGACGAAGTAGGCGCACTGGCCGCTGGATTCAATGCCATGACCTCACGTCTACGCGAGACCTTGGACCAGATTGCTGAGGAGGCAGGGCGACGGCAGGCGATTGAGCGGGAGTTGCAAGTTGCACGCGAGATTCAGCAGTCGATGCTTCCAACAGAGACCGAGCCATTTCACGATCGGGCGGAGTTCGATCTGCATGCTGTGCTGCAGCCGGCGGATCAAGTGGCGGGAGATTTCTATGACTGGTGGATGCAGGGAGACACACTGACGGTGGTGGTCGCCGATGTGTCCGGGCACGGCATCGGTCCGGCGCTCGTCATGGCCATGGCGCGTCGAGTGCTTCGAGATGCGGCAGCCAAGGGAGTTGACATTGATGAGTTGGCCTCTTCCGTCGATCAGTCACTCGCTGAAAACAACCCTCGCCAGATGTTCATCACGGCGATCATGCTGCAACTTGATGTGCAGACAGGTGTGTATCGCATCGTGAATGCGGGGCACCCGAGAGCGATGCTGGTCGACGCAGACGGTGCCCGCGCTGAAGGGGATCCCACCGGTCCGCTTCTAGGCATCATGCCCGACGGACAGTGGTCGATCAGGGAAGGCGTTTTGGACCCCGGTGCATCAATCGTCATCTATACCGATGGGATTACTGAGGCGATGGATGCCCAGGGGGAGATGCTCGGGCAGGAAGGCTTGGAGAAAGGGCTTGAGCAGGACACCGCTTCCGACCTGTGCGCAAACACGATCGGGTTGGCCAAATCGCATCAGGATGGTGTGTTGGCCGACGATTTGACCGTGGTGGCGTTGCGTTGGTTGGGTCCGTTAGGATCTGAGATGCGGCCTCCAGTGCCGACGAAGGAGGAGCAGGAGTGATGAGGAAGAATGGAACAGCAGTCTGTGCGGGCCTTGTGCTTTCTTGGGCAGGCTTCGGCGTGCAGGCGCAGGCCGAGCCTTCGAGTGAGCGGTTCATCTCAATCTACTCATCAGGCATTGATGGGTGGCTTGCCGACTCGCGTGATGCGGGCATGCGTGAGGCGCTGCGGCGGTTGATCATCAACGGTCTGACACTGCCGCCAGGCACATCCAATGACGATCGCATGAAGATGGACTGGGTGATGCCGTTCATTCTTGGCGAGACGTCGTTTGAATTGGACATTCTGCCCCCCGACACCCCCGGCGTGCCTGCCTTCGTGCAGTTTGCATCTCAAGGTGTGCGGGGATTTGGAGGCGAGAGCATGCTGCGGCGCATGCAGCCGATCGCGCATGATTTTGGCTTACAGCTGGTAGGCCCGGATCCCAGTCACCCCGGCCTCACCAAGTTTGAAACAGGCACATCAGGCAACATGGCCTGGGCCGGCGCCGAAGAGGGCACGTTCTATCTGTCTGCGCCTCACCCGCCGGTGCATGATCGAGATTCGTTCGCAGATGCCGGCCTTCCGGCAGGCACCACATTGCTCGGCGGCCTGCGGGTGAACTTCGATGCACTCAGTCCGATGCTCGAGAAGGAGGCATCAGTTAGCCCAGCGGAAGCAGCGATTCTCAAGTCGTGGGGATTGACCGGGCAGGATGCACTGCGGTGTGTCTTTGCGGTAGGTGGTACAGACGAGTCGGTGCATCTGGCTGGCCGGGTAGAGAACTATGGCAAGCACTTCGGGTACATCATTCCGGCAGGCGGCGTAACTCAAGATCAGCTCAAGCGAGTGCCTCGCAGCGCAGCTTGTGTCCAGTGCACACGGCTCGATCTGGCGACATATCTGTCTGGGTTGATCGAGTCCTTGACCGCGGCATCGTCAGACCGCGATCAGCAAATGGCGAAACAGGGCAAGGCGATGGCTGAGGCGATGCTGGGGATCGACATCCACGCCGATCTTCTCGCGCCCATGGGCGACGCATTCACCTGCTACCTGTCTGAGGAAACTGGCGGCAATGGTGTGCTGTCGGCCGTGTGCATGGTGAGTCTCAAAGACGCCTCCAAGATGGCGGACACCTTTGGCAAGATCAGCGCCGCGCTTGACCGCATCGCGGCCGCCGAGACCAGTGGGTATGTACGGATGCTCGACGTAGACATGCACGGCGCTCAGCGTGCTGTCTCGCTCCGGTTCCCGGGTATTCCCTTGCCACTGGAGCCCACTATCGCAGTGGCTGACGGTTGGCTTGTTGCCGGGCTGTTCCCACAGTCGGTCGCGGCAGCGATTGCTCAGTTTGACGCCAAGGACTCGATTCTTGATGCCGTTGGCTTCCAGCATGCCGGTGGCGTGAAGGGTGTGGGTGCTGTGCAGGTGCAGTATCTCGATGAGCGTCTGCGAGCCAGAGAGGGCTACTGGCTCGCGGCCATGATCGGTGCGGCAATCGACAATTACACACGGCCTGTGCACAAGGCTGACCAGGTGGCACCGAATGCAGTGCCTCCGTTTGCAGGATTGACGGGAGATGTGCGTTCCGGCCTGTGCATCGCACGGATGGACGGTACCGCGATCACGGTTACGGGAAACGCCGACAGGTCGATGGTCGCACAGATGTCGGCTGGGCTCGGGCAACTCGTGGCACTCGCACCAATCGTCATTCCCGTTGCTGCGGTGGCAGGGGTGCAGTCATATGAGGCTGCCATCAAAGCTCGAGAGGCCGCCCAGCAGGCGGCGCAGGTACGCGCAGTTCGGTTTGCCGCCGAGCAGGCTCAACATGCAGACCACAGGGCCCCCAGCCATCCGGCCGATGAGAAGCGCATCCAGCGGCTGAAGACCATCGGCACGGCGATGCACTTGGCACATGCTGAGGACAAGACCATCAAGAGTCTTCGAGACCTTGTCCGCAGCGGGCACATCACGCGGCATGAACTGACGGTGCCGGGGCACGATGATGCCCGATACCTGATCGTTGGCGGCGGCGCGATGAAAGGCACTGATGGCGAACACTGCATCGTCGCTGAGCCCACCGGTTTGCCCGGGGCAAGACTCTGCGTGACAACGACCGGATCGGTCGTGAGTGTCGCACAATGAAATCACTACTTTGGAAGGGATCAATTCAATGACATCTCTACTCGCTCTGTCTACTGGAGCCATCGTCGGCATCGTCATCGGCGTCGTCGTACTCCTGCTCATCATTTGGGTCATCGGCATGTACAACGGCTTGGTGTCGTTGCGCAATCGGGTGAAGAACGCCTGGGCCCAGATCGACGTACAACTGCAGCGCCGATATGACCTGATTCCAAATCTCGTCGAGACGGCCAAGGGATACATGAAGCACGAGGCGGACACGCTCGAAGCCGTGACACAAGCTCGCAACATGGCCCACTCCGCCGCTCAGGCCATGGGCGCCGACCCGACGAACGCCGCCAACATGAAGGCCCTCGCTGGCGCCGAAGCCGGTCTGACTGGCGTTCTGGGCAAGTTGATGATGGTGGCTGAGGCCTATCCTGATCTCAAGGCCAACCAGAACATGATGCAGGTACAGGAAGAGCTCACGACGACCGAGAACAAGGTCGCGTTCTCTCGTCAGGCCTACAACGACTCGGTCATGCACTACAACAACGGCCGTGAGCAGTTTCCTTCGAGCATCATCGCGGGCATGTTCAACTTCGCCGCGTCCGCCATGTGGGAAGTTGAGAGTGCTGAAGTAAAGGCCGCCCCCAAGGTGGATTTCGGCGCTTGATGGCCTGATTGACCGTGGACTTCTTCGCCGCACAGGATCAGGCGCACCGCAAGACCGGTCGTCTTGTGGCCATGCTCATCACGGGCTTGGTCGCGATGACCGTGGCTGTGTATGCCGCCGTCATGCTGATCGTTCACCTGACCGGTGGATATCTGCGCCAGGAAGATGCGCGCGGCGATGTCTCCAGATGGGTTGAGCAGGAGACACAGTGGTGGGACCCACGTGTCGCCTTTGTCGTGTTCGGATTCATGGTCATCATCGTCGGTGGCGGTTACCTGTATCGGTGGCTGCAAATGCGAAAGGGCGGCGATTACGTCGCTGAGATGCTGGGCGGTCGCCTGATAGACCTGGACACTCGCGATCCCAGCGAGCGCAAGGCGCTCAATGTGGTTGAAGAAATGGCGATCGCTTCGGGCATGCCAGTGCCCCCGGTCTACATGATGCCCAGCGACGCCATCAATGCCTTCGCCGCCGGGCACAGTGTTGATCAGGCGGTGATCGGTCTGACCGAGGGATGCGTGGCCAACCTCACCCGCGATGAGCTGCAGGGTGTGGTGGCCCACGAGTTCAGCCACATCTTCAATGGCGACATGCGACTGAACATCAAGTTGGTGTCGGTGATCTCCGGCGTGATGGCACTGGGGATCACAGGCTACATCCTCTGGCGCTATGTGGGCTACGCGCTCTTGTTCAGCAGCGGCGGCCGCAGTAGTTCCAATGGCAAGGGGAACAACGCTCTACCTGTTGCTCTTGGTGTGATGTTGCTGGGCTTTCTGCTGTGCGTGATCGGGTTCGCGGGCACGCTTGTAGCCCGATTGATTCAGGCAGCCGTATCCAGGCAGCGTGAGTTCTTGGCCGATGCCAGTGCCGTGCAGTACACCCGCAACCCCGACGGCATCGCTGGGGCACTGCGTCGCATCGGCGGGCTTGCCGACGCCAAGACCAAACTGGCGACCGAGACCAGCCAGTTCAACCACATGTTCTTCAATCAGGCCATGCCGTCAATGTTCGACTCGCATCCGCCGCTGCCCATTCGAATCGCCCGCATTGAGAACATCCCTGTAGATCAGATCGGTGAACTCAAGCCCAAGCTGACCGCCGAGGAGGCCAGCAGCCGCTGGGATAGTGGCCAGAGTGTTCGCCGCGCCGCAACCGGTGGAGGTATGGGGCACATGATCGGCGCAGTGACGGCCGCGGCCATGGCCGACTCTCTGGGCAGCATCGGGCAGGTTGCAAACGTAGATGTCGCCTGGACTCGACAGATGATGTCGAGTATTCCCGAGCGGTTGGCAACGGCGGCCCACGCCCCGGATCAGGTGCCAGCGCTGGTGCTGGCGATGCTGCTGCATGAGCAGGGCGGGGGAGACGCGTTCATCGACAAGCAACTCGACCAACTCGAAGCAGCCGCTCCCATGGCGAAACAGAAGATCCAGGTGCTGCTGCCACACTTCGCACATCTGGACGAACGATGTCGCGTGCCCCTGCTGGATCTGGCCTCGCCAGCCTTGTCACGACTGTCCGTGACGCAGGGATCCGAGTTGCGACAGCTCGTGGAACGGGTTGTGATGGCCGATGGGGCTGTGTCGCGATTCGAGTGGGTAGCAGCGATGTTGATCGACACAGCGCTCGATCGTGGCGGCGATGCGTCTCACCGGCCGGTGGCCTCCATCAGCTCCGTGAGTGGGGCAACGCAGACAGTGCTGGCCGTAACGGTTCGTGCCGGACACACGGATGACGGGGAGGCGCTGGCGGCGCTGCAGCGGGCCAGTGCCATGTTGAAGATTCAAGCACCCGCCTCTGTTCCCGCGGTGACCCTCTCGCAGCTCAACGATGCGGTGCACGACCTGCGAACGCTGCGATTCTGTGAGCGAGGTCGGCTGCTCGAGGCGTTGGTGGCCGCGGTGCAGCACGACGGCCAAACCACGATCGCCGAGGCGGAGATGGTCAGAGCGGTGGCCGAGATGCTCGCCGTGCCCATGCCGCCGGTCGTCCCTGACGCGGCCTGAGCGGCGATGTAGTGCGATCGCCAGCAGGCCCCGCCGAAGGGTTGCTCGGTTCACGATTGGGCTGCCAGAGCAGCGCTTCCCACTTTCTCTTGAAGAGGAAGTCCAGGATTGATCGCTGGGGTGGGGAAGGTTGAGTCGAAGATTGATTACGGAGAGGGCGTGGTCGAGATGTTCCAGTCTGCCAGTGTGGTGTGAAGACATGGTGCCTGCAGTGTCATTTGATGTTCGACCAACTGAGTCAGTTGCCGTTTGACGAACGATCGTGCGTGTTCATCCCACTGCCTGGATGCATTCCGGATCTCGGCAAGCGCACCATGATCGATCGGTCGTGCCGCGGCGATCGCGTCGCGGTGTCCATCCAGCCGGGCACGAAGTGCTGCTGCCTCCTGCTCCAACTGTGCATGCAGCCTGCGCCTTTGCCTTCAGGCTCTTGGCGCTGATCCCCATTGCCGCCGCAAGCACCGTGACGATGAGGACCTCGATCAGCGTGAATCCTCGGCCGTCCGTTTGCATGGTGGAGCCTACTGCGTGATGTCCTGGTCTTCGCCCTCGCCGCCGGGCGAGGCATCCTTGCCGTAGGAGAGGATGTCGAAGGCGGCGTTGATGTCGCCGGGTACGAGCACGGCGAAGAGGTTGCCCCATGGGTCGATGATGTCGTCGGCCTTGGGGAGATACTTCCGCGGCCCGCCGCCGTCCTCCGGCCCGAGCACGAGAATCTCAAGATTGAAGTTGTCCTCGATGTCGGAGCCCCCGGTCTCGGCGACCTACATGTAGAGCGCCTGCGCGATCTTGCTGGCCTGCGTCTTGGCGATCGCCGTCTTGTAGGGTCGCAGGTCGGTTCTTCCAAGCCCCGGCGGCGGGGCTTTGCGGGCCCACTCCTTTATCAGGTCTGCGGCACTGTCGATTCGATCATCCAGTTCGTCGTAGGCGGGCTGGTCTATCACGGCCCGCATGAAGTCGCGGCTGTTGGGAAGCAGTTTGTATTGCTCATTAAACTGCTCCATGACGGCCTGGAATGTCCTGGCTGCGGCTGGTCGAAGTGTGGGGGGTATCCGGAGCAAGGTCGCCGCAGCGTATTCAGTGGCCACGGTCAACTGCTCAAAGGCGGCGACTCCACGCTGCACATCTCCGGAGGTTGCAGCAGCGAGCATCGACTGGCAGGCAGTCTGGAGTTGAGCAGTTGCGTCGGCTGGCGTAGTCCCCCCTCCTCCACACCCCGAGATCATGGGAATGACCGAGAGGAAGGCTGCAAGCAGCGCATGGGTCGTGCCCGAGGTTCGACCATGAGTGCATGAATCGATGTTTTTCGTCACGCTCGTCTCCCTTGTCAGATCGTACTCAGTCGATCACGCCCAGTTGAGCCCCATGTGCAGGCCGATGCCCAGGTCTTCGCAGCCATCGGCAGTGACGAGCACCATGTCCTCCACCCGGATGCCGCCCACACGTGCCCCATAGAGCCCCGGCTCAATGGTCAACACATCACCCTGAAGCAATGCGGGGGCGCCCGCATCGAGCAGGGGTGGTTCGTGCACGTCCAGCCCGATGCCGTGCCCGGTGCCATGGACCATGGCGATGCGATCATCGGGTGAGTTGTCATCGGGCAAGCCCATCTCAAATCCATGGGCGAGGATCTCCCCGCTCGTGGCCGCGTGCACATCTTCGCCGGTGACGCCCGGCCGGGTTGCTGCCTCGGCGGCTGCCTTGGCCGCAAGCACGGCAGCGTGCATGGAGACGACGACATCGGGAATGTCGCCGTGCACCACGCAGCGAGTGCAATCGCCGTTGTAGCGCGTGGTCTTTGAGCGAGGGAAGACGTCAATGATGATCGGCTCACCGGTTCGCAAGGGGCCATGGCCGTGGTCGTGGCAATCAGCGCCCTGTGGGCCTCCAGCGACGATGCTGGTGGGGTTGTCGAATCCCGCCTGTAGAAGATCAGCATCAATCAGCGCACGGACACGCTCACTGGTCACAGGCTCACCTTGTAGTTGCAACACGCCATCGGCATCGGCTGTGCACGCTGCGATTGTTCGGCAGGCCTTCTCGATGGCCAGTTGGGTTCGGGCCTGCGCAGCTCGCAGATGCTGGACCTCTTCGGCATCCTTCACCCGTCGATCAAGCACACCCAGATCCGGGTCGTAAACGATCTCGACGCCCGCCTGCTGCAATTCGTGCACGAACGACATGGCCAGCGTGCGATCGGCCCGGACCGAGGCGACGTCGGCGCGTCGCAGGGCCTCAGCCAACGCCTGAGCGGTCGCCGTCTCACGATCGCCCGAAAGGCCACCTTCTGGCGTGAAGTCCCCAGGGCAGTGCACGACATCGGCACGGGCATGCTCGCGTGCTCGACCCATCTCAATGTCACGGATGATCAGGGTGCGGGTGCCGTCATCGTCAATGATCAGCGCCGCTGGATCTCCGACCAGAAATCGGATGGCCCTATAGAGCGTGTTGTTTGATGCGGGGATGCCGGCGTGAATCGTCTTCATAGGCACTCAAGCGTAGCGATTCCGGTGGCCGCTGAACGCGATTGCGACTTCTGCAAAAGCGCCGCAGGCCCACCGTTGTGGCGGGCCTGCGGTCGATCGACCTCCATCAAGGAGGATTTTGGCAGGGACACCCGGAAGGGGCCCTCAGTTGGTCGAGTCACTCAGAGACGTGACCGAATCGACCTCTCCGACCTCCACCGCCGCTGCCGGCGGTCGTGGTGATTTGAGCATCGAGCGCTCGACCGATGAGCGAACTGGCCTCGGCCAAGTGCGCTCGTGAGTAGGCGTCCATCCGTCGGCCGTCACGCTGCAGGACCAGATCAATCTGGGTCTGCAGATCACGCAGTTGCATGCGACTGAGGTTCGACACCGGCGTCGATGCCGATCCGAATCCATTGCCGGGCATGCTCAGGGCAATCAGACGATCGAGGTGCGATCGCTGCAGATTGCGCCGGAGGCTGGTGATGTACGGGCTTCGATCCGAGCAGTCGGCTTCGGGCGTGTTGCCCAATTCCGTCCACGCGGCGTCGCGAACCATACCCATGGTCTCTGGCACCGTGAGTACGTCCTCGTCGGCCTTGGCTCGGAACTCGTTGTCGTAGATGCGGCCCAGCGTCTGTGGGTTGAGCACCTGCGTCAGAGCAACCGACTGCATGCCGGCGATGCGATCGTGCACGGGGAACGTTTCATCGCGTGAGATGTTCCGCATGCCGCCGCCGTCGTACCACTTGTCGAGGGTCATCTTCCGGAGCAGCTCTGGAGTCAGTCCATAGGCCTCGTCGGGCATGGAGTAGTTGATGACCAGATTCAATGCACGCCGCTGCTGCTCTGCTTCAATCGGCTGCACCGGGTCAACTTCACCCGGGTCACCCTTCTTGTTGCGGCTCAGGTAGGAACCACCGATCCAGTTGGATGCGATCGAGATGGCCTGGGCCTGCTTGCCCAATGACATCTCATAGGCCTCACGGGCCTTGGCCCAGCTTTCTCCATCCTCGACCATGTCGGTGAGGATCTTTGAACGCAGGTGCTGCATCAGCTTGATCTGCGACTGGGCGTAATTGAGGGGGTTCTTGCCGTGGTCGAATCGGCGAGCACGCGGGTCGGGGCCCGATGTGTCCTCGTCGGTTGCATACACGAGCAGTGGCTCGTTGACGCGCTCCAGCACTTTCTCGGGCTTCCCGAAACCGTAGCCGTACTCGATGGCCCAATAGTCATAGGGGCCAAGTGTGACGGTGGTCCAGTCGCCCTGCGTCTCACCCAATTCGAAGTTGATGTTCGTCGGGAGATAGTCCATCACGGAGCCGCTTTGTGCGATGCCCTTGTGGTCTTCCGAGTTGATCTCTTCGAGGGTGTAGATGGTGCTGCCCTTGAAGTTGTGACGCAGGCCAAGCGTGTGCCCGACTTCGTGCATGATCACTTCACGGAGCATCGGGCCGATGAATCGCTCCGGCACACCGTCAATCATCTGCTCACCCTTGATTTCGGCACGAGCGGATGCGGGGGCCTCCTCCTCGGCATCAGCCTCGGCGACGACCTCCTCTTCGGTGAGCTCTTCCTCGAGCGTCTCCTCGGCCTCGGGGGCGTCGGCGGGCGCTTCGTCAGTTGCTTCGACGAGTTGGGTCTCCTCGATGGGCGCATCTTCGACGGCAGCTTCGCGTGTGGCCTCGATTCGCATCGAGAACTGCTCGGCTTCCATGGAACCGGTCATCTGGCCGTCGGCGATCTTGAGAATGAGCGGCTCTTCGCTTGCCTGCTCTTCGTCAACCGGCTCGAGCGTGAGTTCGCCTGCTTGGGCATCCCACTTGCCGGCCACCTGAACATCACCCATGGGCCCGAGGAAGACACTGCCCGACACGTAGTTGGACTCGTCCATCTCAAGCACCAGCGAAATCTCCATTGCGGGAATCGCGCCTTCGGGGCCGGTCATGACGATGGTGCCAAGCCACGTGCCCGTGATGGGGTCATCCTTGCGAATGGCCTTGGGCTTGGGCACATCGACGTTCATGAGAATCTCAGGCGCAATACGCATCATCGCCACGTCGAGCGCTTTGATGGCGGCATGGCGGCAGTTGCCGTTGACCTGACTGCGGCGACCAACCAGCCCGTCGAGATGTTCATCACCAAGAAGGTCAGTGCTGACGGCGGTCTCGCCGTGCCCGGGCAATTCGCCGGAGGCTCGCTTGGCAGCTCGAAGTTGAAGCTCACGCAGGATCGCCGGGCGATCTGTGCTGTCGGCCAGAGCCACCCGTGGGTCCCAACCGGGATTCTGCTCGAGCCACTCGAGCACGGCTGGGCCCATGCCTTCCATTGCCATCTCGGGGATCAGCTTGTCCCAGGTGGTGGCCCAGGAGGTGACGAAGCCCTCGTCCATGACGATGTCGGCGTCGAGAATCTGGCCCGTCTTGGGGTGCACACGGCTGGGGCCGATGGCGAAGCCCATGTTCGAGTTGGTCCAGAGCACGAAGTCATAGCGGGCGTCCTCGGGATCCTTGTCCATGTGGGCGCCGGTTGCTTCATCCTGCTGGTAGACCTCGATGGCATTGACGATGCCGATCTTCTCGAATGCCTTGTTCCACTCGAGAATGCCGTCTCGCACCCAGCGGCGGTATCGCACCGGCGTCGTGTGTTCGATGTAGAACACGATGGGCTGCTTGGGAGGGCTCAGTTTCAGCTTGGGATCGGCCTTCTGCACGTCCCAGCGGTTGATGTACCGCACCCAAGGTTCATCGCTGGCTGCGTCGCCGATGTCCATGTGGGCGGTGGTGAAGTAGCCCACGCGCTCATCGGCCTTGCGGGGCCGGTAGCCGGTGTTCTCCGGGATCTCGGCGATGGAGTAGGCGATTTCGCCGAACTTGCCGCCGCGCAAGGGCATCTTGAAGGCGAGTTCCACGTTCTTGGGGAACGACTTTGCCTTCTCGACGGTCATGAGCCTGGTGTTGGCCCCAGCGGTGGCACCACCAAAGAAGTTGCCGGAGCTCTTGCCGAACAGGTCACTGAGGCTGATGACCGGACCACCCTTGGGGCCGTTTGCCAGAATCGGGACGTCGAGAATCACACGGTCGGTGAACACCCGCTTGTGACCAGCCCGGCTCTGTGAGTCGCCAGTTGTTCGCGTGTCGAAGTTCGGTTCGATCAACGCCAGTCTCTTGCCGATGCGCTCCCAGCGGCCATACAGGTCGCCAGTCTGAACGCCGGCCTGACCGACGCCGCCCGAGACGGTGTATGCGACGAATACATTCTGTCTGCCGAAATTCCGTGGGAGTTCGGCGAGCACCTTGTTGTTCTTCTTGTCGACGAACAACGTGTACATGCCGGGCTTGCCATCGAGGTTGGAGATCACCTCGCTGTAGCCGCGGCTCACGCTGTCGAATGATGGGAAGTCGCCGTGACTTCCACCACTTCCGGAAGGGGCTGCGATGGTTGGGTCGACGGCTTGCCGCTCGGCCTGGGCGCTGTCGAGCGCCAATGCCAGCGTGGCGATGCCGAGCGATCCGATCGCGGCGATCTTGATCAGGGTCCGCATGTCATATCCTCCTGCGTTCAGTTCGCAATGGGTCGATCGAGTGGCGCTCCCCACGAACGCGCCAGGGCCAAGGATACCGCCGGTCTCAGGTGCAGGAAGTTGTCCACCGACCACCGGATCAGGCAGCCTGCGCCGCCCGTCCAGAAGGCAGAATCGGTACGCTGGGCCCCCTCAGATCATGCAACGACCCACGATCGAATACCCGTGCGAATGGCAGTTTCGTGTCATTGGCGAGCAGGACGAAGCCATCCGGGCTGTGATTGCCGAGGTCTTCGGTGATCGTGAACACACGGTGAAGGCAGGAAATGTCAGCTCCAGCGGCCGCTGGCGCAGCATCGAGGTGTCCGCTCAGGTGCAGGACGAGGCCGACCGCGACGCGAAGTTTCAGCAATTGAGCGAGGCCGAGGCCGTTCGCGCCGTCGTCTGAACCCGTGGGTCAGGAGGCGACGACCGTCTCTGTATCCGGGTCCCATCGCAACACCTTGTCCTGATGCCATGCGTCTACGCCCATTTTGATGGCAACCATGGTGGAGCAGCCCAGATCGACGTTGCAGGCGAGCGTGGCGCCGTTGCGCACCGCGTCAAAGAAGTTGTCACGGTGCGATCGTCGGCCAGCGCGGGGCATCGAGCAGGAGGTTTGATCATCGGAATTCAACAGGTCACCGTTGGCTTCTCGGAATTCCCTCGCCCATGGGCGCTGTTGGTGCATCTCTATGCCGTCCCCAAACTCCATCGTCGCATGGCGGCCACGAATGATGTACGGCCATGTGTCGTCGTTCGTCATGACGCTGGAGAGCACGACTGTGTGTTCTCTGGGGTAGTCAACCATCATGAAGAAGGTGTCGGGAATGTCGCGTTCGTCCTTCTCCAGATATCGACCGCCGCTGGCGACCACTCGCTTGGGGTAGGCCCCGTCGTGTCCTTCGATGGCCAGAAGCAGTGGCGCCAGTCGGTGATACATGAGATCGGTGGCCAGACCGCCGTTGTAGGCCAGGTACTTGCGGAATCTGAAGAAGTGATCTTCGTTCCAGGGAATCTCCGGGGCGAGGCCGTGCTCATGCCCGAGCCATCTGTCCCACCAGACGTAGTCATCTGAGTCTTTGGCGTTCTCCGGGCCACACCCGGGGTGGATGGGCCAGTTGAATTGGCCACCTCTGGAGTTGCGGCAGTAGGCCCCCTGACTCCAGGTGACTGGTCCGATTCGGCCATCTCTGATCGCCTCGCGAGCTGCCCAAAAGCGACTGTCACTGGTGCCCTGTGGCCCCACCTGCAGCGTTCGGCCGGTGCGCTTGACGGCGTCTCGACAGGCCAGAGCCTGCTCGATGGTGTGCGACAGTGGCTTCTCAACGTAGACATCCTTGCCCGCCTCCATGGCCTCGATGGCCATCTTCGTGTGCCAGTGATCAGGTGTGGCGATGAGCACGGCATCGACATCTTTGTTGTCGAGAATCCGCTCGTACTCCATCACTGCGCCACTGTCGGGCACCTTGGCGATGCGTTGAGCCTCGTTCAGTCGACGGCGATAGACATCACATACGCCCAGCACATCGATGTTCTCTTTGTCCTTGTCGTTGACCAGTCCTCGGAGATGACCAGTGCCCATGCCGCCGGTCCCGATCACGGCCATGTTCAGGCGGTTGTTCGAACCCAGCACTCGCCCCCAGGACACGGCAGGCAGCAGCATTGATCCAGCGGTTGCGGTGAGCATTCGGCGGCGGGTGATTGGCATGGTGGGTCTCCTCGATCTCCTGACCTGCCAGCCTACCGCCGTGTCGGCTGCCGTGCGTCTACCGCCAGCGAACGCCCTTGGATTCGAAGAAAGCCCGCAGATGCGGCCGCTTTGGCTGCTCGAAGAACCGCTCCATTTGCCCGCACCAGGTGCGACCGGAGGCGCCGCGTTTGAGGTAGTAGTCCTTCATCAGATCGTCATATGCGTCGCATTGGGCAAGCACCGCCTCATCATCCATCACGCCATTTGCCTGCATGATCGTGTCCACCGGGAATCTCGGCCTTGGCCAGGGATCCTCGGCCGGCTTGCCAACCGTCATGCCAAAGAGCGGCGACACGCTCATGGGCAGATCCAGCAGGTCTTGCACAGCATTGAGGTTGTTGCGAATGCCGCCGATGAAGCAGGTGCCCCAGCCCAGCGATTCGAAAGCCAACGCCATGTTCTGGGCGAAGAGTGAGGCGTCTATCACACTGAGCAAGAACGACTCGACGTTCTCTTCGCAGGGGGCTCCGCAGCGATCGGCCAGCAGACGGTGACGACGCATGTCGGCGCACATCACGAAGAAGGCTCCACAGTCGCGCACCTTCTCTTGTCCTCCGCTGATCTCAATGAAGGCCTCTCGCATAGCCGGGTCTGTCACGTGGACGAGGCTGTAGGTTTGGATATTGCTGCTGGTGGCGGCCTTTTGCCCTGCCGCGACCGCCGCCTTGATGTGATCTTGGGGGACAGGCTCGTCGGTGTACGCCCGAATGGAGCGATGGGCAAGCATCAGGTCGAGGACGTCATTCACGTTCAGGCTCCGGGTCATGTCAGATCAGCCGATGTACCGGTCGTAGAGCGTTCGGGCCACGGCCGTATCGTCAGTTGAGATCAACGCTCGACCGTCTGCAAAGACCGTCAGGCTGATGTCGTCGGGAAGCGTGCATCGCAGCACGTGCTCATCGTGCTGAATCTGCCCATGGCTCTGAAGTCGATCGGCCAGCAGAGCAAGATCGATTGTTCCGGGCGTAGGGGGGTGCACCTGCACCGCCCCGCGGCCACAGAGCACAGTGGCGTGATCGCCTCGGCCGCCTTCCAGCCAGTCAAACGTGCCGCCACTGCAGCAAGGGCAAGCGTCGCGCGGCCCGGGCAGCGCCATACGCCTTGACTCACCGCTCCAGGGATCAATGGCGTGCATGGTGCGATCAAGGGCATCACCTGTTCGGCCAACCAGAATCGACATTGCCAGCGCTGCTTGATGCGAAGTGACGGCGCCCACCGCCGGGCCAAGGACACCGGCTGTGTCGCAGGTCGGCAGTGTGCCCGGTGGGGGCGGGTCAGGGAAGACACAGCGCAAGCAGCCGGTGGGGGTGTCCCAGCGAATGCGGCCGCCGCAATGTGGCCCCAGCAAGGGCATCACAAGCCCCCCCGTGCCGACCGCCCCGCCATAGATCCACGGAAGCCCCTCACGGACACACAAGTCGTTGATCAGGTAGCGGGTGTCCAGATTGTCCAGACCGTCAATGATCAGATCACAGCCTGCAGCAAGTGACTCGACCGTGGCTGCAGTGACGTCGGTCACGTGGGGATCGACTTCAATGTCGGGATTCACTTCGGTCAGACGACGTGCGGCGGCAATTGCCTTGGGCCGGCTGTCTTGAGCATCCGCGTGGCAATACAGCACCTGCCGCTGGAGATTGGTGTGCTCGACGATGTCACGGTCGGCGATCCGGAGGTGGCCCACGCCCGCGCGGGCCAACCAGTCGGCTACACCGCAGCCGAGCGCCCCCAGCCCGACAATCAGCACCCGGGCCTGACCAATGGCCTGCTGGCCTTCGGGGCCAATGTCGTCGAGCAGCATCTGACGGTGGTATCTGGACACGCCCAAAGCCTAGAAAGTGGCTGGGCCCTTTTCAGGTAGGATCCCCGGGCCTCGGGGCGCCCCTCAAAGTCGAGGGGCTGAGACGCACCCGTCGCACCTGATCCGGTTCATACCGGCGGAGGGAAGGCACGCGACGCGATCGCACGGCTCCACTCCGCCCTGTCAAGGCGATTGCGGCCCCATGATCAAGCCACCTTTAACCGCTCCGAGCGACCCCAGCGATATCGACATCACACGCGCCACCAGCGATGGATTCGCTGCGGCGCTGCCAATGCACGGGGCGACAGACCCCTCGACCGAGGGGCAGGGGACCACGCCGGGCTCATTTGCTCGAGCCGCCGATGTCGGTGGCCCGTACATGTACGCGAGCCCGGACACACCAGGCATGCCACCACCGAGCACTCGCACGGCTTGGGACTTCCTTCCCGAGGGATGGAGGGTCGAGCCCTGTGATGCCAGTGAAGGATGCATGGGGCACAATCAGGGCACCGCACCTGTGCGGGCCGTGGCCCCCGATGGCTTCGAGCCGGTCACGCAATTGGAGCATGCTCGGCTGGGCACGATCACCGAGGCCATGCGGCGAGTCGCCCAGCGTGAGGGGCACCTCACCCCTGAGCAGGTTCGCGATGAGATTGCAGCGGGGCGGCTCATCATTCCTGCCAATATTCACCACCTGGCGGGGGCACTCGATCCGATGGCAATCGGCCGTGCCAGCAGAACTAAGGTCAACGCGAACATGGGCGCATCGCCCGTGAGTAGCGGCACCGACGAAGAAGTCGAGAAACTCCAATGGGCCGATCGGTGGGGGGCCGACACCGTCATGGACCTCTCTACCGGCGGCGATCTGGACGCGTGCAGAGAAGCGATTATCGAAGCTTCGACGCTTCCCATCGGCACGGTGCCCATCTACTCGATGATCATCGATCGCAAGTTGGAAGACCTCGACCGCGAGTGGATCCTCAAGTGCATCGAGCATCAGGCCCGTCAGGGCGTTGACTACATGACCGTCCACGCCGGTCTCAAGCGTGCCCACATTCCGCTGATCCGAGATCGTCTCATCGGCGTGGTCTCACGCGGCGGATCGCTGCTGGCCAAGTGGATGCTGCACCACGAGCAGGAGAACCCCACCTATGAGTGTTGGGATGACATCTGTGAGATCCTGCGGCAGCATGACGTGAGTTTCAGCATCGGCGACGGGCTCCGACCTGGCGGGCTCGCTGATGCCACCGATCAAGCTCAGTTGGGTGAACTCGAAGTGATCGGCGAACTCACCGAGCGGGCTTGGCGACATGGTGTGCAGGTGATGGTGGAAGGGCCGGGGCATGTGCCGCTTGATCAGATCGAGTTCAACATGAAGTTGCAGCGGCGTCGATGTCACGGCGCACCCTTCTATGTCCTTGGCCCATTGGTCACCGACATCTTCCCCGGGTACGACCACATCACCAGTTGTATCGGTGCGACCAATGCCGCTTGGCATGGCGCGGCGATGCTCTGCTACGTCACGCCCAAGGAACATCTCGGGCTGCCCAAGAAAGACGATGTGAAACAAGGTTGCATCGCCTACAAGATCGCGGCTCATGCAGCCGACATCGCACTGGGCATTCCTGGCTCGCGGGATCGCGATGATGAACTCACCAAGGCCAGAGCGGCGCTCAATTGGCAGAAGCACTTCGATCTTGCCTTCGATCCGGACACGGCTCGGGCGCTGCACGATGAAGACCTAGACGTAGACACCGACTTCTGCGCCATGTGCGGCCACGATTGGTGTTCGGTGCGGATTTCGAAGGAGATCCAAGACTTCGCCTCGGGCAAGGCCGACGACTATGCCTGGGACAAGCCCAAGATTACTGATGCCCTCAGCGAGGAGCAGCAGGCGATTCTGCAGCAGCGTGGTGTGCTCGACCCGGCCGAGATTCACCGCTTGGCAAGCAAGACGCGAAAGGGCATGGCTGCGGGAGAGGTCAAGGCAGCATGCCATAGCGACAGTGTTTCCGCTGATGATGCCCGCCGATTGCAGGCGCTTGAAGGCGTGGCGGTTGTACAGTTGAACACCGACGAAGTGAACCGTCTTCCCAAGCATGACCCGATCATCTGACGACATCGACCATGCCAGCACCAGCCACTGGTGGGGGCCAGTGCTCTTCCCAGACCGCTACTTGTGGCTGGTGTTTCTGTCCGCCCTTGATGTCATGCTCACCCGGGTGATCCTCTTTCTTGGAGGCCGGGAGGTCAATCCACTTGCCGACATGGTGATCCATGACTGGGGCATGCCCGGGCTTTCGCTCTACAAATTCTTCATCGTTGCGGGCGTGATCGTTGCATGTGAGTACATCGGCCGCCTGTCACGGCCGCACGGGCGACGGCTGGCGATCATCGGCGTGTGCATCGCGGCCTTTCCGGTGGTTTGGTCATCATTCCTTCTTCTGGAGATGGCACTCTCCGGTGGTGCCAACGAGATGATGATCCCTCAGGACCCGTTCGCAGTGGGGCATTGAGCCGGCACCCCCTCCAGTACCATCGCGGGCATGGCGGAACGAACTCGCATCGTGATTCTGGGTGGTGGATTCGGCGGGGCCTATCTGGCCAAGGCGCTCACTCGTCGGCTGGGCTTGTCTGAAGCCGAAGTAATCATCATCGACCGCAACAACTACTTCATCTTCTATCCGTTGTTGGTGGAAGCTGGTTGTGGGTCCATTGAGCCCCGGCATTGCACGGTGCCGATTCGTGAATTCGCGCCAAAGGCCGAGTTGCTCATGGCCGAGATCACCGGGCTTGATCTTGATGGCAAGCGTGTGCGAGTCGAGTGCTGCGGCAAGGGTGCGGAAGATTGGGTTGAATTCGACCACCTCGTTGTGGCTCTCGGCAGCGTGACTCGGATTCTGCCCGAACACATCTGTTCCGGCGTCAAGGAACATGCCTTCTTCATGAAGACAATGGGCGATGCGATCGTGCTGCGCGACCGGGCCATCGAGGCGCTCGAACTGGCCAACGCCACAGATGATCCAGACGAGAAGAAGCGGCTGCTGCACTTTGTCGTGGTGGGTGGAAATGTCACTGGCATCGAGGTGGTAGGCGAACTCGAGACCTTTGTTCGTGAAGCATGTGCCCTGTATCACAATGTGTCAGAGAGTGATTGCACATTCACGGTGTATGAACTGGCGCCGGAGATTCTGGGGATCGTTCCCGAACACCTGCGCAACTGGGCAGCAAAGGCACTCACTCGGCGTGGCATCAGGTTGAAGACCGGCATCAGTGTGAAGGAAGTGCACGCCGACCATGTGGTGCAGAGCGACGACGAGGTCGTGCCCTGCAGCACGGTGATCTGGACTGCCGGCATCGCACCCAATCCGCTTCTCAAGGAACTCGACGGATTGCCGCTCAACAAGTTCGGCGGTCTGGAGTGCACGGGCGACTACCGTGCCGCAGGGCTCGATCATGTCTGGGGGCTGGGCGACAATGCGGCGGTACCGGGGCCGGATGGAAAGCCGATGCCACCACTGGCCCAGATCGCCATTCGGCAAGCACCGCAACTGGCCGACAACATCGCGGCGTCGATCCAGGGCGGCTCGCTCAAACAAGGGCACGTGGGGGTTCAGGGCATTCTCGTGCCGCTGGGTCGCCACCGGGGCATCGCCTCGATCAAGGGCATCAAGATCCATGGCATCCTCGCCTGGATGATGTGGCGAGGCATCTACCTCATGAAGACGCCGCGGTTGGGCCGTCGAATTCGAGTTGCCCTCGACTGGTTCATCGATCTGTTCTGCCGTCGAGACTTCGTGCAACTTGGCTTGAGCCCCAAGTCACGTCGTGAGTTGGGCCATCAGAAAGTTGAGTCTGAATCAGCGCAGGAACATCACTGAGCTGCGGCGGGGCCGTCGAATCGACTGTCGTCCCATGCGGCTTCCAGTTCATTAAGCCACTGCTTGGTGACATGGGAAGCGTGCAATCCTCGCTTGAGCAGCGACTCGATGATCGGGTCGATTGAGTCAGACGCCTCCAGCAGATGATGCACGATGCCGTGTGTCAGAAGTTGCTCAGCCCGATGCAAGCGTCCATCCATCACCATCCGACGGGCGACACCGCCTGCTGCGGGCAGCAGCACCGGCAGTGTGACTGCGGGAGAGATACCCAGCGCATGCACGGGATAGCCCAGGCGAGCGCCGGCTCTGGCAACCACGACGTCGCAGGCCATGGCCAGAGCGCATCCTCCAGCTACAGCAGCGCCCTGAATGTGCACCACGGTCGTTGCCTTTGTCCGGCGGATCGCCCTGATCGCATGTGACAGCGCGTGAATCAGGCGCTGCAATTCTTCTGGGTCCGCCCGAACAAGATCCATGTCGAAACCGCTGCAGAACACGGGCCCCTCGCCCTTGATCAACAGAACCGATGCGGCGTCGGCATCTCTGGCGGCCTGAGCGATTGACTCAAGCACATTGACCGTAAGCGCATTGCGGCGGTCTGGATTGGACAGCGTGAACACATGCAGTGCGTCGGTACACATCAGGCGAACACCACCAGCCAGAGGATCATCCAGCCGCCTGCCAGGCACATCGCGATGAAGGTGTAGCCGAAAATGTCGCGAGCGCGGACACCCGTGATCGCCAGCAACGGCAGGGCCCAGAACGGCTGCAGCATGTTCGTGAGTTCATCGCCGTACGCAACAGACATGAGCATGGTCGCCGGTGCGACGCCCGCGTCGAGGCCGGCTTGCAGAGCGATTGGCCCTTGTACCGCCCACTGTCCTCCGCCGCTGGGCACGAGCATGTTGACGACACCCGCCGACAGGAAGGTGGCCACTGGCAGCAACGCTCCGGAAGCGGACTCCACCAAGGCTCTGGTCATGTCGGCTGCCAGCCCCGACGAAATGAGCAGCCCCATGATCCCGGCATAGAGCGGAAACTGAACGATGATGCCCGCGCAGCCAGCCGCAGCCTGTGTCGCGGCATCTGCGAAACGAGCAGGTGATCTATGGAGCACGAGTCCAAAGCCCAGCAGCAGTGTGATGACTTGATTGAGCCCGAGCCGACCGATTCCGCTGTCACCAATGCTGATCACTGCCGCAATCAGCAGCAGCACACCGAGCGTGCCGCCGAGCCACCAGCCGTGCAGCAGGCGATCGGTGAACGTGTCGATCTCGGGCCCCTGGGCGATCTCATCAGACTCCGGGCCCAGCACCTCGCTCGCCTGCACAACTGAATCCGTGCGACTTCCCAACAGGCCCAGCAGCACTGGAAGTAGCACGAGCAGGCCGCCAGTCACAACCAGATTGAGTTCCGAGAGGACAGTGGATTCGAGGCCGACAGCGCCCACCTGCTCGACCAGATCGCTCGGCAGCACTTTTTCGGCGCCGGCTCGTGTGGTCATCGCCAGCGGGGCGCTGCCGCTGAATCCGCCATGCCAGACCAGCAGACCCATGTATCCAGCGGCGGCCAGCAGCGGATAGTGCACGCGTATGCCACGCTGTTCCATGGCTCGACCTGTCGCTCTAGCCAAGAGCGCGCCTCCGACGAGACCGAGGCCCCAATTGAGCACGCCAAGCACCGCTGCGACGAACGCGACCATTGATGCAGCAGCAACGGAGGATTGAGGCAGTTTGGCGCATCCATACAGCGCACGTTGCACAAGTGTGGTTTCGGCAAGCACGTGCCCGCCCAGCAGGATCAGCGACATCTGCATCGCAAACCCCAGCAGTTTCCACATGCCATCGCCCGACGACCATGCTCTGATCATTCCCGTGAACCGAGACTGGTCTTCGGGCAAGGTGCCCCAGATCAGCACAGCCACCATCGTGAACAAGGTGAGCACGATGGCGATGACGAAGGGATCGGGAATCAGGCGACGCATCTTGGGCAAGTGTAGAGGTCAGGCGAAGATCACCACCCGGCAGGCGTCTCGGGCGGGCCAGCACTCGGAATCGGCTCGGACGAAGGGTCGATCAGCGGACCCTTGAACCCGTGCGCGATGATGAAGATCTCCGTCGAGTCGCTTCGAGAGGCGTCTGGCTTGAAAGGCTTGACCTTGTCGAAACTGGCCCGTGCATCTTTCAGCAGCCGGGGCATCTCAGACCCTTCCAGCACCTTCATCACCAGATTGCCGCCCTTCTTGAGCCAGCGCGGGGCAAGCCAGAGCGCGAGTTCCACTACACCAACGCTGCGAAAGTGGTCTGTTTCTCGAGACCCTGTGGTGTTGGGCATCATGTCCGACACGATCGCGTCGAAGCGCTTGCCATCGGGCACACCAGCATCGGATAGATGGGCGGCATCTCCAACACACACATGCACATGATCAGGCAGATCATGAGATGCCGTCTCCTTGAGATCGATGCCCCAGACTTCGCCACGCGGCCCGACGCGCTGAGCGGCAACCTGGAGCCATGAGCCGGGCATGCAACCCAGGTCGAGCACGCAATCACCCCGTTTGAGCACCGAGCGGCGGTCGTCGATCTGGATCAGTTTGAATGCCGCGCGCGACCGGTACCCCTCACGTTTGGCCTGGTTGAACCAGTGGTCGTGAATGTCGCGTTGTTTGGACATGTCGGAGGGGGCAGATCGAGTCGCCGGGCAGCCTCAGTCTCCGGCCACGCACAGTTGCTCGGCCCGCGCGGCTTCGACGATTCGACCCGCGGTGCGTACTGCTGCTGACCCGGCTTGGGCATCCACAGGAGGACGCTCGCCGGAGCGGACAGCATTGATGAAGGCCTCCGCCTGCGCTTTGAGCGGTTCGACGTCTGGAATCTCGAGCTCTTCGAACTCGACCAAGTCCAAGTAGTTGACATCGGAGAGGTCTTCTCCGGCGGCCAGTCTCTCACGCAATTCGACAATCCGATCGGAGTTGGCGTTCTTGCGAATCACCTTCACCTGCCGCTCACCGAAGTCAGCTGAGATGTAGATGTCCTCGCTGATCACTCGAAGCGTGCGTTCGGTCTTCATCGCCATACGAGATGCTGTGACGTTGGCAACGCACCCGTCACCACGGTCATCAGGCCCGTACACGAGCCTGGCGTTGCAGACATCTTCGGCATCTCCAAGCACACTCACCGCCGAGGCATCAACTTGATTCGGCTCGCGGCCAACCAGCATCGTCAGCAAGTCGAGATCGTGAATCATCATGTCGAGCACGACGCCAACGTCTGTACTTCGGAATGTCATCGGCGAGATTCGATGCAGTTCAAGGTGCCGTGGCCGCAATTCACCAAGGCTGGCGATGGCCTGCATCACCGGGTCGTATCGCACCACGTGCCCGACTTGCAGCGCCACCCCTGCGGCTTCAGCAACTTCAGCGATGGCGTTGGCGTCTTCTTCAGTTGCAGCGAGCGGTTTCTCGATGAGGCAGGCGACACCTGCAGCGAGCAGGGCTTCGGCGGCTTCACGATGATGTGAAGTCGGCGTCGCGATCGTCACCGCGTCAACACCGGCGTTGATCAACGCCTCCACGGTGTCGTATGGCGTGCCTCCCCAGATCTCGCAGATGTCGGCGCGGCGTGCCTCGTCAGCATCGACCACTCCGACAAGTTCCACGCCCTCCATCTGCGCGTAGATCCGCGCGTGGTGGCGCCCCATTCGACCCACTCCAATCACACCACACCGCAATACTCGTGCATCAGTCATTCCGGCATTGTAGGTGAGGTCGGCCTCTTGCCGGAGGGTTCAGCCCGCAGTTGGGCATGTGGGGCAGACCCACCCGCCTTCATGGGGTTCAAGTGAGGCTCCGCAGGCCTCGCAGCGGCGAAGTGAACGCCGTCGCTCCAACTCAACCTGTTGGCTTGTGTATCGGGCGGCCCACTCTGAGGCACGCCACATGGTCTCGGCCGGCCTGAACAGAAACCAACTCATCATCCAGGTCGGGATGAGCATGAAGAGCACGAAGAACATGACGACATAGCCAACAACACTTTGCGGCAGGTTCGCGACGTGCCCAGGGAATGGCAGGAACCAGGCCAGCACGCCACATGGCAGGCAGAAGATCCACCCCAACTCGAAGCGCCTGGAAGTCTGCTCCAATTCGACCACGCGAGCGTACATGGCCATCAGCCAGAGCAAACCGGCGAGCCCCAACAGGCCTCCGAAAGCGGCGACTGCCGCCACCGTGTCCGGATGGGCGAAAGCGGCAAACGGAAATCCGATCAGCAGGATGCGAGTGATCCAACGCATCGGCCGCATCCAAGATCGAGCCGGCCCATCAGCCGCCGACGGTGTTGCCAGCACGCCGGCAATCAGCAGCCCTGATCCCCAGATGCGCAGCGTGATCAACCATCCATCTTCACCGATCAAACCCAGTGTCCGGGCGACCACGACCACCATCCAACCCAGCCCGAGCAGCATGAGTAGAAACGTGCCAAGGCGAAATCTCATCGTGCCCAGCGTCTGCGTGTCAAGCACAGGAAGGGCGAGGAGACGTGTGGGGGCAGCGCGAGTTGCCTCTGCGCCGGCGCCGCACTCTGGGCAGGCTGAATCGGCCCCAAGGCCTTTGAGGTCATAGCCACATGACTGACAAACTCGGGAAACCGCTGAGCCGTGTGGGCGGCCTACTGTGCAGTTCTCACAGGTCGCACCCAGCGGAAGGCCCTCCACTCGATTGCCGCACTTGGCGCAGGGTGTGCCTTCTTCCGCGTCATCAGAGCCACGGGCTGCGCCGCTGTCACCGCTCGCCGTCCAACCGCATTCGGGGCAGGGTCGCTGGGCAGAGACGCCCCGCAGGTCGTAGCCACACTCGGGGCAACAAGGCGGCTGCTCGGCCACGTGGCGATCCGGTTCCCCTGCCATCTGCTTGAGGAAGTACGGATCGATCGGCATGTGGATCGCCCCTCAGGTGGTGCAGGCCGGTTCGCTCACATGAGCAACCGCATTCTTGAACATGGCCAACCCAGGTGGAACATGATCGTGCATCGTATCTGGCATTGCAGTCCAGGTTGGATGCTGCGTCCAGTGCAGATAGCGTTCCGGATGAGGCATCAGCCCCAGTACCAGTCCACTGCAGTCGCAAATGCCACCAACGAGCCCATGCGATCCGTTGGGATCATCATCGGCGCCGTATCTCACAGCGATCTGCCCGGCGGCGTCGATCGCTGACATGGTTGCCGAGTCATCACACATGAATCGACCCTCACCATGAGCGATAGGTAGCAGGTCAGCCCCCTCAGGCACGCTGAGATTTCTTGTCCAGATGCATCGGGACTTGGGGTACTCGACTCGCACCCAACGATCGATGAAGCGGCCTCCATCGTTGTGCAGCAGGGCGACTTTGCCATCGTGCCCATCGATGTCAGGCAACAACCCTGTTTGCACTGCGATCTGGAATCCGTTGCAGGGCGCAATCATCGGAACACCGCGGGCAACCGCAGACTTGAGGCCGTCAATGATGCGAGTGCGAATGAGGGCGGCGCAGATACGACCGGCCGCCACTGCGTCGCCGTAGCTGAACCCACCGGGCAAGCCGATGAGCGCCGCTTCATCCATCAGGCCTGGTGCTCTTGTGAGCCGGTTGAGGTGCACCGGCATCGGCTCGGCGCCGGCCAAATCGAACGCCTCGCACAACTCGGCATCGCAATTGATGCCAGGTGCGGTCAGAACCAGCGCCTTGGGTCGTGGCATGTCGTTCATTCTAGAGTCGAAGTCCATTGGCCCATGCCCGATGCAGGTCGTTGAGCGGTGTATTGAGGCTGTCGCCGTGCAGGCGATTGGTACCGTCGAAGCGGCCGATGACGCGATGGGGTGTGTCGCCCAGCGAATCAGCCAAGGCGTCGAGGCCGTTGGGGCACACCTCAACCAGGTATCGGCTGGGTGTCTCCGCGAAACAAGCCACAGCCATTGAGGACAGGTCTCCTCGCACGGCGGGCATGTCGAGGGCCAACCCGATACCACCGGCAAACGCCATCTCGGCAGCTGCCAGCAGTGCTCCACCCTCACTGGCGTCGTGAGCTGCGTACACCTGCCCGGCGGCGATTGCTCGAGCCACTGCTCGTGCTGTTGCCGGACCGCGGACAAGATCGGTGCTTGGCAGGGCTCGATCGCCGGGGGCGTCGGAGGCAACCTGCAGCAGGTGCGACCCACCCACGGCGTCGGATGTTTCGCCTACGAGCACAAGCAGATGGCCAGCGTGCTTTGCGTCCATCGTCACACAGGACCGGATGTCATCGACGATGCCGAATCCGCTGATGAGCATCGTCGCTGGAATTCGGATGGTCTCACCCGTCTCAGTGGTGAACTGATTGTTGAGTGAGTCCTTGCCCGAGATGAATGGAGTGCGATATGCGATTCCGGCATCGTGGCAGGCCGCACTGGCTCGAACCAGAGCGCCCAATCGATCAGGGTCATCGCACCCGGGCCAGCAGTAGTTGTCCAAGATGGCGATGCGGCTTGGGTCCGTGCCAACGCAAACCAGATTGCGGACACACTCATCGATGGCAGCAGTGACCATGTGGTATGGATCGCTGCACAAACCCGTGGCCAGCCCGTTGGCGATGGCCAACCCTCTCGTTGAACCACGCACTGGTGTGACAACTGCGGCGTCGGCGGGGCCCGCATTCAGGCCAGCGTGAGGCTTGAGAATCGTTCGGCCCTGCACCTCGTGGTCGTACTGGCGGATGATCTCGCTGCGAGCGGCGATGTTGGGATGGGCAAGCAGCGACAGAAGGGTGTCACCAATGTCCGGCTCGGCGGTTGAGGCGGGCACACTGACCTGTGGGGGTGTCCAGCGTGCCTCACGGACTCGATCAGGCAGCCCGTTGTGCATGAAGTCCATGGACAGGCGGCCGACTTCAACATCGCCGTGATTGAGGATCAACTCAGCACCCTCTGTGCCAAACTGGCCCAAGTCACACCACTCCACCTCATGGTCGGCGCAGATGTCGGCGATCGCTTGAACACGATCCTCAGGCACCGACATCACCATGCGCTCTTGCGCTTCCGAGATCCAAATCTCTACCGGGGTGAGGCCGACATACTTCAGAGGCGCCCGCTCAAGTTGAACTGTTGCCCCAAGATGCTCACCCATCTCACCAACCGCGCTTGAGAACCCGCCTGCGCCGCAGTCGGTGATGGCACTGAAGAGGCAGCCCGACGCATGGTCTCGCATCTCCAAGATGGCATCGAGCACCTTTTTCTCCGTGATCGCGTTGCCGATCTGCACGGCGTGGCTGAACTCGTCCGCATGGGTGTCGGTGAGTTCCGCGCTGCTGAAGGTGGCGCCGTGAATGCCATCGCGACCAGTACGACCGCCCACCGCGATGATGCGGTCTCCTGATCGAGGATCGCCGTGTGTGCGGTCGCGGGGCATCACGCCCACGCAGCCACAGAACACCAGTGGGTTGCCGACATGCCCATGGTCAAACCACACGCCGCCATTGAGCGTGGGAATGCCCATTCGGTTGCCGTAGTCGCGTACGCCGGCAACAACCTGATTGAGAATTCGTCTGGGGTGTAGACAACCCTCGGGCACGGCTTGAATGCCCAGCGGCGCGACGCAGAAGACGTCGGTTGCAGCGATCGGGCGAGCGGCCAGACCCGTGCCCAGTACGTCTCGAATGCACCCGCCGATGCCGGTTGCGGCGCCGCCGTATGGCTCAAGGGCTGAGGGGTGATTGTGCGTCTCGACCTTGAAGCAAACAGCCGTGTCGTCGTCAAAGCCCACGATGCCGGCGTTGTCCACGAACACACTCAAGCACCACTCATCGAGACCATCGGCCATGAGCGTGTGCGTCGCAGCTGCCACGGTGCGCTTGAGCAGATTGTCGATCCGCAAAGCACCCGAGTCGGTCGGGTGCGTGTCTGGAATTGGTCGCGGCAGGTCGCCGTGATAGTCGATCGTGGCCTTCAGCGTCTTGTGAACGCAGTGTTCCGACCATGTCTGGGCGAGCGTCTCCAGTTCGATCTCGCGAGGCTCACGTCCAGCAGTTGCATAGTGGGCCTGAATTGCACGCATCTCGTCCAGACTCAGAAACAGGTGAGCTTCGCGAGAAAGGGTGTTCAGAGCTTCGTCGTCCAGCCCCGTCAACTGCACCGAACGAACTTCGACCGGGCGGACATGCCCGTGTTCGAATGCTTCCGGGTGGTGAGGCGTCGAATGGATGTCGTGAATCAGCGGATTCGAGAGGCAGCGGCGGGCGAGCGTGTTCGCGGCCTGCGCATCGATTCCATGCAGATCCCATCGGCGGCCTGTGCGCACCGTAACCGGGGTGTTGATCAACGCCTCAATCGCGCCTTCGACCGCTTCCGCTTCCGGATCCATCACGCCTGGTTGAGGATGAACTTCGATCAGTGTGCAGGCATCGGTTTCAGCAGCGCCGATCGTCGCGATCTGGGCAACTGGATCCGCGAGCAGTTCATGGGCAAGGCGTTCGATGTGTGCGTCATCAAGCGCGCCCTCGAGCAGGTAGATCGCGGCCGAATCAATCCGCTCGGGTACATCGTCGAGCCGAGCGCTGCGGGCCGCCGTCATCATCGCGCGACCGAGCGGATCGCCAGCCTCCTGTGTCGGACGGACTTCAATGCGAAAGACGCGTGTGTCACCCATCCTGCGCGATCTCCTGTGCTGCTGCGCGAGCAGCCTTGTCGCAACGTTCATTCTCTTCATGGCCTGCATGGCCACGTACCCAAGTCGTGTTGATCACGAGGCGTTGACGGTGTCCGTCGATGATCCGCCACAGGTCTTCATTCTCGACCCGTTTGTTGCCGGCTCGCTTCCAGCCGCGACGTTTCCACCCGTCGATCCACTCGTCGATGCCCTTGAGCACGTACTGCGAGTCGCCGTGCATCGACACATGTGCGCCATCTGGCGCTTCAGAAAGCCCGGCGATCGCGGCCGAGAGTTCCATGCGATTGTTGGTCGTTTGGGCTTGGGCACCCGTGAGCAACGCCTCATTCCCATCTTGGCGAACGATGCAGGCCCATCCGCCCGGCCCTGGGTTGCCAAGGCAGGCGCCATCGAAGTGCAATTCCACCATGGTGTTGGGGGTGTGGGGCACGAGGCCACAGGCTCCTGGGACCGAAAAAAAGGCCCCTTGAAGCGGCATAGTTTATGCCCACCGAGCGATCCCCGCTGATCGGGCCTCAGAGGTCCTCAATACGGACTTATCCGGACGTATCCCAAGTTATCCACAGGGCATCCCGGGTCCGATGCGTCGATCAGAGCCCCCCAGTGGGGGTAGGTGTCAGCCTTTGGGCAAGCTGGATTGGGGCGCAGAGCGGGCTTGATTTGTGGCGTTGAGGGCGGTTTTTGCTACACTTCGCGGCTCGCCATTTCGGCGTGTGTACAGAGGACACCGATGCCAACCATTAATCAGCTCGTTCGCAAGCCCCGCAGATCCCCGGCAGTGAAGTCGAATGTCCGCGATCTGGATGCCTGCCCGCAGAAGCGAGGCGTGTGTCTGCAGGTGCGAACCGTGACCCCGAAGAAGCCCAACTCGGCACTTCGAAAGGTTGCACGTGTGCGTCTGAGCAATGGCAAGGAAGTCACTGCCTACATCGGCGGCGAAGGACACAACCTGCAGGAGCACTCGATCGTGCTTGTGCGTGGTGGGCGTGTCCGTGACCTTCCCGGTGTTCGCTACCACGTCGTTCGTGGTTCGCACGACACACTCGGTGTCGAAGGCCGCAAGAAGGGCCGTTCCAAGTACGGCGTCAAGCGCGGCAAGAAGTGATCTCTGTGCGACGCAACGTGCGTCGTGACAACTCATGCATGCAGTTGGTGCGTGCAGGCAAGTAATCGCTCCACGACCGGAGCGGTGAACACAGGTGCCCGAGAAACGGGCAGGATGAGCCGAAAGGAAGCCGATCATGGCTGGTCGTATCACTCACTCTGAAAAGCAGCTCCGCCCGGACCCCCGCCACGGCGACAAGGTCTTGGCCAAGTTCATCAACTGCGTCATGGTCGATGGCAAGAAGTCCACGGCCCAACGTGCTGTCTACGACGCGCTGGACAAAATCCAGGCGCGGATCGACAAGGACAAGCGCGACGGCATGCCTGAGACGTCCATCGAGGCTTTCCGGCAGGCCATTGAGAACGTCAAGCCAAACGTCGAAGTTCGATCCAAGCGGGTCGGTGGTGCCAACTATCAGGTGCCCATGCCCGTGACACAGCGCCGCCGCCAGAGCCTGGCGTTCCGTTGGATCATCAGTGCCGCCCGCGGCGAGAAGGGCAAGCCCATCGCCGATCGGTTGGCTCGCGAGCTCTATGACGCCGCCAATAATGAAGGCAAGGCCGTCACCACTCGTGAGCAGACCCACCGAATGGCCGAGGCCAACAAGGCCTTCAGCCACTTCGCCTGGTGATTCAGGGAACATAGGCAGGTCAGGCAACTTGGAGGGGGATCAGGGCGCGTTTCCTCTCCCTCTGCTGTTGCGTGGTATGCTCGCTGCCATGGTGATGCCAGCCGCATTTCTGACCTGCATGCAAGTGTGTCCGATGCTCGATGGCCCCGTGCCGCATGTTGGTGGCGTGATTCTCGAGACCGAGGCCGACAACATCATTCTCGGCATCCTGCCAGCAGCAACCATCACCAGCATGGCTATGTGCATCGGTCCACCCGCGACCATCTTGGAAGGCTCGCCCGCGTTCATCGCAGACGTTCTGCCCGTGGCGACACTCACCGCCATGACGGATCACGGTGGCTGTGTGCTTGAGGGCGAGCCCACAATAATTGTGTGAGCCAGCATCGTTTGAGCGAGTCAAGGCCTTGTTGGCAAGACTTGAGTCAGTCCATATGCCATGTCCCGGTCAATCGGTCGTAGATGATCGAATCGCGGGCGGGGCTGTTGGTTCGGCGACCCAGGCCCACATCCACAGTTGATCGCATGACGTCAGTCTCGATCGGTCGCAGCATGAGATCAGATCCACTGCGGGCCCGAGCGACGATGTCGAGCGGCGGCTCAGTGATCGACCCTGGTGCACACTGCAGGCACCGCGCGACATGTGCCCGCAGCAGATTCGCTGCGAGCATGTCCACCGCCTCCGGGTCAAGACACTCGATCTCGATGCTGTCTTCACGCACGCACACCTCAGCCAGCGCCCGTATCTCAACATCGAAGGCCGACCCGCCGCCGGCGATCACTCGCTGGATGACCTCGACATCGGCCTGTTCCAACACTCCATCAACCAGCAGCAACCGCTGGGCAGACTCTTGGCCAGCCTTCAAGGCGAGGTCCGCCTGAGCATGGATAGAGCCATCGACGATCCATTGAGGTTGGGCGGCCATGCGAGCGAGCGTCAGGCCAAGTGATCGAACCCCCGGACCACAGACGGTCGCCCTGGTCCGTTGATCGGATCGGGGACCGCCCGCAGTCTCGACGCGGAGCCACCACCCGCTCAGCAGCGAGGCAAGGCCTGGCGTGCCGGGGGAGCGGCGGGCGGCGCCCGCGGGGGGAGGGAGGGAGTTTGTGGTGTCGTCGTGCATCTCCATGAGGGTTCTCTGTGTGTAGGGGTCCAATGAATGAAAGACGCCCCGCCGTTTCGGGCGGGGCGTCGAAGGTGACTTGGGAACGTGGTGTTCTGGTCAGTCTCTCCGGGAGTGCCCCGCTCGAACAGTGAGCGTGGTCCAGATCGCCTTGCACAGGCAGACAAAGGTGCAAAGGAGGCCGCGATACGTGGCCTGATGCATGCCATGCTGCGTCGGCGCAGATGCAGCGATCGCTCTGGCACCCGCATGGGTGTGAGCGATGTTTCGTCGGCGGTTTCCCGTAGGCTGCATCATTGCCGGGGAAGTGTGCCCCCCTCGGCACGACAAGGCAAGCGCGGACTACCGATTTTTCATGACTTTGGACGATTCAACACGAAGCGGATTCTCTGAATTGGGCATCGGCCCGCGGCTGATCGACAATCTCCGACGCGAGGGTGTTCGCCGCCCTCGCGATGTGCAGGCACAGGTCATTCCCGCAATTCTCGAAGGGCGTGACGTGTTGGCGCTCGCCTCTACTGGCAGTGGAAAGACACTTGCATGGGCAGTGCCCATTGCACAGCAACTGCTGGAGGACAAGCCCGCCAAGGGCACTCGTATGTCGCCGACTGAGCGGCTGCGGTGCATCGCGCTCGTGCCAACTCGAGAACTCGCAGAGCAGGTGGGCAAGGTGGTTGCCGGGCTCATTCGAGACACAGTGTTGCGATCGACGGCTGTGTGGGGAAAGGTGTCCATGGGGCAGCAGGCAGAGGCCATTGAACGGGGCGTAGACATTCTGGTGGGCACACCCGGGCGGCTGCGTGAGCTGGTTGAGGCCGGCGTGTTGGACCCTTCCGAGGCCGGGGTCTTCGTTGTGGACGAAGCGGATCGGCTGCTCGACATGGGCTTTCGGCCGCAGATTCGGTGGTTGGTTGAACGGCTGCCGCGGCGATCCAGAACGCTTCTGCTGAGCGCCACCATGCCAGCGGAGGTCGAGTCCCTGGCGCAGGATCTGCTCAAGGGTGCAATTCGATTGGAAGTGCATCCCAACACCCACGCCGTCGGCCATGTCCGGCATCACATGGTGGAAGTTCATCCCGGAGACCGGGTGGATCTGCTCCTGCACCTGATTTCGGCCGGCCAGTTACGCAAGGCACTGATCTTCTGCCGCACGAGAAGGCGAACCGGCTGGGTCGCCACGGCGCTCCGTCGAAATGGGGTCACGGTGGGGCAGTTGCATGGCGATCGATCCCAGGCGCAGCGGCGTCGAGCACTGGCCGCCTTTGCAGAGGGCGATCTGGATGTGTTGGTCGCAACCGATGTCGCCAGCCGTGGCCTGCACATTCCCGGCGTACGGCATGTGGTGAACTACGACCTGCCTAATGGGGCCGAGGATCTTGTGCACCGTTCGGGGCGGGCTGCACACGGGTCAAAGGCCCCAGGCGTCGCATGGACGTTCATCGCCGAGGGTGAGCGAGGCGACTGGCGAAAGATGGCTTCAGATGCCCGGGTCGTTGCTCGGCCTGAGTCGGTGGAGGGGTTCAAGCCTGCTGGCAGGCCTGTTGGAGCGAAGGCCAAACGTGCTGGTTCAAGTTCGACTGCACGCGCCTCCAAGGGTAAGTCCAAGCGAGGTGGCGATACTGAGCGTCTGCCGGGTTGGCTACAGGATGAGCTGAAGGGCAAACGGGCCGGAGGCAAACGGCGTGTTGGGCCGGGGCGGCGCAAGTCCGCATCATCTCGAGTAAATCCGAAGGACAAGCCGGGCCGCGGTATCGTGCGCCCGGAGGAGTAGAGCAGATGTCCATGCTGCAGTTCATCCGGCACGCGGGGCGCTATCGCGAGATTCTCTCGGTGCTCGTGGGGTTTGGATTCCGGGAGTTCTTTGACCAGGCCAAACTTGACCTGTTGCTGGCCAAGAGCAGCCGGATCATTCATCGCAAGCCTCGCCCCGAGACGGAGCATCTTCGTCGGCCCGCTCGTCTCAGGCTCGCTCTGGAAGCGCTCGGGCCAACGTTCATCAAACTCGGACAGGTGCTCAGTACAAGGCCCGACGTGCTGGGGCCGGAGTACATCGCCGAACTGCAGAAGCTGCAAGACGACGTGCCGCACGTGCCTTGGCCAAAGATCGAGGCTCAGTTGCGAGCGGACCTGGGCAATCTGGATGAGCTCTTCGACCACATCGAAGAGGTTCCACTCGCCGCAGCCTCCATGGCACAAGCGCATCGGGCCAAACTCAAAGATGGCACCGAGATCATCCTGAAGGTGCTGCGTCCGGGGATCGACAAAACCGTCAATCAGGACATGGAGATTCTCACGGCGGTCGCCGCATGGGTGGCCGAGCACGTCGATGACCTCCCGTTCGATCCGGTCGCTGTTGTGAAGAACTTCTCCGAGGCAATGCGCTACGAGCTCGATCTGGAGCATGAAGGCCGAAACACAGACCTGTTCAGGTCGAATCTCGAACCTGATGAAGAGGCTTGGTTCCCAGAAGTTCACTGGGACGTGACCCGCAAGCGGGTGCTTGGGCTGGAGGAGATCAAGGGCACGATCCTCTCGCACTGGCGTGAAGCGGGGCTGAGTGAAGTGGAGCGGCGCAAGCTCGTTCGGGCGGGGGCCTACACGGTGCTTCGTCAGGTGCTTGAGAAGGGCTTCTTTCACGCGGACCCGCATCCAGGCAATCTGTTCGCCATGCCCGATGGGCGGTTGTGCTTTATCGACTGCGGCATGGCCGGGCGAGTTGACAAGGAGACGGTCACCGATCTGGCGAACCTGATTCACGGCGTGGCCGATGGCGACATCGATCGCGTCTACGAGTCTTTCCTCGCACTGGGGCGAGTTGACGAGACTGCGGTGGACGATCGCGCGTTGAGACGTGACCTGCAGGAGTTTCTTGATCAATTCACCAGCAAGGCATTCTCAGAGATCGACATGTCAGCGGTGCTGACAGCGTTTACCGAGGGCTTGCGAAAGCACCGACTGCAGTGTCCAGGCGACATCGTGATGATGATCAAAGCCCTCACCACAATCGAAGGTGTCGCGGAAGACCTCGACCCATCATTCGATCTGATCACATTTGCTCGCCCGCACGTGGAGAAGCTCATCAAGCGGCAATACGCCCTGCCGGAGATCAAGCGTCGCCTGCGAAACAACGCGATTTCATGGGTCAAGTTGGCCGAGATCCTGCCAACCCGGGTGCGGACCTTCATGGACCGCCTCCTCCACAACAAGACTCGAGTGACCATTGACGTTGATGGCCTCGGCACGATGGAACACACGATCCATCATGCCTCCCGGCAGATCTCCTACAGCATGCTCATCGCTGCGATGATCATGGCTTCAGCCATTCTTGTGCTCGCGGCGGGAGAGGACGGTGCTGCGCTGAAGACAGTCGGTTTCATCGGCTTCATCATCAGTTTCTCCCTCGCCGGGCTGATTCTGGGCGAGAACCTGATTCATCGAGTTCGGGTGGATTGGCGCAAGAAGAAGCGACGCTGAGAGTCAGCCGGACTCGAGGGGGCCTTCGTCCTGAGCAAGTCGGCGAGCTAGCGACCTGCTCCAAGGCTTGTGCCACGAGCCCATTTCCAGGTCGCGATACTCCGCATGGCATCGGTAGCACTCCAGCGACTGCGGGCTGAAGAACAGAATTGCCAGATCGATCAGCAACAGCGCGACCATGATCCCCAGCACAACCGGGCCACCGAAGTACCCAAGGATGCTCAGCAGCGCGAGGGTGAACGCCAGCACCACGACCAGCCCCGTGACCTGTGGCAGCAGTTTGCGCCGGAAGAGCTGCTCCTCACCGCACAGAATGCAGCGGCGCAGCACACCCGAGTCATCTCGAGCGCCGTCCCAGTCAGGAAAGAGGGCTGTTCCATCTTCGATTTCCAGACGACCTGGCGTCTGGTCATGTGGAATCTGGATGCTCTTCCTGCGGCCCCGATGCTCAGCGGGCGGCAGCAAGGTCATCGGTCGAGTCTGGGAAGTGGAGTCTGCTTGCGGCATGAGGCTTCGGGTGTCAAGGTACCCGTCATGAGCCCATGGACGCAGCAACTGGCCGGCCGCTTTCTTGCCTTCGAAGGGCCGGACGGGTCTGGCAAATCAACCCAACTGTCTCGCTTTCTCGCATGGGCGCGGGTGCAGGGGCTGGCCGTGGTAGAGGTGCGTGAGCCTGGAGGGACAGCGGTAGGGGAGCGAATTCGCGATCTGCTGCTCGATCCAGAGAACACTGATCTGACGGCGAGGGCCGAGATGCTGCTGTACATGAGCTCCAGAGCGCAACTCGTAGAGACGATCATTCAGCCAGCGCTGCAGTCGGGGGCACTGGTTGTGGCCGACCGGTTTGTCGCATCGACGTGTGCCTATCAGGGCACGGCTGGAGGTGTGCCGATGCACGACATTCTTCGCACGGCGGAGGTGGCAACTGGGGGGTGTTGGCCCGACCTGTCGATCATCTTCGATGTCGATGAGCGGACGGCAGCGGGGCGTCTCAACCCGCTCCTCGATCGGATGGAACAAAAGGGCGCCGCCTTTCACCGTCGTGTTCGTGAGGGCTATCACCTGCTTGCTCAGCAGCGGCCCGACGACATGGTGCTCATCGACGCGACTGTCGACGAGGACACCGTCTTCGAGCGACTGCTTGAAGTGCTGCAGTCCTCAGTCGGTGTCACCAAGACTACCTCCCACTAGACTCGCCACATGCGGATGTTCAGGCTGACCACAGTCGTGGCGCTTACCTGGGGCCTTGGCCCCCGGCCTTGTGCGGCAATTCCTGACGCCGATGGCCTGTTGGCATGGCAGTTGAGCGAGTTCGCTGGTGAGGACACCATCGGTCAGCTTCAGGCATCTGCCGATGGGCGCGCGTTCCTCGACGAACTCGAGTCAGATCCCGAGTGGTTGCACGAGCTCTTCGACAGTGGGCCAACCAAACACCCCGAGATTGTCATCCCCTTTCTGTTCGAACTGTGGCGTGAAGATCTGGGGCTCGCCGACCACCAAGTGCATCGCTCCATGGCGACGGCCACTGCCTTGAGTCTGGGCATGAGTGGATCTGCAGACAACTCTGAGGTGTATGCAGATCGCTATCGCTGGTTCAGAGACTCATGGAACGATGAACTGCTCAATGCCGGCTATGGCGACCTGAGCACGTTCGAGCGTCGGTTCCTCGCCAGTGGTCTGCAGTGGAAGAACATGACGACCATTGAGGCACTCGACTATCTGCGTGATCAAGTTCAGGTGCCCCGATCCCGGTATTCAGGCACGGCGTGGTATGCACCCTACAGAGGACAAAATGCATTCGGCGACTCCGTACAGGGCCCAATGTACTACATGCCATTTGATGGTTCGTATGACAGCAGTCCAGAGATGGCCATGCATGTGGGGGGCGTCTGCGGGGCCCTTTCACACGTGGGCGCCGCCTCAGCCCTCGCTTCAGGTATTCCGGCCCTGACCATGGGTGAACCCGGGCACTGTGCCTATGCAGTGCAGACCAAGCCTCATGTTTGGCAGCCGTGCTACTCGCTGAGCTGGAAACGAGGGCTGCACACCAATGTTGTTCGCAGCAACTGGTCGGCGCTGGTCATGGCGCAACAGGCCATGGACGATGAGGTCGCCATGCGAAGAGCCGGTGACCAACTGAGGCGGGCTGCATGGTATGAGGCAGAGGGCCGACCGGCTAAGGCGAACGCGGCCCTCATGGCGGCATGCCGGGCCCAACCTCTGAGTGAAGAGGTCTGGGCGAGGGCGGCCCGCTTCGGTACGCGGCATGAGATGAACGGCGCTTGGTGGAGGCAGTTGCAGGGCACCCTGGTGCAGTCACTGATGCCGGACCACCCCGAACCAGCGTGGCACATTATGCGTGGCCATTTGATACCGGCACTGTTGAAGGACCGTGATGCGATCGAGGTGCTGAACCCGTGGTTGCAGAATCTCAAGGGCTGGGGGCCTGTCCGATGGCACATCGAGCGGGTGTTTGATTGGGCGTGGGCACAGGCCGACAGTTCTGCAGGCCGGGCCCAATTGCTGGAGGACCTCCTCGAGCGTGTGATTGACGATCCTTCCACAGGCCCGCCATTTGTGGCCTGGGCTCAGGGCAAGATTGAAGGCGACCCCGAACTGGCCGAGAGATTCGAGACCGTGCTTCTGGCCCAATCCGGTCGCAAGGGTGAGGGGCGAGAGGCTGTGTTGCGGCAATTGGCCCGCACCATGCTGCCGGCAGCCGCCCAGAATCGAGACCTGGAGACGTTTCAGCGGATCGGTCGGAGGGCTTCCTCTTTGTTCGAGCCGCGGCCCACACTTGAGGAACTGAAAGTCGAAGCGTTCCCGGGAGAGTTGCTCTCCAGCGGTGGCGCACTACGGATCTTCAAGCCGGGAAACCGATGGGACAGCCCCGAGCAGCATTGGGGTGTATTGGAACACCATGGAGGGTTCTTTCACACCGACAACGGCAAGACTCCCTGGTTCGAGGTTGAACTGCCCGGCTATGGGGACCTCTCCGGGATCGTTCTTGAGGCCCGCGGTGGTCATCCCGCGCGGGTGAAGGGCGTACGTGTTCTCGTCAGTGAAGACGGATCGAACTGGAAGCAGGTCGGCGTGACGACATCGGGACGTGTTCACCAACGCATTGACCTCACGGATTCAACACCAAGGGCGAGGTTCATTCGCTTCGAGCGTGATGGTCAGTGCCTGCACTACCACCGAATTCTGGTCTTTGGCAGGAGGGCGAGTTGATGTTCACGACACTGATCTGCTGTCTCGCTGCACTTGCGTCCCCAAAGCGGGAGTCAAGTTGGCCAGCAGCCCTGATTGCAGCCAAGGAGACCGGGTGGCCCATCATTGCCCTCGCCCACGGGAGTGACTGGTGTGTCCGAGGTGAGACACTCAAGCGGAGCGTGTGGGATCGCCACATGGGTCTGGACAAGGTGGTGCTTGTTGCGTTGGACATTCGAGAATCTCCAGACGAAAGGGACGCCGAGGTGCTCGAGGGATTTGATGTCAAACAGGTCCGCACATTCCCGGCCTTTCTGGCATTTGAGCCGGATGGAACTCGCATCGCCACGCTGGGTGGGGAGTCTCTGACACTCGATCTCGAATCAACCCGGACTGAGTTGGCGACGTTCTCCGCAGCGGCCAGAAAGCGGGTGCTGCTGCAACGACAGGCACGAACTGCTGCGGCTTCCGGGAATGTCGCTGCGGAAGTCTCCGCACTTCACGGAGTACTCGATCAGAATCTCGAAGTGCCCAAGTCTGTACTCGAGCGGCTTGAGGAGATCGACCCGGCAGACGCCGGTGGCAAGCGACGAAGGGCGTCGTTTGGGCACTTCCACAATCTTGTGCATGGCGCTGTCCGTGAGACTCGGCAGGGTCAGGCCCAGGATGCGATCAACAGGCTGCAAGGCATGCTTGCTGCCGACGTGTACACACCTGAGCAGCAGGCGTGGATTCACAATGCCCTTGGGTCGGTCTATCGTCACTCAGAGGGCAAGGACGAGCTTGCGGAGCGTCACTACAAGATGGCTCATACCACCGCGCCCGAAACGGTGGCAGGCAAGGCCGGGAGGCGTATGGCCCAGCAGTTGTACGGTCATCCCTCGATTGAGATGGGCTGGGAGGGTCGACATCTGACCGATCAGTATCGCGAGTGGCGCATCGAGGGCCTGCCCGATGTACTTGAACCGGGCGTCTGGACAGTGACCTTCAATTGGAAGCGTGGGCGACACGGCCTGGATGTAGCCGAAGTTCGGCTTTTCGACGGCAATCGCGAGGTGGCCGCTGATGTGCACAAGGGCTTCACCGGCCACAATCCCAGCCAGAATGTGTACACCCTGCGCGTGCCCAGTATCGTTCGATCACCTCAGTTGAAGGTACAGGCCAAGGGGGCTGGGGGCCGTGATGGCCGAGGTGAAATCGTCTTGAAGCAATTGTGACCGGCTGGTTCAGCAGTCTTCCCACGGCAGGCCGGTCAAATCGACGATGCCCGGAGCAATGTGTTCGCCGCCGTCCTTGGCGAAGCCCAGTTGACGATCGGTGCCGGTGCCTTCATCGAGAATCGCCTCGGCGAATCGGAGTTCGCGAACGCAGTCGAGTCGCTCGGCAACCGGCATGCACAAGTCGATCATCCGACGAGCAAGTTGACGTGCGGGGGCAGCGAGCATCGTGTCAGAGTCGACGAGTGTGGCGTCGAGGCCCCACCTGACTGCATGCCACTTGTTCTGGCGGGCGATCATGGGATGGCAGTCCACCTGATACAGGCCCTTGTCGATCTCGTCACCGATACCGACGATTAGACACTGCACCAAAGCAGTCAGCCCCAGCAGATCACGCATCCGCAACGGCGTATCCATCACCCGCACTTCGACTGTTCCGAATCGCCCGACCGGACGCACATCCCACCAGATCTCTTTGGATGAGCGAATAAAGTTGGTACTGCGCAGGTGCTCAATCAGCCACGTGAACTCCGACCAGTTCCGCATGGTTTCGGGCAGGCCGGCGGTGGGCAGCGACTCCATGATCTTGCTTCGATAGGAGGCGAGACCCGTATCGTGGCCGTTCCACCAAGGGGAGTTGGATGACATCGCAAGCAGCACCGGCAGATGTCGCATGAGCCTGTCACACAACTGCACAGCCTTGTCGGGTGAATTCACGCCCACATGCACGTGGAAGCCGAAGCAGAGCAGACGCTTTGCGACCAACTGCATCGTGTCGAGCAGCCAGTGATAACGCTCGTCTTCGGTGATGGCCTGCTCGTCCCATCGAGAAACCGGATGGGTTCCGCTCCAGAGGTAGGTGCAGCCCAATTCGGAGGCGACCTCGTAGCCCCACTTCAGACGTTCGCTCAGGTCACGGCCGGCATCAGCGACAGTGGCGCAGATGCCCGTGTTGAACTCTAGATACGCCTGCATGAACTCTGGTTTGACGTACTCGCCCCAGCCGTCGGGCACGCGATCGAGAATCTCACCGGCTTTGGGGGAGAGGAGATGCGTCTCGGCGTCGATGACACCCAACTCGATTTCCACACCAAGCGTCGGTTCGGGGCTCGACTTGAATTCAAGTGGTGGCATGCGAGCACTGTAGCCGCAGCGGTCAGGCCGTTCGCCAGTCCAGCACCAGCTTGCCGAATTGCTCGCCCGACTCCAGCCGCTCGAGAGCAGCCGCACCGTCGCGAGCCGGATGGACCGCGTCGATCACCGGTCCTCGACTGCCGTCAGTAAGCAGTGCCAGTGCCTCACGGAACTCACTCATGTCGCCCATTGTGGAACCAAGTATCGACTGCTGGTTCCAGAAGAGACGGGCGAGGTCGGTGGCAGGTCGGGCCCCAGCGGTGCAGCCACAAATGACAAGCCGCCCACCTCGCGCAAGCGACTTGATGCACTCGTGATGTACCGGGCCACCGATCGAGTCTACGCAGACATCTACCCCTCGCTTGTCCGTCAGCCCACGAACCGAGCGGGAGAAGCCCTCGCCAGTGTCGAGTACGCCGTGATCGGCGCCTATTGCAACAGCCTTGTCGAGTTTCCACTGATGGCGGCTGGTGACGATCGAAGTGCAGTCAAAATGCTCCGCGATGTTCAGGGCAGCTAGCGCCGTGCCACCACCAATACCCGTGATCAAAACGAGATCGCCTCGCTGGAGGCAGCCTCTAGTCACCATCATCCGCCAAGCTGTGAGATGCGACAGACCAAAGGCGGCGGCCTTGATCGGATCCACGTCGCCCACGTCAACGACATTGCTTGCTGGGGAAAGGAATGCTTGAGCATGGGTGCCCTGCGTGTGTTCGCCGAGCATCACAATGTCACGGCCAGCCACCTTTCCCTTCTGTGGCTGTTCCATCGCTGCATTCACAACGACGCGGCGGCCCATAAGGTGCTCATCAACTCCGTCGCCTACCTTGTCTACAACGCCGCAGCCATCACTGCCACTCACGTGCGGGTACTGCGTGTCGATGCCGGGCAAGCCTCGACCTACCCACAGATCGAGGTGATTGAAGGCTGAGGCCTCTGTGCGCACCCTCAATTCGCCCGGCCCGGGCTCGGGCTCGGGCAGTTCAATCATCTCGGCATTTGGCGCAACTGGATCGCCCTGGGCCTTGATAGCCAGTGCCAACATGTCAGGAACTGGCTGCCGGCACGGTCAGCGTGCAACCATGTCTGATGAGTAGGTCGCGTGTGGCCTTGATGCCGTCGTCTTCGGAGAGTTTTGGGCCCTCATACTCGACCCCGACCCAGCCCTCGTATCCTTGCTTTCGAACGAGCTCAAACATCTTCCCGTAGTCGGAGAAGATTTCATTGCCCTCGTCGTCGAATTCATGCGACTTGGCACTCAACGCCTTTGCATGGGGCAGCAGTTCATCCATGCCCTTGTAGCGGTCGTACATCTTCATGGTTGACCAGTCGAGCACGAAGTTGCCGAAGTCGGGCAGCGTACCCAGCCGCTTGTGATTGACCTTCTGCACCAGGGCGGCCAGCCAAGCGCCATTGCTAGAGAGGCCACCGTGATTCTCGATGACCACGTTCAAGTCCAACTTGTCGGCATGCTCGCACAGGTGAGCAAGCCCGTCGGCGCACAAATCTCGCTGCTGCTCAGGTGTTCCAGCACTGGGTACGTTCACGCGGATGGCGTGGCAGCCCAGATGCTTGGCGGCACCGAGCCAGCGACGGTGATTGTCTACGGCCTGCATCCGCTTGGTTTCATCCGGGTCACCCAATGCGCCTTCACCATCAACCATGATGAGCACGCTGGTGACGCCTGCGTCTCTGCATCGCCGATTGAGATCGCTCAGCCATGCTTCGTCGGTTGACTTGTCCTTGAAGAAGGAGTTGACGTACTCCACTCCACGAATGTCGAAGGTGTCGGCTGAATAGGCCGGGAAGTCTTCCGCCTTGAGTTCACCGGCATGGTGCTTTCGATGCAGGGACCACTGGGCGAGTGAGATGGGCCATTTCGAGGAATCGGTCACGAGGATTGGGTCCTTCTGCTGATCGGGATCGGAGGCCAAGGCAGTCGGGCCCAGTAGCGCTGTTGCTGCAATGGCCCGGTTGACGGTTCGGCGGTCAGCGTTCATTCGTCGTCCTTTGCATCGTCTCGGAGCACGGCGTGAAATCCAAGGAAGCCCTCGCGTCGTCCGTCTTCGTCGTCATCATCCTGCTCAGCCTCACGCTGGGCTGCCTGCAGCAGTTCAGAAACCGCTTGCGCCTGGTGGGCGTCAAGTGGCAATGACACGATACGGTCGGTTCGTACACCACCGACGATCGTGGTCAGTACTGCGACGGTTTCTTCGTCTTCAAGTGCGGCCATGACGTGGTCACCGACCTGGCGTTCCACCGTGCGAATCGCCGTGACGTGATGGCGAGGCTCCGGGGTGTTGTCCGGCTTCGAGTCGCTCATCCCAGTTTCTCCTTGGCGAATGTCGTCGCCTTCTCGAGTGCCTCGGGCAGGGCATCTGGGTTCTTTCCGCCGGCCTGGGCCATGTCGGGCCGGCCACCGCCGCCTCCACCGCAGGCCTTCGCCACTTCGCGGACCCAATCACCGGCCTTGAGCCCGGCCTTGATTCCGGCGTCGGGCACACGGGCCACGATCAGTACGCTCGCGTCATCTCTGGATGCCAGGAGGCAGGCGGCCTCAGGGCAGTTGCCTTTGACGGTATCCATCGCAGCCAGCAGGGCATCTTTGTCTCCGGCTGGTACTTCGCCCACAATCAAATCGCCGCCCGCCTCGGCCAGCAGGCGTGCGGCATCGATCGCAGCCGCTTTGGATTCACCCGACGCTGCCTTGCGGACTTTCTTGACCCTGTCTCGAAGCGTGTCCAGCGCCTCATCAACGCGCCGTCGGTGCACCAAACCCAGTTCGAGTTCGACATGGTCACGGGCAATCGACTCAACATGAGCCTCAAGGCTCGCGTCATCTGCGGCCATCGCCTGCTCAACCTGTTGCAGCAGAGTCTCTCCGCTCGCTCGGAGGGATCTGGCCCGTTCGCCGGTCACGGCAACGACTCGCCGAATACCAGCGGCCAACCCCTGTTCTTGTGTCAGTACAAAGTCTTCAATGCCGCCAGTTGTCTGCAGGTGGGTTCCGCCGCAGAACTCGATCGAGGCATCGCCCCAGTCACCTTCGGGCTGGTTCATCAGCTCATCGATCGACGGTCCGATGCTCACCACTCGAACCGGGTCGGGGTAGCGCTCACCAAACACGGCCCGCACGCCGGTCATCCGTTGGGCGACTTCCAGTGGACACTCGCGTGCCTGTACTGACAAATTGCCCGCGATCATGTCCGAGACGTGCTGCTCGATGGCAGCGATGGTCTCCGTGTCCGGGGCGGTTCGAGTCGATACGTCAAACCGCAGTCGATCATCAGCCACGAGCGATCCCCGCTGGTCAGCTTCGGTGCCCAGGTGGGCTCGCAGGGCATGATTGAGCACGTGCGTTGCGGTGTGGTTGGCCTCGATCTGGCTGCGGCGGGCCACATTCACTCGGGTGGTGACGTGATCCCCGCGGCGAAGGTCGCCTTCACTGACGCGGCCGATGTGCAGCACCCAGTCGCCCGCACGCTGCGTATCCGTTACCTGAAATGTCGCGCCACCATGCGTGGCCCCTTCGGCTTCGGTGATGAGGCGGCCTGTGTCACCAATCTGGCCACCTTGTTCTCCGTAGAAGGTGGTCCGGTCGAGGATCACGATGCCCTCGCATGCGCCATGCAGTTGATCGACCAACTGAGTGCCGTCCCACAGGCCCACGATGCGAGCGAGTGCCACCGGCTTGTCATGGAACTTGGCTGCGTCATCCGTCGGCTTGGCACCAAGTGCTTCCAGGCCCGCGATAGCGTCGGGCGGCAGCGTCGCGGCTGCGTCAGCCCCGCCGCCTGCGCGGCTCAGGGCACGAGCTGCATCCATTCGTGCCTCGTAGTCGGCTTTGTCTACTTGAATGCCACGCTCAAGCGCCATCTGCTCGGTGAGATCGATGGGGAATCCCCACGTGTCGTGCAGCGTGAACGCGTCTTCGCCTGAAATCGAGTTGCCGCCGCGCTGAGCCGCCTCGTCGAATAGCAGCAGCCCTCGATCGAGCGTCCGCAGGAATGCACGTTCTTCGTCCTCGATGATGGACGCGATCAGATCGGGGTCGGATCGCAACGCCTCGAATACGTCGCCCAGTTCTTCGACCACGGTCGGTACCAGACGGCAGAGCAGTGGATCGGTGGCGCCAAGCGACTGCCGTGCCATGCGCACACCGCGTCGCAGAATCCGTCGCAGCACATAGCCACGTCCGTCGGGCCCGGGTCGTGCACCGTCTGCCAGCGACACGGTCAGGCAGCGCACGTGATCAGCCACTACCCGGTAGGCGACATCGACGGGATTGGAGTCATCATCCGTATACGCCGGGGCACCGGTGCAACTCTGGATGGAGTTGAACAGTGGTGCCCAGAGATCGGTGGCGTAGTTGCTGCGAACGCCTTGGCAGACTCGAACGATTCGCTCAAGCCCCATGCCCGTGTCCACGTGCCGCGCCGGCAATTCGACCAGCGTGCCGTCGCTGCGGCGATCGAATTGCATGAAAACGAGATTCCAGATCTCGATCACGTCGGGGTGATCGGCGTTCACCAGTGGAGCACCACTGCAGTCGGGTGTGGAATCGAAGTGGATTTCACTGCAGGGGCCACATGGACCCGATGCCCCCATCTCCCAAAAGTTGTCCTTGCGACCCCAGCGGGTGATGTGGGTCGGGTCGATGTCGGTGCACTGGGCCCAGAGTTGCTCGGCCTCTTCGTCGGGACCGAGGCCGTCGGCTTCGTCCCCGGCGAACACGGTCACGTGCAGCCGTTCCTTGGGCAAACCCCACACCTCGGTGAGCAATTGCCACGCCCAGGTGATGGCTTCAGCCTTGAAATAGTCGCCGAATGACCAATTGCCGAGCATCTCGAAGAACGTGTGATGCCAAGTGTCTCGGCCCACATCGTCGAGGTCGTTGTGCTTGCCGCCGGCCCGAATGCACTTTTGGGTGTCCACGGCTCGAACCCAGGGCCGGGATCCAGTGCCCAGGAATACGTCCTTGAACTGGTTCATGCCCGCATTGGTGAAGAGCAGGGTCGGATCGTCGTGGGGGACAACCGGTGATGAAGGCACGATCTCATGGCCCGCGCGATCACGGAAGAACTCCAGAAAGTCGGTTCGAATCTGCCGAGCTGTGCGTGTGGGTGGGCTGGCCATCTGCCTGTCTCATCTGCGCCTGGTGTTCAGGACGCGGCAGGGCAGTGTACTTGGGGCTGTGGGTATCCTCTGAGCCATGGACACACAACGAAGGCCCCTCATCGGGGGTAATTGGAAGATGCACGGCGATGGTGACGAAGCCATCTCACTGGCCAACTCGCTCGCCGATGCTCGGTCTGTGGCGGAGTTGGTGGTGTTTCCACCCTTTGTTCATCTGGGGGTAGTGACCGACGTGCTTGCTGACAGCGAGGTCATGGTCGGCGCTCAGGATGTCTCACCTCACGAGTCAGGGGCTCACACGGGTCAGACTTCTGCCCGCATGCTGCTGGATTGTGGCTGCACCTGGACGCTGGTGGGGCACTCCGAGCGACGGCACGAACTGGGTGAGAACGACTCCCTCTGCGCGGCCAAGGTGACTCGGGCCCTTCAGGAGGGGCTGAATGTGATGCTCTGTGTGGGGGAGACGCTGGAGGAGCGAGAGGCCGGAAACGCCCATCAAGTGGTGCAGGATCAGCTTCTGGAGTCCCTCAAGGGGTGTTCCAGCCTCGATCCGGGGCGGCTGGCGCTGGCCTATGAGCCCGTCTGGGCGATCGGAACAGGGCTGACGGCCACGCCTGAAGACGCTCAGGACATGCATCAAGCCCTTCGAAAAACCCTCTCAGGTCGATATGATGCCTCGTCCGCCACAGGGTGCCGCATCCTGTACGGCGGTTCCGTCAAACCGGCCAACGCGGCCGCACTGCTGACTTGCCCCGATATTGATGGGGCGCTCGTTGGAGGTGCCTCGCTGAGTGCCGACTCATTTCTGGCCATCGCGAGCGCTGCCGAGTCATGGACCTCTTCCTGATCCTCACCATCATCTTCATCTTGGCGTCCATCGCCATGATTCTGATCATCCTCGTCCAGCGACCTTCGGGTGGCGGCCTTGCCGGTGCCTTCGGTGGCGCAGGTGGCGGCGGAACCGAGGGTGTCTTCGGTGGCCGCGTGGGCGACGCGCTGACCGTCATGACTGTCTGCGGATTCTTGGTGTACCTCGTGCTCGCCATCGTGCTCAATGCCGACATCTGGACGCCCGGGGCCACTCCGCCTGCCGAGGAACCCACGACCGAGGAAGTGCTCTTCCCAACTGCCGTGGGCGAGCCGGGCTTCGGTGAGGAAGATGCGCCCGCTTCCACTGAATCGTCGGAATCAACGCCAGCGCCGACTGAGTCAACAGACGCCACGCCTGTGACGACCGCTCCAGAGTTGTCCACCGAGGTGTCAACTGAGCCCTCGACGACTTCCGATCCGGAGTCGGACGACAACTGACATGCCTCGCAGCATGACCGGCTTCGGTGCGGCCGAGGCGACGGCTCATGGCCGCCGTTGGGGTGTCGAGATTCGCACAGTCAACGGACGAGCGCTCAAGTGCAGTTGTCGCATTCCTGAGCAGTTGCACGGCATCGAGACGCAGTTGGAGCAGCAGGTGGCTCGCCATCTGGCAAGAGGCGCTGTGACGGTGACTGTTCGCCTGCACGACGAGTCTGAGAGGGCTGCCGCTCATCTGAATCTCGCCGCCTTGCAGGCCTACATCCGTGAATTGCGCCCGGTGATGGATAGTGCCGGGCTCGAACTGGGTGCTGGAGACCTGCTGGGTCTGCCCGGCGTGGTCGAAGAAGTCGAGGATGAGACGGCCCGCAACGAGGCCATGAGCGTTCTTGAAGCACTCATTGCAGCTGCCTGCGTCGCAGTCACCCGGATGCGAGAAGCTGAGGGAGCGGCACTCGTCACTGATGTGCGTGGGCACATCGACACCATCGCGAGCCACCTCGAGACCATTCGTGAGGGGGCGCCAGACATTTCCGCGGCGTATCAAGCACGGCTCCGTCAACGCATGGATACGCTCTTGGCGCAGGTGGGGGCGCAGGCGCGCGACGAGGACATTTTGCGTGAGGTGGCCATCTTCGCCGAGCGAACCGACATCGCTGAGGAGATCACCCGACTGGCCACTCATCTGGAGCAGTTTCGCGGCCTGCTGGACCAGGCCGAGGGGCCGGTGGGCCGGACACTCGACTTCCTCTCGCAGGAGATGCTGCGAGAAGCCAATACGATGGGGAGCAAGTGTCAGGACGCTGAAATGGCCGGTCACATCGTGCAGATAAAGGGTGCGATCGACCGGATCAAGGAGCAGGTCCAGAACATCGAATAAGCGTCGCATGTCCGATCAGATTCACGCCCATCGACAACGCATGGAGGTTGAGGAACTCCGGCAGGTCATTGCGCATTGGGATCTGGGTGACGTGTCGTCGATCCAGGAGTTGCATCTGGGCTCATCCCGGGCACCCAAGGTGATCATCGAGTCAAGCGACGGGTCATTTCTGCTCAAGAGGTTGGCTCCGGGCCGAACTGACCCCGACCGGATCGTGTTTCAGCATCGTCTGCATCGGGCGCTTCAGTCCTCCGGGTACCCGGTTCCCGAACTGGTGCAGTTACAGCAGGGATCGGGCACGCTGCTCGAGCTCGATGGTCACAAGTACGAACTCTGTCGCTATGTCGAAGGCCGGCGCTTTGATGGCTCTGAAAATGACGCCAAATCAAGTGGCAGCCGGTTGGCGGGATTTCATGATCTTGGTGTGCATCACATGACAAGCGCACCGCCCGGAAGGGGCTACCACGGGCGGTCTGATGTACATCGAGCTGCTGAAGACCTCGTGAAGTCACGGCCGAGCCTCGATCAGGTCCAGTGCCATTCTCTTTGTTCGCTGCTCAAGGGCTCCGCTGCTGCGATTGAGCCCTACTGGAGTCAACTCCCTGCCACGGTCGTGCATGGTGATTGGCATCCGGGCAACATGCTGTTCGGGGCATGGGGGGTGAATGCCGTGCTCGATCTTGAGACGGTCCGAGTTGAGCCACGGGTCGCTGAGTTGGCTAACGCGCTGCTTCAGTTCTCACTTCCCTTGCGCGCCGATGTAGAGAACGATGCGACTGCCGAAGACGCTCCTAACATGGAGTTGTTGCGGGCCATGGTGAGCGGGTACGCACTTGTGGCACGCAATCCGATGACTGACATCGAAGTCGAAGTGCTGCCACTCCTGATGATCGAAGCGATCTCAGTCGAGGCCGCCATCACCTTGCACAAGAAGGGGCGATTTGGGGCATGGTCGGGGCCCGGATTCCTCGACTTCGTCTGTCGCAGAGGTGGTTGGATTCTCGACAATGCGGGTGGTGTCCGAGACGTTCTGTCAGGCGGCTGAGGGCGTTTTGGCCCAAACATCCGCCGCAACACCCTGATTCAACCGATGATGCAGTCATGCACCTGTTGGCCCTGTCTCTGTGCCTGATTGGAGGGGGCGATCTGGACCGCCTCATCGACGGGCTTGATGCCGTTGCATGGAGAGACCGGGAAGCGGCGACGTTGGCCATCGCGAGGGCGCACAATGAGTTCCCCTTGGAGGCCATCGAAGAGCGCCTCTCGATGGACGACTTGAGTCAGGAACAGCGAACGCGGCTGATGACTGCCGTCTCATGGCGATATGAGCTGCTACCTCGGGGCGCGCTGGGCGTGGAGATGCAGCGATTCGTGCCGCGCAATGAGATTGGGGGGCCAGATGCGGGGCTGTTGGTTGGCCGCATCGTCAAGGGTCTTCCGGCCCACGGTCTGCTGCAGTCCGGAGACGTCATCACACACATGGACGACACGCCCATGATCCAGCAGATTGATCTTCTGACCTTTGTCAGCCAGCACTGGCCTGGTGACGAAGTTCGGGTTCGAGCCATGCGACCGACAGACGATGGCTGGGAGCAAGTCGATCGCCGGGTAGCGCTTGGCAGCATGGCGCTGCTGCAAGGGCAAGGCACGCTGATGCGCCGCAATGCGCCATTGGATGAGCGTCGCATGTTGGCCCGGCTTCGGCGAGCCCATGGTCCAGTTGCACGCAGCCTGCCTCAACCCCTTGACCCTGGCCGGGGGTCACCGCGGTGGATCGTGCTGGAAGTGCAGAAGGAACAGGCCGCCTTGGCTGCTCGCCCAGATGACCAAAGGCGGGCACTGGCGGTGGCCCGTTGGCGCACCTGGCTGATGGCGATCGACAGCAGGCTCAGCGACAAGTTCATTGGCGGGGCGCGCCGGGAGCAACTTCAGGCTGCCCGCGATGCGCTGGAGGCTGCGATCACTGCGGGCAAGAACTGATCGCTGCGCACGCGCGATTGACAATTCATTGAAGTGAACCTGTGCAAGACAGCCACTGCAACTAGTCGGGGTAACGGCCGTATCTTCAACTGCACCTGTCATCAGGTGGAGCAGCGAAGGAGGCTGGAGATGCGTCGCACTGTGTCTTGGCGATTCAAGATGATGAATCACTTGAGTCGATTCTGGCGCAGGTTCATCGTGCCAACATGTCGATGTCAGAGCGGCTGAATCACTACCTTCGGGCCCGCGGCCTGCTCTGGGGCGTTCGCCATGATCTTCTCGGTGAGGCCTACGCCCCGACAGAGGAAGATGTTGAAGGACTCATGCAGGCGTTTGTCAGACAACGTGACCAATCGCTGATGGAGTTGCGATCACTCGCCGTGAAGCTGGGAGTGACTGATCGCTGGCGGGCTGCCATTGACAAGGAGATTGCAGGCACGTCATCCGAAGGCTGATCTGCAGGACAGAGGGGGGCGCCTTCAGCGCAGGCTCAACACGATGCCTGCGATGAGTGCAGCGAGCATGAGGGCCAGCCCCAGCCAGATTGCGACGCGCACGATCATCGGTGTGTGCCCAATGGGGGTCAACGGCGCGTCATCCTCACGATCACCCAGTTCGACCGCGTCCCAGTCAATGTCTACTGAGTCACGCTTGTTCTCGGTGAGCGCCGCTCGAGCGCGCTCCAGATCGCGAGCACGAACCTGCACCGGAATGTTCCAGAAGGTGGATCCCTTGCCCGGTCCACCCACGCCCCACCATGAGGCGAGCCCGGCAAATGCCTTGGCCTCGATGCCGTGATCTGCCAGTACGGCGACGGCGACATTGGCGGCGAATTCAGTCGCTGCACTCGTCACGGTCACCAGGCGATCCGGGTCATCACTCATGATCGAAGACGCTCCTGTAGTGCGGCCAGATGGTCCGGCCCCCACACTTGATCGTCGATCACCACTCGCCAACTGGCGATTTCGGTGGACTCGATCCGTTGCGGCTCAGTGTCGATGCCGACTGCAAAGATCGGCTCGTGAACGGGTTCAGCCAGCACAGCTGCTTCTTGAACTTCACGCACACGCATCCACACATGTTCACGCTGGGTGGCCCGTCCGGTTGGATCCTCGAACGGAACCTCGACCAGGCACTCATGTGCATCCAAACTTGCGATGTCGATAAAGTCGACCCACGTTTGCTGTGCAAGTGCTCGGCTTCTGCGGGCACTTCTGTCGGTGCGGTACATGGCTCCAACGCCTTCGCTGAGTCGCTGCAGGATGTCTTCGGGGGGCGCACCCTGGGCATTCACGACTGAAGCGCAGGTGTCCACCTGAGCAAGTTGCAGGTGCATGCCCGGCCCGACTTCGGCGGTCACGCCCGGTTCGGGAAGCGGGGTTTCCAATGACAGCGCCGCAAGCGTCGCGATCAGGTCGGCGGCCGCATCAACACGCTGGTCTTGAACAGGCCCGATCTGCAACTCACATCGACCGCAACGCTCAAGCCCTCGGCTACGGAGCACTCGGCCCGAGTCGGCAAGTGCTGCTTCGACCACCCACAACACATCCTCCTGTGGTTCGACGGCGTCACCCAGAAAGAACTGTTCCAATGTGGCCCGGTCGAGCCATCGGCCGGTGTCGGCATCGAGCAGGCCCGGTGCCTTCGGGTCGATCATGGCTAGCAGCCGAGCGAGATTGATGAAGCAGGTCAGTGGGTCACCCGGATAGAGCAGCGTCTGAACGACCAACCCCTGTCGGTGTTCCAATTCTTCAGGCAGCCCGGTTCCTTCAATGGCCTCAGACTCGGGCCAGCACAGCAGAGGTGCGGGGAGCCCTGGTACATGCAGGGCGGCAATCCAGGCGACATCCTGAGGCGTGGCTTCGGGTCGATCGACGTCGATGGCCTCACCTACCACATCGGCAATCTCCGCAGCGAGGCCTTGGGCGATGCCGGTGAGTTCTTCATCGGCCCCAACCAGCACCAGCGTCGTGGGCGCCGGAGTCTCCAGCATCCAAGGCCCTTTGGGGGCACCCTCGAGAATGTCCAACTCGATCGACATCACGGAATGATGTTCACGATGCGGCCGGGCACGACGATCACCTTCCGGGGTGTAGCGCCATTCAGCAACTCGGCAATTCGCTCGTCTGCAAGTGTGATCGTCTCGACTGTCGCGGGGTCGGCGTTGGCTGGAACTTCAATCCGGCCACGCACCTTGCCCTTGATCTGCACAGGCAGTTCAAGTGTGTCGTCCTGAAGCATCGCGTCGTCCCAAGTGGGCCAACTCGCGGTGGAGCAGAACCCGTCAAGGCCGAGCCTCGATCGGAGTTCTTCAGCGATGTGTGGTGCGAACGGGCTCAACACTCGACTGAATCGATCGAGTTGATCCGACGTCAGGCCGCCTTGCTGTGTCGCTGTATTGACGAACTCGATCATCGCCGCGATCGCAGTATTGAAGGCGAGTTTGGGAATGTCCTCGCTGACTTTCGCGATCATGCGATGCAGTGCCCGCTCGGTCTCATCGACGGGAGCATCGATGGTCACGGCTTCGCCAGACTCCTCGTTCATTGCCAGCCGCCAGACTCGCTGCAGGAATCGGTACACGCCAACAATGTCACGGGTGTTCCAAGGCTTGCTGGCTTCGAGCGGGCCCATGTACATCTCATACAGACGAAAGGTGTCGGCTCCGTACTCAGCGATGACCTCATCGGGGTTCACCACATTTCGAAGCGACTTCGACATCTTGGCGATGATGCGCTCGACTTGCTCGCCGGTAGCCCGCTCTACTTGGGCATCCGCATCCACCTCATCCACCGGCACCAGAGAGCCATCGGATCGCTTCCATGCGTAACTGGTGAGCATGCCCTGATGGAACAAGGTTCGGAATGGCTCATTCGACGTCACATGCCCGAGGTCGAACAGCATTTTGTGCCAGAACCGTGCGTAAAGCAGGTGAAGCACCGCGTGTTCAGCGCCGCCGATGTAGAGATCGACGCCACCATCGGACGTCTCAGTTGAGCCAAGCCAATAGCGCTCGACTTCGGGATCAATCAGCGCCTTGTCGTTTTTCGGGTCGCAGTATCGAAGGTAGTACCAGCACGAACCAGCCCAGCCGGGCATCGTGTTGGTCTCGCGGCGGACGGGTGTGTCCGGTGGCAACAGTTCTGGATCGACTCCCGCCTCGCCCGCTGTCGTCTCGACCCAGTCGGTGGCCTTGCCTAGCAAGGGCTGTGGGTCGTCGGTCTCAACCGGTGTGTAGTCGCTCAGATCCGGAAGCACTACGGGAAGCGCTGCGGCGGAGATCGGCCAAGCAGCACCATCGCGTGTGAACACGATTGGGAAGGGCTCGCCCCAATAGCGCTGACGTGAGAAGAGCCAATCACGCAGCCTCCAAGTGGTGAGCCCTCGCCCGTGCCCGCCCTTGCTCGCCCAGGCAATGACGGCGGCCTTTGCCTCGTCTGTTTGCATGCCATTGATCGACAAGTCGCCTGATGCGGAATTGATCGCGGTACCGGTGCCTGTAAAGCACCCGTCATGTTCGGCACCCGCTGGTGGCTGGACGACTTCGACAATGGGAAGCTCGAACCGCTGTGCGAATGCCGCATCGCGATCGTCATGCCCTGGAACAGCCATGATCGCGCCGTGGCCGTACCCCATGAGCACGTAATCGGCGATCCAGACAGGGATGCTCCCGCCAGTAGCCGGGTTGATTGCCCAGAGGCCGGAGAAGACGCCGGTCTTATCCTTCTGCTCAGCCATGCGATCGACGTCGCTTCGGTTGCGAGCCTGTTCCACATAGTCCCTGACCGACTCGACATCGCATCCGCTGGGCGGCTGTGCCAGCACGGCGTCGATCAGCGGGTGCTCAGGGGCGAGCACCATGAATGTTGCGCCAAAGATCGTGTCGGGCCTTGTCGTGAAGACATGAATGGAGTCGCCCGACTCGGCCAAAGGGAAGTAGAGCTCGGCGCCTTCGCTTCGGCCGATCCACTCCGCCTGCTGAGTTCTGGTTGATTGGGGCCAGTCAAGCCCGTTGAGATCGTCAAGCAAACGCTGGGCGTACGCAGTGATGCGGAACATCCACTGTTTGAGCCCACGCCGCACGACCGGGTGCCCGCCCCGTTCGGACTTGCCGTCAATCACCTCTTCATTTGCGAGCACCGTGCCCAACTTCGGGCACCAGTTGACTGTCTGTTCCCCGAGATAAGCAAGACGATGTTCGTCCAGAAGATCTCGCTGGGTCTGGGCGTCAAGATCGTTCCACGATTGGTCGCTCTCACCAGGGGTGCGCAAGGCGAGCGATCCGGAGTCATCGATGCAGTACTTGCCCGACTCAAGCGATCGCACAAGCTCATCAATTGGGCGGGCCTTGTCGCAGGTCGTGTCATACCACGATGACCATGCCTGCAACCAGATCCACTGGGTCCAGTGGTAGTACGACTCATCAATCGTCGCGATCTCACGATCCCAGTCATAAGAGAAGCCGAATCGCTGCAACTGTCGGCGGTAGGTGTTGATCGCAGACTCGGTGGTTGTGCGTGGATGCACACCCGTCTGGATGGCATATTGTTCGGCTGGCAACCCAAAGGCGTCCCAGCCCATCGGGTGCAGCACGTTGTCGCCATGCATGCGGCGGAACCGAGAGATGATGTCCGAACCGACATATCCCACCGGATGTCCGACATGCAGCCCGGCACCCGAGGGGTATGGAAACATGTCCATGCAGAAGAACCGAAGAGCGCTCGGGTCGAACTGGGCTTCACCTGGATTGATCGCCCGCCAGCACTTGGCCTTGGCCCAAGCGGCCTGCCACTTGTCTTCGATCGTGTTGGCGAGTGCCGCGTCGTAGCGGTGGGCGGGAGTAGTCGCAGTGGACATGGCGCAGATCTCTCATGCACGGCCGGCTCGGCCGATCGTGGAGCCTACTCGCTCAGGTGCGCGGCGTGCGTCAGCTGCGACTGGCTTCCAATTGCTTCAGGTATTCCAGCGTTTCACCGACCAGGTAGAAGCTGCCGGTGACGCAGATCAGGTCGTCTCGGCTGGCTGCTCGGGCGGCGATTTCCAGAGCCTCCGAGATGGAGGCGGCGGTTTGGCAATTGCGGCCGTGGTTTTCGGTGAATCGCCTTGCCAGCGTTTCCGGTTCGGCGGCTCGTGGCTGATCGGAGGCCTTGGTGAAGACAATCTTGTCCCCGCCGAGAGAGGCCATCTCAAGCATCCCGTCGATGTCCTTGTCTTCACAGCAGCCGAAGACGCAGATCATCGAATCAAAGGACACGTGTGATCCGATCGATCGCATGAGCGACGAAACAGAGGCCGGGTTGTGGGCGCCGTCTACAAGAATTCGCGGTCGATCCCAGGCAAGTTGCATTCGACCCGGCAGGGTGGTTTGCGCCAGCCCCTGATAGACGATTGACTCTTCAAAGGCCGGGTCCGTACCGCCGATGTGGTCGATGGCCGCCATGGCAAGCCCGCAGTTCCCCGCCTGATGTTCTCCACTCAGTGGCACGGGCAGGTGCATGTACTGCTTGTGGTCACCCACGAAGCAGATGCGGGCATGGGCGCCCCGATCATCATCGACGCAGAAGCGGCTGCTGAAATCGACTTCCTTACCGAGAATTCGCAGCGTCGTTCCGACTTCCTCTGCCACTTCCCTGAGGACAGCTTCAACCTCGGGATCTTGTGCCACGGAGAATGCCGGCACATCGGCCTTCATGATGCCCGCCTTCTCGCGAGCAATGGAGGCTAGATCGCGCCCGAGTAGATCCATGTGGTCAAGTTCAATTCGTGAGAGCAACGTGACCGTTGGACGACAGAGGTTTGTGGTGTCGAGGCGGCCACCCAGACCGGTTTCGAGCACGGCCATGTCCACGGCCTCTTCGGCAAAGTGGAGGAATGCCATCGCCGTGATGAGCTCGAAGAAGGTCGCGTCAGGTGCCGCTTCAAGTGCAGCTTTGTTGACTCGGGCGGTGAGGTCGGTGAAGGCCTCTTCGGAAATCATCGTGCCGTTGAGCATGATCCGCTCACGCACGTTGAGGAGGTGAGGCGATGTGAATGTGCCCACGGCCCAGCCACACCCTCGAAGGGTGGAATCGAGCATTGCGGCTGTTGACCCCTTACCGACGCTGCCAGCGATGTGAATGGCGTCCACGCTCTGATGGGGGTTGTCCAGCGCTTCCAAGAGGGATGTCATTCGATCGAGGAAAAACGTGTCCTTGGGAATGCGATTTGGGCGGGTCCGTTCGACGTTTGCACGGTCAAGAAGGGCCTTTACGGCGCTCTTGAACGTGCGGATCGTGGCGGGCTTTGATCGCTTGGTTCCCCCCTTGGAGGCAGTGCGACCCCGGCTTCCGCCGCTGGAGGCGGAACGCTTCTTCGTCTTGGTGGTGGTCATGGCCCCATTGTATCAGCGGGCCGTTTTACGATCAAACACAGAGTCGTAACTTTGTGCAAAGGCTAGACTTACACCGTACAACAGTGAACACTTCCGCCATTGTGGGCGAGGTTTGAGCCCGGCCAGTAGCATCGCGGCCCAATGGACGCTCGAATTCGCGACATCTTGATCGATCGGGACCAAATCGCCGACCGAGTCGAGCAATTGGCCGAACGCATCATGCGGGAATTGGCACCGGAGGCCGATGCCGGGCGCCTCATTGTGGTTCCCGTCCTGACGGGCAGCCTGCTCTTTGTGGCAGATCTGGTTCGCCAACTGCCTGTGCCATTTCCGATTCGCCCGGTTGGGGTCAGCGCCTACCCAGGCGCAACCACCCGCAGCGAGTCTGCCTCATTGACCAGCCCGATTCCTGACGGCATTGCCGGCAAGTCGATCCTGCTGGTTGACGACATTCTGGACTCTGGCCGTACGCTCGCCCTGCTGCAGGAGGAGTTCAACAAGGCTGGGGCCGAGGCCGTTCGCACTTGTGTGCTGCTGCGAAAGGAAGTTGAGCGAGTGGCAGACCCGGCCTGTGAGTACGTGGGCTTCGATGTGCCGGATGTCTTTGTGGTCGGGTACGGCCTCGATTACGACGGTCTGTTCCGCAACCTGCCCGACATCGCCATTCTCGACGTCGAGTCCTGAGCGAGGCGGTGATCATGCCGGAACCGGCACGGTCTCCAGAATCTGCTGCATGATCTTGCGGGCCGTGCCCGTGTCGCCTTCGTGCATCGCTGTTCTGCTGATGATTCGGTGCGCACACACCGGCAGCACATTGGTGACGACATCGTCAGGAGAACAAAAGTCGCGGGCATCGAGCATCGCCGTGGCGCGGGCGGCCTGGGCCAGTGCCAACGCACCTCGCGGGCTGACGCCCACCTGCACGTCATCATGATCCCGTGATGCGGTTGCCAACGCGATGATGTAGTCGACAAGGCTCTGGTCGAGGTGAATCTCATCCGCCGCTGCCTGTAGCGAGGCGATCTCCTGTGCCGAGGCGACCGGCTCCAACTGCTTGAGCTGGGTCCGAGCGGGCTGCTTGAGAATGACCCTGGCCTCATCAGAGGGAGCGGGATAGCCCAGACTGATCCGCAGGAGAAATCGATCGAGTTGGTTTTCAGGCAGGAAGTAGGTGCCTTCGAACTCATAAGGGTTCTGTGTGGCGATCACCATGAACGGCGCGGGCAGATCGCGAGTCACGCCGTCCACTGTGACGGTGTCCTCTGCCATGGCCTCCAGCAGGGCAGACTGTGTTCTGGGCGTGGTTCGATTGACCTCGTCGGCAACGATCACGTTGTTGAAGATCGGGCCGGGCTGGAATCGAAAATCGTTTCGCTCCCGATCAAACACGGTGACGCCTGTGATGTCACTTGGAAGTAGATCGGGCGTGCACTGCACCCTGGCGAATGAGCCGCCGATCGACTTTGCCAGCGCCGTGGCCAGCACCGTCTTGCCGACCCCGGGGACATCCTCAATGAGCAGATGCCCGCGGGCCAGCAGGCAGGTCATGAGCCGTTCCACGGCACGAGTGTTGCCGAAGTAGACACTCTGCAATTGATCCCGCAAACGCCCCAGCAGCGCCAACTCGGGGCTTTCGGCAGACATTTGTGCGTCTTGGACTTGGCCTTGATCCATGAAGACCCGAGTATAGAGCCCATGGTGCTCGACCCGAAACACACACGTCAGATCAGGATCGATGCGGTAGGAGGCCCTGTGGACCTCTCCGGTCGAACGATTGGTGTGTCGATGCCCTGTCCCGGGTGCCGCTACGACCTGCGGGGTGTCCCGGCCACAAGCCACTGCCCGGAGTGCGGCCTGGACATCACGCAGGTGCTCGCCTCAGCGGTAGACCCCACAGTGCATCGGTTGCCGCCCTTGGCGAGCCCGCGTGCCGTGGGCGACGGCATCGTGCTCACGTCGCTGGCGTTGGCCTCGGGCGTGGTGTTGCCCGTGGTTGGTGTGCTCTGGGCCGGTGCGGCCACGGTGAGTGGTCAGATGGGCGTCTCGACGCCGGTGATGGAGAGTCTGACGACGCTGGCAGCCGTCCTGGTGGCAACGACTGGATTGGCTGGCTGTTGGTCTCTCAAGCCTCGAGGGGCAGGCCCATTGCAGCAGGTTGCCCGGCGTGCCGTGGTGCTGTGTGCAACAGGGTGTCTATTGATGGTGGGTGGGCTGGTCTCCGTGCTGATCGAGGGATCGTGGTTCATGATCGGCGGATTGCTGGCAGCGGGGGGCGGATTGATGACATCTCTGGCGGGGCTCCGGGCAGTGCTGCTGGAGGCTGGACGTCGATGCCGGGCGTTTCGAACGGCCACATTTCAGCGGCAGCGGATCACCCCGCTCCTCTTGGCAACTGCTCTAGCCTCACTCGCCCTGCCAGCGAGCAGGGTGGCTGACATGGCCGGGCAGCAGACAATCGTGCTCACGCTGGGGGCCATCGGGCTGATCGCGGCAAGCATGCTGGCGGTAGGACTGATCTACCTCGTGAACAACGCGATTTGGATCCGACGGGCCCTGCGGCAGCCCCCCCCGAGGCTTACCGAGCTCCTCGATTGAGTCCGCCCCAGGCCCGGTTCTGCCACTTCGGCAGGCCATGCAGGCCATCAGACGGGCTTTCACAGGCCATCTGGGGCCTGATTGCTGACAAGGATCGGCCATCGGAGGGGGTTTTGGCACGCCCATTGCTGCATGTCTCTATCTCGGCCGCCTGCCAAGTGCGTAGGGGGTCGTCCAAGAAGTGCCCCGGTGGATCCGGGCCCAGGAGGAGTACAGCCATGGCCGTGAAGGAACTGGCCTTTGACACCCAAGCCCGCAAATCGCTGCTCGCTGGCGTCGAGAAGCTCGCTGCAGCGGTGAAATCCACGCTCGGTCCCCGTGGCCGAAATGCGGTCATCGACAAGTCTTGGGGCGGCCCGACCGTCACCAAGGACGGCGTCACCGTCGCCGAGGAAATCGAGCTTCGCGACAAGATCGAGAACATGGGCGCCCGTCTGGTTCGGGAAGCCGCCAGCAAGACGTCCGACGTCGCTGGAGACGGCACCACTACCGCGACCGTGCTTGGCGAGGCTCTCTTCAAGGCTGGCCTGCGGCACATCGCTGCCGGTGGTGATGCCAACGCCATCGTCCGGGGCATGCGACTGGCAGTTGAGGGCGTAGTTGGGCACATCAGCAACATGGCTGAGCCCGTCGCCGACAACATCAAGGCCGTTGCCACCATCAGCGCCAACAACGACCCGGCCGTTGGCAAGATCATGGCCGAGGCCTTCTCCAAAGTCGGCCGGGACGGCGTCATCACAGTTGAAGAGGGCAAGGGCCTTGAGACATGGGTTGACGTGGTCGAGGGCATGCAGTTCGACCGTGGCTACCTCAGCCCCAACTTCGTGACCGATGCTGATGCAATGGTCTGCGAACTTTCCAAGCCTCTGATCCTGATCCACGAGGACAAGATCGAGTCGGTTCAGAAGCTGGTGCCGATTCTTGAGAAGGTCGTCGAGGCCAAGAAGCCACTGTTGATCATCGCCGAGGACATCACCGGCGAGGCGTTGAGCGCACTGGTCATCAACAAGCTTCGCGGAGTCGCCCAAGTTTGCGCAGTCAAGGCGCCTGGCTACGGCGATCGGCGCAAGGCCATGCTGCAAGACCTCGCCGTGCTGACGGGCGCCGAGCCGATCATGAAGGATCTGGGCGTTGACCTGGCCGAGATTCAGCTCTCGCAACTGGGGCAGGCCAAGAAGATCGAGATCACCTCGGACAACTGCACCGTCGTCGAAGGCGCCGGTGCCAGCGGCGACATCCAAGGCCGGATCGAGCAGATCCGCCGCGAGATCGACGCCAGCGACTCTGACTACGACCGCGAGAAGCTTCAGGAGCGAATGGCCAAGCTCACCGGTGGCGTGGCACAGATCCACGTCGGCGCCGGATCCGAGGCCGAGCTCAAGGAGAAGAAGGCTCGCGTTGAAGACGCCCTGCACGCGACCCGCGCCGCAGTTGAAGAGGGCATCGTGCCCGGCGGCGGCGTGAGTTTCATTCGCGGCAGCGCCACACTGGACGGTGTTCGCAAGAAGCTGCGTGGAGATGAGAAGCTCGGCGTGGAGATGGTCGAGGACGCCCTCAAGGTGCCGCTGCAGACCATTGCTGACAACGCTGGCGAGAAGGGCACCGTTGTGGTGGCCAAAGTGTCCGAGGGCGAAGGCAGCTTCGGCTTCAACGCATTGACCCGAACCTACGGCTGCCTGCTTGATGATGGTGTCATCACGCCGGCCAAGGTTGACCGAACCTCGCTGCAGAATGCTGCATCAGTGGCGGCGCTCTTGCTCACCACCGACTGCATCGTCACCGAAGTGCCCCAGGAGCCTGAGGCCGGCGGCCATGGTCACGACCATGACGACGACATGGGCATGGGCGGCATGGGCGGCATGGGCGGCATGGGCGGCATGGGTGGCATGGGTGGCATGCCCGGAATGGGATTCTGAACGAAGAACTGAACGCCCACCGGGGCGAACTGGAGAGCACAAATGGCAGTCAAACCACTTGAAGATCGCATCCTGATCAAGCCACTCGAGGCGGAGACCCGCACGGAGTCGGGCATCTACCTGCCTGAGTCGGCCAAGGAGAAGCCCATGCAGGGCAAGGTCGTTGCATGCGGTCCGGGCAAGCGGCTCGACAACGGTGAGCGGATCAAGCCGATCGTCAAGAAGGGCGACACGGTTGTGTACGGAAAGTACTCCGGCACAGAAGTAGAAGTGAAGAACGTGACGCACCTGATCGTGCGTGAGAGCGAGCTCCTCGGCATCGTCGAGTGAGCAGCGCATCTGGGAGCAGATGACATGTCAGTCAAGCAGATGAAATTTGACGCCGATGCCCAGGAGGCTTTCCTCTCTGGTGTCGGACAATTGGCAAAGGCGGTCGCATCCACGATGGGCCCGAGTGGTCGCAACGTGGTCGTACAGAAGTCCTTTGGTGGCCCCGCTGTCACGAAGGACGGCGTGTCGGTCGCCAAGGAGATCGAGCTCCCGCAGCCGTTCGAGAACATGGGCGCCCAGATGGTGCACCAGGTTGCCAAGCGAACCGCGGACAAGGCAGGTGATGGCACCACCACCGCGACAGTGTTGGCCGAAGCCATCTATCGCAAGGGCATGCGGCATGTCACTGGTGGCATCGGTGCCGTTGCGTTGCAGCGCGGCATCACGGCAGCCGCCACTGCGGCAGCTGACGCCATCGAGGCGGCCGCTCGCGACTGTTCGGGCAAGGCCGACCTCGCAAAGGTGGCGACCGTGTCTTCCAACCACGACGCCGAGATCGGCAAGCTCATTGCCGAAGCCGTGAGCACTGTCGGTGCTGATGGGGTCGTTGATGTCGAAGAGGGCAAGACCTCCGAGACTCGTTTGGATTACGTCGAGGGTATGGCCTTCGACAAGGGCTATCTCAGCCCGTACTTCATGACCGATCCGAAGACGGCCGAGTGCGTTCTCGAAGACTGCCTCGTGCTGATCCACGAGAAGAAGATCGGGAATCTGGCCGACCTGCTCCCCCTGCTCAACAAGATCGCTGGCACCGGCAAGCCGCTGCTGATCATTGCTGAGGATGTCGAGAATGAAGCGCTCGCTGCACTGGTGGTGAATCGCCTCCGCGGTGTGCTTCAGGTCTGCGCTGTGAAGGCGCCTGGATTCGGCGAGCGGCGCAAGGCCATGCTCGGTGACATCGCCACTTGCACGGGCGGCACGTTCTTTGCCGATGACCTCGGCCGGAATCTCGAAGACATCGAGCTCTCCGAGTTGGGTAAGGCCAAGAAGATCACCGTCACCAAGGATGGCACGACTGTGCTCAAGGGCGCCGGTACCAAGGCCGACATTGAGCAACGTGCCAATCAGATCCGCATGCAACTTGAGCGGTCCACCAGTGAGTACGACAAGGAGAAGCTCAACGAGCGCCTCGCCAAGCTCACCGGTGGTGTCGCCGTCATCGAGGTCGGTGGCGCAACCGAGCCTGAGATGAAGGAGCGCAAGGATCGTGTAGATGACGCGCTCAACGCCACGCGGGCCGCGGCCAAGGAAGGTTGGGTCGCCGGTGGCGGCGTGTCCCTCCTTCGTGCCATCGACGCAGTCAACACCACCCGCTCCAAGCTCAAGGGCGAGGAGAAGTTCGGGTGTGACATCGTGGCTGGGGCACTGGAAGCACCGGCCTGGCACATTGCGGCCAACGCCGGCGAGGATGGCGATGTCATCGTCGAGAAGATTCTGGAGGCTGGTGGTGATACGGGCTTCAACGCCGGCACCGGTCAGATGCAGGATCTTGCGAAGGCCGGCATCATCGACCCGGCGTTCGTCGTTCGAACCGCCTTGCTCAATGCAGCTTCGGTCGCCGGCCTCATGCTGACGACCGATGTCGCCCTGACTGAACTCAAGGACGACGACGATCCGGTCAACGGAGCAACCGTCTGACCGGTTGATGGACTTTCTCCCTCCCTCCCTGCTCAGTGGGGGGCTCGGCCTGTGGCCGGTTCCCCCACTGCAGCGGAGTGATGATCATGCCGACGACCCGCTGCTACTACGAGGTGCTCAGCGTCGCCCGCGAAGCCTCGGGTGACGAGATCAAGCGGTCGTATCGCCGGCTGGCGATGAAGTACCACCCGGACCGCAATCCGGACGATCCAGAGGCTGAAACTCGATTCAAGGAAGCCGCAGAAGCCTACGAGGTGCTGTCGGATCCAGACCGTCGCAGCACCTACGACCGCTTCGGTCGAGAGGGGCTTCGTGGTCGCCCTGGCCATGACTTCAACTCGATGCGGCCTGACGACATCTTCTCGATGTTCAACGAGATTTTCGGCGGCGGTGGTGGTGGGCGAACTCGCCGCGCTCGGGAGCGAGGATTCGATCTTGAGACTGAGGTCGATCTTGAACTTGAAGATGTGCTCGAAGGTGTCGAGCGTGATGTCTCCTTCTCGAGAATGGACGTCTGCGACACATGCGATGGCACTGGGGCAGCCGAGGGCACACGGCCCGAGTCATGTTCCACCTGTGGCGGGCAGGGCAAGGTGGCCCAGGCAGGCCTCGGGGGCATGTTCAGAATGGTGACGGCCTGCCCGGCCTGCAGCGGCCGAGGCACGATCGTGACCACGCCATGCGGAACATGTGCCGGGCGAGGACGAAGCCCGATCGATCGTCGGTTGTCGGTGAGAATTCCCCGAGGCATCCATGATGGGCAGGCAGTGCGAGTTGCCGGAGAAGGTGAACCCCCACAGCAGGATGCCACAGGTGGCCCACGAGGCGATCTGCACGTAGTCGTTCGGATCGCTGACCATGAGGTCTTTGAACGCGACGGCAACGACCTGTTACTCGTGCAGCCCGTCGCCTTCACTCAGTTGGCTTTGGGTGGTGATATTGACGTGCCCATGCTGGGCTCCGATGAGCCTCACACGCTGCACCTCAAGGCGGGAACCCAACCCGGCGACTTGATTCGCATCAAGGACGGCGGCGTGCCGGACCTGCGATCCGGGCGGCGAGGAGATCTGGTCGTCGTGCTCAAGCTCATCGTGCCGAGAAAGCTCGACGACAATCAACGCAAACTGCTGGGTGAGTACGCCGCAACCGAGGACACACCTGTTGACGAGCCCTCAACCAGTGTGTGGAGCCGAATCAAGGACGCCTTCCGAGGCTGAACGGACCAATGATGACACCCACCGACGACATGCCGGACATGGAACCCGCAGAGGGCGACGCCCAGGAGGAAGTCGTCATCGACGACGCCTTCGTGGCATCCGTGCTCGACGAGCAGAGCGGCGATGTCGCCGCGGTAATCGAGTGGCTGCAGGGGCAGGCTGAAGAGGCCCGGGAGGCCCGTCTTCGGGCGTTGGCAGAGCTGCGCAACAATCAGCGGCGAGCTCACGAAAACGAGGGGCGTGTGGGTCGTGCTGTAACCGCAGCTACCGTCCGCCGAATGCTGACCGTGCTGGATCAACTTGACCTGGCGCTGGGTCAGGATGTTGACGGCATGACCGCACAGCAGTTTGCCCAGGGTGTGACTTTGGTGCGTGACGAATTCCGCAGCGCACTTGCCGAGCAGGGCGTCACGCCGATCGAGCCTGAAGTAGGTGATGCGTTCGAGCCCCTCCAGCACGAAGCGATGTTGCAGCAGCCCGCCGAGAACGTGGCGTCCGGCCATGTGTCGATGGTGATGCAATCCGGATTCGCAATGGGTGAGACTGTGCTGCGGCCGGCCAAGGTCGCCACGGCGCCCTGACGGCGCATGCCCACCTACGACTATCGATGCAATGCGTGCGAACATGAGTTCGAACTCGTGCAGTCGATGACCGCGCCGGTCAAGCGAAAGTGTCCCCAGTGTGGGCGTCTGAAACTTGAACGGCTCATCGGCACAGGTGCGGGCTTCATCATCAAGGGGCGGACATCCCCGCCGGCTGAGCCCAAGGCCCCAGCCGCGTCGGCAGAGGGCGGCTCGAGTGCCGACTCACCCCCGGACTCCAAGTCGTCCGATGCCGCGCCCACGAAGGTCGACGCGAAGAACGCAAGTGATTCAGCGGTGAGCTCAGATTCCGGCAAGGAAGCGGCGAAGAACAAATCCTCGCCAGCCCCAGATCCGCCCGAAAAGAAGATTTCCGGGGCGACATCTACGCCTACACACCGTGCCCGAGAGGGTCGAGGTGTGGGTAATCTCGTCGACAAGGCTCGACGGATGGCCAAGACCAAGGCAAAGAAGAAGTCCGGGTCGAAGGCAAAGAAGCCCAGCACCCGCCGCCGTTCCGGCGGCCAAACCGACTGACACCGATGCCACTGCGCTACACCCGTCGCATACTGGACCACCTCGCCCGTGAACCCGGGCGAGAGGCGTCCGTGCACGATCTGGCACGCGCATTCCGGTTGTCTGCCGCTGAGCAGGACATTCTCAACGAGGCCGTGCAGATGCTGGTCATCGATGAGGTCGTGTGCTGCACCGGTGATCGATTGAAGCTCCAGTCGATTCCCGTGGAGGTCGAGGGCGTCTACCGCTCGACTCGCCGCGGCTTCGGGTTCGTGAAAACGGATCAGCCCTATCGAGAAGGAGACGTGTACATCGCACGTGGGGCGCAAGGCCAGGCGATCAGCGGTGACCGGGTTCGCTGCTCAGTGGCGCGGGCCCACGGTTGGAAGCAGGGTCGCCCCTCCGGCAAGGTCACAGAAGTGCTGGAGGTGTCAAACACTACCTTTGCCGGAACAGTCATCAAGCGACGCGACAGCTGGTTGGTGCAGCCTGATGGTCGCCGCCTGCGTTCCAATGTCGTCATCAGAGACCCCGGAGCTAAAGACATCAAGCCCGGGCAGAAGGTCGTGTTCGAACTCGTCGCGCCGCCGGAAGGTGACATGTTGGGAGAGGGCGTCGTCACCGAGGTGCTCGGTGAGGCTGGTGAGCCGCACGCCGAGACCGAGTCGGTCATCGCCGCCCATGGCATCCGTACCGAGTTCGATGAAGCAGTGCTGGCTGAGGCCCGCGAGGCGTCTACTCTGCTGGAGGGGACACTGGCGGCCCGTGAAGACATGCGTCAGGTGGTGACATTCACAATCGACCCGCCCGATGCCCGCGACTTTGATGACGCCATCAGCGTCACCTGGGACGAAGGTCTGCGAGAGTGGGAACTGGCAGTTCACATTGCGGACGTCGCGTTCTTCGTGCCAGTTGACGGTCCGCTCGATGTAGAGGCTCGCGCCCGCGGCAACAGCACGTATCTCCCCAGACGCGTGATTCCGATGTTGCCAGAAGTGTTGAGCAATGGTGTCTGCTCATTGCAGGAAGATGTGGATCGATGTGCCAAGACGGCCATCATCCGGATTGACGAGCGGGGGCGTGTCAACAGCGTTGACTTCAGGCGAACCCTCATCAGGTCGAACAAGCGGTTTTCTTATCTGGAAGCGCAGGCCTGGATCGATGGTGACTCTCGCACGGCATGGAAGCACGCAGGGAGCAGCACCCACCCATCAGAGGAGGTGGTTGAGTCGCTTCGGCAAGCAGCCCGCCTTGCAGAAGTGATCCAGAATCGTCGGCGGCATCAGGGCATGATTTCTCTGGCCCTGCCCGAGTCGGTATTGGTGTTCGATGACGAGGGGCGAGTCGCAGATGTGCAAGGTGAAGACGGCGCGTTCACCCACACGCTCATCGAGATGTTCATGGTCGAGGCGAACGAAGCCGTCTCCCGGTTGTTCGACTCTCTGGACGTGTCGATTCTCCGCCGGATCCACCCGGAACCAGCGCTGGAGGACTTGCAGGAACTAAGGTCGATGGCGATGGCGTCCGGGCATCGATTGCCTGAGGATCCGGGCCGTCGAGATCTGCAGCAGTTGCTTGATGCCACCCGCGACTCCGACTCGGCCCGCGCCGTGCACTTTGCAGTTCTTCGCACACTGACACGGGCCGAGTACAGCCCCGCGATCGTTGGGCACTTCGCATTGGCCAGTGAGCACTACGCGCACTTCACCAGCCCGATTCGTCGGTATCCAGACTTGGTTGTGCACCGGGCTTTGGACGCATGGCTTGATCAGGTGGAAAACGGAGCGCTTCGATTCACTGGAAAGAAGCGAAGAGAACTGACGCAGCGACTTGCCGATGATGAACGAACACTTGATCAAGACGCCCTCGTCGAGATGGGCCGGCACTGCACCGACACCGAGAACGAGTCGGAGGCTGCCGAGCGTGAACTCAGGGAGTTTCTGGTGCTCCAACATCTTGAGGAGCACCATCTGGGCGAGGATCTCCCCGGCGTCGTGAGGTCGTTCACGCCAGCGGGCGTTTTGGTGGAGTTGGATCGGTTTCTAGTCACCGGTCATGTTGGCTGGGACGACATGGGCACGGGGCGGCGTGATCGCTGGGAGGAACTGCCAGGCCTGGCGCGAATCGTCGCCCGAGGAAGCGGGCACGTGCTCGCAGCCGGAGATCCGGTCGAAGTTCGTATTGTCAGAGTGGACGCTGCAGAGCGCAATCTCGAACTCATGTTGACCAAGCGACCGCAGCGCACCATCGATGAGTTGCCCCTGCCGAGCAAGAGAAAGATGGAGCGGGATCGAAAGCGGGCGGCGCGGGGTGGATCGAAGCAACCTCGCCGGCGACAGGGAAGACGCTGACGCTCAGCGGGCCCTGCTAGGCTGCCCTCTCAAGGGAGTGCGGCCATGACCGACAACGACGGTGCAATTCAATCAGTTCTGCAGGAGGACCGGGTCTTTGATCCGCCCGCTGACTTCATCGAACGCTGCGGTGGGGCGTGGGTAGAGTCCAAGGAGCAGTATCAAACGCTCCATGAGCAGTCGATAGAAGACCCGGAGCACTTCTGGGGCGCTGTTGCCGAAGAACTGCATTGGTTCAAGAAGTGGGACAAGGTTCTGGAGTGGGAGTGTCCTGATGCCCGCTGGTTCGTAGGCGGTCGAATCAACGCCTGCTGGAATTGTGTCGATCGGCATGTGGAAAACGGATTCGGAGATCAGACCGCGATCATTTGGGAAGGTGAGCCCGTCGGTGACGCTGGCCCTGAAGTTCGAAGGCTGACCTATGCCGACATGCAAGTCGAGGTGTCACGCTTCGCCAACGCCCTGAAGAAACTCGGCGTGCAGCGGGGCGACATCGTGACCATCTACATGGGGATGGTGCCGGAACTGGCGATCGCGGTGCTGGCCTGCGCCCGCATCGGGGCGCCGCACTCGGTGATCTTCGGTGGTTTCAGTGCCCAGTCAATCGCGGATCGGGTCACCGATGCTGGCTCAAAATTCGTCATCACTTGTGATGGGGCCTGGCGTAGAGGATCGGTCGTCGAACTCAAGGCAAATGTTGATGAAGCTCTGTCGATGACGGACCTTGTCGAGCAGGTTGTCGTCGTTCGCCGCTGTGAGAACGAGATCGACATGCACGCCCCGCGAGATGTGTGGTGGCACGACGTGGTGGCTGATGTTGATGACACTTGCCCTTGCGAGGAGATGGACAGCGAGGACATGCTCTTCCTGCTGTACACCTCAGGCAGCACCGGCAAGCCCAAGGGCATCGTGCACACGACCGCCGGCTATCTGGTGCACACCTTCCTCACCAGTCGGTACACCTTCAATCTACGGCACCACAAGAACCACGTGTACTGGTGCACTGCTGACGTGGGCTGGATCACCGGCCACTCGTACATCATCTACGGGATCATGCAGAACGGCATTCCATCGCTCATGTACGAGGGAGCGCCGAATCACCCGGGGCCGGATCGATTCTGGGACATCTGCCAGCGGCACGAAGTTACGCACTTCTACACGGCGCCCACGGCGATCCGAGCCTTCATGAAGTGGGGCGAAGAACATCCACGCAGACACGACCTCTCAAAGCTCGAAGTGCTGGGGACAGTTGGTGAGCCGATCAATCCGGAGGCATGGATGTGGTATCACCGAGTCATCGGCCACGAGCGATGTCCCATCGTGGACACATGGTGGCAGACTGAGACGGGTGGGCACATGATCACACCGCTGCCGGCGGCGACGCCGACAGTGCCCGGTTCCTGCACGCTGCCGTTCCTTGGCATTGATGCCGCCGTGGTGGATGAGTCCGGCGCGGAGCAGCCTCATGGTTCCGGTGGTCTGCTTGTGGTGCGCAAGCCATGGCCGTCGATGCTCCGAGGCATCCATGGAGACAGACAGCGGTTCATCGACACCTACTTCAGCCGTGTCGATGGCATGTACTTCGCGGGGGACAGCGCTCGCCGCGATGAGCGAGGCTACTTCTGGATCATGGGTCGCATGGACGACGTCATCAACGTGTCGGGGCATCGACTCGGCACGATGGAGGTGGAGTCTGCGCTGGTGAGCCACGACTCGGTTGTTGAAGCGGCAGTGGTCGGCATGCCGCATGAGATCAAGGGCACGGGCATCGCTGCATTCTGCACACTGAGTCCGGATTGGTCTGCAGACGATCGACTGCGAGACACCTTGCGAGCGCACGTCGCTGAGGAGATCGGTGCCATTGCCAAGCCGGACATGATTCGGTTCACCGACGCACTCCCCAAGACCCGTAGCGGGAAGATCATGCGACGCCTTCTGCGTGATGTCGCCGCAGGCCGCGAGGCTGGTGGCGACATGACGACACTGGAAGATCTCAGTGTGCTCGCCCGTCTGCAGGATGACGAAGACTGATCAGGGAGCCGCTCCATGCCCACCTGGGCCTACGAGGCGAGATCGCGAGATGGCACACTGGTAAAGGGCGTGCTGCAGGGCCCAACTCGTGAAGTCGTCCTGGCGGAGCTCGATCGACTCGAACTGGCACCGGTTCGCATTCGAGAGTCGATCTCCAAGACTGCCCGTACGCCCACAGGTGTGCTGGCAGGGTCACTGAGGCAGCTGAGCGACCTCATTCGTGCTGGTGTGCCCTTGCTTCGGGCACTGCGACTGCTCGGGCGGGGCAAGGCCCATGCGGGCATGGCTCGCATCTGGTCTGAGATCGCAGACACGGTTGCCGATGGCTCATCATTGGCCGATGCCATGGCGGCACACCCGTCGGCATTCGGCGATGTGCACACGGCGATGGTCCGCGCCGGCGAGCAGGGAGGCTTCCTCGAAGAAGTACTGTCGCGCTTGAGCGAATTGCTCGAAGCGCAGGCGGCCATGCGGGGGCGGGTTATCGGGAGCCTGATCTACCCAGCAATTCTGGTGCTCACCGGTGTCGGAGCGGTGCTCTATGCCCTGATCGCATTTGTGCCCAAGTTCAAACCGTTCTTCGAGCGAATCGAGGTGCCATTGGCTACCGACATCCTGCTCGGCTTGTCTGATGCTGCCGTGAGGTTCTGGCCGGTTCTGCTGCTGCTGTTTGTGGGTTGTGCCGTGAGCTGGGTGGTTGCCTGGCGGCGGCCGGCCCCGCGGCGATGGCTGCAGATACAGGTGTTGCGGATTCCACTGGTGGGGGCGTTGCTCGATGATGTGGCGTTGAGCAGATCTGCGGGCATTCTCGGATCGCTGTTGTCCAACGGGGTTGGGCTGCTGCGGGCGCTGGAGATCAGCCGCGAGACAGCGGGGCACCCGCATCTGGCAGCCGCGCTCGAGTCTGCTCGGACAGCTGTGCAGGGCGGCCAACGATTGGGGCAGTCACTGGGCGAGACGTCGCAGGTGCCCGAAGATGTTGTGGAGATGATCGACGTCGCGGAGACGTCAAATCGGCTTCCTGACGTTCTGACCGAGGTGGCTCAGGTCACGCGGAAGCGGGTGGATCGCAAGTTGGAGATCATGTTGAGGCTGCTGGAGCCGGCCCTGCTGGTGATGGTTGCGGCAATGGTCATTTTCATCTTCGCGGCCCTCGTCTTGCCGATGATGCGCATGAGTTCGGGCTTGCAGTAGTCTGTACCGACAGGTGTTCAACCCCGGGGGCCAGTGACCGATCGGTCAAAGGAGACGCAGGCATGCATCGACGAGCCTTCACCCTGTTCGAACTGCTCATCGTGATCTCGATTCTGCTCGCACTGGGGGCCATCGTGACGGTGAGCTTCCTGTCTGTTGGCGATCAGGCCGAAGCCGACATCCAACGGGCCCAGTTCGACCAGATCGACTCAGCCATGGAGCGTTTCCGGATCGACATGAAACGCTATCCCTCGGAGGATGAGGGCATCGCCGTGCTCTGGAACAAGGAGCTCATCGAGGAAGAGGCCGACCAGGCACGCTGGAAGGGCATCTACATCTCAGCAATCGAGAGCGACAACTGGAATCGCCCGATCGTCTATCGATATCCGGGCGAACTGGTGGATGAATCGGTCTACGACCTCGTATCGCTGGGACCTGATGGTGAAGAGAACACCGAGGACGACGTGACGAACCATGATCGCCGCAAGAATGCTGACGGTGAGATTGAAGCCGATGACAGTTTCCCCGGCAGCGGAGAGCCCACGACCAGCGCGAGCTGATCGCCGCGGCCTGTCGCTGCTGGAACTACTGCTGGTGGTCGTGCTGCTGCTGTCGATCGGGGCGATCGTGTTGCCTTCGATCGATGCGATCAACGACGAGTCCACGTGGGCGTCCGAAAGCACTCGATTGCGCAGCGTGTTGGAGCGGGCCCGTGTCGCCGCCGTTGATCGTGGTCAGCCAGTGTTGATTCAATTGGAAGATGACGCCATGCTGACTGTGCGTCCTTGGCTTGGCGAAACCGAGGCGCCGGCGCTGGTGCAGTCTCCACTGGCGGGTGTCGATGTTGGGGAAGCCCAGTTGCCGCTGTTGCTGGCGGTTGTGCTGCCCGATGGCCAAGCTCGCATGCCAGCCCCGCTCGTCTTTGAGGGAGAAGGCGGGAGGCGAGGGGCGTTGCAGATGGATGCCCTCACAGGGCGGGTGCTCGTGGTTGATCCTCTGCCTCTGATGGACGCAGAGGTGGAACCAACTGTGCCAATCCCGGCCGCGACTTCAGGTTCTACAACGCCGACAGGCTCCAACACGCCGACAGGCTCACCATGAGGCGTGGCGCTCTATTGCTTGAGGTGCTGGTCGCACTCGTGATCTTGGTTGGAGCGGGGGCGTTCACCCTGCAGGCCATGGACGATGCCGAGCAGGCGTTGGATCGAGCTGACAGAAGAAGGCGATGTAACGATGCGGCCGTCGCCATTGTTCGCATGGCTGGTGGTGGTCTGGTCGGTATAGGCGATCTGCGAAGCGAGTCACTTCCCGAACTGCTTGAGATGAGCGTGTATGCGGGCGACGCGGACTTGGTTGAACTGGAAACATCCACCAGCCCTTCTGCGGAGCCGGGTCTGGTGCTGCTTGAGGTGACGGTCAGGGAGATTGATGATCCCGATCTGCACGCCACCGTTCGGGCCCTCGTCCCCTCCGACCTTCGCCTGCAGGAGCGTATGCAGTGAAACGGGGCATGACACTGATCGAAGTGCTCATTGCACTGGCGTTGCTCACGGCGGTACTCGCGGTGGCGGCAACGCTGCTGCTTGGCCTGGCCAGGGATCGAACTCGAATTGAAGAACGAACCGATAGCCTTCGCTCGCTTGACCTGGCCCTCGATCGCATGGACAGCGCGTTTGCAACAGCTGCCGTTCGAGGCGGCCACCTGCCCGGTCTGGTTACATCTGAAGACTCCATACGACTCATGGCAGCGATTGATCGCCCTGGTATCGAGACACAGGTGCCCGGTCGCCATGTGCTCTCGTTGCAAGACGACGGCGTGGGCATCGTGTTCAAGGGGCTCGAAGGTGAAGGCCTCACCGTGCCCGGGTCGGCAACGTTGCGGATTCAAGCTCGACACAATGGCGCTTGGCACGACAAGTTCGACTCTGGTGCTGTTGGCGCGCTGCCTTCACTGGTCGTGATCGATGCGTGGCTCATGGCAGACCCGCCTGAGGACGCACCACCAGATCGCCGCCGCGTGCTGATGATGCCGGAGGCTGCTCCGGAAGATCCAGAGCGAAGCACATGAGGTCCCACCGAGGCATCGTGCTGGCGTCAGTCGCCGTGATCGGCGCGGCCTCGATCTGGTTGGCGGCCGCGCTTGTGCAGGTGGCTTCGGTGACGGTGTCCGCAAGTGATTTGGATCTGATGCGAACAACGCGACTCCTGCGATTGGAGTCTGCGCTGCGAGTGCTGGGGGCTCAACTTGCGGATCAGCGAGAAGAACTTGCATTGGGCCAGCGTGCAGATCTGCCGCAGGAAACCGTGCTGTGGGTCGAGGGTGAGCGTCGTATTGTCGCTCGATTGCTGGCAGTTGATGAAGGTGTGGCAGAACCGATGTCGGAGTCGGCGCTGTTGGATGCCAACCATGCAAGCGTCGATGAACTGGCACAACTGGAGGGGATCGACCAGGCAACAGCCCAGGCGTTGATCGAGCAGCGACGGGCAGCCCCAGGCGGACGATTTCAGGATCTCTCTGCCGTGCTGGATGCCGCTGGGCTGGACGCGTCAAGCACGGTCCCGCTGACGGTGCTGGCACATGGGCCAGTTCAGGCCCCCGGTCAAATCGTGGCACAGCCTTGGAGCGAAGACGCTCGGCAGGCCCTGGCAGGTCTGCTTGATGAGCGATCAATCGAGGTGCTTGAGGGTCTTGGTGAGGGTGATGCGGAGTCGTTCGCGGCTCGTGTAGCGGCGGCCTCACCTGCGCCCGAAGTGTGGGGTGCGATCCTGCGTCATGCGGCCCCTGCCGAGGGCTTTCAGGCCGGGCGGATCGATGTGGCCTCGGCCTCTGCCGAGGTGTTGGCGACGTTGGATGGGATAGACCCGGACAAGGCGATGCACCTCGTGGCGGTGCGGGACACGCTTTCAGATGACAGCCTGTCGCTGATGTCGTGGCTCTGGACGGAGGGCGGGCTGGACAGGTCGTTGGAGGCCACCGTCCTGAGTCGAATCACGGTGGGTTCGTTCACATGGCGATGCATGTTGGGGATCGGTGAGGTACGTGAGGACGACGATCACGACATGCTGCAGAGTGCGGATTGGTACGAGGTGGTCTTTGATGTTTCTGAACAGACACCCCGTATCGCCCTGCTGCGGGAGCACCTGGCGGCGCCTGGCGCACTGACGGGTCTGGTGTTTCCAACTCTGAGCGAGGCAGATGAAGAAGACGAACATGAAGACGATGAGGACGACTCGTCAGTCCGTACCCCTGACGACGCCCTCAGCGACACCGCGACAGAGCCCCAGGTGCCTGCGCTCATTCGGGTGGACCCGCCGGAGCCGGCAATGCCTATCGCGATCGACATTGGGAACTCCCCCGAACCGTCACAGCCACCATCCACGAGGGCCGTCAACGATCCTCGCCTCGGAAGATGGCGGTGAAGACGTGTAGGATTCGATCGTGCTCAAGCACCTTGGACGTGGCACGCCTCCCAGACAGCGGGTCGCCGTCGAACTGACGGCGCGCCGATTGCGAGCTGTTGCCGCAACCCGTCTTGACGGCGGCGCTTTGAGACTCGACGCCACCGTCGTACAGCCGCGGCCGGAAAACCTCGACGGGCTCGAAGCAGAAGCTCAATGGATGGCGCAGGTGCTCGACGATGCCGGCATCCCCAGGTGTCCGTGCATCGTTTCAGTGCCGCGTGAAGATGTGGTGCTCAAGCGACAGGAACTTCCCGGCGCCGCCCGCGAAGACCTGCCGGCCATGGCGCGGCTCGCGGCATCGCGTGATCTTCCGATCGACCCCGAGCATGCGGTCATCGATTCACTTCCGGTGCATGACGAGGATGAGACCGCAGAGGTGCTCTCAGCAGCCATGCCGGAAGCCGACCTTGAGCGGGTGAGGCGACGAATGAAACTCGCCGGGCGGCCTGCCAGAGCAGTCACGCTTCGGCTGTTCGGGGCCGAGGCACTCGTTCCGCGGTCTGGGTCGATTGTCGTCGTGGACATCTCCGGCAGTCATGTGGAGGTGTTGTGGGTTGACAACGGCAATCCTCGCCGAGCTCGATCTGCCACGGTCTCCGTTGATGATGCAGAGCAGTTCACTGACGCCGTCACGCTGGAGGTTCGGCGAACGTGGTTGGCATGGCGGGCTGAGGGCGATGGCCCGGAGCCTTCAGCCGTCTATCTGAGTGGCCCTGAATCCCTCACACGCAAACTTGCCGAGCCGGTCGGGGCAATCACCGGGGCTACGGCGAAGATCGTAGACGTCCCCGACGGGATCGACGCTGCCGGGAACGATCTGCAGGAAGTGCGTTCACTGGCAGGCCTGCTTGTTGCGGAACAGACCGGGCGGGCCTGGATCGACTTGCTGCATCCGCGCGAGTCTCCGGATCGGGCTGCACGATTGCGACAGACCCTGCTGCTGGCGGTTCTGGCGTTGATCGTCGTGCTTGGTGGAATCTGGGCATGGGGCACGCGCCGTGCCGAGGTGCTCCAGCAACAGTACGAGCGTGTGAAGATGGCTCGTGATCGTCTCGACACGCCTTGGTGGCGATACAACCGCGAGACGTTTCGCATCGGCCATCTCGATCTCTGGCTGGCCACTGGTCCGGATGTCGCTGGTGATCTCACGCAAGTGCTGCAGGCGGTGGGGCTGCCCGGAGAAGTGTTGCTCGACGACGTGGTCATGAGCCTGGACATGGACGATGTGGAAGCGCCATCAGGGACGATTCCTGACAAGTGGTCGTTGCCATGGTCGCAGCGCATGATCATCGAGGCCGAAGCGGCCACGCGCGACCAGGCCGAAGCGCTTCGAGGTCGGCTCGCTGACACCGAGCCATGGACTGTGACCACGAGTGGCGCCGACGCGACCGACGGGAGACGACTACCCAATGACATGACGCTACGAATGGAGCGCACGTCAGAACCTGGCGAGGACGGTTCGTGAACTCCCGCATGCTCATCATCGCGTGGGGGGTTGGCTCGCTCTTGTTGTGCCTGTTGCTCTGGTGGGCCTTCTCTGCATGGGTGACGTCGCCAGCTGCCGCAATTCAGTCGCGCATCGACTCGATGAATGCATCTCTTGAGCGGCGGCGAGTGGACATCGACCGCGCCGCGGGTGTCAATGATCGCATCGAGTCCATCGCGGCGAGGACGCTTGGTTCCACGACCGAGGCTGTTGACCATGCATTGCGATCACGGCTGGCCGCGCTTGCTGAAGCGGCAGCAGTCACGGATGTTCGCGTGGGCACGAGCCCGCCTGTCGAAGTTGAGTCGCCCGGTCGAAGAGAGTTCAAGGGATCCCAGCGAAGCCTCGGCAAGGAGCCCGACTTCATGTTGGTGGGGGCGACAGTTGCAGCCCGGGGTACGTGGTCACAAGTCGGGTTGCTGGTGGAGTCGATTCAGGCCGAGTCGTGGCCGCATCGCATCACCAAGCTCCGGCTTACGGCTCGCGATGGCGGAGCACAGGTTGAAGTTTCATTGCAACTTCAAGCACTGTTCATTCCCGGAGCGGGGCCGCAGGAAGCGGCCACATTCAAACCGCCTCCCGCCCAGCGGGTCGCCCTTGCCCTGCCCAACCCCTTTGCGCCGCCAGCGCCACCAACGCCGCCCAAGCCACCTCCTGCTCAGGACAAGCCACCTCGGCCCATCGCGGATCCATGGCAGGTGGTGCATGTCGGCCTCGTTCGTGGTGAGGCTGAGGTGCTGCTGCAGTCACCTCGCGGCAAGCGGAAACGCCTTGTTCCGGGAGATTCCCATCAGGGGATGACGCTGGAAGCTGTAACGCCAGATGCCGACGGCATCGACGAGGCCACTTTCGCAGCTGATGGGGCCCGGTGGACGATTCCGGCGGGATCGCTTCTCAAGCGCCCCTGAGGGCACCCGGGGGTAGACTGGCAATCAGGCATGGAGCCTGACTGAACCCAAGGAGAGGGTGCTTATGGCTGGTCGATTGCGCGCGGTCCTGTTCGTTTCCTCTGTCTTGTGCAGTTGGCAGGTGGGGGCCATGGCAGACGAGTCTGTTTCGGGGGAAACCCGCGCGCCTGCCCCGCCTGTTGAATTGAGGTTCGCATTCGGTGGCGCCGACATCGAAACGGTGCTCGACGTAGTTGCCCGCGCGGCCGACATGCCCATGGTGCATGACACCAAGATCCCCCAAGGCACGATCACCTTCAAGTCACCAGAGACATACGACCTGTCCGACGGGCTGCGCATTCTCAACACGATCTTGCAGACGAAGGGTGTCACGGTTCGAGTCGATGGTGACGTGCTGCGACTCGAGAAGCTCGAGAACATGCAGCGGGCAAACCTGCCCACCTTCATGAACGAGGTTCCCCTCGAGATCACCGACGATCAACTCGTGACCGTGATGCGCCCACTGCGCACCGCCACGGCCGAGGCCATGGTCGAGCGACTGTCTCCCATGGTCGGCGAGTACGGGCAACTCATCGCGCTGCCTGGCCAGAACGCAGTCGTGCTCACCGAGATGGCGGGCAAGGCCCGGCGGCTATTGGGCCTGCTCGACGAAATCGACAAACAGTCACCCGAGGGCGAGGTCGAGGTCTTCCCGCTGGAACATGTGCAGGCCGACGCGCTCATCAAGCCGCTGACCGATCTCATGTCGGTCAAGGTTGAGAAGTACGTGCCGGACAAGAAGGGCAAGTTGCAGAAGGTCGAGGAAGTTTCGTTGCAGGGCGTTTCATTCAGCGCCGACGCTCGGACCAACTCGATCATCGCCAAGGGCGCGCATGCCGGGCTTGATCGGATGCGAGAGATCATCGCCCTGCTTGACCGACCCTCCAGCAGCGCCGATCAGGATCTGCGTGTGGTAGGGCTGAGCCTTCTGACTGTAGACGTCGCTGCCAAGCGGCTGGCCCCGATCATCGCCAGCATGCCCGAGTCGGAGCGGCCGGTTCTGGTGCCGATGCCGGAACAGACCTCGATTGGTCTGGCCGGCGCCTCAGGTCGAGTACAACAGTTGGTGGACGCGTTGGCGGCTCTTGAAGGTTCATCTACGCCTGTTGGCGAGCCGGTCATCGAGCACATCGCTCTCTCCGACGCCCATGCAACGGCAACGCTGCGAGCGCTCGAGCAGATTCTGCCGCCGGTGAGGCGAAGTCGGGTTCGAATGGCCCCCGGCCCGGACGGCCGTAGCCTGATCGTGGCGGGGCCAGCCACAGAGGTTGAGGCCATAAAGGCCGTGCTCCCCGCACTTGACGTGCGATCCCGCGAGGAAATCGACGTTCGGGTGGTGCAGTTGCCCGCTGGCCAAGCGGCACGATTGCTGGACCAGGCTCGCGCCCTTGATGCCCAGGAGACGGATGGGGCGAGTGTTGATGTCGCCGAAGACGGAACCGTTGTGCTCACCGGTCCCGTTACAGCGGTGCGGCGCTTGCATGAGCTGGTGGTGAAACTGCATGCCGCTCAGCCGGGGACGACTGAGACTCGCCGCATTGCGCTGACATCTGTTCGCCCCAGCGAGATCGTGTCCCAATTGGGCACGTCCCTGCCTCTCTTGCTCGATGGTGCTGACGAGCCCGGGTTCGAGCCCCCCAAGTTTCATCCGCTCGACGCTCTGCAGATGCTGGTCATAGAGGCGCAGGGCGAGCACTTTGATGACATCGAGAAGGCTGTTCGCCTGCTCGACGTGCCGGTGGAGTTGGCCGAGTTCGAGCCACTGCGGTCGGAACCCAGTCAGTTGGTGACAACCGTACGACGGCTGATCGACGCAGGCGCACTGGGTGGGCAGGTGCACGGGCTTGAGATCCTGCCCGACACTCGTAGCCAGAGCGTGCTGATCTCCGGCCGACCGGCTGACGTCAGGGCAGCCATGGAGTTGCTCAAGGAGCGTGATGCCGCCACGCCACTTCCGATCGAGACGGCGCTGAAGGCGCATGACGTCACGCATGGTGACCCTGCCGCGCTGGCGCCTGTGCTCACGGCGATGTTGCGAGATCAGGCTCGCTGGCCTCTGTCGCTGCGGCAGGCGCGATCGGCTGGCACGCTTGTTCCGCTGCCCAATGTCGTGGCCGATCCAACCGCAGGCCGACTGATGATCGACACCCCCGTTGACCTGCAACCTTTGGCGACGGCCCTGCTGAAAGAACTCGATCGCCCTGCGTCTGACACCGGCGCCGTGGAGATTCGAGTCGTTCAACTTGAGCGGGCCGACGCAACAACTGTCGCCATGACTGTTGAAGCCTCGATGGCTGCCAAGGGTCGATTCAATCCGGCCGCTCGTCAGGTTGTCGTGCAGGCCGAGCCTTCTGGCAACGCCGTCGTGCTGACCGGCCCGGTCGGGGAACTCGCGCAGGTGCAGTCGCTCATTCAATCTCTGGACGAGGGCGTGTCTGCCGAGGCCAGTCAGGTGCGCACCGTTTATCTGGAACATGCACGAGCAGAGCGGGTCGCGCCCGTAGTTGAGCAATTGATGGGCTCGGAAACCTACACGCTCGCTCAGCGAATCGAGGCCGCTCGACGACGTGTCGCGCTGCCAGAGGTTCGAGACTCGGTGAAGGTTGCAGCCGATCCCCGTCTGAATGCGGTCGTCATTGTTGCTCGCCCCGGCGTGCTTCCCATCGCCGAATCGCTTGTGACTCAACTTGATGTTGCAGATCAGTCGGCTCGCACTGCACGGGCCCTGCATGTGGTGCCGGTGCGGCATGCAGATGCAACAGAATTGTCGCGAACACTGCAGCCCTTGCTCGCCGATGAGTCATCTCTTTCGCCGCCGCAGGTGCAGGTTGACCGGGCCAGCAACACCTTGCTCGTTCGAGGTGACGAGGCTCAACTGGCGCGTGTTCGTGCCGTGGTTGGTGAGATCGATCAGGCGGCCTTGTCAGCGGGGCGCCGGCTGGACGTAGTGCCCATCGATGGATCCCGAATTGATGCGGCTGAGCTTGCCGCAACCTTGCGGCGTCTACTGCAGCAACATGAGGGGTCGATGGTCGAGATCGTCGATCTCGAAGATCTGTTGGAGAGAGAGGCTGCGCCCGAGCAGACATCCTCGCTTCCTATGACAGTGCCCAGTTGGTTCGCAGCTGTCGCCTTTGGAGGCATGCAGGATCAAGGGGACGAGGCTCCATCGGTGTCCATCGCCGTTGATCCCGAAACGAACAGTCTTGTGCTGCTGGGTGGAGACCGAGCGGTGCGGCGAGCCCGTGCGATGCTGGATCAACTGATGCGGCAGATGCCCGCCGCTCCCGGCACGCTTCGTCGAATCGACCTCAAGGGAACCCATGACGCCGGTCGGCTGACAACGCTGCTCAGCCAGACGCTTCGAACCATGACGACGCCTGGCGGGCGACGCGGTGATGTGGCCTCTCGGGTGTCGATTTTGCCCGACCCCTCGGGCGACGCCATCTTCATCACCTGTTCCGATGCCGATTTTCAGACGGTGACAGAGGTCTTGCGGGCGGTAGCGCCCTCGGGTCCGACGGCTCAGACTCGCATCGTGAAGGTGATTCCGCTGCAGCAGACGCAGGCCAATGTGGCCGCCCAACAGGTGCGGGAAATGCTACGAGCCCAGGCCGGTACACCCGGTCAGGTGCAGCGACTTGTGGTGGAAGCGCTGGGCGGTGAGCCCGTCGACGCGAGTTTCCGGCCTGAGGACGTCTCGGTCAGTGGCGATGCTCGAACCGGGGCCCTCATTGTGTCCGGGCCACCAGAGTCTGTTCCGGTGCTTGAACAGCTGGTGTCGCTTGTCGACAAGTCGCCCATCACGGGGCAGCCTGCCTTGCGGCTGTTCGATGTGACGCACGCAGGTGTCGAGGATCTGGGGCGCACTGTGCAGCGGCTCATGCGGGCCCGCTACAACGCTCGTCGCGCGACTGGCATTGCCGCCACACTTCCAGAGGTCATCGCCGACGCACGCACCAACACACTGCTGGTGACAGGGGGCGAGGCTCAGTTGGCTGAAGTGGAGCAGTTGCTCGAGCAACTGGATGTCTCCACGGCCGTGGACCTGCCGCCACTGGAGGCGATCGAACTCACGAGTGCCCGTCCTTCACAGATTGCCCGACTGGTGCAGCAGGCACTTCTGGCGTCTGATCCGGCATCGGCATCAACGGTGACGGTCGTGCCCGATGACGCCAGCGGGCTTCTGCTTGTGCGGGCCGACGAGGCAATGCGTACACATATCCAGTCGCTCATTGAACAACTCGATCGATCCCGTGATGAACAGTTTGACATCCGCACCATCTCGCTGGAGAGGGCAGATGCCGGCCTAGTGGCCCAGGCCATTCAGAAACTGCATGATGACCGTGCGAGAATCAGTGGTGGCAAGCGTGCCGTGACGGTGATCGGCGATCAGGGATCACGTACCTTGCTCGTTGCGGCGGCCGATGATGACTTCGAGGCCGTCAAGGAGCTCGCCTCCCGCCTCGACAGCCCCGCCAGCCACGAACAGTTTCGCATTCAGGCCTACCCACTGGAGCACGCCAAGGCTGCTGAAGTCGCCAACACCGTGCAGAACATGGTGATGCAACTGGCATATGGAAGCCAGGTCTTCGGTGGGTGGATGGGGAGATCTCGCGGGGGTGAATTGCCAGGCCGGTTGGCGGTCTTCCCTGATCTGCGCCTAAATGCACTGGTCGTGACCGGCCATGGGGAGACGTTCGACATCGTCGAGCAGGTGGTGGCGGTCATAGACGCCGCATCACCCGAAGGCGCCGAGCGAACCGTCAAGACGTACCACGTCGCAGGCACCTCTATGGAGACGGTGCAGGGCATGGTTCGCGATCTCTATGGCGGCGGTTCGCGCGCATGGTGGGAGGCCCGGGATGAGACAGCCCCTGTCGTACGTCTCGACGAAAAGCACCGCGTATTGATCGTGGCCGGCAATGCCGCGCAGCATGAAGAGATCGGCGAGTTGCTGGACGTGCTCGACACTTGGGCGGTCGGTGACCGCAGCATCGTTCGAACCTTCCCGCTGGACGAGGCTCGCGCTCGAGATGTCGTGCGTGTGCTCAATGACTCGCTCGGGCTCCGAGGCGACGGCTCGGCATCCAACACGGTCATCACTCTGGAGGAAGGCGCGGACCCGGTCGAGATTCGCGCAAGAATCGTCGCCGATGAACGATCCAACAGCCTTGTGGTGACGGCAAGCGCCGAGTCCATTCCGATTATCGAGTCGATGATCTCGGACCTCGACTCCGTGCCCACAGTTGCAGAAGTTGAATACCACCTGGTGTCGCTCGAGCACGCCATTGCTTCAGATGTGCGTTGGAGCCTGGAGCAGATCACCTATTCCATGCCTCGGCCTCGCCCGGAGATTGATGCAGATCGCAACGCCAATCAACTGATCATCGCCGCGACACCGGCCCAGTTTGAGCAGCTGCAGAAACTCATCGCGAAGCTCGACCAGCCACCAGTCAGCACGCGCGAGACGAAGTTCCTCGCACTGCAGCACGCCGAGGCGGACAAGGTGCGGCAGGCGCTGACGGTGTTCTACGGGCCCTATGCTCTGGAGGCAGACACGCCATCCAAGATGAACGTGAGCATCGTGGCCGATCCGTCGACCAACTCGCTTGTGGTCAGTGCTGAGGAAAGTGAGTGGGAGGGCATCGAGGCGCTCATCGCCGAACTCGACAATGAGGCCTACGACGCATCGCTGCAGGTTCGAGTACTTCCTCTGCAGCATGCCGAGGCGGCATCGGTGGCTCGAGCGATCAACGAGGCGTTCAGCCGTGAAGTGACCCAGCGTGGCCGCCGCCCACGCCCGCGGCAATCCAATAGTGGCAATGGCGATCGTGAGGCAGAGGTGCCCACCATGCTCGTGCAGAGCGAGGAGTGGGTCAGCGCATCGGCCGAGCCCGTCACCAACTCGGTGGTGGTTGCAGCCACTGGCCGGACACTCGAGCGCATCGAGACCATCGTTCAATCTCTCGATCAGCCCAACACGAGTGTGGATGTCACGGTGCATGTGATCACGCTGGAAGACTCACCGGTGGCTCGTGTCGCCGATACGTTGCGTGGGACGTTTGCAGAACGCGCCGACCAGCTTCGAGTGCCTCTCACTATTGAGCACGATGCCATGACCAACTCACTGGTCGTTGCCACGAGTGGAACATTGGCCCAGGAGATCCGATCCACCGCATCTCAACTCGATGGCATGATGCCTGCATCAGGGCACGGTGTGACCGTGATCGAACTGCAGCACATCGCACCTCCGGAGGCCATCCGTGTAATCGAGTCGCTGGGCCTGCACCGGCCACCTCGAAATAACTCGATGTCTCGACTGGTGAACGAGCCTGTACGGGTGACGCATCTAGACGGTCGCAATGCCGTCATGGTGCTGTCCAACCCGGCAGACACCGACACGGTCGTGGACATTCTCCGGGCCGTCGATGAGGCCCCCGTCGGCGCCTCAGCGACAATGCAGATCATCGAACTGCAGCACACACGAGCCGAGGACATGGCCGATGTCCTAGAAGATCTGCTGGATCCATCAGATCAACAGGTCGGCACCGAGCTGGCACGGGCCATTGAGGAGCAGGTACGGCGCCTGGATCTGCGGCACCAGGAAGTCGGCCGCGGGCTCGTCGAACTGGATCTCTCTCAGCCCATTCGAATCGTGCCCCACGAGATCCAGAATGCACTGGTCGTGACCTCGACAACCGCAAATGTCCTGGCGATCGACGCATTGGTCGATCTGCTGGACTCACTGCCGGTCTCGGGCGCTGCCGTGATCCGCGTCATGCCGCTAGAGAACATCGCCGCCGAAGATTTCCGTCGAATCGTGCAGGATGTCTTTGATCAGAGTGACGGTCTTTCGATGCTGCCGGGCACCGACATTCCGGCACGTCCCGGCGGCGCTGTGGGCTCGGCACTGCTCGATGACATCGCCATGTCGGTTGACGAGCGAACGAATACGGTCATCGTGGCCGGCCGTGAAGACGCCGTCGCAACAGTTGAGGTGCTTGTAGAGCGGCTCGACAGTGACATGGCTTCGGGTTGGTTGGAGGTTCAGGTCGTGCCGCTTGTCCACGCCGACCCGTCCGACATGGCCGACACGCTGCACCGCGTACTCGTGGAAGGGGCAACGGACCAGCCCAATGCCGGTCCGATGCAGCATCAGGTCGGCCGCTTGCGTGTGGCTGCCGGCGGCGACTCAGTCGATGCGGAGATCTTCCAACCCATGCATCGTCTTGCCCTCGTGCCCGAGCCGGCCCTTGACTCGCTGGTCGTGGTCGGATCGGCTGCCAACATCCAGGTGGTGTCGGAACTTATCCGCATGCTCGATGTGGAAGGGGCATCGCCGGCTTCATCGGTACGCATGTACCCGGTGGCCCATGCTACGGCATCGCAGTTGGCGAACATGCTTGACAGGCTCATCGCCGGTCAGCTTCGAAGCGGGGCGTTGGACGATGAGGATGCGGCCGTTATTCAAGCCGATGCAAGAACCAACACGCTTGTCGTGAGTTCCAGCGAGAAGGTCTTCACCATCGTCGAGTCGCTGCTTGTGACACTCGACACTGATGAGGCCCCCGAATTCCAGGAGATCCGCACCATTGCCCTGGAGTCGGCCAGTGCCACACGGGTCTCGTCACTCGTACAGCAGATGATGGATGCGCGAGTTGATCGGCTGCGAGCCGTCGAGCCTGAGGCCGCGGCGATGGAGCGGGCCGTCGTGCTTGCGGACGAAGTGTCTAACAGCCTCGTCGTTGCAGCCAGTGCCGGTGGTTTCACGGTTATCGAACAGATGATCGAGCGACTGGACGGTGCTGCATATGTCGGCAGTGCTCTGGTCGAGGTGATTGACGCGGGAACCAGTTCAGCCCCGCGGCTGGCGGAGACCATCCGCACCGTGATGGAACGTCGGTACGCTGATCTGCCCGCTGACATGCGGCGACGCCAGATGCCGTTGGTACAGGTGGACACACGCACCGACAGCCTGTTGGTGTCTGCCGCACCTGATGATCTGAACGCCATCCGCGATCTCGTAGACAAGCTCGATGCCGTGCCCGTGTCTCCGGCGATCGGGCTGCACGTGCTGCCCGTCGGTGGCAGTGGCAATGCCGAGCGGCTCGCACCGCGCATAGAGCAACTCATGCGTGAGCGTGCCGCAAGCCTCGGCGAGGCACAGAGCCCGACAGACAGGGTCTCCGTCGAGTTTGAGACCTCCATCAACAGTCTGATCGTGTCGGCCAGCAACGAGAACCTCGTCGTGATCGAGGAGCTGCTGCGAATGCTTGTCGATGCTGAGCAGACCGGCGACGACGGCCGCATTGTGGATGTCATTCCGTTGTCGATCGGTCAGGCAGACGAGGTTGCCCGGCTGCTCGATGACCTCTACGTTCGTGAAGCCAATCGGACGCGTGGTGATGGCACGGTGCGGGTGTCTGCCGACCGTGGGCTGAACTCTATTCTGGTGAATGCGCCACCTCGGGATGCCGCAGAGATTCGTGATCTCATCGAGCGACTCGAGGGCACGTCTCCAGCCGACGTGCTGGAGATTCGCCACATTCCTCTCAGCAGTGCCAATGCGATCGAGACTGTGAGCCTGATCGAAGACGTATTGGCCGGGCGAAGTATCGGGCGAAGTCGATCGCGACAACTTCGATCGACGGTTCTGCGATACGTGAGTGAAGCTGCCGAGCGTGAAGGCGCAGAGGAGATGGCAATCACGACTGCTCTGCGGGAGACGATCAATCTCACGCCTGACATTCGAACCAACACGGTCATTATTCGTGCTCCCGGCGACTCGATGCAGATGCTCATAGACATGATCCGAGACCTCGATGAGACGTCGACAGGCTCGAAGAGCCTTCGGGTGTTCACGCTCACGAATGCGGATGCCACTGCGATGCGGTCCATTCTGCGGGATCTCTTCCGTCTCGACGAAGGGCAGGACCTGCTGGTGCTTAAGCCCCGCGATGGCCAGGTGATTCCACCCGTACCCGTGTCCGGCGACGGGGCACTGACACCTGAGAACTTGGATTCGGCCACATTCGGCCCGGGTCTGGGTGGCACGGAATTGACGGCGGTGCCGGATCCCCGTCAGCAATTGGCAATCACGGTTGACACGCGCACAAACAGCCTGCTCGTGTCTGGCTCTCCGGCCTATCTCGATCTGGTCGAGCAGGTTGTGCAGTCACTCGACACCGTGGAAGCCAATGAACGAGAGACGCTCGTCTACCAGCTGCGAAACGCCACCGCCGAGGAAGTGTCCCGCGTACTGGGCGAATTCGTCGAAGAGGAACAGCGCACATTGGTGGAGACCCTCGGTGTTGATCAACTTGGTTCGGCTGCACGAATGCTCGAGCGGGAAGTGACGATTCGAGGTGATGCGAAGTCGAACTCGGTCCTGGTGTCGGCAAGTCCCCGGTACATGGAGCGAGTCAAGGACATGATCGATGCTCTGGATGTGGATCCACCTCAGGTGCTCATTCAGGTGTTGCTGGCAGAAGTGTCGCTCGAGGGCGGCGTCAACTGGGGTATTCAGTTTGAGGGTGGTCCCATCGGCGGCGCCTCGGTGGAAGCGGGCTATCGCCTGCCTGTTGCCAATGCCGGCACGCCACTTCTGGGGGCATTGGCCATGCCTACGCTGGCGTTGGGCTCCAGTGATTTTTCGCTGGTGCTCGAGGCATTGGAATCGCAGGGGCGACTCCACATTCTCAGCAACCCGTCAATCATGGCTGCCAACAACGAGCAGGCCACGATCAACGTGGGTGAGTTGATTTACGTTGCCCAAGGCGCTCAGACCTACGACACCGGTGTCATCAGCGTGCCACTGGAAGAGAAGGACGTCGGCGTGAGTCTGGTTGTGACACCGTCGATCAACCCCGACGGATTCGTGCGACTCGATGTGCAGCCGACGCTCTCCAAACTGCTGCAGCAAACCGATGAACCCGCGGTGGGCGTCACGTCGCCCCGCATTCTGCAGCGGACGGCCGACACCACCATCACGGTGCATGATGGCCAGACCGTCGTGATCGGGGGTCTGATCAACGAGTCATATGAAGAGTTCCAGGACAAGGTGCCGTTCCTGGGCGATATTCCTTTGTTGGGGCTTCTCTTCAGGAGTGAGAGCAGCCAGCTGGTCCGCAATGAACTGGTGATCGTTCTCACCCCGCATGTGGTTCGAAGCCCGGCGGACTTCGATCGCGTTCGAGACCTGACCGAGGGCGAAGTGGAGCGGCTCACATTGCCTGAGGCCATGCAGGATCAGATCGAGGCGGGCCAACTCGAACGTGAGAGCCTGTTCATTCGTGAAGACGGCGTGCTCAAGGTGCGTGATCTCGATGCGTTGGAGGCCGGTGATACTTCAACGGAGCCTGAGCCGTGAGCACAAGATCGCGTCCGCTGATCGGTCTTGTTGCTGGTGCAGGTCTGCTGCTCGCGGCAGGTGGATGCCAGAGCTCGACCAGACGACCGGACGGGTATGCGGCTCAAGCACGCCCGACGCCTCGCCCCGAGCCCCGACAGACTCAGCTCATGAGAATCGACAAGCCGACACGGGTGGCTGTGATCGTGTCGTCGACGACCCGCGACACCGATGGCGATGGCTATGGTGACCATGTGGATGTGTCAGCCCTGCTCTTTGGTGATCAGGGGCCGGATCCAGTGTTCTCCAATGGTGAGTTCGCCTTCGAACTCATTCGACTGGACCCCGAGCGTCATGCCACCGAGACGATCGGAACCTGGGTTTTTGCTGATGAGGCAGTTCGAGCAGCCGAAGGGCCGACCATGTTTGGCTTGCCCGGATACCGATTCGAGTTGAATCTGGGCGAGGCTGCCAGGGGGATGCAACCTGCTGCAGCCAATCTCCTTACGGGATTCCGGCCCGCCAGTGGAGGCCCTGCAATCATGCCTACAGAAGACCGACGCATGGTGCGGGTGGGGCCTGTGGGCTGACACGCCGGGGTTCGGGGGCCATACACTCAGTGACTCGATCGCCGGCCGTCGCCGGCGTTCGTCTTCCTGCGGGGATGCCCGCCCGGGGGCTGCGCTCATGCAGTGCCCTTGAGATTGCAGAAGGAGTACTGCCCGATGATTGCCTCGCCCCGTCGACTGCTCGCTGGTGTCGGCCTGACCCTCATGCTCTCCCCGGCACTTTCTGCCAAGGACTTCGAGCCAGCCAAGGTGCCCTCCGAGATGGGCCGACTGGTGCCCGATGGCGCCTGGGCGATGATCTACACGCCCTCGATCAATCATCTCATTCAGGAGATCACGCCAGTTGCTCGTGCAATCGAGCCCCAGGCAGCCCAGCAGCTTGCCATGGCGCCAATGATGATGTCGATGATCGCCTCGGAGGGCGGCCCTGAAGGCGGTCGCCCGGCCAAGCCTGCGTCATTCCATCTGGACAAGCCCATGGGCATCGCCGTGGGACCGACGGATCCCGAGACCGGTGAGCCCGATTTAACGATCATTCTTTCCGCGGACAACGCCGACAAGATCCGGCTGTCCTCCGCCGGGATGGGCGGCGGCCCAAGCAAGGTTGTGCATCTTGAGGGAACCGATTGGGTGGCGCTCACTTCGACCACATTCAAGCCCTCGGCCAATCCCAATGCGTTGTGCGCTGACCTGTTCGAAGCGGACATCTCCATTGCGTTGGATCAATCGACCATCGTTCGTGAGTACGGGCCGATGATCGACGCCACCCTCAGTCAGATGTCGAATGTTCCGGTGCCCCACAACGCCTCGCCTGAAATGAAGGAGCAGATGGCATCACTGCAGAAGATGCAGGAGATGAACGCCAAGCAGATGAAGATCCTGCTGGATGCATTCCGGCAGTGGGAGATCGGAGTCGAGTTTGAGGGCACCAAACTGGATCTGCTCGCCCAGTACAAGCTGTCGAGCGATTCAGCGGTGAAGTTCATCGCCGGCAGTTCCTCTGATCCGAGGTCTCCTCTGCATCGGTTGGCCGGTCAGGTTCCCGATGGCATGCCCATTCAGTTCGTTCTGAACAAGGAGTCCGTCGAGGCCATGATGAACTTCGGCATGGCTGATGACCAGGCCGTGTACCCCAAGGAGGTCATGGACAAGATCAAGGCGATGATGCCCACTTGGGAGACAATGGTCCATGCCATCACGGATGGCGTCGCGGGTGGGATGGGTTTCCCAGCTTCCGGATTCGAGATCATCCAGTTCTCAGGTATCAAAGGCGGTGCTCAGGACACTGACAAGATTCTGAGAGACATCGACACGGCATTCACGGACCTGAGCGACGCAGACCTTGGCATCAAGGCCAAGCCCGAGCTCGACAATGCTGCATCGAGTGTGACAGTGGATCTCACGTTCGACATGGACAAGATGATGAAAGTCTTTGGCATGAACTTCATGGACATGCCAGGCGTTGATCCCGCTGCCATGAACAAGCACGCGGAGAACTCGATCCGGGCCATCCTCGGTGGAGATACGCTGAAAATGACCTACCAGGCCCATGGTTCACAACTGGGCATGGTTGGCGGCAATAGTGCCGATCTGGCTCGGACGATGCAGCAAAAACTCGCTGCCAGCACGAGGGGATGGTCGCCTTCAACACTCTCGAAGGCTTTGGGCCATTCGTGGGCTGATCCAACATGGGCGGTGACGATGGACATTCGCCAGGTCGGCGGGGAGATGCTCGAGCATGTCAAGACCATGGTCGGCCCGATGCGGGTCATGCTGCCGGCGGCGATTCCAGGTGGAGGCGCGGTTGAGCTCGACATGATCGGGTCGTCCACAGACGATGCATCGCAAATTCGAGTGATGACCGACATCGCCCAGTGGATCAACATGATGAAAGACATTCAGCACGCCATGGAGCATCACAAGACCGGACACAACCCTGTCTGAGGGCGATCTGCCCACCGGAATCCGGTGTGATTTGTACAACGGACACGCCCCCGGCCTGAGTGGTCGGGGGCGTGTTTCATTGACTGGGGATCAAGGATTCGAACCTTGACTAACTGATTCAGAGTCAGCCGTGCTACCGTTACACCAATCCCCATCGGGTGCCGCGGGCCGAGCATCATAGCCCCTGCAGGAGCACCTTGGTGGACGGTATCCTGCGTGGCCCGGAATGAGCCGGGAAGGGAGCCCGAGAGCCGATGTCTGAAGTCGTAACCGTTGATGGCGCACGCGTGGGCGTGCTCATGGGGTCTGCATCTGATTGGCCCACCATGGAGAAGTGTTCGCAGACGCTCGCCAAGTTGGGCGTGACGCACGAGTGCAATGTCATTTCCGCGCATCGTGCCGCCAAGCGACTTGAGGCTTACTGCGCCGATGCGCCCGGACGCGGTGTGCAGGTGCTCATTTGCGCTGCCGGTGGCGCCGCTCACTTGGCAGGTGTGGCAGCAGCCATGACGCACATTCCTGTGCTGGGTTGCCCGATGAACGCCTGGTCTACTGAAGGGCTCGACTCACTGCTCTCAATGGCCCAGATGCCCAAGGGCATCCCGGTGGGAACGCTGGCCGTGGGTAGCGCGGGTGCGATCAACGCGGCGCTGCTGGCCGTGTCGATTCTTTCGCTCAACGATGCCGAGCTCAACGATCGTTATCTGGCGTTCCGGGCGGAGCAGTCAGCGGCCACCTTTGAGTTGCCCGGAGCGCCCGGTCACTGATGCGGCTGGACTTCGATCGCCCACCGGCTGATCCGGTGCCAGTGATGCAGGCATGGCTGGAAGAGGCCATTTCCCGCAAGGATGTTCCCAATCCGAATGCCATGACGCTGTGCACCGTGCGGCCCGACGGCGCGCCTGCAGCGCGTATCGTGCTGCTCAAAGACCTCTCACATGAGGGCGCAGTGTTCTTCACCAATCGGGCCTCTGCCAAGGGGCGCGAATTGGCTGGCTGCCCCCGAGCGGCTCTGGTGTTGCACTGGGACCACCTCGGTCGGCAAGTGCGTATCGAGGGATCGGTTTCCCAAACCAGCGATGCGGTATCAGATGCCTACTTCGCTTCACGTCACCCCGTGAGTCGGTTGGGGGCCAGGGCCAGTGAACAATCTCGCCCTTGCTCCAATCGGGCCCAGTTGATGGCTGCGCTCGAGGCGGCCCGGGCTCAGTGCGAAGATCCAGATGATCCACCGCGACCGGCGCACTGGGGTGGGTATTGCGTTGCGTTGGATGCCGTCGAACTCTGGCAGGAGGGCGAGCACCGCCTGCACGATCGCCTCCGCTACGAACACACGCCCAAGGGTTGGGCAGTGCAGCGCCTGTTCCCCTAGGGACCTGCTCCCCTGAGGGGCCGTTCCCCCTAAGTGCCCTTTTCACCTGAAGCGCATGCCCCTGGCGGGTCAGCCTTCACCCAGCAGACGCCGCGCTTCTTCAATGATCGACTTCGGAAGCGGACTTTCATCGAGGGGCTCCGCCGGGGGCGGATCAGAGGTGGGGGCGTTGGTGGATTGCTTCGGCGGCCCCGGGGGTGAGGGCTGAGGCGTGGCTTGCGGCGGTGTTGGGCCGCCATGGGCGTCAGCCATGGCCTGGGCCTCAGCGATGAGGTCAGTGGGCAGATCAACGCGGCTGGGCCGTGGTGGGGCTGCCTTTCGACGCCGCTGGGCATCGGTGACCAACGTGCGAAGGAAGGCCTCTGAGGTGAGGCTTCGGCACCGCCGCTTTCGGGCGGCCTTGATGATCCGCCGGTCTGAGGAAACCACGGTCAGGGTGCGAGGGGCATTCGAGGCGGCAATTCGAGCCTCGATCAGGTCATCAGCGGTGGCTCCATGGCCCGAAAACACGGCATGCATGCCCGTTGGGAGCCCGGCATGAGGGCCCCGAGGCGCCCCATCGCACACCAGTGTGACCCGCTCCGCGCCCCATCGAGAGCCCTTGATTAGGGCCCCGAGGCCCCTGAGGCCCACCCCGGCCAGATCCGGGGGGAGCACCCCCGTCTGGTGGAGCACATTGGCGGTGTCAATCAGCAGTCCCATGGGGGTTTTTGACCTGTATCGGAGGGCTGGAAACACCAAGGGCAACCTTGCGTTGAGGCCTTGGATCGGCTCTAATGCCCGGCTCGGCATATCGGAGAACACCGCGCCAATGGCTATTCGTATCAAATCCCGGCAAGGCGAGTCCGTCAACCAGATGCTTCGTCGTTTCAAGAAGCTCTGTGAGAAGGAAGGTCTGACCAAGGACGTCAAGCGGAAGCAGTATTTCGAGAAGCCCTCAGAGCGTCGGCGACGTGCAGCTCGCAAGTCGGCAGCTCGCGTGGCGCGGCTCAACAGCCCCCAGCCTCAGCCAACACGCAGCCCCTCACGTGGCGGCGGTAGTGGCGGTGCAGGTGGTGGTGGAAAACGCCGGTGAGCGAATCTGCGGCGACGTCGTCGGCTGCCAGCCACGTCGCGCCGCGCCGCCACAACAAAGCAGCACCCCAGCAACACACTTCGACCGGGTCGGCTGACACGTCGTCCCTGTCATTCTTTCAGGAGTCAGGACCGTGATCACTTCAATGCTTGCCGAAAGCAGCGGTATCCAGAACATCGTCGACCACGCATGGCCGTGGTTCATCGCCCCAATCGGCGCCGTACTGGCCCTGGTCATGGCGTTCGTCTTCAGCCGCTCTGTCATGAGCAAGAGCGAAGGCGAGCCCGAGATGATTCGAATCGCCGAGGCCGTACGTGAAGGTGCCATGGCGTATCTGGTGCGGCAGTACAAGGTGGTCTTCCTTGTCTTCATCGCACTGGTCGCGATCCTCGTGATATTGGGCGTGCTTGGCATCCAGCCGATCTGGTCCGCAATTGGTGTTCCAGTCGCCGGCCTGTTCTCCGGCCTGTGTGGCTGGTTCGGCATGAAGATGGCCACCAATGCCTCCGCCCGAACGACCTACGCCGCCAAGCAGTCGCTCAACGACGGCCTCACCGTGGCCTTCCGCTCTGGTGCGGTCATGGGCTTGGTTGTGGTCGGCTTCGCACTGCTGGATGTGAGCGCCTGGTTCCTGATCTGGAACGCCATCGCACCTGAGCAGTCGCTTGAGGTGACCACCGCGATCATGTTGACCTACGGCATGGGCGCATCAACACAGGCCCTCTTCGCCCGTGTTGGTGGCGGCATCTACACCAAGGCCGCGGACGTTGGTGCTGACCTCGTGGGCAAGGTCGAGGCTGGCATTCCCGAAGATGACCCCCGCAACCCCGCAGCCATCGCTGACAACGTCGGTGACAACGTGGGCGATGTGGCCGGCATGGGCGCCGATCTCTACGAGTCGTACTACGGCTCGATTCTCGCCTCGATGGCCCTCGGTGCCACAGCCGCCTTTGCTGGTGGCATGGCCCTTGAGTCGGCCTTTGTCCTGGCAGCCGCCCCGATGGCCCTTGCTGGCGTGGGCATCATCTGCTCGCTGCTGGGTGTGTTTGTGGTGCGTGCCAAGGAAGGCGCATCCTTCAGCCAACTCCTGAAGGGCCTGCACATGGGTGTGTGGTTCGCGTCGCTTCTGGTGACTATCGGAGCTGGCATCCTGTTCTGGCTGCTTTTGGGCAAGGGGCAGGTTCCCGGGTTCGAGTGGTGGCAGCCGTGGCTTGCAATCATCACCGGGCTTGCCGCGGGCCTCATCATCGCTTTCGCCACCGAGTACTACACCTCGTACGAGCATGCACCGACGCAGCGCATCGCCGAGCAGACGCAGACGGGCCATGCAACCGTCATCATCGCCGGTATCGCTGAGGGCATGAAGTCCACCTGGGCACCGCTGATCGTGATCGTGGCCGCCATTCTGTTTGCCTTCGGATTCAGTGGCGGCAATGAGAACTTCCTGCTCGGTCTCTACGGCGTAGGTATCGCTGCTGTGGGCATGCTCAGCACGCTGGGTATCACGCTGGCGACCGACGCATACGGCCCCATCGCCGACAACGCTGGTGGCAACGCCGAGATGACAGGGCAGCCCTCGTTCGTGCGTGAGCGCACCGACATGCTCGACTCATTGGGCAACACCACTGCGGCAACCGGTAAGGGCTTCGCCATTGGTTCGGCCGCTTTGACGGCCATGGCCCTGCTTGCCGCCTACGCGATCGTCGTGAAGGGCGCCGTCGTGGGCAAGCTCGAGGTCAACCCCGGCGACGCAGCCCAGATCGCGCAGGTCGCAGAGGGCGCCGACGTCAAGCACTTCTCACACGATGCCCTGAGCGAGTCATTCAAGACAAGTGGTGAGCACACCCTGCACCTTGACTACCTCGGCCATGGCGAGTTCAAGATGGTCGGCGAAGTCGATGACCATGTCACTGCAGGCGGTGGCCTCTTGCTGGCCTCCAGCCAGGTCGCCAAGGGTGTTGAGAACCTCTTCGAAGATGGTGAGTCGCTCACCGTAAAGGCCAAGTGGCATGCCACTGCTGGTGAGTACGACGTGACCGAGGGTGATGTCAACTTCACGCTGGTGCCTGCCAGCCGGGCGACCCTCGGCCACATGGCTGCCTTCTATGACATCTCGATCATGAACCCCCGTGTGCTCGGTGGGCTCTTCCTCGGCGTCATGCTCGCCTTCGTGTTCTGCGCGATGACGATGAACGCCGTGGGCCGCGCCGCCTACCGCATGATGAACGAGTGCCGCCGCCAGTTTGCTGTGATGCGGGACAAGTTCAAGGCTGACGGCATGTCCGAAGAAGACGTGGCCGATCCGATGAAGTGGCCCACGCGGGTGACCGTAGACGGCACTGAGTACCCCGACTATCAGGAGTGCGTCTCCATTTCGACGACGGGCGCCCAGCGAGAGATGGTCGTGCCTTCACTGTTGGCGATCATCACGCCCATCGCAGTGGGCCTTGTGCTCGGTGTTGGTGGTGTGATGGGCCTGCTTGTTGGCGGCCTGACCAGCGGTTTCGCCGTGGCCATCTACATGGCCAACGCCGGTGGCGCCTGGGACAACGCCAAGAAGTACATCGAGGCGGATCACCACGGCGGCAAGGGCTCTGATGCCCACAAGGCTTCCGTCACGGGTGACACCGTCGGCGATCCGTTCAAGGACACGTCGGGTCCGTCGCTCAACATCCTGATCAAGCTCATCGCCGTCGTGTCGGTGGTGTTCGCCGGTCTGGTCGTGTACTTCGGCCCGAGCGTGCAGGCTGCATTGGGCCTTGGCTGATCCCCTCGGTGCAACCGAGCGAGACGCCGGGGGCGAGACGCGCGCCTTCGCACTGGAGGCGGCGCGCCTTGCATTCGATCGGCACTGCACCGACGTTCGGCTTCTGGACGTACGCGGGCTGAGTCAGGTGTGTGATTATGTGCTGGTGGCTTCAGGCACCAGTGATCGTCAGGCACGTTCTGTGGCGGCAGAACTCGAAGACCTCGGTCGAGATCGGGGCTTCCCGCGTTTTCGAACGAACCGCGACGATGCCTCGACCTGGACCGTGGTCGATTTCGTGACCATGGTTGCGCACCTGTTTGAGCCCTCTCGGCGGGCGTATTACGACCTTGAGGATCTCTGGTCAGACGCCCCTGAGGTTGAGTTCGATCGAACTCCGGCCGGAGACCACGCTCAGTGATGTTGGCCCTGCTGGTGGCGGGGATTGCCTTCATCGACCTGCAGGGCCGATACATCGCAGATCTGCCAGTGGTGATTGATGTTGATCCCGGCCCCGTCGTGCTCGAATTCGACAGAGCCGGGGACCAGCCTCAAGCGTGGCTCACTTCAATCCGCTTTGATCTGGTTCGTGCACCTTTGCCACAGGTCGAGGCCAAGGACAATGGGTTGCAGTTGACATTGCCGCACGATCTCGGCGGGGCCCAACTCGCGATCACTGTTGCACCTGACGGTGCGCTGAAGATCGGAGAGACTGCCGAGCAGGTGCCCCTGAGTCCAATCGGTTCGCTTGTGCACCCAGTGAGTTGGGGTGGGGAAGTCGAGGCTGCAAACGGTGATGCTGAGCCGTTGATCGTGCGGCTTGGCGAGTCAACAGGTGCCCGTATCGATCTGCCCAGCCGTGGGATTCTGGACTACCCCGTGCAGGAAATTCGCACGGAAGAGGGCAGCGTGTCGTTCTCAATTCCAACCGCCGCTGGCATGCAGGTGGTGCTGACGCCGCTAGAGACGCACGCAGAAGGAGCCCTCGTTCGAGGCGACAAACTCGAACCGGTCCGCTTTGTGCGAGATGTGTCATCGCTGCCTGAGCGGCCCCAGGAGCCTCTCGGCCAGGTGGCTTGGACGAGCCAATCGGTCACATTGCCCACGCGCATTGAAACCTCTGTGAAAGGCACGCTGACCTTGCCACCTGAAGGCGGGTGGCTGGGCAAGCCACCGCTTGTGCTGCTCATTCCGGGCCGCGGACGTGATCGAGATGGTCTGCATGAAGGGCATCGACCGCTCATGGTGTTGGCCCACCGATTAGCGCAGGTCGGTGTTGCATCGATCCGTTTCGATACGCCCGGTGTGGGAGAGAGTGACCCATGGCCGGTGGATCACGGGCCACTCACCAGCAAGGATCTGTCCTTGCAGGTGAGTTGGATGGTTGAGCAACTTGCCATGGATGAGCGATTCGGGGAGATCGTGCTCGCTGGCATCGGCGATGGGGCCATGACAGCCGCGCTCACGGCCGCCCGCGTACGTGAAGAAGTGCAGGGGGTCATTCTGCTGTCAATGCCGGCGCTTCCGCTGGCGGTGGTGGAGGGTGATCACATCAGCCGCACGCTTGAGGCTGGAGGCATCGATCCTGAACCAGCCGCCGCTGTGATGCGGGCGCGGCTCGACTTCATCAAGACGGTTGCACAAGCCATGCACGAGGGGGCGCAGCGTGAAGCCGCCCGCACATGGCTGCTGCGACTTGCTGAAGCGACGGGGGGACCGCCTCCAAGTGAGCAGGCGATCGATGCGGCTGTAAGGACACTATCCGTGCCGGGGCGAGTTGAGATGATGATTCTCGAGCCCCGGCGGTACCTGCCCCGCATCACTGCGCCGGTTCTAGGCATCTGGGGCCTGCGGGATGAGATTCTCGATGGCCCAGTGCATGCGGACATTGCGCAGGAGTCGATCGAGTCACTGGGCGGAACGGCCCAGATGCACCTGATTCCTTTGGGGAGCGGTATGCTGGGGCCAACACCACTTCCACGGCAGGGGGCAAGTGACGTTCGTCGCACCTTCCTGCCGGAGGTGCTCACTATCATCGAGGACTGGGTGGGACCCCCTGAAGCGACCCCCTGACCTCGAGGAGTTGTCATGCAACTGATCCCGCTTCTGGCTGCACTGGCGATCACGGTCAGCGGCTGGGCCCAGCCGCATCGTTGGGCAGGCACGATTGACCCAGGCAGCGGTATCCCCCAGGCCACTGTCGTTCTGACGATTGACGAGGTCGCTGACACAGCATCCGTGTCGGCGGTGGGTTGGAATCTGCCCGAGACGAGCCTGAGCAGGACGGAGGCGGGGTGGCGGGGCTCAATCGGTGGTCAGTCGATTCTCATTGACGGGGTTGGTGAAGCCGACGGCCCCTTCGAGATCAAGTCATTGCTTGTGGGGCCAATCCGCTCAGCCACCGGCACGTTGCAGTGGTCGCCGCTTCTCAGCACCGTGGAAGGTGCTCGTTCATGGCACGGAACGCTTGACCTGCCGGGCATGGAGCTGGATCTCCATCTGCGACTGGCTCAAGTGGATGAGAGGCAACTTGCTGAACTGGACATTCCCCAACAGGGCGTGGACGCCGCGCCGCTCGAGGTCGCACCATCGCCTCAGGGCAAGCTTGAATTGGTGTTCTATGTGGGGGTACCGGCAACCCTCAGTTTGTCCGAGACAAATGACAGGCTCGTTGGCACGTTCAAGCAAGGTGGATTCGAGCAGGCCATCACACTCGAGCCCTCGGACATCGCGGGGCCGAGGCGCCCGCAGCTGCCCCAGCCACCCTTTCCGTATGAGGCCCACGAGATCTCGGTGAAGCACCCTGAGGGGCATACGCTTGCTGGCACGCTGACTGTGCCACATGGAGAAGGTCCCTTCCCCGCTGCGGTGCTCATTTCCGGTTCCGGGGCGCAGGATCGAGATGAGACGCTCATGGGCCACAAGCCATTTCTGGTCATTGCCGATGACCTGACTCGGAACGGCATCGCGGTCTTACGATTTGACGACAGGGGTGTAGGTGGGTCACACGCGGGCACATCTGATCTCTCCGACGACACCTCGATTGACTTTGCCTCCGACGTCGAACTGCTTGTTGACCATCTTCGCACTCGCGCCGACATCGATGGCATGAAGATTGGTCTCATCGGTCACAGTGAAGGCGGCCTCATCGCACCGATCGTTGCCGCCAAGCGGCAGGATGCAGTGCACTTCCTCGTGTTGTTGGCGGGCCCGGGTGTTCCGGGAATCGAGATTCTGCCAGCCCAGATGCGTGCCCTTCTTCTGGGTGACGGCGAGGATCCGGAACTAGTTGAGAAGATGGTGGCTCAGATGACGGCGCTTCTGGAGGCCATCAGAGCCGAAGCGCCCCGCGAGACCGTGCAGGCTCGAGCACGTGAACTGATTCGGACACAGATGTCGCTTTCGCCGGGCACTGCCGACATGGAAATCGACGCCACAACAGTGGATGAGAAATTGGCAGCGGTGGGTCACCCCTGGATGCGAGCATTTCTGGAAATCGATCCGGCCGAGTACCTCGAGCAGGTGCGCTGCCCGGTGCTGGCCCTCAATGGAACACTGGATCTTCAGGTGTTGGTCGATCAGAATCTGCCAGCGATCGAGTCGGTCCTGCAGTCGAACGGCGTTGACGTGACGGCCCATCGGCTGGAAGGTCTCAACCATCTGTTCCAACCCGCAACCAACGGGACAATCGACGAGTATGCCCGAATCGAAGTCACGTTCGACCCGGCGACTCTGGAGCTCATCTCGACTTGGATCAAGGCACGCATGGGAGTTGCGCAGTGAACACACGCCAAGAAGATGTCATCTATGTGGGTCTCGGTAGGCACGTCATTGCCATGGATCGCACGTCGGGCGAATTGTGCTGGTCGTGGAAGGCGAGCAGGTCGGGCTACACCACGCTGATGCTAGAGCCGGAACAGTTGATCGTGAGTGTCAGCGGATACATGTGGGGGCTTGACCCATTGACAGGCGAAGAGCTTTGGAACAATCCGCTCAAGGGCATGGGGACCGGTGTAGCCTCGCTGGTGTCGCAGCTGAACCCCGGCGGGAGAACGTCGTCTCAGGCGGCGGCAGCAGCGGCGGCAGCAGCCGCAGCGGCGGCGGCAGCCGGATGAGCTTCGGGCTCTCACGTGGACGCACGCTGGATGTCAGCGGGTTTGGTCTGGGCCGCGACGATCTGCCCGACGAGTCGGCGGGCCCAGTGGACCCCAGGCGCTGGTTCGACTGTCCCGACCGTCCGTTCGAATTGGAGATCGGCTCTGGAAAGGGTACGTTTCTGGTGCAGCAGTGCGGCCTGCAACCAGATACCAATTTTCTCGGCATTGAGTGGACCGGGGAGTTCTACCGCTACGGGGCAGACCGCTTGCGTAGGAACGGCTGCACCAATGCCAGAATGCTCCATGAGAACGCCGTTGAGTTCATCGGTCATCGTGTACCTGATGGCGTCTGCGATGTCATCCACCTCTACTTCAGCGACCCATGGCCGAAGTCCAGGCACCACAAGAGGCGTGTGGTGCAGGATGCCACGTTGAAGCAGTTTCATCGTGTACTCAAGCCCAGCGGACTGGTGCACATCGTGACGGATCATCCGGATCTGTGGACCTGGACCCAAGAACATGTGTTGCGGGCGACGGCCCTGTTCGAACGACTCCCCTTTACACCACCGCCGAGTGCTCGTGATGGGGAGGTCATCGGAACCAACTTCGAACGCAAGTACCGGCGGGAAGGGCGGCCCTTCCACGCCATGACATTGCGTCGAATCTGATGCGGCGTGAAGGCACCAATCCCGACGACGTTCAACCCGAGGACGTGCTCTGTGACTTCTGCCATCAGGCAGCCTGGGCTGAGGATGTGCCCTGCGTTGAGGGGCACCATGGCAGCATCATCTGCGGTGAGTGTCTGCAAGCTGCATGGGTGGCCCACGATCGAGCGGAGAAAGCAGAGGACAGCCGCCAGTGCACCATGTGTCTCGAGCAGCGTGATGATGCGATCTGGAGCGGATCAGCATCCGATGCTTGCATCTGTGGTCGGTGCATTCGGCAGGCGGCGGGGGCGTTGCACAAGTCGAAAGACTGGAGCTGGACCAAGCCCGATGGTTGATCAGGCGTCGGCGGGCTCCATCAGCCCCCGCCTTCGAGTTTGCTGCTGCTGCAATGGAAGATCAAGCGTGAAGATTGCGCCTGCTCCAGACGGTGAGGTCACGGAGAGTTCGGCATGAAGCATGCCGGCGAGTTCCTTGCAGATGGCAAGCCCCAACCCGGTTCCCGTGTGCGTACGGGTGTGGCCGGACTCAATCTGACGGAACTTCTCGAAGATCACATCGCGTAGATCGTCGGGAATGCCCGGGCCGGTGTCAGACACCTGCAATTGCACTCGATCAGTTTTCAGTGTTGCAGAGACATCGACTGTTCCTGACTCAGGCGTGAACTTGATCGCATTTGAGAGCAGGTTGTAGAGGATCTGCTGCACCTTGCCAGGATCGGTCTGTAGCGTGCCGATGTTGTCGTCCACCGCAACTCGCAGGGTGATCGACTTGCTGCGAGCTTGTGGCTCCATGATGCGGGTGATGCCCTCAATGATGTCGCCCACGCTGGTCGCTTCAAAGTGCACTTCCAGACGACCAGCTTCAATCTTGGCCATGTCCAGCAGTTCGTTGATCATCTCAAGCAAGCCTCGGCCGCTGTTGACAATGTTGTCCAGATACCGAAGCCGCTTCTCGTCTTTGTTTGCCCGTGCGTCGTCATGCAGCAATTCCGCGAACCCGATGATTGAGTTCAGCGGCGTGCGAAGTTCATGGCTGACGTTCGCGAGAAACTCGCTCTTGAACTTGGATGTCTCCCACAGGCCGATGTTGGCCTCGGCCAACTCGTTCACTTTCAGGTCGAGATTCTCGTTCATCCGCCGGAGGTGATCCTGCGTCTCGTCGATGCGATCGAGCATCGAGTTGAATCCGGTGGCGAGCGTTTCAAACTCATCGCCTGTGTGGATATTCGCCCGTGCAGCCGAGTCTCCGCTGCCGATTCGATCGACGACACGCCGCAGCCGCCGGACCGGAGAGAAGATCAATCGCACCAGGATGATCCAGAACACCAGAATCGCGGCAAAGGCTGCGATCAGGCCCGTCAACACCAACACTGTCCGGCTGCGTTCAAGCAAGGCGGAGCCAAACTGCGTTCCGCGGGTAACGAGCAACAGACCGCGGACCGGGTCGGCCGCATGTGATGTGACGCCAGCGGAGAAGTCAGTGAGCGAGGGGTCGCCGAGCGCACGCAGCCGCGAGGCTGAGATCGGCTTGGCGAATCGGACCACCTCCTCGCCACCCAGATCACTGGTCTCCGCAAGGAACTGCGGCGGGTCGTTTGCGGTAAATGCCACCCATGCCCGGGAAACGAACGTATCGGGATCGGCCTGTGGATCGATGTCGGAGGCTGGAATCCAACTCAACGCTACGCCGTCGGGAATGTGAGACTCGTCTTGCGGCGACCCCCCTGCGCTGGTTCGGAGGGTGCCCAGAGCGATGCGGTCCTGAAGCCAGGCATCAGCGAGTTGGCTCGCCACCTCAACCTGAAACTCGCGAACCAGTGTGACCGACCCCACCCAAGGCACGATCAACGCCCCCACTAGAATGGCCGTGGCGGCGCATCCAAAGAGGATCAGGCACTTGTGGGCAAGAGAGATGCCACGCTGCATGGGAAGACCTTACCCGGAAGCCCTCAGAGGCTACCCGTACGCCACCAGGGCCTTCATGACGTGCTCATCGGCCCGATCGCCCAGCCGCCTTACGCGTGCAGCATTCAGGGTCTCGGGAATGGTCACGCCATGTGCCAGAAAACAGGCCAAAACAGCCTCGGCGACGGCACGCGGGGCAGCGGTCCCGGTGGGGCACCAGCGGTTGTAGTCCGTCCAGTTCAGGGTGATTGAGACATCGCACTCGCCGGCGATACTGCAGGCGAAGGTCCACCCACCCTCGTGCTCTGATTCCTGAATGACGTCGATGCCGTGCATGTGCTGTAGGCTGTTCACCCTGTGGGACAAACGGAGGCTACCACCACACCGTGGGCTTTCTTCTTGAGACTCTGCGACTGGGGCTGTCCAACCTGCGGCTGCACATGCTGCGGTCGATCCTGACCAGTCTGGGCATCATCCTTGGTGTGGCTGCCGTCATTTTGATGGTATCTATCGGCGAGGGGAACAAGCAGGCGGCCATTCGCGATATCCAAGCGCTGGGGGCCAGAAACATCATCGTGCGGTCTCAACGGCCTCCCGAATCAGCCGCATCAAACGGCCAACAGCGTTCATTTGTCGCTCGATTCGGCCTGACCGACACCGATTGGGACCGCCTTGCGGAGTTTGTTCCCGATGCTGACCGGATCGTGCCGCTCAAGGCAGTTGGTTCGGAGATTTCCTACGGGGCAGATCGAACCACCAGCCAGGTGTTCGGTACTGAGCCTGCACTGCGAGATCTCCTCAATGTCAAGGTGGAGCAGGGGGGGCGATACCTGACCGACGACGACATCGAGGGCCGCCGTCGGGTGGCCGTGCTCGGATCAGCAGTGGCGCAGCAGTTTTTCCCACTCGAGTCACCACTAGGCAAGACCATCCGCATTGACCAGAGCGTGTTTCGAGTTGTGGGCGTGCTCGAGCCCGTCGGTCTCAGTGGGGGGGCTGGTAGCGCGTTGGTGGGGCGAGACTTGAATCTCGATGTGCACATTCCCATCACGACCGGTCGCGTTGAGTTCAGCGATGCCGTTTTCCGGCGAGTCAGCGGATCATTCACAGGAGAAGAGACACGATTCTCCGAGATCTACATCGAGGCCCCTGACAGCGCAGACGTGATACCCATGGCTGCGCGGGTGCGTCGAATCATCGACGCCGGGCATGCCGAGTCAGGTGACGTCTCGTTGATCGTGCCATGGGAACTGCTGGCAAATGTCGAACGCACAACCTTTGCCATGAACGTGCTGTTGATTGCCATTGCCGCGATCAGTCTGCTTGTTGGCGGCATCGGCATCATGAACATCATGTTGGCGAGCGTGGTGGAGCGCACTCGCGAGATCGGCATTCGCCGTGCGTTGGGAGCCACACGCAAACACATCGTCTCCCAGTTTCTCGTCGAGACCGGCACGCTATCTGCAGTCGGAGGCGTGTTGGGCATTCTGCTGGGGGTCGGCCTGTCGCTGATCGTTGATCGCGCCTTGCCGTGGCTGTTTTCGCTTCCGCTCATGCAGCGGCTGGTCGAGACAGACATTCGCTTCGAAGCAGCGATCACCCCATGGTCGATCGTGCTGTCATTTCTTGTGGCGTCCCTGACCGGCGTGATCTTCGGCATCTACCCAGCGGTCATGGCCAGCCGCCAAGATCCGATCGAGTCGCTCCGGCACGAATAGGCCACTTGATGACTCACCCGCCAGGCGTTTCGCTCGTCGGCACCGTCACTTGCACCGCCGACCCTTCAATGGTCAGCCCTCGTGGTGCACGCCCCGGTGGGGGTGGAGGAATCTCCATTCCGTTCAACTGCCGCTGCACCCAGCGTGGCGCTCGAATGATGAGTGTGCCTCGCCAAGGTCGAACGGAGGCCATGGTTCCGCCATTTCGCTCCCACGCCTCAGGCTCGACCATGGTGGTGATGAGCTCGATCAGCTCTTCCATTCGCACTTCACGTGATCGCCCCCCCAAGTCGTCTGGGACGCCGCCGCCTCCACCCGCACCTCCTCCACCGCCTCCAAAGCCGCCACCCCCAGCACCGCCGCCGAGATTGAGATTGGGCGGATCGTTGTAGTCGGGGATCTCCTCGATGACATCAAGCACCGGGATCACTTCGCGAACCTGTTGCGTGCGGGTGCCCAGGCGTGCTTTGGTTGAGATCTCGAAAGCGCCATGTCTAATCTGCCATGTCGACGGTTCGCCCTCGGCTGAGATCTGCTCGATGATCTCCTCGATGACATCGAGCGCCGGTCGTTTGGCATCGGCAATCGCGACACTCTGCTCCGGGTTGATCCCATCTGCATTCGTGGCCGACATCCACAGTGGCTTGAGCCGAACGCCAACCATCTCTTCAATCTGGTTCAGCGCCTTGCGAACCGTGACACGCTCATGACCGAGTTCGATGTCCGTGTACATGAGCTTCTGCATGAGCCGGGCAGAGGCGCCCAACCGCTGGGCTGGAGCATCTTGCTGCATGGCTGTAACTGCATTGGCACGCTCGCCGGGAATGAGGAGCGTCGATGCAACACCAGCGGCCAGGATCAAGCCTGCACACAGGGTTCCTTGTCTCATCACTCGATCTCCTTCAGGGCCTCAGCGAGTTCCAGAGCGGTCAGGACGCCCAGCGACTGAGCCGCGATAGACGTCCGTTCGTCCCATGGGGCAAGGCGGATGCGGTGCAGTGCCTGATCGGGGCTGGCGAACAGGGCAGCCTCGTTCGAGTCGATGATACGTCGCTTGAGGTGCGTTGCCAGCAGTTGGATGCGGGGCTTGAGCAGTGCCCGGCGAACGGGCTCAATATCGCCCATGAGCGATGCCCCAGCCCATGCTGCTCGAAGCGATGGCATGCCCATGGCGCTGCTGTCTCGGCTCAATGGGATGGCACCTGCCGCCTCTGGCCCCCATGAGCCCCCGGTGGCATCGAGTTGCGCTTGAACAAACACGTCCAGCAACTGTTCAAGCTGAGGGTCCAGGCCCGTTTCACCAACGCTGCGCGCCCCATGCAGAGACCACGGCAGGGTGTTGACCAGTGTTCCCGGGCTGCGGCCAGACCAGTCGCTGATCGACTGTCGCACAGCATCTACATCACCTGCCCGGGCCAGCGCCAGTGTGGCGATCGCTCTGGTGGGCTCTTCACCGCCTCCGGCAGACTCTGCGATCATCGGCATTCGATGCGGCTTGATGATCGAGGTGGGTGCTGACTCACCTGGCCACAATTCCGACGCTGCCACGGCCATGATGGCCAAGGTGGGCCGATCAAGCATGGGCTGTTGGGCCAACTCATGTAACGCCGTCTCTGCGAGTTCAGAAGCTGTTTGGGCTCCGGTGTGGTCGGGGCGAAGACGTGCCCAGCGAGCAAGCGCCAGCGCCGCCAGTGCAACATCGCGGTCACGTGCAACGAGCAGCGCCCACTCATCGCGATTAGGTGCCCAGGTGTCGGCGAACCAGGCGCTGGAGTTTCCGTCTTGTTGGTCTATCTGCAATCGCCACTTGCCAAGCGTGGTGGCGAGCGTGTCTGCCATTTCAAACACTTGCGCAGCGTTCACGACCGGCGCAAAATCTGCCATTCGACCTCGTTCGAAACTCTCTGGGTATCGCCCTTCAAGCGACTGCCGCAGTGCGACGGTGGGCATGCGATAGATGGTCACCTCGCCCTTCGCTCGAAGTTCGTCAGCTTCTGCTTCATGCACGCCCTGCATGAGCAACATGCCTCGGAGCAGTCGAAAAGTGGCTGCCTTTCCAATGCTGCGCAGCTGGGAAGGGAAACGCATGCTCCACTGGTCACCGCGCCGAACCGCAAGCCCATGCTGGCCCGGGTGAATGTCAGTAGCAAGTAGATCGAGTGGTCCGGTGAGTGGGTCGGGGTCTGAGGCCACTTCCACATCGACCCTCAGCCGGGCCAAGGCGTTCACCCGCTCAAGCTCTGGGAGCGAGGCGAAGAACCCCTTCGCCAACGCCTCAGTCAAAGCGCCGCGGGTTGCTGCCGCGAGTGGATCGTCGTCTCCCAGCCGGACATGTCCTCGATCGGAGCCCATGAGGCGACCATCAAGTGTCAGTTGCACAGCTGCGCCTCGAACGCCTTCTGGCAGGCGCTCTCTGTCCGAAGGGATGGAGCCGGCGTCTACCCACTGTCGCACACGCATCCAAGACTCGACAGCGCTCCTCGTCGGGGGCACCTCGGCTACGGAGATAGACGTGAGCAGGCACGCGGCAAGCCCTGTCAACCACCTCAATGGGCGTGCAGAGCGTCCAGAGCGCACAGACCAACCCCGTTTCGAGGCTTCAGTGCTGGCCGGAGCGGTCATTCGAGTCATGGTAGAGCGAGACATCGAGAAGAGATCGAGAGGAAGAGGATCGTGGCAACTTGTCGCAACATGCTGGCTTGGACGGCCTACCGGAGGCGTGTGGCCGTACTCACACTGCTGACCTTCGTGGCGATGTGTTGAAACGACACCCCCGACGCGCCGTGAACGGTCGCATCGGGGGATCGAGTCGTTCTGACACTGAACAGCGGACCGGATCAGAGTTCGATCTTGTCCGTACCCAGAGCGCCGTGGTCGTCCATACCACCACGGGTGGGTGCGTCGAATGAAGGCTCGGCTGCGTCTTGACCTCGACCGCCGGGTCCGCCGTCAACTTCCGCGTCGCCCCACTTGGCTCGCTTCAGGCTCAGGCCGATCTTGCGATCGTCGATGTCCACACGAAGGATCTTGACGTCCACCTCGTCGCCGGGCTTGACGACATCGGTCGGGTCGTTGACCTTCTCGTCGCTGAGCTCTGAGATGTGCAGCAGTCCTTCGAGGCCGTCTTCAAGCTCTACGAACACACCGAAGTTGGTGAGCTTCGTGACGGCTCCGTGCACGACCATGCCTGGCTTGTAGGCCTCTGGAATCGCCGTGGCCCACGGATCCTCGTTGAGCTGCTTGACGCCCAGGCCAACGCGCTGCTTGTCGCGGTCGATGTCGAGCACGACGCACTCGACCGTGTCGCCCTTCTTGTACTTCTCGTTGGCGTGCGCCACCTTCTCGGTCCACGACATGTCGGACACGTGTAGCAGGCCGTCGATGCCCGGCTCGATCTCGATGAACGCGCCGTAGTTGGTGAGGTTCCGAACCTGACCTTCGATAACGGTTCCGGGAGGGAATTTCTCCGCGACGAGCTCCCACGGGTTGACCTCTGTCTGCTTGATTCCCAGTGAGATCTCGTGCTTCTCGCGGTTGATATCGAGAACAACAACCTCGACCTCTTCTCCTGGCTCGAGCATTTCGCTGGGGTGGTTGATCCGCCGAGTCCAGGACATTTCCGAGACGTGGACGAGGCCTTCGACGCCCTCCATGAGTTCGATGAAGGCGCCGTAAGACACCAGACTGACAACCTTGCCCTTGGCTCGACTGTTGAGCGGGAAGGTTGACTCGATGTCCTCCCAGGGCGAGGCATCCTTCTGCTTGAGGCCCAGAGCGATCTTCTCCCGATCGCGGTCGATGCGGAGCACCTTGACCTCGATCTCCTCGCCGGGCTTGACGACTTCGCTGGGGTGGTTGACTCGGCCCCAACTCATGTCCGTGATGTGGAGCAGGCCGTCGATGCCACCCAGATCGATGAATGCACCGAAGTCAGCGATGTTCGTGACCGTGCCCTTGATGACCGAGCCTTCGGAGAGGCCGTCCAGCAATTTGCTGCGAACCTCGTTGCGCTCTCGCTCGATGACCTTGCGGCGACTGATGACGATGTTGCGACGCTCACGGTCGATCTTGATGACCTCGGCGCGGATCGTGCGACCGATGAACTCGGACAGATCGCTGGGCCGCCGTACGTCCACCTGCGATGCGGGCAGGAAGACGGGCACACCGATGTCCACCAGCAAACCGCCCTTGATCTTCCGCATACCGCGACCTTCGATGATCTCACCCTCGGCACACGTCTCCAGAATGCGCTCCCAGCCGCGGATGCGGTCGGCCTTGCGCTTGGACAGCTTCAGCACCCCGGTGCCGTCGTCGAGGTCTTCCAGAAGCACCTCGACCTCGTCACCCGATGCCAGTGCGTCCCAGTCGTCGAATTCGCCCTTGTTGACGAGGCCTTCAGACTTGAGGCCCACATCGATGACGGCATCGTCGCCGGCCTTGCCTACGACTTTGCCGGTGAGGATGTTGCCCCGGCTGTAACTCTGCATTTCGCCCGCGAGGACGGTTTCCATGTCGCCAGCGGCAACTGCGTCGCCAGCTTGTGTGCGGATGAGCGCATCGATGTCGGCATCTTCGACGCCCATTTCCGCGATGAGATTGAAATTGACCATTACTGGTTGGTGCGATCGAGCGGGACGTGCACACTGCGGATCGCTTCGCAGGTTGAAGACTGCCTCGGAGGCCTCCGCCGACCGCTCAATGCGGCCTGAATTCGGGGCTGGAACCGGGCGTCCCGCTGATAGATGTCGAACCGAGGATGATAGTGGATTCACGCCCTCTTTTCGAGGCATCTCTGCTGTGATTGCCAGGCACGGGCCAAGCGGGTGAATCCCAGGGCGCCGGCGAGGGACAGGGCCAGAGGCACCATGAACGCCCACCAACCCAGCCACTGCCACAGGAAGACCCCCGCCAGTGGGGCAACCAGCCCGCGTATGCCCGTGAGCGTCACGTGCGTGCCCATGTAGGTTCCCGACTCGGCGGACGGAGCGAAGTCGTGGTGCCCGAGATTCCAAGCCAGCACACCGCCGGCAAAGCCAATGCCTCGCATCACGGCGGCGACGATCACAATCGGAAGGCTCGCAACAGAGACGCCAAGCAGCAAGATCGCGTTGCTGGCCACGAATGACCAGCCGTGAATTGCTCTGAAAGGCAGCACATGGGTCCGGTTGAGGAGTTTGGACCAGACGCCGATCACCAGCGGCATCGTGATGACCGGTATCGAACTGACCACCGCAATGCTCACCAGATAGTCGGTCTCGAAGCGAACAGCGAGCGCCAGTACGAGCGGGGCGTCGACCATCATGTTGCCGCTGCCCAGCACGAACAGGCAGATCATGTACCGCCTGAAGAGGCGGTTCTTGGCCAGAGGGCGGGTGAGGTCACGCAGGCTCAGGCGGGCACCGCCGGCCGCCCGCTGCTCCTGCTCCATCAGGTGTGCCCCGCGTCGAATCCGGACACGAGCGTACACCACCGTGCCCCCCAAGCCGATCAGCGCCACAAGTGGGAACAGCCATCGGAAGGCTTCCGGGTTCTGGTCGAGCAGGGCCCCAATTGAGAGCCCGGTCAGGGCCGACATGATTGACGACACCACCATGATCCGGCCGGTGATGCCAGCTCGAACCTCTCTGGGCCAGTTTGCACCCCAGATGCTCGTACGAAGCGTGATCACGCCGCACCAGAACACGCGTGCAAGCACCACGCCGGCAGTGAGCAGCACGAGTCCCGCCAAGTTGATTGGCAACACAACAGGCATGGCCGCACAGAGCGCCGTTGCAATCTGGAGCAACGTCAAGGGCTTGAGTTTGCTTCGACCTCTAGCCAGTGCTGCCCAGCCCAGACTCGAGAGGTTGGCGCTTGCTCCAGCGCCCATCATGATGCCCACTGCCAGATCGATCGCGGACTCCGATGCGACCCCGACGAATGCTCGAGTCGCGATCGTCCCCACAACGCCGCCTTCGACTGCACCGAGCATGATCGGCAACAGCGACCAAGCGACGACCTCGCGTCGGTACGAAGGCCTCGCCATCAAGGGGATGCTGCGCGGGTGCAGCCGTCCGATGGTGGCATCAATCAGGTGAGCGAGAGACATGTGGACTCAGCAGATTCACAACAGAACGTGTGCTGGCGAAAAACAACCCGGCAGTCGCCGGGTTGAAAGGGGGTCCTTGGAATCGGGCCTGCAGGTGGCCCCGCGGGAACGGGCCAAAGCGCGATCAGGGCTGTTGACCTGAGTCGTAGACCGGATAGGGCGTCAGAATCGAGGGCTTGTCGAACAGCCACACTCGGACCCAGTCATCACTGAGCATCCGGAGATTCAAGTTGCCGACGATCGCGCTGTTGTTTCGGATGTCGTCTTGAGTAGATGACAACCCTGCCAACTCAGGCGTCAGGTTGTTCAGCACTGACGCGTATCGGGTGTCTTCGATATTGCGATGGGTGCCATTCCCACAACCTGCCAACAGCAGTGTGGCGGTGCAGCAGATGGTGGTCGTAAGTCCTGATGGGAACATGCACGTCTCCTGGGCCAATGTGGGCCATCCCCGCATGAGCAACCCAGTGTCGCGACTGTGCCCCCGACTGTCAATGTTGACCCGCCCCGGGGTTTTCGCTTTGCAGGTGAATCGAGCGGGGGGTAGGGTGGCCATGGCTGGAGGGCGCCTCGGCACCCTCAAGCACACATCCCGTCGGGCACACTTGCTCGTTCCTGACGAATCCCCAGGGATCATCCTGGCTGCGTCGATGGTCAAGCCTCCAACGAGTGGAAGGCCGGGTACGGCGGCTGATGAACCCACCTTGAAACGGGGTTCGAGCAAGTCCCGGCGAGAGACGACCGGCAGCCGGAAGGTCGATTCGATCTTCCGGCTGTCACTTTGATGGGTCCTCACCAGAGGGCGGTGGATCGGCTCAAGCGCTGGGGGCCCTGTAGGCCGCAGCCATGTCGTCCAGCGTCGATGGAATCACTCGAGCCCCGGCGACGGCGGCCATGAAGTTCGCATCGCCATGCCAACGCGGTACAAGATGGGCGTGCAGATGGCCTGGCAAGCCGGCGCCCGCCGCTTCACCCTCATTGATCCCCATGTTCACACCTTGAGGTTGCAGAACCCTGTGCATCAGGTGCATCGCTGTATCGACGAGCCCCCAAAAGGCCTGCCGCTGGGCAGGGTCGTAGTCGAGCAGCTTTGCACGGGCCTCACCCAGTGCCACGAGCAGGTGACCGTTGGCGTAGGGATATCGATTGAGCAAAATGATCCCCTCTGGAGTGCGATGGACGACGTGATTGACCTCGTCGGCTTGCGGGTCTGTGAATGCCGAGGCGATGAAGTCATCGAGCCCGCCGCGGCTGGCGATGTCATCATCGGACAGCCGCTGGAGGTAGGCCATTCGCCATGGTGCCCAGAGTGGATCGTGCATGCTCAAGAGCGTACGGGACTACGCTCCACAAGGCTCGACTGGGCATGCCTGCTCCTGCTCTACTGTCCACCTGTTCACTTGATCTTGTGATCTGGCATGCCTCTGCTTTCACTCCAATCCGTCACCTTCCGCCACGGCACCACGACCATTCTGGCGGATGCCTCGCTGACCATCGCTCAAGGCGATCGTGTGGCTGTTGTGGGCCGCAATGGGGCAGGAAAGAGCACGCTGCTGCGGGTCGTTGAGGGCTCCCTCGAGCCCGATGAAGGGCGTGTAGATCAACAAAGGGAACTCCGCATTGGTCGGCTGCATCAGGAGCCTCCGATGACGCCCGGCCTTACGGCTCGAGCCCTTCTCGATGCCACCCGGGCACATGTCGAGGAGGTCCAGGCCGCCTTACAAGAGGTGTTTGAGGCGATGGGCACAGCGGCTCCCGAGGCGCTGGACTCGTTGTTGGCCAAACAGGCGAGGTTGGAGAGCACGCTGGAAGCGATGGGTGGCTGGGACGAGGCCTATCGAGTGGATGCCGTGCTTGAGGGCGTCGGCTTGGGCGAGCTCGATCGAGATCGCGAGGTTCGCACGCTCTCAGGTGGCGAACGGGCCCGATTGGAACTGGCTCGTGTTCTTCTGGAGTCTCCCGACGTGCTGTTGCTCGACGAGCCGACGAACCACCTCGATCTGGAGGCTCGTCGGTGGCTTGAGGCGTTCCTGCAGGACACATTCAAGGGTGCCGTGATGTTGGTGACCCATGATCGGTGGCTGCTGCAAGCGGTATGTACACGGGTGATCGAGATCAACGGTGGTGCTTTGCTTGTCTCGGAAGGGGGGTGGGATCAGTGGCAGGCGCACCGGGCCCAGAGATCAGTGGCTGCAACTCGGGCCGCCGAGAAGTTGGCAGCTCACGTTCGCCGTGAGCAGGCGTTCATTCGTCGCTACAAGGCGGGTCAGCGGGCCAAGCAGGCGCGTGGCCGCGCCTCCCGTCTGGAGCGGCACGTAGAGGCCAACACCGTGGAAGTGCCCGATGACGAAGCCGTTGCGGCCTTCGACCTTCCCGTGCCGCCTCGGAGCGGCGACATGGTGGTTGAGGCTGTCGGGCTCATCGTGGGTGTAGAGGGAACACCCCTGCTGGATCCCATCGACATCGACATTCGTCGCGGAGAGCATGTTGGCATCGTCGGGCCAAACGGTACGGGCAAGACAACCCTGCTTCGAACGCTGCTGGGTGAACTGCCGTCGTTGGGGGGCACGCATCGGCTCGGCGCTGGCCTTCGAACCGGCTGGTTCCGCCAAGATCGCACCGACGTAGACCCAGAGGCTGCAATCTGGCTGCATGTGCGTCGGGCGCTGGAAGAGGGCCTCGATGGCCCCGTCTCGGAGCAGGCCGCCCGCAATCTGGCTGGTGCCTTCCTGTTCTCGGGCGACATGCAGGATCGAGAGATGGGGGCCTGCTCCGGCGGTGAGCGAGCTCGGGCTGTGATGGCTGGCCTGCTTGGACGCGGATGCAATCTGCTGGTGCTCGATGAGCCGACCAATCACCTGGATATTCCTTCAGCCCAGAGGATCGAGGCGGTGCTGGGCACACAGAGCGACTGGCCGGGCACGCTGATCGTGGTGAGCCATGATCGTGCACTCCTGCAGGCCACCTGTAGCCGCCTGCTGGTGATCGAAGGGGGGGCGCTGACCAACGTCCTTGATGTCGAACAGTGGCTCCGGGGCCGATCGCCGGCCAGCGAGCCGGCTGCATCACCCGAGGCAACCGCCAGAGTCGCCCCGCCCAAGTCTCGTCGCACCAAATTGCAGCGGATGACACAGCAAGGTCTGGAAGATGCGATCGAGACCATTGAGTTGGAGTTGGGGGAGTTGAACGCGGCGATGAGCCTTGAGGAGAACTGGTCCGACCCGCAGCGAATGCAGGCCATTACCGATCGAGTCAACGCGCTTCAAACTGAGTTGAGACCACTCGAGGATGAGTGGGGTGCGCGCGCCGACGCCGCCGAGTAGAACTCGAACGGGCGTCGGGGGAGGGAGGGTCTGTTGTTGGGGGAGACGCGATCAGGCGACAACTGATCCGATGACGGTGTTGTTTCCGTCACGCAGACGGAACGTGGCACCATCCAGCTGGGCCATGTCGATGATCAAGTGCCTGCCATCGATTGGGCGATCTGTTCGGATCGCAGCCAATTGAATGACCTCACCGTCTGCGGTCTCCAATTCCAAGGCGCACGGCGTGGCCCGACCGGACAGATCGAATGCCAGCACGAACGTCTCGCCGGTCGTCTCGTCGATGGCGATACGCACCAAGCCGGGGCCGTCATCAGCCGCCAGATAGGCGTGGCGGACATCGGGCCGCCTGAGCATGGCTACGAATGCCGCCTGCTCATCTGGCGTCATATCTGCCTGCATGGTGCCCAACGCTGCCACAAGCGTGTGCTCATCCAGCAATCGGTCGTACTGAGAAGCAGTCTCGCGATGCATCACGACCAGCGTGATGCTCACGGCAAGCAGGATGAGGGCTGCCATCCGCCACAGAGCGGCAGAACCAAACAGGCTGGGGCCGCCCAAGGGAGTTGGTGTGGCTGAGAGTTCGCTGGCCGAATCGTGGCGGTTGAGGTGTTCCAGATCCTTGAAGGCTTGAATACGCTGCAGCACGAGGGCTCGCAGATGCGCCGGCGGTGCAGCCAAGTCTGGTGCACTGGCGTCCTGAGCCGTGCATGCCGTTTGGATGCTGCGCAATTGGGCACGGGCTGGGGCGTCCAAAGCAGCGAAAGCAGCCTCGAACTGAGCCAGTTCTTCACCTTCGAGGAGCCCCCAGGCGTCCAATACGGCGAGCTCTTCCAGTTCGGCTTGATTCAGCGTGTGCGTCGTCATGATCAGATCCAATTCCCCTCAACGGGTGTCCATTCGTGTTTGCCAGCCTTCAGGATGCGGCTGATTCAGCAATATCTCCGGGATCTACGCGGTCCCGTAATCGGCCTAATCCCCTGCTCAGAGCGGATTTGACTGTTCCAAGTGGCAGGTCCATCTGGACACTGATCTCTCTGAGTGTGAATCCATGAAAGTAGGCCTTCTCGATCACCACCCGCTGCAGTTGCGGCAGGGTGGCCACCGCCCGCCGCAGGCCTGCGCCGGCTTCGTCTCGTTCCAATTTGGTTGCGGATGGCGCCTCACCAGGAATGGCATCCTCGGGGGCTACAACGGTCTTGGGTCGGCTGGACTTGCGTCTCAGGCGGTCAATCACGTGCCTTCGAGAGAGCAAGATGACCCAAGTGACCAGTTTGGCCCGCTCAGGGTCGAATCGGTCAGCCGTCTTCCAGAGCCGCAAAAACACCTCTTGAACGGCGTCCTCGGCCTCTGCAGAGGTCGGGAGCAATTGGCGCGCAATTCGAAAGACCAGCCCTCCGAAGCGGTCATAGAGCGCTTCAACGGCGCCTTGATCGCCTGCGGCAACCTGCGACATCAGGCGTGCGTCTTCGAGATTCGGCACTGGTTCCGGGACCTCCTGCGCCAGAAGCGTACCTCGCCCCACGAGATCAGCCTTGAGCCTACCGGGTCAAATCCCAAGCCGCACAGTGGAATCTTGGGTATTGGCCGCCATAACAAATGCCGAACAAGGGCAGAAGATCCGCCATCGACCCTTTCCATGGGCCGCTGAGTCCGGTAGGTTGAGCGTTGGAGGAAGACGCAACGGCATGATCGGGCGTCTACAACACTGCCGGGTTGCCCGCGGTTTCACGATGGTGGAACTGATTGCTGTCATTGCAATTGTTGGGCTCCTGCTCGCAATCCTCATGCCGACGGTGACGGCCGCCCGCCGCGCCGCCTATCGAGTGGTGAGCGCAGGCAACATGCGCACACTTGGGCAGGGCATCATCATGTGGTCTGGTGGAAACGACAGCCGGATTCCACCCAGCCGTGTGTTGGAAGAAGACCCCCTCGATCTTTCGGAGTTGATGCGGGCCTACCAGCCCGAGAAGTTCGGCGCCCACGAAGATCGACCGGGTGGTTTCGAAAACGCAAGCATTACACCTGGGGAGCGATATCTGGCCTATCTGGAAGAGGAACAGTTCCACTTTGGATGGGATGGGTTGGGCCATCTCTTCCGCGGGCACTTCATCGCCGAGTCGAGCGTCTTCTACAGCCCGGCCCACTGGGGAGATCACCCCTACGACCGATACGCCGAAGACTGGATGCATCCAGACTCGGGGCATCTGCCGGAAGTTACGATCTACACGAATTATCACTACTGCGGCCATCTGGACGAATTCGGCCGGGAGATCACGCTTCGTCGAAACCCCGACCGGGCGCTGATCGTGGATGGATTGCGGTCGCGAACTGACATGAGCCATCGAAACGGGCTCAACATGTTGTGGGCTGATAACTCGGTGCATTGGAAGGCGAATTCGAACTTGTTCCGTCACCTGCAATTGGTGCCTCGGGGTGAGGACGAACAGCCCAAGCAGAAGCAGAATGAGATCATCCGAAGCGTGTTCAATGGAACGCTCCAGGAGCAGCTCAAGCGCTACGACGACGACGGGATCGTTCTGCAGCACTGACCAAGTGTGAGATTTCTCTGTGGGGAAGGCTGGTGGCGGCCACGCGCTGATGCTGCGGTTTCAGTTGTCCCTGAGGCGCTGGGCAAGTGTCGAGCATTGTTTTGATGCTGGCGATCTCGCAGATCAGGGCAAGTTGTACTCAGGGCAGGGTGAATTCAATGATCTGGGCCCTATGACGTCCGGCGCCGGGGTCGAGTGTCTTCACCCAGGGCTTGGGCGCATCGGGCGGCGTCAGCACATGATCGATCCGCCACAACGGTACTGCGCGAGGCCATGTTCCCCCCCAGCCCGAGCCGCCACCTGGCCAGGCCAGTGCCCAATCAGGGCGAATCGACCGTAAGGCTTGGCTGGCCTGCGTCATGTTGAAGTCTCCCAGGATGGCATCGGGTTCGCTCGGAAGCGTCCGGCTCATGAGATTGGCCGTCTGCTGTGCGATGGTCCAGCGGCTACGAGCAGGATCAGATGGAAGATCCACCAGCAGAATGGACATCGCCCAGGGTGAGGCCAGCACCAACTCCACCAACTGAATGTCGTCGCTTCGGGCGAGACTGCGGCAAGTTGTGATTGGCACCTTGCTGAAGATCATGAATTCTCCACGTGAGAGTGGACCGGGCACGACACCCCAGTTGGCCAAGGCCTCTCCTGCAGAGGCGCGGCGGGCGCCCAGCACAACCACAAGGTGCGGGTCTGTTTGCTCAATGACCTGTTTGAGCAGGTCGGTGCTTCGCATCTGCGGCCCTGCCGTCCAGTGCAAGACCCGCAGGGATCCGTTCGGGGCGCAGTTCGGCCGCCACAGTCTGAGGACGTCGATCCCCGGCGCAGCGACCGCAGCCAATGCGCACACCCCGATCAACCATCGACGGGCGCGACGTAGCAGCAGCCCTGCCGCCATCAGTCCAAGCGCCGGCGTCATCACTGCCGCGGGAAGCCAGAGCAGCCACTGTGACCAAACCCATCTGTCAGAGCAGATTCGACCCAATAGCCAGGCCAGAACACCCAGTGCACCAGCGAACAGCAGCCCTCGGGCGAACAGTCGCCTCGCCCGCGTCATGGGCAGTGCCTCGCTCATGTGTAGACGATTGGCGCCAGGATCGCCGTGAGCAGCCCAATCAGAATCGTCAGTGGCACACCCACTCGTGCAAAGTCGAGGAAGCGATATCCGCCAGGGCCGTAGACCATGAGATTCGTCTGGTACCCCACGGGGTTGATGAAGGCACATCCAGCGCCCATCATCAGTGTGAAGACCCACGGCAGGAGATGGCCGCCATCAGCCTGTGCCAACTGCATGGTGAAGGGGAACAGCAGTACGGCTGCGGCGTACGGCGTCACCAATTGAGATGCGATTGACGTCACGATGAACAGCAGGAACAACATTGGCGCCACACCAGCGCCTGAGTCGACGCCCAAGAGGCTCACGGCTTCGTCGGCGAGCCCAGTGTTGTCTACGGCTGCCGCGATGCCCAATGAGGCGCCTACGACGATGAGCACCTGCCAGTGAATCGCCTTTCGAGCCTCCGTCCCTGACAGGCAGCGGGTTGCGATCATCGCCAACGCGCAGCACCAGACGGCTGCGACACGGTCGATCCAACCAAAGCACAGCAGAACGACCATGGCGACCAGAATCGCCAATGCCAGCGGCGCTCGGCGATGCCTTGTCGGTCGCGTGTCCTTGAGTTCGGAGACGAGGAAGAACTCATCACTGCCCCTCCATGACTGCTCAAAGTGCTGGTGCGTCTCCAGCAGGAGTGTGTCACCGGGCCTCAGCACGATGTCGCCGATCTTGCCCTGCACCTGCTTGCCCTGCCGGTGCACGGCCACGATGACCGCCTTGTACCGAGTTCGAAACTGAGCTTCCCTGACCGACATTGCGATCAGGGGTGAGTTTGAACCCACGACAGCCTCGACTAGACGACGCTGGGTGTCGGTCACCTCGAGCTTGGACGCTTGGGCGTCGTCGATGTCCAGCCCCCGAATTCGGCGAAGATCAATCACCGAGTCGAGCGCTCCGACGAAGGCGAGCCGGTCTCCCTCCTGAAGCACCTCACCCGGATCCACAGCGGAGAGAATGGTGCCGTTGCGTTCAACCTCACTCAGGTAGAGCCCGGGCAGGCCACGCAACTGTGCCTGCTCGATCGTTTTCCCTGCAACAGGGCTGCCTTTCGGCACCACGACTTCGGTGCGGTAGCGACGCGCCTGTTTCCCGAGATCCTCAACATTGCTGCGGTCAGGAATGAGCCAGCGCGAGAAGATCGCGATGAACGCGATTCCGGCGATGAGGCAGGGCAGCCCGATGAACGCGATGCCGAAGAACGTCATGAATGGAGACAGTGCTTGTGCCTCTGGCATTGTCCGAGCAGACCAACTTACGAACTCCTCCATCACAATCAGGTTCGCGGCCGTTCCGATCAGCGTGAGTTTGCCTCCGAGGATCGCCGCGAAGCTCAAAGGCATGAACAGCCCGGACGGGCTGACGCCGATTCGCCGGGCCCAGTCGCGAATGATCGGGATGGCAATCGCGACTACGGGCGTGGTGTTCATGAAGCCGCTGAAGATCCCCACTGGAGACATCATGCGCACTTGTGCGCCCGGCAACGATCTGGGCCTTCCCAGCATGCGAGAGGCAACCATGCGAATGGCGCCAGTTTGTTCCACGCCGGCTGCGACCACGTAAAGCCCGGCCAGCATCAGCACGGCCGGCGATCCGAACCCTGATCCGATCGCCGCTTCGTCGATCACGCCCATTGCCAAGAGCAGTGCCAAGCCGGTCGCCATCACGACATCCGTGTTGATGCGGTTGGTGAGCAACGCACCGATGACGAGCACCAAGACTGCCAGTGTGATCCATGCATCTGGTGTCATGGGCTGCCGACTCCCATGGCGACAGCTCGTTCGATCAGACGCTGTTGCAGCCCGTCAGCGGCGGCAATCACGCCGCGGTTGTTCTGTAGTCGTTGACCGGTGGTGAAGTCGAGCTCTTTGCCGCGAACATCCGTCACCACGGCACCTGCTTCGGTGGCGACCAGCGCCCCGGCGGCGTGATCCCAGATGCATTCGCGATAGTCATCTCTTGTTGGCAAGCGAAGGTATGCGTCAGCCTGGCCTCTGGCGAGGACGGCATACTTCGCCTGCGAGTCCAGGCGAACCATGATGCGGTCGTTCTCAAAGGCATCCAGCAGTTCACTGGTCTGCCCCTTGTTTGTGTGGTGAGATTCCACTGAAGCGCAGCATCTGATCGACTTGTCGTCAGTCCACGCCGGGCATGTGATCCGCATGGGCGTCGCTGCAGGATCGCCATCTCGGAATTCCCACGCGCCCAGTCCCTGCTGCGCCCCATACAACATGCCCGAGCCCTCGCTGTCGGCCGCGGCAGGGTCTTTGCCGGGGTCCACCGAGAGATTCGGGCATCCCAGCACGCCAGCATGCACCTGCCCATCGACTATGAGGCCAAGTGCAATGGCGTATTGGCCACCACGAAGAAACCCCTTGGTGCCGTCAACAGGGTCGAGCGTCCACCAGCAGTCGCCCGAGGCATCGTGGTTGCATGCGTCGATGGCCTCGAGCACCTGTGCTTGACTCACATCCCCTCGCCACAGACGAACAGCCGCCGTCACGGCGTCCAGCAGAGCAGCGTTGTTGGGCCGGGACAACTCGCCACCGTCCTCTTCGCCAACGATACGCCTCAGCCCCTGGTCGCTCAGGCCCTCTCGGAGCAGCATGCTGACGACCGCTTGGGCGGCATAGTCAGCGACAGTCACAGGACTGCGATCGTCCTTCAGATGGCCGGAGACCTCCTGCAGCCGGTGCTGGACGGCACGGGTGATCGACATGGCCGTGGCGACGGCCTCCAGAGCAATTGGCATGGCTGGGTGCTGCATTGGCACCATCTGTATCGGCTCGAGCGGCATGAAAATGACAGTCGGCGGCACAATGTGCCGCCGACTGTGTGGATTGGGTTTCTGGGATTCTCAGGCCAGGAAAGAAGCGGCGAACGACTTGACTTCCGCTTCGAACTCCTCGCCGATTGCCTTGAACGACTTGGTCTCGACCAGTTTGTCTCGCAGGCCCTTGGCTGAGCCCCGGAAGTGGTCCAGCAGTGCCGACTCGAAGGCATGTACGTCACCCAGCGGAAGGGTGTCGAGGAAGCCCTTGGAGGCGGCAAAGATTGAGATGCACTGGTCGATCACGTCGTAGGGCACATACTGGCCCTGCTTGAGCAGCTCGACCATGCGGGCACCGCGATCGAGTTGCTGCTGAGAAGCCTTGTCCAGCTCGGTACCCAGTTGGGCGAAGGCTTCCAACTCGCGGAAGGCAGCCAGGTCCAGACGCAGGGAGCCGGCGATTTCCTTCATCGCCTTGATTTGTGCGTTGCCACCCACGCGGCTCACGGAGATGCCTACGTTCACGGCCGGACGCACACCCGAGGCGAACAATTCCGGCTGGAGGTAGATCTGCCCGTCGGTGATCGAGATCACATTGGTCGGGATGTAGGCGGACACGTCGCCTTCCTGCGTCTCGATGATCGGGAGGGCGGTCAGTGAACCGCCACCGTTCTCATCAGAGAGTTTGGTGGCACGCTCAAGCAGACGGCTGTGCAGGTAGAACACGTCGCCGGGGTAGGCCTCACGGCCGGGCGGCCGCCGCAGCAGCAGCGAGAGCTGTCGATAGGCCACGGCCTGCTTGGACAGATCGTCGTAGACCACCAGGACATGCTTGGGCGACTTGCCTTCCTTGCCCTGCCACATGAAGTGCTCGCCCATGGCGCATCCGGCGTAGGGGGCGATGTACTGCAGCGGGGCAGCGGTGGAGGCACCGGCTGAAACGACGATGGTGTATTCCATCGCGCCGTGACGGGACAGTGTGTCAACCACGCCGGCGACGGTGGAGTCTTTCTGGCCCACCGCCACGTAGATGCACACGACGGCGTCGTCAGTGCCCCAGTACTTCTTCTGGTTGATGATCGTGTCGAGCCCGACGGCGGTCTTGCCAGTCTTGCGGTCGCCGATGATCAGTTCTCGCTGGCCACGGCCGATGGGGATCATCGAGTCGATAGCTTTGATGCCCGTCTGCAGCGGCTCGGTCACGGGCTGCCGGGCAGCGATGCCGGGGGCCACGATGTCGAGCTTGCGAGTAGCGGTGCTATCGATGGGGCCCTTGCCGTCGATGGGCTGCCCCAGCGGGTCAACAACCCGGCCGAGCATGCCGTCGCCGACGGGCACCTCAAGAAGATTGCCGGTGGTACGGACGGTGTCGCCTTCGCAGACGGACAGGTAGTCGCCGTAGATCACGGCGCCGACCGTGTCGGCCTCGAGGTTCATCGCCTGGCCCATGACCGGACCCTTGGAGGTGTCAAACTCAAGCAGTTCGCCGGCCATGCACTGGGCCAAGCCGTAGATGCGGGCGATTCCGTCGCCAACTTCCACGACGCGGCCAACTTCGGCCACTTCCAGCTCGGAGGAGAACTGTTCGATCTCCTGCTTGATGACGGCGGTGATTTCGTCGGTCTTGATCTTCACGACTCTTGTCCTGTGGAGGTCGGCCCTGTTTCTTTGGCCGTGGAGGGAGCACCCTCGGTGAATGAATCGGTGGATGCGGCGATGCGATGTGCTGCACCGCTGCGAATGGAGTGTTCAAGTTGTCTCAGGCGAGAAGCCACCGTGCCGTCAACCAGCTTGTCGCCGACACGGATCTTCAAGCCACCCAGAATCGAGGGGTCAACCCATGCGTGAACGACCGGGTCCTTACCCAGTACGCCACGGAGGCCTTCAGTCACCTGCTGGCGGGTGGCATCGTTCATCTCGGTTGCCGTCCAAACGTCAACTTCGACGCGGCCCATCGCCTCATGCACGAGGTCAACGAGCGCTTCATGGACAGCATCCAGATGCCCCAACCGCCCATTGGTGTTCAGCACCAGCATGAACCTCAGGGTCAGGTCACTGATGCGGTTTTCGAAGATCGATCGAATCGAAGTGGCTCGTCGGGCGGCGTTGACAACGGGCGACTCGATGAACCGTGCGAAGCGTTCATCGCCCCGCATCAGTTCCACCACTTGTTCGAGTTCATCAGTGACTTCGAGCGTCTTCTCCTGCCCGCCCGCATCATGGGCGAGCTCGAAGATGCTTCGAGCGTAGACCTTGGCGATCGTGTCGGCGTTTGAGGCCATCGGGGGGGATCAGCCCAAGGGGGCCGATGCCATCTCCTTCATGGATGACTCGACGAGATCCTGCTGATCTGCGGACGAGAGTTCCCGCTCGATGATTCGGCCTGCGACGGCGGTGGCCAACTCTGCAGCGTGGGCGGAGAGGTCTTTGATCGCCGCTTCGCGTGCGACATCAACCTCTCGATGCGCCTGCTTGCGCAAGGCATCGAGTTCGGCTTCAGCTTGGAGACGCAGGTCTCGGGCATAGGCCTCTGCATCAGCCTTGGCCTGCTCACGCATGGCCTTGGCCTCGCGACGGGCCTCATTGAGCGCCGCTTCTTGGCGAGCCAGCGACTCGGCTGCTTCGGCACGGGCGGCCTCGGCAGACTCGATCTCCTCGCGAATCTTCTGCTCTCGCTCGTCAAGACCCTTGAGGATCTTCGGCCACACCATCGTGGCGGCCACGGCGAAGAAGAGCATGAAGACGACGATTGTGGTGACGAGGCTCAGCCAGTTGATATCAACTGGGCCAGCTCCTGCGTCGGCGGCAATCATGTGCAGCATCGTGGTGCTCCGGGACTGGGTCCGGTGCCCCGGAGCCCCGCACTAGCGAGGCTCCGGAGCGGTCGGACGATTCCAGATCAGCCGAGGATGGCCAGCAGACCAACGACCACGGCGAAGAGGGCAACACCCTCGACGAGGGCCGCGGTGATGATCATGTTGGTGCCGATGGTGCCTGCCATTTCGGGCTGGCGTGCAATGGACTCCACTGCACCACCACCGATGCGGCCGATACCGATACCGGCACCGACGACGGCGAAGCCGGCAGCGATGCCGCCACCAATGCCCTTGAGGCCAGCGCCGGTTGCGGCGGCGGCTGCAGCGCCCTCAGCGGCCATCGCGGGGTCGGCGACGAGGGCGAGTCCGAGGAGCGCCAGAGCGGTCGTGACGATGTTCTTCATGGCTGTCTTTCGAAATTGCTTTGCTAGTGGGCCCCGTAGGACCTTGGACGATGTGGGACGCGTCCACTTGGGAAGTAAGAGTGAAAGGCGGCATCCCACTGAGGCCGCCAGGTGGTTCGATTTCAGGTGATCTTGACCTTGGCCAGCCCATCGGGCAGACCGTCATGATCATGGATGCCTTCCTCGCCATGTGCATCACTGTGGTCATCGTGGTGATGGGTCATCTGCCCAATGAACACGGTGGTGAGGAACATGAAGATGAAAGCCTGAAGGAATGCGACGAAGAGCTCCAGGAAGGAGATCAAGATGGCAGCGACGACGGCCACCAGCTCGATGCTGCCAGTGACCAGCACGTTGCCTGTGGACAGGTTCCAGGCTGTGACGCCGAAGCCGGCGACCACTGCCAGCAACGTGTGCCCGGCCAGCATGTTCGCGAAGAGTCGAATGGCCAGCGCCACGGGCTTGATGATCATGCCCATCAACTCGACGGGAAGCATGATCGGCAGCAGATAGAGCGGGGCACCACCGGCCAAGTGATGACACCAGCCCTTGACCCCCAGGCTCTTGAATCCCTGATATTGAATCGCGGCGAATGAGAAGAGCGCCAGCCCCAGGGTGACCCCCAGAGAACTGGTGGCCGTGCCACCGACGAGGGCCCAGTGTGCATCGATCATGCCGAAGTGGCCCGCGAGGTGCTGCACATCGACGATGGGGATGAGGCCCATCAGGTTGCAGGTGAGCACGAAGAAGAAGATCGAGAGCAGGAAGGGGGTGAACTTGTCGGCGTCGTGCCCCAGCACCGGCCTGATGGCGTTCTCCAGCAGGTACAGCGTGATGACTTCGACCAATTGCGGCAGACGACCCTTGGTCAGGTAGCGGGGCGTGCCGAGGTCTTCCTTGCCCGTGCCGATGGCCTTGGCTGAAATCAAAAGCACGAACAGGCCGACAAAGCAAGCAACCACAAGGCTGACCATGTGCAGCGTGAGGTTGTACTCATCGGTCAGCGCCACCACGTTCTTGTCGGTGACGTGGTTGATCGGGTTTCCGGCGGCTAGAAACAGTTGGAGCATGTCGAATCAGGATTCGGACTGGTCTGTCTTCGAGGCTGCAGGCGTTGCTTTGGAGAAGCGGGCGGCTGCGATCCGGGTCTCTGTGATGAGGACGATGACGAGCGTCAAAAGCATGCCGGTGAGCAGCGCTGCCACGGGCAATTGAGCCGCGAAGTATAGCAACAGACAGGCCCCCACGGACACCACCAGACGCCCTGAGGCAAGGGCAATCAGGAGATTCGCCCACAGCAGCACTGGCCGCTCTTGCTGGGGCCGGATCAGGCCGGTCCCGACCATCGCAACGACCCCAGTTATGGCCGACCCCAGAGCCGCGGACAGGGCCCAAGTCATGTCCTGCCCCGCCAGCAGACCGCCTCCAGCGCCCAACAGACCGCCTGCGACCAGCCCCGCCACATCGGCCTGCAGCAAGGCGTTCCTGGGCAGTGAGACCTTGGGCTGCTCAGTCACTTTTCTCCCCCTTGGACTCGTTTCGCCGGGTCTCTTTGAGGGCTGCGCGAATGAATCCGGTCATGCCTACCAGCACACCGGCGATGAGCCCGATGATGAGAAAGACGCGGTCGGTTTCCAGGAGCCAATCCAGCCCCCAGCCCACGAGCCCCCCGGCGAGGATCTCACAGAGCATCGTCCAGCCCAGGCCGGTCATCCGCCAGATGCCGGCCGTGTCCGAATTCGATGATCCGCCAGAAGGAAGCATCGCGGGATGGTACATGCCGAGGATGCCAGCCGACCGCCGCACTCTGGCGATACCATGATCGGTCAATGGCCATCGACCCCAAGGACATCATCGACGTCAATCCCGCTCCAATGGGGCGGTCGGAACGGCTGTTTTTGCCGGCCATCTTCAAGGGTCTGGGTACCACTTTCCGGCACCTGCTGGGCAATGTGGGTCGGGACGGGTCCAACACGAAGAACATCCATGTCGTGCAATACCCCGAACAGAAGCGGGATCACCGGGATGTTGAGGCCGGCGGACAGTGCCGGGAGACCTTCCGCGGTGTGCACCGGCTCAACCGAGACGAAGATGGACGAGTTCGCTGTGTGGCCTGCTTCATGTGCGCCACGGCCTGTCCGGCCAACTGTATTCACATCGTGGGAGAGGCCTCGCCTTGGGAAGATCGCGAGAAGTACCCCAAGCAGTTCGACATCGACGAACTGCGATGCATCTTTTGTGGCATGTGCGAGGAAGCCTGCCCTGTGGATGCGATCGAATTGACGCCGCGATATGAAGTGGTCGGTCTGACCCGCAACGAGATGATCTTCGATAAGGCCAAACTGCTGGAAGTGTTCGACCAGACGGTGTCCGACAAGCCCATGTGAGTCTCGGGTTACTGTTCGCGCCAGAATCGCGGGTGCGCCAGTGCCGCCAGAGCGAACAACTCCAGCCGACCGATCAGCATGAGCAGGCACAGCAGGCCCTTTGAGGCGTCGCTGAACCAGTCGTAATTTCTCAGGGCGCCCACCGCATCCATACCCGGACCCACGGTGCAGATCGTGGCCAGAGATGCGCTCGCCGCCGTCGTGAAACTCATCTCGCCTCGACTGGACTCCAGCGCCATGAGTGCCACAGCGCCCAGCCCCAGCAGCAGCAGGGTGCCCAGCAGATGCACCAGTACGAGCATCTGTTGTCGATCATCAACAACCTGCCCGGCCACTCGCAGCGGTCGCACCACGTCGGGCCGGAAGAATCGTTCCAACTCTGCCCACAAGGTACGAAGGGCAATCCAGACCCGCACCACTTTCACACCACCGGCGGTTGACCCGGCCGACCCACCAACGAACATCAGCACGATGATGAAGGCCTTTGCGGCAAATGGCCACAGGTCCCAGTCCACGGTGGCAAAGCCGGTGGTTGTTTGTTGCGAAACCACGGTGAACGTGGCTGCCCGAACTGCCTCTCCAGTAGTGGCGGGCACCTCTGCTCCGTCGGTGAGGACGAGCGGCTGCCCTGCAGTGGTCAGGGCGATCGTGCACACCAGGCTGCCGACAATGAGCAGCGCCAGGTAAACCTTGAACTCGGTATCGCGCAGCACGGTCTTCCAGCGGCCGCGGAACATGGCATGAAGCACACCGAAGTTCGAACCGGCCGCCACCATGAAGACCACGATCACGATCTCGGCGAACATCGATTCAGGGCGAGCGAGGCTCGCATTGCGGGTGCTGAAGCCACCCGTTGCCAGCGTCGTGAAGGTGTGGTTCGCCGAGTCAAACCACTCCATGCCCCCGAGCATGAGCAGCACGAACATGGCGACCGTCAGGCCCAGGTAGATCCGCCACAGTGTGCGAGCGGCATCACGTACTGACGGCCTTGGCCCGTCTGGCGAGGGGCCTGGTGCCTCGAACCTGAACAGCCGCTTGGCGCCGATGCCCAGCCCTGGCAGCAGTGCCACGAAGAGCATGAGGATTCCCAGCCCGCCCAACCACTGGATGATCGATCGCCAAAAGAGCAGTGATCGAGGCAACGCTTCGATGTCGCTCAAGATGGTAGCGCCAGTCGTGGTCAGCCCGCTGACCGCCTCGAACCAACAATTCACTGCGCTGCGAAAGGGGTGCGCGTCTGGGGCATCACCCGAGAGTGACGCCCAGAGCAGAAAGGGGAGCCCCGCGACGAGCGACCCTACGAGCCACGCGGTGGTCGTGAGCAAGGCGGCATCTCGGCGTGACATTCGATAGGGCCGCACCAGTTCATCGCCCTGCAGGCTTCTGGTGCGAACCATGCGTGCGCCTTTGCCCCAGAGCCAGAGGCCCGTGCCGGAGGCCAGTGACAGCACCCCAGTCGCCAGCAGGCTCAATTCCCCCGCATCAATGAAGTTCATGTCGGCGCCCGGAACGATCACGAACAGCGCTGCGATGCCGGACAAGACGAGGCCGAGCAATTGTGCGATGCGGCCCAGTTGCGCGGCGAGGAACTTCAGATTCATCCAGCAGCTCCGATGTCCAGCAGCCTCCGAACGTGCTGTTCGTCTTGAGGATCTGCAATCGCCATCACTCTGCGGCCAACGTCAAGCACGGTGTCAGGGCCAGGTACAAATGCGGTGCCGTCGCTGCGTTCGGCTGCGGCGATGATCACAGGTGGGTGGATCGCCACGTCTCGCAAGATGGACCCCGCCAACGGAGAGTTCGCCCCGAGGGTGCCTCGAACCAACAGTAGCGCGCCACCAGTGAACTCCTGCATTCGGTCGAACGTGGTTGCCCGCAGGAATCGCGTGATCTCCCGCACCGCGGCGGTGCGAGGGTTGAACGACTCGGGAACGCCAAGCCGCTCAAGCAATGGGGCAAACTCACCACGGCGCAGCACCGGCATGACTTGCGCAATGCCCATGCGGGCGGCGTATCCGCAAGCAAGCAGATTCTGTTCGTCGGTTCCTGTGGAGATGAACGCATCCACGCGTTCGAGATGTTCGTCGTCAAACACCTCCGGCCGGGCGGGGTCGCTGCAGAGCACCGTGATCTGCTCAAGTTGCTCCCCCAGTTCCTGCGCACGATCGCGATCCGGTTCAAAGAGCCGGATGTTGAATGCTGCTGATCCGAGCATGCGGCAGAGCCAGATGGCTGCGGGGCCACTGCCGTAGATAGCGATGTTGCGTCTGCCGAAGGTGCCACGGCCGAGCATGTCGTGGGCTTCCTGCATGACCTCCTGCTGGGCGGCAAGCAGCACAAGATCGCCTGCCAGCAGCCGGGTGTCGGCCGTGGGCAGCCTGGTGCGGCCCTCGCGGGTGAGCGCCGCCAGCCGGGTGCCCTCGGGCAGCGTGATGTCGCGAAGTCTGCTGCCGCAAGCAGATGCGGCCTCGTCAACCTCGAATTGCTGCAGTTCGATGCCACCACCAAAGTGCTCGATGGCCTTTGCCTCTGGATTGCGCAACCTCGCTGCCATGCTGCGTGCCAGCGCTCTGTCTGGCGAGAAGAGCCGACCCGCGCAGAACATGTTGGCGTAATCCAATGAACCGTCGCGGAGCAGCCCACTGTGATCAACTCGCGCCATCGTTCGTGCCGCACCCAGGGCGTCGGCAACTGCGGAGATGACCAGATTGACTTCATCTGTCGCAGTGGTCGCAATGACCGCATCGGCATGTGCCACGCCTGCTGCACGCAATGTGTCTGCTGTGGAGCCTGAGCCATGGACGATGGCCACGTCCAGATGCTCCTGCAGTTCTTGCGCACGATCGTCGTCTGACTCGATGATCGTGACGGCATCACCCGCCCCAGCAAGCACTTGGGCCGCCGAGCCGCCGATATCGCCTCCGCCGCAGATGATGACGTCCATTGAGGGTCTCTAGTGGATGGTCTGGGGATGCAGGTGCCGTCCAGCGGCCGAGTCTACTGCTCGTGGCGCAGACTTTCGTGCCTGAACAGCCCTCGAGGGGCCGGAAACCGCCCGTCGATCCTTGACGGAGGGGCATGTGAGGGGACATACTGGCCTTGGGAGTAAAGGAGACGCATCGACTTTGGTCGATGTGGTGCTCCAGAGAAACGTCTGAACGCGGGAGTTGGAGCACCGATGGGGACCGTTACAAAGAAGGATCTCGTTGATCGCATTGCACATCAGACCGACCTCAAGCGGGCTGAAGTACGAGACGTCATTCAGGCATTCCTGGACAACGTGATCAATGAGTTGGGTGATGGGAATCGTCTCGAGTTCCGAGACTTTGGCGTGTTCGAGATTCGCGAGAGAGCGGCTCGGATGGCGCAGAACCCCAGAACGCTCGAGCGCGTGCCAGTGCCCGCTCGCAAGACAGTGAAGTTCAAGGTCGGGCGGCTGATGCGGCAGGCCGTCGATACTGATGAGATCGAGTTCACCGGGATCGAGTCGGTCGAAACATCCGTCGACTGACCACACCCCCCGTGCCCGCCACCACGTGGCGTTGGAAGAGACGATGACGGCGACACAAGGGCAGGGCGTCCCCTCGGATCACCGCAGTGGCACCCGAGCAGCGATCGGCATGCTCTCGGAGATGTCGCCGCCGGTATCCATCGAGGCTGAAATGAGCGTGCTCGGGGCCATCCTGCTGGAGCCCCACGCCTGCGGTGAAGTTGTGCAGATGCTCAGTGGGCGTGCCGACTTCTCCCGTCCGGGGCATGGCGAACTGTACGAGACGATGATCTCTCTCTACGACGAGCGTCAGGCCGTAGACCTCGTGCAGTTGCAGCAGGTGCTCACCGACCGAGGCACGCTCGAGGCGATCGGAGGTACCGAGTACCTGATGACGCTTGCCGAGGGCACGCCCACAGCGGCGCATGCCACGCACTACGCCAGAATTGTTCGTGACAAGTCGATGCTCCGTCAGCTCATCGCGGCGGCGCACGACATTCTTCGCGATGCCCATGAACGCCCCGATGAGGCGCCGCATCTGCTCGATGAAGCTGAACGTCGAATCTTCGAAATCGCCCAACAGGCACAGACTCGCCGTACCGCAGATCTGGCACGGCTCATTCGCGAAACCGTCGAGCGAATCGAGCAATCAGACGGACAGACGCTCACCGGCGTGGCCACGGGGTACTCGCGGCTGGACGACATGCTCGGAGGCATGCAGCCTGGTGAGATGTTGGTTCTGGCTGCACGCCCGTCCATGGGCAAGACGGCCCTCGCCCTGAACATCGCAGAGAACATGGCGACCACCGGACAGGCCGTGGGGGTGTTCTCACTGGAGATGGGGGCCCAGCAACTCGTGCAGCGACTGCTGTGTTCACGAGCGGGTATCAGTGGTGATCGCATGCGGTCGCGGTCGCTGCGTCAGGATGAGTTCCGGGCACTGTTCTCAGCCTGTGGGGAACTGGAGAACGCGCCGCTGTACATCGACGACTCGCCGGGCTTGACGCTCCTGCAACTGCGGGCCAAGGCTCGACGCATGCACCAGCAGCACGGCATCAAAGCCATCGTGATCGACTACCTGCAGCTCATGTCCACCGGCGGTCGGGTGGAGTCTCGGCAGCAGGAGGTCAGCGAGATCAGCCGCGGCATCAAGGCGCTGGCTCGTGAGTTGCACGTGCCGGTGGTTTGCCTGAGTCAGCTCAATCGAGCAGCCACCCAGCGTGAAGACCATGAACCACGATTGAGCGATCTGCGAGAATCTGGCGCTATTGAACAAGACGCCGATGTCGTCCTGCTGCTGCACCGCGAGGCCTACTACCACACCGACGAGGAGTGGAAGGAAGAGCACCCAGATCTACTGAATGTCGCTGAGGTGATCATCGGCAAACAGAGGAACGGCCCGACCGGGCGAGTGCGATTGACGTGGGAGTCGTCCAGCACTCGATTCCGAGACTACATCGATCGAACACCGCCGCCGGGCGCAGGCAACACCGCCTGGGGCGATGCGGGGCCGGCCTATGTCGATCCTGGGCCACCTCCAGCTGGCGGAGGGCATCAAGACTGGGACGATCTGCCCACGTGAGGGAGGGGTTCAGTCGCTCACGTTCCCCTCTGCGCAAGGTGGAACTGGCCTCTGCCGGGCAATCATCACATCAAGGCGGGCCGCCCTCAGGCGAGGGCGGACCAGGTGATTGCGCCTGCCCAAAGCAGCAGGGCGGTCATGCCCCAGACTTTTCCAAGTCTGCCAGGGGGCGTCAGCACAAAGAGAACCATCACCGTGAGCAGCCCCATGGCGGCCAGCGAGATGCCTCCATCAGCGGGCATGGGGATCGGCCGAATCAAGGCTGTCACACCCATGACCAACACGAGGTTGAAGAGGTTGGATCCGATGACCGCTCCGATCACCAGATCGGTCTCCCCCCGTCGCGTGCCGATCAAAGCCATGGCAACCTCGGGCAGGCTTGTACCCACAGCCACGATGGTCAGGCCGATGATGACCTCGGGCACGCCCAGATGGCGGGCAATGTCAACAGCCCCGGATTCAGCTGCCCATGCGCCTGACAGCAATAGCGCCAGCCCGATGAGCACCATGCCCAGACTTGGCCCCAGACGACGCACGCCTTCGAGCGACGCCCCACCGGCGACTTCCATTGACTCGTCTTGATGCCGCCTTCCGGAGATGAACCAGGCAGCCGTTATGGCTATGAATCCGCCCAGCAGGATGCCCCCGTCGATACGTGAGAGCCCCGCCCCTCCGTCATGATGAGGCGTCAGCAGCAAGAGCGCGATGAACCCCGCGGTAGTGATCATCAGCAGCGGTAGATCTCGTTTGAGCGCCTGCCCTTTGATCGACAGTGGGGCGATCAGGCAGGCCATCCCCAGCACCAACCCTACGTTGGCCATGTTCGATCCGATGATGTTGCCCCAGGCCAGCATCGCCCCAGCTTCAGACGCCGAGACGGCAACGACATTCAGAGCCAATTCCGGGGCGCTGGTTCCAAAGGCCACGATTGTCAGCCCCACCATCAGGGGCGTCACGCCCAGCCGCCGAGCGAGTGATCCCGCTCCTTCAACCAACAGGTGTCCGCCGGCCAGCAAACCCACCAGCCCGCCCACCAACAGGGCACTGGCCAGCGGTAGCCCGACGGGATCAGTGGTCGCAAGCGTATCCTGCAGCAGACTGAGCATGGATGCGGCAGTCTAAGTGGTCCACCGGGACTGCATCAGGGCCGCTGCGCTTCAGACATCGGGATACGGTCCTGGCTATCGACTACGCCAATCTGCTCGAACGTGCCGCCGAGGGTGATGACCAGGCCTGGTCTCAACTCGTCTCCGAACTTGCGCCCAGAGTGCACGCCCTGATTGTGGCAAATGCCAGAGACCATGAACTGGCTGAAGAACTCACGCAGGTCGTCTTCTGCACGATCGCTCAGCGGATCAACGACTATGTGGAGCAGGGGAGATTCGAAGCGTGGGTGTTTCGAATCGCCATGAACAAGCTTCGCGACGAGATGCGTCGCAGAGGCCGGCAGGCTCGACCTGTCGGCGAGACGGGCTTCCCCGATACCGAGGACACGGGCCGAGCAGATCGGCCATCTCATGCACCCATTGAGGCTGATCGAGCCGGCGTGCTCTGGGAGGCTGTCCGGGGGCTCTCGGATCAGGATCAGGAGATTCTCCACCTGCGGCACGTCTCGGGGCTGGGATTCAAGGAGATCGCCGAGGTGCTCGAAACACCAGTCGGCACGCTGCTGGCACGCCATTTCCGGGCTGTGAGGCGGCTGCGGGACCAGCTCGGCGACGTTTTTCCCGAGTACGGCTTCGAGTCTGAAGCCGATGAGCAATAGAGGCCCCTGCATGGGCGTTGGAGCAGTACCCCCATGGCTGAAGACCGACTCGACCCCCGGATGAACGACACCGACCGCCGGCTCATGACCGAGCTTGACGAGACGGCGCCGGGCGTCTCTTCGTCCAGGTCTGCGGCTGAGGGCCTGGTGGGGCGTGTGCTGGAGGCTTCACTGCCGCTGCTGGCAGAAGGCCGTTCTCGAGGGCCTCGCCGGCTGCGGCTGACCACGGTGGCCGCTCGCCTTGCCGTGGCCGCCGGCCTTGCGTTGGCCATCGTGCTGGGATTTTGGGCCCAGCCAGCGGCACGCCAGTTTGAGACAACGGCCATGCCCATCGCACTTGCGCCGGGGGATCGCCCCACTGGTGCGCTTGTCGCAGCGGGTCCATTCCAGTGGCGCGACGGCGCCATGCTGACCTTGATGCAGGTGCAGGACATGGATTGGCAAGATGCCTTGGGTGATCTGGAGACGGTCGTGAATACGGTTCGATCAGGTCAGAGCACGCAATTGGGCATCATCGCCGACGACACACCACTGGAACGCGTCGAGTCTGAATTGCTCACAGTGGCCAATATCACAGGAGGCGCCTCGTGATGCGAATTCAACGAAGTCATCGCTTGTGGATACTCATTGCCGTTGTCGTGTCAGGGCTTGTGGGTGTTCGCAGCACCATGCACTTGAGCGCATCGAATGAAGTTACTGCGCCTGAGTTCATCGACCGCTATCTCGACGTGGCAGACCAGATCGACCCGGCCCTCGCTGAGCAATTGCGTTCCATGTGCCAGATCGACCCCGAGGCATTCGAGATCGTCCTCAGGCGGTTGGGCCCGATGCTCTCGGGCCTTGCGGATCTGCGCATGGATGACCCAGAGCTCTATCAACGCAAGATCCGCGAACTTCATCTGGAGGCGACAGTCGCTTCCCTCGCAGTCGATGCAAGGCGAGCTTCCATGTCTGACGATCCGGCAAACGCAGCGATCGAAGCATCACTGCAGGGGCAACTTGAGGCCATGGTTCGAGCTCAGGTGGTGACCAGCCTTGAGAATCGAGCCCTGTTCGCACAGCGACTTCGAGCCCACTTGGAAGGGCTTGAGTCGGAACTTGAAGTCGATCGCGGCCGCATCGACGAGTTGGTGCAGAGTCGGATGGAGTCGCTCGCCTCACCCTGACATCGTCGCGCAGGTAGCCTGCGGCGGAAATGAAGGGCACAGGACAATTGGGCGTCTGGCTGGCTGGCGGGTTCCTGACCCTTGTCGTCGCGGCCACCATTCTGTCACTGCCTTGGACACTTGAGCGGATGGGCGACGATGCCGCCGCCCCGCGCCGTTTCGAAGCCACAAATCCCAAGTTGGCGCTCCAGGCACCCGGATCGCACGGGTTCGCCGGAACCGACCGGCTCGGTCGTGATCTTGGCGCTCGCCTGCTGTTGGGTGGCGGAATCTCGCTGCTTGTGGGCGTGTGCGCTGCCGGAACTGCCCTCATTTTGGGCACGGCATGGGGCCTTGCCGCCGGCTTGGCTCGGCCTCGGGTAGATGCACTGCTCATGCGGATCGTGGACGTGCTCTACGGGCTGCCCTCGGTGTTGTTGGTGGTGGTGTTGGCAGTTGCCTTTGATGGTCTGCGGGATCGACTTGGTATCGACTCACCCTCTGCCCGTCTGTTTCTTGATCTGGCGGCGCTCTTTCTCGCCATCGGGGCAGTGGGCTGGTTGACGCTGGCCCGGGTGGTTCGAGGTCAAGTGCTCAGTTTGAAGGTGCGGCCATTCATGGACTCCGCTCGGATCGTTGGTGTCTCAAAGTGGCGGCTGGTGCGACGCTACTACCTGCCCTGGCTGGCGCCGCCGGTGCTGGCATGGTCAGCACTCATCGTGCCCACGGCGATGCTGGCTGAAGCATTCTTGTCCTTTCTGGGAATCGGCATTCGGGAGCCGCTTCCAAGTTGGGGCGCGTTGGCGGCTTCTGGGCTGTCAGAACTCAATCCGGTTCGTTTTCGTTGGTGGTTGCTGATTCCACCGTGCCTGCTCATTGCAGGGACGCTTGTGGCGCTGACCATCATGGGCGAGTCACTCCGAGCTCGAGTAGACCCTCGATACGCGGATGCCAACGCATGAGCGCTCAGTTGACGATCACCGGGCTCACCCTCGAGTCGCGTGCTGGCTCGAGCATCATCAAGGATGTGTCTTTGCAATTGACTTCCGCTCGTCGAGTGGCGTTGGTGGGTGAGAGTGGGTCGGGCAAGTCGATGACCCTGCTCGCCATCGCTGGTCTGCTGCCCGGTGGGGTTCGAGTGACCGGAGGGTCGATCAGTCTGAACCAGCGGTTGCTTGAGCAACTCCCACCGCGTGAGCGACGAGCGGTTTGCGGCCGTCAAATCGGGGTCGTGTTTCAGGAGCCCATGACAGCGCTGAATCCGGTCATGCGGATCGACGCCCAGTTGAAGGAGTCGCGTCTGCGGCGGCCGGGCGCAGATGCCTCCGGGCGTTGGTGTGTGGAGGCGCTGGGGGCAGTTGGCCTTCCTCGGCCTGAAAAACTCTTGCGATCATGGCCCCACCAACTCAGTGGCGGCATGCGTCAACGAGTGCTGGTTGCCATGGCGCTTGCCCCTGACCCGGAGGTGATTTTGGCTGACGAGCCAACGACGGCCCTCGATCCACTGACCCGCCAGTTGGTGCTCGACCAACTCTCACAGAAGGCCGCGGCGGGCGCATCCGTGCTGCTTGTGAGCCACGATCTGGCCGCGGTGCGGGGCTGGGCGGATGACATCGTCGTCATGCGACATGGGCGCATCTGTGAGCGTGGAGGGGCAAGTGAGGTGCTCGACACTCCGGCGCATCCCTATACAAGAGGCCTACTTGCGTGTGCTCCAACACTGGCAGCTGGCGGCCCATTACAGCAACTGGAGGATCTGATGGAAGAGGACGCCCCGCTCGTTCAAGGTCGTCGCCCTTGGTTGGGAGATGCTGGCCCCAGCGAGATGCTCGATCTGGGCGGTGGGCGGCAAATTGGAGTTTCGATCGAACCGTGAATGGACCGCGAGCGTTGAGGATTCTCGGACTGGAGACGCAGGTGCTCATCCATCGGAGAATCAAAGATGCCGTCCCAACGCCGCGACCGGTCAACCATGAGACATCGCCTCCACCATGCCCGAGGGCCGCGAGAGGCAGTCGAGTTCTGCGGTGCTCGCAGCAGGTGGCATCTGCCGGTGCTTGGTCTGGATGGCGACTGCATGCCGTATCTGGTGCTGGAAGACGATGTCCCAGTGCTGCTCCTGTTCACCACACGACGCAAGGCAAATCAGGCGTTGCAAGGTTGGATCCAACCCTCGCTGGACATGGACGTTCGTTCAGCGAGTTGCTCACGTCGGTCGATGGCCGCGCTGCTGGCACGTCTGGGTGAGCGAGGCCTGAATTGGGTTCGAGTGAATCACGGTCCCCGCAGCGTCAAGCTGCCGCTTGAGGCGATGGCAGGTGCGTTGCGAATGGCAACACACGTCACCACGCTGCAACCGGTGGATCAACTTTTCCTGCTGCGTGATCCAGTCTCTCCCGAGACCCCGCTGATCGAGATTGTCAACGACCAACCCAGTCTTCGGTTGTTCACAGACATGTACCGTGCTCAGGCTCGGGCCACTGCCATGGGGCCCCGACTCGTAGCCGACCCCGGATCAGCCGTCGTCGGCGTAGGCCCGGAGGAACTGCATTCAATGCTTGTTCAGCTTCGAGGCATGGGCGTTGAGTCCGTCGTCCTGGATGGCCCCGGCGGGGGGCAGTGGATCGGCATCGACGTTGCGCTACGAGACCGATTGGCGGCCTGAGTCAGGCCGACTCATCACCGTGCAGTGAGGCTTCTTCCCCCGCAAGTGTGCGCTCGACGTATCGCTCGATCCACCGCTCAAAGGTGACTCCAACGGCCGGGTCCTTGCCGCTGAAAACGATGCCTTCCACCTCATCGATCGAGATGGACGCTCGCACGCCGGAAGAGGTCATGTATCGAATCAGGGTGTCTGTACGATCGAACACGAAGCACACGATGCGCTCACCTTGCTGCTGCTCGATAGTGACGTCACCTCGGTAGTTCACCGCCATCGCGATCGCCCCGGCGAATGCAGATTCACCGTCAAGGCGTGTCAGATGCAGTCCCTGCTGCCCTTCATCAAGTTCCCCGCTCGCTTCGAGATCACCCTTGGTGGGGTTGGTCACTCTGGCACCAGTTCGTCGCCCGTTTCCATATCGACGACTCGCCACTGGCACTCACGGGCCAATCGCATGATGACGAGCCAGGCGATCTCCTCTTCGACGATGCCCAGCAGCATCTGCCTGACCGGATCCTGATCCGGCGGAAGATCAATGCGGATGCCCGGCCCCCAGAGCACATCCTCGCCGTCGGTCTCAGGGCACGTATTGAGGCCGGCCAGTCGCGAGACAATCTCCTTGCGGCTGCCAAGCGGGGCGTCGCCGTTGCCGGTACGGGCCAGAATGACGAATTGCTGCGCCATAGGTGGGAGATGCTATCAGGATGGCTCACCCAGCAGTTGGGCGAGGCGGTCAGAGAGCCGCCCCAACGGAACCGGCTTGACGAAATAGTCATCCACGCCCTGTGTGCGGGCCCACGACTCGTGGCGTCGGCCCTCATTGGCGGTGACCATGATCACGATCGGCCGTGGCGTGCATCCCTGAGCCTCCTCCAGCACCAGAAAACCACTACGCCCCGGGAGCATGAGATCGAGCACAACGGCTTCTGGTGTGTCACCGGCAAGTAGGTCTACCGCCTCATTGCCGTCGGCAGCCTCGGTAACTGATGCCCCATCAGCCTGCAGCGCCAGCACGATGCCGGCGCGAATGTCCTCATCGTCGTCCACGACCAGAATTCTTCGGTTCTGAAGTGAGCCAGGCATCGAAGGAGTATCAGTTGTTCGACCCGGGTCCGTCAATCGCCTCGGCGTTGGATCGTTGGATGACCCCGTCCTGCTCCGAGGCATCAAGCCAATCGAGCCCTCGAATGCGTCGCTCGAGTGCGGCAGACATCTCTGTTCCATTGCGTTCGTGCCGCGGCCGGCTCTTCCAGCGGCGATGTAACCAGAGATACTGCGAGGGGTGCCGTTTGACGAGTTGTTCCAGGCCCCATGTGTACCGGGCAGTGAGCCAGTAGACCGGATTATCGTGATCACTCCACTGCTCAGGCTCGATGACTTCCTGTACTTCCAGCCGGTAGTGGATGCCACGCTTCACGCGAAATGCACCGGCTACAACCACCGGCAGTTTCTGGGTGATGGCCAACAAGGCGATCGACTTGTAGGCCGATGCGAGCCGACCGAAGAACGGCACGAACATGCCCCGATCGCCGGCGTTCTGATCAGCGATGAAGGCAAGGTGCTCACCGCGGTCGAGAATGGCCTGCATGCGCGGGGCGGCACCGAACTTCGTCAGCACCTTCAGGCCCCACGCTTCTCGAATGCCCAGGAGCCAGCGATTGAGGAGAGGGTTGTCGAGTGGGCGAGCGAGCGCGTGCAGCTTCACGCCGAGCATCGATAGAGCAAATCCCAGCAGTTCCCAGTTACCCAGATGTCCAGTGACGAGAATCGCCGGACGATCGCCCATCAGCACCGCCCGTGCACGGGATGCCTGTCGAATGTCCAGATGGTGCCACCAACGATCGGGGTGAATCACCCGGTCCATCTGCATGGCATCCATGAGTGCCAGACGGAATAGATGGCAAATCGAATCCACAGCCAACTGCTGAGCTTGTCGGTCAGACAAGTGGGGCATGGACCGCTTGACGTTATCCGTGGCTCTGGCCGTTCGTCGAGGCGTGCAGCGGGCGTAGATCGTTGCGGCCAAGTCAGCTGTTGACTGATTGCGTTCTGGCGGAAAGCACCGAATCACCGACGCCAGAGCCCGGGCCGGGATGTACTCGGCCAGGTTTCGCAGGGGCGTTCGTGTGGAGCCCATGAGTAGCCCCTCGCCCTTGGTGGGCATGAGGGTGGAGTGATGTCCGTCAGCCGTGCTGGCCGGAGAGCACCTCGAAACGATTCTGATTCAGAACCGGGATTCGGGCCTCACGGGCTGTGTCAAACAGGTTCTGGTAAGTCTCATAGACCTGTCGGCGGCGGGTGTAATCCTGCCACTCCTGCTGAGAGAGCGATGCCCCCTGAGGCCGCTCGGGCGCCTTGGGCTGGTCTCCCAGAATGAGGAAGTCGAGATTGCCCGGGATTGCATCGCCTTCGACGACTGCGCCGCCCCAGCGACGAATGCGATCGCGCAGGTGCTCGGCTTCCTCCGTCGTGGAGATGCCGTCCTTGTTGACGTCGAACGCGCCATGCACAAGGAACAGGAACTTGTAGTCAGGTGAGTAGGCGAGGCTGGCGAAGACATCATTGGCCAGCACGTGCTGGCGAGGCGAGGTGCGAGTGATCTTGGCGGTCGAGGTTGAATCGCCAACCTTGAGCACCTGAATGCTCGCCTTGCCGGGAGGGAACTTGCCATCTTCGTCGGGTTGAATCTGGGTCGGGTCGTCGTAGACCTCAAACGTCATGCCGAGCATGACGTGATCACGTTTGCCTCGATCCAGATAGACCCGATCGGAGCCCACGACCTCGATGACCCGACCATCTGCAAGCAGGCTGGGGTCGGTCGTCATGACGCGGTTGCGGGTGAAGGTGGAGTCCAAATCGGCCAGACGTGACTGCAGCGTGTGATTCCGTCGGCGATAGTCGTCGTTCTCGGTCTCGAGGCTGTCGATCTGGTCGGTGTAGCGATCTCGCGTGCGCGCTTCGGCCTTCTTGAACTCACTGATTGCCTCGTTGATGCGGGCGTCGTGCCGAGTTTCTGCATCGCGGAAGGGCTCCAGTGCGTCGGAGGCTTTCTGCGCCACCTTGTTGTTCAACTCTTCGACTTCATTCAGTCGCTTCTGCAGGTCACTGACGGCGCCCTCTGCGACGTTTACACGCTCTTCGAGCTGGCTGCGTGCGGAGGTGGCTTCACCCAACTGACGTGATTGGCGAGCGATCAAATCAAGCGCCGTGTTCTCCGGTGTCAGCCCAAGTGCCTCCATCCGCTCTTTGATGTTGTCCATCGAGTCGCTCGATGATCCACCAAGAAGGCCCTTGAGTTGACCGTTCTCATCGTGCAGCCAGCCCACGACCGACTTACGACCGCTCTGGTTCTTGATTAGGTCCATCCAGTCGGAGGTGCGCTCACTCGAGGAGGCATACTGCGAAAGATTCTGGTCTGCGTTGTCTACTGACTGTTGGGCTTCGCGTAGACGGCCCCAAAGCAGAATCGACAGCACCGCCAGAAGCACGGTGAGCAGAACAAAGACGATCAGCGAGATGATGACGCCGGTGCCGGCGGAAGTACGAATGGCCATTGAAATCTCCGAGCGTGGCGATGAATCGCCTGGAATCGGGCATAGTCCCCCCGATGTCCAGATGCGTCAAGATACCGGGATTGGCCCGCCGCGTGGTCGCGAGAGCCAATTCAATCCCTCAGTGGGATCGGGTCACGCGGGCGACCTCCTGCTGGGTGGTCAGGCCCTGCTCAATCTTGGCTGCTCCGGAGGCCTCCAGGCCCAGTAGGAGCCCACGCTCATCCGCCTGAGCCCGTAGCACCCCGGACGCCGAACGCTGGAGCACTTGATCTCGAATGGCCGCGTCAAAGGCCATGAGCTCATACAGGCCGACACGGCCTCGATAGCCGGTGCTTCGGCAGTCCCGGCAACCACTTCCCGGGGTGTCGCACGACGTGCACAGACGCCGCACCAGACGCTGAGCCAGCACGCCCTCGAGGCTTGAGGACACCAGAAATGGCTCAACGCCCATGTCGATCAACCGTGGCATGGCCGAGGGGGCATCGTTGGTGTGCAGCGTCGAGAAGACCAGGTGGCCTGTGAGCGATGCCTGGATGGCAGCTTCGGCGGTCAATCGATCTCTGATCTCGCCCACCATGACGATGTCCGGGTCGTGCCGAAGCACGGCCCGCAGGCCTTGGGCAAAATCGATCGCCCCTTCGGTGACGGGGATCTGGTTGACGCCCGTGAGCTGGTACTCGACCGGATCCTCGATGGTGATCGCCTTGACCGAGTCGCTCACGATCCGGTTGAGTGAGGCGTAGAGCGTTGTCGACTTGCCCGAACCGGTTGGGCCGGTCACCAGCAGGATGCCATGTGGCCGGGCGATGAGGTCGTCCCAGCGTTGGAGCAGTTCAGGCTCCATGCCCAACTGTTCCAGCCCCAGCAGCACTGCCGATGACTCGAGTATTCGCAGCACGATGCCTTCGCCGTGCACCATTGGAATGATCGACACACGAAGGTCGAATTCACGTCCCTCATGCCTCAGGGCGATACGGCCATCTTGGCTGCGGCGCCGCTCGGCCACATTGAGACCGGCCATGATTTTCAGTCGGCTGGTGATCGCGTCGCGGAATTGATTGATCGATGGGGGGACACCTGCCGGCGACAACACACCGTCGATCCGATACCGGATCGACAGGCTGTGTTCGAACGGCTCGATGTGCACGTCGGTGGCTCGCTCACGCACGGCCTCGATCAGCAAGTCGCGGACAAGCTTGATCACACTGGCTTCATGGGCCTCGTCTTCAGGGGCGACCAGCGTTTCTGGCGAGTCGTGACGGTCGACGCCGAGCGCGTCGAGCGTGTCGCCGGCGACTCCATAGTGACGGCGGATGAGGCCACGCAAGTCTTCGTCGTCAGCCAACACGAGTTCGATCTCTCGACCCGTCAGCAGTCGCAACTCGTCCAACTCGGCCAACTGCAGTGGATCGCTGGTGGCAACCCGAAGCCGGACGCCGTCGTCTTCAATCGGCACGCATTGCAGCCGGAAGACGAGCCGGGAGGGGATCATCTCGGTCACTGACTCGGCGGGGTGATGGTCGGCCAGATCGATGATGTCCATGGCCAACTGGCCAGCGAGGGCCTCGAGTACGGCCCGGGCGGAGACATGGCCCATACGCACCAATGCGCGGTCGATCCGCTCACCGGTCCGCTGAGACTGGGTTCGAGCTTCCTCGACCTGTGCCTCAGTGACCGCGCCAGAGTCCAACAGGAGGGTGTCCATGCCCATGGGCTCAATCCTACGCCCTTGGAGGCGGATTGCATCCCCGGATTCGATACGATGTGCTGTCCCCGACTCGGGTTTTCCCCTTCAAGGAGCGCTCATGCACCCCACTGAGGTACTGGCCAATCTCGCACGTCACCAGCTTGTGGACGGGTATCCGCTTGTTGTCGATCTGGAAGCCTCTGAGGGCGTCTGGATTCACGATGCGGTGACGTCAGAGCGGTATCTCGATGCGTTCACCTGCTTCGCCTCTTGGCCGCTGGGGTACAACCACCCGGGTTTCGCCGATGAGGGATTCACGGCCACACTGGACCGCGCTGCAAAGCACAACCTGTCCAATGCAGATGTGTACTCGGCAGAGATGGCGCAGTTCGTAGACGCGTTCGCAACGCACGCCACGCCGGAGGGATTCCATCACCACTTCTGGGTGGCCGGGGGTGCGTTGGCTGTCGAGAATTCGATGAAGACAGCGTTCGACTGGAAGGCCCGCAAGCTGGGTCGAGACGATTACCTGGCCGACTGCAGCGACCTGTCGATTCTTCACTTCAAGCAGGCGTTCCACGGCCGCAGTGGCTACACGATGAGTGTGACCAACACACTTCCGGACAAGGTCGGCCTGTTTCCCAAGTTCAAGTGGCCCCGAGTGCACAACCCGGCCTGTGTGTTCGATCTGGATGGCGCCGTCTGCAACGATGTCGAGGCTGAAGAAGCCCGGGCATGCAGTGAGATTGAGCACGTGCTGCGCAATGACGATGGCACCCATGGCCATGTCGCTGCGATTCTGATCGAGCCCATGCAGGGAGAGGGCGGTGACAACCACTTCCGCACCGAGTTCCTGCAGGCGCTGCGGACGTATGCCAACGAGTTCGAGTGCCTGCTGTTGTTCGACGAGGTTCAGACCGGGTTCTTCGGGTCAGGCAAGCCTTGGTTGTGGCAGCACCACGGTGTTGCCCCCGATGTCGTTTCCTTCGGCAAGAAGTCTCAAGTGTGTGGCATGTATGCCGGCAGCCGCGTGGATGAGGTCGAGCACAACGTGTTCAAGACGTCCAGTCGCATCAATTCCACCTGGGGTGGAAATCTGGTCGACATGGTTCGCAGCCGCAGGTTTATCGAGATCATCGTTCAGGACCGGCTCATGGAACAGGTCCGAGATCTTGGAGAACACGTCAAGACCGGCATGCGTCGCATCGCCTGCGAGACGGGGCAGTTCACAAGTGTCCGGGGGCTTGGATCGCTGCTCGCCTGCACCTTTGAGAATGCCGATCGACGAAACAAGGTGCTGCAGGGCCTGTTCGAACGCAAGGCGATCGCCCTGCCATGTGGAGAGACGTCGCTGCGATTCCGTCTGCCGATGGTCATGACGACAACAGAAGCCGACGAACTGCTGGACCGCTTCGAAGCTGCTGTCAAGGCTGCCGCCGCGACTGCGGCAGTCTGAGTTCAGTCACTCACCCACCTCGTCGAATCGATACTCGAGGACGCCTGGCAGCATCCACTGCTGGATGCGCCGCAGGTCAGGCCCGTCGTGTACCACTCGATGCTGGTTCAGGATGGCGGGGAGATCCGGCTCACTGATCGGCACGGCTCGCGTTGAACCGTCCACCATTGAGATCGTGTACTTGTCGTTGTACCAGAAGCCAGGAATGTCATGCCAGATCTGGTAGTTGGCGTATCCCGTGGCCTGATTTGGATGCAGCATGAATCCGAGGAAATTGCGGCCGGGCGGGATGTTCGTGCCATGTCCCGGGTCCCACTCGATGATCGAGAAGAAGGTGTTCGCCGGCTGGGGAATCTGTGAGAGCGTCGGTGTACCTGTGGCATACCGGGCGAACTCCCCGTAGAAGGGGTCGCTCCATCCTGTGCCGAACCACTCGTCCGGGCAGAGTTCACTGCCGGTGAATGCATTCAGTGAATAGGAGCGGCGCAGTTGGGTGGGATCCAGTGGTGATCGGTACTGCGATCCGTCCCCGTCCATGTACATCCATGCTGCGCCATCCGACAACGCCCGAAGCAGCTCTCTACGACTCGTATCCGGTAGGCCGTTGTCCACGTCGTCCAGCCGTATCACATTTTCATCATCGTAGGCCCGTACCCAGAGTCGCTTGTTCGCGCTCTCGACGGCCTCCTGAATCATGTTCTGGGTGATGATTTCCGGCACGTACTGGTTGTTTGCCATCCCCTGAATCTGACCGCTGTTTGTGGGTTCCGTACGTGGATGGAGAAGTCGATTCTCATTATCCGTGGCGTGCAGTGCACTGGCCTTTGCGATCATGCGATGGTGGGCGAGATCAGTCGTCATGTAGGCCGACGTCTCCATGGAGTTGATCCCCACCAGAATGAGCGATGTCAACACGCCAATGATCGCGACCACAACCATGAGTTCAACCAGACTGAATGCTGGCCGAGCCCTCAAATGCCGTCTGACACTCACGGGCATGGCCCCCATGCATCAAGCAACACGAGCAGATCACTGACGCCGGTTGTGCCATCACCGTCGATGTCGCCTGGCTGTTCCTCCCAGTGACCAATGATGACCAGCAGGTCGTTCACGCCAACGACACCGTCTCCACTGAGATCGGCAGTGCAGTCGGGGGATTGCGAGAAGATGGCGGCACTCCAGGGGCCGATTGAGACGGGGGCGCTATAAGGCAGTCCGTCCCAGGGGGTCGGCTCAGCTTCGACGCTCCAGCACGGGTGATTGCCGAACGATGCGTCGTAGCCCACCCAGTCGCTGTTGAATCGACACTGCCAAGTGCCGCCGTGAGGAAGACCTATGCGGTAGTCGCCCCATCCGTCTCCACTGAAGTTGGCGATCGTGACGACATCATCACCGGGGCCGCCGTACATCCAGCGATGCCATGCGATGACCTTGTCCCAGTCGTTGACGTGATGCACATTGACATGTTCGCCGGTGAGCCCGCGGGAGTTTCCCGCAAGATTGCGACGGAGAGAAATCAAGTCGCGGTAGAGGTGAGTGATGCCGGAAAAGGTCTCTGCCCTATCCCAGTCGAGGGCGACGGCGTCGTCAAACCAGCCGTCTTCCAGAAACTCCTGCCCTTGAAACAGCATGGGAACGCCCGGGGAGGTGAACAAGACGACTGCGGCGAGCGTGGATCGCTTCTTTGAGTGCCAGGAGTCCGCGTATCCCGGCCAAATTGCCTCGGGAACCCGTTGGCGGCCGTTGGCAACTTCGTCGTGTGATTCGGTGAAGATGACACGCTGCATCGGCAGGCCGTTGTAGGCAAAGGAGATGGCGTCATGCACCGCCCACATGTTGCGCCAGTCATCATCGATGGCCTCGACTGCCTCGCGAATCGGGTGAACAAAGTGAGGGTCCCATTGCGAGTCGAATCCGGCCCCACCCTCACCTGTGGTCTTGGTGATCCAGTGGTTGTCGCTCATGTCCTCGGCGGTGATGAATCGACCGGGATAGACCGCGTCGAGCTCATCGTTGATCCATTGCATCCATGACCAACCATCGGGGTTGACTCCGGCGTCGGTCCACTCGATCCAGCGGCATCCGTCCATGCGAATGCCGTCGACGTGGTATTCGTCAAACCAACTGAACAACGCATCCCTCAGCCACTGCCGGACTTCATCGCGGCCAAAGTCCGGTCGAGTGTCTCCCCAAGGCGTGATGGCTCTGTCATCGTTGTAGAAAAAGATCCCTCCCAATTCGTTCTCAAACCAGCCGTCGAATTGCCAACTGGCGAGGTCGTTAGGGCCGAGGTGATTGAAGACCACATCCATGAGTACGGCGATGCCTCGCTCGTGGCAGGCGTCCACCAACTGCTTGAGGGCATCCGGGCCGCCATACTGCTGCTCGATGGCGAAGATGTGGGACGGGTTGTATCCCCATGACTGGCCCCCGGGAAACTCGGCTACGGGCATCAGTTCGACAGCGTTGACACCCAATGCCTGCAGATGGTCGAGGTGTGCACGGACGCCGGCGAAATTCCCCGGGAACGGGCCGTTTTCCATGACGCCGAACGTGCCGGGGTGCAACTCATAGATGACAAGTTCATTCCAGGGCGGCATGTCAAAGGTGTGCTGCCAGTTGTACTGGTCAGGGTTGACAACGATGCTCTTGCCAGAGCTGGATGTGAGCGAACGTGCCCGTGGATCCTGGCGGAAAAGCGTATCCCCGTCATGGAGGATCACGAACTGGTACTGGGTGCCGGCCCAGACACTGTGCACATCAACGCTCCAGACACCCTCGCCCTCGTGCACAAGCGGGTGGGTGTTGGTTGCCCAGCCGTTGAAATCGCCTGATAGATAGACGGCATCGGCATTTGGAGCCCAGGTCCTGAAAGCGGTGCCCCACCCGGAGTCGTCAATCCAGACGTTTGCGCCCATGCCCGGGTGTGTGGACTGAGCCAAGGCAGCCGACGCGCACATCATTAAAGTGAGTGCCGCCGGGGTGAGCATTTTGAATCGAGCAGGACGTCTGTTCACGGCAACCGAGTATACCGGGAGGCCACAAATCTCCAACAGACGAATTGTGGAGTCGTGTTACCGCCTCAGTGTGGGCTCATGGGCAGACGTTACCGAACTCAGAAATGACTTTCAGCAGGTCATTGACGTCAATCACGTCGTCGCCATTCGCGTCGGTGGGGCAGTCGTCGCCGCCCAGATTGCAATCGTCGCATGTCGTTCCGTCGTCCATCCAGTGGCCTCGGGCGTCGAAACACAACTGTTGCTGCATCGTTTCCCAGCACTCACCATTGGCGAAGCAGCATGCTCCAAGCAAAATCTCTGGACATGGCGTTGCCGCAACTCCGACCTTCATGAACTGATCGCCAGGGATCAGGCCAAGATCGACATCACGCACGTACCCGAGATTTCCGCCGCCCATGATGCCGCCCACGAGTTGATTGGAAACCAGGTCGTGCCCGCTGGAGTTGATCATGGCGGTGATGCGGACATCGTCGAAGGGGATGCCTTCGAAGTCCCAGTCCAGTACCCAAAGTGGAATTGCAATCTCAATGCCGGTCTGCTCGAGCGAATCACCGCAGTCGAGGCCTGTCCCGCCTCCTACCCCACCAACAGCACTGTTGTTGATGGCAAGTTGAATCCCATCGTCACTCAGACTCGGCGTGACTTCAACTTCACCCTTCGCGTTGACGATCGTGGTGCCGAAGCCAAGGCTCATGCCAGTGCCGTCGCCATTGGTCTTCAATTGAGCGCCCGATGCCCAATAGATGATCCCCATGTCTTCGTGATTGTTGCATCCGACTGTGAGGTAGTAGTCCGCCTCGAATCCCGGATCGAATCGCAGTCCATTCCCCGATCCATCATCTCCCATGACACCCAGGGCGTTGTAGTCAACATCCGGGTTGATGCCCAGAATGCGCTGTTGCCCGCCCTCGCGGCAGTCGATGAACACGTCGAGCTTGTTCCAATTGCTCTCGAGTGATCCGACCAGTCCAATATGGAGGATGCCTTGATCGATGACTGCGAAGCCGATGTCCAACTCAGATCCATTGGCATAGGCGGCGTCTTCAAGCGTGTTGTTGCCGAAACTCGTCGAGGTGTTCTGAACTGCGTTGGGCGTCTGGTAGATCTCATCGGACAGAGTCCCGTCGATCAGTGCTTGAGCAGAGCAGACGCCGGTGATGGCCAAGGTGAGCAGAGCGGGTGAAAAACGGGACATGTCATCTCCTCTCTAAGATGATGATTCGGCGGTGTGACGCCGCCTTGCCAGCCTATGTGGGTGGCAATAAGAAGGCCAGTGATTTTTAGAGTGAGGCTCACATTGCCCTTGAGTTCCGGCTCAGGGATGATTGTGCCGACCTTGACGAAGATGGACATTCACCTTGACAGCGTGGATTGCGTGCTTCCCGGCGACGTGCGGGCGCTTCAGTCGTGCACGCTCAGTGTGCCCTCCGGCTCTTGGACGCTCATCGTGGGCCCCAACGGCTGCGGCAAGACGACCTTGTTGCGGGTCATTGCCGGGTTGGAGTCTCCCGCTCGAGGTGTGGTGCGGCTGGGTGGTCAAGATATGGCCGATGTCGAACCGCATCTTCGTGGCGTTGCCATGGTGCTGCAGGATGCACCCTTGTATCCACACATGAGTGTGATCGACAATCTCAAGTTCGTGTTGGAGATGCACGGTCGACGGGCTCGCCCGCGACCCGCGCAGCGTGTTCGTCGGGCGGCCCTCCTGCAGCGAGCTAGGCACGTGCTCGAGTTGCTTGAACTGCAGCACTGTCAGGACCGCCGACCTGACCGACTCAGTGGTGGGGAGCGACAGCGGGCGGCGTTGGGGCGGGCCCTGGTGCTCGACCCACCCGTGTACCTGTTGGATGAGCCGTTGAGCGATCTCGACGCAGCAAGCCGCGGGGGCATCATTTCCGCCTTGTGTGACCTGCACAATCGAGGGCGCACACTGGTGCAGGTGACACATCAACTCGAGGTAATGCGTGGATTGGGTGATCAAGTGGTGCACATGGAGGCAGGTGCAGTGACTTCGATTGGTACTGCCGGCCAGTGATCGACTGATTGGTTGCCCAACAGGGGCGACAAGACGCGATGAGCGGGCCCAGTGATGCTTGTAGGTGTCAGGCGAATAGCGATCAGCCGACTGTTCGGAGCATCGCGGCCACGATGCTCTGGGCGTGCACCGTGGCCGATGCACCGGTCGGGCCGAACTCGCCCACGCCGTGAAACCCCCACATTGGTGGCTTTTCGAGACGTTCCCGAAGGACTCCACCGTCATGTGCTTCGTGTCCGAAGAAAGCTCGGCCTCGGGCCTTGCAGCTGGTAGCGAGAACGGCCAACGGGGATGAGGAGAGGGATTGGCCGTCAAGCTGCAGCCGTAGGTCTTCGTCAGCGGCCTTTGCGGAACGCACATGGAATTGGACCGTGCGTCCCACTCGGGGGATGGCTGCAATCGCGATGCCCTTTTCGGGATGGACCCCCATGACATTTCGAAGTTCAAAGTCTCCCCGTCCAAACCGAGTCTTGTTCGAGTCCACCGCTTGGCCGACGACCAGCCCCTTGCGGGCGAGTTCCTGATCGCGTTCCGCGAGAGACTCGACCGTCTCTTGCAGCGCCTGGATGGCGGGCCGTCCGCCCAGTTGTTGAATAATGTTCTCATCGCATTGGGTTACGACGTGGGGCTGCCCCACGGGCTTGCAGCCTTCGCTGGCGATCACATCAATCTCGATGCCACTGAAAGAGACTCCCACGCAACCTTCATTCAGGGTCAAGTCGTCGAGCAGTACGCAATTGCCGCCCGCCTGTGAGGCGCCTGAGAGAAGGCCGCCGAAGATCGGTACAGGGCGGCCGGTGCACGAGGCCAGAAGCGGGATCATGCGCGAGGCTGGTGTTGTGTAGGGGTCACCCATCACGAAGATGCCCCGGGTTTCATCGTCAAGGCCCACGGCAGCGGGAAGGTCATTCGGGCGGGACAGAGGCAGTGGGTGGCGAGGCGTAGATCTCCAGACTCTGATGCCTGCGCCAGGCAGGTGCAGTGCGAGCCCTGAGGTGGCCGGGCGACCTTCTGGTGCGCGGGCGTCGCTCATGACGGTGTCAGCCGTGCCCCCCAGAACGTGCCCGGCACCGAGTGTGCGGCGCAACTGCACTGCTGCCTCGGGCAACACCCGTGCGTGCTGAAACGAGGTCATCAGCAGCACCAGATCGGGGGCTGCGCCGCGGAGCCCTTCGTGCAGGGTGTCGGCGACCTCCGCGATGGAGGTGCGGCCGTCCGGGTGCTCGCTGAGGGCGGAGACGGCGATGGCCTCCCCTCGGGTTCGTCGTGTGCCCGTGAGCATGATCGAGAAGGGTATCCGCAAGTGGCGACTCGGTTGCAGTCGCAGGGGTACTGTGTCTGGATGTCTGCCGTTACAGACCCTCCGTTCAAGGTGGGTGATGAGCTTGACGCCGCCGTTGCCTTGGACCGTGCTGTTGAAGCGTTGGTGTCATTGCAGCGTGAGGATGGGCATTGGTGTGCATTGCTCCAAGGGGATTCGATCCTCGAGAGCGAGTACCTGTTGATGAAGTTCATCCTCGAACAGGAGGAGGCGCCCCTCCGAGACGGCTCAGGCAGGGAGACGTTGGATCGCATTGCGGCAGGGCTGCGAGCGCAGCAGCGTAGCGATGGCACCTGGGGGCAGTATCCGGGCGCCGAGATGGATCTCAGCGCCACCGTCAAGGGGTACTTTGCCCTGAAACTGATGGGTGACGATCCTGAAGCGGCTCACATGACTGCAGCCCGTGAGGCGGTGCTGGCTGGAGGTGGGGCGGAGCGTGTGAACACGTTCAGTCGGTTCTATCTGGCCTGCCTTGGTCAGGTGTCATGGGATGCGGTTCCGGCGATTCCTCCGGAGATCGTCTTGCTGCCCCGGTGGTTCTATTTTCATCTCGACAAGGTCAGTGCATGGACGCGAACCATGGTCGTTCCGCTGGCCATCGTGACATGCCTTCGGCCGACCAGAGCGTTGAAGCCTGAGCAGGGGATTGATGAGTTGTTCGTCGATCACGTTCAGCGGCACAAGTTGGGGAAGACTGTCGATGCGCCGTCGGGTTGGTCCGCGTTCTTTTCTGTCGTGGATCGTTGTCTGAAGGTGGCCCACAAGTTTGGCGGCACGCCGGTTCGAAAGGCGGCGCTGCGTCGCTGTCGAGATTGGATGCTTGAGCGAGCGTCGCAGAAGGGTGAGGCTGCGACCGAAGGGTTGGGGGCGATCTTTCCGCCGATGGTCTACATGCAGATCGCACTCAAGGCGATGGGGTGGTCGCGGTCGCACGAGGTGATTCAACAGGCTGAACATGATCTTGATGCCCTCTTCGTGGATCAAGATGACGAGATTCGGATTCAGCCTTGCTTTTCACCTGTTTGGGACACGGGGTATGCGCTCAGCGCGCTCGGGGCAGCGGGCCGAGGTTGTGGCGACGCTGAGGTAGATGCAGCCGTGTCGTGGCTGTTGTCCAAGGCGTGCCGGTTTCGTGGCGATTGGGCGAGATCGGCGCCGGTTCCAGAGGATGCGCTGGGTTGGTTCTTCGAGTACGAGAATGCGTGGTACCCGGATGTTGACGACACCGCGCAGGTGGCGATGGCGCTGCGCCTCACTGGCGATCCAGCGGCGATGGAGGCTGCCTGCCGAGGCGTGAAGTGGCTGGTGGCGATGCAGAATGAGGATGGGGGATGGGCGGCGTTTGATCGCAGCCGGGATCGTCGAGTGCTGGAGTATGTGCCCTTTGCGGATCACAACGCGATGCAGGATCCATCGTGTCCGGACATCACGGGTCGCGTGCTTGAGTGCCTGTCGATGCATGGGTACAGCACTGCGGATGCTTTGGTGAGAAGGGGGATTGACTACATCAAGTCGCGGCAGACGATCGAGGGGGCGTTCATTGGGCGGTGGGGGGTCAATTACATCTATGGCACGTGGCAGTCACTGGTGGGGCCGATTCGCTGCGGTGTGGATCCAGGTGAGGCTTGGGTGCGTCGGGCTGGTCGTTGGTTGACGTCGGTTCAGAAGGCCGACGGCTCGTTTGGCGAGTCGGCGGGTTCATATCTGGATCCGACGCTGAAGGGGACGGGGCCAAGCACGGCATCTCAGACGGCATGGGCAGCCATGACACTACAGGCGGTGTATGGGCGGGATGATCGGCGGGTGGTGAGGGCGATCAACTGGTTGATTGAGACGCAGCTCTCTGCTGAGGCGGCGGCAGACTCAGTTCGCAATCCAGACGGCGATCAGGCAGGTTCGTGGAGTGAGCAGGAGTTCACGGGGACGGGCTTTCCGAAGGTCTTCTACCTGCGTTATCACCTCTACCGGCTCTACTTCCCGCTGATGGCCCTCGCCCACTTCAACAAGCGCTGACCCTACAAGCGCTGACCCGTCGGGTCATTTATCTGACTGTCCTACAACGACTTATGCCCAGGCGGGCGTGTAAGTTGTTGTCAGAAACCAAGATAAACGACCCGACGGGTCCTTGTTAGGGATGTTTGTTAGGTGCAGGCTGTAATGCAGACGACCCGACGGGTCGATGGCTTGGTCAGAAGGGGGGACGAGACGCAAAGCAAACCCGCTCCCCCGTCCCAGGGTGCCGCACGCTCAGCTCTGTCGCATGAAGGCACAAGCGGTCCGCCAACTCCAACCCCTCACGCGGCGCATACAGATCGTCTCCCAAAATCGGGTGGCCAATCGACAGCAGGTGCACTCGCAACTGATGGCTTCGACCGGTCAATGGCCGCAACTCCAATCGTGCACTACCCGCCGATCGTTCAAGTACGGACCAACGCGTCTGGGACGGCCGCCCCTGCACCGGATCGATGCACTGCCGCGGCGGCCGATCCAGATCCTTCCTGATCGCCGCATCAATCAGTCCCGAGTCCGCCTCCGGCACCCCCAGCACGAGCGCTTCGTAGGCCTTGCCCACCTCTCGCTCTTGAAACTGAATGCTCAAGTCCCGATGGGCCTGGGCATCACGGCCCAGCACGATCACCCCACTCGTGTCGCGATCCAGCCGATGCACAATTCGACATCCTGGGAACACCCCTTGGGCTCGGGCCACGAGGCAGTCGGCCTTCTCAGGCCCAATGCCCGGCACCGACAGCAATCCCGTCGGCTTGTCGAAAACCACGATCCGCTCATCGGAAAAAATGACTGGTGGCGGCTGCACGAGACAGCATGGTAGATCCCCACGCCCGCCAGCGCTAGGATGGTTGGCAATGCGCCCCTCGGCACATCTTCTGACACTGGCAATGCTGACGCTGCCTGCCTGTACTCCGCGCACTATCGAGTACCGCCGCGTGCCCGCATGGGCCCAGAACCTCGGGGCAACCGCAACCAGCCATGTCGATGAAGACGGCAACGAAGTCCGCTGGGTGGTAGAGCGAAACGCCGGTGAATTCGTCGCATCGGGCTCGATCGGAAGCGATGGCACATACGTGGCCGGAGAACCGCCGCCGCCACCTCGCCTGGAGACAGCCGACGGCCCGGTACTGCACTGCCTGCTCCCCATGCACGTCGTGGCAAATCTGCGTCAGTGCATGACTGACGAAGAGTACGACGTCATCTGGGAGCAACTGCTCAGTGACTCCCAGCGTGCGTATTACGAGGAAGGCGGCGAGGTGGGCCGCGCCGCCTTCGAGCGATTCCTCCGGCAGGCCCGCAAGGACCTGGTCACCTGCCTGCGCCGCATGGAGGCTGGCGACGTCTTCGGCGATGTCAAGCAGTGGATGATCGACAGCGATCGCATGGGCATTCGTCTGCACAAGCGGGTTCGCGGTGACTTCCCGGTCTACGGCATCGTGATCACGCAGGCCCGAGACGGGTCACTGCGTCTGCACGACATCCTCTATCACTGACCGTCAGGAACTGCTCTCGACCTCTTCTGGCTCGTCGGACTCGGCCGAGTCCTCTGGAATCTTCGACGATTCGAAGAAGAGGTTTTCCGCGTCATCCTTGTGCGAGACGTGAATCATCGTGCCCGGTTCGTACTCACCGCTGAGCAGGGCTTCCGCCAGCGGATCCTCGATGTGAGAGCTGATGGCTCGACGAAGCGGACGCGCACCGAAGTCCGGGTTGTATCCCTTCTCGATGAGGAAGTCCTTGGCCTTCGCGTCGAGTTCCATGTCAAGGCCTCGCAGTTTCAGTCGCTCGATCACCTTGTACAGCTCATTGCCGATGATGCCGTAGAGGTCATCCTTCGTGAGTGGGCGGAACACGATCGTGTCATCAAGGCGGTTGATGAACTCGGGCCGGAAGAACTTCTCCACTTGCCCCATCAGAGCAGTGCGAATCTTCTCGTAGTCCTGAACCTCTTCACGCTTGCCGAACCCGAAACTCGAACCACCCTTGATGAGGTCCGCGCCGATGTTCGACGTCATGATGACGATCGTGTTCTTGAAATCGACCTTGCGGCCGAACGAGTCGGTGAGCCGCCCTTCCTCCATGATCTGAAGGAGCATGTTGAACACGTCCGGGTGGGCCTTTTCGACCTCGTCCAGAAGCACCACTGAATAGGGGCGGCGGCGGATCTTCTCCGTGAGCTGGCCACCCTCTTCATACCCGACGTATCCGGGAGGCGCTCCGACCAGCCGAGAAACGGTGTGCTTCTCCATGTACTCGGACATGTCCAGATACACCAGCGCGTCGGCATCGCCGAACATGAACTCGCTCAGTGCCTTGGCGAGCAGCGTCTTGCCTACGCCCGATGGCCCGACAAACAGGAAGCAACCCATCGGCCGATTTGGGTCCTTCAAGCCTGAGCGTGCCTTTCGAATGGCCCGTGCAACCTGGGTCACGGCATCCTTCTGGCTGATGACCGTCCGGTGCAGCTCAGTCTCCAGTTGCAGCAATCGGGCCGACTCGGTCTCCTCGAGCCGCGTCAATGGCACGCCAGTGATCTTCGACACGACCTCCGCGATGACATCCTCATCTACGGTGCCAGCGGTCTCAGCCATACGATCTCGCCACTCGCGCTGAATGCGGTCCTTCTCGTCTTTGAGTTTCTCCGCCTGATCGCGAAGGCTGGCCGCCTTCTCGTAGTCGGCGCCCTTGACGGCGTCTTCTTTGTCAACATTCAGCAGTTCGATCTTGTCCTCGATCTCAGCAAGATCTGGCGGCTTGGTCATCGACGACAGGCGCACCCGCGCTCCTGCCTCATCGATCACATCAAGCGACTTGTCCGGCTGAACACGCGAGGGCATGTACCGAGTGGACATCTCCACAGCCGCCTGCAACGCTTCGTCGGTGATGTTCACTCGGTGATGCTCTTCGTACTTCACACGAAGGCCCTTGAGGATCTCCACCGTCTGGGCTGCGCTGGGGGGTTCAACAGCGACGCTCTGGAATCGCCGCTCCAGCGCCGAGTCCTTCTCGATGTACTTGCGGTATTCGTCGAAGGTGGTCGCGCCGATGCACTGGATCTCACCCCGTGACAGAGCAGGCTTGAGCACGTTGGAGGCGTCGATGGCACCCTCGGCACCGCCAGCACCCACCAGCGTGTGCAGCTCGTCAATGAACAGGATCACGTTTCCGGCCCGACGAACCTCATTCATGACCGCCTTGATTCGTTCCTCGAACTGCCCGCGATACTTGGTGCCGGCCACCATCATGGCTAGATCGAGCACGACGACACGACGGTCGTGCAGCAGGTCTGGCACATCCTTGTCTACGATCCGCTGGGCGAGGCCTTCGACGATGGCTGTCTTGCCCACGCCAGCTTCACCCAACAACACCGGGTTGTTCTTCGTGCGGCGACAGAGAATCTGAACCAGCCGTTCGATCTCTCCCATGCGGCCGATCACTGGGTCGAGGTCTTTGTTGCGGGCCAGTTCAGTCAGGTCGCGCCCGAATGAGTCCAACGCCGGCGTCTTGCTCTTGCCGCGACGAGGTGAAGGGCCAGGAGCGGATTCCTGCTCGACTGTCTCGTCGAGTTCTTCCATCTCCTCACCCTCGACGCCTGCGCCCAGCAGATTGAGCACCTCTTCTCGAACCTCCTCAAGCTTCACGCCGAGGTTCATCAGCACTTGGGCGGCGACGCCGTCTTGCTCACGCAGCAGGCCCAGCAGCAAGTGCTCGGTGCCCACGTAATTGTGATTCAGGTTGCGAGCTTCCTCGATCGCGTACTCGAGCACCTTCTTGGCCCGAGGCGTCTGCGGAAGTTTGCCCATGGTCACCATTTCCGGACCGGACTTGACCAGTTTCTCAACTTCGAGCCGCACTTTGCGCAGATCGATGTCCAGGTTCTTCAGCACGTTGGCGCCGACACCGGACCCCTCCTTGACCAACCCCAGCAGAATGTGCTCGGTGCCGATGTATTCATGGTTGAACCGCTGGGCCTCTTGATTGGCCAGTGCCATGACTTTACGTGCGCGGTCCGTTAGGCGTTCGAACATGCCTGATCTCCAATTCCGGCCGATTGTCGGCGTGAACCCCACGATCGACCAGATGGTCTATCGGGATGATTGTGGGAACGTTCCAGTCTATTCGCCCGGCTGGCTCAAGGTCGGCGAGATTCGACAACTGCCTTCGAGTCAGCCCCCTCGGCGGCCTCATCATCCAACTGCAATCGCCCGCCGGTGAGCTCCAGCACACGATCCGCCCGGCTGGCGATCGTCTGATCGTGGGTCACGGTGACCATGGTCAGGCCGTCTCGATGGAGATCGCTCAAGACGTCGAGAATCGCCGCCCCGGTTGTGGCATCCAGATTTCCGGTGGGCTCATCGGCCAGAAGCACCCTTGGTGCGTTCACCAAGGCCCGAGCAAGGGCCGTTCGCTGCCGCTCGCCTCCCGAGAGCTCTCGCGGGCGATGTCCAAGCCGATCGCCCAAGGCGAACCGCTCCAGCAGGTCCAGCGCTCGTCGTCGGCCCTCCGAGGCCCCAACACCGCCGGGCATGTGGGCCGGCAACATGGAATTCTCCAGCACCGTCAATTCTGGCAGCAGGTGATAGAACTGAAAGACGAACCCGACCTGGCCAGCTCGAACCCGATCCAGTTGACGCTGCGACGCCCGCGACAACTCCATACCACCAATGTGCACAGTGCCCGCGTCGGGGCGATCCAACGCCCCAAGCAGATGAAGCAACGTGCTCTTGCCCGATCCACTTGCGCCCAGAATTGCCACCCACTCGCCGTCTTCGACATCAAGGGAGCAGTCCTTGAGTACCGGCACATCCACCCGGTCAAGGTGGTAGGTGCGGGCCAGCCCACGCGCTGAAAGCACCAGATCACTCATAGCGCAGGGCCCTCACCGGATCGATGTCGGCAGCGCGTGCCGCTGGAATAGAGGCGGCGATCACCGAAGCGATGACGGCCCCGATAGCCGTCGTGATGGCCTCTCGCCAATCCACCTGATCTGGCACCTCGTCGAAGTAGTACACCGATGGGTCCCAGATCGTCATGCCCCCGGACTCTCGCAGCAGAATGACACCGACCGCCACGGCGATGCATGCCACCATGGCGTAGCTGCCCAGTAGCAACGGCAACATGCGGCGTCGTCTGCCTGTGATGATCCCGCCCGCCAGCAGCGCGACGCCGGCCCCGATCAACAACCACGCCGGCCAAAGGGGCGGGTCTGACAGCCCATCGTGAATGGAGCCAACATTCGTCGTGACAAACCACCCGAGCCCCACGCCCGCGACAGAACCCAGCACACTGACGACCAGCCCGTACAGCAGGAAGATCATCACGATGCCCGAGCGAGGCGCTCCGATGCTTCGCAGAATGCCGATGTCACGTGTCTTCTCGTAGACAATCGCCCAGAAGATCGCCACGATCAACGCCCCGCAGACCACGTAGATGATCGAGAACAGCGTCTGCATGAGTTGCCGTTCCTTCTGCACCGGGGCGATGAAGGACGCGTTCTGCTCCTCCCATGTGCGAATGCCCAGACCCGGTGAGAGCCCTCGCTGAGGCGGAGGCGTGAAGGAAGCACCGTGGGCCGATGCGAATTCGTCGTAGATCCTGTCCACCACGCCTCTGAGTTGGGTGGGGTGAACCCCGTCCTGGCCTCTCACCAGCACCATGGTGGCTCTCGCCGGATGTGTGCCGATGACGGTGGTCGGATCATCTGGGTCCACGAGGCGAGCCTCATCCAGATGCGTGATGTCCTGCACGAGATCGATGGGTACGAACACTCGCGTTTGATCGATCAGATAGACCCCAGCTGCATATTCATTGGCGACCGGCAGTGAAATGCTCTCGGGTTCGAGAATGCCACCACGGGCGTCAATGGGAAGGGTGGTGAGCGTGACGTCAAAGCGGGGCAGCCACCAGTAGCCGTCTCGAGCGATGACTGTCTGACCTTCGCTGCCACGGCGATTGGCATCGGACACGTGCAGGCCCGTGACGATGCCTTCGCGCCCGTCACGCATCAAAGTAGCGCCAGCTTCAAGAGTGGGTGTGCCGGGGCCCAGTCTGGGATCGACCTCGACAACGGCCTCCCAGACAGCGTCATTCACGGTGGAACGAAAGGCATCCACCCCTTCCAGAGCGACGATCCGCAGCCTCACATCCCAAGCTGGATTGTCCAACTGCACGGCAAGCGTCTCAATCTCATCAGCGCTCATGCCCGCAACCGAATCGGGGGCTGTGTGCTGAAGCAGTGCGGCTCTTGTGGGGCCATCAAGTGCCGCAATCAGCGTGTTGGCATTCGAGTCAATCACGTCCAGCAGCAGGTGACGAATGACTTCTTTGGGCGGCTTTGTCCACTGCAGCGACTCGAGGTAGCTGGTCACTTGCGCGAACCCCTCGGGCTCGATACCCCAGACCTGCACCTTCACACTCTCTTTGGCGTCACCTTCCGGGTACGGCATCCGCAGCAGGCCCCAGGTCTCAATCGCGGGTGTGGCAGCAGCGACAATCTCATTGGCCTCGAGTCGTTCAACCAGATCGTCGTAGTACGGAATGCCTCGCACCGGATAGGAAATGATGACATCGCCCATCAATGTTCGGCCACTCGACTGAACCATGTTCAGGAAGCCGGACATCACCGAAACCACCACGATCACCAATGCCACGCACAATGCAACTGCGGCGACCGCCAGCAGCGGCGTAAGTCGGGAGGCCAGATATCGATTGGTGAGAAGGAGTTGGTACATGGTTCGGTCGGGCAAATTCTAGCCGTGTGGCTCGCTTTCCTTGTGGGCCAGCCTTCGGGCGATGGCCTTGGGCACGCCGATGTCGATCACGTGCACATCACCGGAGGCCTGCTTGCCCGCTTCTTGCAGCATGCCCAGTTTGACCCCGACGAAGGTCGCTGTCGCGGCAGCCTGTACGCAGCGGGGCAGCCCCTTGCCTGTGTCGGCATCCATGCCCGAGGGCAGGTCCACACTCAAGACCCCACAGGATTGCTCGTTGATCCAGTCGATGCATGCCAACATTGAGGCGCGGACCGTCGAAGTGAGGCCGGTGCCCAGCAGGGCGTCGATGATCAGGCAGGGGCCAAGGCCCTCCTCCGGGGTTTCGAACACCTCGATGGGCAGGGCGGCCACTTTCGCGGCGTTGATGGCTGCGTCGGAGTTGGCTCTTGGCGGAGCAGTAGCGAGGACCTGCACCTGACATCCTGCTTCGTGCAGCAGCCGAGCCGCCGCCCATCCGTCGCCGCCGTTGTTCCCGGGCCCACAGGCAATCAGGGCCGGCCCACGATCAACACCCATCGTCTCAGCCACCCGGGCCACCCCTTCGGCGGCATGCTCCATGAGGGCCAGTGAATTGATGTCGGTGGTCTCAATTGTCAATCGGTCAACTTCGCGGATACCCACGCGATCGAATACGAGGCCCTTGCCGCCTTGTTCCAGCATGTGCGGAGTGTAGTTGGGGCCTCCCATCTACAATTGCACACCCATGACAGCCCTCGTTGCTCTTGGTTGGGTCGTGTTCGCCGGCCTCTCGCTGATCCTGATTTGGTGGATCGTTGTGGTCTTCCGGCTTGTTCGGATGCTGCGCACAGGGCTGTCGGTGCTGCGGGGCCTGGACGAGACGCCCGATGAGACGACCCTCGTTTCCGTCGTCATTCCCGCGCACAATGAAGAGCGTGTTCTTGAGCGGTGCTTGAAGTCGGTGCTTGCACAGGACTGGCCCGCACTTGAAGTGATCGTTGCACTGGATCGATGCATCGATGGGTCGGAAGCAATCGTGTTGCAACTGGCGGAACAAGACGAGCGGCTCAAGATCGTTCGTATTGATGCCTGTCCACCTACTTGGGCCGGCAAGTGCAACGCAGCTTCGCAGGGTGTCAGTTCCGCCCGGGGCGACTGGCTGCTCATGCTGGACGCCGATACCAACGCCGACCCCAAGCTTGTGCGGGCGCTTCTCGGCGAGGCCATCAGGCGCGATGCGGCGTTGCTCTCTCTGCTGACCGATCTGGATTGCAGTGCTTGGTTCGAGCGTGCGTTCCAGCCTGTCGCCATGATGGTGCTGATGCAGTCTTTCCCCCCAGACCGCGTCAACCGCGATGAACGAAACCGCCCCTTTGCCAATGGCCAGTGCATGTTGTTTCAGCGTTCCTGGTACGAAGCCATTGGTGGCCATGGTGCTGTGAAAGACGACCTGCTCGAGGACATCATGTTCTCCAAGGTCATGGACCAATCTGGGGGTAGGGTTCGTGTGCTGTCCGCCGACGGCTTGCTCTCATGCTCCATGTACGGAGACTGGGCGGACTTTCGCCGAGGCTGGACGCGAATCTATCTTGAGAGCTGCGGCAGAAACGTCGATCGACTGGGCCAGGTAGCCCTTCGACAAGAGGTGCTGGGGGCAGCGCCGCCCGTGTTGATGGCTGCAGGACTTACCATTGGAGTTGTGACAGGAACAGCGATCTTCTGGATCATGGCTGCCATCACCTTGCTGGTCCAATGGGCAGTCTTGTTCGTGATCTACTCACGATCCAGGCAACCACTTTGGTGCACACTGCTTTTTCCCATGGGGTGCTTTGAAGTCGCCCGCGCACATCGCCGTGCCCGCCGCTTGTTGCTGAAGGGTGAGCCGGTGAAGTGGGGCGGCCGAGCGTATGTGCTGGAGCCGCGATGAGAATCCTGCTGACAAATGACGATGGTATTCGGGCTCCGGGGCTGGCAGCCATGCACGAGGCGCTGGATGGGCTGGGTGAGATCTTCACGGTCGCGCCCAAAACGGTGCAGAGCGCAACCGGGCACGGCATCACCTTCACCGAACCACTCATGGTCGAGCAAGTCGAGTTTCGGCCCGGTGTTCAAGGCATGGCGGTGGATGGCCGCCCCGCCGACTGCGTCAAGTTGGCGATCCAGCGGCTCTGGCCAGACACATTCGGAGAGGGCACCAAGCCTGATCTGACAGTGAGCGGCATCAACAGCGGGGCGAATGTCGGTATCAACATCCTGTACTCGGGCACGGTTGCAGCGGCGATCGAGTCGGCCTTTCTTGGGGTGCCGTCGATCGCAACAAGTCTGCATATGGACTTCACCCCCGGCGGTCGCAACTGCATGGGCCGCGCCGCCTGGATCGCGCGGCAGGCCATCGATCGGATGCTTGCTGCTCGCCCTTTGAATGCTCATGAAGTCGTGAACATCAATGTGCCGCGGACCGATCGAGAAGACGCCCCGATGCCTCCAATTCGGGTTGCTGAGATGGACGGGGCGCCGCTGGAAGAGTCGTTCGAGAGGCGTACGTCACCGGGCGGGCAAACGTACTACTGGATCGACGGCGATGGGCTGCCTTTCAAGACCGCCCGCAGCGAAGGCGACATCGGAACACTCCGCGACAAGTGCGTGACCCTCACACCGCTCTCATATCTGATGACCGACACTGCCCGGGTGCAGGGTTGGCGTGATGTGTTCGATGGTGAGGGCCGAGGTTGACCCACCCTCATCGCACGGCGATCTGCAGTTCCAGATTGATGATTACGGGCTTGCCCTCTTCGATCTCATCAACCTTGCGGCCTTCTGCTGTCCATGAGAAGAGCGCGGTGTGGATTGACTGCTCCAGACGATCAAACCGCTGACTGTCATTGAACCACTGCACGGTGCCCTTGTCCGGCCCGCTCAAAATCTCGCGACCGATGTACGCCTCACTGGGAAGCAGTCGCCCGGAGCGACGCCTGCCACTGGACTTGAACACCAGCCGTGCCAGCACGCCTCGTTTGCCACCGGAGCTGACCACCTGCAATGAGGTGAAGTCCGGCTTTCGAGGGAACAGCTTGAGCCCCTCTCGTGCGACGGGCCGCCCCAAGTTCAGGTTGCGGCGTGACACTTTGACCAGCGACGTGGCATCTGCGTCGCGATCGCTTCCGTCAAGCCGCAGCGGCGCATCATCAATGCCCTTGACGCCCTGAGGCTTGGTCTTGTCAGGCTCGGATGTTGCTTGGGTGGGCGTGGGAGATGGCGTCGTGGGTTGGGGCGCAGGTGGTGTCGCCTCGCTGGACTCAGTTGGCTGTGGCTCGGTGGGACGTGGCTCTACTGGCTCAGGCTCTGCAGGTCGTGGCTCTACTGGGCTTGGCTCGGCAGGGCTCGGCTCCGTGGGACTTGGCTCGGCAGGATGTTCTGGGGCCGGCTGCGCAGCGGGGCGCGTCGTCTCGACTGGTCGCACCGGCGTCGGCTCGCTTGTCTCCTGACCGGGATCCGGCTCGGGTTGAAGCTCGGGCGTCTCAGAAGGCAGGTGCTCGCCCGACTCGGGTGTCTCACGCCCGACTTGGGGCACACCCGGTTGATCAGGCTCAAACCCTGCATTGGTTGCCTCGGCTGCTACGGGCAGACCCACTGACGCTGGCGGCGTGGTATCGGGCGGCGCCTCTGCAGGTGTTCCTTGTGTCTGCGGTGAGTCTTGCGAGGGTTCGGGTTCGTCTGTCGCATCTGGCGAGGGTGGTTGGGGCGTTGTGGTGGGGGCAGGCTCTGTCGGAGGGACAGGTTCAGGCTGGGGCTGAACTGGTTGAGCTTGCTCTTGCTGCGGCTGCGATTGTGGCGCCGCCTCGGGCTGGCCTGCCGCATTCTCTCCTTGGGCCGCCTGGAGCTGCGCCTGCTCAAACTCGGCCTGCCGAGCAACATGCTCCATGTACTCCTCGTATCCGACCCACGTGAGGGTGGAGGCATCGGACTCATCGATGCCCAAGTCGATCTCGTCATCCGGTGGTGGCAACTCAAGTGCCAAGTCGTGGGAGGCATCAGGGCTGATTGCAGCCGATGGCTGAGCGGTGAACGCCACGACCGCCGCCGGCGCGACGATGAGGGTATTGACCAGAATTGATCCGGCGAACGAGTATCCCAGCCGCAATTGGTCGGCGTTCACGGCGTTGGGACCGGTGGAAGTTCGACGTTTCCAGACTCAGGCGCCGGCCGACCGACCAGTCGGATCTCAATGCCGGCCTTACGCACTCGGTCCCAGAGCTCGGTCAGCAGTGGCCCTCGGTCAATGTCCGACGAACCTTCCTCGAGCACCAGATAAATGGCGGTGTCGGGCGAGGCATCAACGGCGTTGCGCAGGGCGGACTCGATGTCGACCATTGCCACTTCGTTCTGCCCGACGTGGATCGTGCCGTCAGTTCGAAGCACAACGCCCAGCGCGGGGGCCTGCTCCGGCGCTTCACCCGAGGCGTACTCTTCCATTGGCACCGGAACCATGTCCACCCGCACCATGAGCACCATGGCGTACAGGAAGAAGGTGAGGATCAGGAAAATCACGTCGATCAACGGCATCATCTCGATGCGGAGATCGGCTTCCTGTCGCCTCACCTTGATCATGGTGCAACCCTCTTGTCGGATCAGAGGTCCAACTGCAACGTGGCGAGCGCCGTGGTGGCGTCCTCGGTGAAGTCAAACACCCGATCGAGCCCTGTGGCGATCATCGCCGTCCAGACGCCGTCATTGACCCGGCACACCAGCATCCGGCTCTTGGCGCTGATCAGTGTCTTCCTGAGCCGAAGCATGGCGCCAAGATTCGATGAATTCACACTGGCCACCTGCGAGAGATCGATGATGACGTTTGGCACGGTGTCATCGCCGGAGTGGCGTTGCTCATCCAAGCGTGCGGCCAGCATGTCCATCTCTTCCGAGAACATCGGTTCATCGGAGAGCTCTGCGATTGTGATCTGTTCCGACCAGGCGTTCAGCGGCATGGGGTCAGTCCTTGTTGTCGTCCTCGGTGGACGTCTCGGTGATGGCGGCGGCGACCAGTCGGTCTCCCTCGCGAAGTTTGACTAGTCGCACGCCCATGGTATTGCGTCCGATGCGACTCACCGAGTCCATTGGAATTCGAACCAGCATGCCTTGTTCAGAGGCCAGTACGAGACCAAAGTCGTCATCTGCCCGGCGAATGGCCACCACAGGGCCGTTTCGGCCATCCGTGCGAATGTCGCGACGGCCCTTGCCGCCACGGGACTGGGGTCGGGTGGAGCCGTCTTCCTTGTGGACCAGATACTCACCCATGTCGGTGCGCTTGCCATATCCCTGCTCGGTGATGGTGAGCAGGTCGCGGCCTTCTTCGGCACGCACGATCCCGATGACCTCATCGCCCTCACTGAGGTCGATGCCCTTGACGCCGGCGGCGGATCGCCCCATGACGCGGGCATCGTTCTCATTGAAGCGGATCGACATGCCTGTGGCGGTGGCGAGAATGACATCGTCGCTGCTGGATGTCTTGATGACACCGACGAGGCCGTCGCCCTCATTGAGATTGATGGCGTTGATGCCGGCAACGTTCACATTGCGATAGTCACGCAAGGCGGTTCGTTTTACTTTGCCCCGCTTTGTGGAGAAGAGGAGGAAGTCTTCCCCCTTTTCGAAGTCAGGGATCGCCAGGAATGCAACCGGGTGTTCGTTCTCGCGTAGGCGGAGCACATTTGCGATGGATCGACCACGGCCGGTGCGCGTACCTTCGGGCACCTGCCACATCTTGATGCGGAAGACGCGGCCGAGCCCCGTGAAACACAGCAGATCATCGTGCGACGAGGCCGAGATGATGTGCTCGGGGAAGTCGTCTTCGCTCTTGGCGGCGCCTCTAATGCCAACGCCGCCGCGGCCTTGTTCGCGATAGGTGTCCAGTGGCAGTCGCTTGACGTATCCCCGGTGTGACATGGTGAAGACCACATCATGCTCGGGAATGAGGTCGCCTACGTCGTCAGAGCCTTCTTCATCGTCAATGATCGACGTGGCCCGGTCGCTGCCGTAGCGGCTCTTCAGTTCGAGGCAGTCTTCGCGGATCATCTGCAGCACCCGCTGCTGGTCTCCGAGAATCGCTTCGTACTCGGCGATCTTCTCGACCAAGGCGGTGTACTCATCCACGAGCTTCTCGATCTCAAGACTGACGAGTTGAATCAGCCGCAATGCGCCGATCGCATCAGCCTGCACGCGTGTCAGCGCCACGCCCTCGCCGCCGGCGGCCTCGAGCAAACGGCCGGGTATCCGAGCCGCATGCGGGTGATCGCCGCCGATGACGAATCGGCGGGCCATGAGCCGCTGGATCGCCTCGTCGCGCGTTCGCGACGCTCGAATCAGGGCGATGACCTCATCAATGTCGCAAACCGCGAGAATGAGGCCTTCGAGCCGATGGGCCGACTTTCGGGCCTCTCGCAGCAGGTGCTCGGTTCGACGTCGGATGACGTCAATACGGTGATCGACAAACCGGTCGATCAACTGCCTCAGCCCCATGGTTCGGGGCCTGCCGCGATCGAGGGCGATGTTGATGATCGAGACTGTGCTCTGCAGTGGCGTGAAGCGGAACAGCTGACGTTCGACCACGTCTGGATCGGCGCCACGCTTGAGTTGCACCACGATTCGGGTGCGGTGCTTCTTGCCGGAGAAGTTCTTTACATCGGAGACGCCGTCAAGACGGCCGACTTTCACAGCGTCTACGATCTTTTCGATCAGGTTGTTCTGCACCACCTGATAGGGGATCTCGTCGATGACCAGGCACTCTCGACCACCGATGGTCTCCTGGTGCACGACACCCCGAAGCATGATCCGACCGCGACCACCCGCATAGGCCCGGGCTATGCCGCTGCGACCCACGATGACCCCGCCGGTGGGGAAGTCGGGGCCGGGAATCACCTCCATCAAGGACATCAGATCGATGTCCGGTTCGTCAATCACGCGAATGATCGCGTCGCACACTTCCGAGACGTTGTGCGGCGGCATTGAACAGGCCATGCCTACCGCGATGCCGTTGGATCCATTGACCAGCAGGTTCGGGAACCGTGCCGGCAGCACAGTCGGCTCAGCCCGAGTCTCGTCGTAGTTGGCTTGGAATTCGACGGTCTCGTACTTGATGTCCGCCAACATCTCCGTTGCGGCAGAGGTGAAGCGAGCTTCGGTGTAACGCATAGCAGCAGGGGGGTCGCCATCGATCGATCCGAAGTTGCCCTGCTTGTCTACCAGCGGCACCCGCATCTTCCAGTCTTGGCCGAGATTGACCAGGGTCGGGTAGATGACCGACTCACCGTGCGGGTGGTAATTGCCGGAGGTGTCGCCCGCGATCTTGGCGCACTTTCGATGCTTACGACCCGGTTGCAGATTCAGATCATGCATCGCAACAAGAATGCGGCGCTGAGAAGGCTTGAGGCCGTCACGTACGTCCGGCAGAGCCCTGTCCGTAATGGTGGACATGGCATAAGTCAGGTAACTGTCGTGCAGTTCCCGTTCGATTTCCTGCTCAACAACCGTGCCAAGATTGTCCGGGCGCGTTGCGTCTTCAGGGCGTGCTGAGTCGTCATTTGCCATGCGTGATAGGGGGGCTCCAGCAGCGAGCCATTGTACCTATTCAGGCCGTCTTGGCGCGCAGATGGAGGAGTGCTTCCCGGTTGCCCAGTCGCCCTCCCTTGGAGCTCTTCGACCCCCGAATTGGCGACCAGGTTCGACCCATCACCTGAAGGCCCAAACCGGCCATTTCTGCGGCGGTCTTTGTCACGATCATGTCGGCCATCTCATCGTCGAGCGCGCCTTGTTTCAGGTGCGATCGACGCTGTGATTCGTCCAACTCGTAATGAGGCTTGACCAACGTCACGATGTCAGCCCCCGGGGCGAGCCACTGGATTGCGGCTGGTATGGCCCGGTGCTGGGGTGTCCATCCCAGATCCACAGCCACAAAGTCGACACCCCCGTCGGGCGGCTCTGTATGCAGGGCATTCGTGCGCTCACGTACGTCCACGCGATCATCCTGCCTCAAGGTCCAGGCCAGTGTGCCATAGCCGGTGTCCACAGCGATCACCGAGGCCGCGCCTCGCTGCAGAAGGACGTCGGTGAAGCCTCCTATATTGCAGCCCAGATCGGCACACCTGCGGTCTGTCACATCGAGATCGAACTCGTTCAGGGCGTGGTCCAGCTTCTCGCCCGCACGTGAGACGAATCGCTTGTCGCCACTCATTCGCCTACGCCGATGATGGCGATGCCTGCCTCGTCACAGGCGGCGATGACAGCATCACGGTCGAGCAGAATGACCCGGCCGGTGCCAATCGCGATTGCGCCGGCGCCGGCCCGCGTGAGTTGATCAACTGTCTCGACGCCAATGGTCGGCACGTCGGCCCGCAGATCGTGATCATTGGCCGCTGTCTTGAGCAGTGTCCAACCACGTCGGGGGCACAATGAGCCGGCCCGTTCGATCATGGCTGCAGTACCTTCGACGGCTTCGACCGCGATGACGTCGCCTTCACGTATCGCCATCGATTGGCCCACGCCAAGATCAGCCGAAGACTGCACCAGCGGCCAGCCAAGATCGATGTCGGCCAGGTGCATGGCCGATGGTTCGACGCGGCCCATTCGTCCGGTCGATGCCATGTGTTCGGGAATGTGCGTCGTCGAGTCGATGAGTGATACTCCGCCACGCTCCAACTCTTCGGCCACCGCGGCAAGAACGGCGCGGTCGCGGCGGTCATGGCGTAGGCGACGATACCACAGGCGTATCGCCCGCCAGTCTGGAAGGTCACGAACGAGCCGCCAGCGATCATGCATCCGCGTCTTCGCTACTCGACCAACCATGACCGCTTCATGGGCACCCCACCGCCGTAGTCGCCTGATCCACCCACCGGGCCGATAGAGCGAGACCTGAGCAAACTGATCGCACGACGCTTCAAGTGCCTCGTGGGCGTGCCCTCGAAAGGCCACACAGACCACGCGATGCCCACGGCGACGCATGCCTTTGGCCACCAGCAGCGGTAGCGCGCCTTCTCCGGCGATCAGTCCTATGACGGTCTCGGACATGGCCGCAGTATGACCATGTTGGGCGCCAGCGTGTACGTTTTGGCCCCGTGCAACGCATCACCGTCTATTGCGCTTCATCCACCCGTCTGCCCGACACGACGCATGAGGCTGCCGCTCGCATCGGCTCGGCGATTGGAGCAGCGGGGCTCGAGTTGGTCTACGGAGGGGGTTCTATCGGCCTGATGGGCACCGTTTCAGCTGCAGCGAAGGCGGCCGGGGCACGGGTTCACGGAGTCATCACATCGAAACTCCTTGCGATGGAGCAGGGGTGGGAAGGGTGTGACGAACTCGAAGTGGTCGAGACAATGCAGCAGCGGCGTCGCCGTCTCCTCGATCTGGCCGACGGGCTACTTGTGCTGCCAGGCGGGCTCGGGACGATGGAGGAGTTCTTCGAGGCGATCGTCGGTCGGCAACTCGGCGATCACGGCACACCCATCGTGCTGGTGGACATCGATGACGGGCTGGCGTCGCTCTCAGCGATGCTCGACGACTTGATCGCTCGCAATCTGGTTCGCGAGTCGGTGCGGACGCTCTATCGCGTCACCAACCACCCGGATGCTGCGCTCGACGTACTTCGGTCCATGCCCTGTGGCGTAGTGGATCCGAACGCTCATGTGCCCAGCGGGAGTTGATCAGACTGCGTCAGCTGTTTGCGGGGCCGCTGCGGAAGGCCCGCCTGCTTCTTCGATCGCCTTGAGCACTTGTCCAGACGTGTAGAAGTCGGCTTTGAAGACCTCCTCGCCGTCGGGTGCGAAGACCACGATGAGCGGAATCTGGTGGCGACCTACCTCGTGCAACATGGCGCGGCCGGCTTCATTGTCGCCTGTGAGATCGATCTTCATGGGTACGACGCCGGGCCCATTGAGCACGGTGTACACCGACTCGCTCGCCAGCACCGTCTCCTCGAGTGCCTTGCAATTGAGGCACCACTCGGCAGTGAATTCCAGCACGACCACATCGCCATCCTGAAGGGCGGTCTCGAATCGATCGGGCAGGTAGTAGACCCACTTGATCGGCCCCTTATCGGTGAGGGCCAGTGCACCCAGGATCGATCCTGCCACGATCGCCAGCGAGAGCACGGTGCCGATGGCCCGCCAACGCAGCGCATGGCGTGGCAACGTCAGGTCCACGGGCTTGTGCGTCTGCATCTCCTTCTTCGGCGCCGCCGTGGCCGTGAGTTGCCAGACACGCCAACCTAACCACAGTGCCGTGAGGATCAGAATGCCTGCGACCACCCAGAAGTAGGCACGGCTGGGTGGTTCAGGTGGCGTGATGAACATGCCGCTCATGCCCACGCCGACGAAGTAGGCGGCGGCGGCCAGCATGAGTCCGCCGAGCACTTGCTTGATGAGTTCACTGGCCGGGCCTGCCTTGGGCATGCGGTCGGTCAGTTTCGGGAACATGGCCAGTACCAGATAGGGCATCGCCATGCCTACACCGATGGCTGTGAAGGTCACCAGCACGATGACAGTTGACTCCTTCAGGGCCCAGGCCATTGCCCCGCCCATGAACGGTGCGGTGCAGGGGGTGCTCAATACCGCCGTCATGATGCCGAACAGGAATGAGCCCGTCAGCGTGTCGTGCTTGGGTGTCACCATGTACACCGCCGACGGGAGCCGAACTGTGAACAGCCCGCACATGCCCACCGCCATGGCGGCGATGATCACCCCCACGCCGATCGTGAACCACGGGTATTGGAAGAGCTGATTGCTCGCGCCAAATCCGGTGACGAGCGCGATCGCCAACCCGATGCCGATCCAAAACGCGATCACCCCGAGCGTCATGGACACACCAAGCGTGAGCGTGCGTGCCGCCGAGTGTGATGAGTTTGCAATCGCCATGATCTTCAACGGGATCACCGGCAGCACGCAGGGCGTCAGGTTGAGCAGGAATCCTCCCACCAACGCCGTAAGCAACATGATCAGCCAAGGGCTTGACGGCGGCACCATGCGACCGAAGACAGTCTCGTCGAAGTCCTTGAACACCCGCGGTTCATCTTCAGCCCCCGGGGTCGCAGCCAGTGTCTCCAGCGAGACGATGTCAAACGTCACATCGATGCCTGTCTCGAGCCACTTCTCCGACGGCTCACTGCGAGGCCCAGGTGGCGAAGGTGTTGGCGCTTCACACTGTCGATCGTCGCAAGCCTGAAAGACGGTGTGCACCCTGACGCTGGCTTTGCCCAGCGGCGCATCGGGATCGATGCGAATCGGCACGTACGCGACAGCCTTACCTTCCCAGACCCCGTAGAGCACAGGTGTGCCGGCGAAGGCGACCTCGACCTCGTGCACCTCTGGCCACTGGATGAAGTTGGTGAAGACTTGTAGTGGGGCATCTTCAACACGGTCCACGATGATCTGGGTGGCGATGTAGTTGTCGGCGCTGCCCAGTTCCTCGGGCACCTGTGGGTCGTTCGTATGAACATGCCAGCCGTGGTCGTGATCGAAGATGACGGCGATGGCGGTGTCTTGCCCGGGCGCAACACGCTTGCGTTGTTGCTCAACGGACACATCCACCCGATCGCGAGAGTCGCGAAACACCGGCACGTCTTGGGTGTGGGGTGATCGCTGGGCAAATGGGTTGCCAAACGGCGTCGTCGCCAGCGTGCTCAGAAGCAGGGCAGCAAGTGTGCTCAAACCGGGTTCTCCGGCCCTCAGAGCGGGGCCAACAGCCCAGTGTACGAGGCCTATGGGATTGTCGGTTGCGGCCCCCTTCCGTGGCGGATATTGTTCCCCGTTCGGGTTGGCCCAGGACCGCCGCCAGTATGGAAGAAGATTGCATGTCGATTGACCGACAATTTGACCCCCATGCGGAGTGATGCACTCCATCCCGTTGCCCGAGCCGCGTGTGCTCGGGAGACAGAGCGATCCGTGTCGGATCGTGACCGGAGCCGGCCCATGGCCTGAAGTCGATCGCACAGATCGATCGGGTCTGGACCACCGCCCCCAGAATGATCAGGGGCGACTCCAGTCATCACGGCGCGGGTCGTGTGCGCCCTTTGACGGGCCACGGCCCGCCGTCTCGTTTTCGGCGGGCGACAACACCGACCCCGTCCGGGGGAGACAACCAGGCCGCTGAACACGGCGGCGACAATTTCAGGCCAGTTGATTCAATCAGGCCAAGCGATTCAGGACAGACCCCATGAGTGCCGACCTCATCCGATTCATCGACGCCATCGCCCGCGACCGCGGAGTCGATCGCGACCTATTGCTTCAAGACCTTGAGCAGGCGCTGGTCAGTGCTGCGCGAAAGCACTTCAATTCGCTCGACACCGAGGCGTTTGGTTGCACGATCGATCCAGCCCGTGGCTCGATACAGCTCTGGCGGGTGAATGAAGAAGACGGTTCGCAGGAGCTCATCCCGATGGAGGATCTGGGCCGCATCCCCGCCCAGACCGCCAAGCAGGTGATGATCCAGCGCTTCCGCGAGAATGAGAAGGTCAGCCTGCTCGATGAGTACGGCAAGCGGGTTGGTGACGTGCTCACGGGTTCGGCCCATCGCTATGAGGGTGGAGCGCTCATCGTGCAGATCGATCGCGTGGAAGGCTTCATGCCTCGCAGCGAGCAGATTCCGGGAGAACAGTTCCACCAGGGCGACCGCGTGCGATGCCTCATCAAGGAGGTCCGCGAAGAGGGCAGCCGGGTGAAGATCATCCTCTCCCGCCGCCACGAAGACTTCATTCGCCGCCTGTTCGAGGCGGAAGTGCCTGAGGTATCCGAGCACGTCATCGAGCTCAAGGCCATGGCTCGTGAGGCTGGATTCCGCACGAAGGTGGCAGTGGCTTCGATCGACTCCAAGGTGGACGCCGTGGGCGCCTGCGTCGGTGTTCGAGGCAGCCGAATTCGAAACATCGTCGATGAACTCGGTGGTGAAAAGATCGACATTGTCCGGTGGAATGAGTCTAGTCAGGTGCTCATCGCCAATGCGCTCAAGCCAGCCGAGGTCGAGGACGTCAGTCTGTGCTTCGAGTTGGGCCGGGCCACGATCATCGTTCGCGACGACCAGTTGTCACTGGCCATCGGACGCCGCGGGCAGAACGTGCGTCTAGCCGCCCGACTGACCGGTTGGGATATTGACATTCTCACCCCGGAGGAGTTCGCCAAGGGCCTGGAGGCACTGGAGGACACAATCAAACCGCTCAACGGCATCGAGGATGCCATGCTCGATCGCATGGGTGCGCTGGGCATGATCAGCGTGTTCGATGTCGAGGAAGTCGGCGCAGATGTGCTGGTGGCGGAGGTGGGTATGACCGAAGATGTCGCGGCCTTGGTCGTGACTGCTTGTGCTCAACGGGCCAAGGAGTTGGCCGAGCAGCAGCAGAAAGAGCGTGAGGAAGCCGAACGGCTCAAGGCCGAAGAGACCGAGGCTGCTGATGCCCTGTTGGGGTCGGATGCGCCGACCGAACCGTCGGCGGAAGCGGCTGTGGACTCGATTCTTGGTGGCGGGGCACCCTCGGAAGCCGTCCCAGCGGCGGAGAGTTCGGAATCTGGCGGCGAGATGGACTCGCCCGCTGAAGCATCAGAGGACGCATCGACCGGCGTGTCGTGATGTCTGTTTCGTCGATCGGCCACGATGTTGGCCGGTCGTCTGGAGTCACTCGTGGCGAAGAAGACCGCATCCATTCGAGTTCACCAGGTTGCCAAAGACCTCGGCGTGACCTCCAAGGCCGTCGTGGCCAAATGCAAGGAGGAGGGCATCCCGGACATTACGAACCACATGTCCGCGTTGTCCGCCGGCCTTGCTGCGACGATTCGTGACTGGTTCAGCGATGCCCAGGCCGGTTCCACCTCAGTTGAGACCGCTGCCAAGGTTGATCTGAAGAAGGTCAAGGCCAAGCCTCGCAAGAAGGCCGCCAAGGCAACTGCAGTCAAGGCAACCGCCGTGAAGGCCGCAACGCCTGCAGCCCCAGAAGCGCCACCCGCTGTTCAACCCGTGGAACCAGGCGATGCGCTCAAAGCCCAGGCCAAGGCTGAGCCACCGGTAGCACCCGCAGCAGACACCACAGAGTTCATTACTTCTGAGGGGCCGGATTCAGACGCCTCAAATGAGGCTCCGCCGTCCCAGGCCGTGTCCATGCCCAATGAGCCAAGTCGCCCGGCAGACATAAAGCCCATCGGCCGCAAGCTCGATGAGCCCAAGAAAACCAAACTGTCTGGGCCGCGGATCATTCGTGTAGAGCAACCCGAGGCCGTTCCACCACCGCGAGCCCGCGGGCCACGCACTGGCCCAGGTCGCCCATCAGGTGGGCCGGGCCCTCGTCCTGGACAAGGTCCAGGCCCCGGTCCGGGCATGCCCGGGCCAATGGATCCCGCTGGCCGTGACGCTGGACGATCGAGTCGAGGTGGCCGAAACAACCGTCGCCGCGGGGGCGCTGCCGAACGTGGGGGTGCACGTGAAGGGCGACAGCAGCAAGACCAGCAGCGACAGAGCAATTGGCGTGAGCAGGATCTGCGTGAGCGTGAGATGCGGCTCAATCGCAGTGGAGGGTTCTTCCGCGCTGTACGCCGCGACAGCACGAAGCGGGCCACGTCAGGCGGGGGGCAGCGTGCTCAAACGGCGCTCGACAAGGGCGGCGCCATTCAGCTCGCCGAGCCAATCTCCATCAAAGCGCTCAGCGCCGAAAGCGGCGTGAAGACCCGTGACATTCTCGGCTGGATGATGTCCAACGGGCACATGTACACCATCAACAGCGACGTGCCCAATGAAGTCGCCGTCGAGTGCATGCTCAACTTCAGCATCGAGCTGGAGGTTGTCGCCCATGAGACTGCCGAAGAGAAGTTGGAGAAGGCATTCGCAGACCGCGACATGCACGATGAGCAGCCTCGCTCACCTGTCGTGACCATTCTGGGCCATGTCGATCACGGCAAGACGTCGCTGTTGGATCAGATCCGAAGCGCGAATGTCGCAGATGGCGAGGCCGGAGGCATCACGCAAGCCACCAGCGCCTTCCGCGTGCCCTTGACAGTGGGCGACGAGGATCGCGTGATCTCCTTCATCGATACCCCCGGCCACGAGGCATTCACAGAGATGCGGGCTCGTGGTGCACAGGTGACCGACATCGTGGTGCTCGTTGTGGCTGCCGACGACGGTGTCATGCCGCAAACGGTTGAGTCCATTGCTCACGCGAAGGCGGCCGGCGTACCGATCGTTGTGGCACTGAACAAGATCGACAAGCCCGAGGCGACCGATGCCAACATCCAACGCATTCTCGGCCAGCTTGCTGAGCAGGAGTTGAATCCGGTGGAGTGGGGCGGCGACATCGAAGTCGTGCGTACCAGCGCGATCAAGGGCGAGGGCATCCAGGATCTCCTGGAGATCATCGATCTGCAGTCGCAGTTGCTTGAACTGACTGCCGACTTCGGCGGGCCCGCTGAGGGCACTGTGCTCGAGGCCCGACTGGAAGAGGGCCGCGGGGCCGTCGCCAGCGTGCTGGTGCAGCAAGGGCAGCTCAAGAAGGGCGCCTACATTGTTGTCGGTCGTGGCTACGGACGTGTCCGCGACATCGTCGATGATCGTGGGAATCGTGATGCCTCGGCAGGTCCGTCACAGCCGGTGGCGATCTCGGGCATCAACGAGGTTCCCGATGCAGGTGACCGGTTCTTCACCGTCAAGAATCAGCGTGAGGCTGAAGCCGCGGCCAAGGAACGTGTCCAGGCCGAGCGTGAGAAGTCGCTCACTCGAGACAAGGTCACGCTCGACAACATCCTCGAGCACATGGCCGAAGCCGGCAAAAAGGAACTGCCGGTCATTCTCAAGTGCGACGTGCAGGGATCAGTCGAGACCATCAGGGCTTCTCTCGATCGCATGAGTACCGACGAGGTGAATGTTGTGGTGAAGCACTCTGCCGTTGGTGGCATCAGCGCTTCCGATGTCACCTTGGCCGAGGCCTCTGGCGCCGTCATCATCGGCTTCAACGCCACTGCATCGGGATCGGTGCGGAAGGCAGCCGAACGAGCCGGTGTGGACATTCGTGACTACGACGTGATCTACGACATCACCGAGGACATCGAAAAGGCAATTCAGGGATTGCTGGATCCGGAGCACCGCATCGAGGTGCTCGGCCACGCCGAGGTTCGCGAGGTGTTCAGGGTCAGCAAGGTCGGCATGGTCGCCGGCTGCTATGTCACCGACGGAACAATCGAGCGCAATGCCCTCATTCGTGTCACACGCGAGGACATCGTGGTCGAGAACGACCGTCGTCTGGCGCAGCTCAAGCGGTTCAAGGACGACGCCAAGGAAGTCCGTTCTGGTCTGGAGTGCGGCATGCTCATCGACGGGTATGACGACATCCACGTGGGTGACGTGCTCGAGTGCTACCGCACGCAGGAGGTCCGGCCTGGTTCCTGATCAGGCCCGGAGAATCGGCGTGAGCCGCAGTCAGGAAAGAAATGACGAGGTTCTGCAGCGGGCGCTGCAGAAACGACTGGCCAAGGGGTTGGCCGACCCACGGGTTCGTGGGCTGATTTCGGTCACGCGCACCTCGCTGAGCCCAGATCGAGCGGACGCTCGCGTCTGGATCTCGGTGCTGCCAGAGGCGCATGCCCAGCTCACGCTCCATGGTCTGCAGGCGGCCGCCGCCAAGATACGCAAGGAACTCGGAGAGACCGTCCGCATGCGCCGGCTGCCACGCCTGCACTTTCTGTTGGACGATTCGATCAAGAAGGAAGCCCAGGTACTCAGGGCCATAGATGAAGGCCGCGCTCGTGATCGCGATGCCGGTACGAACGAGGAGACGACGCCGTGAAGAACGCCGCCGCCCATGCCAAGAAACTGACCTCCGTGCTTAAGGGCCTCAAGAAGAAGGCCGAAACCCACGAGGCGGACACCGATCCCATCGAGGTGCTCACCATTGCCGTCTTGGCATGGGAGTCGACCACCGAGAAGGCTCGCGCCATGTACGAACGGCTACGAGAGGAGACGGTTGACTGGAATGACCTTCGGGTGTGCATGCCCGAGGAGATCGTGTCGATCGCGGGCGACAAGTCGCCCGAGGCGCTGGAGCGGGCCACCCGTCTCAAGATGGCGCTCCGAGCGGTGTATCTGCGGCACCACGAAGTCACCCTCGAGCCGGAAATGGCCGGCCGCAAGCGCGAGGCCAAGTCGATCATCGCCTCGCTGGAGGGGCTTCCGGCATACGCAGTTTCCCGCGTGCTCACCGTGTGTTTCGATGTGCCGCATGTTCCCGTCGACAGCCAGGTGCGTGAGTTGCTGTTGGGGAAAGGCGCCGTTCACGAGGACGCCAGTGAGGACGACATCAGTGCATTCATCACCAAACAGGTGAAGCCCGAAGATGTTCACGATGTGCACAGCCGACTTCAGGCATGGGTAGATGCCCAGCACGACAAGATGCAGGCTGAGCGCAAGAAGACAGCCCAGGCCAACCGGCGAGCCGCAAAGAAGCGCCGGGCTCAGTCTCAGAAGGAACGAGCCGCTCGGCAGGTCGAAAGGGCGAAAGCAATGGCAGTCGCCAAGGCAGCTGCCGAGGAAAAGGCCCGCCAAAGGGCGGCCAAGAAGGCTGAGGCCGAGGCCAAACTGACGGCAAAGGCCGCGGAGAAGGCGGCGAAGAAGACCTCCAAGGCCGCGACCAAGAAGAAGGCAGCGACAAAGAAGGCAGCCAAGAAGACTTTGACCAAGAAGAAGGCAACCAAGAAGACTGCCAAGAAGGTCGCCAAGCGAACAGCGACCAAGAAGAAGGCGACCAAGAAGAAGGCGACCAAGAAGACTGCCAAGAAGGTTGCCAAGCGGACGGCGACCAAGAAGAAGCCAACCAAGAAGACTGCCAAGAAGGTTGCCAAGCGGACTGCAACCAAGAAGAAGGCTGCCAAGAAGAAGGCTGCCAAGCGAACGGCGACCAAGAAGAAGACTGCCAAGAAGAAGGTCGCCAAGCGGACTGCTACTCGAAAGAAGTCATCGCGGCGCTGATGCGAGCGGCTGCGCTGGTCTGCGGCATTGCTGTGGCGGCACACCCTTGCAGTGCCGGCCCAGCCTTGGATGCGCTGATGCAATCGCTTCGACGGCCGGTTGCGCCGCCAGTAGCCACTCAGGCCGATCGTGATGTAGATGGTTCCATGGCTGCCCACATCAGCGCTCAAGCTGCTCGCAGCCGGGGGGATCATCGTGGCGCCATGGCTGCTTGGCGAGATGCAGTCTTGCTGGATCAGGCCAATGCCGCAGCGTGGCGTGGGATCGCGCTCTCCAGTGAGGCGATGGGGCAGCGTGATGCAGCTGCCAGCGCATGGAAGAGGCGACTGGATCTTGTTCCGGATGATGCACGTGCTCAGGGCGTCATAGGCGAACGGCTCGTGCTCGGTGGCGAGTTTGAGCCTGGGGCAGCCTTGCTGCTCAACTGCCGGGGGCGAGACTACGAGGCCTGCCTTGAAGATTCGACATTGGCATGGACCCGCGATCTGCTCCTGATTGGGGCGCTCGAAGAACTGGGCCACCTCGAAGGTGCATCCGAGCTGCGGGCCGAGTTTTCTGCAGCGCTTCCCGCAGCGGCGATTATTGATGAGGCCACCGATCGCAATGACGCTCGTTGGCTCTTCTTGATGCAACGAGCTGCCCAGGTCGGCGTGCTTCGCCCGTGCGTGGAGGCTGCGATAGCCCGGGCTCAACATGCCGATGAACGTGAGCCAGACCGCCGCGGTGTCGAACGAGCGCGGGCTCGTGCATCCGCTGCGAGGTTCTTTGCTGCGGCGCTGGTCATGCAGGCGAAGATGGGTGTTGATGCTGACGAGGTTCTGGCACTTCTTGAGGCCGGGCAGCGCGATGGCCACATTCGCCTGTCTCCGTTCATTCGCTCAGAGACGCCAGTTTCCGAAGCGTTGTGGCGCACCGGCGTCATTGCGTTGCAGTTGCGCAATGACCAACTCGCACATGACCTGCTGCAGCGGGCCCTGACATTGGCTCCGGCAGACGGTCGCATTCACAATGCCATCGGGTGGTTGCTGCTTGAGCGGAGCGGCCCCACTGACACCGTGGTGGAGCATCTGGAGGCGGCAGTTGAGTTGGCTCCAGATGATCCGGCTGTACTTGACAGCATCGGCGTCTTGCGATTGCGCCAAGGCAAGCCCGCTGAGGCGATACCTCTTCTCATGCAGGCTCGCGAGATTGCCGCTCAGGCGGATCCGGTGCGTGATGGCGCGGGTGACCAAGTCGAGGACCCCGAGATCCTGACGCATCTAGGTGATGCTCATGCTGCAGCAGGAAACCAAGCCGAGGCCCGGATCTTGTGGACTCGTGCGCTGGAACAGTTGACCGGTGACATCGGTCGCTGGCGTCTGGCGCGGCAGGCTCCGATGCAACGACGTGACTGGGGCCTTGAGGTGATGCGTGCCGAGGACCTGTATGATCTTCGTTTCGCACAGTTGGAACGGGACCTGCGAACTCGCCTGTCGGGTGAGTTTGCCCCCGGTGTTTCGAATCCCGAGGAGTGACGAGATGGCTGGCCACAGCAAGTGGGCGAACATCAAGCATCGAAAGGCGCGTCAGGATGCCGTCAAGGGCAAGGCCTGGAGCAAGTGCTCTCGTGCCCTCATGGCTGCCGTTCGTGCCAGCGGCGACCCAGACCCTGATACCAATCTGAAGCTCCGATATGCCATTGAAGACGCCAAAAGCGTCAACATGCCCAAGGACACGATTCGCAAGGCGATCGACAAGGCGGCTGGCGCCGGGGCTGACGGGGTGACGTTTCAAGAGGTGCGATACGAAGGCTACGCCGCCGGCGGTGTAGCGATCATCGTTGACTGCCTCACCGAGAACGTGCAACGAACGGCGCCGATCATTCGGCATGCTTTCGACAAGCACGGTGGAAACATGGCAAAGAACGGCGCCGTGTCATTTGGATTCAACTCACGGGGTGTGATCCTGATCGAGTCTGGAAAGGCCACTGAGGATCAGTTGATGGAGATCGCCCTTGACGCGGGAGCAGATGACATCGTTGAGCAGGACGGCGGATTCGAGGTCATGACCGAGCCGGGGTCGTTCATTCCCGTCAAGGACGCCATTGACGCTGCCGGAATCGAGACGGCCTCCGCCGAAATCACCATGATTCCTGACACCACGGTCGCCTGCGATAGCGATCTCGCGGGCAAGGTTCTGAAGCTCGTGGATGCCATCGAAGAGCAGGATGACGTGCAGAAGGTGTACACCAACGCGAATATTTCAGAAGAGATTCTGGAATCGCTGGGATGATTCGCCACACTGGGGGTGTGGCAACGAGCATGAGCAGCAAGGTGACGCAGCGGGCGGTCGTGTGGAGCGGCCGTGTGCAGGGTGTCGGATTCCGGATGGCGGCCTGCAGCGTGGCGAGTCGGTTCCAGATTCGCGGGGCTGTACGCAACGAGTCTGACGGCTCGGTGCGCTGTGAACTTGCGGGCTGCTCGGACGAGCTCGACCGGTTCATCGAGGCTGTGGAAGCCCGCATGGATCAGTTCGTACATGACCGCCACGAATCCGCCCCCGGCGTGTTGCCCATGCCTGAGGCGGGCTTCAAGATCATTCACTGAGTCGGCATCTCGCTCTGCGTACACTGCGCCTCGATCTGCAGTTTGCAGCGGAGGACGTGTCCATGTCAGGATCATCCGTATCTGAACGAGTCGCCATCGTGACGGCTGCCTCAAAGGGCATTGGGGCCGCCTGTGCGCGTCGATTGTCGGCGGACGGTTGGAAGGTCGCGCTGATGAGCAGGTCTGATGGGGCGATGGAAGTCGCAGACACGATCGGTGGCGTGGCGATGCGTGGTTCGATTACTCAGGTCGATGATCTGGAGCGTCTGGTTGCAACCGCGATGGACAGGTGGGGACGACTTGATGCTGTCGTCGCGAATTGCGGGCACCTTCCCGTTGGCGATCTCTTGGAACTCACCGACGACGATTGGCGACATGGCTTCGACATGGTGTTGTTGAGCGTGCAGCGGCTTGCCCGGTTCGCCGTGCCGGCGATGCGTCGTTCCGGAGGCGGCGCCATGACCTGCATATCCGGCGCGGCAGCGAAGGATGTCATGGAGGCCTTTCCGATCTCAACTGTGCTGCGTTCGGGCTTGGGTGCCTGGGTACGTCTGGCCGCTCGAGCGTGGGCCCCGGAGGTTCGAGTCAATGCAGTGCTGCCGGGCTTTGTCGATTCATACGAGGTGTCGGACGAGATTCTGCAGCAGATTCCATTTGATCGATCGGCCAGCGTCGATGAGATTGCATCGACGGTGGCGTGGTTGTCCGGGGCGGGTTCGTCTTACGTCACGGGTGAGTCGCTTCGAGTGGACGGCGGCCTGACTCGGTCCATCTGATGGTGATCGCGCTGTGGGTTGTCGCCTGCACTTCGGCCTGCTGGTGGCTGTGGCAGACCGTGGCGTTCATGCGGACTGTCGCCACAGTGCCGCGACTGGCACCCGACCCCTCGATCGAACTCACCGAAGGCGTGAGCGTGATCTGCCCGGCTCGGGATGAGGGTGACGAGATCGAGGCGGCGATGGGCACACGCCTGTCTGATGCGTCGCCTCAACTGGAGTTCATCGCCGTGGACGATCGATCAGATGATGACACTGGCGCGATCCTCGAGGCCCTTGCCCAGGAGGACTCCAGGCTTCAAGTGCTTCATCTGGAGGACTGCCCCGAAGGCTGGCTTGGCAAGGTGCATGCGCAGCAACGTGGTGTGGATCTGGCCACTCATGACTGGCTCCTGTTCAGTGATGGCGATACACACGTTGAGCCGGGCACTGTGGCCGTGGCTCAAGCGTGGGCGATTGAGCAGCGGGCCGACATCGTTGCGTTCACACCCCGAATCGTTGACGGGCCGTGGATGCTGCGTGCAGGTGTGACAGCACTCATGCGCATGTTGTTGGGTGGGCTCAAGCTCTGGGAGGCGAATCGTGATGACCGGCCGAGGGTGATGGGCGTAGGGGCATTCAATCTGGTGCGACGTGCGGCTCTGGAGCGTGCCGGTGGGCTGGAGCAATTGCGCATGGAGGTTGCCGACGATGTAGGGCTGGCCCAGATCGTGGTTGACGCTGGCGGTCGGGCAAGATTGGCCACGTGTCCAGATGGGGTGTGGATCCGCTGGTATCGAACGCTGAGAGACTTGCTCCGTGGCACGGAGAAGGGGTGCGCCAAGGCCGGTTCACGGGCCAAGCTCATGTTGGGGCTTGCCATGTGGTGGCTGCTGTTGGTGTTGGAGTTGGCGCCCTTCGTGCTGTGGGCATGGTGGCCAATCGCGCCGGCCATCATCGCCGCTTCGACCGGGCTGGTTGCCGTTGCGTTGTGCCTGAGTGTCGCCTTGCGGTTCTCCCTGCCGCGGGGGTGGGCGCTGCTGGTGCCCGTTTCGACGCTTGTGACCGCGGCAATCTTGCTGCGGTCACTGGTGCTGGCGATTGTGCGAGGGGGCATTCGTTGGAAGGGCGATGCTCACACATTGGCGGCGGCTCGAGCCGGTGAGAAAGTGCAGCTCTAAGCGGCTTCGCTTCGATCGAGTCGCGACCAAGCGCTGAAGACGATCAGCATCGTGGCCAGACTCGCCATCCACGGCGAAAATTGAAGGGTGTGCACAATTGCGCCGGCCACCAGCACGCACCAGGCTCCAAGCAAGCCGAGGTATTGGCTGTCTCACCTGCAGGCGCCCAGCACACTCCAGATCGCCCAGCCCACGGCCGAGAGCATCAACGCAAGCCCGACGATGCCCTGTTCAAAGAGCGTCGCCAGAATGCTGGAGTGTGGGTCGATAGTGATGAAGCCGTCTACACCAGCCGCCAACATTGGAGGGAGTGACTGTTCAGCGCTTGCCAGTTCGTCGCGCGTCGATCCTGCGCCGTGGCCAAAGATCGGCGCCTGTTGCACAAATGACATGTGTGTCATGTTGGACGAAGAGATGTGCACCTATGTCGGCGGATCGCACTTGGGCTTGGGAACGGATTGCATGGTCGAGGGTTGCCCTGAGGTTTGCTGGGACATCAATGGAGACGGCTCAGTTGGCGTAGACGAGGTACTGCACGTCTTGTCGCTCTGGGGCCCGTGTCCCTGAGGCAAGTTCCCCAATCAGAGCTGGGACCGGGATTCGAGTAAGATGCTCGCCCTCAGGGGCGATTAGCTCAGTTGGCTAGAGCGCTTCGTTTACACCGAAGAAGTCACTGGTTCGAGTCCAGTATCGCCCATTGAAACGGCCGCCCGGAGGGCGGCCGTTTCAATGAGAGAGTCGATAGTCGAGAGTCGACCCGCCGCAGGCGGGGAGACGAGCGACTCTCGGTCAACTCTCTACTCTCGACTTTCGGTCTACTTTCGACTGTCTACTCTCGACTCGGCCGGCGCTCAATATTCGACGCTCACTACGCTCCAAAGACCGCTCCGCCTGCGGCAGATCAATTGGGCTTTTGTCCCAATCGCCTGCTCAATTGAAGGCGACTCCAGCGTCGCCAAAGCGCCCGTGAATCTCACTACAATTCGCCCTCCATGAAGCCCTACACCCTGTCGGTAGACATCGATGCGCCACGTGATTTGGTCGTTGAGCTATTCAATGACCCGGACAATCTTCCCAAGTGGCAACCAGGATTCGTGTCCTGGACACTCATCGAGGGCAAGCAGGGGGAGCCAGGCGCCAAAGCGGCAGTGGTGTTTGAGCACCGGGGCCGCCGGATCGACATGACCGAGACGGTCACGGAAAACAGCCTGCCCGATGCGATGAATGGCCGCTACGACTGGGGCCGAAACTTCAACACCGTGGACAACCGCTTCATCGAGTTGGATGCCGACAACACGCGTTGGGAACTCACCTGTGCCTACACGCTCAACTCGATAGGCATGAAGTTCATGGGCATGCTGATGGGCAAGAAGTTCCAGTCGCAGCATCTGGTCTTCATGGAGGCCTTCAAGGCCTTTTGCGAAGAAGGCACCGATGTTCGAGACGGCTCCAGCGGCTGAGCGAATCACGGGCGGTTGACTACATCCAGTTGGGCCGTGCCAGCACTCCGTCCGCCGAACGTGAGGTGTCACCGCTCTTGGGCACAGTCGAGCCTTTAGAGCCCACGGGCCTAATCAGTTGAGGTCAGGGCTCGAGGCATGCTCATTGAGATTGCTGCTCGGTGGCCGATACGGGCCTCAGGGGACGACTGACGATCGACGCAAGAAGTACGGAGATCAGTAGCCCGACAGCGAGCCACCAGATCACAGTCCATCTCGATCCAGACTTGTTGGGCAGCAGGCTGACAGGCCAAGCATGTGATTCGGTAACAGGCGACGCAGTTCTCAGCAGAAGAGACAGCTCCAACCCCGGATGGTGCATGAGCGGCGCCGCCAACTTCCATGGAGCGCCGTCAATCAGAACATTCGCCTTCGATTTTACCCTTTTGGCAAGCCTGTTCAGGGGGTCACCTTGGGCAACCCCAGAGCGTGTCTGGTGAGTGTGCGACTCATGCACATGTGGCCGATCGAGTCAGATGTGACCCCCAAAAACGAACAACGCCTCGGGCCACTTCCCTCACGGCCCGAGGCGTCACTCTTCACACATGCCCCCCACAGGGAGCGTCAGCCGGCTTCCGCCCGCGGGTGGGCGGCGTCGTAGGCCTGCTGCATGCGCGCCGTCGTCAGATGGGTGTACACCTGCGTCGTAGACAGCGATCTGTGGCCCAGCAATTCCTGCACGGCACGCAAGTCGGCGCCATTGTCCAACAGGTGCGTTGCAAAGGAGTGCCGGAGTGTGTGGGGCGAGATCGATGGATCAAGCCCGGCCTCCTCGAGGTACTTGCTCAATTTGCGGCGAACGGATCGCGTGGAAATGCGTCCACCGTCACGATTGATAAACAGTGGCGAAGCGGTATCGCCGCCGCGGCCAACGCGATCGCGCATCGTGATCCACTCACTGATGGCTCGCAATGCGTGAGAACCCAGTGGCACGATTCGCTCTCGCTTGCCTTTTCCACGCACGATCAGGGCCTGTCCAGGTTCATCGACGTCACCGAGATTGATGCCCACCAATTCACTCACGCGAATGCCGGTGGAGTAGAGGGTCTCGAGCATGGCCCGATCACGGGCCCCCAGGGGCGTGGCCGCGTCAGGGGCGGCAAGCAGCCGTTCGACATCGTTGACCGTGATCGCCTTGGGCAGTCTCTTGGTCTGCCGAGGCGTTCGAATGAGCGTCATCGGATTCTGAGAAATCACGCCGAAGCGTTGCAGCCACTTGTGGAATGACCGAAGTGTGGCGATCTTCCGGGCCATGGTGGCGGCGCTGTATCCCTGATCGCTCAGATGGGCGAGGAACTGCCGGATGCGTTCCACGTCGGCGCCCAGCACCGTAGCCGTCATTGTCGGCGGGGTCACCGAGCCCACGACGGCTGAGTCGGTCTGCGCCTGAGCCTTGGTCCAAGCGGTTTGTTCGGTGGCTTCGTCCACGATCAGACCGGCTTCTTCAGCCAGCCAAGCGGTGTACTGCCTCAGATCCACGCCATAGCAGCGGGCCGTGTATGGGCTGAACGCCCGTTCCTCAAGCAGATGGTCGAGGAAGGCCTTGATGACGGGGAGTCGCAATTCAGGTCGATCGGCGGGGGTGTTCATGGTCTGTGGGGCAGTCAGTCTGTTTCTTGTTGAAGCGAAGCCGAGGGCAACGCCGTGCAGGAAGAGGAGCCGCAACCCCCTCGATTCGTTTCGCCTACAAGCCCAACTTCCTCAATGAGCGACCAGGCACCTCGGATCGATTGCAATCCGCAGCGATTGGAGGCCGGTTCAGGTCGGGATGGGCAATTCAGTGCGGGCACGATGACGACCTCTCCGGCAAGCCGGATCGGTCCCTTGAAGGTGGGTCGGATTGGAACTCAGCCCGCGACGCTCGGGCCGGCACAACTTCCATCGACCGGGGGCGGCTCTGGGGCACAAGAATTTCGGCGGCTTTGCTCGAGGGTTGAAAACTGGCCTGATTCGGGCCATTGCAAGCACTTGGGCCTTCCGGAGGGGGTCGGGATTCCAGTAGACTGGCTCGCTTCTCGATCGCGTAGCTCAGTTGGTAGAGCAACCGCCTTTTAAGCGGTAGGTCCTGGGTTCGAGCCCCAGCGCGATCACTCCTCGGACCATACCGGGGACTGGTCTCCTGAGGGAATTGGCCCTCGCCTTCTGCTCCCCTTTGCTCGCCCGATCTGACCTGATGCACGTCGTTCTGCACGCCCTCTGGTCCTCCCGACGCCTCCACTGCTGGGCGGAATGCCCGCAGCGATGGCGACAGCGTGCCGCGACGCCGTCCTCAAACGCTGGCGTGGTTGACCACGACTTCGCCCTGCCTGCTCAGGATCTCGCCGAGCATCTTGCGGATGTCGGAGGCCAGCCCAGTCAGTGCACCTTGAATCTGCCACGCGATCTTCTGGGGCCATGCCCCAGCGACCGACTCGCGGTGGCGCTGGCCCGCGTCGAACGCACCGACGACCCTTGGCTAGGTGCGGTGCGGGTGCCCACGGTGTCACTGTCGGCGAGCGAGGCCGTCAAGTGGCTGCTGGCCGTACGCGCTGGTCAGCATGCGGATGACTTTGAACTCGGGCACGATCTTCGCTTTCTGGCCGAAGTGGCCCGCTTCGCAGTTGATCGTGTCGCCGATCAACGGGTGCTGCCCTCAATGCGGCTCGATGCCGACGGTCGACTCACCGCCTCATGGCGGCCATGGCTGCACGATGAAGAGGGGGCTGAGTGTCTGGCCGGCCTGCTCATGACCATGCCGCCGGCGGCCCGAGCGGTAGATGACGCCATCGGACCAGATGCCTGGCCTCGCCTCTCAGACGCGCTGGGTGGCATGGTCGATGCCATCGTTCGGCAACGGCTCATCCGTGAAGACTTCATGGATGCGCTCGAAGACCGAACGATCGACGACCCACACGTGGCGTGGCTGCATGGCCTGCTGGGCGACGCTTCTGCGCTGCCGGTGACGGGTGAAGACGCCGTGCGTCTCTTCCGCGACGTTCGTGGCTGGCTGGTCCGGCTCGATGAACTGGCCGGGCTGGCTGAACTCCGCCTGCGGCTCGATCTGGAGGCCCCCGACTCGACCGATCAGCCATGGATGGTGCAGGTTGGTCTGGTGCCACGGCACGACAGCGACACGTTGCTTCCAGCGGCCGACATCTGGGCGGAGACGCCCGAGGTCGTTCAGGCCGCCGGTGACAGCGATTCTCAGGAAGTGCTCATCACCGAGTTGGGCGCCGCAGCCCGAATCTGGCCCGCTCTGGATCAACTGCTGGGCGAGGCCACGCCTGAGGCAGTTTCGCTTTCGACCGCACAGGCCTGGCTGTTTCTGGGGGAGTACCGCCCGCTGCTGGAAGACGCAGGCGTCGTCATTCGGGTGCCGGAGTGGTGGGGTGACGTCGAGTCACAACTGGGCCTGCGGCTGTCACTGGACGCCCTCGACGACGCCCCCAACGGTCTTGAGACCCGGGTCGCCTATCGCTGGATCGTGGCGGTAGGTGAGCAGCGGCTCACGCTCGATCAGCTGCTCAATCTGCAGCAGTCAGGCGAGCGACTTGTTCGAGTCGAAGACCGTTGGGTCGAAATCAATCCAGAGCAACTCGCTGCGGCCATCGAGCTGGTCAAGGCCGAAGAAGACAACGAGGCCTCGCTGCTGGAAGCGCTGCGACTGGCGGGCGGCGGCGACGACTGCACGGCAGGCATGGCCGTACTGGGTGTTGAGGCAACTGGTTGGTTGCAGGGGCTGCTGGATGCGCCCGAAGACGCCAAACTCGAGCAGGTACAGCAGCCAGAGCTCTTTACCGGCAGTCTGCGTCCGTATCAGAAGACGGGCCTGTCTTGGCTTTCATTCCTCGACCGCCACGGTCTGGGCGCCTGCCTTGCCGACGACATGGGTCTGGGCAAGACGGTGCAGCTCATTGCATTGCTGCAGTGGGAGCGTCAGGCCGGGCGGCTCGTTGGCCCAACACTGCTGGTCGTGCCCACATCGGTCGTGGGCAACTGGCGACGCGAGTTGGAGCGATTCGCCCCTGAACTCGAGGTGCACATTCAGCACGGGCCGGAGCGGCCTCTGGGCGATGCATTGGCTTCCATTGCTGCAGACGCTGATGTCGTCATCACCACCTATGCCCTTGTTGCCCGAGATCGAGAGTCACTTGAGCCCATCGAGTGGCACCGCGTGGTGCTCGACGAGGCCCAGTCGATCAAGAATCCCCCAACCAAACAGGCTGGTGCGATTCGGGCACTCAGTTCCACGCGGCGTGTGGCCCTGACCGGTACGCCCGTTGAGAACCGGCTGACCGAACTGTGGTCGATCATGGACTTCTGCAACCCGGGCTTCCTCGGAGATCAGGGTGAATTTCGTCGCCGCTTTGCAAGGCCCATCGAGCGTCATCGCGATGACAGTGCCGCTGCTGACCTGCGTCGCCTCGTGCAGCCTTTCATTCTGCGTCGCCTCAAGACAGACCGAACCGTGATTGACGACCTCCCCGATTGCGTGGAAACGCGCGAGCATGCCGTGCTCACCGCCGAGCAGGCCACGCTGTACCGCGAGGCTGTTGAGGAGATGCTCGGCTCGGTCGATCAGTCTGAGGGCATCCAACGCCGTGGCCTGATTCTGGCGCTGCTGGGCAAGCTTAAGCAGATCTGCGACCACCCGGTGCTGGCCGTGAAGGGTGAAGATGCCGTCACACAGGCTGTATCAGAAGGCGACCCCGGGACATTGGCCCGTCGCAGCGGCAAAGTGGTTCGCATGCTCGAGCTGCTCGAGGAAGTGCTGGCCAATGGTGAGCGGGCGCTCGTCTTCACGCAGTACCGCCGCATGGGGCGACTGCTGGCTTCGATGATCGAGCATCAACTCGAGTCTCGAACGCTCTTCCTGCACGGCGGCACACCAGTTCCCAAGCGGGAAAAGATGATCGAGACCTTCCAGAACCCCGAAGGTGACGCACCCGTCTTTGTACTCAGTCTCAAGGCTGGCGGCCTGGGCCTGAACTTGACCGCTGCAAACCATGTGTTCCACTTCGACCGCTGGTGGAATCCCGCAGTGGAGAAGCAGGCCACCGACCGGGCATTCCGCATCGGCCAGACGAGAACAGTGCATGTGCACCCCTTTGTGTGTACCGGCACATTGGAAGAACGCATCGACCGCATGCTTGAAGAGAAGACTGAACTGGCCGAGCGCATCATCGGCACGGGCGAAGACTGGATCACCGAGATGTCTACCGGCCAGTTGCGTGATCTGTTGACGCTGCGCGAAGACGCATTCCAGGAGGTGGAGGTGTGATTCGCGGTAATGGTGAATCCAAGGCGCCGCGGCCATCGCGTCGTCGCGGGCGGCGAATGCGGCTCAAGACCGAAGAGACCGTTCTTCGCGAGAGCGTTCTTGCATCGGCATGGCTCGACACTGTCACGGCTCTGCTTGGCGAAGAAGCGATGGCTGACGGCCACCTCGCTGCCCGAGACGGCGCCGTTCGCCGGGTCGATCTGACCGCTGGTCGAATTGCCGGCCCGGTAGAAGCCGACGGCGAAGCACCTCGCAGCATCGCGTTCACGCTGCCACGCATCGAAGACTCGACCTGGAATGCCCTCGTCGCCGACATGGCCGATGAGGCGCTCTACACAGCCCGGCTGCTCGAAGGGAAGTTGCCGCCTGATCTGGGTGGGTTGTTTGATCGCCGTGGTTTGTCTCTGGTGCCGCCCAAGGATGACGGCCTGTGTGTCGAAGCTGATGAGCGTGTGCAAAAGCAGCATTGGCGCCCGGCGGCACTGGCTTGGATTGTGGCCGAGGTGCTGCACCTTCGACCGCTTGAAATCCTGACGGTTCGTGGCTTGAGCGCCGAGGCACTTCTGGAGCGACTGCGACATCACCGCACGCTTCGAAGCGCCGAGGGGTCTGAAGCCCACCCAGTCATTCAGCTCGATCCGGATCTGGCTCGGGGCGAGCCCATCACCGCTGCAGCCGCCCACTTCTGGCGAAGTCCGCACCATCTGCCTGATGTGCCACATGACGCTCATCCTGAGCATGCCCTGCTCAGGCGTCTTGGCAGTTCCAGCCTTGGGGGCAAGTTCCCCCTGTGTGGGCTGCTGGCCACGATCTACGACGAGATCGCTGACGAGGCCCGAAAGGTGCAGGACGATTGAGGCCTGCCGGGGGGGCACTTTTTCGCCTCAGGCTGACTCGTCGGCTCAATCCGCAGAAACCGCGCAAGGCACTCAAGTGGTCCTCGTAATGGCCCGATGGCTGCTCTGACGCCCTGGAGAGGCGTGAGGAGCCCCCGTCATGCACGAGGACAAGCGACAAACGCACACCCTCAGCGAAGCCCAGTTGAGAGACGTTCGCCGCGCGATCGCCTCCATCGACGCCGACATCACAACCGCTCGAACCAACCGGGCTGCCGAGCAGGGCGATACGTCTGTTCGCAGGTTGGCGACCAGACGTAGCGACATGCCCTGGTGGATGAAACGGGCCGGCTGATCGAACACCCACAACCGGGAAGGGTTGAAGCAACGACCGCGAGGCGATCGGTAGATCGACTCGCGGTCGTGTTGGGTTGGGGCTGAGTTGGTTTGGCTCGAGCTTGTCCAGCGCGTCAGTTGACGTGCTTGAGACCACGACGCTGATCACGCAGACGCCGCGATTTGCCCACGCGGTTGCGCAGGAAGTAGAGCTTCGCCCGACGGGCATCGCCGCGGCGAACCACCTCGATCTTGGCGATGCGAGGTGAGTGCAGCGGGAAAATTCGCTCCACACCTTCGTTGGCGACAATTCGCCGCACCGTGATCGTGCGGTTGATGCCTCGGCCCTTCTCGGCGATCAGAACGCCTTGATAGACCTGCACCCGTTCCTTGTCGCCTTCAATGATCCGCACGTGGACATCAAGTGTGTCGCCGACGGAAAAGGCTGGGAAGTCACCTTCGGGCCGGAGTTGATCCTGCGTGACGCCTTCGATGATGGCTTGCTTGCTCATGTTCAATCTCGCTCTCTGATTCAGGCCTCGTCGGGCCTTGGCAACTTGAGTCGCTGTGCTCAGGGGTTGCCCTGATGGGTTCTATCAGTTCTATCAGCCTGTCAGGGCCTTCAACCTGTCGGGTCATCACGAAGGTCAGGTCGTCTTTGCCGTGTCCGGTCTCGTTGTTGCTCGAGTCTCCAGCGAGCGATGGCGCCGTGGTCTCCGCTGAGTAGCACGTCGGGCACTGTTCGGCCGTCCCAATCGCGGGGGCGGGTGTAGTGCGGCGTGTCCAGCAGGGGCTTTCCGTCGTCATCTTTCAGGGAGAATGAGTCTTCGGCGGCCGAGCCTTCATGTCCCAGTGCGCCTGGGAGCAGTCGGGCAATGGCATCCACCAGCACCATGGCCGGCAGTTCGCCACCGGAGAGCACGTAGTCGCCGATGCTCACTTCTTCGGGGCCGAGTGCGTCGATGACGCGTTCGTCGATCCCTTCGTAGTGTCCGGCGATCAGGAGCAGTCGCTCCTGCTGTGCCAACGACTCAACGATGTCCTGCGTGAGTCTCCTTCCTTGCGGCGAGAGCAGCATCCTGTGCGCCCGCCGCGTGTCCGTTTCTTCAACCGCCAGCACTGCATCATGCAGGGGCTGGCACATCATCACCATTCCAGGCCCGCCGCCGAAAGGACGATCATCCACCTTGTTGTGCTTGTCCAAAGTCCAGTCACGAATGTCGTGGACATGAACTTCGAGCAGGCCGCTGCTCCGGGCTCGTCCGATGATGCTCGTTTGGAGCGGGGCATCGAACATGTCTGGAAACAAGGTCAGGATGTCGATTCGCATGGCGAACCCCCGGGCCTAATCAGCTCTCGAGCTTCTGGCCCGGCGTCGGATCGATGTCCGACTTCTTGAGCAGGTTGCGCACCGTCTCACTTGGCTGAGCGCCCACGCTCAGCCAGTACTTGATGCGATCGGCTTTGAGGCTGACCTGCTTGTCATCACTGGCGAGCGGGTCGAACCAACCCAGTTCCTCGATGACTCGGCCATCGCGGGGTGCTCGCTTGTCCATGGCATTGACGCGGTAGAAGGGACGGTGCCGGCGTCCCATGCGCTTCAGTCGCAGAACGACCATATGGCTCCTCCTTGCACGAATCGTGCATGCACTGCACGTGGCTCGGTACGCCGTCGGCTCGATGCCGACCGTCGCGCCCGGTCGCTCCGGGAACTGCCTCCGAGCCAAAGGGGGCAGCCGTGCGGAGCGAACTTCGCCGCGTGGACGAACGGGGCATGGTAGCCCAAACTGGGCCTCAACGCACTGATGAAGGTGATTTGAGCGTCTGACAGGGGACACCTGCTAGGTTCATGCCCCTGAAATCGACCTCACAGACCCGCCTCAACCAAGCAAGGACCTCAACATGACTCGCCCGACCACCATCGCTGCTTTGGCCGCTTCCATCACCATGCTGACCTCGGCAGGGCTTGCCATCGATGATCACGCGGCTGAAGAGGGGGCCATGGACCCGGCCATGATGGAGGCTTGGAAGGAACTGGCCACGCCCGGCGAGCATCAGGCGATGCTCGCCAAGCGGCAGGGGCTCTGGTCGGTCACGGTGCGGCATTGGCCTGCCCCCGGGGCACCTACGCAGGAGAGCACCGGCAAGGCGCAATTCCGCATGGAGTTGGGGGGCCGATTCCTGATCCAGGTGTACGAGAGTGCGTTCGCCGGACAACCATTTCGGGGCATCGGCATGACGGGGTATGACAACAAGACCCAGCGGCTGCAGTTCAACTGGATGGACAACATGTCCACTTCGATGATGCAGGGCGAGGGCGTCATGAAGGGTGACGTCTTCCACTGGAACGCCAAGGCCACTGATCCGCTCAAGGGTCGGGTGTCCATGCGCGGCACAGAGACATTCAGTGATCCCAATTCGTTCACAGCCGAGATGTTCTCAACCGGGCCAGACGGGCAAGAGTTCAAGTCGATGCAACTTGACTATGTGCGCATGCAGCGCGGTGGCCACAGCCACGGCGATCACGATCACGGCCATGAGCACGGTCACGGCGATCATGATCATGGGCACGAACACGGTCACGGGGATCACGACCATGGCCATGAGCACGGTCACGGCGATCATGATCATGGGCATGGGGATGGGCACGAACACGGCGAGGGCTGATCGCCAACGCCTTCAATCTCACCCTGCAATCAGCCTCGCCCACCAATGGGTGGCTTGGACGGAGGCTGCGAAGAACCACCCGAATCCACCGGTCCAGAAGAGCGCAAAGAGCACGAAGAGCGAGGCCATTGGTGCATTGGGGTGACGGCTCAACTCCAGCAGCCCTGCGGCCGGTGGTTGAAGTGCTTTGGTGATGCCCGATCGAGGCCTCCAGGCAATCTGCCGCAGCAGGCTCTCCAGAATGCACCAGCCATCCAGTGGCGGCAGCGGCAGCAGATTGAACAGCAGGAGCGCACCGTTGAGCAGGCCGCCCAGGGTGAGGAAGATCTTCAGATTGGAGGCAAAGTCTCCCGTTGCCCCCGATCGCAACAAGAGTCCATAGCAGGTCGCGAACAATAGAAACAGAATCAGGTTCACTGCCGGGCCGGCGAAGGCTACGAGGGCCCGACCCGCGTTGCCGTGTCGAAATCGATCCGGCCGCACCGGCATCAGGCCCCAGGCAATACCAATGATGGCGAACATGAGCAGCGACATCGTGCCCATGTGCACGATGGGGTTGGCCGTCATCCGCCCGTATTCACGTGGTGTGTTGTCTCCCTCCCAGAGGGCGGCCCAGCCGTGCCCCAACTCATGGAGTGTGATGGCACCGATCACAATCACGGCCCATGACACAACAGCGACAGTCCCTGCGTCACCACCGCCAAAGTCGGCGTAGATCTGGTGGCCCCACCACTGACTCATGCGACCTGGCCCGCTTGTGATCGACGGCGGGCGCGGGCATCGCGCAGCGCTGACACATCAACTCCCAACTGCACCAGATGCACTTCGGGGCCATGTGGCTTTCCCTCTTCCTCAATGAGCTTGCGGGCCGCGGAAGGGGAGGCGTAGCGGTTGAACACCATCGCCTTGATCGTGCCCCACATGCCACCAAATGAACTGAATGTGTGGTCCACTGCCGTCGCTTCGTACCCGGAGTGCACCATGCAGTCACGGCATGCTGGATTGCCAGACGAAACGCCGTAGTTGCTCCACTGCGTGTCGTTCATCAACTCGTCGAAGGTGTCTACATACCCCTCTTGCAGCAAGTAGCAGGGCTTCTGCCAGCCGAAGATGTTGTAGGTGGGATTACCCCATGGTGTGCAGTCGTACTCCCGAGTGCCCATGAGAAACTCAAGGAACAGCGGCGACTGATTGAATCTCCATCGACGCTTGCGATTCGACAGGATCATGTCGAAGAGTTCGTTGGTCTGCTTCCTGTGCAGGAAGTTCTTCTGATCAGGCGCCTTGTCATAGGCATAGCCCGGGCTGAGCATCATGCCTTCGACGCCCAGATCCATCATCTCGTCAAAGAAGCGCCGAACGGCGTTGGGGTCAGCGCCATCAAAGAGCGTGGTGTTGGTCGTGACCCTGAAGCCCATGTCCACGGCTTGCCGCATGCCCTCCATCGCCTTGTCAAAGGTGCCCTCTCGGCACACGGCAAAGTCATGCTCATCGCGGGGGCCGTCCATGTGAATGGAGAAGGTCAGATACTTGCTTGGCTTGAACCAGCCCGCATCGAGTTTCTCCTTGAGCAAGATGGCGTTCGAGCAGAGGTAGATGTACTTGCGTCGCTCCACGAGGGCCTCGACGAAGGCTTGAATGTGCGGCCACATGAGCGGCTCGCCGCCTGGAATCGACACCATGGGAGCCCCGCACGCATCGACGGCGGCGAGGGCATCTTCCAGTGACAGGTCACGCTTGAGGATGTGGGGCGGATACTGGATCTTGCCACAGCCCGCGCAGGCCAGATTGCAGCGAAAGAGTGGTTCCAGCATGAGGACCAGCGGATATCGCTTGCGGCGGCGAAGCTTCTGCTTCAACACGTAACTGGCCACAGTCCACATCTGTGAGATGGGTACGCCCACGAGTCGCTCCTGCCCGCTGCCTGCTCCATTCAGGGGCTCAAGCGGGGGATCCTAGCCCAGCGGCCCTACCACCGACTTCTTTTGTACGAATCCTCGTGTTCCTGACCGAACCACAGCCCCTCGGGCGACATATGACCGCGATGGCGGCATTGCCCTGCGTTCCAAGCGATCTCCCTGCGCCATTCAGGCGGCCCTGGGGCCCCCTGCGGCTGGTTGGGGCGACTCCAGAGCAGCCCTCGGCTATGATCGCCCCTGCCGTGGGCAGGACTGTCGCCGAGTTTGGGCGTTCCAACTCGTCCCGGGCGGGATCCACCGCCACCGCGGCACAGAGACCTGTGACCGCGGCCGTGACCACCCCCAGCGACGAAGCGCTCCTTGAAGCCCACCTGGCTGGTGATGACGAGGCCTTTCGGACTCTCGTCGATCGCTACAGCGTTGAATTGGTGCCATTCCTGACCCGCCTGACCGGCTCACGGGCTGCCGCTGAAGACGTCTTCCAGGAGACGTTTCTGCAGGTGCACCAGTCGGCCCACACATTCGATCTGTCCCGTCGATTCCGTCCGTGGATGTACACCATCGCGGTCAACAAGGGGCGTGATTGGCACCGTCGTCAGTCTCGGCGTCGGGCTCTTTCACTATCGGCATCGATCGGTGATGACGATCGCGACGCCTTCGTGGATCTGCTCGCCGCCGATACACAGACGCCCGACTCACCACTGTCCGCCCTCGAGGAGGCCAACGCGGTCAAGCGGGTCGTCGATGCCATGCCGGAGCATCAGCGAGAGATCATCCTGCTGAGCTACTTCCAAAAGATGTCATACAACCAGATTGCAGAGAGCCTGCGCATTCCCCTGGGAACGGTCAAGAGCCGTTTGCACGCGGCCATCGCCGCGTTCGCACGAGCCTGGGAAGTTGAGTGCGGGGCAGGGAAGGACGACGATTCGTGAGTCGTGACGACCAGAACAAGACGCCAGATCTGTCGCCTGCCGACATTGCCGCCGTCGATCATCTTGCCGAAGACGGCTTCGACGCGGCCCGTATCGACGGGCTCGATGGCGACGCACGGGCACGAGCGAAGGCGACCCACGCATTGCTGGGCCGCCTCGATGTCTATCCAGAAGGCGAGTTGAACGACGAAGATCGCGCTACGCTGGTGCACGCGACCATGGCGCGGATCAACCGCGAAGAGTCGGCCCGTCAGGATCGCATGCGCTTGCAGCCAGCCGAAGCCGCAGGCCGAAGTGGCCGTCTGAAGTTCCGTCTTGCCGAGTTCGGCGCAGTGGCTGCAGTAGCCGCGATGGTCGCCGGGGCGGCATTGCCCATCGCCCGCATGGCAAAGGACCGCGCTGTATCAGCTGGCACGCACCGCAATCTCTCTCAACTGCACGCTGGTGTAGCCAATTGGTCCAAGGACAATGAGGGCCGGCTGCCCACCAAAGAGGCCTCGACAGGCGTGACGGGGCTCAAGGGCATGCCTTCCGACGCGCAACAACTTGATGTGCACGGCCTCGCTCGCTCAGGGCACTGCGACGACGCATGCCTGCGGAATCCACGGCGTCCGGGCATCGGTCGCCACGGCTTCTCGTTCGTGATCCTGCCAGTCAACGGCAGCCAATTGGGTGGCTCGGGCATGGTGCTCATCGGCGACCGCAATCCGGCGCTGCAGGGTCTCATGGACGGCAAACCCTTCCTCGAGGCCATCGAGGAGCGTCGATTCGCCCGTCGGATCACCGACCACCCGGCAGTGCTCTTTGGCGACGGCAATGTGCAAGATGCCCGTGAGGGGCTGGTGGCCGGCGATCACGTCTGGGACGTCGATCAGGCCCACGCCGGGCAAGATCTGCTGCTGGCCCACTGACCGTCAGGGGGGGGCTCGCACACAGGGAATCGGCCTCTGGAGGGATTGGGGGGCGGATGAGACGCCTGAGGGTTGTTGAAGGCGACGGGGGATTGAAGCAAGCCTCGCAAGCGGCTATCCTGCTCGGCTCGACTCACCACGTCTAGGTGGGTCAGTCAGGAGCATCGATGCCCAAGAACAAGCCCAACAAGGGGCTCCTCAAGCGAATCCGCGTCACCGCCTCAGGGCGCGTGAAGCATGGCCGCGCCTTTGGCCGGCACAAGCGATCGCACAAGTCGGGCAAGTTGCTCCGCTCGTATCACAACTCGGCCTACGCCCACGCTTCTGATGTGCGGCGTGTTGCCTCAATGTTGCATCGTCGGATCACCGCTGGTGGAGCCAGCCGTGGCTGCTGCACCTGTGAGTGCTCAGCCCCGCAGGTTGAAGTGCCAGCAGCCGTTGTCGAAGAGGCCGTTGAGGCTGTCGAAGCTGCTGCGGTCGAATCCGACGAAACGCAAACTGAAGATTGACCGCCGCTCGCTCTGAGGCGAGCTGCACAAACGACAACCGGATTTGTGTTCGACGGGTTGAAGCGGTGGCCCCTCCACCCTCCGATCGAACCAGGAGCAACTGACCATGCCACGCGCACGTAAGGGCGCCGCCCGAACAAAGGCCCGCAACCGCATTCTCCGCGCCGCTCGCGGCTATCAGGGCACCAATCGTCGTCACAAGCAGCAGGCACAGGTAGCCCTGCTGCGAGCCGGTCAATTCGCATATCGCGATCGTCGCAACCGTAAGCGTGACTTCCGTCGCCTGTGGATCACCCGTATCTCGGCTGCCTGCCGCATGCGGGGCACGCGCTACAGCCGATTCATCAACGGGCTGGGCCGCGCCGGCATCTCCCTGAATCGCAAGATGCTCAGCGAGATCGCCATCAACGACCCGGCGACCTTCGATGCGCTCGTCGAACAGGCTGAGGCGTGTACGACGGCCCAGGCCGCTGGCTGACTCTGACTCATGGCGTCTCGTCGGGGTTTCCTGCGAGCGTTCCTGAACGACCGGGAGTCGGTCGGCGCCATCGCGCCATCTTCGAAGGGGTTGGCCCGCGCCATCACGGCGCCGGCTCGTGCATGCCCTGGCCCGAGGCGGTGGCTCGAGGTCGGGGCGGGCACAGGCGTCTTTACCCAGATGTTGGTTGATGCCATGGAAGACGGCGATCAGTTGGACGTCGTCGAACTCAACGCTGCCTTCTGTACCCACCTGCGTGAGCGCGTGCTGCATGATGCGCCCGGTGGCGTCACGCTGCACGAGGGATCGATCATCGATGCTGAACTCGAGGCTGGGTACGACGCCGTGGTGTGCGGGCTGCCATACAACGCGTTTCCGACCCACTTGAGCCGGTCGATCTTGCGGCGGCTGGTGAGCCTGATTCGCCCTGGCGGAACGCTCTCGTTCTTTGAATATGCGGCCATTCGGCACCTTCGAAGCGGCATTGGGGCGAGGCCTGTCAAGCGGGCCATGGCCTGGCATGCCCGCTTCGTTCGGCGTCTGGAACGAGACATGGCGGGCAAGCGGAAGTTGGTCATGATGAACCTGCCGCCCGCTTGGGCCGTGCATCTACGGCGGCCAGACGCTCCCTAGCCCTGAACTCGCCCATTGCCGATTGGGCCTGCGGCTGGCGGACAGCGGTTCTCTGATCGGTCATTGACCTGCTGCTGGCTGGTGCTTACCTTGGAAGTGCAGGCCGCTGAGGGCATTCGGCGGAGGGAGAGAGAGCAAAAATGCGCTGGAAGCATGGTGTGATTGCAGTGGGTGCGTCGTTGGGCGTGGCCGCATCGGCCGGTGCCGGGCTCATGGGCCAGACGGTCGATCTGAACTTCTTGTCGGATGACAACCCCTTCAATGGTGGGTATGAGGTCCTCTTCTCAGACGTGCTCGTGACGAACGATGTCGAGTGGTCAAACCACAATGATGTCTACAACTACGACGATCCTGACAACCCTGTCTACGCGGGCTGGTCGGAACTCTCTGTCGACATCGGAGACACTTGGATCGACCTCACGTTTCGAGGCCAGTTTCTGCACGATCCAGACGCCACGTGGGGCGTCTTTTATCTGCTGCCCAATGAAGGCTTCAATGGCTTCGAACTGCTTTCGCAATTTGGAGATCTGGGCATCGCCGGCGCATCTGCTTCCCTCTTTGGAGACCTGCCCTCAAATCATGTTGCCGCCTGGGACTTGTGGGCCGAATCCAATCCCGCATTCAATGATTGGGTAGACAGCACCTATGCCTCGACGCTCGATCAGAGTCGTCTGGGGCTCGCCGACCCGTCCATGCTTGCCTGGAATCTGCAGGGCATCTGCTGGGAATACACACCTGATGGCTCCATCGTGTCGTCGGGCATCCGGATCAATCTCGACTTTGTGCCCGCGCCGAGTGCATTGGCCGTGGTGTTGATTGCAGGCATGGGGGCGTCTCGTCGCCGACGCTGATAGCCTGACTTCTGCCGTGGCAGAAGCGCCGACTATTGAGGACATTCGCAAAGCGCATGAGCGCATCGCAGGGGTGGTTCACCCAACGCCGGTGCTGACCTGCGCAGCGATCGATCGCATTACGAACTGCCGTGTGTTCATGAAGGCTGAGAACCTGCAGGGTGTAGGGGCGTTCAAGTTTCGCGGGGCCAGTAATGCTGTGCGATCCTTGAGCGAAGGGCTTGCCTCCAAAGGCGTGTGTACGCACTCCAGCGGCAATCATGCACAGGCGTTGGCGCGAGCAGCGCTGGAACGTGGCGTGCCTGCCTGGATCGTGATGCCCACCTCGGCCCCTCGTGTGAAGCGCATGGCGGTGGAGGGGTACGGCGCCACAGTTGTGGACTGTGAGCCGACGCTTCAGGCTCGCGAAGATACAGCTGCTCAGGTGATGGAAGACACCGGGGCCACGTTCATCCATCCCTACGATGACGCTCGCATCGTGGCCGGAGCGGCAACCGCGGCGGTGGAATTGCTGGAGGCGGTTCCCGATCTCGATGTCATCATGGCACCGGTCGGAGGCGGGGGGCTCATGTCGGGCACCTGCCTTGCGGCGGCGGCGCTTGCACCTGCAGTGCGGTGCATCGGCGTCGAGCCCGATGGTGCCGACGATGCTGCTCGCTCACTGGAGGCCGGCGAGTGGATTGCCCAAGAAAGCCCCGACACGATCTGCGATGGCCTGCTCACCAGTCTGGGCAAACTGAATTGGCCCATTTTGCGTGACCATCTTGAGACGATCTTGACTGTCTCTGATGACTCGGTCATCGAGGCCATGCGATTGCTGATGACGCGAGCCAAGACGGTTGTGGAGCCAAGCGGCGCCACCCCATTGGCAGCGCTGCTTGCAAGGTCGGGCACGATCGAGCCGGGCACTCGTGTTGGACTGATTCTCAGCGGCGGGAATGTCGATCCCGACAGTCTGCCCTGGTAGAGGCCGCTCGTGGCGACTCAGATAGCAACGACGGCCTGCAAGGCAGATGCGCTGCAGACCGTCGCCCCCACAAGGAACTTGCTCGTGATCGTTCAGAACTCGACGCCAACGACCGAATAGCCCACGACCGCGTTGTCCAGCGGTGCTTCGTCACCGCCGCCGGGATGGCCGATCCACTCAATACCGGGCTGCACATACAGGCAGGGCGTGAGTTGGGCGAGGTAGTACAGTTCGACACACGCCTCGTAGCCTCCGGATGCGCCAGCACTGCCATCGCCCGTGAGTCGGTGGGCCGGATCGCCGTCCATCAGCCGACATCTGTGAGGCTTCTTCCCCGAGGGCCGTCGCAGTGAGAGTCAGTACAGTGAAGGGGATGGTACGTCGCATTTCGAAATAGTAGCGTCTGCTACAACTCAGATTCGGCACTCAGCAAGAGGGATTCTCGACATGAGGTCGACTTTCAGCAATGAACAGAACGTGCTCAGCCGCAGGGCGGCGATTACGGCCGGTGCTGCCGCCAGCTTGGCGCCGATCGCTGTAGCCAGTGGGCTGGAAGGGCAGGATCAGGGCGATCCGACAGCGGCTGACCGCCGCGTGGGCGCTCTGCAGCGCAAGCCAGACTATGTGTTCGACATCGCGCCGGCCATCACGTCGCCGCTGGGAACGCCTACGGGCAGCATCCTGGTCAATGGTCAGGACCCCGGGCCGGAAATCAGGTATCGCGAAGGCGACATGTTCCGGGTGCTGCTCCAGAACCGACTGGACACACCCACAACGGTGCACTGGCACGGGCTCATCGTGCCCAACTGGATGGACGGCGTGCCTGACATCACGCAGATTCCGATTCCGGCGGGGCAGTCGTTTCTGGTCGAGTACCCACTCGTGCAGACGGGTTCATATTGGTACCACTCACACGTTGGGCTTCAGGAGCAGATCGGCCTGCACGGCCCGTTCATCATTGAAGAGCGCACGCCTCCGTACCGCTACGACCACGATGTCACCTGCTTCTGCACCGATTGGGTCAACCAGAACCCCGACGACCTCATTCCTCAGATTCGTGGCCAACAACCGGCAACCGAGGCAGTCAAGGTGCCCCGAGGCAATCGATACAACCTGCCTGGCGCCAAAGAGCCCTACAACGTGGACATCAACTACCCAGGCTTTCTCTTCAACGGGCGCAGCAATGACGAGCCGTGGGTCTTCAACTGTCGCAAGGGGGATCGCCTGCGATTGCGGCTGATCAACGGGGCGACGTCAGCAACATTCCGCGTGGCGCTCGACGGGCACGAGATGGAGATCATCCAGTGTGACGGCAATCCGTGTGTTCCAGTAAAGGCCGACAGTATCTGCATGGCAGTTGCGGAGCGCTATGACGTACTCGTCACCATCAAGGAGACGGGTTCGTTCACGCTGCACTGGTGCGCACTTGGGCAGGCCCAGCAGGTGGTGGGCGTGATCAATGCCGATGGAGATGCAAAGCCGAATCTCGACCGGCCTCGATTCGGCCCTCGAACAGCAGGCATGGGGCGATACGACCTGTTCCGTTCACCACATGACACACTTCCACCAGAAGGGCCAATCAACACGATCGAACTCGACCTCGGCGGCGACATGTCTCGCTATCTCTGGTCGATGGGAGGCGAGTTCTATCCAGAGGTCTACGTGCCCGAGGATGTGGCCGACGCCCAGCCGCTGAACATTGAGTATGGACAGCGTGTGCGTGTTCGATTGACAAACAAGACGAAGATGTGGCACCCCATGCATCTGCACGGGCACTTCTACAGATTGCTGGCAAAGCCCGGCGACTGGGGGCAGCGCAACGCAATCATCAAGGACACCGTCGGTGTGGGTCCGGGGCAGCAGGTGGACTTCGAGTTCTATGCCGACAACCCCGGCAACTGGTTCTTTCACTGCCACAATCTCTATCACCTTGCGACCGGCATGGCCCGAGTCTTCCACTACGGGGTGCACCCGGTTGGGCTCGAACCCTGACGCTTCGACGGATGCAAGGCATGCCTGAGAGGTGAAGAACCGGGGTTGGTTGACCGATGTTCATGGGCAGGACGGACCGGCTGTAGCATCGCAATCGTGATCGACAAACGGGAGGAGTGCCTGATGCGTTCAATCTGCATGCCAATTGCTCTGATGATCTGGATGGTGTCGCACGCACATGGCACACCCATGCTGATTGACTTGGGCGATGCCTATCTTTTGGATGCCGCCTCCGGTCGGGTCTTTTGTCGCGCCCAAGGGGAAGGCCGACGAGGCGCGTGAGCGAGACAGAGGCGAAGGCTGCGCCGACAACGAGATTCTCGATTGCAATGGCAACTGCGCCCCGTTGGCGTGGCTGGGTGACGGGTGGTGTGACGACGGCACCTGCTCGGCGTGCTTGCAGATTTTGGCTGCGGCGCCTGAGCACACGGGACATTGGATGATCCAGCGTGCTCAGCCGTCGCTGCGGCGACGCTTGAGTTCCGCGTCGATGAACCCGTCGAGATCGCCATCAAGCACGGTCTGTGGGTTGCCAACTTCGTGGTTGGTTCGGTGGTCCTTCACGCGATTGTCGTACAGCACGTAGGAGCGAATCTGCGATCCCCAACCTCGATCAACCTTGCCGCCCGTGGCGGCATCGAGTTCGGCTTGGCGCCGCTCCTCTTCAAGTTGGTCCAGTTTGGCCTGCAGAATCCGCATGGCCTGCTTTCGGTTCTGGAGCTGGGCTTTGTGCGTCGAACTCACCACCATGATGCCCGTGGGCTTGTGCACGATGCGTACGGCCGAGGCCACCTTGTTCACGTTCTGGCCGCCAGGGCCCGATGAGCGGGCGTACGTGGTCAGCTCGATCTCGTTTTCGTCGATCTCGACGTCGCTCTCTTCAAACTCCGGCGTGACATCTACGGTGCAGAACGAGGTCTGCCGCTTGCCCTGAGAATTGAACGGGCTAACGCGAGCGAGTCGGTGCGTGCCTCGCTCACACGACATGTAGCCATACGCCAGCGGCCCCTTGATGTGATAGGACACGCTCGAGATGCCCACCTCGGAGCCGTGGACGACGGCGATCTGTTCCACCTTCCAACCCTGCTTCTCCCACCAGGCGGTGTACATGCGATCGAGCATGGTGGCCCAGTCGTCGGCATCGTTGCCCCCATCGCCGGCCTGAATGGAGACGAAGCAATCGCGATGATCGTGCTTGCCCGACAGCAATGACTGCAGTTCCACCCGCTCCATGCGATTCACCAAGCGATGCAGCGTGTCATCTACTTCGGCCAGCAATTCGTCATCGCCGGCTTCGCGGGCCAGTTCATAACCCACCTGGGCATCTTCAAAGTCGGTGATGATGCCTTCGAGCCCTTCGGTTTGGGCCTTGAGCAACTTGAACTCAGCGATGACCGCTTGCGCCTTCGTCTGGTCATCCCAGAACGACGCGTCGTTCATCTTCTCCTGCAAGCCGTCTCGTTGTTCAACTTTTGCATCGAAGTCAAAGAGAGTCGCGGATGGTCAAGATCCGCGCCTCAAGATCGTCGAGCACCGGCTGGTGTGCTTCATAGTGCATGGGGTGGAATGGTAGCGGCGCGAGCCGGTTCAAACTGCGGGCCAAAGGCGACGAGGGTGCTAGACTTTGGCCATGACCGCCACGAGCATCGATGCTGTTTCCGCCCGCGCCGCAGCCATCGCGCCCTCAGCCACGCTCGCTTTGACCGCTCGCGTGCGGGCATTGCGTGATGAGGGGCAGGACGTGATCGGATTCGGCGCCGGTGAGCCGGACTTCACCACCCCTGAGCCGGTCTGCTCTGCCGCAATCGAGGCCCTGCAGGGCGGCATGACGCACTATGTTCCGGTGCCAGGTGCCCCGGAAACTCGCGCTGCCGTGGCCGATCTCATGCGCACCCGAAACGGCATCGCGTGCACCGGTGACGACGTCATCATCTCCAATGGCGGCAAATTCTCGTGCTTTCTGGCCATTCAGGCGCTGATCGACCCGGGTGACGAGGTCGTGCTGCCCACCCCCGCCTGGCTGAGTTACAAGCCCATGGTTGAGTTGGCAGGAGGCACGCTGGTCGAGGTTGAAACAGGACCTGAGAGCGACTTCCTCGCGACCCCTGAGGCCATCGCTGCGGCGATGACACCTCGTACCAAGTTGGTGATCATCAACAGCCCTTCAAACCCCTGCGGCACGATGTATGCCCCAGAGCAGGTGCGTGCGCTTGCCGATGTGGTCGCCGCCCATGATCGGGCATGGATCATGTCGGACGAAATCTATGACCGGCTGGTCTACGGAGGCCGTGAACACCTGTCACTGGGATCGTTGGAGCAGGTGGCCGACCGCACGATCACGATCAATGGCCTGAGCAAGACGTGGGCGGCCACAGGCTGGCGTGTGGGTTGGGCATGTGCGCCGGGGCAGGGCGGGGCAGTGGTCAAAGCCATGACTCGGCTGCAGAGTCAGAGCAGTTCGTCGATCACAGGATTCCTCAATCCGGCCATCGTTGCCGCCTGCACTCGTACAGACGAAGAGGTCGAGGCTATGCGGTGCGCCTTTGAGCAGCGCGGCCGCCTCATGTTTGAGAAGGTGTCGGCTTGGCCACACGTAACGTGCCCGCCGCCCGGAGGCGCCTTCTATGTGTTCCCGGATATCAGCAGCACTTTTGGTCGCACGAGCCCTGGCGGCCGCAAACTGGCGTCAGCGGCGACCTTTGCTGAGGCCCTGCTGGAGGAGGCATCCGTGGCGGTGGTTCCCGGCGAGTCGTTCCTGGGGTGCGGCGGCAATCATGTTCGGCTGTCCTTTGCCACCGACGAGGCGTCGATCACTGAGGGCTGCAGGCGGGTGCATGACTGGTTGGAGGCTCTGCAGGGCTGATTATCGGGCCCTGTAGGTGGCCCACCCCGCTTCATGGGGGTCTGAGGCTGGAAAAACGGCCTTGGAACCACTAGACTCCTCGATTCACCAAATGCCGGCGACGTGGTGTCGTCGGGGAGATCAGTGCAGCAATGGCCCTGACACTCAATCAAAAGAGTTCCATCGTCGGCGATTTCCGCCGCAGTGATTCGGACACCGGTTCGCCCGAGGTTCAGATTGCGCTCCTGACCACACGGATTCAGGAGATCACCGAGCACCTCAAGAGCAACAAGAAGGACCACGCCGCACGGCTGGGTCTGCTCAAGCTCGTGGGCAAGCGCAATCGTCATCTGCGGTATCTCGCTCGCACGAACAACGACGCATACAAGACGCTCATTCAGCGGCTTGGTCTGCGCAAGTAGCCCCTCTTGCAAAAGGGGGGTGACCGGATCCGGTCGCCTCAGGGTGGCAGTGGACCAGCGGCATTCGACGAGTGCCACCGGTCTTCTGCCTTCCAGCCTGCACTCAGGCTCCAGCACCGGATCCCCAACCCGTCCGGCGCGCAACGTGCGCCGACAGAGGATCCCGAACCATGGCAGATAGCCAGGTGCATTTCGTAGAACGCGAAGTCGGCGGTCGCATCATGCGGCTCGAAACAGGCCGAATCGCCAAACTGGCCAGTGGCTGCGTCATCGCGTCACACGGCGACACTGTCGTCATGTGCTCAGCCATGCGTGCCAACCCCCGTCCCGGGCTGGACTTCTTTCCCCTGCAGTGCGACTACCGCGAGCGTTTGAGCGCCGGTGGTCGCTTCCCCGGTGGCTTCCGCAAGCGTGAGGGTGCCCCCAACGAGAAAGAAGTTCTGACCATGCGGATGATCGATCGCCCGATCCGTCCGCTCTTCCCCGACGGCTTCATCGACGAGTGCCAGATTCAGTGCTGGGTCATGAGCCATGACGGTCAGAACGACGCCGACGTGATCGCCTGCACAGGTGCCTCGGCCGCTCTGTCCATTACGGACGCACCCTTCGAGGGGCCCGTGGCCACCGTACGTATCGGTCGCATCGTGACCGACGAGGGCGCCCAGTTCGTCATCAATCCCACGCACGCCCAGATGGAGTACAGCGATCTTGATCTGGTGCTGTCGGGCCACAAGGACGGGGTGAACATGATTGAAGTCGGCGCTGCAGAAGTGCCCGACGAAGACGTGCTGGCCGCCATTGAGTTCGGCTACGAAGAAGGCTGCAAGCCGATCCTGGAGATGCAGGAAGAGCTCAAGGCCAAGGTTGGCGCCGAGCCGGTCATCAACTCGCTGAACCTGCCTGACGAAGACGTCATGCAGACGGTCATCGACGCCTGTGGCGAAGAGATGGAGCAGGCCCGCCGAATTCCCGGCAAGGCTGACCGCTCAGCCGCTGTTGATGCGTTGCGTGAGAAGGTGCTGACCGAGCACTTCTCGATGCCCGAAGGCGTTACCTATGACGTCTACAAGACGGCCGAGAAGCGTGCCGGCATGGCCCGCGAGGCCTTCCGTACCTGGGAGAAGAAGACGACGCGTCGTCTGATCGTCGAAGAGGGCATTCGCGCCGATGGCCGTGCCTTCGAGGAGATTCGCCCGCTCGACATCGACACCAGTCTCTTCCCCCGCACACACGGTAGCGCCCTCTTCCAGCGTGGCGAGACGCAGGGCGTTCTGACCTGTGCACTGGGCACGGCCAAGGCCGAGCAGATCGTTGATGGTCTGATGCCCGAGTACGCCAAGAAGTTCTACCTGCACTACAACTTCCCGCCGTTCTGTGTGGGCGAGGCCGGTCGCATCATGGGCCCGGGTCGCCGCGAGATCGGCCACGGTGCTTTGGCCGAGCGTTCGCTGCTGGGCATCTTGCCCGACGTGGATGACTTCGCCTACACCATTCGTCTGGTCAGTGACATCACCGAGTCGAACGGCTCGAGCTCCATGGCCTCCGTGTGCGGCGGCTGCATGGCACTCATGGATGCTGGCGTGCCGATCAAGGCCACCTGTGCCGGCATCTCGGTCGGTCGCTTCAGCTCAGGCGACAAGATCGTCCACGTCACCGACATCCTTGGTGAGGAGGACTTCTTTGGCGACATGGACTTCAAGATCTGTGGTACCCGTGAAGGCATCACAGGTATCCAGCTCGACCTCAAGGCCCGCGGCCTGTGGTTCGACGAGATCAAGTCCATCTTCGAGCAGGCCCGCAAAGGACGCATCGAGATCATCGAGCAGATGGAAGCCGTGCTCCCCGAGCCGCGTAGTGAGATGAGCCCGTACGCCCCCAAGCTTGTCCAGATCAAGATCGATCCGGACAAGATCGGCAAGCTCATCGGCCCTGGTGGCAAGATGATCCGTGGCATCTGCGAGCGGACCGGCGCCACCGTGGATGTCGAGGACGACGGCACCGTCACCATTGCCTCTACCGATCAGGCTTCCGGCGATCAGGCCTTGGCCGAGGTCGAAGCAGTGGCTGCAGAGATCAAGGTGGGCACCGTGTACGAGGGCAAGGTCGTCTCGACGAAGGACTTTGGTGCCTTCATTGAGATCGCGACCGGCACCGACGGCATGTGCCACATCTCGGAGCTGGCCCACGGCTACGTGGCCAATGTGTCCGACGTCGTGAGCATCGGCGACATGGTGAAGGTCAAGGTCATCAACGTTGATCCCACCGGGCGAATCAAGCTCAGCCGCAAGGCACTGCTTGAGCCGGAGGAAGGTGACGATGCCCCCAAGCCTGAAGGTGGTTCGTCCGACAGCGATGGTGGTGGAGATGGCGATGGCGACGGCAAGAGGCGTCGTCGCCGAGGTCGCGGCGGACGCAAGCCCGCCGAGGCCTCTTGACTGAAGGCTGGAACAGAGCCTGACGGGAGCCACTCCCTTGGACATTGTGAATCTATTGATTGGTGCGGCGATTGCTCTGGCGATCGCCGCACCGATCGCTTTTGTGTGGCTGCGTCGGGCTCGCCGGGCCGAAGAGGAGGCCCGTCGGTCTCAGCGGCTGGCGGAGTTGGGCTCCATGACCAGTGGTCTGGCCCATGAGATCAAGAATCCACTTTCGACCGTCGGCCTCAATGCGCAACTGCTGATCGAGGACTTGCGAAGCGCTCAACTCGATACCGACGAAGCCGATCGCATGATCCGACGGGTGGAGACGCTGCGCCGCGAGGTCGAACGGCTCGGCGGCATCCTTGGTGACTTCCTGCAATTCGCGGGGCGCATGAGACTGGATCCCCAACCGCTCGACATCGGCGGGCTGGTCGAGGGATTGGGCGACTTCTACAACCCCCAGTGCGAGCAGGCGGGCGTGATCTTGCGTGTTCAAGTGCCGCCGTCGCAGGCGCACGCGACGGTTGACGAGGGGCTGTTCAAGCAGGCCCTGCTCAACCTGATGATCAACGCCGTGCAGGCGATGCAGGAGTCAGGGGGCGACCTCATGCTGCGCGTGCAGGCGCTTGCCGATCGCGTGCAGGTGCAGGTGATCGACACGGGTCCCGGCATCGCGCCAGATCGTCAGGATGCAATCTTCCACCCCTACGTGAGTGGCCGCAAAGGTGGCACTGGCCTTGGGCTGCCTACCGCCAGACGGATCATCGAAGAGCACGGAGGATCATTGGAACTTGCCAGCGAAGAGGGCAAGGGCACCGAGTTCATCATCGAACTGCCCAAGGTGGACATGGCTGCCGATGTTCCGGGCTGAGTCTTCACACGCTTGAGGCCGTCGTGAGCGGGGCGTGAAGGGGGGCGTGAGGGGGGTCACTCGCCCAAGAGTGCTTCGCTGTCGACCACGCTGCGGGCGACGTCGATAAGCGCCTTGCGTGAGTTGCGTGACTGCTTTTGCAGCATGCGCATGGCCTCAGGTTCATCGACGCTCTTGCGCTTGACGATGATCCACTTGGCCTGCTCGATCACCTTGCGTTGCTCCAGCCTTTCCTTGAGCGTCTCGATCTCGTCGCTCTGTTCAAGGTGGGCGAGCCATCGGGACCAAGCGACCTCGATGCCAACGCGTAGTTGATCGCGGCTCACTGGTTTGAGCAAGTAGCCGAAGACGCCGATCTCGCTGCCGACGCTGACGTACTCCGGATCGGAGTAGGCCGAGAGCATCATCACGGGAATGCCCTGCTCGCCGAAAATCTCGGCTGCGGCTGCCAAGCCATCTGTGCCGGGCATGCGAATGTCCAGCAAGGCCATGTCGGGCGTGTGTGTGCGGCACAACTCGATGGCTTGTGCACCATCACTTGCTGGGCCGATCACTTCGAAGCCCAGATCATCGAGCGCCGCGCGCATGCCTGCTGCGACGAGGTGTTCGTCGTCGGCAATGAGGACGCGGGCTGGATGGGGGGGGATGGACAAGAGTGAGAGTCGAAAGTCGGGGGCCGAGGCTGTGAGATGGAGAGTGTAGGGGGCTTCGACGGGAAAGGTGCAGGCCACATCTGCAGCCTGAGCAGAGACCCCCTTGGGCGCTCCCTTTGGTTACATGTGCGTCAGAGGCCCGTGCCTGCGGCGGGAGATTGAATGGGTATTGACCTGGTGGCAAGCAGGGGGGTACCCTCAATTCAGAACGGGTGGATCGCGGGGCCCCATGCTGCTTGCCCCACTCGTATCAGTAACCACCACCGCCGCCCGAGCGTGCATGCACAGTCGGGCGGCAGTCTTTGGGAGTGGGAGTTTGTTGATTGCTGCCGAATCAGCGGCGACGTCGTGCCCCGGTGATGGCGGCCACGCCAAGCAGGGCAAGCGCGCCGGGTGCAGGCACAGATCGGGCCCAGATGCGGGGATTGTCCAGCCAGGTGGTTTCGTTCATACCGGTCCAAGTCTCGCCTGTAATTTCCATCATGGTGACGCTTTGCAGGACAGAGTCGATATCGGACAGTGAGGCCAACTGGGCGCCGTTGCCGCTGTCAATCTGCCAGCCGTTGCCTACGTTGAACATGAAACTGAAACTGTGCCAGACACCTGCGGCCGGGTCCGGCGCACTGCTGTTGAACAAGCGTGTGTTTCCGCTCCAGAGAATGACGCTGGCCCGCTTGCCGTCCTGGATCATGTCTGCCATCCAGTCGAAAGACACGCCGCCAGTTACCAGTGCGGCGGAGAAGTCGCCCGAGAACTCTGTGCTCTCTTCAAACACGTATCCACCAGGGGTGATGTCGGCAAACTCCACATGGCCATCGGGAAGGCCGCCAGCGGCGTTCCAACCGGGGGCGTAATAGGTGACGTTCCCATTGACCGTGTCACGCACCGTCCAGTTCTCGATGTCGGTGTCGAACGAACTGTGGGCAAGATCGACGATGGACGCCGAGGCAGCGCTGGTCAAGAGTGTGGAAGTTGCTAGAGCGGCGAGTGAGATGATGCGGGTCATTGGGGTCCTCCTTGGGGGCCTTCTTTCAACGGTGTTGGATCTGAAGGGGTTCCGAGGAGGCGTGTGATGTCTGTCACCAAATCAGAAGAAAAAGTCGAGCAAGGCGTCTGGGCAACGCCTGACTGCATCGCATGTGAGAGATTCACGCCCCCATCTCCAGCGTGAGCAGCGCTTGTCTTGATCATCAGGTCGGAGATCTTGGGCCGACTGGATCGCTTGAGCGCACGCTCGCTGGGGCTGGAGCGTGCAGAAGGCTCGATCTACGATTGATGCATCAACAGGACGCGGGTTGAGGTTTGACTCAGGGCATTCGCCAAACATCAGGTGTCAATCGAGGAAGTACTTGCCCTTGTCCTTGAGCCGCTCGGGCACATAGACCTCAGTCACGTAGGAGATGTCCTTCGTGATCAGCGATTCCACTTCCATCTTGAAGCCATTGGAGAGAAGCTTCTTGATCTCCTTCTGCCACGGCTTCTTGTCCTTGAACCACGGGTAGTCGGCGATTTGCCTCGCTCGTGTGACATCTCGATCATTGAGGGCGATGCGGACATCGGAGGAGAGATCGTAACGGTCATAGTCTTCGGCCCGGATGCCCATGAACTTCGCATCCGGAATGGCCATGCGTTCACTTTCGAAGGCGAGATTGATCGACCCCTGCTTGATCACGCTGTAGATGTAATGCCCCCAGGGGTCGCAATCGAGCAGGCAATAGATGGGCAGGCCCAATTCCTTGTTGAGCCGATGCAGCAGCCGCCGCACCCCTCGTGGCGGCTGCCCTGAGCCTTCCGTGAGGATGCAGTTGTGCTTCTCCCAGAAGCGATCTTCGTTGAACCTGCTCCAGACGGTGTCCTTCTCAACATGCAGCACGAACTTGGCGTCGCACTGCTTGAACTGGATCACGCTGGGTTCGCAGATGCTGGGAATGGCGTACCCGCCCGTTCCCATGCGGCGGCAGTCGATTTCGTCGCCGTTGTCTTCAATGGTGATGTTGCCGACCATCGTGCCGCGCTTCTTGGCGAACACGTGGAGTTCCTCGCGCAGGCCGCCCAGGCCAACCTCGAGATCTTCGAGCACGGTGTCGGACTCCGACTGCTCGTTGAACGTCTTCTCCTTGGTGCCTTCGATGGTGTGCAGCGACATGTAGTACATGCCACGGAGGCTGAGTGTCTTCTGGGCTTCGATGAGATCCTTGCAGCCTTTGGCCAGCAGCAGGGTCTGCATGAACTTCCGGGCCTGTCCCACGTTGAACAGCTCGCGGCTCTGGGTGGCGTCGCCCATCTCCAGAATGCGCTTTCGCTTGTTCCAATTCATGTTGGATACGGTGCGAAGCGGAATCTCGACGCTCGGATCGCGGCCCTTGAGCCCATCTTTGGTGACTTGCTCGGCAAGGCCCTCGATTGATGCAATCGTCTCAGCGTCACGCTTGGCGCTTACGGGGCCTCGGCGTCGGCTCGTTTTCTTTCGAGCCGCCTTCTTCGTAGTCGCTTTCTTGGAAGTCTTCTTCTTGGCCATCAGCGTTTACGGCTCGCCTTCTTTCCAGTCTTCTTGCGGCTCACAGTTCTCTTTGCGGCCTTTGAGCCTCGACGGGGCAACTTGCGTGAGGGGATGTCGTCTTTGAACAGGGCATCTGCCTCATCGTCGGGGTGGGCACTTCGGTCGTGCAGAATGATGACGTCGTCGTCTTTCTCCAAGGGGTCGCGGGTGTCCACAACCTTCCCGTCTTGATCGAGTGTCTGATCGGCTTCTTCAGTCTTGCGGGCGGCGATCTTCTTGAGGGCCACGAAGAGCGCTCGGGCGTCGGTGCCGGTGATGTTGTGGCAGGCCGTGGCGATCTCGCCGATGTAGCGTTCAAACACGCTGCGCCGCTCGGCCTCTTTCTTCATCTTCTGGCGGCGTCGTAGATAGGTGCCGAGTTTGCGGCCACACTCCTGCAGGGCCAGCCGGAGTTCCTTGCGGATCTCGTCGTAGTCGGCAATGGCCTCCTTTGACTCGCTGGTGAAGGGCACCCAGACGCTCGCCATGTGCACCATGACCACGAGCGGCCCAGTTGGCAGTGATCCTCTGGGCTGCGAGAGTCCGTAATTCTTCCAGCCCGTCTCCAGGACCGCTTTGAAACTCGAACAGGCCGACTGTTGGTAGAGGAGCGGAACCCGATTGGCGAATCGGAGAATGCGAGCTGAGTCGTCGCGGGGCAGATCGCCTCCAAACGCGATGGCGACCTCCATCTGAAAGGGATTGCCGCGATACACAGCTGGGGGCCGCGTCGCTGCGGCGAAGAACTCCGCCTGCACTTCCTTGAGGAGGCCAGCCAGCAGCGCTCTTGACCCGATGGGCACGAGGCAGTCTGTCGGCGGCGCCATGATCGACGTGTCCTGAATGGCCTTGTAGAGCGCTTCGGCCTCATCGTGGCCCATGGTGCTGATGCGGGTACGGGGCGTGATCGTCTTGCTGGTCTTCTTGTCGGCCAGCTTGATGAGGTCTGATGCCTTGCGCTGGCCGACCCGCGAAAACTCGTTCTGGAGGAACGAACTCACACTCGTGGGCTCAGTGCGCTCCAACATCTGGATGAGCGTGCCCAGTTCGATGCCCTTGGGGTGAGGCTTGATCTCCTTGGCCTCTGCCGGGAGTTCGTCCATGGCCCGTGGGAACTCGACCGTCTCATTCGTCGGGCTCGTCCAGGTGATACGAGCGTGGGGGTTGGCGATGGCCGTCTGCTCGAGATACTCGTCGATGCTCTGGCGGCCCTTTTGATACTTCCCTTCGAGTTCGATGGCGACGATGGTGCCGTGTCCGTCGGGGAAGTGCTTGTCATCTTCGGGGTGCTCGGTGTCGCTGACCACCTCGGCTCTGTTCTTCGAGGTGTCGATCTTGAGTACCACCTCGTGGGCGGGCTTGCGTTTGCCCGTCTTGGAGATGATCCGCACCGGCTTGCCGGTCGTCATCAGGCCGTACATGCCGGCTGCCGAGATTCCGATGCCCTGCTGGCCGCGGGACATCTTCATCCGGTGAAACTTCGACCCGTAGAGGAGTTTGCCGAAGATGTTCTCAATCTGACGCCGCACGATGCCCGGCCCGTTGTCCTGAATCGTGATCTTGAAGCGGGTCTCGTCGAGTTGCAGCATCTGCACCGAGATGTCGGGCAGAATGCCTGCTTCCTCGCAGGCGTCAAGGGCGTTGTCCACGGCTTCCTTGACGGTGGTCAAGACCGCCTTGCGGGGGTTGTCGAACCCCAGCAGATGGCGGTTCTTGGCAAAGAACTCGCTGACGGAGATCTCCCGTTGCATGGCGGCCATCGACTCAGCGGTGGCTGCCTTACGGGACTTCTTTTTGCGTGTTGCTGCTGCGGCCGGCGGCACGGAGGTCCATCTCCCAAGGGGCAGTGGGCGGGCCTCATGCCCGCCGTGGGGCAAGGTAGCGGATCGATGCCCTCGACGGGCCTGACCCCTCTTCAGCAGGGGTTTTTTGGCCCGGAACTCGCTAGAATTCCCGCCCTCGATCGACCAAACGACCCCTCAGGAGCACTGCACCGATGGCCGCCGAAACGACTCTCATCATCCTCAAGCCCGATGCCGTTCAGCGCGGTCTCATGGGCCGCATCATCACCCGCTTCGAAGACAAGGGCCTGCAGGTGTGCGGTGCCAAGATGATGCAGATCCCGCTCACGCTGGCCGAGCAGCACTACGCCGATCACAAGGGCAAGCCCTTCTACGACGGCCTGGTGGGCTTCATGACTTCCTCACCGGTGCTGGTGCTGGCGATTCGTGGCATCGGGGCGATCTCGATCTGCCGCTCCATGATGGGGGCCACGTTCGGCTCCAAGGCCGACGCGGGCACGATTCGCGGCGACTTCGGCGTCTCCAATAGCTTCAATCTCATCCACGGCTCCGACAGCCCCGAAGCGGCGGCCAAGGAGACCGGGCTCTTCTTCGGTGAGGGCGAGATTCTCGATTGGAACCGGGCCAATGAGGTCTGGGTATACGACTGCTCTGGCGACGAGCCCGAGTGAGCCATCCGGCCTCAATTCAATCCAGATTGAACTGACCAGCCCGCTCAGCGGGCATGACCGCTCATTTCTGCATCTCTGCGGCTCGATTCGCAGAAGGGCATGAACTTCCGGCGGCTCTGGTGCGTCCTGCTGTGATCAGGAGGATGCCGCCCATGGCACGCGCCTCTTCATCACGATCCTTGCGCAGCGGCAACCAGCCGCTGGTGTCATTGCGCCATGCCACTGGGCCACTCAACGCCCGCGAGCGACGTGACTTGGCGTTCGCTCTTGAGGCTGCTCCGGGCTTTGTAGACAGCGACACTTTTCATCTGACTGGCGCCGAACACGCCGTGATGGATGCCCCTGAGCCGATCCGTCGTCCTGACGTCTCTTGGTACAGCCCCTACATGGAGACGGTGTCTCCTGCGGCGATCGATACGGATACCACGCGGCAGGACCCCCTCGTGCTGACACGGGCTCAGGAACAGGTGATCTTTCATCAGTACAACTACGCCCGCCTGCGGGCCGGTCAGCTGCGCGACAAGCACGAACGTCGCGCGCTGACCCCGCGGCAGGCGCGAGAGCTCATTCGGTGGCATCGCATTGTGCTCGAAACCCGTGAGCACATTGCCGAAATCAATCTCCCGCTCGTGCTTGCCATGGCCCGGCGTGTGCGGCCTCGCGATGCCGAGTACGGAGATCTCATCGCCGAGGGCAACATGGCGCTGCTGCGTGCCATCGACAAATTTGACGCCGACCGGGGGTTCAAGTTCAGTACATACGCCTGTCAGGCAATTCTCAAGTCGTTCAGCCGATGGGGAATGAAGCAGTCTCGATACCGCGATCGGTTCCCCGCTCGATTCGACCCGACCATGGAACAAAGCGACTGGCCGGATGGTCGTCGAGTGATCGAGACGCGCGAGTCGGCAGATGAGGTGCGGTTCATGGTGCTGCACAACACTGCCGATCTGAGCGATCTGGAGCAGGACGTCCTGCACCACAGATTTGGCCTGGGCAAAGCCAATCCGGGCTGCCCCGACGGTGGTCCCATGACGCTGGCGCAGGTTGGTCGGGCGGTTGGTCTGACCAAGGAACGGGTCCGGCAGATTCAGAATCGAGCCTTGGCCAAGCTGCGAAACGCCGTTTCGATCAACTGACTCGAGCTTTCGGCCCGATACCATCGGTACGTGAGCACCGTCAGCAAGGTCTCGTTACCCGTTGTCGATCGAACCCGCATGAGTTCCATCGCACGGCGGCGCCTGTGGGTGCTGTTGACAGTGCAGATGCTGATCATCGCGCATGTTGTTGTGTGGGCACTCTCGCAGCACTACGGCTGGTTCGGTGGATACACGATCAGCCCAATCGAACCCAGTGAGTCGATCGAGACCGTGTCCGAGGGCATCATCAATGCCGGGGCGATCTTCTTCGCGGCAGCGCTCCTGAGCACGGCCGTCTTGGGCCGCTGGTTCTGTGGGTGGGGGTGTCATGTGCTGCTGCTGCAGGATGGCTGCACATGGTTGCTGAAGAAGGCCAAGATTCGCCCGCGTGCGTTTCGCAGCCGACTTCTGATGCTGGCGCCATTGATGTTGGCGTTGTACATGTTCGTCTGGCCCTTGTTTTACCGGTTCATCTGGGCGCCGCTGACGGGGATCGATCTGGAGTGGCCTGGGTTCACCAGCCACATTCTGGTGCGAGACTTCTGGGCGACGTTTCCGGGTGTTGCCGTGGCCATCGTGTTCCTGGGCGTCTGCGGTGTTCTGACGGTGTTCATGCTTGGCTCGAAGGGGTTCTGCACCTATGGCTGCCCCTATGGCGGGTTCTTTGCCCCGCTTGATCGTGTGGCTCCGGTACGTGTTCGCGTCAATGACAATTGTCAGGGGTGCGGTGAGTGCACAGCAGTGTGCACGTCGAACGTGCGGGTGCACGAAGAGGTTGCATCGCACGGCATGGTGGTTGACTCAGGCTGCATGAAAACGATGGACTGCATCGAGGCCTGCCCCAATGACGCGCTGTCAATTGGCCTCGGCCCGGTGGCCGGCGTCTCCAAGCGTTCTCGGCGGTCATGGGATCTCACCTGGCCACAGGAGATCGTGATGGGCCTTGGCATGCTGGCCTTGCTGCTCATCTGGCGAGGCGCATTTGGTGTGATTCCGCTGTTGATGGCCATGGGTATTGCCGCCTGTGGCATCTGGCTGCTGTGGCGTTGTGTGACCATGTTCGGCAGCGCAAATGCCAAGTGGCTCAAGATGCAACTCAAGCTCGGTGGCCGACTGCGCCCCGGCGGAGTTCTGCTGATCGGTGTGGGCGCAGCGTTCGTCGCCGTGTCCGTGATGACAGCCTTGGTGCAGGGAGCTGCCCTGCGATCGGGCTGGGCACTGACGCCGGTGTCCGCTCGGGCCGCTCTGGCTGCTGGCCCGATCGAGGGGCAGATGCGCTCAGATGCACAGATCGCGTTGGCCCGGTTGGGGCCAACCCGGTCCTTGGGCGATGGCGGTCTTGCCTTGTGGGAGAGCTCGCGAGATCGATACGAACGCGTCAAACTGCTGGCGATGCTGGGTGAAGTGGAAACGGCCGCAGCTCAGATGGAGTTGGTCACAAGCGAGGCTCGCCCCAGAGAGTTGCCCTGGCGTGACGCCTTCGCCCTGCGTGATGCGACCGGCGATCCGCAAGAGACGCAGGCTTGGGCCGAGGCCGTGTTGATTGAGTATCCCGACTGGGGTCACCTGCGAGGTGATGTCGTGAAGTGGCTGGCTCGAACTGGTCGCACCAGCGATGCACTTGTCATGGCCGGGCAGCGCATGTCGGTTGAGGATGCCCGGCGCATCATGCTCCGTGCGATGGAGTTGCTCAATGAGGGTCGTGCGATCGAGGCATTGCCGTTGATGCAGGAGTATGTGGATGCCATGCCAACCGATGTGTTGGCTCGCTCGGCGCTGGCTCGGTTGCTTCTGATGCTCGGGCAGCACGAGCAGGCTGTGGCCCAGATGCAGCGAGCAGTTGACGATCGTGGATCGCTGCCGCCCCAGCAACAGGCGGCGCTGGCTCGCGAACTCGAGGCGTTCAACGCGATGATGCGTGAGGAGTGAGGCTTCTCACTCGGCTTCGCAGCAAACGCCACGCAGCATGTCAGCCATGGCCTCAGGCGTCTGGGCGTCGTACACACTCAGTCTTGTGACGCGGTCGGCGAGTCGGCGACTGAGCCAGCCGAGCACCTGAATGTGATCGGCGGTTCGATCTGGCGGCGACAGCACAAGCACGATCAGTCGCACGGGCTTTTGATCGAATGCATTGAAGTCGATTGGGGTGGCGGCGCGTCCGATGGCTACCTGCAGACCCTTGAGCCCTGGCACGCGGGCATGGGGCACGGCGAGCCCTTCGCCGATGCCAGTTGTGCGTTCTTGTTCCCGAGCCCAGACGAGTTCAACGGCTGCATCAACATCACTCACGGCCCCGCTTTCGCCGAGCACTTCGACGAGTTCACGGATAGCCGTGATCCGGGTTTGTGCCCGCAGCGGGGTGCGGATGATGTCCGCTTTGATGAGTGAAGCGACGTCCACGAGTGTCTCCAGCGGCGGTGACGAAAGGGGGGGCAAGGGGGGGAGAGGGGGGGGAGGGGGAAGCGGAGAATTGTAGCGAGGCGCTTTTCGCCCTCACAAGAGAAAGGACACGCTTCAGATGGTCTGCGCAGACCTGTCAGGGGCGTCTCTTGAGCAGGGCGTGGAAGGCGCCATCGCGGTAGGTCGTCGGTGGGTCTCCGGGCAGGCCTCTGGGTTCAAGTTGGGTCTGGGAGACCACGTCCAGCGGGTGATACTGCATCAGCCAGTCCACCTGTTGTTGGTTTTCTTGAGCATCGAGCGAGCACGTGGACCACAGCAGATGGCCTCCGGGTGCCAGCAGGGCCATGGTGTTGGCTGCAATCTGCCGCTGTTTTTCCTGCAGCGTTCGCCGGTTCTTGCGGTCGAGCCGGTGTCGGGCTTCAGGCCGCCTGGGCAGGACGGCGGTGTTCGTGCAGGGCACATCGAGCAGAAGCAGATCTGCCTCCTGGGCGTGCTTGCCCAGTGCTTTGAACGCAGCCACGCTGAGATTCGTCTGATGCTGGGCGGCTGCCAGCAGGTCTTGGGCCCGCCCCGGATGTACATCGGCCGCCAGCACAGTGGCGTCGGGGTGCAGTGTGGCTAGTTGAATGCTCTTGGTGCCACGCCCGGCGCAGGGGTCGATGATGAGTGCCGGAGAGAGGCCTGCGGTTGACGCGACGGCCGAGGCGGAGGCCGGGTCTTGTACGGCGGCATCCGGGTGGTCGTGCAGCAGGGCAGCGATGTCAGTGCCAGGTTCGATCAGGGTGAAGCCAGGCTCATCGTGAGGCGTGCCTTCGATGCCCTCACCCCGAATGATCACGGGTGGTTCAACGATCGAGTGCAGGGCCCGCTGCCGTGCGACATCGAGCCCATCCATGGCGGCCCACCGCTCAAGCACGCTCACGTGCATGCCCCCCTGGGCCGCGAGACGGCTCAGGTCATCTCGGCCGGGTAGGGGCTCACTCAATCTCCACCCGGAACCATCGGCGAGCACCAGCACATCGTCGGCGTCGTGCGGTGCGTTCTCCAATCGCTCCAGACGAAGTTCGGCGATCCGACGCAACACTGCGTTGACCATGCCGGCGGCTCTGGGTTTCGCAGAGGTCTTGGCCGCTTCGACCGCCTCATTGAGCACCGCGTGGTCGGGCACTCGGTCAAGCAGGAGCAACTGGGCCGCGCCAGCCAACAGGATCGCTTGGACTTCATGATGCTGCGTGTGCCACGGACCTTTGAGCCTTCGCTCCAACAGTCCCTGCAGAAGTGACCAGCGAATCACGACTGCCCGGTCGATGGCTCGGGCCAGCATGCCATCGCGTTGATCCAGACCCTCTACGTCTACTCCCTCCGGATGCAGCCGGGGGAAGTCTGCGCATCGTTTGGCCAGATGTGCGTGGGCCGCAGCCCGGGCGGACTCAGGAGGTCGCGGCATCGGCCGTCGCAGCGGCCTTCAACGCATCGACGCGATCCAGCCGCTCCCAGGAGAAGCTGCCGTCATCGCCGGGCGTTCGGCCAAAGTGGCCGTGGTAGGCCGTGCATTCGTAGATGGGCCGCTTGAGCCCCAGCGTGTCGATGATGCCTTTGGGGGTCAGGGGGAAGACCTCGCAGATTGCCGACTCGATCGCGGCTTCGGGCACCTTTGCCGTGCCTTGGCAATCAACGTAAACCGACGTGGGCTCAGCCACCCCGATTGCGTAACTGAGTTGCACTTCGCAGGCGTCGGCCAATTCTGCGGCTACGACCGTCTTGGCGATGTAGCGGGCCATGTATGCCGCGCTGCGATCGACCTTGGATGGATCCTTGCCCGAGAAGGCGCCACCGCCGTGGCGTCCTCGCCCGCCGTAGGTGTCGACGATGATCTTGCGTCCGGTCAGGCCGCAGTCTCCGTGGGGGCCGCCGATCTCAAAGACGCCGGTGGGGTTGACGTGCACAGTGATGCCCTCATGCCACCAGTCGCCCAGCACGGGCTTGATGACATGCTCGACGATCGCTTCGTGCAGGCCGCTTTGATCGTCGTTCCACTCTGGTCCGTGCTGTGTGGACAGCACGACCGTCTCGACTTCGGCAGGCATGCCGTTGTCGTCGTATCGAACGGTGACCTGCGACTTGGCGTCAGGGCGCAGGTGGGGCACCTTGTTGGACTCACGAACCTCGGCGTGTACCGCAACGAGTTTGTGTGAGAGGTCGATGGGCAGAGGCATCAGCGAATCAGTTTCGCGGCATGCGAACCCGAACATGATGCCCTGGTCGCCGGCGCCCTGTTCTTCGTGCTTGCCATCGCCCTCGTTCACGCCTTGGGCGATATCAGGAGACTGCTTGTCGAGCGTCACCATGACGGCGCACGATTCGGCATCGAATCGCATCGCGCCGTCGTTGTAGCCGATGCGGCGGATCGTGCGTCGCACGACGTCGGCAATGTCAACGTACCCATCGCATGTGATCTCGCCGGACACCACGACCAGCCCGGTGGTGCAGAGCGTCTCGCAGGCGACCCGCGACTGCGGATCCACTGCCAGCATCGCGTCGAGGATGGCGTCGGAAATCTGATCGGACACCTTGTCGGGGTGCCCCATGGATACGGACTCTGAGGTGAACTGGTGGCTTCTGGACATGATCGAGGCATTGTATCGAAGGCTGGGGGCGGTCGGTTGATCTGCTTGTTCCTATCATCGAGGTATGGACGTTCAGGTCGAACTCTCGCGGATTCTCATTCGAGAACTGTCAGACGTACAGGTCATCGAACTCCACGAGATCGATGGGCCTCGGTCCTTTCCCATCGTGGTGGGGCTCCCTGAGGCGATGGCCATTGAGCGACGGCTTCGGGGCGTGGAAGTGCCTCGGCCCATGACCCACGACCTCATGGGGGGCATCATTCGCACGTTGTCGGGCAGGCTCGACCGCGTGCTGATTCACGAACTCAGCGAGGGCACCTTCTACGCCGTGCTCTGTATCGAGACACCCGATGGCGAACGACTGGTGGATGCAAGGCCTTCGGACGCAATCGCTCTGGCGGTGGCCGACAACACCCCCATCTTTGTCAGTGACAGTGTGCTGGATGAGGTGCAGCATCAGGATGACATCACGGGTCTGGATGAGAGCGACGATTTCGAGTGAGTGATCAACCCCGACTGAGAGAACGCCCTGAGGACTTCATCGTCGAGGAACTCGCACATGTGGAACCGTCTGAGGGCGGTGACCACCTTCTGTTGCAGGTAGAGGCCTCCGGTCTTGATCACTGGGGCATGGTTGAGCGTCTGGCCGCGGCCCATGGTGCGGATCGCCGTGATGTGGGCTGGGCTGGTATGAAAGACCGCCACGCCATCACCCGGCAGTGGGTCACCATTCGAACCAAACGCGCAGCAGCATCGATCGACGACGCCTCGCTCCGAATTGTGCAGGCCCTTCGGTGCGAGCGAAGTCGCCGCCCGGGCCAGCTCATGGGCAATCGGTTTCGCATCACGCTGCGTGGTGTGGATCCTGCCCAGCTGCTGTCGGCCATGCCGCGGCTCAAGGAGATCGCATCATCGGGGCTGCCGAATCGATTCGGCCCCCAGCGATTCGGCCATCGGGGGGCCAACGCTTTGTTGGGGCGACACCTGCTGGCGGGTGATCATGAGCGTGTCCTTCGAGCCTGGCTTGGGCAGGAAGGTCCGCCGTGGCCGGACATGGAGCAGGATCGAAGACGCCTCTTCGATCAAGGTCGGTTCGATGAGGCCGCTGCGGGGTGGCCGCCGCGATGGAAGCCTGAGCGGGCGGCCCTGAACGCCATGCAGCGTTGTGGCAGCATGGATGAAGCCCTCAACGCCGTTCCGGTTCGGGTCAAGCGGCTCTGGGTCGATGCGCTGCAGGCGGAGGTCTTCAATGCCGTGCTTGAGCGTCGCCAGAGGGATGGCACGCACAAGGAGGTCGGGCCTGACGACATTGTCACCGTCTTTGAGAACTTCCATGAGCTGCTCGGCGATGATGAGGGGCCAACCCGTGTTCCCACCGGCCCGCTCTTTGGCCGGCGAATGCGATCGCCAGGATCATCAGTGGCATCGGTCGAAGATGAAGTGTTGCAGGCGTGTGGGCTCGACCGACGGACATTCGGCGGTGGCGCGAACGCCCCTGGTGGCGCTCGCCGGCCGCTCATCGTGCCGGTGCTTCGAGCCGGGGCTGAGTCTGGTGTGGATGAGCGTGGCAACTATCTCCGCTTCGACTTCTCATTGCCCAAGGGAGCCTATGCCACCACCGTGTTGGCGGAGTTGGGGTACGGCGATGCGGTTACGGCCGCCCGGGGGGCATGAGCCAATGTGGACTCAACGGGTTGAGCCGCGGCGACTGCGAAAGAACGTCTGCAGCAGGTTCAGACAGGCATCTGCTTGCACGCCGCCTGTCACGGGGAGCCGGTGATTCAGGCGTTCATCGGAGGGAATCTCGTACAGCGTGCCTGCAGCACCTGCCTTGGGATCGCTCACGCCAAACACCAATCGTCCAACTCGGGCATTTACCAGCGCACCGGCACACATCGGGCACGGTTCGAGTGTGACGACAAGAGTGCACTCGTCCAGTCGCCATGTCTTGAGTGCCTGTCCCGCCTCACGCAGAGCGACGATCTCGGCGTGGGCGGTTGGGTCTGAGTCGACTTCTCGCCGATTGCCGCCGCGGCCCACGATCGTTTCGCCGTGGTAGATGACAGCGCCCACCGGAATCTCGCCGTCTGCAGCGGCAGCGCGGGCCAGCGCCAGGGCCTCATCCATCATGGCCTCGTCGGGCGGCGTCTCAAGCACCATGAATCAGGCCTCGGCCTCGCCGTCGGTCTGGCTTCCGGCCAGTCGCGATGCCGGCAGCCACTTGGCCAGCAGAATGCCCAGTTCGTACAGCAAGTACAGCGGTATGAGCATGATCAGCATGGAGAAGACGTCAGAGGGCGTCGTCAGCGCCGCGACAACGGCGCAGATGAGCAGGGCCCAGCTCCGCCGCTTACGGAGCATGTCAACATTCACGATGCCGATCCAACTCAGCAGCAGCACCGCCAAGGGCAGTTGGAAAGCCACCGCGATGCCAAGCGAGAGGGCCAGCACAAAGTCGACGTAACTGCTCAGGCGATACACCTGCGAGATGGCGTTTCGACCTTCCAGCGGCATGGTCAGGATCTGGGCCATGCCCTCCTTGGTTGAGGTCACGGCTACCTCGATTGAGCGTCCGTCATCGGCCAGCCACGCCTGACCGATTGCGGCATGCTCAGGGCGGCCGGAAGGGAAGGCGGTCACGGCGCTTTGGGTTGCGTCGGCCAGCGGCATCAGCACTTGCGGCGTCTCGATACCACTGGCAAAGAGCATGAGCACCTGCAGGATCAGCGGCAGCATCACGTAGAACAGCAGACTCAAGCCCGCGATCACCAGCACGAAGGAGCCTGGCACCAGCAGGTACACGAACCGCCGCTCATGGGGATACAGCCCCGGAGCGATGAACCGCCATGCCTGCCAGAGAATCCAGGGCAGAGCGAGCACCAGCGCCACCACGATGGACAGTTTCATCTCCAGCAGGAGGAACTCCGGCGGGCTGAGCACCTGCAGCGTCGGATTCCAGCCACCGGCCAGTTGCACCTTCTGTAGCGGCAGGATCAGCCACGCCAGCAGCCAGTCGGCCACGAAGAAGAGGGCGATCGCAAGCGGCAGCGGCAGAATCAGCGCCGCGATGACCCGCTTGCGGAGATCCTCGATGTGATCGCCCAAGCCCATGGTGTATTTGCGGGGGTCCGATGGCAGCGGCATCCGGGCAGGGTACTGAAACCCGCCCGGTGCCTACCATGCACACATGGACCGGGACCCCTATGAGGTGCTGGGCGTCGGCAAGGACGCCACCGAGGATCAGCTGCGAACCGCCTATCGATCGGCTGCTCGTAAGTACCACCCGGACGTCAGCACTGAGTCCGATGCACAGGAGCGGTTCGCTCAGGTGCAGCAGGCCTGGGAGATTCTGTCCGATCCTGAGAAGAAGGCGCAGTACGACCGGTTTGGTCATGTGGGGCCTGGGCAGGCCCACCCGGGCCAAGGGTGGGGGGCCGGTTCTTCTGCTGGCGGGGTGCATGTGGATGCCGGGCAGTTCTCCGAGATCTTCGAAGAAATGTTCGGTGGGGGTGCTGGTGCAGGTCGCGGCCGAGGCTCGCGTGCCACACGTGGTCCTTCACCACGTCAGGGCGTTGATCAGCGACGTGACCTGCATGTGACCTTTCTCACTGCGGCCCGAGGTGGCGTGGAACCGGTGAAGTTTGATGATGGTTCCTCAGTGCAACTGCGAATTCCCGCAGGTATCGAGGATGGCGGGGTGCTACGTCTGCGTGGTCGCGGTGGCCCCGGTCAGGCTGGCGGCCCTGACGGGGATCTGCTGGTCACGGTTCGAGTCGGCGCCCATCCGCTGTTTCGCCGCGAGGGGCTGGACCTGCTCGTAGATCTGCCCATCAATATTGCTGAAGCGGTGTCCGGCGTGACGGTTGAGGTACAGCTGCTTCAAGGGTCGCTTGAACTGCGGATTCCACCGGGGACTTCATCCGGCGCGAGGCTCCGTGTTCCTGGGCAGGGCATCAAGGGGCAGTCGGATCGCACCGGCGACTTCTACGCGGTGGTGCAGATCGTGGCGCCTGAGGTCCACTCGGAAGATGCCAGCATGGGTGAAGTTGTGCAGGAAGCGGCTGAGCGGCTTGCCGAGGTGTTGCCTGATCCACGTGCATCCATCGATGGCCTTGAGACGGCAAGCACATGAGTGTCGCCGTGGTGCTGGTGTCTGGCGGTCTCGATTCGGCAGTGACGTTGGCCGTCGCGGCCCGGGACGGCCATGCGTGCATTGCGCTGAGTTTCGACTACGGCCAGCGGCATCGCATCGAGTTGAGCTGCGCAGCGGCGGTGGCGGCTCGCGCTTCAGTGCTTGATCATCGGGTGGTTCAGATCGACGCAGCCGCTCTTGCCGGTTCGGCCCTCACTGGGTGCGGCGATGTGCCGCGCGGGCGAAGTGAAGCCGACATCGGCACGGGCATTCCCGACACCTATGTGCCGGCACGCAACCTCGTCATGTTGGCCCATGCCACGGCGATCGCCGAGACGGCAGGTGCCCACCATGTGTACATCGGCGCCAATGCGGTGGACTACAGCGGCTATCCAGACTGCAGGGGTGTCTTTCTCGACGCCTTCGAGCAGGCGGCCAATCTGGCCACTCGAGCAGGTGTGGAGGGGGCTCCATTGAAGGTATGCGCTCCGTTGCTGGATCTGCCCAAGGCCGACATCATCACCCTTGGGCTTGAGTTGGGCGTGGACTTCTCCTTGACCAACAGTTGCTACGACCCTGATCCGCAAGGCAGGGCGTGTGGCGCGTGTGACTCCTGCACAATTCGCAGCGCCGGTTTCAAGGCTGCCGGCGTCGAGGATCCGAGGCGATGATCACTCGGGCAATCAGCATTGGGGTGTTGCTCGTGGCGGCGGCGATTGTCGGCGCCTGTGAGCGCCCGCAGCGATTTTCCGGGGCCCAAGCCAAGAAGTGGGTGCAGCAGTGCGGAGGGCGGTTGATCGCTGATGCTGCAGTGTTTTACGAGTCGATCACGCCCGAGATGTCCGCTGAGGAGATCAGGCATCGCATCGAGGCCTTTCTTGCCGCCGAGTCTTCTCTGCTGACGTTGTCGCTGGTTGAAGATGAGCAGGGCCGCCCGGTGGGCCTGGCCCTCCGTGAGCAGTTCTGGGGGCGAATCGTTGCACCTGAGGCCGTGAAAATGCAGTGGCGTTCGCAGACGCAGTTGTTGGTCAAGCAGGTGCTCGTCGCGGCCGGCATCGAACTGCCGCTTGACTGGAATTCTGCAGCCGCAGCCCCACTCAAGGCTTGGCTGGGCGAGGCATTCCCTCAGATTGCATCGCCAAGCACGGTTGCGCCCTTTACAGCCCGCTTGAAGGCGCTGCGATCGTCATTTGCCACGAAGGAAGACTTCGGCTGGTGAGCCCCGGGGGTGGTTCCAGAGGGTGAATCCCGGGGGTGAATCCAGAGGGGCACACCTGGCGAGACGGGGTCACACGTCCAGTTGTTTTACATCGAGGGCGTGATCCTCGATGTAGGACCGGCGCATCTCGACGTTCTCGCCCATGAGCACGGTGAAGAGCCCGTCCGCATCGGAGGCAGCATCCCAGTTCACCTGCAGCAGGGTGCGGGCCTCTGGATCCATCGTGGTTTCCCAGAGTTCCTCAGGGTTCATCTCGCCCAGACCCTTGAAGCGCTTGAGTTCCATGTTGCGACGCCCGATGGCTCGGAGCACTTCGAGCACCTTGTCAACGCCGGCGACTTCGTGCACCGACTCCTTGTCGGTGCCTTCATCAACCAGCCATGCGTGCTTGGTGGGCAGTTTGGCGCCGGTGACGTCTTCTTCCTGCACCAGGCCCCAGTCTTCAATGTTCAGACCCTGCTGAGCCAGTTCACTCGCGATCACGCCGATTTCGGCGTTCTCATGCAGTTCACGCAGCGAGGCGTGCAGCGATGCGTCACCATTTCCGTTGGTGCTCACATCATCAAGCGTCAGGCCTTCAGTCGCGGCGAGTTCTCGGGCGGCCCGCTCGGAGAAACAGAAGTGGTCGCCTTGCTGCCAGACCAAACGGTGGGTCGGGAGTTCGCCCGCGTCATTGCGGGCCTCAAGCAGGTCAACCAGTGCGATGCCGCGGCGGCGTGAAATCTCCACGAGCGAACCCAGACGACTGAGCCGCTGCACCAGCCGAGCCAGTGCATCGCCCTCGATGCGGTGCTTGACCGTTGAGGCGTCGTCTTCGCGAATCAGCAGCACGCTGTGCCCCATCGCCATCTCGGTGAGCGTGCGTGTCATTTCGTTTTCGTCCAGCACGTAGGACGACTTCTTGCCCACGGTCACCTGATACAGCGGAGGCTGCGCAATGTAGATCTTGCCTTGGCGGATGAGTTCGGGCATCTGCCTGAAGAAGAAGGTCAGCAACAGTGTTCGTATGTGGGAACCGTCAACATCGGCGTCGGTCATGATGATGATCCGGCCGTATCGAAGCTTGCTGATGTCGAAGTCTTCGCCGATGCCGCACTGCAGGGCCTGAATGATCGTGCGGATCTCCTCGAAGGCCAGCACCTTGTCGAGGCGGGCCTTTTCCACGTTCAGGATCTTGCCCTTCAGGGGGAGGATGGCTTGCGTGTCATGATCTCGCCCACCCTTGGCGCTGCCACCGGCCGAGTCACCTTCGACGATGAACAGTTCTGAGCGGTCGATGTCCTTGGTCATGCAGTCAGCGAGTTTCGCCGGCATGCCACCGCTTTCCAAGGCGCCCTTTCGCTTGATGAGGTCGCGGGCTCGGCGTGCGGCTTCACGCGCTTCGGCTGCCAGAATCGCCTTCTGGCAGAGCTTCTTGGCGTCGGCGGGGTGCTCTTCCAGCCAGGCGCCGAGCACTTCATTCACGGCACGGGAAACGAAAGACTCCACCTCTTCGTTGAGCAGTTTCTCTTTCGTCTGGTTGTTGAAGGTCGGGTCGGACAACTTCACCGAGACGACGGTGGTCAGGCCTTCTCGCAGATCTTCGCCCGACGGGGTGAGGTTCTTGAGGAGGTTCTGGCGACGGGCATAGGTGTTCAGCGTTCGGGTCAACTGGTTGCGGAACCCGGAGACGTGCGTGCCCCCGTCGCGGTTCATGATGTTGTTGCCGAATGCCAGCAGGGTTTCGCTGGTGCCGTCGGTGTACTGCATGGCGCAGTCGAGGATGAGGTCGCCACCTTCTTCCTCAGACGTGATCCGCACGACGGGCCCGATGGTGGTCTTCGATCGATTCAGCCACTCGACATACCCGGCGAGCCCATTGTCAAAGCAGAAGGTGGCCTCACGGACATTGCCTTCATCGTCAACACGCTCGTCGATGAGCTTGATGCGGGCACCCGGGTTCAGATATGCAAGTTCCCGCAGCCGGTGCTCGAGAATGTCCCAGCGGAAGTCGGTATCGGGAAAGATCTCGGGGTCGGGTTTGAATGAGATGGTCGTGCCGGCCTCACGGCCCTTGGCAGCCGGGCCCACCTCGTGCAGGGGCTGGGTCACTTCGCCTCGAGCGAAGGTGATCTGGTGCACTGTGCCGTCTTTGGTGACTTCGACTTCGGTCCACTCGGACAGAGCGTTCACACACTTGATGCCCACCCCATGCAGGCCGCCGGACACCTTGTAGGCGCTTGAACCGAACTTGCCGCCGGCATGCACCTCGGTGAGGATCACCTCGACAGCGGGGCGGCCGTCGATGGCGGGATTCTCGTGCTGCATCGGGCCAAGGGGCATGCCGCGCCCGTCGTCGCTGACCGTGGCGGCGCCATCAGGGCCAACCCGTACCGTGACGGTCGTGGCATGGCTCGCCATGACCTCGTCGATGGCGTTGTCCACGGCCTCGTAGACAAGGTGGTGCAGGGCCGGCAGGCCGGTTCCCCCGACATACATACCAGGGCGCTTGCGGATCGCCTCGAGGCCCTCGAGGACTTCGATCGATTCGGACGTGTAGTCCTGAGATTGGTCTTGGGGTCGGGCCGTTGTGGGCCCGTCTTCATTGGCCATCGGGATCTGGCTCCACTGCATCCAGAGTGCTGCATTCTAGCCGATTTCGATGCCGTCCGGCCGGTTTCATGCCCTTGCGTTGCAGCCTTCAAGTGGTTTGTTTTCAGGGGTTCCAGAGCCCGCTCAGGGCGGCGAACGAGCCGTATACTCCAGCGGCTTGCATCCAGTTGCCGATGCTTCTGAACGAGCCGTGCCGCTGGAGGAGGCCCCGTCTGCCCAATGCATGATTCTGGACACAGTCGTCGGCTCTTTCTGCTGGGTTCAGCCCTCTTTATCGGGGGCTGTTCAACGGCCGGTCGGTCGAGTTCGACCATGTTGCCCGGGATGGTCTGGGGAGGGGACGCCCCCGATCCTGGCACTGAGTCAGATGCACCCAGCACCTCGACGCCTTCGGGCGTGGTGGCTCGCTCCAAGTGGGCCAAGGGCAGCCCGATCCCGGCCCGCATGAATCGGATGCGGCCCGTCCAGCGAATCACCGTGCACCACGATGGCATGTCGGCTTATCAGTCCAAGGCGTACAACGACACGGCTTCGAGGCTGGAGACCATTCGGCGGGCCCACTTGCGACGAAGCCCTGAGCCATTCGGCGACATCGGATACCACTTTGCGATTGACCCCGCGGGTCGGGTGTGGCAGTGCCGCCCCCTCTCTTGGCAGGGGGCCCACGTGCGGCGACAGAACTCGGGAAATCTGGGCATCGTGCTGCTTGGGAATTACGACAAGCAGTCGGTGAACGCTGCCCAGCAGAAGGCGTTGGTGCAGTTCATTCAGGCGAGCATGAAGCAATACAAGGTGCCTGTTGGCCGCGTGGCGACCCATCAGGAGATGGCGGCAACGGCATGCCCCGGTCGCTCTTTGCAGGCCTTCATGGTTCGGGCCCGTCGCAGCGCGTTGGCGTGAGATTCGGTAGACCCAGTTGTCGCCGCTTCCCGCCTCGCCTCCTCTCCTAGTTCCTACATCGGCCCCTCTCCCTTCTGGTGGGGGGCTCAATGGCATCTGCACGCTGCCTTGCGTGGCACCAGCGGGTAGGCTTGCAATCATGTTCGAGACGATCGCGGTGGACTTCCGCCGAGAGTTTCCTGTCTTCCCCTTGCCTGAGACGATGTTGTTGCCTCACGGCATTCAGCCGCTGCACATCTTTGAGCCTCGGTACATCCAGATGATCGATGAGGAACTCGATGGTCGTGGGCAGATTGCAGTGGCCACGTGGGCAGATCTATCGCCCGAGGTTGTAGGCGAACGGCCTTTGCGAGACATCGTCTGCCTGGGGCAGGTGGTGCAGCATGAACGAGTGCAGTCGGGGTACCAAGTGTTGCTGCACGGGCTCTGCCGAGGTCGCATTGCTCGGCTCATGGACGCTGATGATGCCAGCATGTACCGACGCGCTGTGATTCGCCCCCTGGAGTCACCTGGCCGAGATGAGCACGGGCTTGATCAGGCCCGCGGAGCGATCCGGTCGATATTGCGGGCTCGGGCGCTGCAGCCCATGGATCGCCTGGAAACCGTCGCCAACTGGTTTGATCTCGATGAGGTGCCTACTGGTCCACTGGTCGATCTGGCTGGATCAGCCGTGCTGGGCAATTCCGATCAGCGTTACAGCCTGCTGGCCGAGCCCGACGCCTGTGTCCGGGCTGAAATGGTGCTGCAGGAACTGCGGGAACTCGAGCGACTGCTGCGTTTGGCGGCGCTGCAGCCGCGAGAAGATGATGGGCGGATCAGTTTGAACTGAGGCGGCTGCGCACGCCAGTCAGTGCTCGAAGCCAATTCCCCCAACGCCGCCCACTGGTCAGTCCACGGCAGCCATCAGCGTGATGCCTCCGGCTGCATCCACATCCAGTTGCCACACCTGGCCTGGGGCCATGCGCTGATAGACCACTTCACCCTGCGCCACTCGAACCCCCGCGGCGCGGGCGAAATCGGGATCGCGGGCCAATCGCCAGAAGGAGGACCACAGGCCCTGCTCCCACTCATTGGTGCGGCCCTCGGCATCCGCATAGCCCGGAGGTACGGCGCCGGGCACATCAAGAGGCACGCCATCCTGCGGCGCGATGCACTCGGAGTAGATGCGCCTGAGCAGCACAAGCGTGTTGCCACGTAGCGGGTGACCGGCTGCGACCTGATCGTGCGGGAAGCGGATCGTCTGTGTATCGACGTGAATGACGTCGCCGGGAAGATCAATGTCCTGCTCGCCGATCGAGCGACCTCGGTCATCGAGTTCGACAAACCGGACCGACGTGTTGAGCACCTCGCCGGTGGGTTCATCCACCAGTTGATCAAGCACTTCAATGCGGCCCAGCCGTCGTGAGCGACTCAGTCGCTCCAGCATTTCGTCAAAGGCCGCCAACTCCGCTTCCATGCGGGCCTGCTCGGCCTCCAACGCGGCGATGCGCTGCTGGGCCATGTCGGTCATGACCCACCAAGTGACGGCGGCGCCGGCGACGATGCACGAGAGGGTCAGGGCAAGACGGGTGCGAAGTTTGGGCATGCAGGGTGTATCGACCCAACCCCCGCGCCAAGGCGAGTTCAACGCCGAAACTGATGCCCTCAGGGGCCTTTGCAGCCCTCTTGGGCCTGTTCCCAGCCCAATTCGACGGTGGCACCGGGGGCCGGGGCAGCGGCCGCACGCTGAACGTGCAGTTTGCTCGTTCGCAGTTTCGACCAGTCGTCTACCGCCAGATCAGGCGACGTGGGTGCGTCGTGCACCCGCAGCAGGTCGTAGGCGTTGTCACGTTGGGCGGGCAGGAAGCCCGCGTCGCGGATGAGGTGACAGATCACTTCTTCGCTCAGGCAGTAGGTCGTGCCGGCAGCGCTGACGACGTTCTCTTCCATCATCACTGAGCCCATGTCACTGGCGCCGAATGCCAGCGCCACCTGTCCGATGTGCGGCCCCATGGTGACCCACGAAGCACCGATCGACCAGATGTTGTCCAGATACAGACGGCTGATGGCCTGGGTGCGCAGGTACTCACTTGCTCCGGCCATGCGAACTCGGCGGCCGAACTCGGGGTGGTCGCCCTTGCTGCCCGTGCCATCAAGTGTGGCGACGACATCGCCTGGGAACGGCTGAGAGAGATCATCGCCCGGTCCATCGCCCCAGTGCTTGGCTCGCCCCAGCGGCGTGTTCTCTCGCTGGAAAGGCCAGGAAATGAACGCCATGTATCGCCCACCGCCATTGGTGGAGAAGTCGTCGATGGAGCGGTCTTGCCAAGTGCGAACCAGATCCATGTGATGGATGCGATCAGCAATCCCCTCTATGTGCCCAAACATCATGGTGGCCGATGTGTTCATGCCCAGTTCATGGGCAACGCGCATCACGGTCAACCACGACTCGGCGTCACACTTTCCAAGGCCAATCTTGCGGCGCACGGCGTCGGCAAAGATCTCACCTCCGCCACCAGGCAACGAGTGCAGGCCCCACTGTTGCAGTCGGGTGAGTACCCATCGCACCTTGGCTTCGAAGGACTCCCCGGGCGGGTTGAAGAAGTGCACGAACTCCACCATCTCCGGTGGACTGAACGCGTGAATGTGCAGATCTGGGAACGCCTGACGGATGGAGCCGAGGAGGTCTTCGTACCAGTCCAGCGGCAGGCCCGGGTGCATGCCGCCCTGCATGAGAATCTGCGTGCCGCCGATGTCAACCAGTTCGCGGATCTTGGCGTGAATCTCGCTCTGCTCCAGAACGTAGGCGTCGTCATCTTCTTCGTCTCGGCGAAAGGCACAGAAGGTGCACTTGGCCGTACAGACGTTGGTGTAGTTGATGTTGCGGTCGATGACGTAGGTGCGGATTGAATCGCCGTGCAGAGCCCGGCAGCGGGCATCCGCCCAGCGGCCCAATTCGATCAGCGGCATCTCACGGTGCAACGCGAGTGCCTGCTTTGGGCTCAATCGAACTTCTCCACCAACAAGGGCCTGCAAAAAGCCCGAATCGAAGGGGTCTGCCGCTGGGTTCAGGGCAGCGCGGGGGGACGTGATGTGGAGGGGTTCGGGAGCCATGTCCGGTGATGATAGGGGCTACAATGCCCTGTCCAACAGGCAGGAGGCCCGATGACCCGCAGCATCTGGATGAATGGTTCCCTCGTCGCCCCCGAAGACGCGACAGTCAGCGTTTTCGATCACGGGCTGCTCTATGGCGACGGCTGTTTTGAGGGAATCCGCGTCTACGGCGGCAATGTCTTCAAGCTCAAGGCGCACGTCGAACGCATGCAGGCCTCGGCCCGGCGAATCTATCTTGAGCCTCCCTGCACGGATCAGGAGCTCTCCGACGCCATCGAGCAGACGGTCGAGGCCAATCGCATTGAAGACGGCTATGTCCGCGTGGTCTACACCCGTGGCAAAGGCTCGCTGGGGCTCAACCCCTTCACGTGCGAGACGCCCAGTTGCATCATCATCGCCGACACCATCTCGCTCTATCCCGAGTCGATGTATCGCGACGGGATGGCGGTGATCATCGCGGATCGCCCGCGTGTACCGATCGAGTGTCTTGACCCGCAGATCAAGAGCCTGAACTACCTCAACAACATCCTCGCCAAGGTCGAAGCGATCGAGGCGGGTGTGCTCGAGGCGATCATGCTCAACACGCAAGGGCACGTGGCTGAGTGCACTGGCGACAACATCTTTCTCGTGAAGGATGGCTCCATCATCACACCCGACACCTCTGCGGGCATGCTGCACGGCATCACCCGTCGATTCGTGATTGAGGAAGTGGCGCCCGCCTGCGGTTACAGCGTTGAGGCGCGAACCGTTGAGAAAGAGGAGCTCTTTGAGGCCGATGAGATCTTCCTCACCGGCACTGCCGCCGAAGTGATCGGCGTGAGTTCCATTAATGGCAAGCCCATCGGCTCCGGGGTCGTGGGCCCCGTGACCTTGCAACTGGTCGAGCAGTTCCGTTTGATGGTGAGCAGCGCCTGCGAGCAATCGTCAGCAGTTTGAGCAATCTGTCAGGCACTGCGTAATCAGTCAGGCACTGCGTAATCAGTCAGGCGCTGCGCAATCAGTCAAGCATTGCTGAGATCTGAGCTTCGAGTTCAGATCGACGTGCGTCGTCTCGAACTGAGGGCAGATTCACGCGTGCCGTTTCGCCAGCTGCATGCAGCGCCGCCACCAGCAGGTGAATAGCGCCCGTCAGGTCGCTGTGCAGCATGATGTTCGTTCGCTCACGCATGGCCTCGCAGCGATCAAGGGCGTCGATGCAGGCGTGCATCAGCCGCATGGGGGCGTCGATGGCCGCTGCAACAGCGTCGTCCCACCCGCTTAGACGGGCCGGATCGCTCTCGGGCTTCTTCCATAGATCATTGAGCGTGGCGTAGGCGTTCGCGTCAACATCGGCCAATGCGAGCGCGTGCGCTGCCAGGTCGCCGAGGGCTGTCTCGTCAGCTTGGTTTGCCTCGGCGTGTTCGGCCAGCGATTTCTTGTCGATGCTGTAGGCGAGCACCATGCGGGCGAGCGCCATGCCGGTGGCCGCAGAGACGCAGGCTGCAGCGCCGCCACCGGGTGCAGGCGTCTTCGCCCCGAGTGACTCGATGAACGCGCTGAGATGCAAATCGCTGAACGAGCTGCTCACGAACGAACCTCCGCGCCCAGCGACCGCTGCAACGCTTCGATGGCCCCAGCAACAGGGGCATCCACCTCGTCACGTGTCAGGGTTCGATCATGGGCTCGAAAGCGAAGTCGCAGGGTGACTGACTTGTGCCCATCGGGCACACCCTTGCCTCGCCAAACTGTCACGAAGCCGATGTCTTCGAGCATGGGCAGATCGAGCGAGACCAATGCGTCGGATAGCGCTGTCCAAGAGACGTCTTCAGGCACGATTGCAGAGATGTCGCGCTCGATGGGGGGGAATGACGCGGGTGATTCCAGTGCCACGTCGGCCTCTTCGCGGTGCATCCAGGGGCCAGGGCGAAGCACGGCGGCGATCTGGGGAAGGTCTTCAAGCCCCGGCTCGAGCGTGGGGGCAACTCGGCCAAGCCAGCCAAGAAGT
>JAKVBU010000059.1 GCA_022446885.1 Phycisphaerales bacterium | reverse complement strand
TCAACCCCGGCGGCAAGGCCATCACCATCCAGGGCACCCTCAACGGAGATGGAACGCTAGCGAGCACCATCGATGCCAACGGAGGTGGCAGGGTGTTCATTTTTAACTCCGGCGAGACAACCGATACCGTCATCAAGGACTTGGTGATTACTGGTGGCTCGGCCAGTAACGGCGGCGGGATCTTCTGTGAACTCGAAAGCAGCCCCACCATCAGCGGCTGCACGATCACGGGCAACACGGCCACCGAAAGCGGCGGCGGGATCTACAGCAACAGCAGCAACCCCACCATCACCAACACCGTTCTCTGCGAGAACACACCTGACAACGTCTACGGACGCTGGTCAGATGGCGGTGACGTGTGTATTGCCTTCTCATGCCAGGATAGTGACGGAAATGGTGTACCTGACGAATGTCAGGGCAGCACTGGTAATGGCATCCATGAGGTGCCTTCGGAATACGCCACCATCCAGGAAGCGATCAACATAGCTGGATATGGCGACACGATCCTGGTGGCCCCGGGCACCTACACGGGAACGGGCGACTGGGTGATCAACACCCTGGGCAAGCCCATGACGATCCGTGCAACGGGCAGCCCGGAAGAGACCATTCTGGACGGGGAAGGGATGCGCAGGGTGGTTCAGTTCAGTGGGGGCGAAGGGGCAGACACCATCATCAAGGGGTTCACGATTACCGGGGGCTGGACATCCTACGGCGGCGGGATCTACTGCACCGGCAGCAACCCCACCATCACCGACTGCACGATCTCGGGCAACTCGGCCGACTACGGCGGCGGGATCTACTGCAACTGGTACAGCAGCCCCGCCATCAGCGGCTGCCCGATCTCGGGCAACACGGCCAGCGTCGCCGGCGGTGGGATCTACTGCGACTCCAGCAGCCCCACAATCACAGGTTGCACGATCGAGGGCAACACAGTCAACAGCTACGGCGGCGGGATCTACTGCTACTTGAGCAACCCCACCATCAGCGGCTGCACGATCACGGGCAACACGTCCGAGCAAGGCGGCGGCGGGATCTTCTGCGACTACATCAGCAACCCCTTCATCAACAGCTGCACGATCTCGGGCAACACGGCCAAGTCCGGCGGTGGGATCTTCTGCTACTACTTGAGCAACCCCACCATCAGCGGCGGGATCATCTGTGGCAACGCGCCAGATCAGATCGAGGGTCCGCATACCGCCGATCAAACCTGCATCGATCTGAGTTGTGGCCCGTGTCATGACTCCGATGGTGACCATTTTCCCGATTATCTGGACCAGTGCCCCGGCTACGATGACTATCTCGATGCGGACGGTGATGGCATACCCGATGATTGCGATCCCATCTTCAACCTGGCTCTCGGCGACTCGATCAGCGACGCGATAGCCAGTTTGCCTGACGGCAGCGTGATCGAACTTGCTGCTGGTACGTACTACGAGGCCAACCTCAACCCCGGCGGCAAGGCCATCACCATCCAGGGCACCCTCAACGGAGATGGAACGCTAGCGAGCACCATCGATGCCCAGCAGGGTGGCAGCGTGTTCATTTTTTCCTCCGGTGAGACAACCGATACCGTCATCAAGGACTTGGTGATTACTGGTGGCTCGGCTGGGCTTGGCGGCGGGATCTACTGCTACAACACAAGCAGCCCCACAATCACAAGTTGCACGATCACGGGGAACACGGCCACCGAAGGCGGCGGGATCTACTGCAACCACAACAGCTACGCCAACATCAGCGGCTGCACGATCGAGGGCAACGCCGCCGAGAGGGGTGGCGGGATCGTCTGCGACAACAACAGCAGCCCCACCATCAGCGGCTGCACGATCGAGGGCAACACGGTCGACGTCTGCGGCGGTGCGATCTACTGCGTTGAGAACAGCAGCCCCACAATCACAAGTTGCATGATCAAGAACAACACGGCCGTCGATTGGGCCTTTGGCTGGGGCGGCGGGATCTACTGCTGGTCAAGCAGTCCTCAGATCCTCAACTGCACGATCACGGGGAACACGGCAACCAGAGAGGGGGGCGGGATCTACAGCTCCTTCGCAAACCCCAACATCAGCGGCGGGATCATCTGTGGCAACGCGCCAAATCAGATCGAGGGTCCGCATACCGCCAATCAAACCTGCATCGATCTGAGTTGTGGCCCGTGTCATGACTCCGATGGTGACCATTTTCCCGATTACCTGGACCAGTGCCCCGGCTACGATGACAATCTCGATGCGGACGGTGATGGCACGGCCGATGGTTGTGATGCCTTCCCCAACGACCCCAATGAATGGGCGGACTCCGATGGCGATGGCGTCGGCGATAACCAAGACCAGTGCCCCGGCTATGACGACAATGCCGATGCGGACGGTGATGGCACGGCCGATAGTTGTGATGCCTTCCCCAACGACCCCAATGAATGGGCGGACACCGATGGCGATGGCACGGGCGACAACGCCGATCCCATCTTCAACCTGGCTCTCGGCGACTCGATCAGCGACGCGATAGCCAGTGCTGCTGACGGCGTTGTGATCGAACTCGCTGCTGGTACCTACTACGAGGCCAACCTCAACCCCGGCGGCAAGGCCATCACCATCCAGGGCATCCTCAACGAAGATGGAACGCTAGCGAGCACCATCGATGCCAACGGAGGTGGCAGGGTGTTCACTTTGTCCTCCGGCGAGACAACCGATACCGTCATCAAGGACTTGGTGATTACTGGTGGCTCGGCTGGGCTTGGCGGCGGGAT
>JAKVBU010000058.1 GCA_022446885.1 Phycisphaerales bacterium | reverse complement strand
AAAACAGTAGCCCCACCATCACCAACTGCACGATCACGGGCAACGCCGGCAGAGGAATCCACCTCAACACAGCCGCGCCCACTATCACGGGCTGCACGATCACGAACAACACTTCCATGGCGTCCGGCGGTAATGGCGGCGGGATCTACTGCAGGAACAACAGCGACCCCACTATTACCGACTGCACGATCTCGGAGAACCGTGCCAATGAAGGCGGCGGGATCTACTGCGAGGACAGCAGCGACCCCACTATCAGCAACTGCACGATCTCGGACAACATCATCGACCAGTTCGGCGGCGGGATCTACTGCAACAACAGCAGCCCCACCATCATCGGCGGCACGATCTCGGGCCACTATGCGCCGTCCTACGGCGGTGGGATCTACTGCTATGGCGGCAGCCTTACCATTAGCGGCTGCACGATCTCGGACAATGAAGCTTCATCCGGCGGCGGGATCTACCGCAAAAACGGCAGCTCCACCATCACCAACTGCATGATCTCGGGCAACTCCGCCTCCTACGACGCGTCCGGTGGCGGTGTCTTCTTATCTGGCGGCAGCGCCACCATCATCGGCGGCACGATCTCGGGCTCCTTTGCTGGCGTCGGCGCTGGGATCTACTGCGCCGGAAACGACGCCATCATCACAAACTGCACGATCGATGACAACAGCGCCCAATCTAGAGGTGGCGGGATCAACTTCACCTCCAACAGCGACCCCACTATTACCGGCTGCACGATCTCAAACAACACGGCCATGGCCAACGGCGGCGGGATCTACTTCGATGGCAACAGCGACCCCACCATCATCGACTCCACAATCTCAGACAACGAGTCCGGCGGCGATGGCGGCGGGCTTTACTGCTTTGATGGCAACATCACGTTGACTGGCTGCACGATCAAGGACAACAAGGCGGACTACGCCGATGGCGGTGGGATCTGCGTCATCTATCGCAGTATCACCATCACCAACTGCACGTTCGAGGGCAACTATGGCGACATAGGCGGCGCAACCTACTTCGCTGCCGTTGAAGCCGCCATCCAAGACTCCACGGTCGATGGCAACACCGCAAAGTACCGGGGCGGCGGACTGCGTGCATACGGAGGAACCCTCAACATCACCGACTGCAGGATCTCGGGCAACTCTGCCATCTACCAATACGGCGGTGGGGTCTTGCAGGAAGGGAACGCCGACATCATCATCCATGGCTCTGAAATCTGTGGAAATACGCCAGATCACATCTATGGTGATTGGACTGATGCAGGCGACAACATCGTGGTTAATCAATGCTCTGTTCCAGTTGGTGCATGCTGTATTGGTAGCGGTTGTTTAGTTGAAACAGAAACCAATTGCATTGCAGCGGGCGGCACCTACCAAGGTGACAATTCCGATTGCAATGGCGATCCCTGCTGGCAGGATTCCGATGGTGATGGTGTACATGACGCCGACGATGCCTTCCCCAACGACCCCAATGAATGGGCTGACTCTGATGGCGATGGCGTTGGTGACAACGGAGATGCCTTCCCCAATGACCCCAATGAATGGGTTGACTCTGATGGCGATGGCCTAGGCGACAATGAGGATGGGCAACCACGCGGCGCATGCTGCGTAGTCTCTGGTTGTGTCGCAACCAATTCTTCTGACTGCACAGGACTCGGCGGCACCTGGCTTGGCGAAGGTGGTTCATGCGATGACTGCCCCGCTCCATGCATGGGTGACACAGACGGCAACGGTGTGGTCAACATCGAGGACCTGCTGAATCTGATCGGTGCCTGGGGCGCTTGTCCTTAGTAACCCCCACCACAACCCACCACCCCACAGCACCTCCGTATTCACGGGGGTGTTGTTCTTTAGGGAGACGTCGGTGAAGTGCCCCCTGCAGCCGCCCCAGGGACACCTATAGAAACAGTTGTTGACCTCCCCTGTGGGGCCTTCTCTAATGGGACTTGTGCGGCCTCAGGTCGCCTGTAGGAGAGAGGAACCCAATGCGCTCTATCTGCACTGCCGTCGTGGCCACGTTGGCCTTGGTTGGAACATCATTTGCTGAAACAATCAACGTGCCAGGTGACTATGCCACCATTCAGGGGGCAATCAATGCATCATCTGATGGCGACGTCATTGCCGTTGCAGCGGGTACGTATTACGAGCACTCGCTCAACCCAGGCGGCAAGGCCATCACCGTCCAGGGTGCGCTCAATGAAGATGGATCGCTGGCAACCACCATCGATGCTCAGCAGAATGGCCTGCGTGTCGTGGTCACAATAACCAGCGGTGAAGGTGACGGAACCGTGATCAAGGACTTGGAGATTACGGGAGGTACAGGCTTGAATGAGGGATGGGGCACCGTGGGCGGTGGGATTTACCTGGAGAACAGCAGCCCCATCATCATCGGCTGCACGATCTCGGGCAACACCGCCAACTACGGCGGCGGGATCTGCTGCAACAACAGCAGCCCCACCATCACCGGATGCACGATCACGGATAACACAGCCTTCGACTTGGGCGGCGGGATCTACTGCTACAACGGTAGCAACCCCACCATCAGCGGATCTCAAATCTGTGAGAATACGCCCAATCAGATCGATGGTAGTTACACCGATGGTGGCGGCAACATCGTGGCTGATGAATGCGCTGCGGAAGGTGCTTGTTGTATTGGTAGCGGTTGTTCAGTTACAACAGAACCCAATTGCATTGCAGCGGGCGGCACCTACCAAGGTGACAATTCCGATTGCAATGGCGATCCCTGCTGGCAGGATTCCGATGGTGATGGTGTAC
>JAKVBU010000057.1 GCA_022446885.1 Phycisphaerales bacterium | reverse complement strand
TGGCCAGCTACCGGAACCCCGCCAAGTTCGACGTCACCTGGGACGGGTACACCGCCGAAACACCATGCTGGGTCCGGCGACTCGATGATGGATCCATCACCGTATTCGCCATCAACTGCACTCACCTCGGGTGCCCAGTCCGCTGGTTCCCCGAATCGAATCTGTTCATGTGCCCGTGCCACGGTGGCGTCTACTACGCCGACGGTACGCACGCCGCGGGCCCGCCGCCACGCGGCCTCTACACCTACGCCGTGGACGAAGAAGCCTTCAAGAACGGGCAACTCCGCATTCTCGCCGGTCGACTTCCCACGCTGCAGGAAACCACCTGATCCATGAAGCTGTCTGTACTCAACTGGTTCGAAGAACGACTGAAGCTCGGCGAGACGCTCGGGCCGTCAATGACGCACGCCGTGCCGACAAGCGCACGCTGGTGGTACGTCTTCGGATCAATGACGCTGACCATCTTCATGCTGCAGATCGCCACCGGCATCTGCCTCGCGCTGGTCTACGTCCCCTCGGCGGACGAGGCCTACGCCAGCCTCGAGTACCTCAACTACCGCCAGCACCTCGGCTGGTTCCTCCGCGGCATGCACGTGTGGGGCTCCCACATGATGATCGCCTGCATGTCGATCCACATGATCCAGGTCTTCCTCTACGGCGCGTACAAATACCCTCGAGAACTGACCTGGATCGTCGGCGTACTCCTCTTCGTGTGCACGCTGGGCATGGGCTTCACCGGCCAAGTCCTTCGATGGGATCAGGACGCCTACTGGGGGCTCGGCGTCGGCATGGCCATGGCCGGCCGTGTTCCGTTCATCGGCCCTGAACTGGTGTACTTCGTACTTGGCGGCCCAACCATTGGCGGCGAAGCGCTCTCTCGGTTCTTTGCACTGCACGTGTTCGTGATTCCCGGCATGTTGATCATGCTCATCGCAGCCCACCTGCTGCTGGTGATCAAATGCGGAATCAACGAGACACCAACGCCGGGCGTGCTCGTAAACAAGGCGACCTACCGCGAACGGTACGAGAAGGAAGTCCACAAGCGTGGCATGCCCTTCTTCCCGAATGCGGCCGGTCGCGACATGATCGCCTGTGGCATCGTCATCCTGCTCATCTTCGTGTTCGCTGCGTTGTTCGGGCCCGCCGGCCCCAACGGGGAACCGGATCCGACGCTGATCCACACCTCACCTCGCCCCGACTTCTGGTTCCAGTCCATCTTTGCGGTGCTCGCCCTCCTGCCTCCATATATGGAGACATTCCTGATCATGGGGTTCCCGGTGCTGGCAGCTGGCGTGCTGTTCCTGCTGCCGTTCACCTCAGGCGACGGCGAGAAGAGCTGGCGAAGAAGGCCCTTCGCGGTACTGACCGTCACGTTCATCATGCTGGTCCTCGGTTCACTGACCTACCTCGCCTATGTCGCACCATGGTCACCGGTCATGAATGCTTGGAGTGGGATTCCCACACCAGTTGAGTACGTCAAGGGACGCTCTCCACTTGAACTGCAAGGCGCCATGATCATTCAGAACAAGCAGTGCCGGAACTGCCACATGCTTGATGGCCGTGGTGGGCAGCGTGGCCCGGAGCTTGACGACGTCGCCACTCGACTCTCGGCGGATGAAATCATTCGTCAGGTGATCCAAGGCGGCGGCAACATGCCTGCCTACGGCAAGCATCTCTCGCCCTCGGAAGTCACCGCGGTCACCGCCTTCCTCATGACGATGCATCCGATGTGGGAACACGAATACGGAGCCCACTCCTCGGACATTCCCAATGCCACTACGGATCCAGATCCCCCGGTCGACTTCTGACTCGCCGGCGACCCTGTACCCTGTAGACCATGTCGCCCGTCGCCCAGGCCATGCTGCGTTCGTGGGATCTCGATCCCATGCTGTGGCTGCCGCTGGCGGTCATGGGCTGCTTGTACATCCGTGGCTGGCGGCACCTGCACGCTCGAGTCCCTGACACGTTCACCCGCCGGCATCTGGCCTGCTATCTGAGTGGCCTGCTCATTCTGTGGATCGCCGTGGCATCACCACTCGATGCGCTGGGCTCACTCCTGCTCTCAGCGCACATGGGCCAACATCTGCTGATGATGATGATCGCACCGCCGTTGATCCTGCTGGGCGCGCCAGGACTGCCGCTGCTCATGGGACTGCCGGACACCATTCGCCGCAGCTGGCTGGCTCCGTTTCTGGCCTGGAGTCCCTGCCGGTCATTCTTTCGAACTCTGGTGCATCCGATGGTGGGCTGGAGCCTGTTCCTCATCGCCACCATTGCATGGCACGTCCCCGCACTCTACGAAGCCGGGCTGCGTCAACCTGGGTGGCACCTGCTTGAGCACCTGACATTCATCGTCACCGCGGTGCTCTTTTGGTGGCCGGTGATCCAGCCCTACCCGACCCGGGCCTGGTGGCCGAAGTGGGCGATGATTCCGTACCTACTGGCGGCCGACCTCTTCAACACCTTGTTCTCGGCGTTCTTCTGCTTCTACGAATCCCCGATCTATTCCACCTATGCCGCGGCGCCACGCATCACGTCGCTGGATGTGATGCGGGACCAGGCGCTGGCCGGCGCCATCATGTGGGTCCCGGGATCGATCATCTTCCTCGTCCCAGTCGCCGTCATGCTCAAGAATCTGCTCAGCCCACGACTCGTACGCCTGAGCACCCATCGAGAAAAGACCACACCCATCCTCGCCGGCGTTGGGGGTCTGTCGCTGCCGGTCCTCGGTTCCGGCGCCATCGGTACGGCCATGAATGCAACGGAGTCCACCGAACGCCGCCGACCGCTCATGCACCGGCTGCTGGTTCGACGCGCCATCCAGACCCTGATGCTCCTGCTGGCGGCAATCGTCGTGACCGACGGTCTGTTC
>JAKVBU010000056.1 GCA_022446885.1 Phycisphaerales bacterium | reverse complement strand
TACGAGGCCCAGACGCTCGGTCGCCTGCGGCATGACAACATCGCCCAGATCTATGAAGCCGGCACGCACGATGACGGCAGCGGCGCGCGGCCCTTCTTCGCGATGGAATACATCGCCGGCGCCAAGCCGCTGACGACCTACGCTGCTGACAAGAAGCTCGGCACCCGGGAACGCCTGGAGTTGTTCTCCAAGGTCTGCGACGCCGTGCAGCACGGTCACCAGAAGGGCATCATCCACCGGGACCTGAAGCCGCCCAATATTCTCGTGACCTCAAGCGGCGTTCCCAAGATCATCGACTTCGGCGTCGCCCGCAGCACCGACAGCGACCTGGCCGTCACCACGCTCCAGACCGACGTGGGCGCCCTGATCGGAACGCTGCAGTACATGAGCCCGGAGCAGTGCGCCGCCGATCCCAACGACATCGACACCCGCAGCGATGTGTATGCCCTGGGCGTGATCCTCTTCGAGCTGCTCTGCGAGTCGCTTCCGTATGACCTGACCCGCGTTGCGATTGCCGAGGCGGCCCGCATCGTTCAGCAGGAAGAACCGACCAAGCCCTCCACGGTCGACAAGCGGCTGCGGGGTGACGTTGAGATCATTGCGCTGAAGGCCCTGGAGAAGGATCGCGATCGGCGTTACCAGTCGGCAACTGCCTTGGAAGATGACATCACTCGCTACCTCGCTGGCGAAGCCATCACGGCCAAGGCGCCCAGTGCCATTGATTACCTCAGGCGTTTCGCCCGCAAGCACAAGGCCGCGGCCATCTCCATGGCCGCGATCTTCGTGGTGCTGGCGGGAGCGGTGATCGCCATCTCGATCTTCGCAGTCGAGGCGGATTCACAACGAAAAATCGCGGAGGAGCAGCGAAAGGCTGCGGATGTGCAGCGGCAGGCTGCGGAGACTGCCACGGCAGAGTCACAACAGCAGGCCAAGAACGCCCAGGCTGCCGAGCTCTCAGCCCAAGGGGCCTGGGCCAAGGCCAATATCGCTCGCAAGTTTGCGGAAGAGAAACAGGCCGAGGCTGAACAACAGCGAGATGAGGCCAGACGCCAAGCCTACTTCGGCAACATCCATGCAGCTGACGCAGCACTGCAAGCAGGAATCCTGGCATCGGCCAATCAACGGTTGGATGCTGCCAACAAAGCCATGGGTGACGTACCTGCCCATGAGCTTCCCTTTGAGTGGCGTTACCTGGATGCACAGGCCGACTATGCGATAGCCACCCTTCCTGGGCATGAGCATGCGGTCTTGTCAGTCACCTTCAGCCCCGACGGTACGCGGCTGGCCTCGGGAAGCTATGACAACACCATCCGGCTCTGGGACACCGATACCGGCGAGGAACTTTCTGTCCTTGGGCATGAGGATTTTGTCTTGTCAGTCACCTTCAGCCCCGACGGTACGCGGCTGGCCTCGGGAAGCGTTGACAACACCATCCGCATCTGGGACACCGATACCGGCGAGGAACTTTCTGTCCTTCCTGGGCATGAGGATTCGGTCTGGTCAGTCACCTTCAGCCCCGACGGTACGCGGCTGGCCTCGGGAAGCTATGACAACACCATCCGCATCTGGGACACACGCTCGCGAGGACGCATTGCCTACGACCGCCGCCTTGCCCGCCAACGCGCTGCTGAACTGGCCCCCTTGGTTGACTCCTGGGTCGAAAAAGCCAACGGCGATGACGAACTGGTTATCGCCATGCTCGATCGCGAAGTAATGGACCGCACCCCGGAGGAAGCCACCACCCTCCGTAACCTGGTCCTGAAGAAACTCTCCGAGCACCGGCAAGCCAGGGAAACCGAAGCCGCCCAGCCTGCGGTACCCTGATGAGTCATGGGGGATACGCCGCGCCAACCTGATGAGCAGCCCGATGAGCTGAAGAACCAGCCCACCATCATTGATGGTGATCAGGCCAATCAACCGGATGCGACAGTGGTTGATGGCGCCACTCCAGGCAGCGTGCCGATTCCAAGAGACATCGGTCCCTACAAGGTGAAGCGTCCGATCGGCGCAGGCGGCATGGGCACGGTGGTGCTCGCGCAACAGGAGAGCCCGAAACGCGATGTCGCCATCAAGATCATGAACCCGGGCGTCGTCTCGAAGAAGGCGCTCAGAAGGTTCGAGTTCGAAGCCCAGACGCTTGGTCGTCTGCAGCATCCCGCCATCGCCCAGGTCTACGAAGCCGGAACATTCGACGATGGCAGCGGGGGCCGACCCTACTTCGCGATGGAGTATGTCTCCAGCGCCAAGGAACTGGGCGACTACGTCACCGACAAGAATCTGGATACGGTCGCTCGCCTTGAACTCTTTCGAGCCTTCTGCGAAGGCGTCGAGTACGGGCATCGTCGCGGTGTGATCCATCGTGACCTCAAGCCGGGCAACATCCTGGTGGATGCCGAAGGCCATCCCAAGATCATCGACTTCGGCGTGGCTCGCAGTACCGAGAGTGATTCGGTCACCGCGACGCTGGCGACGGAAGCTGGGCAGTTGATCGGCACGCTTCAGTACATGAGCCCCGAGCAGGTAGAGCTTGATCCGGGTGATCTTGATACACGAAGCGATGTCTACGCGTTGGGCGTCATCCTCTATCAGTTGCTGGTCGACAAGCTTCCCTATGACCTGACGGGTGCGAGTCTGACCAAGGCGGGTCAGCTCATCAAGGAAACCCAGCCTGCGAGACTCAGTGACATCAATGCGAATCTCAAGGGTGATCTGGAGACGATCTGTCTCAAGGCCTTGGAGAAGGATCGCGATCAGCGGTATCAATCCGTCGGTGATCTCTCCGAAGACATTCGTCGATATCTGGCGGACGAGCCCATCATGGCCCGGCCGCCGACTCGTGCGGAACAGTTCAGGCGACTGGTTCGCAAGAACAAGGCTGCCGCCATGGCGACTGGTATTGTCGCAGTTGCCTTGATCGCCGCCACCACGATCTCGATCGTGTTCGCAGTGGAAGCAAGTCGACAGCGAGAT
>JAKVBU010000055.1 GCA_022446885.1 Phycisphaerales bacterium | reverse complement strand
CGCCGAAAGCGACCTGAGGCTTCGACGCTCCAACTGACAGTACCGCCCGAGCGCGGAGGTATCAGCCCTTGATCTCCACCCTCTTCCACATCTTTCTCTGGAGTCATATCTGCGCCGGCGCCGTCGGTCTGGTCACGTTCTGGGTACCCATCTTTACCCGCAAGGGGAGCGCAGACCATGTCCGGATCGGCCGCATCTTCTCCTATTGCATGCTTGCGACGGGGACATTCGCGATCGGGATCAGCACCTGCACCCTAATCGATCCACTCGGTACGCATCCGCATATAGCCGAAGTCGCACTTCGGCTGGATGATGATTTACCTCGCGATTCTCACCGTGAATCTCGCATGGTACGGCCTGCAGTGCATCCGGAATCGCCGTGACCACAGCGGCAACGCCGAATGGCGCAATGTGTCACTGCAGTACATCGTCATGGCACTCGCGCTCAATACCGCAGTCCAGGGCTTCCTGATCGACCAGGTCCTCATGATGGGCATCTCGATCGTGGGCATCGCCACCGGCGTGACGAATCTGCGCTTCATCTACGGCACCCCGTCGCGCGTGAGTTGGCAGCTCGAGCACGTGAAGGGACTCGTCGGTGCCGGCATCTCCGTGTATACGGCGTTTCTCGCCTTCGGCGCGGTGCGACTCGTTCCGGAGCTGGCATTGAGCCCGGTGCTGTGGGCAATTCCACTTGTCACGGGTCTCGCAATCATTCTCTATCAGTGGCGGGTGATCCTGTTGCGCCAACCGCACCCGCGGAGCGCGCCCGCATGAGCATGCTGGAGGACACGATCCAGGACGGCTCGATCATCGCCGTCGTGTTGCTCGTGCTCCTCATAGAGACGATCGCGCTCGCAGCGCTCAGGGTGAGCACGGGCCGTGGCCTGCCGATGGCGCAGGTCATCGGCAATGCCTGTGCCGGCGGATGCCTCGCGCTCGCGACGCGGAGCGCAATCATAGGTGAGGGTACGTTCTGGGTCGGCCTCTGGCTTGTGCTGGGGGGCATCGCCCACGTGACCGACCTCACCCTTCGCTTTCGCGCAGCAGACGGGCCCGGCTGACCGCCAACGGCGTCGACCGTTGGACCCAGCGATCTGTGTCAACGCCTGCCTAGCCCCAGTGAGGCTTCCAGGCCTGGGTGACACGCTTCGAGCGCTTTTCTCTGCAGCCCGGCGCGCTTGACGCACATCGGCTGGGCGCACAGCCGAGCTTGAAGTCCAACGCGACGAGCTCGGTCGGCTGCTCTGATGACGCGAGCGTAGGCGCTGCACGGTATGACCTGGACGAAAAAAGGGCGGAGGCCCACAGGGTCCCCGCCCGGGAGTTCGCCATGACAAAGCGTGCCGGCGCATGGCCGGCACAACGTCTCAGCTGCCCGGCACCACGCCGTGCTTGAACGACCAGAGGTACCAGTTGTCTACGACTGTACCGGTCAACAGAACACCGATGCCGCCGGTCAGCGGTGTCAGGACAGCAAACCACCAGGCCCAACGGTGGATGGACTCCATCGACGCATTGAAGCCCATGGTCCAGCGCCAGAACAGTGCACCCCGCTCGGAAGCGGTGCCACGATCGACGATCTGCTCGATCTCGCGGGCGGCGCCGTAGCGGTCCGTGGCGAGGATCGTGCCACCGTGCATCGCGAAGAGCAGCACGGACCCGTACAGGAACACGATCGATAACGCGTGGAACGGGTTATAGAAGAAGTTCCCATAGGTCAGCGATAGGTAGTTGACCCACTCAAGATGGGAGAAGATGCCGAACGGCGTCGCCTCGCTCCAGTTGCCCATCAGGATCGGGCGGATGAAGCCGCACACCAAGTACAGCCAGATTGCCGCGGCAAAGGCCCAGGCAACGTGAGTGCCCATGCCGAGTTGACGCGCTCGCGTGTACAGCCGAATCCACCAGAAGAATATGGCGATGGTCAGCGAAAAGCCGGCGGCCAGCCAGGCACCACCCTCGCCGAAAGGCGGAAATCCGAGTCCGTACTCGGCGGCCGGTGGATCAACCGACAGCCAGAACAGCTGGCGGATGAACTGCACCGGATCCCAACCTACGGACTGCCACATCGTCATGCCGATGATTTCGAAGGCAAGCACGCCGAACATCAGCGATAGAACGCCCCAGGTGCCTAGGTAGAACGGGCCGATCTGCGCGTCACCGATCTTCCCCATCCAATATGAGAAGTACGTCTTGTCACCGCGATTGAAGACGCCTTCTTCGGTCTCGATCCCCAGATCGGCGGGACCATGGACCTGCACGCGCGTAAAGAAATTCTGATACTCGTTCAATGCCATCGTGCAGTCCCCCTCAGCTCCAGATCGGAAGTTCGAGCCACCAGTTCCACCACTCTGGCCAGCCCTTGTCCCAGAAGGGCCCACTGATGACGATGCAGATCGCCGCCCAGAGGCCAGACTGAAGTGCGAGGAAGTAGCCGACACGGTGGATTCCAAGCGTGCCGACGGAATAGCCGATGGCATCACGGAAGTAGGCGTTCTCGTGCTCAGGCGTCTTCACGACCTGGCCCTTCTTGGGATTGACCGCCGACAGCACGAGCGCGCCATGCAGCGCAAGGAACATCGTCGTCGTGAAGAAGAAGGTCACTGCAATCAGATGCGCCGGGTTGTAGTGGAAGTTCACGTAGGCATAGCCAACGTTCGAGACCCAGTTCAGGTGCGTGTAGATGCCGTAGGGAAATGCGTGTCCCCAGGCGCCCATC
>JAKVBU010000054.1 GCA_022446885.1 Phycisphaerales bacterium | reverse complement strand
AGCGCTGAGCACGAGCACGAGGAACCAGGCCAAAGTGTGCTCGATGCCCGCCCAGATGCACGCACCGGTGGCCAGTACGCACGCCAACCAAAGTCCGATCGCCGCGCCTCGCATGTGTCCTCTCCTGTCGCAGCGGTACCGCCGCGCAGTCGAGACTACCACCTACAGGCGGGGCAAGGACACGAGGGAGGCCTTCCACCGGCTCTGCGATGGCCTGTTCAACACAGTCGATGTGGACTAGGCGGCAATCCTACGGCAATTCCAAAAACACAACGGCCCGGCGACGAGGCCGGGCCGTTGACTCTCTCGCCCTCTCGGGGCCCCGAAAGACTACTCGAATTCCAGTCGCATGGTGCCGATTCCGGTGGCTGCTTCCCAGCCGCCGATTCGGACGTAGTACGTCTCGCCGGCCGTCACGGGGAAGTCGTAGATGCCGCTGTAGTAGGCTTGGCACCCGCTCTCCACGCTGGTATCGCCGTTGCAGGCCACCTGCTCGAGTGCACCGCAGCTTGCACCCTGATACAGCACCAACGATGTGTCGAACGAATTGGCGTCGCACAGGCTCATCGTCATCGTGCCATCAGCCTCGGCCATGGTCCAGAACCACACGTCGGCGCTCCCTGACCAGTCGAGGTAGGTGCCCGGGCAGAAGCTCTCGTCGGGTGCGCCAAAGCCGCTGTCGGTGGCTTCCACGGTGGACCATGGATGGTCGCCCGCGGCGGCATACCACGCGTCGTAGCACGTGTCGTTGAGCTCGGCTTGTTCACAGTTGGTCTTTGCGCAGGTGCTGCCTTGGCCACGGAATGAACCGTCAGCGGCGAGGCAGGTCCCTTCCTGAAGTTCAACGCACTCGGCTTCGCTCAGGCAACATGCACCAGGCTGCGGGCAGGACACCCACTGGCAACTTGTGCCTTCGCCATGCCATGTCCCTGGGCAGTTGGCCTCGGACACTATGGAGCACTCTCCGTTATCAGCGCAGCAGGCACCGATGGGGGAGCAGTCCATTTCGAAGGCGTTGATCAGGGCCAGGATGTCGTTCACATCTGCACAGCAGTCACCGGTGACATCGCCGTCAGGTCGGAAAGAACCGTCCCCACAGGTGCCGAAGTCAGCGAGCACCACGAGGATGTCCGATACGTCGACGATGTGGTTGCCGTTGATGTCTTCGGGGCATTCGCCCAGGGGAAGATCGCACGGATCGATGGCCTCCAGAGGTGGCGCAACGGTGTTGAACGTGACCGAGGCGGGGAAGCCCGGCCGGAAGGTCTGGATCGTGGCTTCCGAAGAGTTCGACGGCGGCACGTTGCAGTCGAAACGGAAGTTGTACATCGTCGCCCAACGAATCGCGTTGGCGTTGGGGTTCGTGTTGTAGGGCGTGGTGGTCCACGTGATTGCACCAGGCGTGATCTCGGCCGCCCAATCAGTGCTGTCATGAATCTCACCGGAGTGGTAGTCGACATCGTTGAAGCCGACGTTCGTGACCGTGGCACCCACGGGCATGGGCAGAGAGAAGCCGCCAGCGCAGGCATGTGAGTTGTGGTTCCACACGGCGTATTCGTAGTGCCACATGCCATTCTCCAGATCCGAGGCCTTGCCGCCCACGATGAAGTGGCCGTCGCCGGGGATGTGCACGTCGTTCATGTCGACAGACGGGTCGATGTCCTTCCACACACGAATTGCGGGAAGCTCGACATTCGTGTTCCCCACCGACCACACCTGGCCGGGGCCACTTGTTTCAAACTCACGCCACGAGGCGTTGTTGGCATGGTTCTCCGCGGCGGCATCATCAGGGCTCATGTAGTAGCCCTCCCAGAAGTAGCGCGCACCGGGGAAGTTGGCAGGCTCCAGATCGGAGTCTTTGATCTGCAGGTTGCCACGCAACGCACTTGGGCCGCTTGGTGACACACCGAAGGGATAGTCGTAGTACCCGCTGAATGCGTTGGCCGAACTTCGGGGGCCGCTGGGGTTGGTGTTCAACCCCGCGCCGTATGTGTCGGCACAGCCGATGCCCAGTGTGGAGCAGTCGGTGGGCTGGCAGTCGCCGCAGCCACCTTCACTCAACGCGCAGAACGAGTGCTTCAGCCACGACAGGCCGATCTGTTCAAAGCGACCTTGGTAGTAGCGATATGCGTTCTGGCCGATTAGGGGCGTCTGGTTCGTACCCGAGTACCAGTTGGCTACCTCGTCGCCATAGTTGCACGACGTCGTGCCGATGGCGTAGCCGCCCACGCCATCGATCGAACCGAGCGCATTGATGGAGTTGCCCACATAGAAGGCCACCACATCAGGGCCGATGTCGCCGGCGGTCAATCCGCCGCTGAGTCCTGCACCGATCGCCATTGCCAAACATGCGTTGCGAACCATGAAAGGGTCTCTCCGAGAATCTGCGCTACCCACAAGGTTGATCCTCCAAGGTAGCCGATGCTCAGAGGTACGCAACGACCATGTGCACAGTGGCGGCGCCCAGAGTTCTGACGGTAGGCTCTGCGGCATGCTGACCGCGATATTGACCGCCTGCGCAGTGCTCTCTCCAGGTGATCCACCCAACATCATCTTCGTGTTGGCGGATGATCTCGGGTACGGCGAGATGGGGTGCTTCGGCCAAGAGCACATTCCGACACCCTCCATGGACGGCATCGCCGCCGACGGTGCCATGCTGACTGAGCACTGGGCCGGCAGCCCTGTGTGTGCACCATCACGCTGCGTGCTGCTCACTGGCCAGCACCCTGGCCATGCGCCAGTACGCGGCAATTGGGAGAACGCAGGGTGGGGCAACGATCAGCCTGAAGGGCAATACCCATTGCCTGAGGCGTCCATCACCATGGGGGAGGTGCTGAAGGATGTTGGCTATGCCACGTGCTTCGTTGGCAAGTGGGGCAATGGTGGCCCAGGATCACATGGCCATCCAAATCGGCAGGGCTTCGATCACTTCTACGGGTATCTCTGCCAACGTGTCGCACACAACTACTACCCGACACACTTGTGGCGCAATGACGAGCGTGACGTGCTTGAGGGCAATGAGGAGTGGTTCGCGGCGCATCAGAAGATCGAAGC
>JAKVBU010000053.1 GCA_022446885.1 Phycisphaerales bacterium | reverse complement strand
GAAAATCCCCTCAGATTCATGTTTCAATGCCGATTGCAGCATCCCCAGCCCTTGTACCACCGAACAAGACTGCTACATTCAAAGGAACGGAGGAGCGGAATGTTTCGTTCTACGCGTGGAGAGAGGCCCTCCTCCGTCCCGTCAAGCACAATCGTGCATCAGGAGAGAGAGCATGAATTCGCGAAGTCGCCTCCGGGCGATGTCCCTCATGGGCATTGCTGGAATCGCTACAGCCTTCCTCGGGACCACCGTCCTGGGCCAGAACTTCCAAGAAGGGCCACCACCCAAGGCCTTGGTGAAGAACATCAACCCAGGCGGCACAACCCTGGATTTCCCAACTGGTGATTTTCAGGACATCGACATAGCCAGTGGCCGAAGTATCAACCTCGCCGCCAAGCCCAAGGTTGTCTGGGAAGACATCCTTCGAGTTGAAGGCGTGGCCTGGCTTCGACTCTACTTCTCCGATGTTCATCTTGAGAACGGCAGCTTCATCCGCGTGACGTCGCTTCATGACGGCGAAGTGCAGGAACTCGACTCGGCCACCATGGCCATGTGGGACTACTCAACTGCCTACTTCAATGGCAATGCCCTGAAGGTCGAACTGGTGGCCGCTGGCTTCAGCATCGACAACGAATTCACGATCGACGAGTACGCCTACGAGATCGGATTTGCCGACCGAGGCGATGGCTGCGGCATCTGCGGCAACGATGATCGTGCCCCTTCCAATGACAATAATTTCGCCAGGCTGTTCCCCGTCGGCTGCAGTGCAACCCTCTATAACGAGGAAAGCTGCATGGTGACGGCAGGTCACTGCCTTGGCCAAAGCGGCGCCGTGGTCCAGTTCAACGTACCGGACTCCAACAGCGATTGCTCAACCAATAACCCTCCAGTCGCGGACCAGTTCCCAGTCACGCTCGAATCGGGCGTGAATGGTGGCGTCGGCGCTGACTATGGTGCCCTCAAGATCGGCACCAACTCAGCGGGCCAGACCCCCTATGACCGCTACGGCACGTTCATTCCACTGGCGTCAAGCGTTCCCGGCTCCGGGACCTTGAGCAACCACGGCTACGGCGTGGACTCCCAGTGCAATCGATCCCAAATCCAGCAGACACACTCGGGCCCGATCAGCTACACCGATTCCAGCACCGTGGTGTATGACATCGATGTGACCTACGGCAACTCAGGGTCCTCGCTGGTCTACAACGGCGAGATCGTCGGGGTCGTGACCCACTGCAGTTTCTCCTGCGAGAACTACGGAACACGGATCGACACCGCCGGCTTTGTCCAGGCTCGCGCCATCGCCTGCGATGGCGATGAACCCCCACCGGGCGAATGCCCGATCGGTGAAATCGAGGATTGCTTCGGCAATTGCTGCCCCGCCGACTGGGTTGGTGATGGCTATTGCGATGACGGAACATGGTCTCACAACGGTGTCCCGATCTATCTCAACTGCGATGCATTCGACTGTGACGGTGGCGACTGCCCACCAGAGAGTTGCGATGGTGGCGGTGGTGATCCAACTGGTGCCTGCTGCATCAGCACCTCCTGCACCATAGAGACTGCCGACGACTGCAATGCTGCTGGCGGCGATTACCTGGGTGATGGCTCATCATGTGCCGGCAATCCATGTGGCGGCGGTGGTGGCGGCGAAGGCGACACCTGCAACGATGCAGTGGATGCCTTTGAAGGCGCCAACTCGTTTGATACCTCTGGCAACAGCGACAGCGGCTATGGCGAGCCAGATGACTCGCAATGTGACGGCACCTATCTCGACTGGCAAGGCAGCCCTGATCACTGGTTCCGCTTCGTTGCTCCTGGCGACGGCACCGCAACGTTCAGCACCTGTGATGCCGGCTCCTATGACACCTCGATGGTGCTCTACAGCGGCGACAACTGCAATGCACTCAGTCAGATCGCCTGCAATGGTGACTCGGCTGGTGGCGATGGCAGCTGCCAGGAGTACTACTCCGAGATCAGCTTTGCGCTCAACGGTGGCGAGACCTACTACGTCCGCCTCGGCGGCTGGCAAGGTGCAACCGGATCGGGCACGCTGACGATCAGCGGCGATTTCGGCTCGCCCGAATACGGCGCCTGCTGTTATGCCGATGGCAGCTGCGAAGTCCAAACCGCATCCGCTTGCAGCGGAACCGGGGGTACTTGGCAGGGTGCCGGCACCGATTGCAACAGTGTTGACTGTGGCGGCGGTGGTGGCGGAGCTTGCTGCTTCGGCAGCAGCTGCGAAATCCAGCCTGATGAATCCAGCTGCGCTGCCCAGGGTGGCACCTGGCTGGGTGATGGCACCACGTGTGCCGGCAATCCCTGCGGTGATGGCAATGGTGGCGAGGAGTATCTCGACATCGCTGGCATCGACAGCTGGGATCTGTACGAGTCTGCCAACAACGAGACTCGGACCATGATCATTCCCGCTGGTGCCAGCATTACTGGCGTTGGCTGGGACAACGTGACGCTCAGTGCCATCGACCCCTCGTGGGGCTCGGAGGCCGGCATCATGTTCCACTGGGAGAATGATGGCGAACCCTTCGCGGGTTACATCTCGATCTTCCCGGATGATGATGGACCTGGCGATTATGGCCCGGCAACTGGCTTTGATGATCTCACCCAGGACTGGAACTTCAGCGATGCTGATGGTGAAATCCTGGTCGAGTTCTTCGAGACCTACGACGACGCCGAAGGCGTGGTCGACGCAAGCTGGACCGGCGGCAGCATCTACGTTGTCTACGACGGCGGTGGCGGTGGCGATCCCACTGGCGCCTGCTGTGTAGGCTCCAGCTGCTCCGTTGGCACCGAAGCTTCATGCAACGCCAACGGCGGCGATTACCAGGGCAATGGCACTTCCTGTGCGAACAACCCTTGCGATCAACCCCCCGCCATTGGTGCATGCTGCATCGGAACTTCCTGCTCTGATCTCACATCAGATGAGTGCAACAACGCAGGCGGTGACTACTACGGCGATGGCAGCAGTTGTGCCAACGTCTCCTGCGAAGAGCCACCTGTCATCGGCGCTTGCTGCCTTGGCACGAGCTGCTTCGCTTCGACCGCCGATGACTGCAACAACGCTGGTGGCGACTACCAGGGCGACAATTCCGATTGCGGCAATGTCGACTGTGGTGGCGGTGGTGAAGACTTCGCCATCGCCCACACCATCGTGGGTACTGGGCTCCTGTCAATCGACCAGCCCAATTACACGGTTGACTTGTATGTCACCATGCCTGCCGATCACCGCCTGGACGCGGTTGCCGGCACACCAGAGCAGCAGAAGATGCTCACGTGCTCTGGATCCTTCTTCCAGAGCAGCAACGGTGGACCCACCTCTGTTGATATCAATCCAGCCTT
>JAKVBU010000052.1 GCA_022446885.1 Phycisphaerales bacterium | reverse complement strand
GGCTACGACTGGGTGATGGCGCGCGTCGCGAGTGCCGAATCTCACTTTGAGGCCGAGCGCGACGACGACGACGACGACGACGACGACTGAAGACATTCCACCTAACACAACCACCTACCAGGAGAATCGAACAATGAAACGATCAACAGCCGACGAACTGAAGCAGATTTGCCGCGTCATCAACACCACCCTCGATCAGGCCCAGGAGGAGTACCGCGTGGACGACGACGGCGCCTGGATTCGAGACGCGGACGGGCGCCCGACGCCCAACGCGGGCACCTTCACGTTGGACTTCGCCAACGGAGGCGTCGCCCTCAATCGCGTCTGCGCGACGGGGGGCCAGGATGTGGTCATCGCCCGGTGCACCTCCAGGGAATGCCGCGCGCGGATGCTGGCGTTCCTCGCAGGCATCGAGACAGGCATGGCAGCATTGCCCACCGAAGACGGGGGTGCCGCGTGATCGCAACCACCACCAACTCCAGCAGGCCAGCCAGCGACGGCCCCCTCATCGTGAACTACGGTGGGGGGGTCGATTCCACAGCCATCCTGGTCGGATTCGCACAGCAGGGCATACGGCCGGACCTGATCATCTTCAGCGACGTAGGCGCGGAGAAGCCAGAGACGTACGCCTACCTGGACATCATGGACGACTGGCTGCAGGCGCACGGGATGCCGACCATCACCAGGGTGCGACGGTACGACGTCATCCAGAGGCGGGGCACCACCTACAACACCATCACCGAGAACTGCATTGCCAACGAGACGCTGCCCTCCATCGCCTTCGGATTCCAGAGGCACTCGTGCTCCCTCAAATGGAAGGCCGAGGTGATCACCCGATACCTGCGCGACTGGCAGCCAGCAGCGGAGGCATTCGCCACAGGCGAGGATCTGCCTGTGCAATGCATCGGCTACGACGACAGCCCCGCAGATCGGAAGCGCCGCCGCAAGGCTGATTCGTATGGCTCGACCGACAAACGCAGGTGCCCGACCATGATGTGGTATCCGCTGCAGGATTGGGGATGGACTCGTGATGAGTGCGAACGCCAGATTGCGGCCGCAGGTCTGCCTGTGCCCCGCAAGTCCGCGTGCTTCTTTTGCCCGGCGTCTCAGTTGTGGGAGATCGCGCAACTCGGCGCAGACAATCCCGATCTGCTGGAGCAGGCATTCCACATGGAACACCTGCACCTGACAGGCAAGCACAGTCATAAGAACACCACCTGCAAGGGCCTGGGGTTCAAGTTTTCTTGGACTTCATGGTGCGAGGAGCAGGGCATCCTGACCGACGGCCGCATCGACCGCGACCGCGCACGTGAGGTCTACCACAGGCTGAATCCTGGAGGGGGCATTGCCCCCACCGGGTGCACGGCCGCAACTTACACCACCCTCACCATCGGAGGTGAAGCGTAGGAGGATCGGGGCCAGGGGGGCATTGCCCTCCCGGCCCCTTTGATCCACCTACCAAAGCGAATCAGGTCGGAGTCTACCCGTTTTTTGGCAATCAGTTGTGTCGATTGTCCCACGTGGTGCGCGTCCTGGGGTACTAAGTTGACCTGGCGCACGTGCCTGGTACAGTATGCGCAGTACGTTCGCCACACTATTTAATCAAGATTGGGCACTGAAGTGAACGATAGAAGATTTACCACCATCCAAATCCCGCTGAAGAGCGGCATCATGGGGCGACTCAAGGCGTATCAGAAACAAGTTGAGTCAGAATCCGAGATCCCCGGCGTAAAGGTTCCGCTCTACGCAGCAGTGGATCACGCAGTCCGAACCGCGCAAGAAACCAAGGCAGTGAAGAAGACCAGAAAGGCGAAGTAATGCAGAGCACCACCTACCACATCGCGTCGAATGGCAACTACTGGCAACTCTCGTGGCGAGATTCCGCGGGCAAGCGCCGCCGCAAGTCATTGGGGTCGAAGCAGAACATGTCCAGGCGTGATGCCGAGGCAGCCATGCAGCGAATCATTGCCGACCACGCGCAGGTGCCACAGATGAGGGACGTCCCGCAGTCCGGTCAACTCGGCGCCTGGTGCGAACGCTACCTCTCCATCCGCGCAGACGAGATCGATGTGGCAACCATCAAGATCCATCGACGCGCGATCGATCTGCTGCTTGCGTACTTCCCAGGCCATGTGCGCATTGACGCCATCACCAAATCCCAAGCGACTGACTGGCGTATCAACATCAAGCGCCAGAATCAGTTCGTCGAGACGACGGTCTGCAAGTACGTACGTGCCGCTAAGAGGATCCTGAATCGAGCGGTCGATGAGGACTGGTCAGCGATCCACAACTTCCACCACCTCAAGGGCACAGCCCCTCGGAAGCAGATGTTTGACCGCCGCGCGATCGACCGATCGCAGGTTGAGTCTGTGCTTGCGGCCGCAGGCGACGAGGCCACCGCGCTCATCATGGTGGGGTACTTCACCGGACTACGGACGAGCGAGATTCTCCACCTGCGTTGGGAGCATTGCGACCTGGCGCGCAACGTGATCACCGTTGTCCCACGTGGCGGCGTTGAGACGTCGAAGCAGCGACTACGTGAGGTCCGCGTTGAGCCGGAACTCCTTGTGTGGCTTGCCGCTCGTGAGCAGGAGCACGGCACCGTGCTCGGGATGATCGAGCGCGGGGCCAAGAACATGGCTGCGCGTCGAGTCAAGGAAGCATGTGTCGCCGCAGGCGTTGCACCGTTCACCATTCAGAACCTGCGACAAACCAGGGACACCATCTGGCACGGCCAGTACCCGGCGCATGTCGCCTGCGCATGGCTCGGCCACAGTGAGCAGATCGCGCGACAGAACTACCTGTCGATCGACCCTGCTTTCTACTGCCACAACGATGCCCCATCAGGGGGCATTCCCTCCGCACCAGGCGGCGAGGATCGGCAACCGCAATGGGCGCTACTGGCCTCCGACTTGGTGATTGAGACGATCAAGACGCAGCCGCGCGGGGGTGACCAATGAGCCTACTACTGCATGTAGTTGTCGCCATCGTCAGGCGTTGGCGCGCCACAACCATTCAAGCCACAACCAAGACCCCAAACAACCAGCCGTTGGTGCGGCTGGGCCAGGGGGATTACGAACGCAAAGCATACGGAGAGATCAAATGACCCAAGCAATCGTGCCCACCAATGGGACAGACCTCGCACCT
>JAKVBU010000051.1 GCA_022446885.1 Phycisphaerales bacterium | reverse complement strand
CGCAGGCAACGTGTTCTGGGCAGCCGGTGTGCAGGCGCCAAGCATCACGCGCACACTGGGTGTTGAGGTCGATCGCGTCGGCCGTATTCCGGTTGGCGGTGACTGCGCCATCGAAGGCCATCCGAACGTGTTCGCGATTGGTGATGTCGCATCAGTGACATGCGCCAAGACCGGCAAGCCCGTCCCTGGCGTGGCACAAGGCGCACTGCAAATGGGACGCCATGTGGGCCGCATCATTGCCGGTGAACTGCAAGGCGGCACGGGCAACCGTCCGTTATTCACCTACCGCGACAAGGGATCACTGGCCACGCTCGGCCGAGGAAAGGCTGTGGCGGACATTTGGGGACTCAGCCTCGGTGGCGTGGCGGCATGGTTCGTGTGGGCTGTCGTTCACATCATGTTTCTGGTGGGCTTTCGCAACAAGATCAGTGTGATGACGCAGTGGGGCATGCAGGGCCTGCTGAGGCAGCGAGGGGCACGCCTCATCCAAGGCGAGGACGACGTGCATGTGAAACTGCCCGCATTGCCCTCTGATCGGACAGATCGACACGGTTGAGCGTGAGTAGGCACAATGGGCGACATGCCCACCGTGCGATTGGCAACAGCAATTCGTCGTCAGGTTGAGGCAGGGCCGGCGGATGTCGCCGGACCGCCCACACGCGAAGCGATCGAATCGTATTTCGTTGTCGCGCCACAGGCGCAGTTATGGGTGCTGGATGATCTGGACCACCCCTGGCCGCACGTGGCACTGTTCGTTGACGGCAAGCCCGTGGCAGATCGCACCATGCTTGATGATCCACTGCAGCCCGATTCCGTCATCGAGATCTGGCCGGCACTTTCAGAATGATCTCGCCCCGGGTGATCGTGGCAGGGGTGGGAACGATGGGCGCAGCAGCCTGTGCACATATCGCGCGTCGTGGCGCCGATGTGATCGGCCTTGAGCGATTCTCCATCGGCCACACGTTCGGTTCGCACTCCGGCCAGTCGCGTGCCTATCGGCTGGCCTACTACGAGCACCCCGACTACGTGCCACTGCTGCGCCGCGCCCGCGAACTATGGATGGACATCAACGAGCGCACCGGACGCGAAGTCTTCTGCCCGGTGGGCGGTGTATATCTGGCACCACACGGTGCCGACTTCGTTCGGATCGCCCACGAAGCGGCGGATACAACCTACGGGCAGCCCGCAATGACAGTTGAAGGGCTGCATGTGCATATCGCCCTATGTGATACGTTGAGCCATAATCTCTGAAATGGGAGCGGCAATCGTGAAGACATTCAAGGTGGAGTATCTCGACGTACGCACCGGAAACCGCCGAGCGACGGAATTGAAGGGCGCATCGGCGGCGGCCGTTGAGGCCAAGATTCGCGAGAAGTACCCACAGGTTCGAGTGATGGCTGTGACAGAAGTGCAGGCAGCGGCTGCTGTGCCTCCGCCAGTTGTGCAACCGCAGTCGGCTCCGTCGCCGCAGGTGCCCGAGTTGGCCCCTGAGGCGCGAACGAACTGGGTCACTGTATTGCTGGCCACGCTCGGGATTGCAGCATGCGCCGGCTTTGCGGTGTTGAATCACGCTCGCATCTCAGCGCATGAGGCGGCGATGGCTAAATTTCAGGAAGCCCTGCATGCCAACGATGTTGCCCTTCGCAATCTTGAGCAGCGGGCGCGATCACGCGATGAGCGTCTGGATTCGTCCCCAGCGCCAGAGATTGACCCCACGGAAGATGCTCCAGTGGCAGAACCCGTGGCGGAGGACACCGTTGCACCAAACGTGGAGCCGATGCCGATTCCCACACCCGAGCCACCAGCGGCCGCGCCAACGGATCCCACGCAGATCATTACTGCAGCAGTGCGGAACAAACAGGTGGAAGATCGGTTCGATGATGGAGACTACGACTACGCCAACTTCTGGTGGGACGTCACCTATCGCGCCCAAGGGCTGGACAGGCCAACGAGGTCGATCAAGGGCACGCTCGTCTTTGCCGATTTGTTCGGTGAGTCCAAACTGCTGGTGCAGACAACGCTCGACGAGCCTCTGCAGCCAGGGGGGTTCATCGATGTGACCGGAGTTGGTGTGGAGTCAAATCTCTTGAAGGACTACCACAACTGGTTCATGTCCACTGAATTCAACAACATGACATTCACCTTTGTTGTGGAGGCCATCCTGTACGAGGATGGCCAGTTGGTCAGGTTCGACTGATCACATCACTCCGAGATCCACTCACCTTCACTTGAGCGATCGTCGTTGGAGGCATCGCCAGTGCTCACAGTGCCCGCAGGTTCAAACAAGAGCACGCTGCATTCCTGTGCAGCAACTGGGCGATGTTCGATGCCACGGTGGACGACGATCAACTCGCCCTTGCGAACTGGTACGGCGCGATCACGGAACTCCATGGTGAACTCGCCCTCGAGCACGAGAAAGAGCTCGTCGGCATCGTGATGCGCGTGCCAAACGAACTCACCTTGGAACTTGGCCAGCTTCACATGCTGGCCATTGAGCGCGGCAATGATCTTTGGGGACCAGTGCTCATCGAAAGATGCGAGTGCGGTGGCGATGTTGACAGGCTGTTCGTCCATGTGTTGAGTCTAGGAGGCCCGGCGAGTTGAGGCCGCTCAATGCAACACCGCCCTCGATCATTCAACCGAGGGCGGTGAGGTCTAAAGCAGTGTGTGATTCAGTTCCAGTGACGAATCGTCAGCCGGTGACCGCGTTTGCAGCGGCGTCTCCAACCATGATCCCACCCACTACCAGGATGACAATGCCAGCCATGCTCACCAAGAAGCCCTTCTTGCAGTCATCCCAGTTCATGAATGTAAAGACGAGGAGTACGAATGGGATGAACAGAGAAGCGAGGCCCCAGCCCACACTCTTCCGAAAAGCGTGAATCAGCAGCATGATGCTGCCAACAAAGCAAATGATGTACCCAACGATTGCCACGATCGCTCCTACAGCTTCCATGTGTACTAGTCCTTTCCCCTCGATGAGGGCGAGTTGTTGCAGGGGCTCACCCTACCGGAGTTGGCGAACCACGATGTGGCACGCACGTTCTTCTGTTAGCCCGCGACGGCATCCACTTCTGACTTGAAGATGGAAATCGCCACGATGTACAGCACAACGCCGTTGCAATCGGGCTGCATCCCGACAGCGAGCGTGTAGTGGTCGCCGCGGGGTTCAGTGGCCATGGGTTCAAGTTTCAGCCGGTGATCGGCGAGATCCTCGCCG
>JAKVBU010000050.1 GCA_022446885.1 Phycisphaerales bacterium | reverse complement strand
AACGTTTCGCCCGCAGGCACATCGCACTGTCCGAAGTTGTTGAGTCCCCAGCCGATCGCCGTGCCGTCTGCGCGGAGGCCGCTGCTGTGGGCGTGACCGGCGACGACCTGAACGAACGACTCACCGGCCGGGACGTCGCATTGGCCATAGTAGTTCTGTCCCCACGCGAGGGTCGTGCCGTCGCTGCGGAGACCGAGACTGTGGTTGCCACCGGCCGACACCTGCGTGAAATTGACCACCGGGACATCGCAGGCGCCGTAGGCGTTGCTGCCCCAGGCGATCGCCGTGCCGTCTGCACGCAGGCCGAGCGAGTGCTCGCGACCAACGGCGACCTGCACGAACTCCTGATTCACAGGCACGACGCTCTGTCCGTAGTCGTTCTTGCCCCAGGCTTCAGCGGAATAGATCGACATGGGCTGTTCGCATTCGCCCCAGTCGCTGATGACGTTGAGGAGATCGACGATGTCGACGATGCCGTCCTGATCGGTGTCGCCGTTGCAGGGTTGCTCGAGGCAATCCGGGGTGCCGTTCGCGTCGTCGTCCGCATCGGTTACCCCACAGCCGCAGGCTCCGGGTTCAGTCTTCAGTGGATCGTTCGGGCAGCCGTCGTCGCAGTCGAACGTGCCATCGCCGTCCGAGTCGATGTCCGGCTCGCCGCATCCGCAGACGCCCGGTGCGATCTTGTCCGGATCGTTCGGACAGCCATCAAGGCAATCCGGGGTGCCGTCCACATCGGTGTCGATGGTGTCGTCTTCCCCCGGACACTGGTCCTGAGAGTCGGGAATGCCGTCATTGTCACTGTCGGAGGCACCGCCTGCTCGGAGACCGATGGTGTGTTCTGAGCACGCAGCAACCTGCACAAAGGTCTCACCGGCAGGGATGTCGCATTGGCCAAAGACGTTGCTTCCCCACGCGATCGCGGTGCCGTCTGCTCGCAGGCCGATGGTGTGGTAGTGGCCCGCAGCAATCTGTGCAAAGGTCTCAACGGCAGGGATGTCGCATTGGCCAAAGGCGTTGCTTCCCCACGCGATGGCGGTGCCGTCTGCTCGCAGGCCGATGCTGTGGTAACCGCCCGTAGCAACCTCCACAAAGATCTCACCGGAAGGGATGTCGCATTGGCCACTGGAGTTGAGTCCCCACGCAATCGCCGTGCCGTCTGCTCGCAGGCCGATGGTGTGGGAGTTGCCCGCAGCAACCTGCACAAAGGTCTCGCCCACAGGCACATTGCATGGACCGTAAAAGTTGTATCCCCAGGCGATGGCCGTGCCGTCTGCCCGAAGACCGATGGTGTGGTAGCCGCCCGCTGCAACCTGTACAAAGGTCTCACCGGCCGGGATGTCGCATATGCCACTGAGGTTGTACCCCCACGCGATCGCGGTGCCGTCTGCTCGCAGGCCGATGTTGTGGTTGCCGCCCGCAGCAACCTCCACAAAGGTCTCACCGGCCGGGACGTTGCATTGGCCAGTGGGGTTGTCTCCCCACGCGATCGCGGTGCCGTCTGCTCGCAGGCCGATGGTGTGGGAGAGGCCCGCAGCAACCTGCACGAAGGTCTCTCCGGCAGGGACGTTGCATTGGCCGAAGTCGTTGTTTCCCCACGCAATGGCCTCGGATTGTGCGATGGAGCAGGGTGCACCACTGCAATTCGTATCTGCTCCGAGCCAATCGCCCTGGCAGTCGCTTGCGGTGGTGACATCACATGAATCACCGATGCAACAGGCTCCTGTTTCGATCGCAGGTGATCCATAGAGATACGCACTGCCGGTATCGGTAGGGCTTTGAAAGGGGGCCCCAATCACACAGGTACTGCCGTCGAAGTCGACGCTTTTGCCGAAGTAGTTGCCAATTGCTCCACCGGTGGGGGTGAGTTTCTGGACCTGGCTCCAGGTTCCGCCGCTCTTGTTGAAGACATAGGCACTGCCAGTATTAGTGGAGTTGGTTCCATAGGCCCCGATCACGCAGATGTCGCCGTCGAGGGCCACGCTGTAGCCGAAGTTGTCGTTAAATTCTCCACCGGTGGGGGTGAGTTTCTGGACCTGGCTCCAGGTGCCGCCGGTGTTGGTAAAGACGTAGGCACTGCCTCGGCCCGTCTGAAGGTCACTCGAGGCCCCGATCACGCAGGTGTTACCGTCGAGGGCAACGCCGAGGCCGAAGTAAGAGTCGATTCCTAAACCGTGGGCGGTGAGTTTCTGGACATGGCTCCAGGTGCCGCCGCTCTTGGTGAAGACGTAGGCACTGCCGGTAAAGTCGTTGTCTCCATAGGCACTGATCACGCAGGTGTCGCCGTCGAGGGCGACGCTGGCGCCGAACCCGTCGTTGCTTGCTCCATCGGGAGCGGTGAGTTCCGCGACCTGGCTCCAGGTGCCGCCGGTGTTGGTGAAGACGTAGGCACTGCCGGTATAGGAGTTGGTTCCGTAGGCCCCGATCACGCAGGTGTCACCTTCGATGGCGATGCTGACGCCGAAGGCGCTTGCCCCACCGGAGGCGGTGAGTTCCTGGGCCTGGCTCCAGGTGTCGCCGCTCTTGGTGTAGACGTAGGCTCTGCCGGTATTGACGCCGTAGGCCCCGACCATGCAGGTGTCGCCGTCGAGGGCGACGCTGCAGCCGAACCGGTCGCTGAATGTACCCCCGGAAGGAGAGTCGAGTTCCGCGACCTGGCTCCAGGTGCCGCCGGCATTGGTGAAGACATAGGCACTGCTGGTGGCAACGGAGTGGAATCCCAGGGCCCCGATCACGCAAGTGTCCCCATCGACCGCGACGCTGTAGCCGAAGGCGTCGCCGGTCGATCCATCCGATGCGGCGACTTCCACATATGGTGAGTTCCAGAAATCACCATGAACGCTTCCCGTGATGCCGCACGAAGCGAGTGCTGCAATGGTGGCGTAGATGTATCGCATTGTGTTTCTCTCTCCCACAAGGTGACGGCGGCGGGGCCGGGAAGACCCCATTACAGCAAGGCCGCATATGCAGGGCAATGAAAAATCCATCATTTCATGAGCCACGCGGCGGTTTCGGGCGGCAGTACACATTCCCCCGACAACAGCACCCCCGTGAAGACGGGGGTGCTGTGGGTGTATATATGGAGTGGGGGCTCAGTCCTTGACCCGAGTACTCACGCCTGCTGATTCGCTCCAGCTGAGCCCATGTCGTATGCCGTTGAGCGACATGTCCTGGAACGTCGTGGTGAGCGTCGTGTCGGTGACCACCTGCGTCATCTGCGTGCTCATCGTCAAGCCACCGAAACGTGTGCCTTCGTGCGATGAAATGATGGTGACGGTGTCGCCATCGTTCGTGATCGAGTCGACTTTGCCATGGATCACGGTGCCGTGCTCATCCAGATACATCGTGGCGATGTGATCGTTGATCGGATCCCAGTACATCAGGTACAGATCCGTATCGAGGGTGGTGCCGTCGTTTCTGACATGCGTCCGCTGCTGCTTGAGCGCGTGCCCATCGGCGATCCAGGAAATCTTCCTGATCATCTTCGAGCCGTC
>JAKVBU010000005.1 GCA_022446885.1 Phycisphaerales bacterium | reverse complement strand
ATGAATGTCAGGTGCTCAAGCAGGTGCCACCCAGGTTGACGCAGCCCGGCTTCGTAGAGTGCGGGGACGTGCCATGCGATGGTGGCGATGAGGAACAAGCTCCAGCCCACCATGGGATGCACCAGAGCTCGGAAGAATGATCGGCACGGACTCCAGGCCAGAAATGGGCCCAGCCAGCCGCGGCGAATGGTGTCTGGCAGTCCCATGAGCAGTGGCAGCCCTGGTGCGCCCAGCAGGATTAGCGGCGGTGCGATCATCATCATCAGCAGATGCTGGCCCATGTGCGCCGAGAGCAGCAGTGAGCCCAACGCATCGAGTGGTGATGCCACCGCGATCCACAGGATGAGCAGGCCACTCAGATAGCAGGCCAGATGCCGGCGGGTGAACGTGTCGGGGACTCGAGCGTGCAGGTGTCGCCAGCCACGGACGTACAAGCAGCCCATGACCGCCAGCGGCAGCCACAGCATGGGATCGAGATCCCACGAACGCAGCATGGCCTGGGCGACGGGCGACATGGTCTACAGGGTACAGGGTCGCCGGCGACTCAGAAGTCGACCGGGGGATCCGGATCCGTAGTGGCATTGGGAATGTTAGAGGAGTGGGCCCCGTATTCGTGTTCCCACATCGGATGCATCGTCATGAGGAAGGCTGTGACCGCGGTGACTTCCGAGGGCGAGAGATGCTTGCCGTAGGCAGGCATGTTGCCGCCACCCTGAATCACCTGTCGAATGATCTCATCCGCCGAGAGTCGAGTGGCGACGTCGTCAAGTTCCGGCCCACGCTGTCCACCACGACCATCAAGCATGTGGCAATTCCGGCACTGCTTGTTCTGGATGATCATGGCGCCTTGCAGTTCAAGTGGAGAGCGCCCCTTGACGTACTCGACCGGTGTGGGAATCCCACTCCATGCATTCATGACCGGCGACCAAGGTGCGACATAGGCGAGGTAGGTCAGTGAACCGAGGACCAGCATGATGAATGTGACGGTTAGCACCGCGAAGGGCCTTCTTCGCCAGCTCTTCTCACCGTCCCCTGAGGTGAACGGAAGCAGGAACAGCACGCCTGCTGCCAGCACCGGGAACCCCATGATCAGGAATGTCTCCATATATGGAGGCAGCAGAGCGAGCACCGCGAAGATGGACTGGAACCAGAAGTCGGGGCGAGGTGAGGTATGGATCAGTGTCGGATCCGGTTCGCCGTTGGGGCCGGCGGGCCCGAACAACGCAGCGAACACAAAGATGAGCAGGATGACGATGCCGCAGGCGATCATGTCGCGTCCGGCCGCATTCGGGAAGAAGGGCATGCCACGCTTGTGGACTTCCTTCTCGTACCGTTCGCGGTAGGTCGCCTTGTTNACGAGCACGCCCGGNGTTGGTGTCTCGTTGATTCCGCATTTGATCACCAGCAGCAGGTGGGCTGCGATGAGCATGATCAACATGCCGGGAATCACGAAGACGTGCAGTGCAAAGAACCGAGAGAGCGCCTCGCCGCCAATGGTCGGTCCTCCGAGCACGAAGTACACCAGTTCAGGGCCGATGAACGGGACACGGCCGGCCATGGCCATGCCGACGCCGAGCCCCCAGTAGGCGTCCTGATCCCACCGGAGGACTTGGCCGGTGAAGCCCATGCCCAGCGTGCACACGAAGAGGAGCACGCCGACGATCCAGGTCAGTTCTCGTGGGTACTTGTACGCGCCGTAGAGGAAGACTTGGATCATGTGGATCGACATGCAGGCGATCATCATGTGGGAGCCCCACACATGCATGCCACGGAGGAACCAGCCGAGATGCTGGCGGTAGTTGAGGTACTCGAGGCTGGCGTAGGCCTCGTCCGCCGAGGGGACGTAGACCAGCGCGAGGCAGAT
>JAKVBU010000049.1 GCA_022446885.1 Phycisphaerales bacterium | reverse complement strand
GGGTACCTACTTCATGCTCACCACCTCACCGGCTCCCGCGAGTCGACGGTGGGTGCGAGGTTTAAAGACTCGTTGTCCGCGTGTCGGTGTTGTCCTGTGGTCTTGCAGCGGTGACCTCAGCATTCGTGACTTCGTGCCTGTCCGTGTTGCTCCACGGCTTGCACCCGACTTCAAGTCTGCTGTTGCACTGGTCTCGACCCTCTATGCCACTTCGTGACACCGGAGACACCAGAGTACTCTGCCTCTGGTCGTCGTGGCGTGTGACTGGCGTGTGTCGGGCTCCGGCCCTTCGTAAACACGCCTGCACTCGCTGCCCTCGGGCGCCCATTGCGAGTGGAGACCCCACATTCATGTTGGTTATTGCCCGGCGGCGGGCAAAGGCGGTCTCCCCTCGAAAACCAAGGCCGGTGGGGGCCAGGCAGGAGAGCTTGACGGGGAGGGTCGTCCCCGGGGCTGCTCGTCCCTTACACAGGCTGATGCACATCCCACGCGGGTGGGATCCGACACTTTCGCCGTACCCGTCGAACGGGCCTGGTCAGCCACGTCTCGGCACGATCAGCCGCGGCAGGGCAAAGTCGATCTCGGTCCCTCTCGGTTTCAAGCTGGTGCCCGGGCGTCAGCGCCGAGGGGCAAGCACACGGCCGTTTTGCACGGCGGCAGTTCCAGGTTGCCACGCACGTACGCGATGCCTTCGCTGTTGGAAGTGCTTCGCCACTGGTGTTCACACGGCGCTCTCCCCTCCGTGGGGGTGTCTTTGCCAGCGTCTGCGAGGATGGGGCTCGCAGTTTTCGTCACTAAGGTCCGGCTTTGACTGTTTGGTTACGACGGTATCCTTTCCGTGCATGCTGCTCGGCGGTTTGGATGACAGGGGCAGACACGCGGTGGGAGATGGTGGTGGTGACAGCCACGCACTCCCACCCCTTCTGTTGACCGGTCCACTCCTCACCGTTCCAGCTGCACGTTCAGGTGCCTCGGAGCCAGAAGCAGACCGTACCGCCGACGGGGCCACGCCTACGCTGGACGTCTGCCTAGCCCCCCCTAGCCGTGTGTGATCCTTTGGCGTCTGCACTCTCCCTCAGCCAGGCAGGCGGGGTGTGTGAGCTTCTCTGGGCTGCCCCACCGTGTTCCACGGCCGTCCCTGCGTGCCTGTTGCTGGGACCGTCCTCCTCATGTCTGGTGCCCGGCCTCATGCGGGCTACGACGGTGGCTTTGCCCCCTCCTTGCGAACATTACGTCCGCAGTCCAACGCTGCTGCGGGTTCGGGTGCTTTCCTCGGAGCGGTGCCGCCGTGAGTAAGCGTGCCGCCACTGTGTGATCCGCAGGGAGATGTTCTGGTGTAGTCAGGGGCCATTTTGTCTCCCACCGCGGTGAAGCTTTGGCCGGTTTGTGTCACCTAATACTGATGTTGGGGGTACCTACTTCATGCTCACCACCTCACCGGCTCCCGCGAGTCGACGGTGGGTGCGAGGTTTAAAGACTCGTTGTCGTCACCGGTGTGGTCTCCTGCGGTCGTGTGCGAGTGTCCTCAGCATTCGCGAGCTGGTGCCTGTCCGTGCTCAGCACGCTGCGGTCGTCCTGCCGCTTCCCCCTTCCCCAATCCGCTGAGGTTGGGGCGTGCGGGGTCGGCATGCGCCCGTAGCAACAGTGCTGTGCTCCACGGCTTGCACTCGACTCGGTCTGCTGCTGCGGCATCTCCTGGACTCTTGAGACTCTCGCTGTGACGTGACACCAGTGTACTCTGCCACTGGTTGTTGCGGGCGTGGAGGCCGTTTGTCGGGTTTCGGCCCGTCACTCGACAATGTCCACGTTTGCCTTCGAGCGCCCGTCATTATGAAACCCCATATCTCTTTGATTATCGCTCGAGGGCGAGTGTCTCTGGGCACTCGCCATGGGACGCGCCAGGATGGGGCTCTCTACCGTCACGTTGGCGGGGGAGCGTTTTGCGCGGTCCAGGGACGGACAAGGCTTGTCAGTCACCGAACGGTGACCTGTCACGCTGTCCAAACCGAAACTCTATACAACGCTTAGCGGTGGATCACTCGGCTCGTGCGTCGATGAAGAACGCAGCTAGCTGCGAGAACTAATGTGAATTGCAGGACACATTGATCATCGACACTTTGAACGCACTTTGCGGCCCCGGGTTCCTCCCGGGGCTACGTCTGTCTGAGGGTCGCTTGTCAATCAATCGCACTTCGCTGGCCTCCGGGCGGCGTCGAGCGTGGCTGGGGTGTCGCAGAGGCGCCGTCCTCTCTGTCCCCCTAAATGCAGACCCAGAGTAATCCGCGTCGGAGAGATCGACCTCTGGGTGCCGACGTTCACACGTAGGCACCGCCCGCTCCCTCACTGGCCCAGCCTCCTCGGGGTCGCCGGCACGGCTGTCATCGGGTTGTCGGAACGAGAACGTGACTGCCACGCTGCCGGTGACCGTGTGTGCCTTCCCTTCGGCTTGGGCCAGGGTCGAATCTCTTGTCGATTTGTGGCATCCTCCACGGGAAGGATCCGCAGTGTTGGAACGGTTCGGGTGCTCCGGCACTAAAGAGTGTGTGAGAAAGAGAAGTGGAGCGACTGTCTTCGCCTGGTTGCGGTCTGTGCTGGTTTGCCTGAAGGTGGTTGGCCCCCTGGCTGTGTTCAGTGCCGTCTGGTGGAGGACGTGCAGCTTGACGCGTGTTTGAGGCTTCATGCCTGGATCCGTGCTCTTGTCTGGTTGTGCTTTTCAGACCCCGGGTGCTCTAAGTGCCCGTGGGTGCTTGCAGTATCTCGCCTCTTAGGACTCCGTGGCGGTTAGGGACGTTGCTTGTGTTGCGCTGGAGCCTGGTCTCCTTCCACACTCTGCAGCCCCTCCCTCTCCTGCCCTTGTGTTTCCCGGGCGGTGTGCCTGCCTGCACCTGCGTTCAGCTGGACTGAACGGGTTTCTGAACTGTTGCAGCCGCGACTCGGCCGTTGCGGTCCTTGCTCTGACGTCTCTGCCCGTGACCTGCTGCTGTCAAGTCCTCTGCGTGTGAAGGTGCTGTCCAGTCCATTGTGCCTTCCCACCTTTTTGCACTCCTTGGCTCAGTCCTAGGCGTCTGTCTCTTTCGCTCTGGCCGACTTTTCTCCCCTCACTCTGGTGTACGCCTTTGCACTGCGAGCCGCCAGCCACTGCTTTCCGTTACCGTGGGAGTGCAGTCACACCTCGCCACGTTGGTTTGTCTGGAAGAGTTGATGTGCCGAGCCCGGTCTTTGGGTGTGCGGGACAGCGTCTTGGGGGCGCACACAGCCCAGTGCCTCGTGTCGCACCGTGTGGTGGTCAGTGGCTGTGCATCCGCTGTGCAGCCAGGCCATGCACTTTGCGTGCAGGTACGTGTGTTGCCTTGAGCGCTGGAAGGTATGCCTTGAGGAGCGGCCGGCCACACAGCAACAAAGCTGTTGTTGCTGCCTCATGCTTACGACCTCAGCTCAGACGAGTCAACCCGCTGAATTTAAGCATATTACTAAGCGGAGGAAAAGAAACTAACAAGGATTCCCCTAGTAACTGCGAGTGAAGAGGGAAGAGCCCAGCG
>JAKVBU010000048.1 GCA_022446885.1 Phycisphaerales bacterium | reverse complement strand
GCGACCAGGGGCTCGGCGAACATGTCGGGAATCCAGGCATCCAGTTCCAGCGCCACCTTCAGTGGCGTGCAGCGGAAATTCACCGGCTCGAGTAACTGCACTGCAGTGAAGTCATCGTTCTCTGGATCTTCACGCTCCACTGTGAAGCTCGAGCAGATGGGCGGAGCATCGGAGTAGACACCCGTTGGGGCCGTGTCATACACACACGGGAAACACTCACGTGTAAAGACGCCCGGCGTGGATGCATTCAGAGCCGTCAGCACCTCTTCGTCTTCGCTCTCGCAGAGCGCCTCGGGCAGCATCATGCACGTGACCTGATCCAGCGGCATGGGCAGATCGGGTTGATCCGGCAGGCACAGCACGTCCTGATCGATGCAGCAGGCGCCAGCGGGCTTGATGCACGCCTCGGGGTCGAGACCGGCAACCACATCTGCTGAAACAAACCGGTCGGCTGGGTAGTCGCCAGGTGAGATGCCCGAGAGACAGTTGGCCGGCTCGATCAGAAACGTCCCACCGAGCAGAGCGCACTCGCATGCGGGCTTGTCTTCGAGCAGTGTGAATGAAGGATCTTCCGGATCGGGATAGCAGCAGGCGCCCACCCAGCCGCCCTCTTCATTCTCTTCAAAGCAGGCCCAGCGCGTGTCGCACCCGACATCAGGTCCGAGCCAGCAAGGGGCATCGGCGCTGGGCCCCATGTCATCACAGGTCACTGCCGAGGGGTTCTCGCAAAAATTGCTGCACAGATCTTCCGAGATGAAGAAGCAGTAGCCCGGCGCCACACAGCAGCCGCCCAGTTCCTGCAGTCCATCGTCACCCTCGGCGGCACGCTGCACGAGTTCACCGATGAGTTGAGCATCGAGTTGCACCCGGCCTTTGAGCTCATCGCTACTCAGCGAATCGAGCAATCGGGCGTACTCATTGCCGGGGTCGGCGGGGCCGGACGCGGCCTCGACTCGATGGGTCGGCGCTGGCTTGCCCCCACTCGCTGGGCGGTGCATCCACGTATTGGGGTCGCCGGGCGTTGAGGAGATGACGTCCAAGCCGGTATCAGACTGGATCCACCCGTGCAGACGGTGCCCGTCCCAACCGATGAAGGCACGGCTGTCGGGGCTGCCGTCGATGGTTCCGCTGAACGCCCGCACATCAGGTGAGGGCAGCGTGGTCATGGTGACGCCATCCGAACTGCGCAGGCGCACGCGCGGTGATCGAAGCTGCACCGGTTCCAGATCGAGATCAACAAGGCGCCCGTCTGAGAGCGACACGGCCTCAAGACGAAGGCTCTCGCGAGTGCGCATCAGTTGCAGCAACTGGGCCGTCGGCTCGATGCGGAGGCCGCCAGAGTCCGCCGTGATGTTCAACGTGGCACTGGCCTGGCCCGACGGTCTGGGCGAAGCGGCCAGCGAGGTCACCAGCAGTGCCCCGGTGAGCACGGCCACGGATTGTCCCACAAGACTGAAGGGTCTCATCATTGCCTTCCTTGCTCTACCAGCGCCACTTGGGCCCCCGAATCGGTCACTCGATGATACCCCTCCCTCTCCCCTGACACACTCAGGATTCCATCAATGGACGAGCAGATGCGCCCTCTCCTGAGGCCTCAATGAAGGTGGCCGCCTCCACGGGGGCCCAGTGCTCGGCCACATCGTCCAGAGGCTCGGACACGATCAGGGTGGCCTGGCCCGGATCCACAGCCTCACCGGCGGCCGCGGAGACAGCCTGGGGATGCGTGCTGTACCAGAGCGACGGCGGATTGGCGTCACTCGCCCAGCGGGCAGCGTAGAGCTGGCATCCATCGGTCGCGGCGACAGTCATGTGGAACGGAGCCTCAATGCCGTTGTCGGTGCGCGCCTGCTCGACCCGTTCGACCATGCGGCGAATGCCACCTCGGGGATCTTCCTGAAGCCCGTACGTGAGGGCCAGCAGGAACATCGTCTCCGTGTCGGTGGCACCGCCCTTGAGGGCATACAGATCAGGATGGATGTCACCGTCGAGTTCATGGCGAATGCGATGAAAGTCGCCGATGCCACCGTTGTGCTGAAAGAGCCAATTGCGGTGTCGAAACGGATGGCAGTTGTTTCGCGCCACATCGCCGGCGGTTGATGCCCGAATGTGGGCGAGAAAGACCGGCGCCCAGAGGTGCTCGGTGATGCTCTGCAGATTGGTGTCGTTCCAAGCGGGTCGGGTATCTCGAAACACGCCGGGTGTATCGCACCCGTCCCTGAACCAGCCGATGCCGAAGCCGTCCGCGTTGACCTCGAAGGTCGATTGCGTAGCGTGCCGTGACTGCACCAGAAGCGAATGGGCAGGCTCGACGATCAGGCTGGCCAGTCGTCGCTGGGGTCCGATGTAAGCGATCCAACGGCACATACAACACCTCCGGGGCGTGATGGTAGAGGGCCGATCACACTTTTTTTTCTGCGCAAGCTTCATGCGGTGAAGCGGCCGCATTGCCCGAACAGTTCACCTTTTCAAGGCCTGTTTGAATCTGTGCGCAAACAGCGTCATGGCCAGCCGAAAGCCCCCTTGCGTTTTGGCAGTGCTTGCCGAGCATGCGCGGTGCACCCGATAGCGTCGAGTGTGTGAATTCACAACGGTCGTGAACTGTTCAGGATGGACGGAGCGCGGAAACACAACCCCACCGAACGGCCCGGTGGAACAACCGGGCACAGAGGGAGAAAAGGACATGACCGAACCGACCACCCGTCGCGCACGGCTTCAGCAATTGCTGGAACTTGCGATGATCTACCGAGGATGGACTCGAAAGGAGCTCGCCGGCGCACTTGGCCGCGATCCCACCAAGTTGGTCCCGGCCACGGGCAATCCCAAACTGGACCTGCTCGTGGAACTCGCCGATGTGCTGGATTGGCCCGTCGGCGACGTCACCGAATGTCTGTGGGGAGGGCTCGACAGCGCCCCTTCTCGTTCCAGCGATGCGACCTTTCAAGACCTCTATGCAGCGGGGGGCGAGGCGCATGCAGACGGTCGTTATCGCGACATGGTTCGGCTGGGTCGCGAGGCGCTGGAGGCAGCTGGCTCCCCTACGCAACGGGCGCTTGCACACAATCGAATCTGTGGCGGATGGGAAGGCCTTGGCCGGTACGTGCGCAGCATGGATGCGGCCCGCACCGCACTCAGAGAAACGCCGGTCACTGGTGATGTGCGTCGCATGCTGCAGAGCAATCTGGCCAATGCTGCACATGCGCTCTGGAATCTGACGGAAGCAAGAACGACCGCATCCGATCTGGTCGATCAGTTCCGTGTTCGACCTCCGGAGACGTTGCGCGATAGACGAACCGGGGCCTACACGCTCTATGTGCTGGGCAGTACCCATCGACGGTTGATCGATGTCGAACCCGATCGGGCTCAATTCCATGCCGCAGCATCACGATCGCTGCTGCTGGAAGCCGCCCAAGCGCTGGAGGCCGCCGCCGACTCGGATGACCGCCTCGGTGGCATTGCGCGGACATGTCGAGGCGGCGTCATAGAGGCGGATGTCGTGCTCGGGCGAGTCGATGCCCGCGGAGGCATCGCTCGCATCGTGGACGCCATGAGTGACATCGTCGATCTGGACGACCACCCACGGGGTGATCAACTTGAGAGCCACGGTTGGTGGTGCGTGTTCGGTT
>JAKVBU010000047.1 GCA_022446885.1 Phycisphaerales bacterium | reverse complement strand
GGCTCTACACCACCGCAGTCCTTCCGGGCAGTGGTGGGCAGGGCGTGGGGCATGTCAGCGCGAACGTTCCGCTTAATGCACCCAACGGATCGGCCTACGCCTGGGATCTCCAGGCTGATATCGATGGTGAACTTGCCCCGTGGACGGTTGGCCGTTTCCCCCAGCTCAACCAGTTAGCGCTCGAACTGGTGCTGCTCGATCCCCCCGGTGATGATGAGGTTGTAACTGACCCGCCTGCCCTGGCGGCCCGATTCGATGTACTCGTGGGCACGCTGATCTCCGGCGAGGTCGCCTACATCCGTGCTGCAGATGATGACCTCGAGATCGAAGTGCAGTCGGAGACATACACCGAAGGTCCGATCAAGACCGAGATCTGGGTCCCAGGCCCGGCTTTCCACCTTGGTTTCGGTGAGTCGCAAGAGGTGATGATCACGTTTGACACCAGCGGCCTGTTCGACTTCGCCGAGGTCTTCAGTGTTGACGTGCAGCGCAGCGGCCCCAACCGTCCAGGCTCCATCGTCCCCTACGTGTTCAACTTCAATATGAACCAGTGGGAGCAGCTCTACACCACGAGCTTCGTCAACTCGGATGATGTTAACCCGGCGATCGATCAGTACACCCCTACTGCGGGCTCTGATCCTCGCTTCTATCTGAACCCCGATCCGGATCGTGAGAACCAGATCTACATCAGGCTGGGTGTGGTGTGCGCTGGTTCGCCACATGAAATCCACTGGGACTACGTGAGCCTCAATGGCCTCGACATCCCGGATAACGGCGGCGGTGCCGGTCCCTGATCGCGATTCCAATGCTTCTTTGAACTCAACGGCCCTCGCAGATTCTCCTGCGAGGGCCGTGTCCTTCTCCCTCCGCCGTCAAACTGAACTCTACGCCCGGCCCAACCTCCAAGCCCACGCACTTGCCCTTTTTCTTTGGGGCCAGACCCCAAACCCAGCCCAGCACTGCTTGGGTGAGCGGCGAGTTCACGTACCGGTGCCTCAAGCTCCCCCACGCCCAGTCCTGAGCCTTGCTGACCAGGCCAGCAGTGAGTGCGTTGCGTTCCACATATCGAATGACGTTGTACAGGTAGTCGTCATTCTCAATCACGAAAGAGCGATACCGGCCTTGGCACAGCGTGCCCAAGCCAGTGGACCCCTCAAGGACGCGAAACCGCTGTACGTGCACCTGTCACAGCCATTTGATGCACTTGGGGATATCGTCGTGTGCCGTTGCGTGCAGGACGAGGTGCCAGTGATTCGGCATAAGACAGAACGCAATGAGCCGTGTTCCGGCCCGCTGTACGGCCCGAACAAGCAATGCTTGGAATGCCTGGTACTCACCGTTATCGAGAAAGAGCGGCCGCTTCTCATGCCCCCCGATTGAGGACGTGGACAAAGTCTTCGGCTTCAAACTGACGTGGGAGTCGAGGCATCGACGCATCTAAACATCGCAACGCCATCACCCTCGAGGTTTAGGCCAAACCGCAATTGGGGTCAGACCCCAATTGCGAAGCGTTGCGGTGTCACGTTGCATGCAGATGGGCGAAGAACGCCGCATGATGCTGCAAGAAGCCCCCCAGATCGGGTCAGCACGCTGTGGTGGGGTCTGACCCCATTGGTCTGGTCAAGCGCAGCTGGAGGCTGTTGCCTGGGGGGACCACTTCGCACGTGGTCATGAAGGCCCGGATCAACGCCAAACCTCGCCCCGAAGCGATCGTCAGATTCTCATCGGCGCGGGGATCCGGCACTGTTCCCGGATCGAATCCCGGCCCCTGATCGGTCACCCCCAGCCGCACCTCGCCGGCATCGATCGCCACCTCGATTGCGATCTCCAGACTCGCATCCCCCCCATGGCCATGCCGCAACGCGTTGGTCAGCGCTTCCTCGAAGGCCAACCGAACAGCGAACGAGGCGGCGTCGTCCCACCCACAGGCATGCACCTGGTCCTGGACCAACTCCACCGCCGCCCGCATGACGTCGAGATCACCGGTGATCGACCACGCTCGAGACCAACTCGATGCGTCGCCCATCGATCAGGCTCGCACTGCTTCTCGAGCCGTCTCGCACGAGGACTCGATGGCGAAGATCTGATCCAAACCGGTGATGCGGAAGACATCCATGATCCGGTCGTCAATGCCAGCGAGACACAATGCCCCGTCCATTGCCTTGATCTGTGTCTGCACCGTGATCAGCATGCCAAGTGCCGCTGAGGATAGATGCTGCACAGAATCGAAGCCGATCACCAGACGAGGCGATGACCGATCTCCGATGGCCGCCTTGATCTCGTCTCCGATCGCATCGATCGTGGGCTGTTCCAGCACATTGGCGCAGCACAACTGCACCTGAATGACCTCATCGTGGTACTCGGAATGCACAAGCGAGCCGTCAGTCGACATGGCGCCGCTCCCTGAACGCTCGGTCAGTTGGAATAGGGCAAGCCTGCTCGCAGCGACTCCGTCAGGCCGGGGAACAACCGCTCTTCGTTCTCCGTCTGGATGATGATCTCCGGACGCAGCAGAATCAGCAGTGTGTCTTCCGACGTCGCTGTGATTCGGTTCGTGAAGAAGCGATTGATGTACGGCATCTTGGAGAACAGGGGCACGCCGACCTCGGTCTCGTACTCCTGCGTCTTGCGTTGGCCACCAAGCAGTGCCGTGCCCTTGTCCGGCACGGAGGTCGTCACCTGAATCTCCTGCATGGAGATCGTGGGCAACTGCACCGAACCGAAGAAGCCACTTGCCGCACCACCACCGAAGCCACCACCAGCTGCACCAGTAAAGGGCGCCGAAGGCGTCAGGGAGTCGAGCGCTGACTTCTGGAAGTACACGTTCAGCGTCACATAGCGGCGGTCAGCAGACACAGCACCCTTCAGGTGCAACACGATGCCCGTGGGCAACACCTGCACCTGCGGCACGAACGCACCCGACGCATCGCCAGTGCTGGCGGACAAGCCAGCCACGTAGGCTTCCTGCTTGTTGATCGAAATCCAGGCACCCTGACCATTGAAGAAGGTCAGACGCGGGGCGGACAGCGTGATGGAACGCTTGTCTGCCTGGGTTGCCTTCACCAGCAAGTCAACCTGAATGTCATCGACGAAGGACACACCCATGCCCAAGGCAGGCGCCGCACCAAGCACGGTGCCGGCGAAGCTGCCGAATGCACCATTGGCGATGGTCTCAGCAAGGCCCAGCGAGTTCTGCACGACACCGATCGGGCTCCACCCATTGGTGTTGCGGATCGCGTTACCGAACTGCATGCCGTCGGGATAGACGTAGGTGATCGTGTCCGAGCCGTCGCCAACGATCGTGTTGGCACCGGTCGGAGCGGTCAGCAGTGTGTTGGCGGGATAGGTGAACGCACCAGTATCGCCGTCATAGTTGCCGTAGCCGCCGTAGATGATCGGGTCCTTCAACTGACCGGCCAACTGACCGTTCTGATAGAAGAAGTCGCTCAGCAGCGCATTGCTGTCAATACCACGAGCTCGATTGAACAGATCGCTGTTGGTGTTGAAGTAGAGATCCAGATCGATGCCGATCTCCTCGAACCAGTCCGAGTCAATCTGCAGGAATCGCGTCTCCACGTTGATCAGCACGCTGCGCTGTTCACGCAACTGCGAGAGCAACTTGCCCAAGTCCAAGTGGTTCTTGGGGGTCTGACGGATGACCAGGTTGCGGTTGAAGGGCGTGATGTCGCCGATGGACGACTGGTCTGGTCCTGCCACCCAACTGTCAGGATCGATGTTGTTGCGAATGAGATCGATCAGCGTGTTGAGGAGTTCTTCCTCGTCCTGGTCATAGTCTTCGTAGGGGCCCTGGCC
>JAKVBU010000046.1 GCA_022446885.1 Phycisphaerales bacterium | reverse complement strand
CCGTTTCGGTAGTGAACGATGCCACCAAGGTGCCCCATCAGTTGCCGCGTCGTGATCACGGAGTCCTTCTCGGGAAATTCGGGAACAAGCTCCCGGACATCGGCGTCAAGATCAAGCATGTCCTGCTGATGAAGCTGCAGCGCCGCGACTGCCGTCAGAGGTTTGGAAATCGAAGCCCACCGGAAGAGGGTCGTTTCGGGATCGACCGGTGTTTCGGTGGCGCGATCGGCCAGACCTTCGACGAGAAGCAGTGCGACCGTGCCGTCGACGATGACGGCCGCGGCTGCGCCGACCAGTTGCTGCGACTCCACCTCGGTGCCGAAGGCCCCCTGCAACTCGACGATGACCTGCTCGGAGAGGGTTGTCTGACTAGGGCTGGATGATCGTGGTGCCTCCGATGCACCAATCAGGTACACAGAGGCGACGATTAGGAGAGGCAGTATGAACCTATAACTACGCATGAAACACAGCATACTGACATGAACGGCATGCCGTCAGCACATGAGGTGCGTGATGGTTTCAAATCAACATCAATCAGGAAGACCCTCGCCGACACAACCCCAGTCTCCAATGACACCGAGCAGGTCGTCGACACCAGTCTGCCCATCACCGGTCACATCGCCGGCACAGGTGAAACCACCTGAGCCGTTGTTGATGAAGTAGAGATCTGCAGTTGCTCCGCACCAATCGGGTTCGCCACCTTCTACATAGACTGGGCACACCAAATCTGGATATGAATCGCCATTCAGATCAACTACAAGCGGAGTATCCCAAGACATGTACTCTGGAGTACAACCTATATCAGGCAGTTCATATTCGCCTATATCTGACCATGGCGAGACTGTCGTGTCACCCAAGTTAAACCTGACGGACAGAACAATTGTGCTTGCATCGATGAATCTTGCCTTAACAAAATCATCGAGCCCGTCTTGATCGATGTCTGAAAGGACGGCACCCCCTATGTATGGAGATGATGGGGTGCCAGGGATGACTTTGGCCAAGGTGAACTGCTCTTCGCCACCACGGTTGATATTGAAACCAAGTGCGGCACTGCCGAGGACCAAGGCTGTAAGTGCGATGTATTTGTACATGTGATTTCTCCTCGTCTTCATTGAACCACCCCAAGCACGGCCAATCAAGAAAACGATTCAAATCTGCCCCTCCTGCCGCCTCAAGAACGCCGCCTGCCCCCTGCAATGCAGGATTTCCATTGCCTTGGGCATACCCCTCTGCTGTAATGGGTGCTTCGCGGCCCCCCCGGTCGCCACCTTGTGGGAGAGGGACACCATGCATCGCATCGCTGCTGTCGTGGCCGGTCTGTTACTGGCTTTCGTTGGAACATCCACCACCTTCGCGGCCACGATCAATGTGCCCGGTGACCATGCCACCATTCAGGGGGCAATCAATGCATCATCTGATGGCGACGTCATTGCCGTTGCAGCGGGGTACTACAAGGAGCACTCGCTCAATCTAGGCGGCAAGGCTATCACTATCCAAGGCACGCTCAACAGCGATGGGACGCTGGCAACCACCATCAATGCCTACGGAGGTGGCCGCGTGTTCATGATCCAGTCTGGCGAAGGTGACGGCACCGTGATCAAGGACTTGGTGATTACCGGGGGATCATCTGTCTATGGCGGCGGGATCTACTGCAACAGCAGCAACACCACCATCACCAACTGCACGATCTCGGGCAACACGGCCGAAACCGGCGGCGGGATCTTCTGCTACAGCAGCAACCCCACCATCACCAACTGCACGATCTCGGGCAACACGGCCAACGTTTACGGCGGCGGGATCTTCTGCTACAGCAGCAGCCCCACCATCACCAACTGCACGATCTCGGGCAATACGGCCGACGACCTGCTCGCGTCCGGCGGCGGGATCTACAGCGTAAGCAGCAGCCCCACCATCAGCGGCTCTGAAATCTGTGGGAACGAACTAGATCAGATCAATGGTACTTACACCGATGCCGGCGGCAACACCGTGGCTGATGAATGCCCTGCGGGAGGTGCTTGTTGTATTGGCAGCGGTTGTTCAGTTGAAACAGAAACCAATTGCATTGCAGTGGGCGGCACCTACCAAGGTGACAATTCCGATTGCAATGGCGATCCCTGCTGGCAGGATTCCGATGGTGATGGTGTACATGACGCCGAGGATGCCTTCCCCGACGACCCCAATGAATGGGCTGACTCTGACGGCGATGGCCTAGGCGACAATGAGGACACAGCACCTCGCGGGGCCTGCTGCGTGAGTTCTGGATGCCATGCACTGACTGAAACAGCATGTACTGACATGGGCGGCACCTGGCTCGGCGAGGAGGACAGCAGTTGCGACGACTGCGCACCGACGTGCCAGGGCGACGCGAACGCCGACGGCGTGGTCGATGTCTTCGACCTGCTGAAGGTGATCGACGGCTGGGGAACCTGCCCGTAACCATTCGGGTCATCCCCCACTCCAAACACCACCCCACAGCACCCCACAGCACCCCCGTCTTCACGGGGGTGTTGTTGTTGGGGGCACGGTTCTTCTTATGCCCCCTCCTGCTGCCTCAAGAACGCCGCCTAGCTACTGCAATGCATGAATTTCATTGCCTTAAGCCCGCCCCTCTGCTGTAATGAGTGCTTCGCGGCCCCCCCGGTCGCCACCTTGTGGGAGAGGAACATCATGCATCGCATCGCTGCTGTCGTCGCCGGTCTGTCACTGGCTTTCGTTGGAACATCCACCACCTTCGCGGCCACGATCAATGTGCCGGCCGATCAGCCCACCATTGCGGCGGCAATCAGTGCGTCAGTCAATGGCGACGTGATTGCCATTGCAGCAGGCACGTATTACGAACACTCGCTCAACCCAGGCGGCAAGGCCATCACCATCCAAGGCACGCTCAATGGAGACGGGTCGCTGGCCACCACCATCTATGCCCAGCAGGCTGGCAGCGTGTTCAACATCAACAGCGGTGAAGGGAACGAAACCGTGATCAAGAACCTGATGATTACCGGGGGATCGAACTACTTCGGCGGCGGAATCTACTGCCAACAAAGCAGCCCCACCATCAGCGGCTGCGCGATCTCGGGCAACACGAGTGACTATGGCGCCGGCGGGATCATGTGCGCAAGCGGAAGCAACCCCATCATCGACGGCTGCTTGATCTCGGGCAACACGTGCGGCTCAACCGGCGGCGGGATCTACTGCGATGGCGGCTTCGGCGTTGAAAGCAACCCCACCATCACCAACTGCACCATCTCGGACAACACGAGCGTCCAGGCCAGCGGGATCTACTGCGCCGGTAGCAGCCCCACCATCACCAACTGCACCATCTCGGGCAACACGGCCAGCGATGGTGGCGGGATCGTCTGCTACGAAAGCAGCAACCCCACCATCAGCGACTGCACGATCACGGGCAACACGGCCTCTCAATTTAGCGGCGGCGGGATCCACTGCACCTGGGAAAGCAACCCCACCATCAGCGGCTGCTTGATCTCGGACAACACGGCCCTCTTAGACGGCGGCGGGATCTACTGCAGATACGAAAGCAACCCCACCATTGACGGTTGCACAATCACGGGCAACACGACCAACGACGAAGGTGGTGGAATCTACTGCTATGGTGGCGTCCTCACTATCACTGGCTCTACGATCACTGGCAACACAGCAGCCACCACCCTTGGCAATGGTGGCGGGATCTTCCAAGGCCCTGGCGCAGCCGCACTGTCTAACACCATCGTCTGCGGCAATGTGCCGGATCAGGTCGTTGCTCTGGCGCCGCATGGGACATTCATCGACAATGGAGGAAACATAGTGCAGGATATCTGTCCAATTCCCCCAGGTGTCTGCTGCACTGGCAACGAGATCTTCTGCGTTCAAGATGTCGAAGAGGCGGACTGCCTGACGTATGGCGGACAGTGGCTCGGCGAAGCAACCTCATGTGATGACTGTCCACCACCAGTAGAACTCGATCCCACCGGCGCCTGCTGTGTGAGTTCTGGATGCCATGCACTGACTGAAACAGCATGTGCTGGCCTCGGCGGCACCTGGCTTGGCGAGGATGCATCATGCGATGACTGCGCACCGACGTGCCAGGGCGACGCGAACGCCGACGGCGTGGTCGATGTCTTCGACCTGCTGAAGGTCATCGACGGCTGGGGCACCTGCCCGTAACCATCAGACCATCCCCCACTCCTTCTATACAACCCCACAGCACCCCCGTCTTCACGGGGGTGTTGTTGTTGGGGGCACGGTTCTTCTTATGCCCCCTCCTGCTGCCTC
>JAKVBU010000045.1 GCA_022446885.1 Phycisphaerales bacterium | reverse complement strand
GCATGTCATGTGCAGTTCGGCGGAGGCTGGCCCGATGCACTGTGGATTTCACCATTCGCGGATCACAATGACTTGCTGCAGTGGTGGCGGCGGCTTGATCCGGTGCATTGGCGGGGGTTGAGGTACTCAACGCACGGGGCGAGGCGAGCAATGATGCGGGTGGAGACACTTAAGCAGTATGTTGGCGGTACGTGTTTGCCGCTCCGGCCGGTGCTTGCCCATTCGTTGCAGTTCGCCAAGCCATGGGCGCAACGCTGGGCTGTGTTGCGGCTCGACGTTTGGGGATCAGAACAGCTCGTATTAGGGACACATGGTGTGAGCCGCTCCTTCTGCATCGGCTGCGGTGCGGATTACGAGGGGTTCGTGCAGCAGTGGCCGGGGTCGCCTATGGGCTGAATTTCCGACAGGCGGACTCGTTCAATGGCGCCTTCTGCTGGCGGGGTTACTTTGAGTATGCGCCCCAGCCCTTTGCCCGAAGTTCTAGTGTGAGTCTCTCTTCCATGGCGATGGCCTCGGCTTGGGACGGGAGAGGGTTGTACCTCGTGTACAGCTCCGGGCGCAACGCGAAGTGGTGATTGACCACGAACGTCTGTCCTCCGATTTGGTACGGGTTCACGGGGCTTTCGGTCAGGCCGCAGATGCAATGGAAAGTCGCTGAGCGATCGGCGATGTGTTGGGCGTACCGGCACTCGGGCGTGTGGGCGCTCTGCCCTACGTAGAAGCACCGCAGTTTGTTGCCGGATGGCCCATACTCGTCAGTGTTCCAGCCGGGGCGATCAACGACGTTCTTGTTCAGTTCAATGACGTAGACGTGGTAATTGTTCGCCATCACATTCTCCGGAAAGCTTGTATTGCCTCTCGGTCATAGTTGAAAAGAGCAATGCAGCATGGCATAATACTATCTGCATCAAGAGAGGGCCGACGCCCTCACCAACCTGCCTGCCCGGGCAAGGTGGTACGAAAACCCCTGCAAAACAAGGGGAATTCAGATGCGGCCGAGAGGCAACGAAGCGGGCTTGCTTCATTTTTAGCCCGTGTTCAAACGCTCTTCTAGGAGTGCTCTTGAACAGCTTCGTGCCGGTTTCAGGGTGGCGCGTCACATGTGTCACTCGCCGGGTGGTTGATCTGGTCGGCAATGACCAGCGCGGCCACGTTGGCTTGGCTCAGATTCGGGGTCGGGGTGCGCTGTGTGCGTTGCACGGGGCATCACCGTCCGAGGCGTCGGCCCTCTCTGCATGAAGTGTGCATTGGCACACGTGCAGGAGGTTGGCTTTGGCTCGGAACACATCATGTCGGGTATCTGAATTCGGGGGCATTCGGTTGAAGGGTGGCGTGTACACGCCGGCGATGTTGCGGTCGTTGGCGGTGCAATGGGATCGGGAGGAGACGGGCACGGCCCAGCGTCCTGCGTTCTGTCACGACCTGCACGCTGATGCGTGGCTTGATCTGTGCGGTCGCCTGATGCAGCGGGTGACGCATCCGTTGCAGCGCCTCAGTGCGTGGGGCCGCGTTGGATTTAATGAAGCGGTTTGAAGAGGTATCTGTGATGAGTTACATGGATTTGCGTTCAGATGAGCAGTTCTGTCATCGCTGCGATCAGGATCGCGGCACTTGCATGTGTCACTTGTTGTTGTCTTGGGAGGGCACGCACTTGATATATGGCTCCTGTGAGCGGTTTGATGCTTTGGTGAACTGGGCGTGTTGGCATGCAGTGCATGGAGCGCCGCCTCGGATTAATGGTCCGGTGTTGGGCCAGATGCCAGTGGCGATGGCAGACGCATTGGCTGAGATCTTCCTTGAGTTGGCTGGCAAGACCCAGCGTGCGCCAGGCCCTGGGGAGGGTGTGGACGACGATCTGGATGAGCAGTTGTGGGAAGACTGTGGCGAGGCGCGCAAGGCGGCCTATTTGGCGTGGGCGGCGGTGGCGTCGTTGGACGCGGTGGGAGCCAAGACGTTCAACGATGAATGTCCCGGCTTGTCGTCCATCTATGACACGGTCGAGGTGGAGTGTCCGTATGAAACACGTTCACGGATGGACGCGGTTTTGGTGCCGGCCTTGGAGGCCTTGGACGAGCACGACTTGCCTAAGGCGAAGTTAGTTGGGTTTGGTGATGCGTGAAGCGGTGGTGTCTGTGGAGCCGTGCTCCCAAGGAGGTGTTCGATGAACAGGATGATCGGCAATGCGGTTCGGTCGTGTGTGGACAAGTCGTCGTCGTTGTTGGCGGCAGGGTTCCGAATCGAGGCGGATGCTGCGGTGCGGCATTTCGCGGTGCGATTGAGTTGGGATGTGGTGTTGGAGCGGGCGATCGAGCAATGTCGTCGTCGGATTGAGACGCTCGAGGCCGAACTGGCGTCACGCGCGGGCCGCGGCGTGACTGGGGATCCGTTGGAGTACCCAGATGTGGAGCGGTTTCGAGATCCCACGTGTGTCGCCTGGACTGTTGTTGATGGTACGTGTGCGGTTGCGGATGAAGCGGTGGTGGACACGCCTGTGATGGTGCGCGACTGGCGTTGGGCGGCCGTGTGGGAACGGATCGATGATGTGATCACAGATTGGGAGGCCTCTGGGGATGCCTGCGATGGTTCGGAGGCGGTGGCTGCTCTGGATTTGAGTGCCATCGCCTGTTCAGTTGGGGTGCCATCGGTATGGGGTAGCCAGTGGCGGTATCCGGTGCGTCGAGCTGGTGTGATTCAGGCCTGGTGTCACGAGCAGGGCTGGCCTGCGGATGTGGTTCGCCAGGGTGAGTTCCTCAGGTTGTTGTTGCCGTGGTCCGCCGTGGTTTCATTGGATCGCGGCTTCGAGCAGGTATTAGAGGTGGTGCAGGATCGGTGTGCCGTGGGTGATGTGTGTAATGAATCTTGAACTGAAGCGTCTGTCGACTTTGTGAAAGGGGTCAATGATGGCATTGACGAACGTCTATCCGTGGGATCATCCGCATCTGACAATGACGGAGATTCAGAATCGTGGTTGGAGTGAATCCATGGTCTGGTCGCTCTTGGGTGTCGAGGATCGTGTTGAGCCGGTGAATCACTTCCGCAACTTCAGTGGTGCGCGAATGTGGGCGCTGGATCGTGTTGAGCGTGCTGAGGCGACGCTTGAGTTCGAGGAGGCCTTCTTGAAGTCAGCGAAGCGTCGCAAGTTGCCCGACACATGGCAGGCAACGGTGCTCAAGCGGGCTCGGGCGTTTCGCAAGGCCGGTCGCGACACGTACCCGCCACTGGAGGCCAGTGCGCAGGACCGTAAGGTGGCCGAGGTGTGTCGTGATCTCAAGGCGATGTTCCCTAACGGGCTGCGGGGGCCAAGGGGGCGACGTGGGAGCGGCCGGGAGGGGTGAGGACGTGGTGCTGTCCTTTGAGCAGGTGCAGGGCCTGCTTGCGCTATTCGTTTACTCATGGAGAACCCAAGTTGGCTGCTCTGCCGTCCGGCTGTAGTGGCTCGTTGCAAGGCCCCGTCTGCTGTCGGCCGAGTTGCATAGTCTCGTGTGGTTTAGGGTGTTCCGATTGGTGAGCCCCAATCTTGAGTGAGGCGTAACTGGGCGTTCCATGTATGGAGTGAGTTGGCAAGACAGGCGGCCATTCGTCCCGTCGCATAATGGTGCAGCGTGTCGTGTTACACTCTGTGACATCATTTGAGAGGCTGAGGAATGTCCATGCAGGTCAATGGAGTGACCTACTTCACCGTATCGGAAGTGGCCTGCGAGGCGGGAGTCTCGAGGCAAACGCTGTGGCGGTGGCGACAGGAGGGGCTCGTTCCGAGGGGCCGGCAGTATCAAGGGCGTCGAGTGTTGTTTGACGCTACAGAGACTGAACTCATCAAGTTGCAGGCAGAACGCCTCGGCCAGGATTGCAAGCCTGGCGAGCAAGGTGTCTATCTCGATCACGCTGCTACAAGTTGGGCCACGCCTGAGGTGATCTCGGCGGTTGAGCGGGCCATGCGCACCGTAGGCAATCCTTCAAGTGCACATTCGCGAGGCACTGCTGTGAGTGCCCTCATGGAGGAGGCAAGGTCGAGCGTTGCAATGCTCGCTGGCGGTGAGCCTGAACAAGTGGTGTTTACGAGTGGTGGAACTGAAGGGAATAATGCGGTTCTCAGGCAGGTTGCACACTCACGATCGCCGCTGCGTCGCCTCGCCATTCTCGAAGTAGAGCATCCCTCAGTAACAGGCCTCGCTCAGCAAATGGAAGACGAGGGAATTGACGTCACGCACATTCCTGTTGACGGTGATGGGATCTGTTGTGTCGACTCCCTAGCTGAGCTGGATATCGCGGCGGACACACTTGTATCAGTGCAGTTTGTCAATAGCGAAACAGGTGTGGTGCAGCCACTTGAGCAGATCGCCTCAGTCGTCAAAGCCACTGGGGCGAAGTTGCATACGGATGCGGTGCAGGCCTACGGCAAGATCTCATTGGAGTTTTCTCAGCTGTCCGTGGACTTCATGACTGTGTCGGCGCACAAGATTGGAGGCCCGTGTGGCGTGGGTGCCGTGCTGGTAAAGGAAATGTCCGAGTTTCAGCCGTTGATCGTGGGCGGTGGCCAGGAATCTCGGCGCCGAGGGGGCACCGAGAACATT
>JAKVBU010000044.1 GCA_022446885.1 Phycisphaerales bacterium | reverse complement strand
GAGTCGTGTTCTCATGCTACTTGAGCATCCCCACAATCAGAGGCTGCACGATCTAGGGCAACACCTCCTAGATATGCGGCGGCGGGATCTACTGCGACTACATCAGCAACCCCACCATCAGCGGCTGCACGATCGCGGACAACTCGGCCATCTACGGCGGTGGGATCTCCTGCTACTACAACAGCAGCAGCGCCACAATCAGCGGCTCTGTCATCTGTGGAAACGCTCCAGATCAACTCAATGGCATCGGGTTGCCCGAAGGAAGCCTGGTGTCGGATTCATGCGACATTGTGAGCAATACCTTCGGCGCCTGTTGCCTGAACGGAACCTGCATCACGGCAACCGAGTCAGACTGCACCGCAGCCGGTGGTACCTATGCCGGCGATGATGTGGCCTGCGGAGATGCTGGCTGTGCGACACCTCCTGTCACGGGCGCCTGCTGCGTGCCTTCCGGATGTGAGTCACTCAACAATGACGACTGCACAGCCATGGGCGGCAACTGGCTCGGCGAAGACAGCAGTTGCGATGACTGCCCGGCTTCCTGTTCCGGCGACACCAACAACGACGGCGTCATCGACATCGAGGACCTGCTGAACATGCTGTCCAGCTTCGGATCGGTGTGTCCATAGGCCACCTGGTTCACAACACCTGAACCCCACCGCAGCCCCGGCAGAGACCCTGTCGGGGCTGTTTCCTACACGTCAACTCACATCTGCCGACTGGGGCATTGATCCCTCTCGCTGGATCCGCCAGAATGGGGCCTGGTCCAATCGGGGCCGTCGGGAGAGAAGATCCATGAGAGCTATCTGTGCCATCGTTGCAAGCCTGGTGCTTGCTGGAACTGCATTCGCCGAGACCATCAATGTGCCGGGTGATTACCCCACGATCCAGAGCGCGGTCGATGCGGCCAACCCCGGCGATGAGATCGTGGTGGCACCTGGGACCTACACCTCCACCCAGGACGGTCCTGTGGTTGACATGAAGGGCAAGGCCATCACGCTGCGAGCCAGCGGCACGGCGGAGGAAACGATCATTGACGGCGAGAACACCCGGGGTGGGATTGGCTGCTTCAACAATGAGACTGAGGCCACAGTGATCGAGGGGTTCACAATCACCAATGGCGCGTATGGAGACGGCGGCGGCATCTTCATCTCTGCCGCCAGCCCATCCATCACCAACTGCATCGTCACCAACAACAGTGGAACCCTTGGAGGCGGAATCTACTGCGGCGGACAAAGCAACCCCATCATTAGCGGCTGCACGATCTCAGGCAACACGGCCAAGGATTCCGCCGGAGGGATCTACTGCACCGTCAGCAATCCCACCATCGTCGACTGTACGATCTCGGGCAATACGGCCGTCAATGGCGGCGGCGGGATCTACTGCTGCAACTCTAGCAGCCCAATCATCACTGGCTGCACAATCTTGAACAACAACTCTAGCCTCGGCGGTGGGATTCACTGCGCCACCAGCAGCAACCCCACCATCACCAACTGCACGATCTCGGACAACACGGCCAACGATGAGGGCGGCGGGATCTACAACTCGTCTAGTTCCAACAGCATCCTGTCTGACACCATCGTCTGCGGCAACGACCCGGACCAGATCGCTGGAAGCTGGACGAATCAAGGTGGTAATACCATTGCAGATGTATGCCCTTTCATTTCTGGCGCGTGCTGCACTAACAACGACATGGTCTGTGTCAGCGACACGTCAGAAGATGACTGCCTCATATACGGCGGCCAATGGCTCGGCGAAGGCTCTTCCTGCGACGACTGCACACCACCCGTTGAACCTGAAGTTCTCGGCGCTTGCTGTATTAACGGTGCCTGCATTCCTTCTACTGCAGAAGGCTGCTTTGCCGGCGGCGGCTCCTACGCCGGCGATGGCGTAGCGTGTGCCGATGCCGGCTGCCCCGAGGTCTGCCCCGGCGATCTGACTGGCGACAACGAAGTCACCATCATCGACCTCTTGTTCGTCCTTGATAAATGGGGAGCAACCTGCCCATGACCCCCCCACGCCTGCTCATCGCGATTGCCTGCCTGGCCCTTATAGGTGGCGCTGCGGTTGCAGACGTGATCAACGTGCCGGGTGATTACCCCACCATCCAGGGGGCGATCGATGCGGCCAACCCCGGCGATGAGATCGTGGTGGCACCGGGGACGTACACCTCCACCCAGGACGGCCATGTTGTTGACATGAAGGGCAAGGCCGTCACGCTGCGTTCAAGTGATGGGCCGGAGGAGACGATCATCGATGGCGAGAACGCTCGGCGTGGAATTGCCTGCTTCAACGGTGAGACTGAATCAACAGTGATCGACGGTTTTACGATTACCAATGGCAATGCCAACTACGGCGGCGGGATCTCCTGCTCCAACAGCAACCCCACCATCACCAACTGCACGATCTCGGGCAACGAGGCCGACTACGGCGGCGGGATCCTCTGCGACAACAACAGCAGCCCCACCATCACCGGCTGCATGATCACGAACAACACGTCCGATGGTCCATATGGCAGAGGCGGCGGGATCTACTGCTACAACGGCGGCAGCCCCACCATCACCATCTGCACGATATCGGGTAATACGGCTAACTCCGGCGGCGGAATCTACTGCTTAGTCAACAGCAGCCCCACCATCACGGGCTGCACGATCTCGGGCAACGAGGCCACGTACGGCGGAGGGATCATCTGCTACGCGTTAAGCAACCCCACCATCAGCGACTGCACGATCGAGAGCAACACGGCCTACGAAGGCGGCGGGATCTTCTGCTGGGAGGACAGCACCCCCACTATCACCGATTGCACGATCTCGGGCAACGAGGCAGGATTAAGGGGCGGCGGGATCTTCAGCAACAACAACAGCAGCCCCACCATCACCGGCTGCACGATCTCGGGCAACATAGCCGGCGGCGGCGGCGGCGGCGGGATCCATTGCATCGACAGCAGCCCCACCATCACCAACTGCACGGTCGATGACAACACAGCCCACACCGGCGGCGGGATCAACTGCATCTCCAACAGCGACCCCACCATCACCGACTGCACCATCGAGGGCAACACGGCCTTCGCCGGCGGAGGGATCTCCTGCGACTCCAGCGACCCAACCATCACCGACTGCACGTTCACAGGCAACACGGCCGAATACGCCGGCGGAATCTACTGCCAGGAAAACAGCCTCAGCATCATCGTCGACTGCGTGATTACGGGCAACACGGCCAACGATGGGGGCGGCGGCGGAATCTGCATTATTGAAAGCAGCGCCAACATCAGCGGCTGCACGATCGAGGGCAACACGGGCGACTACGGTAGCGGGATCTACTGCGACGACAGCAACCCCACGATCACCGGCTGCACGATCACAGGCAACACGGCCGAATACTACGGCGGCGGGATCAACTTCTACTTCAACAACAACTCCACCATCATCGGCTGCACGATCACGGACAACACGGCCAACGATGGGGGCGGCGGGATCTACTGCACGGGCAGCAGCAACACCACCATCACCAACACAATTACCTGCAGTAACGATCCTGATCAGATCTCCGGCCCCTGGTCTGACAGTGGCAATAACTGGGTTACTCAAGGCTGTCCAGGCGACTGCAACGACAACAGCATTCCTGATGAGGAAGACATCGAAAACGGAACATCGTTCGACTGCAACCAGAACCTCTATCCCGACGAGTGCGAGGAAGACTGCGACGGCGATGGCATTATCGATGACTGTGAAACCGATCCCGATACCGATGGTGACGGCATCCCCGACAACTGTGAGGCCGACTGCAACGGCAACACGATCCCCGACGACTTCGAGATCGAACAGGGCTGGACATCAGACTGTGATTTTGATGGGGTTCCCGACGAATGCCAACTGGCAGATGGCTCCCAGACAGACTGCGATGGGGATGGACTGCTGGATATCTGCCAGATCAACGAGAACCCGGATCTAGACTGCGACGCTGACGGCGCCCTGGATTCGTGCGCCATCGATAATGGAACAGCGGATGACTGCAACGAGAACCTCATCCCTGACAGTTGTGACTTCGACAATGGTGGCGATGCCAATGGTGACGGTGTACTCGATGAATGCGAATGCAATGAGGATGTCTCCGGCCCGGATGGACCCGGCATCCCCGACGGTGTCGTCGATGTGAATGACGTGCTGGCCATCATCGGCTACTGGGGCCAGGATCAGCCTGCTGGTGATGTCGATGGCGACGGCGTTGTCGGTGTCAATGACATGCTGGCAGTACTGGACGCCTGGGGCCCCTGCCCCGAGCCTTGACGTTCACTCATATGACTCCTTGATTACCCACGCACCCGTTCGTCGACGGAGCGTGGACCAAAGATATACCAACGCGCATCTGATGCAGGAACGCACCCGTTCGTCGACGGAGCGTGGACCAAAGGTGTGCGAGTGGAAACGAGGGCAAGGACGGCGAGCGAGTCGACCCCGCAGTGGGTCGTCGAGCGAGTCGGACGCCGCCATCGGAACCAGTCGCACGCCGACGTCCCGCTCCGCTCGGCGAATGGGTGCGCACCAGAACGCGGGTACCAGGATTCGAACCTGGAACCTTCGGTTTCGTAGACCGATGCGATGGTGATGCCAGAAGTGACGTAAGTGCAGACAAGCACGACAACAACAGCGATCAAGAGAAGTACACAACAGGGGCCGCGCGCACGTCTCTGCACACAATGGGGGACATGGATCCCCTGCTGGCCCAACTGGTGAGCCAATGGGACACGCTACCGGGACCAGTACGCAAAGCAATCGCCGC
>JAKVBU010000043.1 GCA_022446885.1 Phycisphaerales bacterium | reverse complement strand
CAGGTATCCATCTGGTCCTGCATGAGGGTGAACGCGGCGCGGTGTACAACCTCGGTGCTCGCGAACAGATCAATGGCAACGACGTGGCAGCGGCGATTGTCGAGCGCGTGGGCGGTGGCGAAGTCCGCTTCGTGCCCGATCGCCCGGAGCATGACATGCGCTACGCCGTGGATCCGACCGCCGCAGAGGCGCTGGGCTGGACACGGCGGTGGTCTTTCATCGACGGCCTGGACGACACTGTCCAGTGGTATCGAGCCAATTCACACTGGTGGCGAGCCGTGAAGGCGTCGCCGTCGTTTCGTCATTTCGATTGGGGATGAGACGACCGGATCACCAGCCGGTGATCGTGTCGTTCTCGGTGAGCAGCTGCTGCAGATACGCGCCGTAGGAACTGCCGCTGCAGGCCTCTGCCAGCGTGGCGAAGGCGTCGTCGTCGATCCAGCCCTGCCGCCATGCGATTTCTTCCGGGCACGCGATCTTCAGGCCCTGTCGTGCTTCGATCGTCTCGACGAACATCGAGGCCTGCAGAAGCGTGTCGTGCGTACCCGTGTCGAGCCAGGCATCACCGCGGCCGAACTGCTCCACCTGCAACAGCCCCATGTCCAGATAGGCCTGGTTCACCGCCGTGATCTCGAGTTCGCCGCGATCGGAGGGCGTGACATTGCGGGCAATGGTGGGGGCCTGGCCGTCGTAGAAGTACAGGCCGGTGACGGCGAGGTTTGACGCTGGGTGTTCGGGCTTTTCGACAAGGCGAACAGGTCGGCCGTCGATGTCCAGTTCGATCACGCCAAACTGCGCGGGATTGGCCACCGGGTAGGAGAACACCGTGGCGCCTTCGTCGCGGGCGTCGACTCTGGCCAGACGATGTCGCATGCCATTGCCGAAGAAGATGTTGTCGCCCAGCACCAGGGCGCTGGGAGCGCCGGCGAGCCAGTCTTCCGCGATCAACAGGGCCTCGGCGATGCCTTCGGGCTTGGGCTGCGTGGCCCAGGTGAATGACAGGCCCCAGTTGCCACCGTCGCCGAGCAGTTGCTGGAATCGGGGAAGATCTTCGGGTGTGCAGATGATGAGGATGTCGCGGATGCCCGCCAGCATGAGCACACTGAGGGGGTAATACACCATCGGCTTGTCGTACACGGGCAGCAGTTGCTTGCTGACCACGTGCGTCACGGGGTGCAAGCGAGTGCCGCTACCGCCAGCCAACAGAATGCCCTTGCGGGTGTTCATCACGTTCAGTGTAGAACCCATGTCGCCACTGCCAAACGCCAATGTGCCGATGTGCGATAGGCTGCTCTGATGCCCATGAATTCCGGACCTTCCAGTGTGCAGAATCCCGCGTTCCTCAAGTGGCTCATCGTGATGGGCCTGATTGAAGGCACGTCGACCTTGGTGCTGTTTGGCATCGCCATGCCGCTGAAGTACATGTACGACATGCCTATGGCGGTGACGATCACCGGCATGGTGCACGGCCTGCTCTTCCTCGTGCTCGTGGGGATGTGCCTGATGGCCAAGTCAATCGTGCCGCTGTCCACGCGGTTGGTGGTGTGGGGCATCATCGGTGCGATCCTGCCCTTCGGACCGTTTGTCGTTGACGTGGCGTTGTATCGCCTGCTTCGCAGCAACTGATCGGGCTGGTTGCACTTTCGTAGTGCGTACCGCCGATGTGCCTAGGGTCGCTAGAACTAGGTTGTTTCCTAAGTGACTTGTTGGTCAAGTCAGGATGCTGGTCCAATGCCCGCTACGCGACGCCATGCGCTCAGTTGCCCAAAGTGGAAGGGAGGGTGGGCAATCAACATGAAAGTGGCCACTTGTCCGAGGGTGTCAAAGCGTTCGGCAAATGGTGTGTCCGCGGCGGATGCGTTGAGTGTCTCTTCCGAGCTTGTTGCAATGAAGTTGGCAGCCATCTTCATACGAGCATTGAACAGTTCGATACACGCCTGCTTATCAGGGTAGGCAGACGCATCATCACAGCACTCCGCACCGTGCTGGTATAGAACAGCCTCATTTTCACCTATCTCGACCTCGCCGCCAAGTAGTTGTACCGCGACCGCAGCGTAGTAAGACAAGTGACCGAGTACGAATGCAGGATGGTTGATAGTCGTGCCGAGCCTTGTGGCGAATTGATCATCCGGAATCTCATTGACAAGCATGCTGGCCCAGTGGGGCATGAAGTTCATCGGTGCAGCGAGCGTGGTGGCAGTGTTCACAATGGGTTCCTTTGTTCGTTATCAATCGTCAACAATCAATTCCCAACTGTCATCGTCTTTCCACCGTAGCATCAACTCTCGCGGCTGGAGATCAGCGGCGATGACGCATGGTCGTGCAGTATTACTGCGCAGGGGTCGACCGTTACGGTCGCATAGAAAGAGGCGGCCGCCAGTTTCATGGGGGAGTTCGAAGGCATCGTCATCGCGGGCGCTGAAAGTGCCACCGCCGTAGCGGTCGGGAATGGTGCTGGTGAAGTTGGCGTTCTTGAGCGCCATCACGATGGAGGCTTCGTCGCGAGCCTGGATGCCCTGCGATCGCATGGCCCGCACGCCTTCTGCCAGCAGAATCATGCGGGGCACGGCCTGTTCTAGATCGGTGGGTTTCATGGTTCGCACGAAGTTGGCGAAGTGCTGCTGAATCACCGCGTAGTCGCGGACGTTGTAGGCCTCGGCGAAGGCCTGTTGCCAGCTGAAGCCGCGGTTGAGTCCGTCGAGGAAGGTGAGAAAGCCACCCTTGTAGCGGCCGCCGTCGCCGTACAGCAGAAACTGCACCGTGGCCCAAGCCTGCAGATAGTTGGTGCTCGCGGTGCCCTGTTGCACCTGGCTGTTCCACCGGTCGGATGCCATGCGAAAGAAGTCATTCAGCGGGGTGAGTGCGTTGCGATTGATGGCCTGCTGTAGTCGGGCCACGTCGCTCGATCGCACATTGCCCAGGGCCAGTCCGTTGCTCACTGGCACGGCGCGTTCAAACATCTCTGCGATGCCCTCATTGGCCCACACAGGCAGGTCGGGAAACAACAGCGCTGCGGCGTGGTGGAAGCCCTCGTGTCGCAGCGTGCCGAGCAGGCGGTGCATCGGTTGGCCGCCGAGCCATGCCACCAGTGCCCTCTTGTTGCCCGCCTGCACGAACATGCCAGCCGAGCCGGTGGGATTGGCACCGATGCGTCGGTGGACCCAGTCGTTGTAGTCTTCTTGGGTGGCGAACACACACACCTGTTCGCCGGTCGGGATACGGCCTCGCAGGGCGGCAAAAAACTCGGTGCAGGTGTCGTGCAACTGATCGAGGTTGTCGGCCACATCCTTGGCTTGTGCGTCGGGCAGGTCAGTGATCAGGGTGTAGTTGCGGCAGCTCACCTGTCGGGCGCGGTTTTCCCAGGCGTCGGCTCGGGTTTGGGCGCTGCCAAGAGCGGTGCATGACAAGGCAGCAGCGACGGCGAGCCAGGTGAGCCGTAGTGATCGGAGAGCGAACATGTATACGAGGGTACCGAGCGAAAAGGTGTCTAACACCTTTGGAAAGAACAGCCCCCTGCTCAAGAGCAGGGGGCTGTGAGAATCGCTTTGATTCGCGAATCAGGCTGATTCGTAGCTTCTGACAGAAGAAGAAGAGTCAGGAGCGGCGTCTCCGACCTGCGAGGCCTGCGAGGCCGAGCAGAGCGATGGCACCAGGTGCGGGCACGGCATCGCCATCAAGGCGATACGCGTAATTCGCACCAGTCTCGGCAACGGGACCAAAGCCAAAGGCACCAGTGGGGTTACCTTGAGCACCAGCGAAGTTGCCGATGTTTGATGTCGCGGCACCGGTCTGACCATTGTCAGCAAAGGCGTTGTTGGCCGTGATGCCGATGTAGTACGACCCTGCAGCGAGCTCAAACCCGCCCAGATCGAAACTGATCAGATCATTCGCGCCGGTCCAATCACCGTTGACATCTGCAGAATCGAACGACATGGCCAGAACATCACCATAGATGCTTGCACCCATCTGGTCGAGTGAACTGAAGATGCTCACCGTGAAGCCGGTGACACCATCAAGGCCGCCGTAGCCGTTCCAACCACCGAGCACCATGGAGGCGGTCGAGAGGTTCATCGCGGTGTCCATCGTGAAGACATCGGCAGCGACAACGTCGTAGTCGCCATAGGCATCGAAGTCCTGACTGGCACCGATACTGCCTGCGAGATCACTACCGTCCATGGCGCCAATATGGTCCATGATCACATCTGCCGACGCGAACGCCGTCAGTGTGCAGGTAGCAACAGCAGCAAGGCTGAATGTTGTGAATTTCATGCGTACTTCCTTCCTTTCTCTTCTCTTCCGCCAGGCTCTTCCGAAGCCTGACGCCTCAAACGTAGGCCACCGGAAGAGGGTGAACAACCCGTAAATTCAGAAATATCAGTATCTAACCGCGAATTTCCGACCGCCAACGCGGTACGTCCTAGAAAAACAGTATCTAAGGGTTCTTCAGCGGTCTTTTTGCACAGTCGAGGCCAGTGGGACTTGGCTGCACGTTGCCGAACCCTCCCCTTGAGCCTTGTCTGCAGTGCCTCATCCGCCCTCAGTGTGCTGTACAAGGGGGGCATGGCACCCACAGCAGAGGGAGAACTGGTTGTTCTGGGTGTGGCTCAGGATGGCGGATTGCCCCATTTGGGCTGCATGAAGCCTTGTTGTATGGATGCCCGGGCCAATGGCCGGCGAGAAACCCCTGCCAGCATTGCCCTGCACGACCGTACCACCGGCGGCCGAGTGCTCATCGACGCCACTTGGGCGATCGAGGCCCAGCTGACAGCCCTGCAGCGGCATACGGCCGCATCCACGCACATGGTGGACGCCATCGTGCTGACCCATGTCCACATGGGTCATATCACCGGCCTGCTGCATCTGGGCAAGGAAGTGGCCGCCTGCAGGGGCCTGCCGGTGTACTGCACTG
>JAKVBU010000042.1 GCA_022446885.1 Phycisphaerales bacterium | reverse complement strand
GAGCACGTTCAAAAAGCCTGTGACATTGGCGTTCGTGTAGTCATGAGGAAACTCGATCGAGTGCCTGACACCGGCCTGGGCGGCAAGGTGTACAACGCGGTCATACCCTCCCTGCTCGAAGACCTCTCGCATGTCATCCGCATCTGTGATGTCGGCCCTGATGAAGTTGAAGCGATCTGCGTCACTTCGCCCCTGAAGACGCGTCAATCTCGCGTTCTTGAGGGCCGGGTCGTAGTAGTCGTTCAGGTTGTCAAGGCCATCTACCGTCACGCCTTGATCCAGCAGTAGCGAACTGACGTGCGACCCGATGAAGCCGGCCGCACCTGTTACAAGAACACGCATTCACACAGTCTCCTGATCTGCCCTGAACCGACTCAGATGAGCCTGTCCTTCAAACAACCCTACGCCTTGATCAGCGTGCCTACTATCTGGGTCCCGTCCATCGCGTTTCGCGTGTCGATGATGATGCTCGCGTGCTGCCCGATGAGTGACCAATCGGTATCCGAGTGATTGGTCACGATTAGTACAGCATCGCTCTCTTCGATCCGCTCAGCGGTCAACTCGACCGAGGCGAGATCAATTGCGTGCCGCTTCATGGCTGGAAATCGAGGGCAGTGCTGGTCGTGGTACGAAACTTGAACCCCGCGAGCCTGGAGCATCTCGATAATCGGCGCCGCTGGTGTCTCCCGAATGTCAGACACATCCGCCTTGTATGACACCCCCACGACGAGTACGTGCGCCCCTTGATGGGCTTCTCCCAGACTCTCGATGGTCCGATCCACGACGTGCTGCGGCATCGCCGTGTTGATTCGGCCCGCCAATTCGATGAACTTCGTCTCCGCACCGCACTGCTGGGCTCGCCACGACAGGTAGAACGGGTCGATCGGAATGCAATGCCCACCCAGCCCAGGGCCGGGCCAAAAAGCCTGAAATCCGAAGGGCTTTGTTGCGGAAGCCTTCAGCACCTCCCAAACGTCGATGCCCATCTTCTCGAAGGCCATCTTCAGCTCGTTCACCAGCGCGATGTTCACGCAGCGGTAGACGTTTTCGACGATCTTGGCGGCCTCCGCTGTCTCTACGCTGGCGACTGGCACGACATCACACACCACCCGCCGATAGAAGTCACAGGCCAGCCGGGAGGAGCATGCATCCAAGCCGCCTACCACCTTGGGAATGGTCGCTGTCTCAAACACAGCGTCGCCGGGATTTTCCCGCTCCGGGCTGTAGGCCAAGAAGAAGTCAACGCCGCATTTGAGCCCCCCGGCCTCAAGCAGTGGCAGCATGACTTCGCGAGTCGTGCCTGGCCACGTCGTCGATTCCAGGACGACCAACATGCCTGGTCGCAGCACTTGTGCAACCATCTTCGTCGAGTCCACGACACAGCTCAGATCCGGCGTTCCGTCTTCGGCCAGTGGTGTTGGAACACACAGGATGACGACATCACAGGTGCCGATGTCCGCAAGATCATGTGATGCCCTGAAATGACTTGATTGGGACATCTGCGCAAAGGCATCGGCTGCACCAGATCCAAGATAGCTCTCCCCCGACTCCAGCGCCCCTACCTTGTCTGCATCGACGTCAAATCCGCAGACACTGAAACCAGTTCGCTCGACCGCACAGGCAAGGGGAAAGCCGACATAGCCCATGCCGATGATCGCGACACTGGCCAATGTGCTGTCCAACCGAGCCTGAAGTTCGATCGCATCAGTTGACTCACTCAATGTTAGATCTGAGTGCATGCATCGCTCCCGGAGGCCTGAATCGACGCACTGTACACCACAACAGGAAATCTGCACAAGGATCCCAGGGGCTCGCTGAGACAACTACCCGTCCCACAGAACCACCGAGCGGTGCAATCCCTACCTCCCTCAGTGCACTCAAGTTGACAGTCCGTGCCTGCCTGATGCGCTGGAATCTCAACTTTCAGGTGTGCTCCAGAATAGGCTGATACCATTTCCCTACTCGCCAGACACAGTCTTGACCGGTCTGGCTTCATGTACTCTGCAGATCCGGGCACTGAATGACAGTTTCGCCTCCAACAGGCATGCACAGGGCAAAGCCACTTCGAATTCTGCATGTAACTCGAACACTCGATGCGGCTGCGGGTGGCCCGCCCAGAAGTTCATCGAGACTGGCTGCGGCACTCGCGATGCAGGGACACAACGTTGCATTGACCAGCGGTGGCCCTCCAGCCTCGGACCCCAGAGCACAGGATGTCCTACGTGGCATTCCTGGAGTTGACGCCGTCGACTTTCTACCCCCAGTTCCCGACGGCCTGAAGCCTTGGTCGAGGGATGTGGTCGATAGTGTGACGGAACTGGTTGACTCCTTCGATGTCGTTGCACTTCAAGGATTCTGGCGGCCCATTTTTCGCCGAATTGCAAAAGCATGTACACGCACAAACACGCCCTACATCCCGACTCCAAGAGGCGCCTTGGATCCGTGGTCCCTCAGCAAGAAACCGCTGAAAAAGAAGCTCGCCATGATGGTGGCCTTTCGGGATGTCCTGAAGAGATCCCTGTTTGTCCATGCCCTGACGGACTTCGAGCGTGCTTCGGTTGATCTCCTAAAGTCCGGTGCCAAATGCGAGGTGATCCCAAACGGAGTGTTCCCTCAGGAGTCTGTAGAGGGCGACATGGGACCGGAGTTCATTGCATCGCACCCCGCTTTGCATGGCAAGCCCTTCGTTCTCTTCATCGGGAGGTTGCACCACAAGAAGGGGCTGCTGGAGTTGGTCGATGCAATGGAAGTCCTTCAGCGGAGGGCCTGTCCCACCCATCTGGTGATTGCCGGTCCCGATGAGGGGATGCAATCCCGCCTTGAGCAGCGGGTTTGGCAACATCGACTGCAGGAGACTGTGCACTTCGTAGGTCCGTTGTATGGAAGAGACAAGGCCGCCGCGCTGCAGTCGGCTGCTTGCTTCTGCCTCCCGAGCCATCAGGAAGGCTTCTCCATGGCAGTGCTCGATGCACTTGCCACCAGTACACCGGTGATCATCACTGAGGCATGCCACTTCCCGGACGTGCCAGCTGCCGGTGCGGGCATTCAATGCAGCCCTACCCCCGAACAACTCGCTGAAGCCATCGCCTCGATCGTCCAGCGGCCGGATGATGCTGCAGCAATGGGGGCAGCTGGACGAGCACTGGTGCTTCGATCATACGCATGGCCCGATATTGCAGATCAATATGCGGCCTGCATTCGCGTAGCCCTTGACGGCGGGCCTTGCTCCATGCCTACCACTGACTGCAGCTCTCCGGGCTTCACTGTCAAGTGAGCGGTGACTACCAAACACACCCGTCTGCCGCAGTTGCGTCTGGCACCCTGATGCGATGGTCACTGGTCGCGACGATTGCAGATCGCGGCTGCACCGTCATCGCCCTGATTCTGCTGGCGCGCCTGATTGGGGTTGGCCACTTCGGTATCTGGGCGTTGGCAGCTACAACCGCGGGCCTTGTTGCTGCCATCTCAACGTTGGGGATGCACATCGATGCCCAGCGATCGATTAGTCCCGCAACCATCACGCCGGAGGCTCGCCGCCGGGTATTGACAGTCACTCTGACCACGTTGATCGTCGGCTTGCTCTTCGCCTCTCCCGCTGGTTGGGTGACCAGTTTGTTCGAGGTTGCTGCCAAGGTTCCGACGCAACACTGGATTGCCGCAGTCGTGATCGTCGGCACAAGCCGGGGGCTCAATCAACTCGCGCACCGTCTGCTGATCGCCCGTGAACGAATTGCCTTTGCGTTCATGTTCCACGACGGCCTCCGCAATTCACTGACGGTGATTGGAGTCCTGTGCCTCGGAGCAGACCTCACGAACCTCCTGATGGTGTACTCGATTGCCTCCCTGCTTGTCATGGTGCTTGCGTGGAGCGCAATCGTGTGTCTGGAGCGGCCGGTGTTGATCGGACCCCGCACCAATCTCTCCCTCTGGCAGCTCATCCGATCTGGCAGTGGCGTGTTGACCGTGTCCACGGTGTTCTTTCTGCGGCGGCAGGGAGACGTACTCTTGCTGGGTGCGCTGCTGAGCGACGAGCACTATGGGGCCTATTTCGCCGCTGCGCGACTCGCAAACATCGCCGCGATGGCAATGGCGGCCCTCTCGAATCCGCTCGGCCCTCGAATTGGAGCAGCATTCGCCTCTGGACAGAAACTTCAGGCCCAACAGGCGATCACCTTGGTCACCTCCCGATCGACCGTTCTGGCCACACTCGCGCTGGCTACGCTGGCCGTCGTCGGCGAGCCGCTACTGATGCTCTTTGGGAGCCAGTTCACCATGGCCTGGCCGGTTCTGCTGCTGCTCTCTGCAGGCATGGTCGCACAGGCTGCACTGGGCCCCACTGGCATGGTGCTGCAGTTCTGTGGACGAGCTTGGACCTGTGCCATAATCGAGGGCCTCAGCGCTGGAGCCGGTTTGACTCTGTTGTGGATTGCGGCCTCACACTGGGGCATCATCGCTGCCGCGGGAGTAGCCGCAGGCACCATGGCCTCTTGCGCTGCCCTAGAGGCTGCGGCAGTCAAGAAGTCAACAGGGCTAAGCAGCACCCTGAACCTGCTAGGTCGACACTGACACTTCCGCATCTGTTGGCCCATTGTGCTTATACTGCCCAGATTCAACACCGATTCAGACTTTGCAGCCAATTTCATGGTCCAGCGGGCATGATTGACATCCATGTCGAGCACGGCGGCGGTTTGACTGTGAGTGACGCTGGACGACATGAGACACTCGGCCGGACTCCATCCTCAAGTAACGATCGAATCAACGCTGGCCTCCAATCAAGGCTCGAGCCTAGCCCGGATTGTGGCCGTCGCCAGCGGAGTCAGTAACCAGCGGCAACTGCCATGAAGCACCTAACAGACCGCTCACTCTGGAAAGGCCGCCACGATGTTCAGTCCATCGGGGGCACTAGACCCTTCAAACTGTCCCCAACATTCAGACAGCAGAACAAGTTGCTGAGGCGGGATCTCCCACAAGGCGCCACCATCCGGACGATTGAGATCGGCTGTTTCCCTGGTCGCTTTCTAGAGTACTTCCACAAGATGCACTTCTTGCACAGAGACATCAAGCCTGATAATTTTCTCATTGGCCGCGGTAGTCGCCAAAACTAGGTTTTCATAATAGATTACGGCCTTG
>JAKVBU010000041.1 GCA_022446885.1 Phycisphaerales bacterium | reverse complement strand
ACTGCCCTTGAAGCCGTCCTTCTTGAAGTCCTTCTTGAAACTCTTCTTGAAGCCACCTTCACGCTTGGGTGTGAATGACCCACGGCCCTCGCCGTCCTGGCCTTCGCCATCGCGCTTCCACTTGGGCTTGAAGCCGCCCTCATGCTTCGGTTTGAAGCCTTGTTTCTTGAAGCCTTCCTTCTTGAAGCTGCCGTTGAACCCTTGCTCACGCTTGGGCTTCAATGGCCGCCGGCCCTCGCCACCCTTGCCTTCCCCATCGCGCTTCCACTTTGGTGTGTACCCAGCGTCACCATCACGCGACTGCCACTTGGGCTTGTATCCACCCACGCGCTTCGGCTTGAAGCCGCCCTTCTTGAAGTCCTTCTTGAAACTCTTCTTGAAGCCGCCGTCACGCTTGGGCGTGAAGCCGCGCACACCCTTGGGCGTAAATCCACCGTTCGTCGTGCGGCGGTTCGTGGCCTTCTCGTTGCGCGATTCGCCACCTGTGTCCGCTCGCGGCGCCGGTGCCATCGTGGGCAGGTCTTCCGCCGTTGGCAGCGTGATCTGCGCTCGTCGCTCGATGGAGCGCAGCAACTTGGCCTGCTCGGGCATGCAGAACGTGACCGCGGTGCCCGTGGCGCCCGCTCGGGCCGTGCGGCCGATGCGGTGCACCCAGGTCTCCGGGTCGATGGGCATGTCGTAATTCACCACGTGCGTGACGTCGTCCACATCGATACCGCGCGACGCGATATCGGTGGCCACGAGCACGCGCACGTCGCCACGCTTGAAATCACGCATGGTGGCATTGCGGGCCGCTTGAGTCTTGTTCGAGTGGATCGCGTCTGCTGTCACGCCGGAACGTGCCAGTCGCCGGGCCACCTTGTCGGCCCCATACTTGGTGCGGGTGAACACCACGGCGCGCTGCACCTTGTCTTCGGCAAGCACATGCGTGAGCAGTTGTACCTTGCGATGAGGCTCCACCATGAACACGCGCTGCGTGATAGTGTCGAGCGTTGTGGACTCAGGCGCTGTTTCCACCACTTCTGGTTCGGACATGAGGTCGGCGGCTAGGGTGCGGATCTCCTTGGAGATGGTGGCGGAGAACAACATGGTCTGCCGTTGCTCGGGTATCAGGCCCACGATGCGACGAATGTCGGGCAGGAATCCCATGTCCAGCATGCGGTCGGCTTCATCGAGGACGAGCACTTCAACCTGATCCAACTTCACAATGCCTTGTTCGTGCAGGTCTTTGAGCCGGCCAGGCGTGGCAACGAGGACATCGGCACCTCGACGCAGTGCCTTCACCTGGTGGTACTGCTTCACACCCCCGTAGATCACGCCGTAGCCAAGCTTGAGTTGGTGGCCGTAGCTCACGAAGCTCTCGTGGATCTGCGTGGCGAGTTCACGCGTGGGGCACAACACCAGGGCACGAGGTGAAACGGTGCGGCCTTGCGTACGCTTACGTTCGAATCGCATGGCCTTGCCTTCCACGCCAGCGTCGGCCTCGGCAAGACGATGCAGAATGGGCAGGGCGAAGGCGCAGGTCTTGCCAGTGCCGGTTTGGGCGGTGCCCAGCACGTCGCGGCCAGTCAGGGCCGGTGGAATGGCGCTGGCCTGAATATCGGTTGCGGTTTCGTAGCCCTTGGCGGAGACCGCGCGAACGATGGGCTCGGCGAGCCCGAGATCGGTGAAGCTCATTGGATGAGGTCCGTGTTGTCTGGTGGCGTCGTCACGTGTGGTGACTGGCCTGGGGGAGTTGGATGACACCGCATGCTGCGGTGCCGTGGCGAATCTGCCAGACGCCTCCCCCTACGGTCTCAAGCTGGCCAAAGGCCGCTCGCCGTTGCGTCTGTCGAGCCGCGGATTGTACGCGACCTCGCATGTCTCGACCAGCATGGAACCGACAAACTGACGAGCCGATATTCAGCCGCCTGCACGGGGCCCCGGTCGCTGGCAGCCTGCAGCCGCTTAACCGCAGGGCCTGACTGGAAAAACATGGATCTTTTTGCCCCGCAAAGCCTTGGATGGCTGTATCGACTTTGATACTGTCGACAGCGGAAGCGGAAGAGACGTTTCTCCGGCAGCCTTCGGGCCGCTGGACCAAGGAAGCATCTCTCAACTATTGGACGCCTCACACAACAGCCTTCGTGGCCGCGTGTGGGGCACTGCATAGGCCCCTCGTTGGGGCCAGGAGAAGGGTTCAATGAAGAACTCAATCTTCGCAGGTTGTGTTGGTGCGCTTGCTATCTCAGCAGCTGCTTCGGCCAGTGCCGTCACGGGCATGTCGATCGAAACGGTTGAAAACGGGATCGCTGGCCAGACGACACACCGCATTTACGCGAATCTCGAAGCTGGCGCCCGCCTCGATGCCGTGTACGGCAACGCTGCTGGCGCTCTCGAGATCTACACCAGCGATGGTTCGTCGTTCTATCAAAACGCCTTTGGTGGAGATACTTCGACGCAGATCAACTCCGCTTTGTTTGGAGTGTTCCCCTCGCTGGCGTATGACTCGTTCGTCACCATCGGCCTGCTGGACAACACCGACAACGCGTTGCTGCTTGCTGGTTTCGCTGATGGTGGTGGCTTTGGCGACTTCAACACCGCTGGCTATCTTGGCACGAGCAACGGCTCGTGGCTGGTGACCCCTGACGACGCTCAGGGCAACCCGGTTGGTGGCAGGGTGCTGATCGGCCAGTTCACCACGAACGATGGTGTCGACGTGCTTGGTCAGGTCAACCTTCAGGGCTCCGGCGCTGATGGCGAGACCTATCAGGTTATCGGTGCCACTTGGGTGCCCGCTCCGGGTGCCCTGGCCTTGCTCGGCATTGCTGGCATGGCCGGCCGACGTCGTCGTCGCTGAATATCAGTGACACCATCCTTTCGAGGATGACGCGTAACCGAAACACCGCCCCGATCTTCGGATCGGGGCGGTTGTTTTTGGTCTGCCCTGATGGCCGCGGGCGGTCCTTCAGTCGCTCCCACGACCATGGGCAGCAGCCCGGTCCCACCCCCTGCACAGGGAGAATCTGCCGCAAATTTCAGAAAAACTTCCGCGGCGAATCCGCCGGACGCTCAGCGGATCACTCAATCACCGCTTTGGCATTGACTTGCAGCGACAAGCCAACAGCCACATAGGTTATCGGGACTTCTATCGGAACCACGTCCGAGAAGGATGCCGCTCACCGCCCCATGTTTGGAGGGGTTTGTAAGTCTGTGCCGGTTATGCGCTTTGGCATATCACCTTGAACGTTGTGGATGACTGACATCGCCTTGACCGCCCCCGTCAGGCGTGTACGTTGCCCTCCGGAAGCGGAGAGAGTTTGGTCCGTTGCCCTGCACGGTGGTGCAATCAGGGACAACCGGGGCGGAACACAACTCTCAGGAGATCAACTGGAGCTTCGCGGTCACCACACCGTGAACACACAACGACGGTGCCGAACTGACTCGGCACCAGGAGAAGGTCAGAAATGAAGACATCACTCTTCGCAGGAAGCATTGGAATGCTTGCCATCGCGGCAGCTGCTTCGGCCAGTCCCGTCACGGGCATGTCGATCGAGACTGTCGAAAATGGCATTGCAGGCCAAACGACTCATCGCATCTATGCCAATCTCGAAGCGGGCGCCCGCCTCGATGCCGTGTACGGCAATGGCGAAGGCGCTCTCGAGATCTACACCAGCGATGGTTCCTCGTTCTATCAGAACAACTTTGGCGGTGACACCTCGCTGCAGATCAACCCGCAGTTGATCCCCGTGTTCCCCTCACTGGCGTTTGACTCCTTCGTCACCATCGGCTTGCTGGACTCGGGCAACGGCAACGCGTTGCTGGTTGCCGGCTTTGCAGACGGCGGCGGCTGGGGCGCCTTCAACAGTGCTGGATACCTCGGCACGAGCAATGGCTCGTGGCTCGTGACCCCCAATGACGCACAAGGCGCCGAAAGCGACGGCCGCGTCCTCATTGGCCAGTTCACAGCGAACGACGGTGTGGAGATCCTTGGTCAGGTCAACCTGCAGGGTTCCGACGCTGCTGGCAACACCTATCAGGTCGTTGGTGCAACTTGGGTGCCCGCCCCCGGCGCTCTCGCACTGCTCGGCGTCGCTGGCATGGCCGGTCGACGTCGTCGTCGCGGCTGAGCCACGACGCCTTTGTCCGAACGGGTCGGGACTGCTCCGACCCGACCTGACGGACCACGTACGTACTCGACGCCGCCCCGATCCATCTGGATCGGGGTGGCTCTTTTTTCGATGTTCGGTAGGCGTGCGCCCATGTGAGTGGCCCTCCCCAGGCGATCAGGAGAGCAGGTGACCTTACCCCTTCTTTAGGTCCACCCTAAATGAGAGGCACGGACCTTCCCGGCAAGCGGCCTTGAGCGTAGCGAAAGTCCGCTTGCCGAGTCGCGCACCGCGCACCGCAGCAGACCTATCATGCACCACGTTCCTCGATGCGCATACCACCACTGGAAAGCCCCATGGATCCGACGCACTCCGTGGACCCCAAAGCCACCCATGACCACCACCGAATCCCACCACACACCTGAGTCCAGCTGGATTCGCCCCGGCGCAGTGCCCCAAGGCTGGCATGGACTGAACATTTTCTGCGTAGCTTCCATGCATCTCGTGGCGACCCTCGCATTCATCCCCGGCTCCTTCAGTTGGGCAGCGGTGGGCATTTGCTTCTTCATGTTTTGGATCGTGGGAGGATTGGGAGTGTGCCTGGGTTACCACCGACTGCTCACCCATGGCAGCTTTAAGACCACCCGATTCGTGCGGTGGATCCTGACGATGTTCGGCACACTGAGTTATCAGGGGTCACCCCTGCAGTGGGTGGGCACCCATCGCATTCATCATGCACACTCTGACGATCACCACGACCCCCACTCACCAAGTCACGGATTCACGTGGTCTCACATGCTGTGGTGCTTCTATAAACACCCTGAAGGTCTCGATCCAGAAGACTTCACCCACGACCTTCGACGCGACCCGTCGATGGTGCGGCTCAATCGCTTTTTCTGGGCACCACAAGCAGTCCTCGCGTTGCTCCTGGTGCTGGCTGGATGGTGGCTGATGGGTACCTGGCAATATGGCGTCGGATGGATGGCCTGGGGCATCGGCATCCGCTCTGTGGTGCTCTTTCATGCCACTTGGTTTGTGAATTCTGCATCCCACACCTGGGGCTATCGCAACTTTCAAACCAGTGATGGCTCACGCAACAACTGGTGGGTGGCCATCCTTTCATTTGGTGAAGGCTGGCACAACAACCATCACGCGCAACAGCGTTCTGCAGCCCATGGAATGAAATGGTGGGAATTTGATCCCACGTGGTGGACGATCCTGCTACTTAAGCGGTTCGGATTGGCGTGGGACATCGTCGATCCCAAACTGCCCACGCCGAGCGATCAGGGCGAACGTTCAGCCTGAAACAGGTTCAGTT
>JAKVBU010000040.1 GCA_022446885.1 Phycisphaerales bacterium | reverse complement strand
GGGGCGCCCGCCGCGGGGGCCCCCGGCCGTGTCAATAGAGCAGGCGATCAGCAGGCCAAGCTCCATTGGCCAATGACCGTCAGCAAATCGATCGAGTTCGTATCGCCATCGCCGTTGGTGTCGCCACCATCATCGGCCTGTCCCCAGTGGGCGATGACCAACAGGAGGTCATCGAGGTCGACGACACAGTCGCAGGTCACATCACCAACGAGGGGTGTTTCGGCCAGCTCAATTCGGAGTGAATCGAAGACCACGCCTGGTGGTCAAGGTCCAGTGGCCTGCGTGTTCTGTGGAAGAAACCAGTGTCTGGCTCCTCCCATGCATGCCGATACTAGGATGCGGTGCCCGCTCATCAGACGGGCGAATTGGACATCAGGAGGCTCGCTCGTCAATGGCATCCCCCCAACAGACTGGACAAGAGATCACGTGCGATGTCGCCATCATCGGCGGCGGCCCTGCCGGATCCACCACGGCAAGCTTCGTACGGAAGTACGCGCCGGACGCCTCCGTGTTGGTGCTGGAGAAAGCCAAGTTCCCTCGTGACCATGTCGGCGAGAGTCAGCTCCCATCCATCAGCGCCATCATCGATGAGATGGGGTGTTGGGACGAGATCGAGAACGCCGGCTTCCCATTGAAGGTGGGGGCCACGTATCGCTGGGGCAAGAGCCCGGAGCTGTGGGACTTCGACTTCGCCCCTCCAGAAGAAGTCGAAGCGGTGCAGCGACCGACGCCCTACGAGGGTGTCCGACGGTTCACCGCATTTCAGGTGGACCGGGCGATCTACGACGACATTCTGTTGCGGCACGCGGAGAAACTTGGCGCCGAGGTCCGTGAGGAGACGCAGGTCACGGACGTGCTGCGAGCGGGCAACGCCGTGCAGGGGTTGGTCTTGTCCTCCGGCGAGACCGTCAAGGCGAAGTATTACATCGATGCCTCGGGCCATATCGGCACGCTTCGTCGCGCCATGGACGTCGAGACGCACCAGGAAACCAGCCTGCAAAACGTCGCCTTCTGGGACTACTGGGAGAATGCTGAGTGGGCCATCGAGATCGGTGTGGGGGCGACCCGCGTTCAAGTGATGAGTCAGGCCGCTGGGTGGATGTGGTTCATTCCCCTCGGGCCGACCCGCACCAGCATCGGGTACATCGTTCCGGCTGATCACTTTAAGTCACTTGGGAAGACACCTGAAGAGGTGTATCACGAGGCCATCGCCAGTGATGACCGCATCGCCGCGCTGGTGAAGAATGCCACTCCCCGTGGTGAGGTGGAGGCCACTAAGGACTGGTCGTTCAGCGCGGAAACGGGGCACGGAGACAACTGGTTTCTGGTGGGAGAGTCCATCGGATTCGCAGATCCAATACTTGCTGCTGGGCTCACACTGGCGCACACCGGTGCTCGAGAGTTGGGCTACACATTGGCCGAACTCCTTACCAAGGCGCCCTCGCAAGACGAGGTTGATTGGCTATGTGACAACTACACCACGCAACAGTTGCGGCGTGTGAAGCAGCACATTCGCTTCGCGGATTTCTGGTACGCCGCAAACGGGCAATTCACCGACCTTCAAGAACACTGCGCACAGATCGCCAAGGAGTCGGGCATCAAGATGTCGCCAGAAGCGGCGTGGCGGTGGCTCGCCCAAGGTGGCTTCACCAACGAGGGGCTGGAGCGGCCGGCCGTGGGTACGTGTGATCTCCCCTCACTCAAGCAGGTGCTTTGGGTGATGACTGACAAGCAGGGAGATTGGAATCTGAACAAGATGAACGTGCTCAAGCTCAATCTCCACGGTGCCGAACGCAAGGTGCTGCCGGTGTATCGCAATGGCGAGGTCGAACGAGAGGATTGCTGGGTGCGGGGGCAGAATCGCCTGCCCATGACCGGCAACTTCAAGGTGATCCATGACATCTTGGAAGACGAGTCCCGCATCGATCGGATCCACGAACGAATCAAGGCCTACTACGTGGGAGGCGGCAGCGGCCATCAATCACCGCTGAAGACCTGTGTGCAGACGATCGAAGCGATGATCACGGAGGGGTGGATCATTGGCAAGTACAACAAGAAAATCGGCCTGCTGACCATCGGTAGGCCGGAAGAGAACGACTACGTCCACTGGAATCGCGACGCCAAGCCGGAGGATCGCGAAGCCGAGTGACGGGGTCTGACCCCGCGCCATGCACGCTGAGGGCGGTCAGGGGGGGCGGAACTTGGTTTTTGCCCCCTCAGTGCTGTTTTCACCGAGTTGTATGGCCAATGGTCAATCTGGCCAGATGGTTCCAAGAATCCGCCCTTTTTTCCTGCCATTCCTTGACTTGCGCGTTCTACACCGTCATTGTTGAGGCAGGTCCACAGGCTTTGATTGCTGAGGATCATGGAAGGAAGAAGAGAAGGAGCGTGCCACCGAAAGGGAGGCACCACCCAACGAGTCTTTAGAGAACCACTGAGTTCATGGCTTCATGATCGTTCGAGGTGCAGTGCACCAATGGACGAGCCACCTCAGTGGAGAGTGCATGCACCCGTGTCGATGTCCATTGCGTGATGGACGGGAGAGAAGGAATGGGCCGGTCGCCATCGACCTGATTGGCCTGGGTTTCGAGCTAACTTTGGAGGAAAAGAAATGAAGAAGTTTATGCTCACGGCTGCTGGCCTTGCGTCAGTCGGCCTTGCCGGGACCGCGATGGCCGCTTCGGTGGACTTCGAGGTCAACGGCCCTGGTGGCACCATGTCTGATGTGTACGCCACCGCGATGGCGGCCGGAACGGTCGACATCGTCGCCGATTTCACCAACTCTGGTGGTTGGACTTGGGCTGGCGATCTGCTGATCGCGTTCGTCGATTCCAACGGCAATGCCGTTGAATTCGGTGGTTACGACCAGTCGTTCGGCTACGACTCAGTCGGTGACTTCAGCAGCGGTTGGGACAGCTCATCGAGTGGTTCCTACAGCGCCACCATCGACCTGAGCGGTTCGGGCCTTGCTGATATTGCCAGCGTCCAGTTTATGGACGGCTACTCCCAGGGCGCATCCACGGATCGCTGGGTCGGCACTATCACAGGTGCCGATGTGCCCGCACCTGGTGCGGTCGCTCTGCTTGGCCTCGCTGGTCTCGCCGGTCGTCGTCGTCGTCGCTGAAGCGACTGTGTCTGAGTCATTGTTCCGCTTCCAATTCGTTCTTTGACATCAGACGCCAATCCTTATGGATTACCCCGCGTCCCCCGCTCCGGCGGGGGACGCGTCTTTTTTTGAGCCTTGAGTGCCCCCAGATGATCGAGCATCAGATGCCCGGGTCGTACTCGTCCAGATCACGGCCCAAGGCCTTGATCAATGGCTGCAGGTGCTTCTCGTAGTTGCGCCATCGCTCCACCGAACTGGTGTACATCTTCTTTGTGACCTGGTCATACGAAATAGTTGCGACACGTCGCTTGGACGTGTGGAAGTTCAAACAGGCGTCTTCCCACTCCAAGCCGCAATGCTCAACCAGTCGCCGTGTCCAGGTGTCCTGATCATGGGTGAGCTGCTCATAGCTCACCTCGAGCCAGTTCAGGTCGAAGGCCTCCTTGCCCCACGCGATCACACGATTCTGCGTCTGCCAGTAGTGGGCAAGATGTTCGAGATTGGAGGCGTAGCTGTGCCCGGCCACCACGAGTTGCGTGAGATGGCAACTCAGCAGGTTGTCCAGCGGGTGACGGCGTAGGTCGATCAGGGGTGCACCGGGTAGCAGGATGGCCAGCAGTCCAATGCGATGAAACAAGCCCAGGGCCTTGTCAGTGGTGTGGGTCTTTGTCGGGTCATCTGGCCGGACGATGTCGAAGTACATCTGCTGCAGGCGGTCGGCCTCGGGCTGTGTCATGTCGATGAAGCATGTGGGGAATGGGTGGTACGAATCCAGCAGCGTCTGCATTCGTCGATGCAAGGTGAGTGACGCGCCCGCTTCACCAGCGGGATGCACTTTGGAGTGCATGGAGAGGATCTGCTCCATGAGGCTCGTGCCGGATCGAGCCATGGCGCAGATCATGATGGCCTCGGATCCGGGCGTGGAGGGCCGCTGCCACATCTTCAAACTCGCTGGCGTGAATCCCTCTGTGTCGGCCTTGACCACCGCATCGAGATTTGATGGTCGATACTTCACGTTCATGACGGCATGCCCATCCTGCGCAGCCTGCCAGGCGAGGTCGTAGTCGCCTTGCTTGTCATACAACTTGGCGAGTGAGAAAGCCCCTTGGGCACGTTCATCCGCGGGCCCATTCGAGGCATCCTTCAAGCGGGTCAACACTTCGACCGCCTCGCCGATACGTTTGAGCCCGTGCAAGCATCGACCCTTGACCATGTCGCAGACCCAAGTGCTTGTGCCCTTGGCACGCGCGGCATCAATCAGCGGGAGTGCCTCGTCGAATCGGCTGTTGCGCTCGAGATAGCGAGCAAGCAACTCCTCGACGATGCCCGGATTCTGATGCAAGGTCTCCATCTTGGACGACTGCTTGCCCATCTGCTCGAGCCAGTGCTCGGCCGCGTCATTGTCGCCGCACATGGTGGCGTGCATGATTGCCAGTCGATACAGCTCAGCCTCTTCAGAAGGGCATCGCTCCAGTGCCTTGACGGCCATCTTCAGGCCCACACCAAAGTCGCTGGTCTCCTTGGCGGCACTGGCCAGAATGAAGTACCCATCGAATCGGTTGGGGTGATCCTCGACAAGCTGCTCGCCCATTTCCGTGGCGATCCCGACAAGTCCCTGCTTGAGGTTGGTCAGCGCCATCTGGCGAGTCCTCTCAATGCTGGGGGCCGCGGTGAATCTGGGCTTTCGTTGTGCCATGATCTCATCGTATCGACGCGACTGGGGTCTGATCTTCGCGCTACCATGCACGAATGGCCAAGGAAATGAAGCGTCTGCACAGGATCACATGCAGTCCGGGCCTTGCGCCCGCACTTGAGGCCGAACTCACCGATCTAGGGTTTGCCGCCTCAGGCCGCGACCACACAGGAGTCGAGGTGCAGTGCACCATGGAACAGGCCATGGTGATCCTGCTGCGATCTCGCATCGCGTTCCACGTGCTGCAGCGATTCGGCGATCTCTGGGCGGCCGACGCCGATGGCCTGTATGAGGGGGCATCCAAGCTGCCTTGGGAACGTGTGATCCCGGCCAACGGGTATGTCTGTGTTACTTCGGTGGTGGACAACCCGACCATTCGCAATGCGATGTTCGCCAATGTGCGGCTCAAGGATGCCATCGTCGATCGCATCAAGGACTGCTGTGGACGGCGACCGGATGCTGGCTCGTCGATCGAACGTGCCGTGGTCCACCTGTTCTGGAGGGGCGAAGAGGCCACCGTGTGGCTGAACCTCTCGGGCCGCAAACTCAGCGATCGAGGCTATCGACGACTGCCGGGCAAAGCGCCGTTGCGTGAGTCGCTGGTTGCGGCCTTGCTACATGAGGCGGGGTACGACGGCACGCAGCCGCTGGTGGTGCCGTTCTGTGGCAGTGGCACAATCGCCATCGAAGCCGCGTTGATCGCCACAGGGCGTGCGCCTGGATTGCTGCGGCCCAACATGGGCATTCGGCACCTGGCCACGTTTGATCCCCAGGCT
>JAKVBU010000004.1 GCA_022446885.1 Phycisphaerales bacterium | reverse complement strand
GTGGTCGTGTCGACGATCGCAGCAGGGGGCATGATGTTCTTCCAGCATCTGGTGCCGACGGGTCTACGTGGCGCCTTCACGACCTGGCTCATGGGCAGCATTCCGGAAGTCATGGGTGGGTGGCGTCTCGCCATCGCTGGGGGGCTCGCTCTGCTGGGCACTGCAGTCTGTCTACGTCTGGCCTCGGCGCTCGATGCCAGTCTCCTCGGTGATGATGAGGCTCGTAGCGTGGGTGTTACGTTGGGCCCCCTTCGTCTGCAGGTCCTGTGCATTGCCGGCCTGCTGACCGCGGTGTCCGTTGCCATCGCTGGTCCGATTGCCTTTGTCGGGCTTGTTGCACCGCACATGGCGAGACTGCTTGTTGGCGGACGGCATCTGGTACTTCTTCCGGCATCAATCGGTTGTGGTGTCCTGTTGCTCGTCGGTGCCGATGTTGTCAGGCAGGGCATCGATCTCGGTGGTGGACGAATGCCGGTTGGCGTGCTGACGACGATTGGTGGCGGTGTCGTGTTCTTGGTCTTGTTGCGACTGGAGCTTCGTCGAACATGACACTTCAACTGCAGGACATCACGCATGCCTATGCAACACACACTGTGCTTGATGGCATTACTGCATCAGCTGAGCCTGGCCGAGTTACGGTGCTTGTCGGCCCGAATGCCGCTGGAAAGACCACGTTGCTCCGTATCAGTGCAGGCCTGCTGCATCCCGATGCCGGCACAGTGCGGTACAAGGGGGACGACCTGCATGCACTGAATGAAGCACAGCGAGCAATGTCGGTTGCGATAGCGACGCAGCGGCCGCGATCTGATATTCCATTGTCCGTTCGTGAAATCATTGCGATTGGTCGTCATCGCCGACTTGATCGCTCGGTCGATCCCATCATTGATGCACTTGAACTCGGAGATGTGCTTGGCCGCCCATACCAGTCACTTTCGGTTGGGCAGCAGCAGCGGGTTGGGATCGCTCGCCTGCTGCACCAACATGAGCAGGGGGGGCTGCTCGTGCTGGACGAGCCAACGGCTCCGTTGGATCCGCGGCATTCATCCTGTCTGCTTCAACTGCTGCGTGAGGCTGCTGCCGATGGTGCGGCAGTGCTTCTCTCGATGCATGATCTTGCGCTCGCTGCAGCTGTGGCTGATGATGCATGGATCCTCGATGAGGGCGTGCTGGCGCACGATGGGCATGCCGCTGAGGTGCTTCACCCCGATGCGCTTGAGGCTGCGTTCGGTCTTCCGTTTGAACGATTGACCCGCTCGGATGGGTCACATTGGCTCGCCCCGAAAGCCTGATACACTGTCGCCATGGGTGGATTTGAAATCATTCTGGTCATCATTGGCCTTGCATGGACCATTGCCTCCGGAGTCATGCAGAAGAAGGCCAAGGCTGCCAAGGCAGAGCGTCTCAAGGCGTTGGCCAATGAGCCGACTGCTTCCGACCCATCGCCGATGCCAGTCGAGCCCACCCCGCAACGCAGGGCATCAAGTCCGTTGCAGGAGCGGCTTGCCCAGCTGCGTGATCAGATCGCCGAAGTGGTGAATGTCGAGGTTGAAGCTGAACCGCCTCGTCCGCAGCCAACTCTCGCAGCATCACGTGAGGGGTCTACAGTTCGCATGCCTCAACAGCCTTCCGGCCCGCCTCAGCCGCCCGAGGATCGGGGGGCTCAGCTCATACGGTCCTCAGCCGAATCGCCTTCAGAGTTCGATCTAGAGCCTCAGGGCGTCCCATTCACCGCGGCTGAACTCAGGTCGCTGCTGGATGATCCGGGGCGAATCAGGCAGGCTATCGTCCTCAACGAGCTTCTGGGGCCTCCTCTGGCCCTTCGCAGCTGAAGCCCTCAGGCCCCTCTGGGCTGCATTTTGATCGATCGCGTCACGATCGATGCAGATGGGGCCAAAATCGGCCCAGAATCGACTCAGATCGGCTGTGTGCATCCTCAAGCGATCGGTATACTTCCCGCCATGACCGACATCGCCACCATGGAACTCAGCCAGGATGAACTGCTTCGAAGCAGTGGCCGGCTTGATCGGCTTCGTGCCCGTCTGGCGGCTGAAGGTCTCCAGGCGATGGTGATCGAGCATGAGGTCGATATCTGGTACCTCACCGGATTTGTCGGGCACTCCGCCACGCTTGTGGTTGGGCCGGACGTGGCGGCGATTCTCTGTGATGCCAGATATGAGGAGTACCTCCAGCCTTGGGCGAGCGGTGGAGTCCATGACGTGCACATCGGCCCCCGGCACACGGTGGCTCAGCGAATCCAGCATGTTGCAGAACAGCATGGGCTCGGCCAGCTGGCCTTTCAGTCTGAGCACATGACCGTCGCCACGCTGCAGTCCTTCCGCTCATCGTTGCCGGACATCGATTTGATCGGCACAACTGGGCATCTTGCATTGTTGCGATCGATCAAGGATGGCCATGAGGTCTCGATCATCGAGCGATGCATCGAGATTCAGGATCTGGGTTTGCAGGCTGCGATCTCGCAACTTGAACTTGGCATGACGGAGGCGGAGTTCACGGCGCTGCTTGAATATGAGATGCGGAAGCTTGGCGCGACCGGAG
>JAKVBU010000039.1 GCA_022446885.1 Phycisphaerales bacterium | reverse complement strand
CTGCATCCTGCCAATCAAATGCAGCCGAAAGCACGAGTGCGATGCCGGTGGCCAATGTTGCCTTGATCGCCGCCTTGAGTGCCGACACGTCTACCTGCCGGAATGGCGCCCACAGGCTGGGCCGGGTTCGAGCGCCATCTTGGTTCACTTTGAGTGACGGCTCTTCATGACCGGTCGCAATCCACTGCACAAGATCATGCGCTTGTGGGACATGCTTGACGAGCACGATCAGGGTTGCCAGGAGTGCCGCCCGATCGCCGTCAATATCACCCGACTGCTGCAGGTGTTCCAGAGCAGCAAGGTGGCCTTCGGCGTTGGGGCGCCCGGTTTCAATACGGCCACGCGACAACAGGGCTTCATGGGCAAGAGACCAGTTGTGCCGCACGAACTCCAAGGCATTCCGGAGGGCCGCTCGATCCTCCGACGAGAACCCCTTCAGATCAGCCGGACGCAACTGCCCTTCAAGGGCGGCGACCTGCGAAGCGAATCGGTCGACCAGCGTAATGGCACCCAGCCAGGCCCCGCGATGGCGATCGATGTCAGCAGACTCTGCTGCAGCGCTGTTGAGCAGCGCGATGTGAGCCGCCAACACACTTTGCCCCGGTGACACGCGAGCCAGAGATTCGGACGACCCTGTGTCGATCGCATCAAGCATGCCTGAGAGTCGCGTGTCGGCACGGTCGAGGCGTTCCTGGAGCCCTTCGGACAGACGCTGCTGGGCCTTGACCGGCCAGACGAACTGCCATGCCAACCACACCGAGATCACGCCCACGGCGATGTTCGTGAATCGAAGCAGCGCCACATCAGACATGTTTGCCGGGTCGTACCAAGCGGACGTACCCACCAGAATCACCGTGACAGCGCACAGATAAAACGCATAGGCCGCCATGGGCGTCACGTGTGAGATGTAGAGCGTTACACCAATCGCTATGAGAAAAAAGATGAACGCTCCAGCTGGCGTCTGCGGGAACATGGTGACCATTACGACCGCCAGTGCAGCACCGGCCAACGTACCCAGCAGACGATTGCCGACCTTGATGAGTGACGAGCCCACATCGGGCATGGCCAGGATGTACACCGTGATGAGCGTCCAGAAAGCCGCGCCAGTGCCAAGCCACAGGGCCAGAAAGGCGCCAATCGTGCCCGCTGCTGCCGTACGCATCGCCCGATGCCAGCGATTGGGCGATGAGGCGAGCAGGCCTTGCATGACCCCGACGGGCTGATCGATATCCTTCAGAACCGGAACGAACGTGGCGATGCACCGATGCTATCGCCCCCAATCGCTGGACGCAGCAGCATTGCCCTCTAGGATGGAGGCATGGACTGTTTCACGCTGCTGCTGTTGGGCATCACTGCCGTGGATGGACCATTCCACCCCACTGCGGGCGAGGGCGACATGATGGTCACGGCCCGGCTTGGTTCGATCGACGATCCCTTCTGCGCAGACACCATCTACCGGCCCCTGTCCAACACGGACTTGCTTGAGGGCGCCTCGGAGCACATTTTCTGTGCAGACGGACCCACAGATGCACAGTCGCGGCTTGAGGCGAGATTTGATCTTCGCCTTGACGGCTTCACCATCACCGACAACGGATGGGGCGAAGCGATCGGACTTGACCAGTACGAGGCCTTCAGCCGACACACCCACGCCGCGGCAATGGAGGTGCGTTTGGAATCACCGGTGCGCGTGTACGTGAGCCCATTCATGTTCTGCATGGGGATCGGCAGCGTGCTCTTTGAGATTCGCAAGATTGGCGAACTCGATGGCCCTGACGGCCTCTTTCCCCCGGTGATTTCCAGGTCATTGGGAACAACGAACGAAACCGTCTCTGAAACCGGCGATGAGGTGTTCACCATGGTGCCGGGCCGATACCGCATTCGCCAGGCAAGCACACACCTGGCGATGGACGACATCACCCACGCCTTCGCTCGGCACACGCACAGCGCCTGGTATGTGCCCTTGGGCGATGGCGATGGTTCGGTAGGCGCCAAAGATCTGCTCGCCCTGCTGGCTCAGTTTGGCGCATGTGACCAGTGTCAGGCAGATGTGAATGCTGACGGCCAAGTAGACGTAGGTGACTTGCTCCAGGTACTGGCAGACTGGGGCGGTTGAGCCACGTTCAATTCACAGGCCAGACGCAGGCCAGACACGAACAAACCCACAGGAGATACCCATGCAGGATCGAATTGAACAATTGGAACGCGGGCTTCGTCGTCAGCGCATCGCCATCTGGTGCTTGGGCGGCCTGATGGCTGCAGGCTTGCTGGCTGGTGCGTCGATGCGGGCCGCTGACCCGACCAAGGTCATCATCGACAAGCCAGTCAAGATCGTGATCGACGACATCGGGTCACAGGTCCGATTCAATCGCCCCTTGCCCGTTGAGATCAAGGACTGACGCCGTACACCCTGGCCCCCGCCTCAACCAGCCGCCGCCGCCTTGCGGTTTCGGTCAATGCGTTTGCGCTCACTCTCTGAAAGCACTCGTTTGCGCAGGCGGATGTCGTCGGGCGTGATCTCGACGAGTTCGTCGTCTTGGATGTACTCCAAGGCCCCTTCGAGCGTGATCTCCCGGCTGGCCTTGAGTACCTGCGTGGCTTCCTTGTTCGACTCACGAACATTGCTGAAGGCCTTGCCTTTGACGACATTCACGCCGAGGTCATTGTCACGGGCGTTTTCACCCACGATCTGCCCAGCGTAGATCAAGTCTTGTGGTTCGACGAAAAGCACACCTCGCTGCGACAGATTCAGCATGGAGTAGGTAGTTGCAGCCCCATCTGCGGTCGCAACCAACACGCCGTTGGAGCGTCGAAAGGCGGTCGATCGAACAGGTGCATAGCGGGCGAAGCAGTGGTGCATGACCGCTTCACCGCCGGTCGCCGTGAGCATCTGGCTGCGCAATCCGATGAGCCCGCGAGCAGGCATCTCGCATTCGATATGCATGCGGTCGCCTCGCTGCTCGAGCGTCTGCACTTCGCCCCCGCGAGTGCCCAGCAATTCCATCGCCCCGCCGACCTGCCCTTCATCAACGTCGATCGTCAGCAGTTCGATGGGCTCGCACCGTACGCCATCGATCTCCTTCTCGATCACCTGCGGGCGTCCGACCGTGAGTTCGTACCCCTCACGACGCATGTTCTCCAGCAGAATGCCCAGATGGAGCAGGCCACGGCCTGACACCTTGAACTCTTCGGCCGTCTGGCCGGGCTCAACCCGAAGGGCGAGATTGCTGCGCAACTCCCGATCGAGCCGCTCAGCGATTTGCCGGCTGGTCACATACTGCCCGCTGCGGCCGGCGTTGGGCGAGTCGTTGATGCGAAAGAGCATGTGCAGCGTGGGTTCATCTACTGCGATACGGGCGATAGGGTTGGGCTGCTCGGGGCAGGCGATGGTGTCACCTATCTCGAAGTCGCCGATGCCCTCGACGGCGCAGAGGTCGCCGACGCTCACCAATTCGGCCGGAGCTCGCCCGAGGTCCTTGAAGCGGTAGAGCTTCTGAACGCGGGCCGCGCGATTCCCTTCGGCCTGGCAGAGGGTCACGGCCTGCCCGGCGCTGATCGCTCCGGCAACGACCCGCCCGATGGCGATGCGGCCGGTGTAGGGCGAATAGTCTTGCGATGCGATGAGCATCTGCAGTGGAACATCGGCGTACCCAACCGGGGAGGGCAGATGAGACATGATGGCATCGAGCAGCGGCACCATGTCGCCCTCATGTACACCTTCCTCCGTTGACGTCCAGCCGTCGCGGCCAGAGGCGTAGATGGTCTGGAAGTCGAGGCGTTCGTCGCTGGCGCCAAGGGCAACGAGCAGATCAAAGACCTCGTTGACCACCTCCTGAACGCGGGCGTTGGGGCGATCGCACTTGTTGACCACCACGATGATGGGGTGGTCGAGTTCCAAGGCCTTGCCCAGCACGAAGCGGGTCTGGGGCATGGGGCCTTCGAAGGCATCCACCAGCAGCAGCACGCCGTCGGCCATCTTAAGGACGCGTTCGACTTCGCCGCCGAAGTCGGCGTGGCCAGGTGTGTCGATGATGTTAATGCGGCAGGTTTGCCCGGCGTGGTCCCCATGATCGGGCCTGTAGGTGACCGCGCAATTCTTGCTGGTGATGGTGATGCCGCGTTCCTTCTCCAGTGGGTCGGAGTCGAGGACGCAGTCAGCTTCGGAGCGGTCCAATTCCATGGCGCCGCAGCAGGCCAGCAGGCTGTCAACCAGCGTGGTCTTGCCATGGTCTACGTGGGCGATGATCGCCACGTTTCTCAGGTTGGGGTCGGCGCCGTGGAGCATGGGCAGCCCCATATTCTAGCAGTCATGGGCTGTTGTTGGACGACACGGTCGCCGCCAGGCGCTGGCTCAATCCAATCAACAGGTGGCAGCGACCGCATCCAAAATCGCATTGAATGTGCAGCTGGGCCGCATCGCGGGCACGGCCAGCGACTCATCGGGCTGGTAGTAGCCACCTATGTCCTGGGGCGTTCCCTGACAGTCGAGCAATTCCTGCACAATGGCCGCCTCAGCCGCCTCGAGGGCATCGGCCAGCCGTGCGAACCGCTGGGCCAGGGCTGCATCTTCGCCCTGATCGGCAAGGGCCCGAGCCCAGAATCGAGCGACCCAGTAATGCGATGTCCGATTGTCATCCTCGCCCACTTTGCGAGAAGGTGCCTTGTCCTGCATGAGGTACTGCGTCGTGGCTTCATCGAGCGTTGCCGACAACACCGCCGCGGCAGCATTGCCCGTTGACTGACTGAGATGCTCAAAGCTCGCAGCCAAGGCGAGAAACTCACCCAGCGAATCCCATCGCAGGTGGTTCTCCTGCTCGAACTGCTGCACGTGCTTGGGGGCACTGCCGCCAGCCCCTGTCTCGAACAAGCCGCCTCCATTCATCAGAGGCACAATCGAGAGCATCTTGGCACTGGTGCCAACCTCGAGAATCGGGAAGAGATCAGTGAGGTAATCACGCAGCACATTGCCCGTGACGGAGATCGTGTCGTCGCCCCGGCGAATGCGCTCAACGCTGAAGGTGGTCGCCTCGACTGGTGACATGATGTGCATCTCAAGACCGTCGGTGTCGTGATCGCCCAGATAGCGCTCCACCTTGGCGATGAGCTGGCCATCATGAGGGCGATCGGCATCGAGCCAGAAGACGGCGGGCGAGCCCGTGGCCCGGGCACGCGTCACAGCGAGTTTGACCCAGTCGCGAATGGGCGCATCTTTGGTCTGGCAAGCCCGCCAGATGTCGCCGGCCTCAACCACGTGCTCGGTAAGAACGGCGCCCGATTCGGACACGATCCGGATGACGCCCTCAGACGCAACCTCGAAGGTCTTGTCGTGAGAGCCGTACTCCTCGGCCTTCTGGGCCATGAGCCCGACATTGGGAACCGAACCCATGGTGGTCGGGTCGTAGGCACCGTTGGCAATGCAGTCGTCGATCACGGCCTGATAAACGCCGGCATAAGAACTGTCGGGGATCACGGCCTTGGTGTCTTGCGTCTTGCCCGCGGCGTTCCACATACAACCAGATGTGCGGATCATCGCCGGCATCGAAGCGTCGATGATGACATCACTGGGCACGTGCAGATTGGTGATGCCGCGATCGGAATCGACCATGGCCAGCGACGGGCCACTGTCGTACACCCCCTGAATCTCGGCTTCGATGGCGGCTCGCTGTCCCTCAGGCAATTGGTCGATCTTGGCAATCACGTCACCAAAGCCGCTTCGTACATCCACGCCGAGCTGGGCGAGTTGCTCACCATGCTTCTCAAAGAGGGCCTTGAAGAACACCTCCACGCAGTGGCCAAAGATGATCGGGTCCGACACCTTCATCATGGTGGCCTTCATATGCAGACTGAAGAGCACACCTGATGCGCGAGCATCATCGACCTGATCCTGCAGGAAGGCATCCAGCGCCTTCCGCGACATGAAGCTCGCATCCAGCACCTCACCAGCCTGCAGGGCCAGATCGTGCTTGAGCATGGTGACGGTACCATCGGCGGCGACATGCTCAATGCCCACTATGCAGGCCTGCTCGATCGTCACCGACTGCTCGTTGTGACGGAAGTCATCAGCTCCCATCGTGGCCACGTGCGTCTTGGAGTCACTTGACCAGGCGCCCATGCGATGCGGGTTGGCCCGGGCATAGGCCTTCACGGCCTTGGGGGCGCGGCGATCGGAATTGCCCTCACGCAACACAGGGTTCACAGCAGAACCCTTGACCGCGTCGTACCGAGCTTTGGTGCAGCGATCCTCAGGGGTGCTGGGGGCATCGGGGTAGTCAGGCAGGTCGTAGCCTTGCCCTTGCAACTCCGCGATGGCCGCCTTGAGCTGGGGAATGCTGGCGCTGATGTTGGGCAGCTTGATGATGTTGGCTTCAGGTGTCTTGGCCAACTCCCCCAGTTGAGCCAGATGGTCCCGCACCCGCTGATCATCTCGCAGACGATCGGGAAAGTGAGCGAGGATACGGCCCGCCAATGAGATGTCGCGGGTCTCAAGTTCCACACCGGTTCCATGGGTGAAGGCCGTGATCACCGGCAAGAAGGAACGGGTCGCCAAGGCTGGCGCTTCATCAGTATGGGTGTAGATGATGGTGGACATGCTCAAGAACCTTCGCTTGGGGCTCGCAACGGGGCAATCTGGTGAAGAGACAAGAAGATGAGAGCCCCTCATTCTAGGGCCACAAGGCGCCTCGAGGGCCAATTGAACCTCAGGCCAGGCGAGTCAATACAGAGGCTCAGGA
>JAKVBU010000038.1 GCA_022446885.1 Phycisphaerales bacterium | reverse complement strand
TTCCCCTTGTAGTGCGTGATGGAGAGCCGGGCATGGTTCTCGATGCCGCTCAGGCCCTTCTGCGAATCGTTGAGCGTTTGCCATGCCGTTTCAATCGGCACGTTGAATGCCTTGTACGCCACGATGTCGCGGCCACAGAAGAAGTAGTGATTCTCACCGCCGACACGCTTGAACTCACGCTGCAGAATGCGAAGGGCATCTGGGTCGTCGTTGATGTCCTTGATGATGGGCGACTGATTCTCCACCGTGAGCCAACCGCGAGAGACGAGGCCGGTCATGGCCTTGCCCGTGGCGGGAATCCACTGCAAGAAGCCCTTCTCATCACGGATGTAGTTGCCCCCGTCATCCTTGGCCAGGATCTCATCGGGATGCTCGAAGTGCAGCATGAAGTGCAGGCCCACCTGCGGGTATGTCTCGTGGAACGAGTCGAGCATGGCGAGAAAGGAGTCGTCGAACCGCTGTGGGTAGAAGGCCATCTCCTTGGTGCCGATGCGGATCGACTCGATGCCTGCTTCAGCAAGGGCGCCCAACCACGCGGCGATCTTGGAGTTGTTGAGCACCATGGGATCGCCGCCAGACAGCAGGATCTCACGCAGCTTCTCGCGGCCTGATTCGGGGTGGCGACCACCATTGGCAGCCACGATCGCGTTGTGCTCTTTGATGTACTTGACGATGTCCGGAATCTGCGCGAGGCCCTTCTTGGCCACGGTGCCGTCGTGTCGCTCGATCTCCTTGCGGGCGATGAGCTCCTCGCGGTAACAGAAGCGACAGTGTGCCGAGCACGTGGACACCACGTACATCAGGCCCATCTCGTACTTGTGCAGCAGACCTTCAACCGGGGCGTAATCCATCTGGTTGCCGGGGTCTTCCGAACCGGCCATGTCGTTGGTCTCATCGGGTGAGGCCTTGACGATGCGCTGGATGGGTTCGCTCTTCTGCGCGATCTCGTAGTAGTGCCGCGTGATCTTTACGGGCATGCGTGATTCCACATCGCGGTCGGTACCACTGAGCACCTTGAGCTTGGTGACTTCGTCCTCCGAGTAGAAGGACATCATGTCTTCGGGCGCCTTCTCATTGAAGAACGGCTTGAGCCCGTTGATGATCTCACGCTGGTGCTTGGTGTCCTCGACGGTGTCGAGGAAGGCCTGTTCGCGCTCGGTCGGGACGTGCTTGACTTTCTCAGCCACCAGATGCTCCAGATACCTTCATGGGCGGTTCGAGACCGCGGTGTGGGAACCAGCCATTGTGGGCGTTGGCGGCCTCGTTATGGCCGTTTTTGACCCTGTGATCGCCCTCTGTAGGGGAGCGCGAAGTGTACCCACTGATCGGGGCCTGCTCCAGCACATTTTGGGCTTCAAATGGAGGGTTCTGAGAGAGGTCAGGGCGGTCCGGAGCTAGCAAGGCTACCACTTGCACTGCTCGATGCCCCTAGCGGGAAAATCAATCCTGGACGTTTTCATTCGCATCTCCGAGACCCCAGGCTGACGCATCTGTTTTGATTGCCTCTAGAGGTTGTTTGATCCGGATGATCACTCAGGCTGGTGGTCATCCGACCTGTCCAGCCCCAGTACCTCTTGCAGTTCTCTCACCTGCGATGTCACGCGGTCGAGTTTGGCCTTGGCCTCACTATCTTCCTCGCTTGACATCGCGCTCACGATGACAGCGATAAAGAGGTTGAACACCACCATCGCGATCACCAGAATCACCGAGATGAAGTAGGTCACGGCGATCACTGGCGAAGCACTCGATACTCGATCGACACCACCCTCGGGAATGCCATGGATGCCCTGCGCCTCGTAGGTGTACACCTCAGAGCCCCAAATCTGGGTGTACATGATGTCGGTCCAATCTTCCATCGTGACGACGCGGAATAAAGACAACATCGATCTCCCGAGGTTGCCAAAGTGCACAGGATCATTTTCGCGAAAGAGAAACACGCCGAGTACGCCAAAGACATAGAAGCACAACAACAACAGCAGTGAGATGTAGAAGATCGACTTCAGCGAGTTGAGAAGCGTTGCAGCCAGCCGCTGCAACTCAGGAAATGCCTCCAACAAGCGGATTGTCCTCGCCAATCGGGCCATTCTGAAGATCTGCACATAGTGCGCGTCGTCTGGAATCAACCCCGTGTATGGCAAGAAGCACACGACGACGATCGTAAAGTCAAACACATTCCACGGGTCCCGGAAGTACCTCAGCGGCTGTGGGGAGTGCGCAAAGAGCTTCAGGACAGCCTCGACCAAGAAGCCCCAAAGCACCAACTGATCCAGTGCCACCACGATGCCGCTGTAGCCACTCATCACAGTGACTGAAGTCTCTAACCCAACGAGCACAGCAGCCAGAATGATCAAGCCTGTGATCACCCAATGAAACCACGCAGCATCGACCAATCTTCTGGTCTTGTGAACTAGCCCGCCGCCACCAACAGACCACTCCGTTTCCCGCACGACCGCCTCCTTCGCAACCGAACAACCCAGGTGCCGAATTGCAGTGCCATGAGCACTACCATAGTGGGTCCATGTACACCGCCGCCGCCCTCGCCGATCAGCAAGAACGCCTGCTGCACTGTGCAACCTACCGCCCGAACGGAAAACCTTTTGGAAAGTCCGAGGAACGCTACGCGGGTCAACGTGCCTTGATGAACTCCAACACCGCCTCGGCGTGGTCACCCACCTTGACCTTGTCCCACCGCTGCACCACCGTGCCGGCCGGATCGATCAGATAGGTGGTACGCACCACGCCCATGTACTTCCGACCGTACATGGACTTTTCCTGCCACACCCCGTACTTGGTGCAGACGCTGGCGTCGTCATCGGCGAGCACGGGGAAATTGAGCTCGTACTTCGCCGCGAACTTCGCCTTGCTTGGTTCACCCTGCGGCGATACGCCAAGCACGACAGCACCCGCGCGACTGAACTTCCGCTTGTCATCGCGAAAGGCACAGGCCTGCTTCGTGCAGCCGGAAGTGTCGTCTTTGGGATAGAAGTACAACACAACATACTTGCCGGCATACGAGCTCAGACGATGCGGTGTGCCCGACTGGTCTTTCAGCGTGAAGGCCGGCGCACGTGAACCTATCTCGATCATGACTGTGCTGCTCTCGTTAATACCAGCCACGCCGGTTCATGAGCACCAAACATGCACGGTCTCTTGATCTGCGGCATGGTCATGCCAGAGTGCCGCAGTGGTTCGACGGCATACGTCATAGTGCCAAGGCTCGACTCCATCGACATGGTCTTGATCGCGGCAAGAAGATCACGTACTGGCTCCAGAAGATGCTGCATGCTGCTGACTGTATCGCAGCTGGCACCTCGGCGCCAGGGCAGATCGTCCCATGCACTGATCACATCGAGGACATCCTGCACACCAAAAATGCCATCCCCATTGACGTCGGCTGCCGAATCTGCGGCACCTCAGGCACCAGAGACAAGCAAAGGGAGTCTGACCCCCGCTACTGCACGGCGCGGGCGTACTTGAACACCTGTCGCTCTCGGCGGCTAGGGGTCCAGCCTCGCTTAACCCGCGCCAAGGCGGCCTTCACCAACGTGCGGGTGAAGCCTTCGTGCCCTTCCGGATCAAGCGTGAGGCAGAAGTCTGCCGAGCCGTAATCCGCCGGCTGGTGGTACACGCCGCAATTGGTGTTGATCTCCAAGATGTAGGGCGTCCCGTCGGGGCCGATCCGAACATCACAGCGGCCGTAGCCAGCACACCCGATGGCCGTGAAGAATCGCCCCACTTCGTCGCGCAGCCGTGCGGCCAAGTCTGGATCGTCCACCGGACATGTCTGCATGCCGCCGTAGTTCACCCACTTCATGTCCGAGTGCTTGAAGTGCTCACCCTCGGGAAACTCGTACTGCACCGGTGTGTAGAGGATTGGCGACTCAGGATCGTCGGGGTTCTCTACGGCCAACACCGTGCACTCTGGCCCGTCGATGTACGCCTCGACCAGTGCCGCCCCGTGCTTGGCCGTGATCTTGCGCACCTGCCGTCGCAGACCAGCTTCCGACACCACCTTCGAGTGCCGAGAGATGTCCACGCTCGCGTAGGAATTGTGGTGCTTGACGAACATGGGGAAGTCGAGCTTGGCGAGCACCTTGGGCATGTCGTCTTCGCTCTGCACCGTGACCGATGCGGGGGTGGCCACACCAATCGATTTGCAAACCGACTTCATCCGGGCACGCGTGGGTTCGTAACACTCACTGGATGCGCCCGTGTACGGCACGCCAGCAGCCTCGAGTTCCAGAATCACCTCAATACCAGGGGCATCGGGCTGATCCGCGGCGCCGTCACACAGATTGAAGAAGACATCAAAGGGCTTGGTGCCATCACCGTGGACACCACCCTCGATCCGCTCCCGCACGATGCCCGCCGCAGAGGGCTTGTCCTCGAGCACGGTCAAATGCCACGTAGCCTCCGGGAGAAAGGGCCGCGGGTCACATGGCCAGTCATCCTTGAGGACCTGAGGATCATCGAGATCCTGATTGGTCAGCAGACACACGTGCAGCGGCTTCAATCGCTTAGATGCCATTGTCAGCCTTGCCCTTGCCTCCACCCTTGGGGAGCGCTTTGTCCACGCGGCTGGAGTTGCTTTGTACGGCCGTCTTCACATCTGGAGCCGCAGGCAGTGCGGCGAACTGCTCGGGTGTGAGGATCACCTCCAGACGGGCGTGCGTCGCAGTGTAGAGCTCGGTTTCCCTATCACGCAGTCGCCGCACCGCGTCGCTGAGTTCGCCCAGCCCAAGTGCATCCTTGGCGATACCTCGGACCTGTTCACTCGGTGCGATGCGAGCCAACATGTCATCCGTGGTCATCTGATGCTCGATGTGCAACTGCCTCAGATGTCGCAACTCAGCCTCGACCTGCACCTGCAGGGCTGTGAGTGCGGCAGATTGAGCCTCATCCAGCGTGTCGATCGTCTCCGCGGCATGCAGCAGCCGCTGCACAGGCCGAGTCCGCATGATGCGACCGAATCCCTGTCGCATGGCCGAGTGCCACAGTGCATCAGCCTGATCGTCATCGGCGGCCGCCATCACAGCGAAAGTCTGCTCCAGGGCCCTGTCGCGAATGGAGGTGGATGTCGCCATTTGATCCCGCCAGACCATGTCCCATGCTGCCATGAGATCGGCGGCCTCCTCAGGATCGATCTTCTCCCCGGCTGCCTCCAACGCATCAACCCGCACCTTGAAAGCCCATGCAGCTCGTTCGCTGGCCAGTGCACCGAGCCGACGCGACTCGACCAACATGGCACGAATGGGTCGAGACGAATCGATCACCTGCTGCACGGCAGGCGGCACGTCACCGCCGTAGACATCGAAGGCCATCTGCTCGGGCACGATACGTTCGCCATGAAACCGAGCAAGTTGGTGCCCGCGGTCGATGGCGATCTGATCCAGCACCGCCGACAGCACGATGTTGGCGGCCGAGTCATCAACCGCAATGATCGACTCCAGCATCTCCACCACACTTACACGGACTGCTTGACGCACATCCAACGTGGCATCAATCTGGGCAAGCACGGCGCGGGCATCCACGGTGTCCTCGTCGGCGCGGGCGGCGAGCTGCGCAGCAGTCCTCGCCCGGATGTCAGCAAGATTCGCCTGGAGTTGGGCGACGGCCTCCTGCATGTCGGCACGCACTTGAGCTACTTTGTCCGCTCGCGCCTCGCCATTGGTACCGCCATCGGCCTCGCTTTGGCCTGCCTTGCCTGAAGCGGCCTTGCCTGAAGCGGCCTTCTCATGACGTCGCACCCACCCCATCGCGTCGTCCACATTGATCGCATCGGGATTGACGGGCGTCTGAAGATGCGTCAACGCTTGGTCCATCGTGTGGGCAGCCCTGCTACGGTGATACGCCAGAAGCACCTGCTGCAGTCCCTCAACCGCAGCCCGCCACGTCTCGTCGTAATCGGCCAGCACCATGGCAACAATTGCGGCTTGTTCCTCTTCGAGTTCAAGCGCCTCCACAAACACCGCCGCATCACGGGTGAGGAAGTCAGCCCGAACGATGTCGCGCACGCGCCCAGGCTGGGGCGGCCAGAGTGAACGCAGGCCATTGGCCGATCCCTTCGCTTGATCTGCCTTGTTGGCGGCCGCAGCACCCTTGTCCTGCTGCTGGCTGGCCACCGCTGCGGACCAGATCGCCATGGCTTCCTCATCGGACATCACGCCACTGGCAATTGCCGCCTTCAGGCCGAGGCCAAGTTCATGCAGCTGGTCATCTGCTCCAGATGTGTCCGTCCCCGTCGCCTTGCCCTGGGCGGCAGCAGCCCCGGATAGAGAAATAGCCAGCACGACAGAAGATATGACGGGGAGCACCTTGCACATGTACCGAGCGTAGCGAGTCTTGCAGCGAGGCACCCACGCTTTTTTGCGGGGGACGTCTTCCCCTTGGGCCTTGAACCACGGTACAAGATGGTGCACCGCAGCCCCAATCTGCCTGAGACAGCACGCTGCCAATCCGCCACTCGCCCCCAGATCGGAGATCGCTGATGAAGACCACCCCTCAAAGACACACACTAGGCCATGGCCTGATCACCGCTGCCGCCATGGTGGCCACACTCGGCTTGGGCGTCTCAAGCATGGCCATCGCCATTGACGACGACGATCGCCACGACGGCCATACCCATGAACATGGCCACAGCGGCGAGCACCATGCGCATGCACATGACGGTGCCCACGATGGCCATGGCGAACACGATGCCCGCCGCCATGATGGTCGCCAAAGCGACCGTGCCCGCACCGGCGACAGTGCAGTGAACGCACGCGTCGCAGAGGCCATCGGCAAC
>JAKVBU010000037.1 GCA_022446885.1 Phycisphaerales bacterium | reverse complement strand
GCTGTGGTTACGACGGTCCTTGTGATTCAGCCGACGATTGGTGCGTCTTTAGCTAAGGCAAGACAGCGCATCGCAGGGGCGCTCGTCGGGGCCATTTTTGGCGTCGTGTTGCTTGCCACTGCAATCGCCAACACCAATGATCTTGCTGGGATTCTTGCCGTGATCTTTGTGGTCTCGCTCATCACCGGCTGGCTGATGGCCGGCCCGTGGGACACGGCCTACAGCGGGCTGCAGTTCGGGCTGGTGCTGGTCATGACCTTTCTGGGAACTGACTATCCCACTGCCTCGTTGTCTGAACCAGTGAACCGAATCTGGGGCATCCTGCTGGGGTTGGCGGTGTCAGGCATTGTGTTGCGTGTGCTCTGGCCTGTTCGGGCTACCGACCGGTTGCTCGAGTCGCTGGCGCAATGCATGCGAACCATGGCTGACACGCTCGATGTGGGTCTGCGTGATCCTCGAGAGGAAGAGCGTCTGCGGCCCATGCACGGTTGGCGCTATCGCATGGCCTGGTTGCTGGCCGATGCCTACCGCTTTCGTGAGGAGGCCAGATTCGAACATGGCATCGGCTTTGATCAGGGCATGCCGGCCCTGAGGCTTGGCGTGTCGATGCAGGATGCGATGCTTCGCACCTTGCTGATCGTGCGAAACCGAATTGAGCACCCTGAGTGGAAGGACATCCTGCATCGCCACGCCGGTGCCCTCGAACTGAGGCAGACCGCTCAGGCAGCCATGCGGTCGATTGCGCAGGTCCTTGAAGGTGAGCGTGTTGAAGAGGTGGATCTGGCGTCAGTTCGAGCGACCGCTCTTGCCCAGACAGCCCGGCAATTTGAACTGCAGGGGCAGGATCGAGCCGCGCTCGATACGCACGTGGGCTACTTCGACCAACTGCTTCGGGCGATCGAGCCGATGTACCAGGAGGCGGCCGAGGTTCGTGCCCGGTTCAAGGGCAGGACGTGAGCATCGACCGAATCTCGAGCAGCCTGCCCTGTCGAGCCTCAGGGGGCCGTCGAGGCAGGGCTGGTCGTGAGGTCGCCCGTCGCCAGCACCAGATCCGCCGAGGCGATCAGCACATCAGCGCGGGAGTCGATGCGAATCGATCGAGCAGAGGACAGCGCCGCTTGAGCTGCCAGCACGTCGGGCATGGTGCGAAGGCCAGCATCGAATGCAAACTGCTCAGCGGCCATGTGCTCCCTGGCACTGGTCTCCAATGCCAAGGCCCACTCGTGTCGATCGATCGCTGCCCGGTAGTCGAAGAAGGCGTCCCATGTTTCACCCGCTGCCGCCAGACGCACCTGTTGCAGCCGCTGTTGGGCCGCTTCATGCCGGGCCCGGGCGGCCCGCACCAGATTGTGTCGTGCTTCGCCGTCGAAGATCATCCACGAACCAAAAACACCCACTGACCAGGTGGGCTCCCAACTGGTGCCGCTCAAGGGCGCGGTTCCAGAGGGGAAGTGCTTGAGGGCGTAGTCGTAGTACTGATAGGCCACATCGGCGACGAGATCCACCTGCGGATTCAACTGGGCTGCGGCCAGATCAACTTCAGCTCGGGCGCTTTGCACGTCGGCCATGGCAGCACTGACATCGGGGCGAGATACCAGCGAAAGTTCCGTGAGTCGATCCACGCCTACCTGCAGTGCGCTGGGCAGGGCGATTGCATCGCCGGTGGCAAAAAGTACCGGTGCCCCGGGAGGGAGCCCCATGGCGTTCAGCAATTCAGTGCGTGCATCGTGGAGGTCGCTGCGGGCTGCTTGCACTTGATAGCCAGCTGCCGCGTCGGCCTGCCGCGCTGCGAGTGTTTGAGGCATGGTGCCCAGGCCAAGCAGGAGGCGTTGTTCGGCGGCAACCAACAGGGCGCTGGTGAGCGCGTGATCCTGCCGGGCCGCTTCGAGGGTGGCGGTTGCCGCTTCTACTTGGAAAAAGCTCGTCTGCACGCCGTGCACGACGAGTTGAATCGATCGATTGAATTGCAGATTGGCAGAGAGCAGCGAGTCGCGGGTGCGGCGATCATCTGCATCGCGGCGACCGAAATCGAGCAATGTCCACGTGAGTTGGGCGCCTGGCCCGGCGCTGAATTCATCGAGTCGGATGATGTTGTCCGAACCGCCGAATGGGAACAGGTCTCGGTCGTAGGCCGCATCGACGTAGGCCGTGAGCTGGGGATACCAGGCGCTGCGAGACACCCCGTATAGCGCGGCGGCTTCTCGGGCCTGTGCCCATGCGACACGTGTCTCGGGCGTGGCTTGGAGGGCTATGTCCACTGCCCCTGCCAGCGTGACCGCGGCTGTGGGCAGATCAACGGGCAGTTGAGGCGTGCGCACTGGGCCTGTGTGGGCAGGGGGCGTGTGGCCCGTCGCCACTTCATTCCACCACTGCGCCGACCAGGTGCCACTTGGGCTAGCTGGCGCATAGGCATCGGGTTGCCACTCAGCCAGCGGGTGGGCACGGGTGCAGCCAGCATGTGCAGCTGCCAGACACATGAGCATGAGGGGTGTGCTGATTCGCATCCTGCGACCTCCAGCTGGTTGGCTTGATCGGTCCTGTCGCGGCCGTAGGGGCACTATACGTACACTGGCCATGGCTATGGAGCGACCTGCCCACCTCATCTTGTTGCTGGCAGCCACGGGCGTGCTCGGCGGCTGCGATCCGCTGATGAATGTCGAGGGGGCGTTCTTTCCAGCTTGGCTGGTGGCGATGGTGAGCGGCTTGCTCGCCACGTCATTGACACATTGGGGCCTGGAGCGTGGTGGCATTCACGCCTTTGTACCCATCAAGCCGCTGACCTACCTGGCCATGTTCACTGCATTCACGCTGCTCACTTGGTTGGTGCTCTATGCCTGGTTCTGAGATTGACGAGGCAAGAGGCCGTCGGATCGGGCGGAGCATCGCTGTGGCCAGTTTTCTGGCCGTGGCGATCTTTGGCACGTTCACATGGCGAGAGTTGACGATTCACCCGCGAACGACGGATGCCTTCGTTCGGGCAAATGTCGTTGGTATCGCCGCCCACGTGAGCGGCAACATCGTCGAACTCAATGTGCAAGACAATCAACGTGTGCGCGCTGGTGACGTGCTCTTCGTGGTAGACCCGCGGCCCTACGAAGCGGCTCTGGCCTCAGCCCAGGCGGCCTTGGCGCTGGTTGACTTGGAGGTGGAGGCCTACCGCCGCGATGCCCAGGCTCGCGAGGCCGACTTGGAAGAGGCGAAAGCCGCCGACGCCTACGCACAGGATTACCTCGCTCGGGTCGAACCGCTCTTGCCCGAGCGATTCGTGACGCCCGATGAGGTGAAGAAGGCTCGCACTACGGCGCAGGCCACCGCGGCGGCTGTGCGAGGGGCGCAGGCGCGCCTCGATGCGGCGCAGCGTTTGATCGGTCAGGAACAGGGCGCCGATGGTCGGCGCACGAATGCCCGGCGTGACAAGGCGCTGGCTGACATGGCAGAGGCTCAGCTCAATCTTGACTACTGCGTGGTTCGTGCGCCTGTGTCGGGCTACGTGACGAATCTCAACACGGCTCGTGGCGAATACGCCAATCTGGGCGAAGAGGTCTTTGCCCTCGTAGACGACACGCAGTGGTTCGTACTGGCCAACTATCGTGAGACGCTGCTGGATCGAATTGAGCCCGGCATGGAGGCCGAAGTTTGGGTGCTCGCATGCCCCGGGCAGCGACTGCGCGGCATCGTGCAGGGGGTGGGCAAGGCCATTACGCCGCCGGCGGGAGCCACGGTCAATGCGTTGGCCGATGTCGAACCGGCGATCGACTGGGTGCGGTTGGCTCAGCGATTTCCGGTGCGGATCCTGCTCGAACACCCGCCGGATTGCACGCTGCACAGTGGGTCTACCGCCACGGTGCGGGTGCTGACCCCAGTGAAGGGAGAAGGCATCATCGTGGACGGCGTGTTTGTAGAGGCGGCGGGCCCTGGTTGAGGTGTAAGGGCGCAACATCTGACACACCGCCGCCGGGTGCCTGATGCCCGACGGCGGTGTGTCTTGTTTTGCTCGTGCTCAGATCACTGGCACTGACCCCAGGCGTGCAGCACCTGGATGAGGTCTTCCACCTGCACCACGCCGTCGCCGTTGACGTCTTCGGTGCAGGGGCCGCCGGCGGGGGGATCCTGCTGGCAGAGCTGCTGCTGGGTGAAGTCCGTCTGGGCCTGCCCCATGCCCGGAGCGCCCAGGCCGATGATGGCGTTCTGGCTGCCAAAGGCGGGCAGGTCCATCCAGCTCATGCGGATGTTTCCGTCGGCGAACAGCTCGACCTGCATGGTGTTGCCCTGGCTCTGTCCGTAGGCGGGCACGTCGATGAAGCTCACCACGGTTCGGCCCTGCAGGTGCTGCACCTTGATGGCGCCGCTCGCGGTGGGATCGAGGTCGGTGAACATCGGGGCGACGCGGGGGGCGGTGGCGAACACGTCAGCTGTGCCCTGCCAGTCGTTCTCCGTGGCGTCGGCGAAGGTGATGGAGCCATTGCTGTGCACCTGGATCTGCGTCATGGACTCGCCGCCGAAGTTGAAGGCGTGCTGCAGCTGCACATTGACCTTGTCTTCGTCGCCCAGGTTCAGCGTCTGGCCACCGTTGCCTGCGGGCAGGGCGGTGATGGCGTCTTCGCGGCAGGCGTTCCACTGCATGCCCTGGGGCTGAAGCAGCAGGCTCATGCGTTCGGGCGCGCCGCCATCGTGAGCGATGAGACCGTAGGCGCCGCCGTTGCCGCCACCATCGCCGCCACCATCGCCACCTCCGTCGCCGCCGCCATTGCCACCGTCAGCGAGGGCCTGCAGGGCAGCGGCTGCGTCCAGCGTGCCATTGGTGTTGACCAGACCATTGAGGCTGTCCAGTTGGCGGGTGCTTGAGAGCAGCGCCTGACGGAGTTGCTGCGGAGTGGCCTGCGGGTTGTTGGCTACCAGAAGGGCGGCCACACCAGACACATGGGGAGCGGCCATGGACGTGCCCTGATAGCTGACGTACTGTCCGTTTGGAACGGTGCTGACGATGCCCCATCCAGGTGCCGCCAGATCCACTTCCTGGCCTCGTGCGGAGAACCCTGCCATCTCACCGTCGGCTCGAATGGCAGCAACCGAGACAACGCCATCGGAGTCAACATTGGCGGGGAACCCACAGTCGCCGCCGTGGTTTCCTGAAGCGATGATCAGCAAGTGACCTTGTGCGACTGTCTGCTGGATGGTTTCCACCAGCGCCGGGTTCCAACCTCCAGGCGCACCCCATGAGTTGTTGGAGATCTGGGCGCCGTTGGCAACGGCGTACTCGAGTGCACGGATGGCATCGCTGTCATACCCACCTTGCAGACCATTGAGGAATTGCAGTGGCATGATCTTTGCCCCTGGAGCGACGCCGACGATGCCTTCACCGTTGTTGCCCGTGGCAGCGATGGTGCCTGCGCAGTGCGTGCCATGATCTTGGGGGGTCCAGGTTGGGGCGTTGTGTACAAAGCTCCAACCGTTGACATCATCGATGTAGCCGTTGTTGTCATCGTCGATGCCGTTTCCGGGAATCTCGTCGGTGTTCACCCAGATTGCGTCACGAAGATCAGGGTGATTGATGTCAATGGCTGAGTCGATTACGGCGACGATGACGCCGTTGCCATTGGGCTGTGTTTGCCAGGCCGCTTCAGCGCGGATGTCCATGCCGGCGGTGCCTTGGAGCCACTTCTCCTCACCGTGGGGGTTGTCGTAGCCCGATGCGTCATTGCGAAGCCCCCACAACTGTTGCCAGTGCGGGTCGTTGGTCGCCGTCGAGTGGCTCTCAAAGTCTGGTTGTGACCAGAGGAAGCCTTCTTGCTCTGCCTTGGAGGCATGCAGGCTCATCGAGGTGCTTGTCGTTGTTTCAATGATGAGCATGCCCTCTACGAGTTCTGACTCGTACACGACCCGCCCGCCGGTAGACGCGAGGAACTTGGCAAGGGCCAACTTGGCCTTGACGGGCTTCATGCCATCGAGGCGAAGAATGACGCGCTTGGGGGCGTGGGGGCGAGCCGTCATGGCCTGAACCGAGGTTTCGGCCGTCCACGTTCGGGCCTTTGTCGCAGTGGTGTCGAGTTGGGGGCTCGCTGCCATGGCGGCCGAGCCCAGCATGGAGGCCAGGCTCAGGGTGCCCAGCAAGGTGGTTGCGGCGTTGGTCGTGCGGGTCATGGTCGTACTCCTTGAAGGGGTGCTTGACGTGCACTTCAAGGAGACGCGGTCTGGTCGGCCGTGCGCCTTCACCTGAAAAAAGACCCTTGGGGGCCCTTCCGGGCTGCTCAGGGGTGCCTGAACCCCAACCCCGTGGTGATCCGAGGGTGTCGGGGGGGCGTGAGGGGGGGTGAGGGGGGGTGAGGTGGAGGGGTACAAGTGCCCGTCGGAGCGTGGGTTGGGGGTGGCGGAAGACTCGAGAAAAACCGCCACTGCTCGTTGTGGGGATGCTCTTGCCCGCTATGATCGAGCCGCAGGCCTCGGGAGAGAGGGTCTGCGAAAGAGAAGACAGGCCCCCACTCGTGGGGTAGGAGAGAGAAGGAAGATGCGAACACTCAAGCTTGGATTGGCAACTGCAGGCGCCTTGGCGCTTACCGGCGCGGCACTCGGCGGCGCTTACATTGAAGGCGACTACAACTGGGACAACGGCGGCACCATCATGGGGTCTTACGGCAACCTCAGCAACGCTGAGGTCGTGGCTGATCCACAGGGTGGATCCGACAATGTGCTGGCCCTCACAGAGGATCCTATTGGCGGCACACCGCAGGCCTATGTCTGCTGGATCACCGGTCTGACTGACGAGATGGTCATCAATGCGTCTTTCATGGGACTGGGAAGCAATAACAATGGCTACTCCAGTGCACGTATCTGGGCGCATTACACGACTAGTGATGACATCACCGCCTACGAAGGATCCGCTGGCGGCAGCAACACCTACAGTGGTGATGACTGGACCGAACTCTCTCATGCTTGGACGTTT
>JAKVBU010000036.1 GCA_022446885.1 Phycisphaerales bacterium | reverse complement strand
CTGAGGAAGACTCAGGTAGGTGAAGATGATTGTTAACTTTGAAACTGATCTCACTCTTCCAACACGTCTTTGAACTGACCAATTTGTGTTCATCTGGTCAGATCTAATACGTCTATATGCACAGCGTCTTTTGAGAGGCCCGGAGCGCTTTTCTCAGCGCGTTTGATGACTAAAACGACGGGGTCACCCAAAATTTGGAGCTCTTAGAAAAGATCCTACGGCCTCTCAGAGGGTGCTGTGTATAGATGGTTTCGACACCAATTCCAACAGGTGTCGCGAATCAAAAGACACGGTTACTGTTGAGACGGACTGGCTTGTCCCCCGGCACCCCCGGTGAGCAGGTGAGTTCACTTCAATCACGTGCGAGTGGTAGCGGATCACTCACACATTCACTCACACATCGAGAGAGAACCCCCTTCCCGAACGCCCCGGGCATGATTCGAACATGCGACCTGCGGATTAGAAGTCCGCTGCTCTATCCAACTGAGCTACCGGGGCCAAGGGGGCATTCTACCTGACTGGGCCATTGAACATCTGGAAAGCAATGCGGCGGGGCGTGGGTTGTATGGAAGATGCAAAGAACAGTAGCGAGGGAGATTCGGAGAGGGAGAAGTAGACTGGGCGCATGAGCGACACCCGCCCAGCGTCTGCAAACCGCGCCGATCAAGGCACCATCGTTGACGATGATGCAGTCCAACGGGGCAACTCCCTCACTCACCACGATGGGATCGTTGACACCAATGATGTGCTGTCAGTGCTGGCATCTTGGGGTCTGTGCCCTTGATCTACCGGGGTCTGATGCCCACCTGCACCCGATCGACTGAGACGCACCCATGACTGCTGATCGGCTGACATGGTATTGCCTGCCTCTACTAGGCCAATCACTTGCATCAGCCTGACGGTTCTCGTGGGGCACCTGATCCTGCCCTTGCCAAAAACCTCCGGCAGCATTGGGAGCACAGTTCCACCAGTTCAAGGCAACTGCGCCTTCTGTGCGGGTTGTGCAAACGCAAAGAGACCCCTTTTTCAGCTTGCCCATCGTAATGGCACATGAAGACCCGCCATGGCGCACAGCTGGCCGGGAGTTTCACATGCACATAGCTGACACAGACACCAATTCCTCGCTGACCCATCACATGACAATGACATCGATGATTGCGACCCTGGTCGCAGTCTTCCTGACACACGCAGCTCTCGCGGCAGAAGATGTGAACCGATGCTTCTGCAATGGAAAGTTCGAAGCTGGAATGACGGTGCACACCATCGTCGCGAACCCGCGAGGCGCTCCAGACTTGCCCAAGGGATCATGCGGTCAGGTGGTCTGCAGCGAGCCACATGGCAAGGCCGTTCTGGTTGTCTGGTTCAACTGGTACAACGGCGATCCTGCCTCTGGAAAGTGGTGTGCCTGTGGGCACGAGGCATTCAGTCAAACCAAGAGTTGGTGGGTGATGTGCAAAGACCTGAAGCCTGGCTGCCCACCAGCCCGAGGCGCCTGTTGTTTGAGGGGATCGTGTGTCTGGTCGTCCGAGAGAACATGCACCGCACGCGGCGGCCTGTACATGGGAGATGGCGTTTCCTGTCGAACTGTGTGCAACTGTGGGCAAGGATGGCAGCACGAAGATATCAACGGTGACGGCGATGTCGATATCGAGGACTTTCTTCGCGTGCTCGGCCGATGGGGGCAGCAGGAAGCTGATCGCCCACGCGAAGACATCAACGGCGACTGCACTGTAGGCATCGAAGATCTCATTCGAATCTTTGAACACTGGGGGCCGCCCCCACCACGCGGCGCTTGCTGCAATGGTGAGTTGTGCTCGATCGAGGCGGAGGATGCGTGTGTGTCTGTTGGCGGACGCTGGTGGGGCGCAGACGTCTCTTGCAACGAGGTGCTCTGTGTAGATGCAGACGAATTGGGAGATCAACTGTGCAACTGCGACGGGCAGTTTCGAGTCGGCGATCGCGTGACCCTGCTGCGTCACCACCGAGGCCCGGGGCTCGCCGTAGGGCATCAGGGAACCGCGATCGCGGCCCATGATCCTGAACAAGGTGCCTTCCCAGGCATGATCACTGTGCTGTGGGACGACTGGGTCGAAGAGCGACCGGAGATTCGGGCCCAACAACATCGCAATGGGCTTTGGGCAATTCACTGTGGGTGGCACGCCTTTCTTGATCGATGGTCCACGACCAAGGTCTACTGCCAGGATCTCCTTGGAGGCGAACATGACATTGACACCTCAGGGGCCTGTTGTATCGATGGGGTCTGGTGCCGTCTGGCTACGGCCGACAGTTGTATGGCTCTGGGAGGCGTCTACGCCGGAGACGACACCGCATGCCGGCCATCAGCCTGCGATGGCCCCATCGAGTGCGCCTGCGAGGGTGAATTTCGTGTCGGCGATCGCGTTGCACTTGAGCGACATGTCAATTGGCCAGATGGCCTGCGCCGAGGCCTGAAGGGAGAAGTTCTGGCCGCGAGCGAACACTCCCCCGACGTGGTGCTTGTGTATTTTGACCTTTGGAGAGGGGGTGGTCGCATACAGCCCGACAGCACGTGTGGGTATCGCGCCGACCCTGCAGATCGCCTCGAAACTATCCGAATCACCCAAGTGCCCTGCGATGCACTCGTGGTCATGGAAGACTGAAATCCAATGTCGAGGGCCTGTCCTTCATGCAGGCCTGTCTCGTATTCAGGCCTGTGCCGCATGTGCCCCGCTCATGATGAACGCCCACCCCAGACTGTTGGCGTCTACCGACCTCCAGCATCATCGAGCGCAGCCTTCAGTGCTTCAGGCTCGTCGGTACCAATGCGGAAATGCCCCCCGCTGGTGTAGGTCAATTCCACCGACCACTTGCCCGAGACATTCCACATCCAGCCCTTGAAGACGTATCGAATGCCATAGCCCATGTACCAAGGAGTGGTCACGATCTCACAAGACGCAATGTCCGACAAGGCGATTGAGCGGCGAATGAGGCCGATACCAAAGGCGATGTGCACATGGCGAGCGTCTATCTCGACTCGCAGACTGTGAAAGAGCAGCAGGCATAGCAAGAGCACCCCTACCGGAATCCAGAGCGCCTGCGTCACCAACACCGCCCCCACGGCCAGACCCACGATCATCACGGCCAACGCCAGGCGAATCAGCGTGGCCTTCTGGGTGTGGCTGTATCGAATCTCACCAGACATGCGATGACCCTAGCAGAGGCCAACGTCAACTTGGCCCTACAAGTACAAGACTGCCCCGCCGCGGCACCACCCACTGCTCCGGCCCGCGGTACGCTCTCAACATGCCCACCCTGTTCGACTCTCTGGCCGAGGCCCCCGCTGAGCAAGCCGACCGCGTGCATCTTGCGCTGCGGGTTACCAACGCCGCCGGCGGCATGGTCATGGACAGTTTCAATGAAGCCCTCGCCGGCACACTCGACGTGACCGACAAAGCCGACGGCTCCCCCGTCACCAGCGCCGACTGCGAAGCCGAAGCGCTCATGCGAGCCGTGATCGGATCGAGTTTCCCCGAAGACGGACATCTTGGCGAAGAACGCGGCGAGCAGGAAGGCACATCCGGATGGCGTTGGGTAATCGACCCCATCGACGGCACCGTCAGTTTCATGCACGGCGTGCCGGTGTTCGGCCTGCTCGTGGGCATTGAACATGATGGCGAGCCCGTTGCCGGCGTCATGCACTTTCCCGGCCTCGATGAAACCGTGTGGGCCACCGAAGCGGGCGCCTTCTGGCGGCGCGGCGACGACGACCCGGTGCAGGCACGCGTCAGCCGAACACGCAAACTCGATCATGCCATGGTCTGCATGACCAGCCTCGACTACATGGGCGATGACCCCGAGCCATGGCTGCGGGTGCACCGAGCCGTGCGGCGCACACGTGGCTGGAGCGACTGCCACTCGTCGCTCTTGCTGGCGACCGGGCGAGTAGATGCCGTCATCGAACCTGAACTCAATCCGTGGGACATCAGCGCCATCATCGCCGTGCTGCGGCAAGCTGGAGGCAGATTCACCGACTGGAACGGTGAACGGGCGTTTGACTCATCCGTCACTCGTGCCCTGTCATCAAATGGTCATCTGCACGAAGGGCTGCTGCAACAACTCAAGGGCTGAGGTCGGTGGACACGAAGGGTGCTCGCTCGAGGCAAGCCCCATTTCGCCCTCAGCAGGATGCGCCCCAACGCTTCAGCAGCAGGATCAAGTCGAGCACACCGACCTGACCATCATCATCGCAATCGGCCGTACCCGGGCCCGATCCCCAGGCTTCAATCAAGTCCATCAAGTCGATGAGGTCTATCTGGCCGGACCCATCAACATCACCAATGCACGACCCGCCCGCACACGCGTCATCGAAGGTGTTGCCGCCATCGTCCTGCCACGAGCCTGCCATGTGCACGCTCTGCCCACAAAACACCGAAGACGACACGTACCCAAGACACGAAGCTGTGAACTCCAAACCTGCGGCACCCAACCCCGTGGTGTTACTCGACACGGTGCAGTTCTCAACGGTCACGTCGAAGGCGCCCTCTGTGTACAGGCCGCCACCACGCAACTGAGCGCTGTTGTCATCGAGCGTTACGCCGTTGAAGAGTCCAAGATCACACCAGTCCAGCATCACCCCACCGCCGTAGACGGCCTGATTGCTTCGAATCAACATGTTCTGCAATCGGGCAGGCCCATCCACAATGCGAAAGCCACCACCTTGATTCGACGCGGTGTTCAACTCAACCAAACCGCCGTTGATCGCCACCGACGCATCAACGCCGTCGAACCCACCCCCGTTGACAGCGCTGCAGTTGCGCATCGACAAGGAGGACCCATCCAATGTGCCCCCGTAGGCATACACGCCTCCACCACTTTGCCCCGCCTGACAGGCATCAAGGCTGACATTCGTCAGTTGCGTCTCAACTGCAGACTGAGACGAATCAAAGCACAACCCGCCGCCATACCACGTGGCGGCGCAGTTGCTCACGGCGAGATTCGCAATGGTGATCTTTGCGCCACCACCAGCAACCATCGCCCCCCCAGTGTCGGCAGCGCACCCATCTACCGAACCACCGGTGAAGTGCAGCATGCCGCCATGGGTCCGCAGGCCGCCACCAAAGAAGGTCGCGCTGGTATTGGAGATGTCCACATCATCGAGGGCCACAGTGGACGCCCACGCCGCCAGCGCACCCCCGTGCAGCGCATGACCTGCTGTGATGTTGACTCGACGCACATTGAGCGTTGCACCATTGGCCGTGATCGCCCCGCCGGATCGTTCCCAATCGGCCGTGACGCCGTCGCCGTCGATATCACCGCCAGTCACAGTGCCGCCGCGCAACTCCAAGTCTTCGAGCGTCACAGTGCCGCCATCGACAATGCAAGCCCGCCCTGAATCGCCCCCATCAAGGACTGGCGGATCGGATGCATCCAATGCTCGGAGGGTGAGCACTCGATCTTCCAAGTGAACAACCGCCTCGCCGGCCGCCGAGGCGAGCCACGTGCCGGAGGCGATGGCCAGTTCGTCGCCGTCGGCGGCCATAGCGAGGGCGTCGTTCAGGGTTTCAGCATCGAGCCCGGGCCCGACGGTGATGATGTTTGCCCCTGCGGTTGCAACGAGGGTGATGGGAACCAACAAGGTGATGGAATTGAAGGGCATGAGTGCTCCTGACATCTCAGTTCACCAATGCCTCGAATTCGATGCCCCAATGGATGTGCCACGGAAGCTGCCGCGGCGTGTGCTTTGCGCCTGTGCGGGCGAACAAGCCAAGCGACTTGCACAATTGGCGCGGCAGTGGCGTCCGAGAACTGTGGTCGGCGGGCAGGCAGTCGGCCCACTATTGAACAAGCCGCCCCAAGAGCGGCTTGTTCAATGTTCAATAGCAATGGGCTGGGCAGGACTCGAACCTGCGACCTGGCGATTATGAGTCGCTTGCTCTAACCACTGAGCTACCAGCCCGCGAGCGAGCAGTTTATTGACTTCAGTCCCACTGCAGGGTCGGGCCGCCTCGGTCCATGTATGAGGTGAAGCCAAGAATGGCGTCGCTGCCACCGTCTTCTTCAAGCATGAAGAGGTTGTCGCGCCCACCTTGGAAAGCCCTCACACCCCGAAGCGTCTTGACGCTCCCGTCGCCGAAAGCCACCGCACCTTGCCAGACTCCATCAGGGCAGGTCACCGACTCATCTGTCTCAATGCCATCCATCGGGCCGCGATGCCCGATGAGCGGGAAAGACCCATCCAGCCCCATCCGCTTCCAATTGCGCATGCGCCGCCCGTGCAGGGGCATATGGGCATAGGACACATTGGAGACGGAGTGCAGATCCGCGGAGAATCCCTCATCCCAATAGATGCCGTTGTGGGGGTCGTAGGCGTTGCGGTCGTAGGGTTCGTACACCTCGACTTCGCCCAGATCATTGCCCGAAACAAGTATCTCTGGGGGCAAACCGTGCTCAGCGATCATCAGGCTCCACAGGCTGGCGGAAGTATCAAGCCGCTCATCGCCGGATCTATCGCTGGGCACAGGCAATCCGCCACCGGGCGACGACACGCTGCGGGCATAGAGCGTCTTCACGATCTGACTGAGCCCCATCGAGTCGACCGTGCCACGGGCTGAACCCATCACGCCGCCTCGCCCCTGCCCGCCGCCGGTGCCCATGGGCGCGCCGCCCGTCGAGAGCGCTTCCAATGAAACCGCCACCAACAGCAGCAGGCAGGCCATGCTCACCAGCAGACCGATGATCGTCATTCCTCGTTGCCGCATCGATCTCACTCCTTTGGCGACCCCGTTTGGCCGTCACGCTCTTGAATATACGAATCAAGATCGCCCTTGGGCACAAGATGCTCGTCTTGGGCAAACCTCGCTCGGCCAGCCTGCTCCAGCAGCGCCCAGACCTTCGCCACCGAGGCCTCGTGCCCCTCCACCGTGAAACTGTTGCGGCCCGAAGGCGAGGCCACGGTCACCTCCCACACATTCCCACTCAAGCCATCACCGACGGGCACCTGATGCAACCAATCGGCATTGGCCACGAGGGCATCCAACTGAGCCACCTGCTCATCTGTAAGCGCTCCAGTCCACGTCCAGTTGGCTGTGGCAGCATTGAAACCCCCAGCAAATCGCAATTCGTTTCCCGGCCCTGCTGCCCAGCGGGCGTACTTCGAATGAGGCCCACGCAGGTAGATGTTCACTTCCATGCCTTGACCGGGCCCTTGCCAGACGCCCGGCCCACCTGGCGCGGCGCACCCTGCCAAACACATGAACAGGGCCGACACCCCTAGGACCCATCGCATCAGGGCGACTCCGTGGTGGCAGCTGCCCAGTCGCCCCATGGATCCGGGCCAAAGTCCCACCGCCGCGGTTCGACCAGGGGCCTCTCACTCAGCGTGTCGGGCGCCCAAGCCAATGCCAACGCCTCGCGGGTGAACATCCGCAGAGCAGCATCGGGCTCAGTTCCAGCCCCCCATGAACGCAGGAAGTTCCATCGATCGCCGTCTGCAGTCAATGCCACCAGCCAAACCGACCCGCCAGCCTCAGGCATGCGGGCTCGTCGTAGATCGGCCGTCTCATCGGCCTTGGTTGCATCGCCCAGCCCTGCCCGCAGGGCTGCGTCCCACAGCCGAGCCATCTCTTCGCGATCGAGTGTTCGCACCCATCCGGGCTTGGTGTTCGGGCCGCGACCTGGAATCGCGTCGAAGAACAACTGCCCATCAGCCAACACGATCAATCGGCTGGTGCGTTCGTGCGACTTCTCGCCGGATGGGTTGACGAGAATTGTCAGATCGACGCTGAAGTCATCAGGCACCCCAGCGATCGGGTCATCAACATGTATCCGTGGCTGAGCGCAACTTGCCACACACAGCAGTACCAACAACATTGCCCGGCAGATCATGGCACAAGCCTATCCCATGGCATCATCGGGCGTGTCCTCAAGAATTGTGATGGGTGCGATGAGATCGTCAGGTACGGCGACCGCAATCGCCTGCGCCTGCTTGAACAGATCGAGTTTGCGGTCCATGCCGCCCCCTCGGCACCAGAGCAGCATCAACTCGCCGCAGAACTCCAGTTGAATGTGCTCGGAGGGATTGCTGCAAAAGTAATCCAGCGTGGACTGATCAAACAGATCGAATGCACCCTTGGCATCTTCAGCGAAGACCGACCAGTGCTTGTTGAAATCGTCCACTTCAAAGGAGACCGGAGCGAGCCCTTGTTGCTTGATCTTGCCCAGCAGCCCGTGCTCGGCGATGCCTCGGTTGTGCACCAGAATGCGGGGGGCACTCGTCCCCGTCTCAAGCATGACTCGGGAATACGACACCCGCTCGTCTCCCAATCTCAGATCGTATGAACTGGCCACCACCGTTCGGTCGTCGAATTGCTTGAAGACAATCGCGTAGTCGGTGTGCTGACCACTCAAGGCATGCGACTTGGCCTTGGCCTGCGGCGCATCAATGCCGGCCGCCGCCAGGGCGTCGCCTCGCCCACCCTTCTTCCAACCTGACTGCATGGCGAAGATGCGCTGGCCGGCCACATTCCGCATGGCGGCAAGCAAGCCAAAGTAGAGGAAGAACCACACGATGACGGTGATCACGATGAGGTCCCACGGGAAGCCCGCCATGCCCAGGTCGCGGTGAATCTCCGTGGCCCAGAAGATCGGACCGCCAATACAGGCGATGACCGCCGCGCCCAGCATCATCTTGGGATGAAACCAGTTGTTGCCAGAGTCGATCTGCTGCTGAAGCTGAGCCTTGGTCTTGGGCGTCTGGGCTTGCTTCTTCTGATCAGGCATCGACCGCTCCTGGCCCGGAGCACAGGGCCCGGCAATGAGCGATACTACAGCCATGCTGACCAGTGTCGCGTGGATCAACGACTACCTCGACCGCCCTGCCGACGCCGACGAGCAGGCTGACGTCCTGACCGCCGCTGGATTCCCGCTGGAAGACCGCTGTGAGATGGCTGGCGACATCCAGCAGGACTTCGAAATGACGTCCAACCGTGGCGATTGCACCTGCCACACGGGGCTGGCCCGCGAGATGGCCGCCGCCACGGGCCGCACCCTGATCATGCCCGACTGCAATGTGCAGGCGAACGGGCCGGCAGTAAGCGTTCAGGTGGACAATCTCGCACCCGAAGCATGCCCCGCCTACACAGCAAGGGTGATCCGTGGCGTCACGATTGCCCCGAGCCCAGATCAAGTGCGTACAAGGCTCGAAGCCCGTGGCGATGTGCCACGCAACAACGTGGTTGACGCCACCAACTTCGTACTCTTCGAATTGGGCCAGCCCACCCACGCCTTCGATCTGGACACACTCGAAGGCGGCCGCATCGAGGTGCGTATGGCCCGCAAAGGCGAGCGGTTCCTGCCGCTGGGCGACGACGCCGAAGAGATCGAACTCAATGGCACGGAACTGGTCATCGCCGACGCCGTCAAGCCCGTTGCGCTTGCGGGCGTCAAGGGCGGCGCAGCTTGCGCAGTCACCGAGTCCACCACCAATCTGCTGATTGAGGCTGCGACCTTTGATCCTGTTCAGGTACGGCACACCAGCCGCCTGCACAACATCGCCAGCGATTCGAGTTTCCGATTTGAGCGAGGCGTTTCCCCACTGCTCATCGACGCCGCCGCCCGCCGTCTGTGCGCACTGATCCTCGAAACTGCCGGTGGCACCCTCGACGAAGGCGCTGTCGTCGTGGGCGCACCGATGCCCGAGCCTCTCAGTGTCAACATGCGGCTCGATCGCTGCCGAAGTCTGCTGGGGCTGGACCTCTCCGATGAACGCATCACTGATGCACTTCAGCGACTGGGCTTTGAACCCTCACTCAGTGATGGCACGGCCCATTGCACGGTGCCTCCACACCGCGGCGACATCCACCGCGAGGTTGACCTGATCGAAGAAGTCATGCGCATGCACGGCTTCGACGATGTGCCGGTGCGGGAGCGCATCAGTGTTCGCCCGGTCACGACACCTGAAGATGCACGCCGGCGCCACGCTGTCGCCAAAGCACTGGAGGGTGAGGGCTTTCTGGAGACCATCACCCACACACTCACGAGCGCCGAGCTGGCGTCTTCGATGCTGGGGGCTGCCCCAAGACAATTGCAGACGCAGCGAGCCATGGCTGAGTCGGCGCTGCGGCCGTCCGTGCTCACCGGTCTTCTGAAGGTGCGGGCCCACAACGCCGATCAGGGCGCTGCTCGAGGCATGCGCCTGTTCGAGTTGGGAAGCGCATTTGCCCCCGATGAAGTGCTGGAACTCGCCCTGATGATGGATGAAGATGATTCCGGCATTCGCCCGCTGCGGGCCGCTGTGAATCAGGTCGCCCGAGCGCTTGCAGGGCCGGACGCCGTCTTGCGAGTTGAGACAGACAGCGCCGCGGGGGGCCCGGGGGGGGGGGGCGGGGGGGGGGGGCGGGGCGGGGGGGGGGGGGGGGGGGGGGGGGG
>JAKVBU010000035.1:5980-10681 GCA_022446885.1 Phycisphaerales bacterium | reverse complement strand
GGCTGTACACCAAAACTGGCGATGACGGCACCACGGGCCTCTTTGGTGGTCAACGGGTGCCAAAGACGCACCCACGCGTGGTGGCCTACGGCGACGCCGACGCCCTCAACGCACAACTCGGGCTCGCACGGGCGGCGATCGACGCCACCACCACCGCCTTGGACGACGTGATCGCACACCTGCAGCATCGCTGCTTCGATTTGGGCGCCGACCTGGCCACGCCACCTGGCAGCGCCCACGAAGACAAGGTGCGACGGATGGCCCACGCCGACGTGGCCGCGCTGGAAGACCACATCGATGCGATCGATGGGGCTAACGAGCCACTCAAGACATTTGTCCTGCCCGGGGGCTGTGAACTCGCAGCTCGCCTGCACGTGGCCCGTACCTGTGCTCGCGCCTGCGAGCGGTCGATGCTGGCTCTGCAACAGCAGGAAGAGGTCTCTGACACGGCCTTGATCTGGATCAACCGCTGCAGCGATCTGCTGTTCGCCATGGCCCGCGCAGCCAACCGCCTGAGCGGTACACCAGACACATCCTGGGCGCAGGACTGATCCCTAGCAGAGGGTACAATGCCCCGTTTCAGGCCCCCTCTCCTATCCCTCCACTCAACATTGAGCACCTCCCATGATTCGTATCGGCATCAACGGCTTTGGACGTATCGGCCGCCTCGTGTACCGCGAAGCACTGCGGCGTGGCACCTTTGAAGTGGTCGCGGTGAACGACCTCGTGCCAGCTGAGAACCTCGCCTACATGGTGAACTATGACACCATGCACGGCCGCTTTGAACACACCGTTCGCGCCGAGAATGGTGCGTTGGTGACCGACGCACACTCCACTGCATGTCTGAGTGAGCGTGATCCTTCGGCGCTGCCCTGGGGCGACATGAATGTTGACTACGTGTTGGAGTCCACCGGGCTGTTCACCACAGCCGAAGCTGCCGGAGAACACCTCACTGCAGGCGCCAAACGCGTGTTGATCTCTGCACCCACCAAGACCCCCGACACCGTACCCACGTTCGTGCACAAGGTGAACTGCGATCAGTACGACCCTGCGTCACACACGATTCTGAGCAATGCCTCGTGTACCACCAACTGTCTGGCGCCCATCACCAAGGTGATCCTCGACAACTTCGGTCTGGAAGAAGGCCTCATGGCCACCATCCATGCTGCGACGGCCACCCAGCCCACGCAGGATGGCCCCAGCAAGAAGGACATGCGCGGCGGACGCAATGCGTATCAAAACATCATTCCCGCCAGCACCGGCGCGGCCAAGGCCGTGGCACTGTGCCTGCCTGATGTAGCCGGCAAACTGACAGGCATGGCCTATCGCGTGCCCACCGCGGACGTGTCCGTGGTTGATTTAACCTTCAAGACCACCACCGCCACGAGCCTCGCCGACATCAACGCGGCCATGAAGGCTGCCGCTGAAGGGCCCATGCAGGGCGTGCTGTGCTACACCGAAGACCCCGTGGTAAGCAGCGACTTCCTCGGCGATCGCCACAGCAGCATTTATGACGCCACTGCCGGCATGGAACTGAACGCGAACTTCTTCAAGATCGTGTCGTGGTACGACAACGAGGTGGGCTACTCGAACCGTTGTCTTGACATGCTCTCGATGATGGCTTCAAAGGACTGAGCGTGGATCATCGGTCGCGCTCGACCGTGAATCTGACAACAGCCGGCTGTGATCCCGGCTCGACCAGCCGCAGCTCGTGCTGACCCGGTTTCAGCTGCAGTGTGCTTGCGGATACAGGGGCGCCGTTGAGAAACAAGGTGGCGTGGGTACCTTGCGTTTCCAGAAGAGGTGTGATTCGAGCCCGGCTGTTGGTAGCGAGAAACACGTCTCCATCGCGAGGTTCGAGGATGTCCGTATGGCTCGATTGTGTCCTGCCGACGGGCCTTGCAACTGCCCACTGCGTCGCCGGGCGCCGCGGCCGGCTGGTGGCCAGTGACGGGTGATGTAGCAGGTCCTGAAGAATCGGCAAGGCTGCGTCGGCTCCCAGGAGCACGGGATCTGAGCCCCCGTCGAATCGCCCCACCCACACAACGGCGGCCCATGACGCATTCCAGCCCGCAGCAAGTGCATCGCGATGACCACTGCTGGTGCCAGTCTTGGCCGCCATGAAGGGCAGAAGCGACGATGCCTCGGTCGGGTCGGGGCTCAGGCAACGCTCGATGGCTGTGCAGGTGTCCTGGCTGATTGCTCGCTGGCGTACCACGGGCGCGTCACGAAGGAGCCGCAGAGGAATGTGTTCACCGCCTCGAGCGATGGTTGCATACGCTTCGGCCAGTGACCACGGCGTGAGTTCGAGGCCCCCAACCACAATCGAGAGGCCCGCTTTTCGGGTTGCGTCTGACGTCAGGTCCATGCCACAGCGGCGCAGGATCGCCGTGACCTGCGCCATGCCCAGTTCCTTTGCCACTCGAAGTGCAGGTGCGTTTCGAGACTGCCGTAATGCGTCGCGGGCGGTCATTTCTCCAACCCAGATCCGGTCGATATTGCGTGGCCTCCACCCCTCGATGTCGATGGGTGCATCCAGAACGACGGAATCCGGCGACAGTCGTCGCTGCTCGAAGGCTGCTGCATAGACGAAGGGTTTGAGCGCGGACCCCGGCGAGCGACGGCGTGAGACGCCATTGATCTGGCCGTCGAGGGGATCAAGCGGATCGCTCGATCCCACGAGCGCCCGCACAGCTCCGTCCTCGAGTTCCACCAGCAGCAGGGCCACATCGATGCCATCGGGAAGCAACTGGGCATGGCGATGCACGATCGCCTCGGCCGCTCTCTGCAGACCCGGGTCGATCGTCGTCTGTTCAATGGTGCCCGCGCCTGTGCGTCTGGCCATCCAACCTGCGTGGGCCCGGTTAGACCCCGTGGTGGCATCCTTTAGCAGTGGATGTTCGAAAATCGCTGCCCTGTACTGCTCATTCGTGATCGCCCCGGTCTTGAGCATTCGCTCAAGCACGACATCGCGACGCTCAAGGGCTGCTTCCGGGTGACGGTCTGGTCGAAATCGCTCGGGCGACTTGGGAAGGCCTACAAGCAACGCAGCCTCCGACAGGGAACACTGGGCCGCTGGTTTGCCCAGCCACGCTCGGGCAGCAGCTTCAATGCCGGTGATGTTGGCACCAAAAGGCGCCATGTTCAGCCAGGCTTCGAGGATCTCATCCTTTCCATGGGCAGCCTCGATCTGGAGGGCCCGGAACCCCTCAATCGCCTTGCCATTGAAGGTGCGTGGGTGTCCGAGCTTCATGCCGGCCACCTGCATCGTGATCGTGCTCGCTCCACGGACAATTCGTCCTGAAGTCAGATTGTCCATCGAAGCGCTGACGATGGCGATTGGATCGATGCCGGCATGGGTTCGAAATCTGGCATCTTCGGCGGCGATCAAAGCGAGGGGTATCCACGGGCCCATGTCGGAGAACGGCACCGGGAGCCGCCGCATCTGGTCATCTCCAGTGACATCAAGTAGCACACCATCGGCCCTGTCGAGGATCAGTGACCCATGGGAGCCCGGCGAGAGTATGCCTTTAGGAAGAGGGAATGTTCTCCAGAGGACGGCGAACATCCCGCCGCAGATGACCATTGCAGTCACGACCGCGATGCACGTGCGCTTCCAGAACCGTCTTGATGGCCGAGGCCATCTCATGGAAGTTCAATCCGGCAGCGACCTGAAGCGGACCGCCCATGGCCTTCCGGGTCGTACATGGCCAGCGCATCAGTTGCCGGAAGGGCCCAGTCACCGGGAACAACCGCTCGCATCACGTATCGCACGTGCCGGGGCGTGTCATCGACCGTCAGGAAGGCCACGAGCCTGTCATCTCGAAACTCCGCACGATCGACATCGGCGAGTTTGACCTCGGCCTTGCCGGCGCTGGTGGCCAACGACGGCAGTTCGAACTCCATGCCACCGGGGAGCACATCAACGAGAGCGACGTCATTCCATCGTTGGCCCGATCGTGCCGTCAATTGCAGATCCACAGTGATCAGATCGCCTGCCTGAATCGTGTTGTCTGGATCCAGCGGCTCCCCAGTTGCACTCAGCCAGGTTCGCTCAATGCTGATTCCACCGTTAATCGGGCCGCTCGTCTGTCGGGAAGATGGAACGCCTGACGAGGTCAAGACCACTGTTACCGGCCCGTCTCCGCTTGAGACGATCTGCTCAGGCAGTTCTGAGACATCCTCGATGTCGAAAGACACCCGATCAGGTTCATTGCCATCGAACTCAATCGTTCGTCCGGCGATGTGTATATGCCCTCTTGCGGTGCCGGTGGTCTGCTGGCGCTGCACCCAATGGCTCATGGCGGCGAGCGCCGCCGCACTTTCGAATGTGCTGCGCCAGGAGTCACCGTAGCGGGCCTCCTGCAGTTGACGAACAAACTCGATCAACTCCGGGTGATCGATGTCGTTGGCGAGTATCACTTCGAGGATGAGCGCCAGCGTCGAGGCTCTCGTACAGAATCGCCCGGACGGGTCGATCGAGGACTGGGCATGGAGATTCGAAAGCAGTGAAGTTGCCAGATCCAGATCGCCATGTGCAGCGGCAGCGTCGGCGAGGTGTGCCAGATCGGTGGGTTTGAGGGAGTCAGCTGATCCAGCCAGGGACTTGAGGAGGGCGGTATCGCACTCACCTGCGCGGGCCAGAACCCGGCACGCCATTGCAGCCTGTGAGCGTCGGCCAGCGGCATGGTCTGATCGGGC
>JAKVBU010000035.1:0-5970 GCA_022446885.1 Phycisphaerales bacterium | reverse complement strand
AGCGATCTGGTGGTCCCACGTCTTGCGAACGAGACTCGAGCGCTAGCAGCGCCGTGCGATGGGTGAGCCATGCGTCCGAGCCTTCGCCGCTCCAATAGGGCATGCCACCGTCCGCCCGTTGCATCTGCCAGAGTCGATCCAGACCGGACCGGGCGAAGTGCTGAATGGTCGCTCGATCGTGCCCCGTGATTGTGGCAGGCAGTCGACTGGCCGCAAGCAGCCCTTGCACCTGTGAACCCGTTTGCTCGGCGCAGCCCCATGGATAGCCGATGAGGCCATCGAGCACGGGGGCCAGGTCAACGCCCGGGATGCCGCCGATCAGCATCTCGACGTGCCCATTGAGTTCATCCAGATCTCGCCGTCGCTCGATCTCGATCGTCTGTCCCGGATCGACCACCAGATATCGGGTTTCACGATCTCGCCCGTGTGGTGGCCGAACCGTGAGGTCGTGATTCAACTGGGCACTCAGGCCCGAGTCTGTTCGGCCATCGAGACGGACTGAACCGCGTCCAATTGCACCGGCATTGAGCTTCATTGTGGCCATCGCCTGCCCGTGTGGCGGCACCTGCACCTGGTCGGGTGTGACTCCGCCATTGAGCAGACCGTCACAGTTGAGGGCTAGATCAACGGTGATGGGATCGGCCGTTCGGTTGTGTACGGTCAGGGGAATGGTCATTGCATCGCCGGGCGCTGCTGCTCGAGGTAAGGCAGCCGTGATGCTCAAGGGTGAAGTCACCGCCACCAGATGTTCAGCCCTGCCGAATTGATCTGCGTCGATCACAACCGCCATGATTCGCATGGCGCCGTCGAGGTCGGGCATCTGAAGATCGAACTGCAGCGTGCCGTCGTCCTCGAGTGTTCGAACCACATGCCACAAGACCTCGATGTCCCGATGTCGGAGGGGAACCGGCGATCGAAATCGCCGGCCGATGTCGGCGCCGATGCGGTCGGTCGTCTCGGGCCGGGCATAGTCGGGCAGAAGATCACCCATCGTGCTGGCTGCCTCGACGACTCGTCTCCTGTCTTGAAAGAAAAGGCCCGACAGATCCGGCACGGTGTAGTCGGTCAACAGCAACACACCTTCTTCGACAGCCCACAGGTGCACCTGAGGGGGGGCGGAACCTGTAATTTCCTCTGGTGGAATGGTCACCTCCACTTCGATGACATCCCCTGGCTTGGCCCTGTCGATCGACGTTATGGTGGCCTCTAGGATGTGGCCAGAGCGATCGACCCGGAGTCGAGTTGCCCCGCGGGCCCGAAGTGGAAGCCAGGACTCTCGCGCATGATCGAGCGGGCGAATGAGCGTGGCCCCCACGAAGCAGGTGTCTCGGACGCCCTCGGGAATAGTCAGGGGGATCCGCCCACCATCGCCCTCGATGGGGTGCAGAGAACTCGACACGATTGCATCCGTTTCAATTGTCACCAGGGCCAGCCCGGCAAAGGGCGAGCGCAGCAGTATCGACGTCTCCATGCCCGGCACAACCTGCTCGTGTTCCGGAACGAGCTCCAATCGGTCCGGGCGGAGGGCCGAGAGTCGACCACTTGCCGCTGAGTCGGCGACATGCAGTGGCAGCGTCGCCGTCAGTGCATGTTCAGGGCGATTGAGTGTGAGGCGATAGGCCCCGGCAGTCAGCGGTCCGACCGTTGCCTTCCAGCGGTCGAGGTCTGTCCTCAATGCAATGTCGGCGTTCTGCACTGGTGTAGCGATCTCGACAGACCGCCATGATCGATGTCCTCTCTTGTTCTCGACGAGTTGCCACTCGTTCTCGATCTGGTGGAGTTCAGCTGTAATGCTCCCTTCAATGGTGGGCTCCCCTGCACGATCGATGACGATTGCCTCAAATTCGATCTGATCGTCGGGTCGATGCAGTTTGCCACCAGGGAGTCGGATGCCAAGATGGGCCGTCGCTGTGTCGGTGTCCATGCGAGTCCATCGAGTTGTGGCTCGCCCACCCAATTCCAGCACAGACGCTTCCAGTTCGGTTCGCCATGAGCCCGCCTGCTTTGGCGATGTGACAGTCAGTTGCGTCGTGCCCTGGGCGTTGAGCGTGCCCTTGACCAGTTTTTTCTGGGCGGCGATGTTCGGCGGATCTTCGAATCTGAAGTCGGGCCATCGATCGTGCGTGTGCCTCTGGGGAGTGAACGTGGCCTTGACGGATGCCGGAAGACCTGCAGCTGGTGCACCGTGGAGATAGGACGAGGCGATGTCCACGAGTCGAATTTCGCCATCTTGTCCATGGGGCGTGGCATCCACCGTGAGCCGAACCGGCAAAACCGGCATGATCGGACAGGTGAGCGATGCCAGCGGCTCGTCGTCTCCGGCGAGATGAATGCTGGCTCGCCAGTTGCCAGTCATGTCATCGTTTTGGGTCGGGAGGTCAATGTGCAGAACACTCTGGAGAGGGTCTGTCATGACGACCTGCTCGAGGATCAGTTTGTTGTCGGGCCGTGTGAAGCGCACTTCCAGCGGCAGGGCGCCGGGCATGTCTCCTGCTCGTGTCCGTACCACTCCGGTCAGATGTACCGGCTCACCTGGACGATGCACGCCTCGGTCGGCATAGAGGGCGACATCAAGGGGACCCTGCCATGGCGCCCCAGACAGGGCACGATCTTCGATCGCGGTTGCCTTGGATGGCTCGATGAAGATCAGGTCGTCTCCGGATACCGCCGTGACAAGACCGGCTTCGTCCGACTTCGTGTTCAGACGTGCGATGCCGTGTTCGTCGGTCATCACTTCTTCAAGATCACGCCTGTTGGGGCTGTAGACCCTGACGCGGGCGCCTTGGATCCCCTGCCCTGTCGAATTGTCGGTGACCCAGGCGAGCATGCCCCCAGCGTGGGTTTGCAGATTGATCGAACTGTCACCGACCAGCAACAACAACTGGTCTCCCCTCCATCGTGTTCGAGTGTCGTTGATCCTGATGTGATAGACGCCCGGGATTCGATCGATCAGCCCATCGAGCGACAAGGCTGCGGCAGAGGCATCGGGATCAAGCCCACTCTCTGGGAGGCTGATTTCAGTCTGGGTGACGAGTTCGCCCAGTTGGGGCACCTGATCATCACGCATCACCCCGGACAGATAGGTAGGCAGATGCCGCGGGAGCAATCTGTGAATTGTGATCGTCGCTCGGTTGATGCCCACATGCTGTAGGTCGAGTTCGAATGCACCCCTTGTCCCCAGCCGGCCGATGCGGCGTGCGAATTGCAACTGTGGCCGGGGCGGGGCAATGGTGGCGGTCAATTTGACCGGAGCGGGAAGCACGTCTCCACTGGTGGACAGCAGAGGTGGGTTGAGCGAGAGGGAGTAGGAGCGGCCCTGCTTGAACGCCCCGCCCACATACATCCAGCCACCGCTGATGCGAACAGTGGTCGGTCCGATGTCTGGAGTAACGGTTACGGAGGGCACACTTTGGTCGGGATCCAGTTGCTGGCTGAACTTGATGCCGACACGTGCTTGATCGGGTTGCCGCCGAAACTCGCCGGTGTAGACTCGCAGCGGCATGAGTCCGATGGGGACATCGACTCGAGCCTGATGGTGCTTGCCTAATGCCAGGGTTCCGCCATGCCCTGTCAGATCAGGGCTGACGGATACATGAATGCGAGATCCACTGGGAGCGTCAATTGTGCAGGTGTGCACCTGTTGCACGCCGGTCGTGGTCCAGAAGGTTTGCTGTGCCTCACCTCGGATTTCAAATCGGACATGTTGCGCACAATTGGCGCTGTGGACGGGCTGATTAAATGTGATGTCGATGGTGACCTGTCGAAGAGCGGTGCCGTCTTCCGCCGGGAGTGGATCGGCGCTGCGAAGTTGCACGTCCTTTACCTTCAGCGGACGAACTGCAAGATCGATGAGGGGTTCCGTGTCTACATCGAATGCTCGCAGGAGTGGGTGCTCAGCCTCCAGGCTGATGGCGTAGACGTGACCGGGGGCAGGTCGTTCGGCGGGTTCAAATAGGAGTGTGTCGGCAGTTGGCGCCGTCCAGATGCCGACGATGGGTGGGTCGAATGTGATCGGCGGTGGGTTGATTGCCGCTGATTGGTACTCGGGATCGATGACATCGCGATCGAATTGGATCTCCAATCGGCCCGTCTGATCGAACGTGTCGGCGGTGGAGACATGCTGTACTCGGACGAGATCGCTGTCGCCCGCCGAAAGGAAGAGCCAGAGCGAAACATTGGCCACAGTGACGAGCAGTGCGGCGATCCAGAATTGAACCTTGGACGCATCATGCATGGGCATGTGTTCCTGCATTGGGTACGAGCCGACCCCGCCCAGGGCGATTGCGGCGTGATTTGTCAGAGCTCTCAACGGCCAGTGATCAGACCAAGTCTAAATCTGAACCCGAGGAGCGAGTGTGTCATTTCATCGACCGGTGGACGATCGGTGCAAAAGAAAGTTCTGTCGGGGAATGAGATCAGATGGTGTCGACCTGATCACCGACCTGGATCGTGCCGCCTGAAACAATCCGGCAGTTGAGACCGCTTCGGTTGAGCATCAGGTGGACGAAGTCGAAGCCAAGCACCTCGGACAGTGGCTTGCAGGGCTGGCACAGGCGAATTCCCTCCACCTCGATGTCGCCGATTCGAATTCGCTTCCCCACGAGATCATTGAGTGCGATGCCCCGGACCAGCAGATTCCGGCGGGAGTGGGCCCCAGACATCGAGATGCCGTGTGTGTCATGTAGCCAATCGAGTTGTTCCTGCTCGATCAGCGTGAGTTGTCGGTCAGGGTGCAGGCCCAGTTTGGAGTAGGTCCCATGGCCGGCGGCGTAGCGGTCGCCTGTGAGGCCCAGATCAGCGATGGCTTCGATCGAGTCATGGCCGACCATGTCGGCCCCGTTGGAGGGTGAAGTCCAGATTTCAAGTAGGGTTCCGGAGGTCACTGCTCGAGTCTCTCGTGGAGTGTATGGAGGTTTTTCGTGAGCCAGGCTCGATCTTCGTCTGAGGGGATGGACGCCCCTTCAAGGGCAGCATCATCGATCACTTCCGCAGGTCGGTGGCGCATGTCCACAGGCTATAGGGCTGGAAAGCTGTCGGACGGACGGTGGCTCAGGCGAGATCCGGGAAGGTGTCCCGAACAGTGTCCACGAGATCCTTCACGTGACTGATGGACTCATTCATGAGCTCGGTTTCGGGGCCATCGAGATCGATCTCGATCACCTTCTCCACGCCACCGGACCCAAGCACGCACGGCACACCGACGAAGTACCCGCCCACGCCGTACTCGCTGTCGCAGTACGCGGCACACGGCAGGATGCGCTTCTTGTCCTTGATGATGGCCTCGGCCATCTGCACGCTGCCTGAGGCGGGTGCGTAGTAGGCGCTGGTGCCCATGAGCTTGACCACTTCGCCGCCGCCAACCTTGGCGCGGTCCACACAGGCGTTGATTGTGTCTTCGGATAGCAGCTGCGTGACCGGAATGCCGTGCACGCTGGTGTAGCGTGGTAGCGGCACCATGTCATCACCGTGGCCGCCAAGCAGCAGCGCAACGACATCTTCAACGGAGCAGCCGATTTCCCAGGCGATGAAGGTGCGGAAGCGGGCCACATCAAGGGCGCCAGCTTGACCAACGATGCGGTTCGTGGGGAAGCCGGTGGTCTTCCACGCGGTGTAGACCATGGCGTCGAGCGGGTTCGACACGAGGATCACGGTGGAGTCGGGGGCGTGCTCGGCGATCTGCTCGCTCACACTGCGCACGATCTGCACGTTGGTGGCGATCAGGTCGTCGCGACTCATGCCCGGCTTGCGGGGAATGCCAGCAGTCACGATGACGACGTCACTCCCGGCAATGTCGGCGTAGTCGCACGTGCCCGTGATGGCTGCGTCGAAGCGCTCGATGGGACCGCAACAGGCCAGATCCAACGCCTTGCCCTGTGCGACACCTAGTTTGTCGGGAATGTCGACAAGCACGATGTCACCGAGTTCCTTGGCAGCGGCCCAGTGGGCACACGTTGCGCCGACGTTTCCGGC
>JAKVBU010000034.1 GCA_022446885.1 Phycisphaerales bacterium | reverse complement strand
GCGCATACGACAGCAACGAGGGCGCGAAACAGGGGTATCTCGGTGCGAGCGGGTGCGACGAGTCAGGCCCTCAAACGCAGTCGCACACGAAAGACAAACCCCGCAGTCGTGCGACGTTACGCGACGACGTGCGGGGCAATGCGCTAAAGCGGGTGAAGGGACTCGAACCCTCGACATTCAGCTTGGGAAGCTGACGCTCTACCAACTGAGCTACACCCGCATGGAGATGTACACGGTAGCACGGCCCCCATCAGACAGGCAACATGCCAGCCATCGCCTAGCTCACTCCACCGGCACCGACACGCTCTGACGCTCGCCATCTTCGCCCATGGCCTCAAACCAGAGCGCACTGCCAGCAGGCACCTCATCAGGCACCAACACATGCACATGGAAGTGCGAGCCATGCAAATGGGCACGCGCCTTCATCGAACCAACGCCATCCTCGACGCCAACCCACAAACGCAACGACGCAGGGCGAGGACCAGACACCAAATCACCCTCGACATGCACATCACTACCAGGCGTCAAACTGCCAGCCACCTCAACTTGCATCTGACGACCACCAAAGGCATCAGGATCAATGTCATGAACGACAGCACCCGCGCCATGCCCATGGCCGCCGCCATCATGGTCATGCCCACCTGCTTCAACATCATGATCATGCCCGCCACCATCACCTCCATCATGATGGCCCGCCGAATCCTGATCCGAACCCTCACCATCATGATCTCCACCAGCATGTTCATGCCCATCGCCATCATGCGAATGCTCGTGATCGTGATCGTGATCGTGGTCGTGGTCATGGGCGTGGTCATGGTCATGATCGCCGTCATGCGCATGGCTCGCATGCTCGCCCGACTCGGTCGAACACGCCTCACCACTACAACCAGACACGACAAACAACGCCGCCGCACCCAACGCACACCCACAGGCCAACGAACGCCAGCCACACAGTTGATCAGCCTCAGTCTTGAATCGCATGAACGCCTCCTATCAATCGCCACCATACGAGACGGCTTGGTCAGTAGTCAGTGTCTAGTAGTCAATGCACAACAGTCAATCGTCAGTTTCTGATGGGACAGGCGGCCCCGAAGGAAAGATTAAGGCATACCCCGCCGGCACCACAAACAAGTTCAACACGGTCGAAGTCAACAAGCCCCCGAGCGTCACAATCGCCAACGGGGCCAGCAACTCACTTCCCGGCTCACCAGCAGCAAGCGCAAGCGGCAACAGGCCCAACGCAGCGGTGAGCGCCGTCATCAAGATCGGAACCAACCGCTCCGACGAACCCCGCACGATCGCCTCCGACATCGACGCCCCCTCTACACGCAATAGATGGTTGTAATGACTGATGAGCAGTATGCCGTTGCGCACCGCAATCCCGAACAACGTGATGAAGCCCACCAGGGACGCAATCGAAATCACCGGCGCTACCCAACCGGATGAAGACAGCCCCAGCAGCGCCCGCACATTCGCCACCACATCAGGTGAATCGAAAATGAAGATCGCTAGAACACCGCCCACCAAGGCCAGCGGCAAATTCAACATCACCAACACCGCCGCACGCCACGAACCGGTGGACAGCTGCAGCAACATCAACATCAAGAGCCCAATCACGCCGCCAGCAATCAACATCGTGCGCGAAGCCCGCTGCTGGGCCTCAAACTGACCGCCATAGGACACACTCAAGCCCGCGTCCGTCACGATCGGATCCACCACACGTCGCACCTGAGAAATGAGATCACCCAGATTGTGACCATCAGCCACGTTCAATGACACGACCGCCTTGCGACGCGTGTCCTGACGCGTGATCAGATTGCTCGCCTGCTGCGGACCAATGTCAGCCACATCACGAAGCCGCACAATGGCACCGCCAGTCCCGTGCAACAGGAGATTCTTGAGCTGCTCCACCTGCGCCCGCTGATCAGGGGCCAAACGCACGACCAGATCGATCTGCCGAGGCCCCTCATTCACGACGTCCACCACCTCACCGTGCATCGTCTGACGCACCTGCCGCGCCGCCGATGCAGGTGTGATCCCGGCCGCCGCCAACGCACCCTTGCGGTACTGCACCGGAATCGTCTGAATGAGCACTTCGCGAGCCGCATTCACATCACGAGTCCCGGGCAGAGACTGCAGCGCCGCCGCGACGCTCTTCGCCGTCGATCGCAACTCCCCCAGATCCTCACCCTGGATATTGATCGCGATCGCCGCGGGCGTACCCGACAACAAATGGCTCAACCGGTGCTCGATGGGCTGGCCGATCATCGTCGACATGCCTGGAATCGCTGAAAGCACGGAGTCGATCTCACGACGAACCTTATCGCGATCACCCCCAGCCTCCAGGACCACCTCCAACTCTGAATTGCTCACTGGCTCCGCATGCTCGTCCCGTTCAGCCCGACCCGTACGACGCGACACGCTGCGAACACCATCGATCGTTACCAACCGCCGCTCCACATGGCCCGCCAATCGATCGCTCTCCACCAGCGACGTGCCCGGCGGCGCCATCACAAACACCGTGAACGTGCCTTCGTTGAATGACGGCAGGAACGACGTACCGAACATCGACGCCAACAAGACCACGGCAACCGTCAGGCCGCCAGCCGCCGCCAACACCAGCCATTTGACGCGTAGTGCCAGGCGCAGCAACGGCTCGTAGATGCGCTTCAAGAAACGCACCAGGAACCCATCCCGATGACGACCCGACCCCATCTTGCCCCGCAGCAACATGCTGCAGAGCGCAGGCGTCAGGGTGAGGGCCACCACGAGGGACGCTCCGATCGAGATCATGTAGGTCAATGCCAGGGGCCGGAAGAACCGCCCCTCCAACCCCTCGAGAAAGAGCAGCGGCACAAAGACCAGCAAGATGATCACCGTGGCGAAAATGATCGATGGCCGAATCTCATTGCTGGCATCAAGCACCACCGCCCCAACGGATCGCCGACCGCCGTCGCCTGCTCGTGCATTCTGACCCAGCCGACGATGGACATTCTCCACATCGATGATCGCGTCGTCCACAAGCACACCGATCGCGATCGCCAGCCCGCCCAACGTCATCACGTTCAGGCCCAAGTCAGCCCAGTCCATCGCGAGCAGGGCAACGGCGATCGACACCGGAATCGCCGTGAGCGTGATCAGCGTCGTACGCAGGTTCATCAGGAACAGCAGCAACACCACCGTCACGATGATCGCCGCCTCGATCAGTACCCGAACCACATTGTCAACACTGCGCTCGATGAAGTGAGATTGACGGAACACATCACGATCAAGAACAACACCGGCGGGAAGCGTGGCCATGGCACTGTCAAGCAGCGTGTCCACCTGACGAGTGAGCTCAAGCGTGTTCGTGCCCGGCGCCTTCTGTACCGACAGAATCACCGCCCGGCGACCATTGGATGAAGCCTGACCCCGCGAGGGAGCCGCGCCAATCACCACTTCGGCCACCTGCCCGATCGTCAAGGGAGCGCCGTTGCGCATGGTGAGCACCGTCTCTTCGATGTCTCGAGGGCTGCGCACGCGGCTCTGCTGGCGTATGGGCAACTCCAACTGATCAACATCCGGCAGGTAGCCGGCGCTCGCCGTGGAGTGGGCACCGCCGGCGGCTTCGATCACATCATCGATCGTCAGATCATGCAGGCGAAGCAGCCGCTGATCGACATTCACCTGATACTCGGGCAACTCGCCGCCAATCGCCACGACCTGAGCCACACCCGGCACGGCCAGCAACTTGGTTCGAAGGTCGAACTCCGCCAAGGAGCGAAGTTCACCAGGTGAGACATCGCCCTCTGGTGACACGAGCGCCAGCAACATGATCTCACCGGCAATCGACGAGATGGGCGTGATGCCCGGCTCGGCATCGTCCGGCAGGCGATCACGCACGGTCGACAACCGCTCTGCGACCAGTTGCCGGGCATCGAGCAGATCGGAGCCCCAGTCGAGATCGACCCAGACGATCGACAGGCCGATCGCACTTGCACTGCGGACACGCCGCACCCCGATCATGCCGTTGACGGCAGTCTCGATCGGGAAAGTGACATATTGCTCAACTTCGTCGGCTGACAGCCCGCCAGACTCGGTCATGATCACGACCGTGGGGGCGTTGAGTTCCGGAAACACGTCCACCTGCATGGCGGGCAGACGCAAGAATGCCCAACCACTCAGCAGTACCGCCGCCAGCAGCACCAGCGTCGAGTACTTGATCGAGCCTCGGATCAACGCCGTCAACATGCGTCAGTGTTCCCCTTCATGCCATGTGCCATCCGCGTGGAAGTGGCCGCCCTTGGCATGCCCGCCTCCCGTACTCGTGGCCAACATCAACTGGAAGCCGCCATCAAGCACCACCTCATCACCGTCAGCCAGACCACTGAGCACCTCAACCCATCGCCCGTCGTTGCGGCCCAGATCGGCATCGACGCGAATGGCGACATCGGGGTTATTGGGATCACGGCGGAAGATGACACGCTGCAACCCGTCCTTCTGCACGGCCGACAAGGGAATCGCAAGTTCAGAGGTGGATGATGAATCCGTGACCACCTCCAGTTGTGCCGATACACCCGGCCGGGCCCATGAGGCGAGTCCATCGGGCGTCACGAAGACATTGATCGTTCGATCAGAAGCATCGCCACCAAGACCAAGTTGCAGAGGACCGGACATCGGCGTATCGGTGGTTGGGCCAGCACTGTCTGGATTGATGATGCGGGCGGGCAGACCGTCGCGCAACACATCGAGATCGCTCTGCAAGCCAACGGCATGGAATCGAAGCGCATCCGGGTCGACCACCTGCAGCACGGTGGCGTGGGCGTCGACCCAACTCCCGTCTGTGGCATCGAGCACCGACACAACACCGGAGCGTAGCGCCTGAACCTCGATCGTCTCTATCAAGCGCCATCGGGGCTGGGGCCCCTCAGTCGTGGGTACCAATGCTTTGATGGTGTCTGTTGACATGTCCAGCAGTGCAGCAGCTGCATTCAGGCAAAGATCAAGATCAGCACGGGCGGCTCCGAGATTCGCCTCGGCACTGATTTGTTCAGCAACAAGTTCCGCATCTCGCTCCTGCACATCTGCAAGTTCAGCCTTGGCCAGCGCCAAAGAGGCGCGGGCGGCATTGCGATCACCCAGGCGTCCGCCGCCAGCCTGACGAATGGCATCGAGCTCCTCCAGTCGGACAGTCCAGAGATCGACCGAGGCCTGCAGCGTGGCCTCGTGCCGATGATGGGCAGCCTGAATGGGGGCCATGGCATCAACCGTGGCCCGAGCCTGTTGCAAGGTGGCAGCCGCCGTGGCGATGGACTGCTGGACCTCACGCCACTGCGGCGCATCAAGCCGGTACAGGGGTGTGCCCGCGGAGACCGCCTCGAACTGCTTGACCAGCAACTGCACGCGTCCGGCCATGGCCGTGGCGTAGTCGCGCCGGGCTGATGGGATGGTCTCGAACGACCCGGGCAAGCGGAGCGTAGATTCAACATTGCGACGCTCAACCGTTGCAAACGTCACACCGAGATTGCCACGAACAGCTGGGGGAATGTCGATTCGGTTGGTGGGTACAGGTGCGCGTGTATCGGTAGAGGTGTGCGAGTGCTCAGCAGTGGGCGGGGTGGAGGCAGGCGGCTCACAGCCCACAAGTACTGCTGTGGCAAGCGTGAGCCCAGCAACGGCCACAGATGTGGCGAATCGCTTGGTGCCGGCGCAGGGTTGATTCGGTGCGTGCATCAGGACGCTCCTTCTTCGTTTGAGTGCGCATCAGGTGAGACAATGACAGGTGCCGGTGGCAGCGGCACATCGGGGCCCAGCAGCCAATCTACTTCCGTCGCGGTATGCAGGCGGTCTTGTCGCAATTGCAACAGGCGCATTCGGGCATCGACTTCCTTGTCAATTGTCTCAAGGGTGACAAACAGATCGACTTCCCCCAGTTCGGCAATTCGATCGAGATCATGTTGCTGCTCTTTCAGTAGACCGACAACGGTGTGCTCGACGTGCGCCGTCTGTTGTGCTGACAGATCAAGTTCATGCAAAGCGGCGGCCAGGCGCCGATCGAGATTGGCGAAGGTGGTTTCTGCGGCGGCGCGGGCCACTTCTCGCTGGGCTCGAGCATGGGCAATCCCCGCGCGATTTGCGTTGAGAATGGGAATCGGAATAGAGATGCCAAACATGACGCGGCGGTCGTTGAATTCCGTTCCGTAGCCGGGGCCTAACACAATGTCGGGGTACTGCTTCTGGATCTCCAGCCGAAGCGATTGTTCCGCCACTTCATAGCGGGCGAACTCGACGGCTAAGTGTGTATTGGCGTTGATGATCCGGGCCGTGGCATCGTGGGGTGGAAGCACATCGATCGTGGGCAGAGTGGGCTGCAACAGGCCTGCACCTGATGGTGGCAGGCCAAGTGTGCTGAGCAACTGTGTTCGTGCTTCAAGTGCCTTGATACGAGCATCGGCGAGGTCGGCTTCTCGGGTCGCCATTTCGATAGTGAAGAGCCGGCGTTCGACGCGGTTGATGCCCTCGAGATCATGCACCTGCTGCACGCGTTGATCGAGCGTCTTTAGGTTCTTGAGTGTCGACTCGAGCAAGGTGATGCGCTCTTGCGCAAGAACCCATTTTGTCCAGTGTCGGCGTAAGGCTGCGCGGGTGGTCCACTCGGCGTCAATGAGTGAACGAACGGCTGCATGCCAGGCGGCGTCGGCCCGGTCACGTTCAACTTCGAGCCTGCCCGAAATCGGAATGGTGAGACTTACGCCGATGCCCCACTCGAAGGGCCTGTTCGAGGGTGAGACGATGTCGGCCCCGTCGAAGCCGAAGACGGGGTCTTCCCAAAGCCCGGCTGTTTCCTTGTCGGCCAGTGCGACGCCCGCTTCGAGTCGTGCCAGTCGCAGATCACCGTTGTAGAAGAGTGCAATGACTTCACCTTCGGCGGGGGAGATGCCATCCGATGGATCAAAAGAGAGGTTGGCAGGGCGCTGCGATGGGTCGAGCCGTTCGATGAAGGCTTCGATGGGCTCGAATGCGTTGGTGCGCGATTGGAGGTCGTCGTTAAATGCCGGCATGTCGAGCGGGCGGGGCGTAAAACTCTGGCAGGCGCTCAGAGCGCAGCAGCATCCGACGACACCGAGGCGTCGCAATTGTGTGGGCTCTTTGATTGACATGCCGATCGGGGGCATGGCGAGTTCCTTCAGTAGAAGGTCAGTGGCGAACGCTGAGGCGTTTGCCTAGGCAGTTGGACGAGACCTGGATGCACAGCACTGCGTTCACGTCACACGTTGGAGCGCTGCAAGATCGGAGCGCGGTGCGTAGGCGCTAGCCATGGCAATGATTGGACGCGGATCGAGCGCGGAATCGGAGGCCGGCGGGCGGGGTGCTACGTAGACGTAGGATCGCTGCCAAGACCGATCGCGCTAGAGGGGGTTTCAGATGCGCAGGATTGTGGTACGCGCGACAGCAAGGGTGTGCGCAGCGGCATGGTTGGCCAAAGCTCGTTCAGGCGGATGGCCACGCAAGTTGGCTTGGTGGTTCGACGATGTGTCAACCGCCGTCCATGACCATGGGGGTGCCGGTGATGAGGCGTTGATGGTCGGGGGCGTTTCGCTGGTGGTGAACTGGAGGTCGATCAGGGCCAGTTCGATGTCTGTGCAGGCGCAGGTATCGTCGTGCTGGTCATCAACGGGTGGGGCGGGCCATGCGTCTTCATGGCTGCAGCCACTGCAGCAGGCAGGTTGGGCCTCTGGGGCGGGCGCCTGGGTTGGCGTCGAGTCGCAGATCTCATTGGCGTGCTCATGACCGCCGCCCAGGCAGATGATGACGCTGCCTGGCAGAGCCACGAAGAGGCTTTGCACAAGCAGGGCGATCAGGACCAGGGATGAGACGAGGATTCGCATTGGGGCGGTTGGTTACTTCAGAATGAGGCTGCCAATGATATCTGTCATCTGACAGATCAGGTGTACACCGGGGTTGGGGGAGGGTCAAGATTCGTTCGTCGGTGGCGTGAGTGGACTGTGCTTAAGGGTCCGGCCACGATGTGTGGCGCTGCAGCATTTGACCAAAGAGGCTGCTTTATCGGACAACAACTCTGTCAGCAGCTCCCCAATCGCGGGGAAACAGGACCAATCCCGAGCTAAGAGTGGCAATAGAGGACAACCTCCAATCTGGGCCCGGCTGCCCTGCGATTTGGTTGTTGGCTGGGATCAAATCGTCGAACTTCGGTTTCGAGGTCACATGGCCCTTGCGGTCCAATCTTGAAGGTGCCCTCAAGCGAGGCCCGAAAAAGGGGGATGGACACCTTGCCGTGGTTGGCTCCCACGGAGCCACCACATGCCCCCGACCTCTACCCGAAGACAAAATGAGCCGTCCGCTGGTGATGCCCGGACCGGAGCTGTCCTGCTTGAATTGGCACGTCTGGCCACGCCAATCCTGATTGGGCTGGCGATTGCGATCGGTATCCAGCACTGGATCGTGCTTCCCAAGTTGGGGTACCCCGCAGAGGTTCGACGGCCCATCGCCATGGCGAAGAGTTTGAAGGCTGGGCTGTTTGAACAAGATCAGAGCGCCTCGATCGCCGTGATCATCAGCAACTCGGCAGGTGTCGAGGGGGTCGATGCCCAAGTCGTGCAGCAAGCAGCGCCCCCCGGCTGGCAGGTCTACAACTTCTCATCAAACGGCACCAACCAGATCGAGACCCGAATGCTCGCCGATGCGCTGGCAGAGGCGGGCGCGGATCTGGTCATCTGGCTGATGCGTCCCGACATGCTGGAGACACCGCGGGCGATGCATGCAGATGTCACGCACGCCTGGGCCAAGGGTGGATTCGCACAAGGGCGTGATTGGCTGGGTCCGCCCTGGGTCGATTCCCAGACACTTGAGACGTTGGCGTCAGGCCCTTGGGAAACGTCGGTGCATTTCAGGCGGCGGTGGCTCGATGCCCTCAATTACAAGATGCGACGCCAAATGCGTCAGGGCATACGGACACCTGCCCCGGACGATTGGAACGCGCCGTTCAACCTGGAGATCGAGTTGGATGGTCCGCGGCTTGATCGGCACCTGAACGAAATCTCATCCGAGATGACCAGTGCCATGGAGACATTCGATGAAATCGGCGAGGGATCAGGGCGCCAGTTCATTACTGACATGGCTGACGACTTTGCCCAACGGCCTGCAACGCTGGGCATCATCATCGCTCCCACACACCCGGCACTTGAAGCGCAGTTCACGCCGATTGAACAGTCGGTACAGGCCTTCCTTGATCCGCTGGCTCATCGCACCGGCATGCTTGTCGGGAACGCCGGTGGGTTGCTGGAAGCCGACAAGTATGCCGACGCAATTCATCCGGACGTGACTGGGCGCGAAACACTCAGCCAGTGGATTGGTCAATGGCTGCCTTCCCCTGAATCGCTGATCAAGAAACCCACTGAAGGCCGCTGACTTCGATCCATGCTGTTTCAGACCGTCGAATTCCTGATTCTGCTCATCGTCGTTCTGGTGGCGATCATGGCGATTCGACGACGTCGCTGGCAGCACTCGGTGCTTACAACTGCGAGTTTCATTTTCTACGGCTGGTGGGATGTGCGGTTCCTGCTGCTGATCGTGCTCAGTTCGGTTGTGGACTATTCAGCCGCGCTGGGCATTGTGAAGTCGCGTCGTATGACGGTGAAACGCCGCACAATGCTCGGCCTGTTGTTGGTGGGGGCAGCGGTGTTCTTTCTTCTGCCGAACTGGCCTGAGTGGCAGGCGGCGCTCAAAGCCGGTCAGATGCCCGCACCAGGAACGCCATGGATCGCTCAGTGGAGTGGGGCTTTCCCGGCAATGGGCCTCATGCTGGCCATCGCGATACTTGGCCCGTTGACGTATTCGCTCTGCACCAAGCTTCCAGATCAGAAGCGTCGCAAGGCATTCCTGCTCATCAGCATCGTTGTGAATCTCGGTGTGCTGGCCTTCTTCAAGTACTTCAATTTCTTCGTTGATTCGGCAACAAGCATGGCCGGCTCGATGGGTTGGCACATTTCGATCACCGCCCTGGAAGTGGCCTTGCCTGTTGGTATCAGCTTCTACACCTTCCAGACCATGAGTTACACGGTGGACGTGTACCGGAGGCAGATTCGACCGGAAAAATCGCTACTTCGACTGGCCCTTTATGTCGCGTACTTCCCGCAGTTGGTTGCAGGGCCGATTCTGCGCCCGAAGCAGTTTTTGCCCAGCCTGAAGCAGCCTTGGACGCTTCGAGTTGATCGGCTGCGTAGTGGATTTCATCTGGCGCTTCAGGGCCTCGCAAAAAAGGTGCTCATCGCCGACAATGTTGCGCCGCTGGTCGATGTGATATTCGCTCACCCAGAGGGGCAGTCGAGCATTGTGATCATGCTCGGGTCTGCGCTGTTTGCGGTTCAGATCTACTGCGATTTCTCGGGGTACACCGACATTGCGCGGGCGATCAGCCGGATGTTCGGAGTTGAGATTCCCATCAACTTCAACTTCCCCTACTTCTCAACAAGCATCACGCAATTCTGGCGGCGCTGGCACATCAGTCTGTCGAGCTGGCTGCGAGATTATCTCTACATACCGCTCGGTGGCAGCCGGGTATCTGTGCCGACCACATATGTGAACCTGATGATCACGATGGTGCTGGGTGGGCTGTGGCATGGCGCCAGTTGGAACTTCGTGGTATGGGGGGCGTATCAGGGCGGATTGCTGGCGGTGAACAAACTGCTGGCTGAGTTGGCTGAGCGCACTGCCTGGCTGAAGAGGTGGGCGTCGACGTGGTGGGGTATCACTATTCGCTGGGCGATTACGACGTGGCTTTGGTTGCTGGGCTGGTTGATCTTCCGGGTGACGGATTTCTCCGACCTCTGGTACTGCATGAAGAAGTTCATCTTCTTTGACGGAGCGCTCGGGCTCGGCGCGGCCGGGCTGGGGCGGGGAGATCCCTTTACGGCAGTCGGTGCGGCGGCGATTTTCGGTGTGTTGCACACGTTTGACTACATCCTGCTGCGTCGCACCGGGCAGATATATGCGAACGTTCTGTGCACGGTGCCCTACCCGGTTCGTGCGATGGTCTACGCCGGTGCCGCAATGGCCTTCTTCTTCGGCTGGCCCTCGACGAACGGGGCGTTCATTTACTTCCAGTTCTGATCTGGCTCGGGCCGGGCCGTACTGGGGCAGTTCAATAGCAGGGTGTCAGGACGCCGACCCCATGCCTGCAATGCGTCGCCAGGCGCTGATCTGACCAAGGTGGAAGGGCACATGCCCGACGAGCATGAACGTGGCGACAGCACCCATGGTCGGCATCTTCTCGAAAAACGGCGTCTCAGCGGACGACTTGGCAAAGGCTGCCTCGTCGCACGTCTCGATGAAGTCAGCCACTGTGTTGATGCGTTCATTGAATGCGGCGATGGCTGCATCTTTGCTCGGATAGAGCGCCGGGTCGCTCTTGCATTCGGCGCCGTGTTGGTAGAGCTCTGTGTCTTCGTCGGAGAGTTCCATGTCACCGCCGAGCAACTGCATGGCCATGCCGGCGTAGTAGCTCAGATGGCCAAGAATGAACGCGGGGTGATTGATGGTTGTACCGAGGCTGTCTGCGAATTTGTCAGCATCGATGTCGTTGACGAGCATGCCCGCCAATTGCGTCATGAAGCGAGTCGGGGGAGCGAGGGAGGCGCTGACGGTCGTGGTTGTGTTTTGCATTGAGGGGGCTCTGGCGACGGGGCGAGTTGTTGGCTGATCAAGCGTGCTGATTAGTGCGGCTCAGCAAGACCAGAGGGAATGGTGAAGACAGGTGAGGGGCAATGGGGGAGAGGGGACATGGATGTGCAGAGGGCAGGTGCAGTGAAGTCAATTGTCTACGAGCACTTCCCACGTGTCGTCAGGCAGCCAACGTAGCAGTAACTCTCTGGGACCGAGGCCCGTTGCAAGAATGTTCGGCCGCGGTGCGTAGCCTTGGAGCGGACGGCCATTTGCGTCGGCGAAGACCAGTCGTCCGCCGGATTCATCTCCGAGTTTGAATGGGTTGTCCATTCCGGTAGAGACCGTGCCGCCGCCATATTGCGGGGGAAGCGGGCACTGAAAGCCATCGCTACGCAGGCGACCGGCGCAAGTGTTGGCGTCGGGAATTCGCTCTCCTCTTTGCGAGAGTGACTTGAGACCTTCACCCATGAGCACCATTCGGGGAATGACGGACTCCAGATCTGAGGGCCGGAGCGTCTCGATGAAGTCGATGAATTTTTTCTCCAGCAGGGCGTAGTTGCGCACGCCATATGCGTTCGTGAAGGCTGTCTGCCAGCCTTCACCGGCGTTCATGTCGCGGAGGAAGCTGATGAAGCCTTCCTTGTACTTGCCCTCTTCGCCATAGAGCAGGAACTGGATGATCGCCCAGGCCTGCAGGTACTGGATTTGGGCGTCGCCTCGGCGAACGGCGTGATTCCAATTGCGTGGCTCGATTCGGAAGAAGCGATTGAGCGGGATGAGGTCATCTTCTTTGACGGCCCGTTGGAGTGCGATCACATCGCGGCTTCGCACGTTGCCCATGGCCAAGCCGTTTGAGACGGGAACGGCCCGTTCGAACATCTCGGCGATGCCTTCGTTTGCCCAGGGCGGGAGGTTGGGGAATGTGGTGGAGGCAATGTGATGGAATCCCTCGTGGCGGAGGGTGCCCAGCAGTTGCGGAAGTGGCGCCTCGCCTTTCCATGCGACCAGGGCGCGGCGATCACCTAGTTGCAGGAACATGCCGGCGGAACCAGTGCCATCAACACCCAGATAGTGATGGAGCCAGGCCATGTAGTCGTCTTGCGAGGCGAAGACGCAGAGTTGGTCGCCGGTGCTTGGTCGGCCATCGAGTTCGCTGAACATGCCACTGCAGGTGACCATGAACTGGTCCATGGAGTCAGCGATGACGGAGGCATCCTGATCGGAGAGGTCGGTCTGGAGGGCGTAGTTCTGGCAGGGCACGTCGCGTGCCCGTTGTTCCCATTCAAGTGCGGCGCTGCGGCTGCGTTGGGCCCAGGTGGTGCTGGCGGTGATGGCGGCCAGCGTGATCGCGATGATGGTGGTTGCCCTCATGGCCTGATCCTATGAGGAGCGGGGCTAGTTGTGGGGCGCTCTGAGGCCCGTGGCCGACTTGGGGCGAGTTGCTGAGCGACTCATTCGAGACCTGGCAAAATGACACGCCCCCCGCCAATTGGCAGGGGGCGTGGGTCAGATACAAGCGGAATCAAGATTCCGGCGGCTGGAAGCCAACAGAGGTCAGAAGCGACGCCTCCGACGAGCGAGGCCAGCCAGTCCGAGCAGTGCCAATGCACCAGGGGCGGGAACGGCGGAACCATCGAGACGATAGGCGTAATTTACGCCGGTCTCTTGGTAGGCGCCGAATCCAAAGCCACCACCTGGGTTGGCTTGCACACCAGCGCCATTTCCAATACTGGAGATAGCTGCGCCGGTCTGGCCGTTGTCACCGTAGGCGTTGTTGGGCGTGATCCCGATGTAGTAATCGCCTGCAGCGAGTTCATACCCGCCGAGGTTAAACGTAATCAGGGTGAAGCCTTCGCCCGTCCAGTCGCTGTTGACATCTGCAGTCTCGAAGGTTGCTGCCATGACATCGCCATAGATGCTGGCACCGGCGGCATCCATGGAACTGAAGATGCTCACCGTAAAGCCGGTGACACCGTCAAGGCCAGCGAAGCCGTTCCATCCGCCCAGCACCATGCTGGCAGCGTCAAGATTCATGGACGTGTCTGTTGAAAACGCATCCATTGCCACGACGTCATACGCTGCGTACGCATCGAAGTCCTGCGAAGCGCCAATGCCACCAGTCAGGTCGCTGCCATCGAGGCTTCCGATGTTGTCCATGATCACATCCGCCGAAGCGAAAGCGGTCAAGGCGCATACAGCAACAGCAGTAGTGCTGAAGCAAAGTCTGTTTCTCATGTCTCTTCTCTTCCTTTCTCTGAAACTTCCTTCCGCCGGGACTCCTGAAGGGGATACCCGACGCTGTGAAACTAAGGCACCGGGCGTGGTTTCCCAAGTTGCAAAATCGAAAAAGACCTCACAAACAGCACAAAGTGACCGAATCGAAGCCGTCTGAGGAGCCACCAGTGAGCTTCTCATGGGGGGAGAAGCCAACCCGGGGAGGACTGAATCGCCTCCCAAGCCCCTGCTAGGAGGCCATCAGGAGACATCGCCGCTAGATAGTGGACACCCATCAATCAGTCTTCTGTGCTCGCTAGGGGGCACTGCGATCAATAGCGGACACCCACCAATCGGCCCTGCCGTGCCTACTAGGGGGCCTCACAGCCAATTCTGGACACCCATCAATCTGCAGTTTGCAGGTCTCTCAGGGGCACTGCGGTCAAAAGTGGACACCCATCAATTGCCCGTTCTGAGCTCAAATGGGGGAAACCACGATTGGAGGGCCGCCAGTACCGCGGGAGCCAAGATCAAGGTTTGGCGGGCCCAGAGCCGACCCAACTTGAGAATTGGTGGGTGTCCAGTATTGAGGGCGGCAGGGCCA
>JAKVBU010000033.1 GCA_022446885.1 Phycisphaerales bacterium | reverse complement strand
AACCCCGATTCCCATGAAGCTGGGCGGGGGACCAAGTATGCTGGGCGGTTTGACTGGGGCGGTCTCCTCCCAAAGTGTAACGGAGGAGCGCAAAGGTCGGCTCAGCGCGGTTGGAAACCGCGTGTAGAGTGTAAGAGCACAAGCTGGCTTTACTGCGAGACATACAGGTCGAGCAGTCTCGAAAGAGGGCTCTAGTGATCCTGCGATCCCGTGTGGAAGGGTCGTAGCTCAACGGATAAAAGGTACCCCGGGGATAACAGGCTTATCGCTCCCGAGCGTCCATAGCGGCGGAGCGGTTTGGCACCTCGATGTCGGCTCATCGCATCCTGGGGCTGTAGGAGGTCCCAAGGGTTGGGCTGTTCGCCCATTAAAGCGGTACGCGAGCTGGGTTCAGACCGGCGTGAGCCAGGTCGGTCCCTATCTGCTGTGGGCGTTGCAATATTGACCGGAGTTCTCCCTAGTACGAGAGGATTGGGAGGGACTCACCCCTGGTGTGCCAGCTGGACCGCTCGGTCCATCGCTGGGTAGCTAAGTGAGGCAGGGATAACCGCTGAAAGCATCTAAGCGGGAAGCCCCCCGGAAGATGAGTATTGCACGTTCTTATGAATGAGAGACCCCTGGAAGACCACCAGGTTGATCGGCTGCATGTGTACGGGCAGAGATGTCCTCAGCAAAGCAGTACGAACGGTCGACGGCTTTGTCGTGCCACCCGGGCTCCGATCCTGCCGACCCTGAATCAGGCCAATGTCTGATGCAGCGTCAAAGGAGCGGCCCGATGTGCACGCAGCCATGTGACGCACGATGCTGACCGATTGGTCGGCGCGCTTCGTAATTTGGTCGCCTGTTGCACCCTTGCCAATGGCACGCAATCAAACTCGGATTCAACGTCCGCATCGCTTACCAGCGGTCCGGACGCATGTCGGTGACGACAGGTCCGGGGCGACACCTGATCCCATCCCGAACTCAGAAGTTAAGCCCGGGCCGCCGATGATACTGCTCAGCGGGAAAGTAGGTCATTGCCGACAATTTGGCCCCGTCAGCGGAAACGCTGGCGGGGTCTTTCTCGTTTTGGGGCGTCGTTGGGCCTGTTGCATCCAGTCTTGGCTTGCGGCCCCGCTCGGCATGCGGCCTGTCTCAGTCTGCGGCCGGTCTCGGATTGAAGCCTGTCTCGGCTTGAAGCTCTGGGGCGGTCTCGGTTCGAGCGCTGGTCGGGCGTCGGCGGGCGTTGCGGAGGTTCGGGGGCGTCGATCCTTCGACCTGCGAACCTGGGCTAGTGGTGGGAGGTCGTCAGCCAGATGGCCTTTGAGGGCAGTACGTGTTCGTGAGGGCAGTGCGTGTTCGGGCAGGAGCGAGGTCAGTGGAGATGGCCGGAGCGTGTGAGAATTGGCATGGACCGGCCCCCCGGTGCGGTCAGCCACGGGCCTTGTGCGGTATCCTTGGGCCTCTTCAGGAGTTCGCCCATGTCGATCGTGAGTCGTCTGTGCCCCGTCATTTGTCGTTCCATCTGCCTGATCACGGCCTTGGTGCTCTCTGGAGCATTGGTGAATCAGGCCGCTGCTGATCGCGTCAAGGTTGATCTGCCTGACGGTTCTCGCTGGCGTGGCGAGACTGGCGACTCGGTGAAGGTGACCGTGCAGGCGGGGCGTCAGAAGAAGACGCACACCGGCACACTCAAATCGGTTGAGCGCGATTACATCCTGCTGGCGGTCAATGGCGAAGACATGCCGATCTTCCTCAGTGAGATCGTCTCGATGGAGGCGACCGACGCTCAGCCACCGGCAACTGATCCCAGACCAGATGCTGACCCTGATGGCGACGAATCTGAGGATGGCCAGGACGAGGCTGCAGCGGCTGATTCGAGTGACGCCAATGCCCAGCCTCCTGCTGGAGGCGATAGCGAGTCATCTCAGGGCGATTCATCCTTGCCGGCCAATCTGCAATACGACCCCGCTGATGGCATGCCCATCTTCTATCTGCCAATGGAGGGCGGTGTTGGTGAGCGTTTCCGTGAAGAGGAAATCAGGGCTATCGGGCGTGAGATGGACAAGCTCGGCCCGGGCCAAACGCTTGTTCTGCACATCAATTCACCTGGTGGCTATGTCGCCGAGTGGCAGTTGATCTGGCAGACGATCAAGGAACTCAAGAAGAAGCACCGGGTCGTTGCCTGGGTGAAGACCGCCATCTCGGCAGCGGCATCGACGTCGCTCGCATGCTCATGCATCATTTTCGAGACCAGTGGCGCGCTGGGTTCCATCACGACACTGGCGGGGGCAGAGTCGCCACTCTCTGTGCAACTGGAAGGGGTTCGCGAGCTCAAGCAGGTGCTGCGTGAGGGTGGGTACAGCGAACACTTCGCCATGCCCTTCAAACTCAACATGGGGCTGCTTACCTATGACAAGGATCCTGAGACTGGAGAGGTCACGTTCTACGACGACATGACGGGTGATCACATCCTGTCCGATGCCTCGCATGTGTTGACAATCAACACGCGCGAAGCAGTCGATTGCAAATTCGCAATTGGAGTTGCCGACTCGAAGGAAGAGGTGGCTGAATTGCTGAACATGGGCGGCTGGAACGAGGTGGGGTCCGGTCAGTCAACCTTCGACAATTGGCAGCGAGCCTGCGATGACGTTGAGGAAGACATTCAGCGATATGGCTCCAAGTTGCAACGGCTGGATCAGAACGACGTCAAGGATCTCAATGAAGCGATCCGGATCATTCGGATGTTCATTCGCTGCTGGGATCGGGCGCCCAACATCTGTTTCCAGAAGATTCCGCCCAAGTCGCAGTTGGAGTTGATGCTCGAAGAAGCCCAGCGGCGACTGCGCGATATTCGACGCGGTGGATAGGCAGGCAGGTGCCGGCGATGGGCTCGTTGATGCGTGTTGATCGATCCGGCCCTCTGCCGTCACACGCCATTGGCTGGAGTTTCGCGCCCATGGGGTGCTCATGGAACCGGTGACGATCGATCGGACGGAACTACGCGTTTCGAGACTGTCGTTCGGTACGGCTTCCATTCACCATTTGCATCGCAGTTCGTCCAGACAGGCGCTATTGCATGGGGCTTTCGATGCCGGGCTGACCCACTTCGACACATCGCCCTACTACGCGTATGGGCTGGCCGAGTCAGAGTTGGGTCGGTTCACTCAGTCTCGGCGGAGTGAAGTGACGATTGCGACCAAGGTGGGCCTCTACCCGCCTGGCTGGACGCCGCTTGGCAATCTGGGCGTGATGGCTCGCAAGATGGCGGGGAAGGTGATTCGCCGCTGCGCCGCACCACGTGTCGATTGGACGATCGAGCGAGCGCGACGGAGCCTGGGTGAGTCATTGGAGCGTCTACGAACTGAGTACGTCGATCTGCTGCTCCTGCACGAGCCCGCGCCATCGCTGCTGGACGCCGATGCGTTCCACGAATGGCTGGAGTGGGAGCGTCAATCTGGCCGACTGCGGTACTGGGGGGTGGCGGGTGAGTCCGCCGAGTACCGCAACTGGCTGGAGCAGGACCACCCCATCACGCAGGTGACACAGACGCACGACAGCATGGAGCAGGGGGAGGCGGCGCCCGTGCTCGAGTGCGGTCGGCCCCTGCAGTTCACGTACGGCTATCTCGCCTCTGCTCGTGCACGCGCTGCGAGCCAAGCGACGGGCGACGGATTTGACGCCGCCACTACGTTGGCCCAAGTCTTGGCCCGAAACTCGTCTGGTTCGATTCTGGTGTCCACAAGGCGGGTTGAACGCATCCAGTCTCTGGCGGAGGCTGTGCATTGAACGCGGTCACCATGACCGATCTGGAGTCGGCGGGCGAGTCGCTGGGCAACGTCGAGTGCGACGTGGCGATTGTCGGGGCCGGCGCTGCCGGGATCTATCTGGCACGGCAACTCGCCGCCGGCGGCAAGGACGTCGTGTTGCTCGAGGCGGGATCAGATGTGTGCGCCTCGAATGCCGAGGTGGGATTCGATGTGGACTTCCCCGATGAGCCCTACCCAGGCGCGACGCGGGGGCGGTTCTTCGGGCTGGGGGGCACAACCTCGCGGTGGGGCGGGCTGCTCTTTCCCCATACATCCCTTGACGCACTTCCCGATGCAGACTTCAGGCCCGATCAATGGCCGCGCATTATTGATGACGTCGAGCGGTGGGGCCCCACCGTGTTGCGAGGTCTTGGTTTTCCAATCGAAGGTGACTTCCTCGGATTCGCCAGTTCAGCGCTCAAGCCGGTGTCCGCATCCTTGATCTCGGCCGGGCTGGTACCGGGCGCGAGCCTGTTCATTCCCTTCAGGCGTCGCAACTTCAGTTCGCTGCTCAAGGCTCAATTGGGTGCGAACCAGCGCCTGCGGGTCTTGACCAACGCCATCGTGCACGACTGGTCCATGGACGAGTCATCACAGGCCCAAACGTCGCTCTCTTCGCTCCAGGCCAAATCACCCTCGGGGCGGACAGTGAACGTGCAGGCGAAGTCCTTTGTGATCGCAGCTGGAGCAATCGAGTCCACGCGTCTGCTGCTGGAACTCGATCAGTGCGGGGCACGCCCGGTCATTCGAGCTTCCTCCGCAGTAGGAGCCTACATGAGTGATCACCTCTCACATCCGGTCGCCGACACGAGGCCGGGTGATGTAGACCGGGCGATCCGAATCTTCGCGCCCAAATTCTCCAAGGGATGGATGCGATCGATGCGGTTCATCGAGTCGAACCCGCCTCCTGGATCAGTGCGGGCCTTCGGGCACTTGGTGTTCGAGTACGCCTCCTCGGGTTTCAATGTGGTTCGGGAAGTGCTGTCCGGGCTGCAGCGGCGCAGGTTGCCCCGCCTCTCGCTGGGAGATGTGTTCAGTGGTGTGACGGGGGCATGTGCACTGGCATGGGGCCGGTATGTGCGATCGGAACTGCACGTGGCCAAGGGCACGGCATCTCGTCTGCAGTTGGATACCGAGCAGATCCCCCTGAAGTCCAATCGGATCGAGCTGGGCGACGAACTGGATCGACATGGCCGGCGCAATCCGGTCATCCACTGGCGGATCACCGACGAGGATCTTGCCAACATGACGGCCACGGGTCATCGAATGATCGAAACCTGGAATCGAGCGAGCATCGACTTGCCTCGCCTCATACCCCGCGAAGAAGACTGGGATTCCAGTCGCCCGTATGACACCTTCCATCCGGTTGGAACATGCCGCATGGGTGAAGACGACGAAGCGGTCGTCACCCCCGATCTGCAGGTGCACGGTGTAGACAACCTATGGGTGACGTCCACCGCAGTGCTTCCCACAGCAGGCACAGCCAACCCCGGGTACACCTTGCTGTGCATGGCCCACGGACTCGGGCAGCGGATGCTTGAGAGATGAACTGACTGCTGGGGGGTGGTAGACTGCCCCTCCCTCGGACAGGTGGCGGAGCGGTTGAACGCGCCGGTCTCGAAAACCGGTATAGATTTCGGTCTATCGTGGGTTCGAATCCCACCCTGTCCGTTCACACACAGCCGCCGGCGCAGCCGGCGGCTGTGTGTGAACAGAGGCCGCCGGCGCAGCCGGCGGCCGGTCTCCTGCTCTCCTGTTCTCCTGTTCTCCTGCTCTCACCCTCTCCTCAAGCCCGCCACTCGCTACTGTGGTCTGCGCACCTTCAGGTGCGCAGGGAGCGAATCGCACATGGGTCTGATTGACGACGTCATTATCGAGGGCATTCAGTTCCTCTTCTTCAAGATGAAGAACAACAGCCGGGCAAAGGCCTTCGATGCCTTTGCCAAGGCGAACAACCTCAACTTCAATGCGAAGGCCAATGACTACGTCGGTGAGATCATGCAGATGGAGACGCCCTCAGGGGCGCAGGCCAAGGCGATGGGCGGCCGGCGCATGAGCGTGAAGGCACGCTGCGCCAGTCGCTGGTTCGGCGACTCGCCTCTCCAGACCAAGCTCTGGGCCTTTGTGTCCAATCGGATGCGCGGCGACTGGCAGACCAACTGCAACATCATGGAGGGCCAGTGGAAGGGGCATCTGATGACCACCTTCGACACCCTCTGGTTCGAGCCGGGCAATTCCACTCACAGTGAGGGTGAGTACACATCAGTGTTCGCTCACTGCAAGGCGAGTGTGCCGCAGGTACTCATCACACCCACCGGGCTGCTCTCGGCTCTGAAACGAGCTGACGAGGGGCAACTGCTCAACTTTGGCTACCACAAGATGCAGTTTGAGAGTACCGACTTCAACAAGACGTGGCGGGTGTCAGCAGTCGAAGAGCGGCAGACCTACGACTTTATTTCGCAATCGATGATGGAGTACCTGCTTGATCATCGCAAGGAAAAGTGGCACATCGAAATGAGCCCCGGCGGGATCTTGATCTCCACGGTCTACACGCTCAAGCCGGCGCAGGTAGAGCAGGCCATGGACTTCCTCGCCGGCTTCCTTGAGCACGTGGACTCGGATCTGCTCCAACCAGCTTAGGCCGTGCTGAGATCTGCACGTTCTACGTTTGACTGCGAGATCAAGCCAACCCGTGATGTGGCCGCACGCGGATCTCGACGCTGGCCCCTTGGGCCACATGATCTGCCGGCACTGATCGGGTCAGAAAGACGCCGCCAGCGATCACCGCTCCGTCGCCGATGTGTGTGTCGCCGCCCAGCACTGTGGCGCCCGCGTACACGGTGACGTTGTCGCCGAGCGTTGGGTGGCGTTTGGTTCCGCGTTTGAGACCGCCTCGCTCATCCTTCTCGAATGATCGTGCGCCAAGCGTCACGCCCTGATACACCTTGCAGCCGCGGCCGATGACGGTGGTTTCGCCAATCACGACGCCGGTGCCATGATCGACAAAGAACGACTCACCGATCTTGGCCCCAGGGTGAATGTCGATCCCTGTCTCCGCATGGGCGAACTCCTGAAGAATGCGCGGCACCAATGGAACGCGCAGTTCATACAGGGCATGTGCGATCCGGTGCACATACAGCGCTGTAATGCCTGGGTAACACAGCAGGGCTTCGTCGGTGTGTCGCGCCGCCGGGTCACCATCGAAGGCCGCCTGTACGTCAAGGCTCAGCAGGCGGCGAAGCTGCGGAAGTTGCTCCATGAAGGCGCGGGCAATCGCAGGGGATTCGTCAACGCCAGGCACGTTTGTTCTGCCATGACTCACGCCGTATGCCAATCCCCCGGCGATCTGCACTGCCCACTCAGGTTCCAATTGGGCCAAACGAGCCGCCAGATGGGATGACAGATCAGAAGAGGGGATCTCGCGGGGGCCGAAGAAGCCAGGAAAGAGCACCTCCCGCATCACCTCGAGTAGGTCGAGCAGTATGTCACGATCGGGCAGATGCTCGCTGGAGGCATGGGTCATGCGCTCGTCCTGCCCCATCGCCTCAGCGAGGGCATCGGCAATCTGCTGCAGGTCTTGAGCCGGGGCTGGCGGATCGGATTCGGGCGACAAGTCGGTCACGTGGTGGCTCCTGCTGCAAAGGCTACCTCGCCGGGCCCGTTAGAATGAGGGGATGACTTGGGACCCTTCGCAGGCACACATGACGCTTGACACCCCGCTTGGCACACGCCGCATCGCCTCACTTGAGGCGGCGGCCCAAGTCTACGGCGTCGATCTGGACACTATCCCCTTCGGAATTCGGGTGCTGCTGGAGGCTTGCCTTCGGCACTGCGACGGGCACATCGTTACGGTCGAGGATGTCAGATCGCTGGCTACATACGACGCCACAGCAGTGGGTGCTTGCGAGATTCCCTTCAAGCCTGGTCGGGTCGTGCTGCAGGACTTCACCGGCGTACCGGCCATGGTAGACCTGGCTGCAATGCGCACCGCAATTGTCGAGATGACCGGCGACGAGGCCGCCGCCGACCGCGTGAACCCGCTGGTGCCATGTGATCTGGTCATCGATCACAGCGTGCAGGTTGACGCCTTCGGAAGCGCCCAAGCGATCACGATCAATGCCGACAAGGAGTTCGCCCGCAATGGTGAGCGGTACACCTTCCTCAAGTGGGGGCAGCAGGCATTCGACAACTTCCGCGTGGTGCCGCCTGCAACTGGCATCGTGCATCAGGTGAATCTCGAGTATCTGGGCAAGGTGGTCTGGGACGACGGCCAGTGGCTGTTCCCCGACTCACTGGTGGGCACCGACAGCCATACGACCATGATCAACGGCCTGGGCATCGTCGGGTGGGGCGTGGGCGGTATTGAGGCCGAGGCCTGCATGCTCGGTCAGCCCATCTCGATGCTCATTCCCGAAGTCGTGGGCTTCCGCTTGGAAGGATCGCTGCCTGAGGGGTGCACCGCCACTGATCTGGTGCTGCGTGTCACCCAGATGCTGCGTGCCCATGGCGTGGTAGGGAAGTTCGTCGAGTTCTTCGGGCCGGGGCTGGCTTCGATGCCGCTGGCGAATCGAGCGACCATCGCCAACATGGCACCCGAGTACGGGGCGACGATGGGCTTCTTCCCGGTAGACGAACAGACGCTCAAGTACATGCGGCTCACTGGTCGGGACGAGGCGCTCATCGAGACCGTCGAGCAGTACTGCCGCAAGCAGCATCTGTGGCACGACGAGTCGGCTCGTGTGGCCTACACCGATGTGCTGGAATTGGACATGTCCACCGTCGAGCCGGCATTGGCAGGCCCCAAGCGCCCGCAGGATCGCATTCTGCTCAGTGACATGCAGCCGACTTGGCAGCGTGACTTGGCCACCACGTTCGGCAAGGGCAACGAGCAGGAGACGGCTGTTGCGACAGCGCCGCCGCAGGTTGAACTCGACGGCAAGAGCTTCGAGCTGGAAGATGGCTCGGTCGTGATCGCCGCCATCACCTCGTGCACCAACACGAGCAACCCTGACGTGATGGTCGCTGCGGGCTTGGTCGCAAGAAAGGCCCGATCTCGCTCGCTCGATCGAAAGCCCTGGGTGAAGACATCGCTTGCGCCCGGGTCGAAAGTGGTGCGAGACTATCTCGAGCGAGCCGGTCTGCTCGATGATCTCGCCGCCATCGGCTTCGACATCGTTGGGTACGGCTGCACGACATGCATCGGCAACTCCGGGCCACTGCCAGAGCCAATTCACGATGCCATCCAGGCGCACGATGTCGTCGCCACGAGCGTGCTCAGCGGCAATCGAAACTTCGAGGGGCGAATCTCCCCGGACGTGAAGGGCAACTATCTGGCCTCACCACCGTTGGTTGTTGCCTACGCGTTGGCCGGTACTGTCGATGTCAACCTCGACACCGATCCGCTGGGGACCGACGCCGAAGGGAATGACGTGTATCTGGCCGACCTCTGGCCCACGCAGGATGAAGTGAATCAGGTCGTGGCTGCGTCAATTGACCCCAGCCAGTTTGAGCGAGAGTACGGCGATGTATTTGCTGGATCCCAGGCTTGGCGTGATGTCGAGGCGGGCACCGGCGCCATTTATGACTGGCCCGAAAGCACCTACATTCACCTGCCACCTTTCTTTGAGGGCATGACTGGCCAGTTACCCGGTGTAGCCGATCTGTCAGGCGCTCGCGTGCTCTGCCGACTGGGTGATTCAGTGACAACCGACCACATCTCACCGGCAGGCGCCATTGCATCTGACGGCCCTGCAGGGCAGTGGTTGCAGCGCCAGGGCGTGGCCCTCTCGATGTTCAATTCGTTCGGATCACGGCGGGGCAACGACCTCGTCATGACGCGAGGTACCTTCGCCAACATCCGCGTTCGAAATGAACTGGCCCCAGGCACCGAGGGTGGCTGGACCACCGATCTGCTCGATGGGCAGGTGAAGTCAATCTTCGATGCCGCTGTGCACTATGCCGAGGAAGGTGTGCCGCTGGTTGTGCTGGCTGGCAAGGACTACGGCATGGGCTCGTCGCGTGACTGGGCGGCCAAGGGCACCTATCTGCTGGGTGTTCGGGTTGTAATCGCCGAGAGCTTTGAGCGTATTCACCGGAGCAATCTGGTAGGGATGGGCGTCGTGCCGCTGGAGTTCATGCCTGGGGAGACGCGTGACTCGCTCGGTTTGGCTGGTGATGAGGCATTTGAGATTGCATGGCCAACGCCGATGCAGCCCCGTCAGGACATCAGTGTTGGTGTCACCAAAACAGACGGCACGCAGACGAGCTTCATGGCTCGCCTGCGTGCTGATACGCCGGTGGAGATCGAATACCTCCTCAACGGTGGCATCTTGCACACCGTGCTTCGGCGGATGGCTTTCGGAGTTACGTCTGATGCTGCCGATTGAGCCCTGTGGGGGCATGGGGCAGGTCAGGCCCTGAGTTCAGTCAGGCCCTGCACTAAGTCAGGCCCCAACGGCCTCAAACTCACCAGAGCGTGAGGAGTCCATCCAGGGCAATTCTGCAAAGAGATCGCCCGTGGGTGCTTCCTGCACCGCTTCATCGAGCATGGCTTGGAGACGCCGCCGGACGCGATCCTTGCTGTCGGCGGCTTCACAGGCAAGCTGGGTGTCCGTGATTCTGTTCTTGTGGCGAGTTGGTCGTGACATGGTCGGTAGGTTCCTCAAACGATAGAGCCTTGGTCAGGCGCTCTGCCTCATCGTCGCAGTTGGGGGTTGATCCGCAGCCGAATCGACTTGCGGCGAGAGCATGTCGGACACGATGTCCTCGAGTACGCGGCCGACATGGACGAACCCACTTGAGTTCGCCTGGAGTTCAATGGAGAGCCTTCGATAGGCTTCTTCAGCCGCCAGTTCAGCGGCAGGGGCCTTGTATCGGCGGCGAAATGCCCCGTAGACGCGGTCCCAAGTGTGTTCGAAGGCATGCATGATCGTTCTTCTGATCTCTGGGGTCATGTGCGAGGTTGCTCCCGGGCGTGGGCTTGCTGATTGCTTGCCGACGCCGCCCTCCACGCTGGTTAGGAGAGACGATGCCCATCGTGTGATCGTCATTCGCACTTCTGTGGATTTTTCGCTCTATGCGGCTTTCGAGGCCATCAGGGCCGTTTTTTTGCGTCCCAAACGAAGGATGAAGACCGTCCAGTGGGTCTGGCCACGCCCTGAGAGCGTCTTGGCCAGCGTGTCCACATCTGAAGCAGCGCCACCTCGCGTTCGCACGGTGACAGAGCCAGCATCGTGGGCCTTGAGCCATGCCTGCATGGCCTGTGTGCGGGGCGGGGTGATGCCTTCGATCAGCCATGGTGTCAGCCAGGGTGAGGACGCTGCTTGTGTTCCCAGCAGGAGGCCCAGCCCCGGGGCAGGCTCATGCAGGCCATGTTGCGCCGCCTCCAGATGCAGGAGCTGCGCTCTTTCGATGGCAGGATCGGGCACGTGCAGAAACAGCCCTTCCTTTGGAGGCGGTCCCGATGGTGGGCGCTCAGGCAGCCCGCTGCACTCGACCCCTTCCAAGACGCGTACCGCCCGGCGAGTGGGCAGGCCTTGGGCGAATGTGCCCGAGAGCGCGGCAGCGTCAATCAACGAATGGCCAATGCTGCAAAAGGCGACTTGGACACCCGCTGGCGGCGCAAGCACATCAAGATCGATGCCCGGCCCCAACATGATGCACGCTGGTCGCTCCGTGGCCCAGATGGACTGGATCAACGCCGCATTGGGAGACCATTGGCGTGGATCTCGAATGCGTCGACCCGACTCGTCGCGGCGGGCCGGGTCAAGATGGACGCACGCAGCGTCTAGATCATCGATGCAGGTGATTTGCTTCTGTGTGACGGGGGCGCCGCTGTAGCGAGCGGCCATCCAGCATCTGGCCTCAAGGGCATCGCAGCCCCGGACATCCATGACGCTGGCCAGATGCCGCGTGTCTGCGCCGATGCCGCAGCCGGCATCCAGCAGGGGAGCGCCCGGGCACCGCTGCGAGAGGACTCGAGCCTTCCATGCCGAGAGCGCAGCAGGTGTTGCCTGCTGGGTGCCTGCGCTGTCGGCGATCAATGCCTCTGCCTGCTCAAGGCGACCTTGGGCGCTGCGGCGGGCCGCAATCACATCAAGGGCGATCTGAATCTCTGCAGCGCTGTACGTGCCCCGAAGTCGGGCCACGCCCGATGGCGTGGGATCGAGTGAAGCCGCTGCCTGCAGCAGCGTGTTGTTCTCAGCGATCTGCTGCCAGCGTTCTGCGGGATGATCCTGTGGCCGCACCGGAGGCTCAGCATTTCAGAGACAGGGCCTCGAGGCAGGTTCTGAACGCATCTGCATAGGCTGGCGTGTCACGCCCGTCATGGGCTCAGGTCGCGGGGGCGAGTTCGGCTATACCGAAGACGATGCCCAGCAAGACCACGTCGAGCAGGAAGTCGAGGGCCATCATGACCAAGGCGATGCCCACGGCCTTGTTGAACTCGACCTTGAAGAAGCACCTCGTCATCCAGCCGTACATGAAGGCGACCGCGATCAGCGGGAACACCGTCGTCAGGGTCATCGAGACGTCTTGAAACTCTGTGCCCTGCATCGGTGAAGCAATCAACCCCAGAATGACCGCAGCCACAATCGACAGGAGGCCCGAGAGAAAGACCACCAACATCGATCGGCTGTAGGGAGGCTTCGTGCCCTCGACGGTCTTGTATGCCATCTGGTAGATCAGACTCTGCACAAAGAGCGCCACGATGTAGGCCACCAAGGCAATCAAGATCACCTCGCCAATGCCGATTTCGAGCAGATCCATGAACTGGGCTTGGAGCAGATGATCCACGGGGCGGTCCTTTCAGGTTTCGACTCCAACGCTGTTTGGCGCTCGGAGCCCAGGGGAACGGAGGGTAGGGGCACTTGACAGAGACGGCTAGCGCCACTGCTGTTTGGCTTGGTATCGGCCGAATGGGGACTGAAGAAGTAATGATCCAGAGGTGTCAGGAACAGGGCGAAGTGCGCTCAAGGCGGCAAGACGGGTCTTGGCCACGTGGCTGGGCTGGAGGTTGCCTCCGGCGGGCCACGTGGCCTCCAGCTGGGGCGACCCTTGGCGAGCGCCTTGGTGCCGGCGATGTGGGTGTACGCCACGAAAAGGGAGTCATCTGGCGGAGGATCGACTTGACGAGTGTGGTCACTGCATGGCTGCCAGCGTGCCATGGGCGGGCGTGGCAAGGCTTGGCGCCTTCGAACAACTCGGTGACGCCGTGGCTGATCTCAAGTATCGGCGCCGCTGGAGGTTGGGACAGCACATGGGGCAGCGCCTGGCCCGTGTGGTGCAGGTGGAATTCCCCTTGTGGGCCCGAAACGCGCAAGCCGTGGTGCCCATGCCCATGCCGTGGCGGCGGAGACGCCAGCGGGGTATCGACCATGCCGCCGTGATGGGCGCGTCCCTTGCTCGAAGTTTGGAGGTGCCACTGCGCCGGTACCTGAAACGAGGATCAGGACCTCGCCAGACCGGTCGAACGAGGGCTGCTCGGCTGCAGGCGAGCATGCCCGGACTGGGGCTGGCCCGTTGCGGGCAACGTCACGCTGAGACCGCGCTGAGGGGGCTGGGGCCGGTCATTCTGGTCGATGATGTCCTCACAACTGGCCGCAGCTGCACAAGTGCCTGCAGGGCACTGGGATGCAGCAGTGTGCTCATTGCTGTGGCGGCGGTGGCCAACCCTGGGAAACCTGCCTGAAAGGTGGAAAAACAGGGTTTTGGGCGACAAAGAGGGTTGCTTTTGGTGGGCGAGTGCCTAAGATGCTCCGCTTGCCGCTGGGTTTTCCCGGCGGCGTCGCTCTCTGGCAAGTGGACGGTCAACGACGCCGCGAGGATGTCACCGAATTGCTCCAGTACTTCACTGTGCTGGTGTGATCGGAATCCCGGGGCACTGCTTCTCACAGCTGCAGTGTCCCTCGGACATCCTTGTGATGCCAAGATTGTTAATTCCAGACTCGCAGTCAGTCGGTTCGCCGACAGGCAGCGATGTCCGAAAAACCACCGATGGGTTTGCCGCCCATCGGCTCCGATCTCTGGGATCGGAGAAGACCGATTGGATCTCGCCCATTTGGGTGAGTGAAGATTCGTCAGGCTCAATCATCTTCGCAAGAAGATCCGCTCCGCTTCACGGCGGGGCGTCTCATTCAATTGAAGAGTTTGATCCTGGCTCAGATTGAACGCTGGCGGCATGGCTAAAACATGCAAGTCGAACGATGAAAGCTCCTTCGGGAGTGCATGAAGTGGCGAAAGGGCGAGGACCACGTTCCTACGTACCCCAAGGTCAGGGATAGCCCCGGGAAACTGGGTGTAATACCTGATGATCTATCCGTAGCAAAGACTTCGGTCGCCTTGGGAGCGGGGAACGCCCTATCAGGTAGTTGGTGAGGTAACGGCTCACCAAGCCTAAGACGGGTAGCGGGTGTGAGAGCATGACCCGCCGCATCGGGACTGAGACACTGCCCGGACTCCTACGGGAGGCTGCAGTAACGAATATTCCGCAATGCGCGAAAGCGTGACGGAGCAATGCCGCGTGTGGGATGAAGCTCTTCGGAGTGTAAACCACTGTCAGAGTTCAGGAACACAATGACCAGACTCAAAGGAAGGGCCGGCTAACTTCGTGCCAGCAGCCGCGGTAATACGAAGGGCCCGAGCGTTAATCGGAATCACTGGGCTTAAAGAGTACGTAGGCGGACTTGAAGGTGCTTTGTGAAATCCCTCGGCTCAACCGAGGAACTGCAGGGCAAACCCCTGGTCTCGAGACAGGTAGGGGTCGTCGGAACGCTAGGTG
>JAKVBU010000032.1 GCA_022446885.1 Phycisphaerales bacterium | reverse complement strand
GGAGTGCGGATACACCTTCGTCAACATCCTGCTGGCGCCGGCTGTCAACCTGTACGTGGTGCGAGAGTGGTTCGTGGCCCAGAACATCTGGACCGGTCTACGCCGAGCCGATTTCTTGATCTCCGTCTTGATCTGCCGGGCTGTGATCCCAGATGCAGACATCGAAACCGGGCTCATCACTTTCACCGCGATCGCGGTGGGGATTCGAACCACGATCGTTGCCCTGTCGGCACTGGTCATGATGGTGAAGGAGCCTCGGGTGATTCCGCGTCCATGGCGGGCCACACGATCAGGTGTGCGGGCGATCGTCGGAACCTTCGGCTGGAACACAAGCACAATTCTGGCAACCAATCTGCACGATCGAGCCGGCGCGTTCATCGTCAATATCATCTTCGGTCTCTGGGGCAATGCCGTGTTCGGCCTTGCCACCAGACTGGTGTCTTACATCCGCATGGTGACCATCGGTATGACGTTCGGGCTGGACGCGGTCGGCGCCCGGCTGGCCAATCGCGAAGACGACGGCGAGTCGCTCAAACACATGGTGGGTAACGCCACGAGACTGCACGCCATGATGGCGGCGCCGGCCGCCATCGCCGCCGCGGTGCTGGCCGAGCCTCTACTGCGGCTATGGATCGGCCGCTCGCTCGAGGATCCGGATCGCTACATCGGCATGTCGGCCCTGCTGGTGCAGATCATGGTCGTAGGCTTGGCAGCACGCGCCGTCTCTGACGGCTGGACATTCCTGCTCTACGGGGCTGGTCACATTCGTCGGTACGCGAAGATCATCGTGCTGGGGGGCATCCTCGATCCACTGTTCGCCGTGGCGTTGGTGCTCCTGCTGCCGCGGCTGGGCGAGTCGAACCTGGCGCCTTGGAATGCCGTCGCCGGCCCGTCATGGGCGGTTGCGATCACATTCCTGGTGTTCCACGGAATTCTCCTGCCCATGCGTGGCGCCAAGATTCTCGGCGTGCGGCGGAGCTTGTTCTTTGCGCCGCTGCTTGGCCCGACGCTTCTGGCTGGAGCCCTTTCTCCACTGTTGTTCATCGTGCCACTGGCGGACACTGAAGGGTGGGGGCTGCTGGGGTTGGCACTGCAGATTGCCCTGTACAGCGCGGTCTATGCCCTGCTGGCGGGCTTACTGTTGATTGGTCGAGAGGAACGGGCCCGGATCCGGGCCCTGCTGGCGCGGCTGCCCGGGCTCGCGCGGTAGGGTTCATCCAACATGACCGACTCGCTCAGCGTTCTGGACCATCCTCTTATTCAACACAAGTTGGCCCGCATTCGCGATGCCAACACGCCGCCGGATGTCTTTCGATCACTGGTGTCGCAGGTGGCCGGGCTCATGGTGTTCCAGATCAGTCGCGAGCTTCCATTGCAGGACACGCAGGTCAGGACACCTCTGGAAGAAACCACGTGTAAACGCCTTGCGGGCCCGATCACGATCGTGCCGATTCTGCGGGCTGGAATCGGGATGGCCGACGGCATCACGAGCCTCATGCCCGAGGCCCGAACCGGTCACGTGGGCCTGTATCGCGATGAGACGACCCTCGAGCCGGTCGAGTATTACTGCAAACTGCCTCAGGACATCGCTAGCGGGCCTGTTTACCTCGTTGACCCGATGCTGGCCACCGGGGGCTCGGCAATTGCCGCTGCAAAGATGGTGTCCGAGCGAGGATGTATTAATATCCAACTGGTGTGTCTAGTAGCAGCGCCTGAGGGTGTTGCCGCTGTGGCCAAGGCGTGCCCGCAGGTACATATTCACACCGCGGCGCTTGATCGGCAGCTCAACGAGTCGGGTTATATCGTGCCTGGGTTGGGGGACGCGGGAGACCGAATGTTCGGCACCCGATAGGCCCTTGTCGGGCTGAGTTCGAAAGCGGAAGGAAGAACTGATGAATCATCGTGTGCTCATGGCGGCTCTGGTTTGCTTGATCGGCTGCAGTGTTCTTGCAACCTCTGCCCATGCCTCGGGGAATGCCCCGGGGGCGTGCTGTCTTGAACACGATGGCGAGATGTTCTGCGAAATGTTGCCGGACTGGCTGTGCACCGAGCTTGGCGGTGACTATCTCGGTGACGGTTCGAATTGCCAGGATGCCGACTGTGGTGGTGGTGGTGAGGGCGGTGCCTGCTGCATCGGAAACGACTGCCACATGCTCACCTGGGAGCACTGTCAGAACGAGGGTGGAGTGTGGATCGGACAGGGCGTGCCCTGCGACAAGATCGAGTGCACCACCACTGGAATCGGTGCATGTTGCTTGCAAGCAGCCAGCGGTTGGTTCTGCGAGATGCTCGACGAAGCAATGTGCATGCAGCACAAGGGCATGTACTACGGCGACGGCGTGACGTGTGAGAAGGTCCAGTGCGGCGATGGTGGCGGCGAAGGCGCCTGTTGTATCGGTGACGATTGCTTCATGACCAACAAGGAGCACTGCTGGAAGGAAGGTGGTCAATGGATCGGTCCTAACTCCCACTGCGAGTGGATCGAGTGCGACACGCCCGACACCGGCGCCTGCTGCATTCAGGGCAACTGCCACCAACTCAGTGAGAAGCACTGCTGGATGGAAGGTGGCACCTGGCACGGCTGGGGCACCTCTTGTGATGAGGTCGAGTGTGGCGACATGCAGATCGGTGCCTGTTGCTTCCCGAACTGGGGTTGCGTGGAATTGCCCGAAGAGTTGTGTGTGTACGACGGTGGCGATTGGCAGGGCGCAGGTGTGCCCTGTGCAGATGTCGATTGCGACGGCGGGGGTGGGCTCGGCGCCTGCTGTTTCGGGGCTGAGTGCTACATGCTGACGGTCGACATCTGCCAGATGAAGGGCGGGGACTATCTCGGCGACGGCACCGAGTGCGACTTCTCGGCCTGCGGTGGAGCCGACTCAGGGGCATGCTGCGTCAATGGCGAATGCCATCAGTTGACAGAGAAGCACTGTGTCTGGGAAGAAGGCGAGTGGTTCGGCTGGGGCGTGCCCTGCGACAGTGTGAACTGTGTCGGCGGCGGAGGCATGGGCGCCTGCTGCTTCGAACAAGGCTGCGGGGAACTGCCCGAGGAGGCCTGCATCATCGAAGGCGGCGATTGGATTGGTGAGGGCGTCAGCTGCGATCAGGTCGATTGCAGCGAGCCTGCCGTGGGTGCATGCTGCATCAATGGCGGTTGCCTGATGTTGACGCCGGGCATGTGCGAATCGGTCATGGGTAACTGGACTGAGGCCGGCTGCGAGATGGTCGACTGCCTCATGACCTGTCCTGGTGACATCGACGGCGACGGAGAGGTCGGCGTCAACGATCTCCTGATCATGCTTGCCAATTGGGGGCCATGCGTCTGACGCAACTGACCAGGTTTCCCAATCAGGAAGAAACTCGGAACGACGATCGCTGCACGCAGCGATCGTCGTTCACTTTGGCCCGGGTGTGTTCGAGCTGCGACATCTTTCCGGCAATCGAGACCACCACCAATCAAGCAGGGCCTCGGACGCCTTGCCTTGGAGCCCACCCCAGAGGTCAGCGGCCTGACTCGCCGCTATGCGCAGATCTCCGCCACCGCCCGCAAGTTCCTGCAGTATGCAGGCTGCCTCTCTGCTCGACTCGAGCAGCGGCAGAGCTGCGATATCGACAGCTCGCAGGCGCAGCGCAGCTGGCGATCGACCCGCACCGAAATGACGATGCAGCGCCAGCGCCGACGCCTGCGGGGCAAGTAGCGAGGCCCCGATGCGCCAGAGGTCGGCCGGATCCCTCGGCACGATGCGGATCACCGGCGTGAGCGGAAGAAACTCCCCCTGAGCATCCACGACCGCTTCGATGACGGGCGTCTGAGTCGCCACCAGCACTTTGGGAACCAGCCGCTGCTTGATCACGGCCCCCAGCTTTGCATCGGTGTCCTCTTTCCTCGTTGCGATGACGCCCGGCGCACTCCAGCGTTCGCCGTGAACTCTCGCGGGGTGTGTCCCGTGCAAGCTGACTCCAGGATCGATCAAGCCACTTGTAAGGACAGGATGAGCATCGGGGCAATCGGCGCACTCGACGATGTGCCCCTTCAGCGCGTAGTACTCGTCGCGGAAGTCGGCTGTCACATCAGCGATGTCACCGATCAGTGCATCGCCAGGAAGGGATACGCTCGGCACACAGGCAGCCGTCGCGAGCTTTGATGACCAATTGCACTGGGCATCAATGGGCTCAGGCCGCTTTTTCAGCACGATCGAGACGGTATTGACCTGCGCCTCAAATGGGGCCGGTGCACTGACAATCGATCGGGTGATGCAATGTCTGGCCAAATGGGCCCGGGCGGCGGCCGCATCACGTGCTGAGACGATCGACACGGGAACGATGGCGCCCAATTGTCCACCTTCCTTCAGCACCGCCTCGCTGAGGAGTACGAAGCCCGTGGCGGGGTCGGTGTACGGCCCCAGACGTGACCCCAGCGAAGACTCCAGCGACTGCAGTCGTTCAAGATCTCCTTCAATTGGTTGTCGCATGCGACCGCGATACGGGGGGTTCAGCAGCACTACATCGGGGTGCATGGACCGCATGAGATCAGTGGCATCCCCCGTGATGATGTCGGCCTGTGGCAGTGCCGCACGGGCAACACACGCCAACGCATCAGCCAATTCGATGCCCACGAGTCGAATGTTGCAGCCACGCTCTGATGCGACCTGTGCAGCCGCTAGCAGCAGCCGGCCAGTGCCACAGGTCGGATCGAGCACAGTCATCCTTCCCCTCCAGTGCGCCGGCAGTGTGGATCTGGCCAACTCCAAGGCCAACTCCGGCGGCGTCAATACGATGCCACGCCTGCGAGCCTCAGTGGCCGAGGGGGCGACAGCAGCAAGGGCCTGGGCTTCAAGACGATGATCTGGAATCAAGGCTGGACCTGAGCCAATGAATCTGGCATGCTGAGTGTGGCGGGGATGTCGATCTGAGTCATCCTCGTATGGTCAGGCGTCCGGCACAGATGAGGCGAGGAGTTGCACATCAGTCAGCCGGACCAAGATCGGGAGTGAGCAGCAATGCGAACCACCAAGTGGATGATTGTGAGTGTACTTGCAACAACGGGCGTTTCGGCCGGTGCCGGTAATGGGCTGGGCTGCGACGGTGACGCCACCCGAGACGGCACGGTCAACACCGACGACATCCTTGAAATCGTGAATCTCTGGGGCGAGGGCGGGTTCGACATCGACGGGGACGGCATCTGCGGCGTGACCGAACTACTCGCCGCTCTGCACGACTGGGACTCTCCCTGCCATCCCTTCCATGACGTGCCTGGTCTGTCCGTCGAATTGAATTACGACACGGGCATGGCGATCATCACCAGCACCAATGTTCCGGCACATCCGACCGGCCCATTCGACGGTTCAACCGGCTGCTTCAACCCCAATCCGGTAACCGCTCAGAACGACACGTGGGAGATCCCGCTGGTGCCGTTCCCCACTGACAACCCGCAGGTCGTCTACTTCGAACAGATGGGGCAGGTTGGTGTGATGCTCAATGGCACCACGTACTACAACCCATACGACGCCGGCGGCATCGATGCCCCGAGCACAATCTGCATGGATGACTACTACGGCCATCCCTCGCCGGACGGACGCTACCACTACCACCAGGCGCCGGCGTGGGCGATGAACGGCCAGATCGGGCACTCCATGATCATCGGTTACTCCTTTGACGGCTACCCGGTCTACGGCCCGTTCGAGTCAACCGGTGTGTATGCAATGGACCTCACCGGAGACATGGCGCTCGATGCGTGCAACGGCCACGAAGACGACATTCGCGGCTACCACTATCACGCGGTCGCATTCTCGGATCGGCCCGATGGTTTCCCCTGGATTCAGGGCTGCTATCGAGGCGAGCCGGTGATGTCCAACTTCACTGGTGGAGGCGGCGGTGGTGGTGGGTGTGACGGGTGTGCCCAGAACATGATCCCACCGCCCGTTTGCCACTGCGTGCACACGACACCCGGCTACGAGTACTGCTGCGACAACTGGGATGCGAACTGTCAGGCATTCGCTGATCAGAATTGCGGCGGCCCGTGAACGCTCAGCAGACGTTGATCCACGGCGTCTGATTGCAACCAGTGGCCGACCCACAACAGACGGGCTGATCTGGCCAACTCAATACACTTGGAACAGCCGAGCGAGTGCCGGTGTCACCAGCACTCGCTCGACAGGAGCCCTCTGATGTCAATTCGCAGGCATGGCTCGAGGATGTTGGTGGCGATGTGCTTCTTGTGGGTGAGCGGCTGCGCGCTGCCGGGGCCGGTGGTTCCCGATATACATGGCCGGAACCAGTCCCCCCTTGGCCCAGATGGAAGTGATCTGGTGGCACTGATCTTCACCAGTCCTGATTGCCCTGTCGCCAACGCCATGACGCCAGAGTTTGAGCGCCTGCATCAACGCACCAAGGCGGCTGGAGGCACGCTGTATCTGGTGCACGTTCGCGGCGACGTGACAGCCAAGCAGGCCCATTCCCATGCGACTCAAAGAGGCATGACCATGGAGGTGCTGCTCGATGGCGATCACGCGCTGGTGAATCATCTCGGCGCGAGCGTGACGCCCGAGGGCATCGTGCTGGTGCGTGAGGGGTCCACCTGGCGCACGGTGTATCAGGGGCGTATCAACAACCTCTATGCGGCCATTGGCGACCGAAGAGACAAGGCGACAAGGCACTGGATGCGTGAAGCTATCGATGCAGCTGCTGCCGGCGCCAATTTTGAAAAACCATGGCCTTCACCGATTGGCTGTTTCATTGAGGCGACGCCTTGATCGCACTGCCCCTCATTCTGGTGGGCGCAGCTGGGCCATCACAGCCCACGTGGTGTGATGACATTCGGCCGATCGTCGAGGCACGCTGTGTGCGTTGTCATCAGCCCGGTGGCCCGGCACCGTTTCACCTGACCACCTACGAAGACGTCGCCAAGAGACGGGCGTTCATCGGCGCGGTGGTCGAGTCTGGCACCATGCCTCCGGCCCTGTCGGGCGAGATCGGTGCTCATGTCGCTGGAGCAGCGGCCATGACTGAACAGGAGCGAAGGCACCTGCAAGATTGGATTGCCTCAGGTGCCCCCAAGGGAGACTGCGAAGATCCCCCGTTGAAGGCAGCCACGGGCTCGGCCCGGCCCGATGTGGGGCTGAGATTGGACAAGTCTTGGACCATGCCGACCGAAGGCGGACGAAACTGGGGGCGGCGCACCCGAGACAAACGCACCTTCGTCGTGCCCACTGGGGCTCGTGAGCCGCTGCGGGTGCAGGCGATGACCGTCACCTCGACTGCGCCCGAGGCCGTACATGCGATCACGCTGGCAGCTGATACGCAGGGCCGTGGTCGCTGGATGGATGAACGAGAAGAGGGGGTGGGCTACCGCATGATCGGAGACGTGGGATTCTCGCCCTCGGGTGTAAGCGGTGGATCGGGAGTTGGGGCTCGCACGCTGAGACTGCCCATGGGATTCCACTGGGCAATCGAGCCGGCGACTGATCTCGTAGCCGAGGTGCACTTTCGCCCGGACGGTATTGCACACGAATTGTCTCCCCGAATCGATCTGGAACTTGCGCCAGAGGGGCCGTCCCGTGCGATTCGGACCCTCACAAGCATGGTGCGAAGCGTCAATGTGCCCGAGGGTGTTGTGGAGGAACTGCAGGACGAACTCGTGTTGGAACACGATGTGGATCTGGTGGCGCTTACGCCCCGGGCCAACGGCGTTTGCACCTCGCTCTCTGTCAGCGCTACGCTTCCTGATGGAACCAATCTGGACCTGATCGACATTGACGATTGGGATCCACATTGGCGCAGGCCGCTGCTCCTGCGTAAGTCGATTCGTCTGCCAGCAGGTACCAGCGTGAGAAGCCGCTGGACGCTCGCCAACACGGAGGGCAACACACGCAATCCGTTCATTCCACTGGAGCCCTACACCGCCGCCATGCGCACCGGCGTGGTCGCCTGGTTGCTGCATGTGGCCGCGGTTGATGAGGCCGATGATGCACTGCTCGAGCCGTGGGCCCGACGTCAGATCATGAACCGGCAGAGATCCTGATAGGCTGATCTCGACGAGGGGCCTCCGCGGCACTTCGCGACAGCCTCAAGACAGCGAAGGAGACTCACATGTACGCACGAAGAAGTTTCAAGGCCGCGGCTGGATTGGCCCTGATGTCGGCCCTGGCAGTTGCCCCCACCGGTTGCAGTTCCGACGGCGGCGCCCGTCCGGCGACAGCGGGGGGGCGTCTGGACCTGGGAACTGCTACCGATAGCGCGATGGCCGCATTCCGCAATAACGACAAGGCGTCCAAGTTCTTCGACTCAGCCTATGGGTGGGCGATCTTCCCCAAGATCACCAAGGGGGCTGCGGGCGTGGGCATCGCCTCGGGTCGAGGACAGGTGTATGAGGAAGGGAAGTTGGCAGGCTATGCAAAGTTGACTTCCGTCACGCTGGGGGCCCAATTGGGCGGCCAGACATTCTCCGAGATCATCTTCTTCAAAGACCGGTTCGCCTTTCAGAAGTTCACGAACGGTCAGTTTGTCGGGTCGGCGTCTGCTGGAGCAGTCTCAGGCAAACAGGGTGGAACGAATGTCGCTGATTACAGCGACGGCGTCGCCATGTTCACCAGTGACAACAACGGCCTGATCGTGGCTGCTGATGTCGGAGGGCAGCAGTTCGACTTCACGCCTGTGAAGTGATCACAATGGACAATTGTGCACAGCCCCGGCGCGGGAGCGCTCCGGGGCTGTGTCGTTGAATCGGCTGTCGCGCGGGTGATCAGCCGACCCGGGCCTGGTCAATTGAAAGCGGATTGGAACGCTGTTCCACGACCAGGTGTTCCAGTGCGAGAATCCACCCCTTTGGGATCTTCTGAACGCCGCCAGTGAGGTCCGGGCTGCGAGTGTCCGTGAGGGCGATGTACTCGTCGTTCTCGTGAATCAGAAGGCCCACAGTGAGCACTTCTGCTGGAGGGCGCAGTGCGAACTCAACCATCTCCTCCAAGTCCTCCCAGCCGGGGCCGCCGCGGGCCTCTGCGTCTATCCATCGCACTGAGACGACGGGCCAAGGGGAATCGATGATGCGCTGCACGATGTCGGCAGCCTGATCATGGGGGTGGCGATGCGGGTTCATGGGTGTCTTCAGTTCCTTCCTGAGAGACAATGGACTCGGAAGGGGCATCTTTCACCCCTTGTTTGCAGGGATTCGGGATTGGTGCCCCAGAGCGGGCTGCCTGCGTTCCAACGCGGGCACCGGTATGCTCGGAGGGCATGTCAGCCCTCAAAGCAGTTGTGTGTGCGACCCTCTGTCTAGGACTGGGAGCCTGTGAATCCGCCCCACGAGGCGTACCAGGGGCGACCGAGACGCCTTTCCTGACGATCGACGAAGCCCTTTCCCAATGCAACGGGCCTGCCATGCAGGCTGCCATCGACGCCGGCGGGGCGTTGGAGGCACCCGATGACGCCGGCCGCACGCCGCTGTCGAGGGCCGTCTCCCGAGGCTGCCATGAGGTGGCGCTCGTGCTGGTAAGCGCCGGGGCACAGGTGCACGCAGTCGATGCTGCCGGCCGCACGCCGCTCATGTTGGCGGCCGATGCTGGATCAGCGTCCTGCGTCGAGTTGCTGCTGACACAGAACCCGGACCTGCTGGCAACCAGCCACGAGGGCTTCGATGGCACGCATCTGGCCGCAGCTGGCGGGCACGCCGAGTGTCTGAGATTGCTGCTGGCCAGCGGCGCCGATACTGACCGCTCCTCACGTACAGGCCGCACCGCGCTGATGCAGGCGGCAGAGGCAGGCCATGTGGGCTGCGTTGTCGTGTTGCTCGATGCTGGCGCCGACACCGGCTACGAGGACATCGAAGGCCACACTGCAGCAGGGCTTGCCCATCGAGCCGGTGAGGCATCTCTTGGGCAGGGGGTGTCCGAACGCTACGCTCGAATCGTCGAATTGATCCAGTCCAAGCAGCCGTGAGCCAGGCCCGCGTCCGCTAGGCTCTGGGCGTGGAGTTCATCCCTCGCGAGATTGACGGCGACGTGTTCGTGCTGCAGGCCGACGGTGGCTTGGATCGCACGAATGCGGCAGCATTTCTTCAGAAGATCGAGGATCTGGTGAAGGGCGGCATGAACAAACTGATCATTGACTGCACAACGCTCAGAACAATCACAAGCGATGGGTTGGCGGCGCTGCTGAGGGCCAGCCACCGTGCCCGCCGCGTCGGGGGAGACGTGAAGATCGCTGGAGCGGGCGGCATGGTGATGCAGGCGTTGCAAGTCACGAGGCTCAATGTGGTCTTTGGCGTGTACAAGGACGTCGATCGGGCCCGGGCCGCATTCCGCGATCCTGCCGCACACTGATCAGATGGCATGATTTCAACCTCACCGTTGCTCTTGCAGCACGCACGGGCGATACTCGGGCATGGCGTTTGTGCCCATCTTGACGACCTTGATCATGAGCGTGCAGGTGCCACCGCGGTGGACCCCCCAACTGCTCCCATCACCTGACGAACGCTCGCCAGCAGTTGGCGCGATCGGGGCCGATGGTGCGGTGCTTGGCGGTTTGCGACAAGGCAGCTTCGGACCATCGACGATGGCCATGTGGCAAGACGAGACGCTGCTGTGGTCGCTGGAAGGTACGCCCGACGCATTCGGCCATGTGCTGGATGCATCTGGCAATGCCTGGGGGGTTGCCGAGGCCGCCGAGGGTGCGTTGGTTCTGAAGGTGTCACCCGGCGGCACCGTGATGCAAACATGGAACCTGCCAGCCGACAGTTCCTTTACGTCGCTGGCGGGCGTCATTGGCGGCGAGGCTGTGGCCCGCGCCAGTGGGGGCTCGGGATCTTCGTACTGGACCAGTTGGATCTGCCGAAACGACGGCGAAGTCGAGGAGATGCAGTGGAACACTTCAATGTATGCCGCGGCCGTGGGGCAGTTGCCAGATGGTGAGCGAGTCGTGGTGGGCTCCTTCGACGAGGGCGGCTGGTGGCGTGGGTTCATGTACTCACTCGACAATCCAGACGCGACGCCCATTGATCTTGCCAAGTTGCTGCAGATCGAAAGTGGATTTGTTCACGCCGAGTCGATCGCTTCGACTGGCGTGATCAATCTGCGGTGGCGCGATGAGCAGTTCAATTGGAGACCAATGCGATGGAGTGTTGATGGCTGGAATGTGTCGGGCCCGGCGATTCCATTCGTGTCAGCCTTGGCGGTGGATGCCGAGACCGGCGCCGTTGCAGCGGCAGGGATGCTCGATGGTGTGTCAGCCATCTGGCGGTGGATACCCGACGGGGCCGAGGAGTTCCTGCCGCTGGATGAAGCGGACATCGCCGTGATGAACTGCACGATTGACGATGGGGGCGTCGTACTCTGCAGTGTGCTCACACAGGAGCCGGTCTACGGCCAGCAGCTTCGTTGCTGGTTGCCCGGTGAGACATACCTCCATGACGTAGGTGAGTTCACAGTGGGCGAATTCCCCCAGGGTGATGTGCTGCTGCTCGATGGAAACGGCCAAGGTGACGCAGTGCTCAACAGCACAGACGCCGGCGTGATGGTGCTGCGCGCCCTACCTTCAGCAGATGTCGATGGCGATGGAACAGTGGGCATCGATGATCTGCTCGCCATCATCGGCGTATGGGGGCCGTGGGCGGGTCCCTGCGGCCCCGACCTCGATCACGATGGCATCGTCGGTGTTGACGACCTGCTGATACTGCTCGGAAGCTGGTCAGCCCCCTGACCTCTGCCTGATGCAACTCAGCCCAACACGTAAAGCGCTCGCTCGGCGGCAGATTCGGCGTCTTCAATCACCCCGCACTCCGATGCACTCTTGAGGACCCGCGCATACCAAGTGCGATCGCGCTGACGCTGCAGGTGATTCGGCAGGTCGAAGACGTCCTGCGTTCCGTTGACATAGGAGAGGAACGCAATGCCAGCTTTGTAGAGCGGTGTAGGGGGCTCGAAGATCAACCGCCCCAGTCGCTCACAAGACTTCAGGATGACTGCGGCATCGTCGTCTCGTCCATCAGCCATGGCTCGCAGGGCGAGATTGGCGGGAGCACCGATGGCTGCCAGAATGCCAAGCAGGGCGTGACTGAACTCGCCCAACGGAACCTGGCGATCGCCGAAGGGCACGTGCTTGGTCACGATGGCCGAGTCGGTCATGAGTGATCCGAAGTTGAAGTCATCACCAGTGAGCATGATCTGGTCGTGTTCAGCCAGCCTCTGGCGCAACTCCCGCTCGCGCTCGGCGTCGAGCAACGACAGTTTCGCCCCTCGAACCGTCTCCGGGTCATGGGCCATGATCGTCGTGAAGGCGTTGCCCGGGAAATACCCTGCCAGCGCCGGCATGAAAGCCTCGCCGAGCCAGTGCACGATCAACGGACCGTCGCACTGGTCGATGATGTTGGTGTAGACGTCCACAAACCCGGCTTCATCGATACCCATCTCAATCAACTGCGGCACGGGCAGCAAGACCGCGTGGCCGCCGCACCGGTGGACTTCCTGCACCTGCTGGACGACGGCGTCTACCACGTCGCTTGCCCCGGAGAGCGTATTCACATGGTCGGTGCCTGCCCCGGCCACGAAGTCGAGACCAGCTTCTCCCGTGCGGCGAATGAGCTCATGGGCTCCAGCCCAACCGATCTCGAATCGTTGGGCGGTGTCCATGGCTTCCGCGATGCCCAAGCCTTGATCGACAAGACTGCGTCGAACGTCGAGCGTGGCATCCCAGTCGATGTGCTCGGCGATGTCGCTCGCGCTGCCGGGGCAATCAGGCCCGTGATCGACCTCCGCATACCTCGCGTCCATCACCACGTGGGCGGCGGCGTATGTCAGGCGATCAGAGGTAGCGTCGCCAAGCCCTTGGGCGCGGGCTTCCCAGACATCGTCGCGGATTTCGAATGGGTCCAGTTCAGTTGCTCTTACAGGGCACTTCATGTCATGTCACCGCTTGGAACCAGCCGGGCAGTTTTGCGATCGCGAACCAGACGAGGAAGACAACGAGCACCAATGTGCTCAGGCACATGCCGGCGATCCAGAGCGTGCCCTTCACTCCAGCGGGCATGGCATCGCCCAGATAACGCCGATTCCGTTGCAGCAGGATGAATCCGATGTAGGCGATGGGCAGCAACAAGCCGCAGATGATGTTGGTGGGAACAGCCACCCATAGTGCTACGTCACTCCAGTAGATGGCGCCCAACACGCCCACGGCCGGCAGCAGCATGCCAATTCGGTAGGTGGGGCCTTCGGTTGGCTTGTTGCACATGACCGACAGGGCAAAGCCGCTGCAGAGCATCTGCATCGTGATCGAAGACAGTGCCATCGCAAGTACGCCCAGAGAGAACACCCACAAGCCCACGGTGGGTCCGAGCCGATCTGGCGCCGCCAGCACCTGAGCGCAGGCCCACGGTGTGATCTTCTTTCCGTCAAAGAGCTCTGGAGATTGGAAGTGGAAGATGCTTGCGGAAGCGATCAGCAACAAGCCGGCAGCGAGTACGTAGGGCACGAACATGCCGAACCCGAGGTCCAGCCGGGCGAGCCGTCTATGTGCAGGCCCCCAGTTGCGTCGGCGCAAGGTGTAGGGGTAGACGAAGACCATGTTGGCCCCGACAGCTGCTGCCAAGCCAGAAACAACCACCGTCAGCCCGCTGACGCCCTTGTATTCGGCTGGGATGTTGGGCACGAGGCCACCGAGCAACTCGCCCGGATTGGGAATGCCGGTGCGGGCCACCACCCATGCCAAGGCGATGACGATCAACCACACCATGCCTTTGAGAATCGCTTCGTATAGACGCACGAATCGATGGGCTCGGCCATAGAGCATCGCCACGCAAACACACCATGCAAGTGCAATGAGCCCCATGGACCAGAGCGGCGCATCCCAGCCCAGTTGGGCTGCCATCAACTTGAGCATGGCTGCCGCCAGTGCGTACTGGGCAAACTGCCAGATGATCGACGACACAATGCCGCTGATCGCCCAGCCCCAGGCGAACGGTGCGCCCGCGTATTGCTTCATTGCCGCGAATGGGTCTTGATCGACAGACAGCGTCTGATGTGCGACGGCCGCCAGCACAATGATCCCCAGCGCCATGGCGACGGGCGCCACCCAAAGCAGGTCGTACCCAAATGCTGCCCCGGCGAAGATGGAGGCGAAGGCGGTACCGCCTCCGAGGGTCATGGCAGATTGCATGAAGCCCGGACCCATCAGGTGCAGATAACCCAGCGTGCGCATCGGCCAAGGCTTGGCGTCGAGTGCCTGAAGCTTTTGGGCGTCCTGATCCGGCAGATTGGTCTTGTGGGTCATTGGCGGCCCATCGCTTTGCGGCGGTGCCCCTTGATTGTCACGGCCTGTGGCATTGTCTTGTAATGCGCATCAAGTGGATAGCAGCCGCTGATCTCGCCGGTACGCGGCCCGGTGGTGCAGTCGCTGAACGTTCGGCAGATGAAGGTACGGTCCATGGGCTTGCCATCGACGATATCGCGCGGCAGGTGAGGATACGAGAGCACCATTCGTCCGAGCCCCACCAGATCGGTTCCGCCCGAGGCCACTTCGGCGGCGGCGATATGAGGTAGCCACTCCTGCAGATATGAGTATCCCGATCCCACGATAGTGAGATCAGGAAAGGTCGACTTCACGGCCCGCGTCGTCTCCAGATGTCGAAGCACGCCTTTGAGTGGGTGCTCGGGGGGGAGGTACCCATCGCTGGGTGGATAGGTGGCCGGTCGCTGGACATGCGGGCACCAGTAGGGGGAGCCCACAGTGACATTGAGCATCGACACACCCGCATCTCGCAGCATGCCGACGACCTCGAGCGGTTCCTGCAGCAGCGGCTTCATGGGATCGTCAGGGTCTACGCCCAGGGACAGGTCGTAAGGGCCATCGGGCCGCGGCAGGGCTCGGCCGACTCTCGTGTCAGGCGTTGGTTCGTGTGGCGGTACGTCGGTGACCGACAGTCGAACGCCGATGTGCAGATCCGGGCAGCGGCTCCGAACGCCCTCGATGATCTCGCGCACCAGTCGCGTGCGATTGGTCAGATCGCCGCCATAGGGGCCAGAGCGATGACGTGCCGAGAGCGACTCGTGCAACAGGTACCCATGGGCACACTTGATGTCCACGAACTCGAATCCCGCCGATTGAGCGACCGCTGCTGCATCGATCATGTCGTCTCGAATCGACTTGAGATCATCATCTGTGAGCACCTGTACGGCGCCCGCGTTGTCGTACTTGGCTTCGAGTACCGGGTGATGCTGCATGACAAGTGGAGCCGCGCCGGCATCGGTTGGCCGACTGAAACGACCGGAGTGTGTCAGTTGCAGGCCCAGCAGCAGGTGGTCTTCACTCAGGCCGGCTTCACGCCGACCCTCCAACAATTCGCTGCGCAGCGCCGCCAGATGCCGCTGGGGATCGTCTTGACGGTTGAACCAGAGTTGGGCGGGATTTGCTCGACCGTCTGCCTGCACAGCCCAAGCCTCGCCACCCCAGATCAAGTCGGCGCCGCTGAGGCCGAATCGTCGCCACCGCCTGAGCGTGTGCTGGGTGGGGCGGCCTTCGCTGGTGCCATCCCAACCTTCCATCGGGTGAATGCAGAATCGATTTCGCAGTGTGCGGCCACAGACGTCGATTGGCGTGGCCAACCCATCGTGTGGTGATTCGAGGGCCTCGATACCGGGTGCTTCTTCGTCGATGAGCGTTCGGAGGGCTTCGATGCTTCGAATTCGGCCGGGGGGGGGGTGCTGCATGTGGGG
>JAKVBU010000031.1 GCA_022446885.1 Phycisphaerales bacterium | reverse complement strand
GTTACAAACCCTCCCCCCCCTTTTCACCCGCCCCCCGGGGCGCGCCGCCCCGGGGCGGCCTGTTTCAATCAGAGAGTCGAGTGCGCAGCCCGAGACGAGCGACGGTCGACTCGAGACTCGGTCGGTTCTCAACTTTCGACTTTCGGATCACGACTCGGTCGACGCTCGTGTTGATCAGGCCAGTCAGGTTCTGTGGTCGGCCTGAGGGAATGTTTCCCTGTGCAACTGAGCACTGGATCATGTCGTCACGGCACTCGCTGCTGTCAAGCAAGAGCAGGCCTGCAGGGTAGATCTCACTGGACCCACATATAGAGCCGCTGGTGCACCTTGAAAACGACCGGTGGGGGATACCCCAAAACTCAGTGTCAATTCCCCCCCCTGTTTGATGCCGATGTAGGATTGCCGTCTCTGCGGGCACCACGCTGCGGATTTCAGGAGGCCAGTCAGGCATGTCATCTCCACAGACCTCAGGTTCGGAAATCACCTGCGACGTTGCGATCATCGGCGGCGGCCCAGCTGGCTCCACCACTGCCTGCTTTGTCAGAAAGTACGCACCAAGAGCCTCGGTGCTGGTATTGGAGAAGGCCAAATTCCCCCGTGACCATGTCGGTGAGAGCCAGTTGCCTTCCATCAGTGCGATCATCAACGAGATGGGGTGCTGGGACGAGATCGAAAATGCCGGCTTCCCGCTGAAGGTGGGCGCCACGTATCGCTGGGGCAAGAGCCCGGAACTGTGGGATTTTGACTTCGCGCCACCAGATGAGGTGGAAGCTGTCGAGAGACCCACGCCCTATGAGGGCGTCAGGCGATTTACTGCATTCCAAGTGGACCGGGCGGTGTACGACGACATTCTGCTGCGGCACGCAGAGAAGCTCGGCGCCCAGGTGCGAGAAGAGACACAAGTCACCGAGGTGCTGCGAGAGGGCAATGCCGTTCAGGGGCTGGTGCTGTCGTCGGGCGAAACAGTGCGGGCCAAGTACTACATCGATGCCTCCGGGCATATCGGCACGCTTCGCCGGGCCATGGATGTGGAGACGCATCAGGAAACCAGTTTGCAAAATGTCGCCTTCTGGGACTACTGGGACAATGCCGAGTGGGCCATCGAGATCGGTGTTGGCGCGACTCGCGTGCAGGTGATGAGCCAATCAGCCGGATGGATGTGGTTCATTCCCCTGGGACCCACCCGCACCAGCATTGGCTACATCGTGCCCGCCGACCATTTCAAGTCGCTGGGCAAGACGCCTGAGGAGGTGTATCACGAGGCAATCGCCAATGATGAGCGAATCGCGGCATTGGTGAAGAACGCCACGCCGCGTGGCGAGGTGGAGGCAACCAAGGACTGGTCATTCACGGCTGACACTGGTCACGGCGACAATTGGTTCCTCGTGGGAGAGTCAATCGGCTTTGCTGATCCGATTCTCGCGGCGGGCCTCACTTTGGCCCACACCGGTGCCCGCGAGTTGGGATACACCCTGGCGGAACTGCTGAACACCACCCCCTCGGAGGATGATGTCACGTGGCTGTGTGACAACTACACCACGCAACAACTGCGGCGTGTGAAACAGCACATTCGCTTTGCTGACTTTTGGTACGCAGCTAACGGGCAATTCACCGACCTCCAAGCGCATTGCGCCCAAATCGCCAAGGAGTCAGGCATCAAGATGTCGCCTGAAGCAGCCTGGCGGTGGCTTGCTCAGGGGGGGTTCACAAATGAAGGGCTGGAGCGACCGGCCGTGGGCACCTGTGACCTCCCCTCACTCAAGCAGGTGCTGTGGGTGATGACCGACAAGCAGGGCGATTGGGCGCTCAACAAGATGAACGTTCTCAAACTGAACTTGCGTGGGGCGGAGCGAAAGGTGCTGCCCGTCTATCGCGATGGTGAGATTGAGCGGGAGGAGTGCTGGGTGCGAGGGCAAAACCGTCTTCCCATGACCGGCAACTTCAAGGTGATCCACGACATCCTGGAGGACGAGTCACGCATTGACCGCATCTATGAGCGATTGAAAGCCTATTTCTTGGGCGGTGGCAGTGGCCATCAATCGCCGCTGAAGACGTGCGTGCAGACCATCGAGGCGATGATCACGGAGGGGTGGATCATGGGCAAGTACAACAAGAAGTTCGGGCTTCTGACCATTGGACGGCCTGAAGAGAACGACTATGTCCACTGGAACCGCGATGCCAAGCCGGAGGATCGTGATTCCCCCTGATGGGTCTCACCCCCGACTTGCGGCATCGTGGGGAGGAGTGGACGAGTGCTTCACACACTTCAATTGGGATACCCGCTGAGGGTTCAAGGGCGATCACGCTTGGCTGTTAGTCACAAGTGTCTGACCTACGTACCTGCCGTCCCATGACAGGCACCATCAACGCCGTCTCTATTGCCGCAGGCCTACAGGAGTTCACGCCTGCAGCCCGTGGAATCCTGCAGCCCACTGATAGAAGGCATTGAAGATGTCTGCCCCTATGAGGGGCGGCCTGCAATGAGGTCTGCCCGCCGGTTCCCTCCATGCTGCAAATGACCGTTGGCTTGAATCGCAGCAGGCGGACGTTGGCCTGATTGAAAGCGGACACAGGCCAGTTCGCTGTGCAGACGCCCTGTTTCGACTTTCCTGAGCGCTGAGGGTTCAGATCGCCCCTGATACCTGCCAACTGGCCTTGCAGGGGCATGTAAGGCAACAGGACGGCTGGAGGGCCATGCGGTGTCCTTTCTGGCTTCTGGCGTTCACAACTGGGGGCCGCCGATACGGGACGGCCCAAAAACAGCCCTCAGGGGTGCAGGAAAGGGAGGGAGGGCCAAGGTCCTAAAATACCACCCGTGAGGGCAAAACAGGGCCCTCAGCCACCGGTGATTGCATCAGCCCCTGATGGGGCAAACAGGTTCCAAGTATCGCGTCTTTTTTTGGACAGAATCTTGACTTAGGCCCCGGTGCCGGTCATTCTCAAGTTGTGGGTCTATCGGCATCGGCCGGTATCCCCACACAAGTGCGGCCTTCGGTCGCATGTAGGAAGGATTAGGAAGAGAAGGAGTGGCGGCGTACATGAGCCGCCCACAACACCTCAAAGCGTTTTCAAGAGCCAGATTGAACCGGCTTCATGATCGTCACCCGAACGTGGTTCGTGGGGCGAGCCGGACATTCTGGAGAGTGCATGCACCCGTGTCGATGTCCATTGCGTGATGGACGGGAGAGAAGGAAGAGTCTGATGCAATCGACGCAACAGACAAGTTTTTGAACTTTGGAGAACAAAGAGATGAAGAAGTTCATGCTTAGTGCTGCTGGTATTGCATCAGTAGCCATCGCAGGTGGTGCTATTGCAGACACCACAATTGCGTTTGATATTAGTGGCCCTGGTGGCAACATGGTCGGCTACAACGTCGGTGCAAGCGGCACCGCTGGCGTCGTCACCATCGACGTTGACTTCACCAACGCCGGTGGTTGGACTTGGGCTGGTGACCTGCTGATCGGGTTTGTCGACAGCAATGGTTACGGCGTCGAATTCGGCGGCTATGACCAAAGCTTCGGCTTCGACTTTATCGGCGACTTCAGTAGTGGCTGGGACTCCTCGGCGAGTGGTAGCTACTCCGCTTCGTTCGATCTGACGGGCGTTGGTCTTGCTGACATCGAGCAGGTCTTCGTTATGGACGGATACTCCAGCGGTGCATCTACCGACAACTGGAATGGCAGCATGACCATTGCCGGCGTGGACGTGCCCGCCCCTGGCGCGCTTGCCCTGCTTGGCCTCGCTGGTCTGGCCGGTCGTCGTCGTCGTCGCTGAGTTTCAGCCGACTGGAGATCATCGCACGCGTTTCTGCTTCCACACATCCGCGATGATCTCTGATCCAAACGGATCATCACGCGTCCCCCGCACCTGCGGGGGACGCGTTCTTTTTTGAGTGCCGAGTCAACGAGCTACGGTGCCTCATTGGCGGTAACTCTGACAGGGGGTCATGAGCGTCAGGCGGATGGGTGGGCACGGACGGAGTCCATGCGTCGGAAGCGGGCACTCGACAAGCGGGGTTTGGTTGTCAACCAAGTGGGTCCGAGGGGGCTCATATGCCCGGGTCGTACTCGTCGAGACCCTTGCCGAGCGCCTTGATCAGCGGCTGCAGGTGCTTCTCATAATTGCGCCAGCGTTCGACTGAAGAGGTGTACATCTTCTTTTGCACCTGCTCGTACGAGATCGTTGCAACCGAACGCTTCGATGTGTGGAACTGCAGGCAGGCGTCGTCCCAAGGTAGCCCCGCATGGTCGATCAATCGCCGTGTCCACCCCTCCTGATCATGGGTGAGTTGCTCATAACTCAAGTCGAGCCACTCCAGTTCGAACATCTCCTTACTCCATGCACTGACACGTTCCTTCGTCTTCCAGAAGTGGGCCAGATCCTCCAGATTGGAGCAGTAGCTGTGACCGGACGTGACCAATTGGGTGAGGTAGCAGGAGAGGAGATTGTCCAGAGGGTGCCGCCGCAGATTGATGATCCTCGCGCCGGGGAACAGAACGGAAATCAAGCCGAGCCGGTGAAACAGCCCCAACGCCTTGTCTGTGGTGTGGGTCTCTTTCGCCCCATCGGGCAGAATTGACTGGAAGTACTTTTCCTGCAATCCATCTGCCTCTTGTTGGGTCATGTCGATGAAGCATGTTGGGTAGGTGTGATAGGAGTCAAGCAAGGACTGCATCTGACGTCGGAACTCCAAAGTCGTACCAGACTCACCACCTGGGTAGACGCTTGGATGCATCGAGAGGATCTGCTCAAGCAGGCTCGTGCCAGATCGGGCTATTGCATTGATCATGATGGCTTGGCTGCCTGAGTTGGACGGGCGTTGCCACATGTTCAGCTTGGCCTTGGTGAAGGGCGTGGTATCGCTGTCGATCACCCCGTCGAATTTGGTGCGACTGAATTTGGCCCCGAACAACTCGTGCCCACGCTGAGCCATTGCCCAGGCGGTGTCATACTCGCCCGCCTTGTCATGAATCTTGGACAGCAAAAATGCACTGTGGGAACGATCCACATGTGAGGCTGATGCGTCGTCCATGAGCCTGGTCGCCACCTCGATCGCTTCGCCGGTTCTGCCCAGCCGAGACAGGCAACGCCCTTCGACAAGGGCAACGATGGAATGGCTCGCCCCCTCACGGCCAGCACGCCGAATCACCTCCAGGCCCTCTTCCAATCGACCGCATCGTTCGTACAGGCGGGCGCGCAACTCCTCTCGAGCTCCGGGGTAGGCACCGAGGGCACGGATCTTGTCGGCCCTGCGGTCCATTCGATCCAATGCTGCCTCTGCTTCCACCGTGTCGCCCGACATGGTGGCGAGCACGATGACAAGGCGGTGAAGTTCGGCTTCTTCGATGGGGCTCAGTTCCAACGCCTTCTTGGCGTACTTAAGTCCCTGCGTAAAGGCGGCTGTGTCTTGGGCAACTCGGGCCAGCACATACCAGCCGTCGAACCGGCCAGGGTGCTCAGTGACCAGTCGCTCGCCTTCTTCAGTCGCCAGCCCGTACATCTCGTGATCCAGATGCTTGATTGCCTGATCCCGTCGGGCCTTGATTGAATTGTCCGGCGTTGATGGGCGTTGGTGACTTGGCATGGTGAGCAGATGGTATCGATACGACCGAAGCGCATGCTTGGCGCTACCATGCAGGAATGCCCTCTGAAGCAAAGCGGCTGCACCGTGTGACCTGCGCTCCGGGCTTGGCCCCTGCGCTCGAGGCAGAGATCCTTTGCATGGGGCTTGAGATCCAGACTCGGGGGCACACTGGGGTGGAACTCATGTGCACAATGACGGAGGCGATGGGCATCTTGCTGCAGGCCCGCACGGCCTTCCATGTGCTGCAGCGTTTTGGTGACATCTGGGCCAGAGACGGCGATGGGCTGCACGAAGGGGCTTCAAAGCTGCCTTGGGAGCGAGTGATTCCCTCTGATGGCTACGTCTGCGTTACGTCAGTTGTAGACAACCCGACTATTCGCAACTCGATGTTCGCCAATGTCCGGCTCAAGGACGCCATCGTCGATCGCATCAAGGCTCGCACTGGCCGCCGCCCCGATGCGGGCCCTTCAGTAGACCGCAGTGTTGTGCACTTGTACTGGCGGGGCGAAGAGGCCCGGATCTGGCTGAACCTCTCGGGTCGCAAACTCAGCGACCGAGGCTATCGCCGCCGCCCCGGCAAGGCCCCTTTGCGCGAGTCCATCGCCGCGGCACTGATGCTCGAAACGCGCTGGTGTGGAGACACCCCGCTGGTCGTGCCCTTTTGTGGCAGCGGAACGCTTGCGATCGAGGCGGCCCTGATCGCTGCGGGCCGTGCCCCGGGCTTGCTTCGGACAAACATGGGGCTAGAACATCTTGAGACGTTTGACGAAGTGGCCTGGGGGCGAGCTCGTCTGGCGGCGAAGAAGATGCGCCGAAAGACTCCTGTCGCGTCGATCATCGTCAGCGACGCTGATGAAGACATGGTCGAGGCGGCCCGGGCGAATGCCATAACGGCCGGTGTCGAGCAGATGATGGAGTTCCACACCTGCGACTTCGCCGATACGCCCTTGCCCGAAGGCCCAGGCACCATCGTGATGCACGGAGAGTACGGAGAGCGGCTTGATTCACACGGGCAGTTGCAAGGGGTCTATCGCCGAATGGGTGACTATCTGAAGCAGAACTGTGCCGGATGGAACGCCTGGGTGCTGTCCACCAGATCACTGGTGGGGGCCGTAGGTCTCAAGGCGGCTTCCCGCACACCTGTGCGAAACGGCGAGATTGACTGTCGCTTCGCCCGATTCGAGTTGTTTGAAGGCCCTCGCGATGGGCGATCGTCAAGGCCCGATCAGACGCCCGTAGATGCCTGACCGCTCGTTCATCAGGTTCCGTCAGCGATCATCTCAACCACATACTTCGGCCTGAATACGGCTTGCGTCACCGGCAGTCATGGCTCTTGGCGTCGTGGCCAGTCGCTGAGGATCGACGGTGGTTGCCAGTCGCTTAGGATCGGCCCCGGCCACCTTTGATGGCAGCCCCAACCGCTTGCGCAGATCTCGCAACCAGGGACCGATCTCTTCCACACGTCCGAGTTTGAGGGCATCACCAATCTCATCAAGGCGGGCGAAAGTCCAATCGGCGCCTCGTGCATCGGTCGCCGACGCCACGCTCAATTGTGTGAGATGGTCCGCCACACCGGGCAGCACCAGCGCGACAGCAGCGCCGTGGGGAACGTCATGCTGGATGGTGAACCCGTAGGACAGGGCATGCCCGGCTGTGGTGAAGGCCTCGTTGATCGCCCGGCCCGCCAGCCACGCGCCGTGCGCCTGCGCCTGCATCGCCGCAGGATCGAGTTCGATCACGGCCGGCTCGATGACGTCCACCAGTTCTTGCATCGCTGCCGACGACCATGCCAGCGATTGGTCGGTTGACTTGGTGCTCCAATGGGCCTCGATGGCCTGGGCCAACGCGTCAAAGCAGGCCGAGGCGCACGCCATGTGCGGGGCCGAGGCGCCCAGTGAGGCATCGAGGATGCACGCTTCAGGCACCAGCGAGGCGTGCGCCAGCACCCGATTTGCACTGGCCGTGTAGAGCACGCTGAACTGCGTCGCCTCGGAGCCCGAGCCGAAGGTGGTGGGAACAGCGATGATCGGCGCCACTTTCAGTTCATCAGGCAGGCCGCGTTCGATCAACTCCGCGTCTGAGAGCCCGGTTGCGGCAATGGCAGCGCCCGCTTTGGCGAGATCCATCACCGCACCGCCCCCGACTGCCACCAGGACCGCATCTGGGTGTGCTCGCACCAGTGATGCGATCGCCCGGGCATCCTCAGGAGAAGGCTTACCCCCGGCACGCTGGAACATCGCGGTCCCCTCGAGATCCAGCACTGCTTGCAGGCGGCCTGATGCTCCACTTGCTTTGAAGCTCTGCCCGCCGGTGATCAGGATCGCCGCGCGTCCACAGAGCAGATCGGGAAGTTGCTCAATCTCGCTGGGTGGGGACTGCATCAGGTGGGAGGCTTTGCTCTGTGGCAGCTGTTGACTCGGCCGCCGCTCGGACAACTCGCATCTGCTCGGGTGAGAATACGATGCGAAACCCAAGGTGCGACATGGACGAGTCCGGGGTCGTAGACATGCGGGCGCTGGGGCGATAGCTGCTGCAATACGAGGGATGGCAGAGGAATGACCCGCCGCGGTGGACACGGGTGTCGGGGGCATGCCGATTGCGTCCATCGCGTGACTCGTCTGGCCCGGGCGGGTCGACGATGTCATCTCGCCCGGCCCGCGACGCATGCAGATCGTCGCGATATCTGTCGGCGGTCCACTCCCATACGTTGCCGGCCGTATCGAACAGACCGTATCCGTTGGGTGGGTATGTCCCGACGGGCGCCGTGCCCGCATGCCCATCCAACGCGAGATTCTGGGTGGGAAAGACGCCCTGCCACACGTTGGCTCGGCTGGGATCGAGTGGTGCATCACCCCACACGAAGGGTTTTTCGGCGAGCCCACCGCGAGCGGCGAATTCCCACTGCGCTTCGGTCGGAAGTGAGCCCCCACGCCAGTGGGCGTAGGCCAGGGCATCGTCGTGCGACACATGCACGACGGGGTGATCCCATCGATCATCGAGATCGGAGCCGGGCCCTTCCGGTTGGGCCCAACTGGCCCCTTGGACCCAGGCCCATCGGGCGCCCACATCATGCGGGCTGGTGTCAGGAGGTGGTTGTACGAAGACCATCGATCCGGGCTGGAGCAGGTCATCGCTGGGTCGAGGTGTGCCCGGCGGAACCTGCTTCCTGAGCAATTCCCAATCGACTGGCTGCTGGGCGGTGGTCATGTACCCGGTGGCCTCGACGAACGCTCTGAACTGGCGATTGGTGACCTCCGTGCGAGACATGTAGAACGGGCTCACCTGCACACGGTGAGGCGGTCGCTCATCTGGTCGGGCATCCTGGGCATCAGACCCCATCATGAAGACACCGCCGGGGATCCAACAGGTATCCGGCAAACCCGGGGGATCACCTCCGACCGTCAGGATCACAATGCACAGCACAGCGCCCATGGGGACATGCTACGTCGATTCGTTTCACATTCCTCGACGACGCCGTGGCCCTGCCAGCAGACATCCAAGCAGTACCAGTGCCCCAGGCGCCGGCAGCAGGATCTGAAATGACAACGTCGAGGTACTGGCGGCCAGGGCCTGCGCCGAGGCGATGTCGGCATCAGCGGTCGCGATGACTTGATAGGTGTGGCCCTCGATCAGGTCAATCGCTGAAGTCATCGATGTTGAGCCCTGCGTTTGCTCAAGATCAACAAGAACGATCCCTTCCGTAATGTCCTGCAGGGCGAAGTTGACTGCGCCAAATGCATCACCATTGGTAATCAGGAGCATGTCGAGGCTCAGGCTCGCGGTCACATCGCCGTCTACGACAAAGGAGAAGTCCATCAGTGTGCCCGAGGCCAGAACAGCATCGGCAACGAAACCGGAGGCGTGGGCCGTGGCAGTGCCGCTCATGCCCGAGCCAATGTCGAAGGCGGCCCCAGTGCTGGAGCCGATGCCCTGGGGCCCAGCCGCGAAAGCACAAACCTCCAAGGGCAGGTCCCAGTCTTCATCGAGGATGGCGGGGCCATCGCCAATCTGGACGCTCGCCAGTGCATGGGCGTCGATGACGTCAAAGCCGGCCATGGCCGTGGGGGCCAGGGCCACGGTGAGCACCAGTGGCAGCGTCTTGATCATCATCGGCGCGGAAAGCCTTCTCAGACAGAGCCTTGCGTTCAGGTGGGAACGCAGGGCCAATCCCAACGAACCTACGGCTCACATCGGGCTGTTCCAAACGCTGATTTGACTGTTTCAACCCCAGTTCGAGTGTCAGGGGCCGATTGTGCGGCTTGCAGGGCCTGAGGGGGGTCAGCGGCCTTTGGGCTGCATCCAGATGCGGATTTTTTCGGACAGGGCGAGCCGATCCGCGTCGCGGATGTACATCATGTGGCCAGCGGGGAAGTAAGCCGTCTCGATCTTGGCCCGCCAGGGGGCGTCCAAGCCCAGATGGTCCATCGTCCAGTCGGCAGCGGCCCAAGGGGTGGCCAGGTCGTAATAGCCGCTGGCGAGGAAGACGCGCAAGTCTGGGTTCTGCAGCATGGCTGAGCGCAGGCGTGTTGCCGTTTCAACCGGCCGCCCAGTGAAACCCGAGTAATCCCATGGGTGGACTCGGCCGGTGAGAATCTCATATGGAAGATCGCTGTGGAAGGCCAGATCCTCGGCCAGATAGGTGTTCATCGCTGCGGTGTACGGGCCCAAGATGGCTGCATAGGAGGGGTCCCACGATGGACGATCCCCATAGGCATCGGCGTCGGCGCCGACGAACCGGGTGTCCAGTCGACCGACCAGTCGATGCTGGCTGCGGAGCAACTCCTTGCGGAATCGCGAGGGGCCGATGCGCAGATTCGCCTGTAGCCACCTGTCGGCCGCGATGCCTGTGAACGACTCCAGGGTGCGTGCGGTTGATTCGGCCAACTCAGAACTGATCGCGTCGCCTCTGGCCAGCGCCAGCAGGTAATCGCTGGTGGCCCATTGCTGCGAGGCATGTGCGACGTCCTCGACGGTGGCGAATGCGGATTGGTCCAATCGCCCGTGGTACCAGGCGGTGCAGGCGTAGGTTGGCAACATCAGTGTCCAAGGCACATCCGAGAGGCTGTTTGTTCTGACCGTGCCGAAGTCAAGGATGCTTGACACGAGCAGCACCCCGTGCAGGAACATGCCGTGTCGAGACTGCAGTTCCTTCGACAACGCGGCGGCTCGAGTCGTGCCATAAGACTCACCCCCGATGAACTTGGGGCTGGGCCAGCGGCCGTGCCGAGTCACGAAGAGACGGATGAACTCGCCCACGCTTCGCACGTCAGATTCCAGTCCGTGGAACTCGTTATCGCCGTCGGGTTCAGTGGCGCGGCTGAATCCGGTGGTCACCGGATCGATGAACACAAGGTCAGTGACGTCGAGCAGGCACCCTTCGTTGTCGGCCAGCCCCCACGGGCCCGGGAGATGCGCTTTGGCGTCTCCCATGAGGACACGCTTTGGCCCGAACGCGCCCAAATGCAACCAGACGCTTGACGAACCAGGGCCACCGTTGAACAGAAAGAGAATCGGTCGGCTCGGATCACGTACGCCGCTTTCGTTGGTCTTGAAGTAGGCCACGTGAAACAGCCGGGCTTCGACATCTCCGGTGGCTTCGTCAAAGATCGGCATGGTCCCGGCGACGGCGTCGTAGGTGAGCGACTTGCCAGCCAGTTCGATAGTGTGACTCGTGGTCGAGTCATCGGGATAGATCAGTGGCGGCGGGCCATCGATGGACGGCGGCTCGCCGGGGGAGCCGGCTGAGGCGTCAGGTGAGCAGACAAGCGCAACGGTAATCAGGGCATGAAGCATGCCCGGATTCTAAAGGCCCGGGTGTTGGTCGAGATGTCGCTGCATCGCAGCGAGGGTGGCTCGGCCGACATGGTGTTCCATGCCCTCGGCATCTTGCATGGCCTCCGCCTCCGGGACCCCGATCGAGCGAAGAAAGGCCAGCACGATCTCATGTCGTTGCCTGGAGTGGCGTGCCATGCGGCGACCTGACTCGGTGAGTACGCAGGGGCCGTATGGGGCCTTGTCAACCAGCCCTTCTGCGGTCAATCGCTGCAGGGTACGTGTCACTGTGACGTGACTGACCTCCATGAATCGGGCGAGATCCTTCACTCGGCACTGTGGCTGGCGGAAGAGGATCTCGGCGATAGCTTCGACGTAATCCTCGGCCGTCTCGGTGGCGTGGTCGGATCGAGTCTTGCTGAATGGGGTCAGACTTCGACGCATGATGAGTCAAGTTCCTTGGAGATAGGGCTGCTGTTGCTCTCTTGGTCGACAAACTGTAGCATATGCTACGGATCGAGGAGCAGACCCCTGCAGGCCACAGCTCAACTTTCGCCGGAGTGTTCGGCGGGCGATGGTACGCACCGGAAGAGAAACTCTGGAAGGACCCCAACATGCCCCTGCGTTGTTCTACGTGCCTCGCTGTCATCGCAGCAATTCTGATCACCTCTTTGGCCGGGGCGTCGGTCAAGATTGTCGCCACGACCGGGATGATCGGTGATGTCGCCCGAAACATCGGCGGCTCGAATGTCACGGTGAAGACGCTCATGGGGGAGGGCGTGGACCCACACCTGTACACACCTCGGGCCTCTGATGTCCGCAGCGTGCTGGGCGCCGACGTCATTTTGTACAACGGCTTGATGCTCGAGGGCCGCATGGGCGAAGTGTTCAAGAAGGCCTCTGAGCGTGGCATCATCGTCACGCCAGTGGCCGAGGTGGTGGAGCAGTCCTACCTGATGCCCGATCCCGAAGATGCCGACCACCCCGATCCACACGTGTGGATGGACGTCAAGGTCTGGGGCCGTGTGGCCGGCGAGATCGCCCGCGTGCTGGGCGAGGCCGATCCCGACAACGCCGCGGCCTACACCCGACGTGCAGGCGAGTACCAAGCCAAACTCAAGACGCTTGATGGGTTCATTCGCGACTCGATTAAGTCAGTACCCGAGAACCAGCGGGTGTTGGTGACGGCCCACGATGCCTTCGGGTACTTCGGGCGTGCGTACGGCGTCGAGGTGATGGCCATTCAGGGCATCTCGACCGAGTCTGAGGCGGGCTTGGCAGATGTCAACTCGCTCGTTGATGTGCTGGTGGAACGCAAGATCCCAGCGGTCTTTGTCGAGTCGAGCGTGCCGGACAAGTATGTGCGAGCAGTGATTGAAGGTGCCGCAGCCAAGGGGCACGAGGTCAAGATCGGCGGTGAACTCTTCTCCGACGCCATGGGCCGCCCCGGCACGCACGAGGGCACCTATCGAGGCATGATGCAGCACAACGGTGAGACAATTGCCAAGGCGTTGGGCGGTAGTGTTCCGATGGTCGTTGGAGTCAACGTCACAGAGTCATCGGCGCCCTGAGCTGTGCCTCGTGTTCACGCTGGCAATGCCCTGCCACGAGGGGCGGAGCACGACGATGCTGCGCCGCTCTCGATCCATGATCTGACGGTGGCTTGGGACCGCAAGCCCGTGCTCTGGGATGTTGATCTAGACGTTCCCGAGGGGGTGCTGGCGTGCATCGTTGGCCCCAATGGCGCTGGAAAGAGCACGCTCATCAAGGCCTGCCTGGATCTGGTGCCGGCGGTGTCCGGCGAGGTGCGGGTGTTTGGCAAGCCATACCGGCGGCATCGAAAGCGGGTGGGGTACGTGCCTCAGCGTGAGTCGGTTGACTGGTCGTTCCCGGTGAGTGCACTGGATGTGGTGGCCATGGGAACATACGGCCGCCTCGGCTGGCTGCGGCCCCTGGGCGCAACCCAGAAGCGACAGGCAATGGAGGCGTTGGACCGTGTGGGGCTGGCTGACCACGCATCGCGGCAGATCAGTCAACTCTCTGGCGGGCAACAGCAGCGTGTGTTCTTGGCGCGGGCATTGGTACAGGATGCAGACCTCTACCTCATGGACGAGCCATTTGCATCGGTAGATGCCGCTACCGAGCAGGCCATCGTCGATGTGCTGCGGCAACTGAAGTCTCAAGGCAAGACACTGGTGGTGGTGCACCATGATCTGCAGACTGTGCCCGACTATTTCGACTGGGCCATCTTGCTGAACATGCGGGTGGTGGCCGCCGGCCCTGTTGAAGAGACGTTCACAGCCGAGGCCCTGCGGAACACCTACGGCGGTCGATTGACACTGCTGGAGCAGGCCGCATCGGCGCTGGGCCGACTCGGCTCAGGCGGGGCATGATCGCTACGGGGGACATCGTCGATGTCCTGCTGCTGCGTGAGTACAACACAGCGCTGGTCGTGCTTTCGACTGCCATGCTGGGATTCGCCGCCGGGTGTGCCGGCACCCTGTTGCTGCTGCGAAAGCGGGCGCTGCTGGGCGACGTTGTCAGCCATGCGACCTTCCCCGGAGTAGTCGGCGCCTTCATCGTGATGCAGGCGATGGGGCTCGACGGCAAGCATCTGCCAGGCCTCTTGGTAGGCGCGACCGCCTCCGGGCTGGCCGCAGCCTGGGCAACATCGGCGCTTCGCAAGGCCACGGGGCTCAAGAACGACGCGATCATGGGCATCGTGCTGGGCGCATCATTCGGCGCCGGAGTGGCGATGATGGCCATTGCTCAAGGGCTGCCCGGCGGGAATCAAGCGGGGCTCGAGTCATTCATTTACGGCAAGACAGCGTCGATGGTCCGCGACGACGCCATCATGATCGGCATCGGCACGCTGGGGGTCATCACGATCAGCACCCTGCTGTGCAAGGAGTTCAGGCTCCTTTGCTTTGACGAGGCATTTGGCTGCAGCATCGGCCGCCCCATGACGCTCTTCGACGGTGTGCTCATGTTCGTGGCGGTGGCTGTGATCGTTCTGGGGCTGCAGGCGGTGGGGCTGATCCTGATCATCGCGCTCTTGATCATTCCTGCCTCAGCCGCGAGGTTCTGGACTGATCGATTCACATGGACGATGTGCTCCGCTGGCGTGATCGGCGCCGCCTCGGGTTGGATCGGATCCACCATCAGCGCTTTGGAGGCCAAACTGCCTGCCGGGGCCGTGATTGTGCTCGTGTGCGCGACCTGTTTCATGGTGAGCATGCTGGCTGGAACACGTCACGGGCTCATTCGGCGGTGGTGGCGGCAGTGGCGTCTGTCGCGTCGAGTGCTTCGGCAACATCTGCTTCGAGCGATGCATGAACGCTCACCCGAGGGCACGCTTGGTGTGGACACCCTCGTGTCGATGCGATCCTGGACTCCAGGGGAGGTACGCACAGCGCTGCGTCGAGCGCTGGGATCAGGTGATGTCACACAGATGCCCGATGGATGGAGGCTGACTGAACAGGGGCGAACGAGCGGCGAGCAGATCGTGCGCAATCACCGCCTGTGGGAGTTGTTCCTCATCCATCATGCTGACATCGCTCCGTCTCATGTCGATCGGGACGCCGACCTCGTTGAGCACGTACTTGATTCACAATTGGTTGCACGGCTGGAGTCACTGCTGGATGCCTCCGCTGAGACTCCAGAGAGCCCGCACCCGCTGGAAGGTGGGGCTTCATGAGCTGGGAAGTCGATGGCATGGTGATACTGGTCGGGGTCGCTGCTGCTTTGGCATGCGCCCTGCCCGGCGTCTTTCTGGTCGTGCGCGGCATGGGCCTCATGGGCGATGCCATCTCCCATGCCGTTCTGCCGGGTATCGCACTGGGGTTCCTGTTCAGCGGGTCAAGAGAGAGCGTCTGGATCTTTGTGGGCGCTGCTATTGCGGGCGTGACCGCGGCCGTGCTCACACAAGTGCTGCACTCGGTGGGCCGAATGGAACGAGGGGCGGCAATAGGAACGGTCTTTACCGTCTTGTTCGCGATCGGGCTGATTTTGATGGTCCGAACTGCAGACTCGGTCGAGATCGATCCTCACTGCGTGCTCTATGGCGCGATCGAACTGGTTCCGCTGGACACGGTGGCATTCGGCCTGCCGCCTGTTCTGCCAGAGATGCAGCTGCCTGCAGCATTAGGGCCAATTCTGATCGTGCTGGGGATCAGTGCCATTGTGATCGCCCTGCTTTGGAAGGAATTGCGGCTGGCCTGTTTTGATCCGGGGTTGGCCCGAACGCTGGGCTTCAACGCCGGTGCATTGCATCAGGTCATCATGGTGCTGACTGCTGCAACCTGCGTCGCCTGCTTCGAGGCTGTGGGCAGCGTGATGACGGTGACTTTTATCGTCGCCCCTGCGGCTACCGCTCTGCTGCTGAGCCGACGCATGCTGCCGGTGGTGATGCTGGCGCTGCTGTTGGGGGGCGTCGCGGCAGTACTGGGTCACATCAGCGCCGTCACCGTGCCGGGATGGCTGTTGGGCGGTGACGTGGACACCTCTTCATCAGGCATGATGGCTGTGGCCGCGGGCGGGCTGTTTCTGATTGCGGTCTTCTTGGCACCCGGTCGCGGCGTGATCGCGACAAGGCGATCCTTGCGGCGGCTGGCGGCTACCGTCGCAATGGAAGACGCGCTGGGGTTGCTCTATCGCCTGCATGAACGTGGTGAGGCCCGAGACGATGCGCACGTGCGGCACCTGCTGGAAGCTGATGTTCGCATTGGCCCGCGGCGTCTGGAGCGGGTACTTCGTCGTTTGCAGCAGCGGGCCCTGGTTGTGTGCACCAACGGCTCATGGGACCTCACCGAGCAGGGGCGAATTGAGGCGGCCGGCCTTGTTCGAGCCCACCGTCTCTGGGAGACATGGCTGTCCACTCGATCAAGTGTGCCAGCCAGCCACTTGCACTCGGCGGCCGAGCGACTTGAGCACGTGACTGATCCGGATCTTGCAAGCGCCCTGCAGCGTGAAGTTGGCGACGTCGATCACGATCCCCATGGTCGCAAGATTCCATGAGCCAACGGTGGCCCCATCGCATGACCTCCACCTGATACCGTGCCGCCCATGTCCAGCAGTTGGTCTATCGCCGAAAAAGGTTGGGACGAGGGATTCGAAGCGAAGGGAACCCCGCGTGAGGCATATGCGGGAGTGGTCTCGGTGCTCGATGGGCTTGACGAGTCCGAAATTCAGCGACGCGAGCAACTGCAGCAGATTTCGCTGATCAATCAAGGCATCACCTTCACCGTGTACGGAGAGCGAGAGGGCACGGAGCGGGTGTTTCCATTCGACTTCGTGCCGCGGATCATCACCGCTGATGAGTGGTCGCATCTGGAGGCGGGGCTGCAGCAGCGGGTACAGGCGATCAACCTCTTTCTGGTTGACGTCTACGGCGAACAGCGATCCTTGCGTGAGGGCATCGTGCCATGGGAACTGGTCTTCTCGCGACCGGATTTCCGCCGAGAGTTGGTGGGCGTGCTGCCCCGTCTGGGCGTGTTCACGCATGTGGCCGGCATTGACCTGCTCCGGGGCGAAGATGGCGGCTGGCTCGTGCTCGAAGACAATTGCCGCTGCCCCAGCGGCGTCTCCTATGTAGTGGAGAATCGGGGGCTGCTCACTCGCGTCTTTCCCGACCTCTTCCGAGAGCATGCGGTTCGCCCGGTCGATCACTACCCGCAGATGCTTTTGGAAACGCTTCGGCACGTGGCGCCTAGAGGTCGCGAGCGGCCCGTGGTGGCTGTGCTTTCGCCGGGGGCCGGAAACAGCGCAGCATTCGAGCACAGCTTCTTGGCACGAGAGATGGGTGTGCCACTCGTCGAAGGCCGCGATCTCATCGTTGAAGACGATCAGGTCTCCATGCGGACAACCGGTGGTCGCGAGCGAATCGACGTGCTCTATCGGCGCATCGACGACGCCTTTCTCGACCCGGTCGTGTTCCGTCCCGACAGCATGCTCGGTGTGCCGGGATTGGTGCATGCGGCACGGGCGGGCAACATCACGCTCGCCAACGCGCCAGGTGCGGGCGTGGCCGATGACAAGGCGGTGTACCCCTTCATGCCCGACCTCATTCGGTTCTTCCTCGACGAAGCGCCTTTGCTCGAACAGGTGCCCACCTTCTCAGGGCGGCGTGAGGATGACGCGAGATTCATCGCCGACAATCTCGCCGATCTCGTGGTGAAGCGATGTGATGGCGCAGGCGGCTACGGCATGCTCGTGGGCCCGACGTCGTCAACCAAGGAGATCGAGGACTTCCGCGGTGTCTTCGAGGCCAACCCCGGAGACTTTGTGGCGCAGCATCTGGTGGAATTCTCCAGTCATCCGACCTGGACCGGCGATGGATTCGCGCCGCGTCATGTTGATCTGCGGCCCTTCGTTCTCTGCGGTGAGTCAATTCGCGTGCTTCCCGGTGGCCTGACGAGAGTGGCGCTGCAGGAAGGCTCCTACGTGGTGAACTCCTCGCAGGGCGGAGGTAGCAAAGACACCTGGGTGCTCGCTTCAGGTGGTGCGCCATGAGCCGGATGCTGGCTCGAGCAGCCGAGAACATGTACTGGATGGGCCGCTATCTGGAGCGTTCCGCCGGCTTGTGTCGCAAGCTTGAGGTCGCCCGCAATGTTGCCGTCGAGGTAGGCGGCCTCGATCCAGATGCCACCTTGCGATTCCTGCAGGACATGGCATTGTTGTATCCCGGCTCGGGAACGATCGCCTCCGGGCAGAGTGTGCATGAAACGCTCGAGTCGCTCCTTGACAGTTACCTGCTGGGTCATGGGAACGACCTCTCGGTAGCTGTGTCGCTACGAGCAGCACGCGAAAATGCTCGTGCTGTGCGTGATTACCTCTCGCGGGAGGTGTTCGAGTCGATCAACGGGGCCTGGCTGAATCTCTCCTCATCGATCAGGTCGAAGCGTGACCCAGATCTGGTGCTGCCCGAGATCCAGCAACGGGTGTTCGGAATCGGCGGAGCCATGGGGCGAACCATGCTGCGTGACGAGTCGTGGGCATTCATGGATCTGGGGGTGATGCTTGAGCGGATTCACCGCGTGCTCTACGTGGTTGCCCATCGTCTGCCCGCCGCACTTGGCGACGGCACGCTTGCCATTCCAGTGCAGGTTGCGCTATTGCGAGGGGTGTTGCGCAGCGGCGCATCGCTCGAAAATTACCGACGCGTGCGAGGCGTAGAACTTGATCCGGCCGCCATCTGTGGCTTCCTGCTGCTCGATCGACACGCACCGCACTCGGTGGCGTACGGCATTCGAGTCATGGAGTCGGCGCTTGAGGATCTGGGGTCAACCGAAGAAGGATCAGAAGCCCGTCGAAGAGCCGGCTTGCTTTCGGCGCGGCTTCGCTACGGGCTGCGCGAGCCCGTCGATTGGAAGGAGAAGGGCGCCTCCTGCCTGGATATCGCCGATGAGATTCTGCAGATTCACGAAGCACTGACGAGGCAATACTTCGCGGTGTGAAACCGCACAAGCACCATGTATCTGGAACTGGACCATCACCTGTGTTTTGAGTACTCATCGTGGATTCGCGAGTCACATATGGAGATTCGCGTGGAGCCCCTTCGTGGAGGCAGTCAGCGGGTGCTCGACTTCGATCTCGCCGTAGGGCCAACCGCTCGACCGACTCGTTCGGAAGATTGGCTAGGAAACGCCCTGCATTGGTTCTCGATCACCGACTACCACCAACGCATCGAGGTCTGCTCTCGTTCGCTCGTGGAAACGACTGGCCCAGCATTCGATCCATTTTCCGTTGATGACCCGGTGGCCAGTCAAGCAGCTGCCATGGCGACGTGGGACTTTCTCCAGTTTGACGGCCCGGTGATCGACTCAGAACGATTGCAGTCGCTCGGGAAGACCATGGCGCTTGATCAAGCTCCAAACTTCGGGGTGATGCTGCAGCGTCTCTGCGATGAATTGAGGAACGTGCTCACCTATGAGCAACACGTCACTGGGGCGCTCAGCACCAGTGATGATGCGCTCAAAGCTGGGGCGGGTGTCTGTCAGGACTTCGCCCACATCGCCATCGGCCTGCTCAGGGGGCAGGGCATACCGGCGCGTTATGTCAACGGGTATCTCCACGTGGAACATGATGAAGACACGCCATCACAGAGCCATGCATGGGTGGAGGCCTTCGCGCCGGGGCCCGGCTGGGTGCCCTTTGATCCGACACACGGAAGTGCAGTGGGTGAGCGGCACGTGCTTGTGGCTCATGGCCGTTCCTATGCCGATGTGCCGCCTAATCGCGGGGTGTTCAGAGGTGAGGCAACGGAGACGCTTTCAGCCAGTGTTCGAACCCGCATCGTGGACACGCCCGCGCGTCGTCGTGCCATTGCCCCGATGATCGCTGAGCTGCCGACCTTCAGTGAAGCCCCAGATGAGGCTGCTTCCAGTCGCCGCCGCAGCGACGAAGCCGCAGCTTCTCAACAACAGCAGCAATGATGCTCATCAGGGGCGCTGGACCTCGGCCCACATGACACCGTTGCCCTGGAAGGCGCCTCCGAATGCGGCGCAGTCGACGGTGCTCATGCCGTCAAGGCAGATCTGATCTGGCAGGAAGCAGGCGCCGACAAAGTCAGAACACGTTGTCTGATCACAGGTGTCAGTCAGGCTGAGTTTGGCAGAGTTCTTGCAAACCTGCGGCAGCAGATCCACACCCCCAATCTCGCTTCGAAGATGTTGGCAGCCGTAACACTCGGCTCCAAAAAGACACTGCTCCGGGCCTCTGGGAGGCCCGGAGCAGTGATGTTGCGATTGAGATCGCTCAGGGGGTGATGCAGATCGACAGTGCCCGTGGCACGGTCTCGAACGCGCCACCATTCTCCAGCAGTGAGTCACCTTCATTCTCTTCGCTGGAAGCCACCCACAGGAACCAGCAGTTGTTGCCATTGGAGGCGACCTTGATCCAGGTGTTCGGGGATGAGCTCTGCAGTGGGAAGTCGAACCGCCGCAGGGTCCATGAGCCAAAGTCAACGTCGATGGCTGCCTGATCGGCGGGGTAGTCGATCAACTCGCCTGTGATGTCACCGGGGGCTCCGGCGCCATTGTCGGCATGGGCGACCACGTCGAAACTCATCGCCTCTTCGTAGCAGGCGCTCCAGCCACCGCTGTAGACACCCGTGATACCCCAGACTCGCATGGCCGAGATCGTCGTCATCGGGAAGTTGGCGTAGCGGATGTAGCCGGTTCCGGAGTCTGACGTTCCGGCCCACCAGCCACTGAGGAGCGGATCCTGGCCATAACCCGTGTCACAGGGCATCCAAGCCTCTGGGCACTGATAGGTGTCGCAAGACTGGTCACCGATGTAGGCGCCACCCAGTGCATCGCACTCGATGGGCACCAAGTCGCCGACGCACTCCAAGCCGAGACAGCAGGCTGCGGCCGGTGCATCCGCTGCATACAGCGAGACGGTGTAGTCATTCTGCCCGCTGTCACAAGGAACGTCGTACCCGGCGTTCCAGTCGTGCCCGACCCAAACGGCGTAGTCATTGCCGGCGCCGATAGCGACGGTGATCTCAGCCTGGGCGTACGGTTCGACGAGGGCGTAGTCCACGAATGAACCGGCCGAGATCTGGACGATGGCCACGACCAGCGGGCCATTGCCGCCACCCCGCACGGTGTAGGTGCCACCGGCGGGATTATCAAACATGTACCAGTCGGTATCACGCCAGGTCAGATCTTCGCCACTGTCGCCACAGCCGATGCAGGTGAACGTCGACATAATGCCGCAGATCGTCTCGCCGTCGGAGATTGAACCGAACGACGGAGGATCGACATTGCTGCCACCGTTCTCATCGGTGAACCCGGGCTCAGTATCTCCCTGACAGGGGAGGCCCTCGGGCGTGTCGTCTGCGGAGCAGCCGGGCCACCCACAGGGCGCGTCGGTGCAGGATGTGCCATCGCCGGCGAATTCACCTGCGAAGAGTTCGCAATCGTCAGGCGTCACACCGTCGAGGCATGACTGGGCATCGAGGCAGCAGGCGCCCACGACAGGCTGGCAACCTGCATCGGAGCAGGTGATGCCCTCATTGAAGGTGCCTCCGGAGTTGGCGCAGTCTTCGGCGAGCAGCTCGTCGCAGGAGCCGTTGTTGGCGCAGCAGGCGCCGTATGCGCAAGTTGTGCAGTCGGTGTCGTCTCCGGCATACTCGCCACCAGAAGCGGCGCACTCGTCTTCGGTGCCGACGCTGCAGGGATTGAACCCCATGCAGCATGCACCCGTGGGTGTGCAGTCGGTTCCGAACTGACTGATGACCATCAGCACGTCGTCAACGTTCACGGTGCAGTCTCCCGACGGAAGCGGTGCACAGTCGCCCGTCGGGCGGAACGTGCCGTCGCCGACCGCCCCGAAGTTGGCAATCACTGCGAGGAGGTCGTCCACATTTACGACATAATCGGGAACACCTGCCGTACCGGACACATCTGCGGTGCATTCTTCAGGAAGATTGGCGTTGCAGGGGTCGCCTTCGGTGCCTGAGATTCGGTAGGCCGCGTTGCCCGCGACATCCTGAATCGGACCAAATCCGAACCCTTCGCCCGGGTTGCACTGCCATGATGCGCCGTCACCCAGGTTTGATCCGTGCAACCCGGTCTGACCGTTGCTGCCGTATTCGTTGATGGGAATCACAGAGACGGCTTGATGGTCGCCATTGATCGCCCACTGGCCGCTGAATGTCAGCAAGCTGCCCGAACCTACGGGCCAGTCTGGGTCGCCAGCGAGTGGACCCGGGAAGTCCGCGCTGATGTATCCCGCCAGGTCAGCGGAGGGTTCAGAGAGATTGTTGTAGAAGTTGACCTGCGCTCCTTGCACGGCATCGAGGCCGGCATAGCCGTTCCATCCTCCGATCACGGTTGACACGCTGGTAGCTGCGTATCCTCCCGAGTTGTCGAAGTCGTCCACCATGGCCACGTCGTACACGGCGTAGGCGTCTTCAAAGTACTGACAGGCGTACAGGTTTTGGGTGATGTCTGAGCCGTCGGCGGCGCCGATCTGATCGAGCAAGGTGACGCCACCACCAGAAGCGGCCGACGCGACCAGCAGCAATGACGTACAAGCAGCAACAGTCTTCATTTCTCTCATCCTCTCTTGCCCCATCCCAGGGCAGGTCCATTCGAGGATAGAGGATCTGGCCCCGTCTGCAAGGCGTGAGCCCCAGTTAGGGGGGAGGAGTGGCCTCAGCCCTTCAGGACAGCTTTCAGCCCCACGTCGATTGTGGGATGCTCAAAGCAGAACCCCACTTTTTGCAGTTTTCCGGGCGTGACCCGCTGGCTGCTCAGAAGCAGTTCATTCGCCATCGCACCGAGCATGAATTGCAAGGCCAGGGCTGGAGCGGGCAGAAATGCCGGCCTACGCAGTGCGGCACCCAATGCCTGCGTGAAGATCGCATTTCGCACGGGTGCCGGCGCCACCAGATTGACAGGGCCCTGCAATTTTTCGTCTTCAATCAGCCTGTCGATGCCAGCGATTGCATCGAGGATTGAGATCCAGGACACCCATTGAGTGCCCCGGGCAAGTCGCCCGCCCAACCCTGCTTTGAAGATGGGCAACATCGACTTGAGTGCCCCCCCCTGGGGAGAAAGCACCATGCCCAGGCGAATCATGCATCGACGCCCGACAGCATCGAAAGGGGCGCCGGCAGCTTCCCAATCCTGAGTCAGTTGAGAAAGAAAACCCTCGCCCGGCGGACTGTCCTCACTCAGGCGCTCGTCGCCGCGATCACCATAGACCCCCACCGCCGACGCTTGAATGAAGACGCTCGGAGGCTGCTTCAGTCGACTCAGTGTCTGGGCAATGTGGGCGGTCGTGATCGTCCGGCTGTCACGCAGCACTCGGCGTCTGGCCTTCGTCCAGCGCCCCTTGGCAATGGGTGCACCTGCGAGATGCACGATTGCATCCAGACCTTCGAGTGCTTCAAGCGGATCCAAAGACCTCCCGGGAAGCCATGAAACAGCATCAACATCCTCGGCCGGGCGGCGGACGATCTGTACAACCTGATCGCCGCGGGCAAGCAGGTGCTGCTTCAGGTGACGTCCGATGAGCCCGGTTGAGCCCGTGATGGCGATTCGTCTGGCCACCACGCGATCCTACGAGATGGAACGTATGTCAGTTGCGCATCTGCGCGGCCAGATTGGAAGCTACATCGTGGGTGGCTTCGGCAGCGTCGCTCTTGAGCTTCTGCAGGCCTCGGTACTTCCAGTTGTTGATCGTGGAGACTGGCACGCCCAAGGCGGCGGCTGCCTCTTGGTAGGACATGCCCTGGCAGATGACCATCTGAACAGTGTCACGCTCAGACTGGGTCAGGCGACTCATGCGGTCTTCCAGATCAGACCGGGTGTCGGGGCAGATCTGGGTCTCGCGGCGGCGAGGACGAGGTGTGGCTTGGGCCTTGACGGTGTCCACATAACGCTGGAATCGCTGACCGCGGTTCCAACGACGCTTGATGAGATTGTCGGCTGTCTTGATCAGATATGAGATGGAGACGTCGATCTCCTCCAGATGCTTGAGTTGGAGCATTCGGGAGAAGACTTCTTGGGCAATGTCCTCAGCCTGTTCGGCTGGAAGTGACTTGCGCGCGAAGCAGAAGACCCGCGTGTAGTACTGGTCGAAGAGCTGAAGAACGAGATTGGCGCGAGACTGGGTGATCGGCACGACCGTTGACCTCCTGTAGTGGCTCGCGACGGTCATGGTCGGGAGCCGACATGGGAATCGAGGCGACGCTGCGCACGAGGCAGCGACCGGTTTGTGGCCCCTGTAGAGACATGAGAGGCCGGATGAAAGGCCGTCAGGGGCCTTCCCTGCACCCGTCACCGGGGGCATTCACAACTATGTGAACCACCTGACCGGTGTGTGCTGTCTTTCTCCAATTCGTACCAACTTGTCGCTCCGGTTCCAAGGAAAACCCCATTCCAGTAGCCTGCACGCCGTTCAAAGGCAAATTTATGGGGGCAGAAAGGCGGCCATGTCGCAAAAACCCCGACCGGTACTGGTGCTCGGCGCAGGGCTCGTAGGGCGGGTGATCGCCCTTGATTTGGCGGCGGACGAGGGACGTCAGGTGACGGTGCTGGACAGAGATCAGGCTGCGCTCTCGAGGCTTGAGGGGGTGCAGACGTACTGCGGCGATTGCGCCGACACCGGGCTGATCGCTTCACTTGCAGCCGATCACGGTTTGGTGGTGGGGGCCTTGCCCAGCACGTTGGGATTGGCTGCACTGGAAGCCGTCATCAGAGCTGGCGTGCCCATGTGTGACATCTCGTTCATGGCGGAAGATGCGCGAGTGCACCACCCGCTGGCGATGGAGCAAGGTGTCACAGCGGTGGTGGACTGTGGCGTCGCTCCTGGCATGAGCAATCTGCTGGCGGCACTGGCGGCCCAGCGGCTTGATCCATGCCGCTCAATCACGATTCGGGTGGGGGGGCTGCCGGTGGATCGAAGCGGGCCGTGGGGG
>JAKVBU010000030.1 GCA_022446885.1 Phycisphaerales bacterium | reverse complement strand
GGCTGTCTCCGGCTCGGGCGCTGGCTCCGGCTCGGGCGCTGGCTCTGGCTCGGGCGCTGGCTCTGGCTCGGGCACAGGCTCTGGTTCGGGCACGATCGCCGGCTCTGGCAAGGGCTCTGGCTGAGATGGCTCAACTGGAGGAGCGGGCTCGATTGGAGGGACCGGCATCGGTCGCACCGGCCGGGCAACCTCAGGCTTTACATACGGCTCAGGCTTGCGAATGAACACATCGATCCGCCGGTTGTAAGACGAGGGCACCATGGTCTGATTTGGCATGGGGCCGAATCGCTGCCCCAACTCCATCAGGCCCCAGGCCAACTTGTCCGGTGTGTGTTCAAAATTGTTGTACTCGTAGTAGTCCCCCGAGAACCGCATGCTCAACTGCTTCCCTGGTGGAATCGCCAGTTCGAAGACGTTCTCGCCCGTGCGAAGATCAACGACTGCAACCGTCTTTGGGGCTCCCGGCGTCGAGTGGTACACCAGCGGCGTCTCACTGGTTGAGAGGAAACTGCCCCCAGGGTTGTGGCAGGCCGCAAGAATCGGCAGAAGCACGAGCAGCGCAATCACGCGAGCCATGACAGGAAATCCTCCAGCGGGCGTTGTCACCCGGGCTGGATCATACCTCGGCATCAGAAGCGCCCTTCCTCCAACTCCAAGGGCCTCCATGGGCGGTATTTCCGCCCTCTGGTCGCATGGCCGGTAGGCTGCACCGTCAATCCCTTGGCCCGGGGCCGAGGTCATCTTATGGAACACCGAATCGGACATGGTTGGGATCTGCACCGGCTCGAGCCGCCGCCCCCGCACGGGCAGGGGCGGGCATTTCGTCTGGGCGGCATCTCCATTGAGCACCCAACTGGTCCGGTGGGCCACAGCGACGGGGACGCGCTTTTGCATGCCATCACCGATGCCCTGTTGGGGGCTGTGGGGGCTCCGGACATCGGCCAACTCTTTCCTGACAGCGATCCGGCCCACGATGGCGCCGACTCAGCCATCTTTCTGGCCCGGGCACTTGCGTACATCCGTGAGTCAGGTTGGTCCATTGGCAACCTCGATGCCACGATCGTGTGTCAAACACCCAAGATTGGCCCTGTCGCAGATGAGATCACACGGCATCTGGCAACACTGCTTGACTGCGGCCCTGAAAGACTCAACTTGAAGGGAAAGACCCACGAAGGTGTGGACGCCGTAGGTGAGGGGCGAGCCATAGAAGTGCACGTCGTGGCACTGCTGCAACGACCCAACTCATGACAGCCATCACCGGTCTCATTCTGACACTTGCCACCCTCGGGCTCTCGCTCGATGCGGGCGATGAGCAAGCCTCTCAGACTGACGTCCCAGCGGCGACTATCGGCTGCACGCTCGACCAGATCGAGTCGGCAGGCGCAGATCTGACTTCCTTCACCGCCGACATCACCTATCGCAAAGATGAAGCACTGCTGGAGCGCAGCGATATCCGGTCTGGGCGGGTCGTGTTCAACCGTCCGGAAGGTCAAGACGGGGTGCTGGGCATTCGATTCGACACACGCGTGCTGGGAGATCGACTCGAAGATGAGCGAAAGAGAATCGTGTTTGAGAACGGGTGGCTCATCGAGATTGACGAACCCAGACAACTGACGATCAAGCGACAGTTGGCGCATGACGGCGAACACATGGACCCAATGCGCCTGGGCGGCCCATTTCCATTGCCCGTTGGCCAGTCTCGCCAAGCAGTTGAGAAGCGATTTCAGGTGCAGTCCATCGAACCCCCAACGCACCGGATGTTCAAGCAGGTGTCTCAAACCAAGGGTCTCACAGGCCTGTCGTTGACGCCTCTGCCAACCGTGCCTGAGGCCAAACGATGGAGCCGGATCGACCTGTGGTACGACCCGGCCAACTGGTTGCCCGTGGCCGTGGAAGCCAGAGAAGTCAATGGCGATGTTCGCCGCATCAGACTCGCGAACCCACAGAGAAACACCCCATTCACGCCAGACGATCGCGGTGTGCTGGTGTCCCAATCACCCATGGACGATTGGTCAGTTGAGGTGCACCCCTTGAAGCAGCCCTTGAAGCAGCCCCTGCCCGGCAGCCAAGAGGGCCCTGCCTGATGATGCTGGCGGCTGTTGCCAGCGTCTGCCTGAGCCAAGCAGGCGCCTTGCCTGAGCCCGGTGGGCTCGTCAAGGAACTGCTCAGCGCTCGCTGGCTCTCGCCACAACAGCGCAGTGCAGCCGCACGATTTCACGGCGTCTGGACTGAAGCCGATCTGAGAGACCAACCAGCCCACGCACAAGTCGCCCACTGGGAGTGGAATCCCACCAGTGACCATCTCACAGCGGGGCCCAGCGAGTCTCTCCAGACCATTCGGGCGATGCTCCGACGGGGCGACATCACTGGTGCCGTAGTTGCTCTGAAGCAATTCCCATCAGGGCCTCAACGTGATGCCATGCTGGGCGAGGCCCTGCTCCAGATTGACCGACCAACTCCGGCTCAAACTGCGCTTCAGACAGCGGCATCATGCGAGCCCACCACAGTCGCTCAGGCTCGAGCCGTGCTGGCTGCGCAGATCATGCTCCGTCAGATGAATCCCGATGGCTCCGCAGCCAGCGCCCAAGCACTACTCACGGCGTTGGGCGATGCCAGGATCGACTTTGACCCCACGTATTGGCCACTGCTGCTCGATGAAGCAGCCCTGCTGAACACGTGGGGGCATCATGATGAAGCGAGCAGGGCGCTTCAGGAGGCGATTTCGCTCAATCCAAGGGCCGCCAAAGCCTGGTTCGAGTTGGGCAAAGGGCACGTACGTGTCTTCAACTTCGACGGCCTCGAGCGTTGTGTTGCGGCCCTCAGGTCTATTCGACCAGACCATGAGCTGGCCAGTTTGCTTGAGGCCGAAGCGGCTCTGGTGCAACAGGATTGGGATCGAGCCACAGACATCCTCAATTCGTTGAACTGGGTACCACCACGCGGTGAGGCCCTGCAGATCGCAACGGCAGCGTTGAAAGGCCGTCGTTCCGAGGCGAGCGCACTTGCTCAGCGACTGCAGCGTCGCAGGCCGGGAGATGTGGAGCCCTTCGCCCTGACCGGTCGACTGCTCTCGCTGCATCGCCGCCATGACGAGGCGGAACAGTGGCTGCGGCGGGCGCTCGACGTTGCTCCAGACGACCACCGGCTCTGGTCGCAACTGGGGCTCATGCGGGTGCAGGCAGCCCGTGATGAAGCGGCGATCGAAGCACTGGAGCGAGCGACGGCGCTCGATCCCTTCAATCGGCGGGCCGCGAACTCTCTCACGCTCATGCGGCGGATCACTGGCTGGCAGGAAGCCAGGCGAGGTGACATCCTGCTCCGATGGGCCCCAGGCGTAGATGCGCTATTCGCCCGCGCGATCGCGGATCAAGTTGCCCACGTGCATGATGCCGTGGAAGCAGCCAATAGCTGGACCCCATCACGTGAGACGATCGTAGAACTGCATCCCGATCATGAACACTTCGCTGTGCGGGTGACTGGCCTGCCGCAGGTCCACACCATTGCAGCCTGTACTGGTCCGTTGGTTGCAATGGAAGTGCCCCGTCGCGGAGCCCCTGGGCTGCACCATGGCGCATGGGACTGGCGAGCAGTTCTCACCCACGAACTGGCCCATGTAGCACATCTGGACCAGTCGCGGGCTCGGGTGCCTCTGTGGCTCACCGAAGGCGCAGCCGTCGCTGGAGAACCCGTTCCGCTGGATTTCGATGCCAGAACACTGCTTGCCCGCCGCTGGCATGAAGGCACGCTCCTGGCGCCCGAAGATCTCACTTGGGCATTCGTACGGCCCAAGCGATCTGACGACCGCGCATTGGCCTATGCCCAGAGCGGCTGGTTCGTCGGATACCTGACTGAACGATTCGGGCCCGGCTTGATTGGCAATCTGATGACCCAGTTGGGCCGAGGCGACACCGTGCAGAAGGCCTTTGTCGATTGCACTGGCGTAGACCTGCCCATGCTCTGGACGGACTTCATCGACCAGCACGCCCCGCGAACCCTCCAACAATGGGGGCTCGACCTGGCCCTGCCCGCCGAAGCCGCCGGGGCGAGTCGTGAGGCACTGGCTGCACTCGCCGAGCAGTTCCCCGCCAACACAGCAATCCAACGCCTGATGGTGCAGCGGGCCATTGAGGACGGTGAGGGTGTTCAGCAGCACCTGCAAACGCTCATGGCGCTGGCCAACGCCCGCCCGCTTGACCCTTGGCCCTGCCAGACGCTGGCCGACTGGTATGAACGCCAGGGCGATCCAATTCAGGCCGCTCGATGGTTGGACTTGGTCATGCGCACCAGAGCCGGCGATCCGGACCTGCATGATCGAATGGCGATGTTGCATCGGGCCGCCGGTGATAGCGCTGCCTCATTGGCGGCGATGGCCCGAGCGATCGAGTGCGACCCCTGGGACGCCGCACGACGTGAGCGGGCCGCGGCGCTGGCAATCGAGTCTGGACAGGTTGAACTTGCCCGCTCACACATCGATGCACTCATCCTGCTCGAACCCGACGAGCCCCTGCATGTACGCCGGCGTGAGGCGCTACCCCAATTGCAAGATGGCCCCTAATTGAGAAGTCAATCGCTTGGTTTGAGCCGATCGGGCTCCAGCATGCTTCGAAACTGGCGATCCATGATCCGTGGCAACAGCGATCGAGCAGCCACTGTCAGCCGCACAAGTCGGCTGGTCCACACCTCCGGCCGCGGTCGCCGCAGACATCGCACGATTGCCTTTGCCACTCGATCTGGTGACTGACGGAACAAGCGTGGTGTGCGATCGAGCCCGGTAGGGGCTTGAGATCGGCCGCTCAAGGATGCTGAGACGTCGAAGAACTCCGTCACTGTGCTGATGGGGTGGACAGACGACACGTGAATCCCGGCGGGCTTGAGTTCAGCCCGCATCGCCTGGCACATCATGTCCTGCGAGGCCTTCGTCGCCGAATAGGCACCGTGATAAGGCACCGAAAACTTGGCTACACATGAGGAACAGGCCAACAAGTGCCCTCCCGAGGGCTCGACCCCACCTTCCTCTCTCCGCCGCAGCATCCTGTTAGCTGCCTCGTTGAGCAGCCGACAACTGGCAAAGAAGTTCACCTCAAAGATGTCGCGGAGCTCGGCATCGCTCGTTCGGTGACCGGCGCGATCCAACCCCCGACCGGCATTTGCGAAGACCGCCCAAGGGAAGCCAAAGGCGGCCTCTGCAGCATCCAGCAGTGTCGCAGCATGGGTCGGGTCGGTGACGTCAACCTGCATGTGCTCACAGCGACCTCCGGCCGCCTTCACCTGAACCGCTGTCTCCTTGAGTGGTTCAACTCGCCGCCCGGCGATCAACACCGGCATGCCAGCGGCAGCGCAGGCCCGTGCGGTTGCGGCGCCGATGCCCGTGCCGCCTCCTGTTATCACGATTGGCCGACCAGAAAGATCCATGATCGGGAGCGTACCCTGCTCCTCCATGCAGATTCTGTTGGCAACGGGCAACGAGCACAAGCTCGAAGAAGTTCGGGGCATACTGGCACCCGAGGGCATCGGCGTGCTGTCCCTGAGCGACCTGCAACTGGATCTGCCCGAGCCAGAGGAGGACGCGGCAGACTTCATCGGCAATGCCCGCATCAAGGCCCGTGCCTATGCCGCCGCATCGGGGCACAGATGTCTGGCCGACGACTCTGGGCTGTCAGTAGATGCACTGGACGGTGCGCCGGGCGTTCGGAGCGCCCGATACGCTGGCATCGGCGACACGCGGGCACAGCGGGACGCCGCCAACAACGACAAGTTGCTGGAGGCCCTCCAAGAGGTGCCTCCTGACCTCCGCACGGCCCGATTCGTCTGCTGCATGTGCCTGTGTGATCCCGACGGCACGATCATCGCTGAGAGCGAAGGCCTGTTCGAAGGGCGAATCACAACCGCCCCTCGAGGGCGCAATGGCTTTGGCTATGACCCGCTGCTGGAACTGCCCGACGGCCGCACTAGCGCACAACTCGATCCCGAAGAGAAGAACCGTCTCTCCCATCGAGCCCAAGCGACCTTGGCGATGGCGGCCCGGCTGCGGTCAGTTTGAAACCTGATCTGACCGCCGGATCGTGAGGAACGCCACTTCGGCCGGGCAGTTCACCCGCAAGGGGAACCATGCGCCGGCCCCAGTCGTCACAAACAACCGGCTGGGGCCCAGCTCATACAAACCAGCGCTCCGACGGTGGGCGATGGCCAGATTGGCGTTGGGGCGGTTGCGTCGAGCGATCTGCCCACCGTGTGTATGCCCGGACAGCACAAGTGAGGTGCCTCGCTCGGCAGCATGATCAAACGCCTTGGGATTGTGTGAGAGCAAGAGATCCACGCCCCCCTCTGGCCCCAGTGCCCGATCGATGCGAGCGCGGCAGTGTCCGCCGGTGCGTGCCCATCCGATACCTCCGACTCGCAACGCTGAATCGCCTCGTCGAATCACGCAGATCTCATCATCCAGCACTGTTGTGCCGGCATCGGTCATGAGCCGCTCAACATGATCACCGGCGTCGAGTTCATCGTGATTCCCCATGACAAAGAAGTTGCCCAGCGGAGCGTGCACACTCGCCAGCGCCTCAACAAGGGGCGCCACACCAGCGCAGTCAAGATCGACCAGGTCGCCGGTGTTGCAGAGCATGTCCGGCTTGGCTTCGTTGATCAGGCGTGCAATGCCAAGTGCTCGATCCATGGGCATGAGCTCTCCGAAGTGGAGATCGCTGACGTGGGCAATTCGCAGGCCGTCAAAGGCGAGGGGCCAGCCAGGCATCGAGACTTCCAGTGTCCTCGCGATGATCGGGTCATCGTGGTGTCGACGTACCAGCCAACCTCGGCTGAGCCTGTTCGGCCCCGAGGTGAAGAGGAAGTGGCGTATGCGTGCACGGTGGAACTTCGCCGAGCGTCGCCGCTTGGTCCCTTTTGTCTTCGAACGAGGCATCAGGCTGATCGTACGCCCCTCAAAAGGAGACGTTCGCACCGATGAACAAACCCGGGAACCTCGGGGAGACTTCCCAGTCGCCGCTCTTGAGTTCATTGAACTCCATCAATCGGTAACCGACTATGGCCCCCACATTGGGCGTCACCATGAGGGTCAGGCCTCCCTCGACCGACCAGGCGAAGCTCCCCTGCCCGACCGTCGTGCCAGCTTGTCCTGAGATGCCCACCCGTAACTGATGCAGCCACGGCACCAACTGCCGCAGGTCAGCGGCCATGTTCATCTGCAATCCGGCAAGCACGCTCCACCACGCCCCGCTTGCCCGGACTGGCACGCCCCCGGATGTGAGCGACTCTTCCAGATCGATGTAAGACGCAGCAATATGCGGCCCGAAGGAGAGGTCCATGGCTTCATTGGTTTCAAACCGACCATCACCCATCGGCGTCCATGCCCGCCAGTGCCCCTCAAGCTGAAGCCACGTCATGTCGAAGCTCGTGGCATCGCCCGCCGTGATTGTTCGACCGCCCCATGAGCCACCGGAGACTTCGGCGCGGCCCGACGTACTCAGCGTGACACCCTTGATCTTCACGGCCCAGTCGTCGTTCCTGATCGTCATCTCGCCTCGAAAGGCTGCGTTGAGGTCGTCTACTCCCATGACCTCGTCAAGCTTCAGCGCCGCACCCCCAAAGGTCGTGTTCCCTCGGACGCGTGTCAGCCACACACCCGGATTGACATCGACAATCGTGGGCGACGCGGCTTCGTCGATGGCCGCCGCTTCGTCGGGCGTCTGGGTCAATACTGCAACGATCAGGCACTCGATCATGCATCCACTCCTTTGAGGACAACTCGACCACGGCCCTTCGTGAGGCGACCGATTCGATGTACGACCTCACCTGAACCCTCCAATTGGCGTGTGATGGAGTCTGCGAAGGCTGGTCGAACCGCCAACACATACCCGATGCCCATGTTGAACACCCGCCACATCTCGGCGGTGTCAACATTCCCCTTCTCCTGCAGGAATCGGAAGATCGGTGGCACCTCCCAAGCTCTGGTGTTCACGACAGCATCGACGCCATCGGGAAGCACCCGCGGAAGATTCCCCGGCAGCCCCCCACCGGTGATGTGGGCCATCGCACTGACGACCTTCTTCACTCGATATCGGCGAAGCAGAGAGACGATCGGCCTGACGTAGATGCGGGTGGGTTCCAGCAACACGTCTCCCAGCGATCGCGTTGCATCGACGGCTGACTGCACTCGATCCAGTTTCAGGCGTCGTCGATCGAGCACCTTGCGTACCAGTGAAAAACCGTTGCTGTGAATGCCGCTTGAGTTGAGGCCCAAGAGCACATCGCCGGGTTTGGCTCGAATTGGGTCTACTGCCCGAGCAAGCTCGACCACGCCCACCGCAAAGCCGGCAATGTCGAAGTCCCCCGCCTGGTAGATATCGGGCATCTCCGCACACTCGCCACCGACCAAGGCGCACTGCGAAATCTCACACCCTCTGGCGACACCTTCAACGATCGCGGCGGTCGTCTCCGGATCCTGCTTGTGTAGCCCGAGATAGTCGAGAAAGAAAAGGGGCTCGGCCCCCTGCACGATCATGTCGTTCACGTTCATCGCCACACAGTCGATGCCGACGGTGTTGATGATGCCCATGTCGATCGCCAACTTCACTTTGGTGCCCACACCATCGGTGCATGCGACCAATACCGGGTCTTTGTAGTTGCGCTTGAACAGGCGCGGCTCAAAGTCGAGCCGGAACATCGAGGCGAAGGCGCCGTGCTGCCCCATGACACGAGGCCCATGGGTGCGTCTGACCATGGGCTTGATCAGGTCAACAAGGCGATCGCCGGCGTCGATGTCGACCCCTGCACTGGCGTACGTCATGCCCTCGGGTGGCGTCATTCGGGCAGCGTACCCCGCCCGGGTGACTGCTATCATGCTCGGCCATGTCCATTCTCGTAGACGGAACAACCAAGGTCATTTGTCAGGGCATCACCGGTGCCAGCGGGGCCTTTCACACCAAGGGCTGCCTCGACTACGGCACCCGGTTGGTCGGCGGCGTGACGCCCGGCAAGGGCGGTCAGACTGACGCCAACAGCCTGCCGATTTTCGACACTGTGGCCGAGGCTGTGCGACACACCGGCGCCGAGGCGTCGATGATCTTCGTGCCGCCGCCCTTCGCAGCAGATGCAGTCCTTGAGGCGGCCGATGCCGGCGTGGGCGTGATCTGCTGCATCACTGAGGGTATTCCGGTGCAAGACATGGTTCGAGTCAAGGCTCGGCTCGAGGCCTACCCCGAGAGTGTTCTGATTGGCCCCAACTGCCCTGGCGTCATCACACCGGGTCGGCGGGTTTCCGGCGAGGGATCGTCCGCCGTCTTTGAGGCCGGCTGCAAGATCGGCATCATGCCCGGGTACATCCACACGCACCGCTCCGATGCAGCCACCGGCAAGGCCGTCGGCGTCATCAGTCGTTCAGGCACGCTTACGTACGAGGCTGTCTGGCAGACATCCGTGCTTGGTATCGGCCAGAGCACGTGCGTGGGTATCGGCGGAGATCCCATCCGCGGGCTGGGTTTCATCGAGCTGCTGGAGTTGTTCGGCGATGACCCCGAAACCGATGGCGTCATCATGATCGGCGAGATCGGTGGCCGCGACGAGGCGGAGGCTGGTGCTTGGATCAAGGACAACCTCGGCAAGCCTGTCGCTGCGTTCATCGCAGGCCGCACCGCGCCTCCGGGCAAGCGAATGGGGCATGCTGGTGCCATCATCGGCGGCAGCGATGACACGGCCCAGGCCAAGATGGATGCCCTGCACAGCTTCGGCGTGACCGTCTGTGAATCACCCGCGGCGCTTGGCACCACCATGGCCGCTGCGCTGGGCGTAGATGTTCCCGAGGCAGCCGGCACGTGAGGGGTGGGCCCCACCTGCGCGGCTCAGGTCTGGTCGCGGTGATGCTTCTGGGGGGCAGCTGCGCCCCAAAGGTCTCGAGCGTGCACGGTTGGAGTGGCCCTGAGACCAGCGTGGTCGTCGATCGCTCCGGAGCCCAGATCACGCTCATGTGCCCGACCGGTGGCTGGGAGATCTCCATCGATCGGGTTGAACGATCTGGTGAGACAGCCCGGGTCTACCTGACGGCCCTGAGGCCAGAGGGCATGGTGACGCAGGCGTTCACGCCTCGGCATGTCGATTGGAAGCCTGAGAGCGGCCCAGCCCCGCAATGCGTGCAAGCCCTGATCCGGCTGGACACGGCCCAGTGGCTGCCCGCAGCCGAAGCCTGCCGTTGATAGAGACCGGTCGCTGATAGTGACCTGCCGCTTAGCAGCCTCTCAAGCAGCGACGACACGCCCCACATCGATCACCAGCCGCTCTAGCGCTCGCTCCGGGCGCCCGACGCCGCGTCGTACCCGGGCTTGCGATGACAGGCACCGATCGAGCAGAGCGGCTAACTGCCCCGGTTCCATGCGGGCCGCCAAATGCACCGTCGCATCTCCTGAGTTGCCCCAGAGTTTGAGCGCCTTGCGGATGTCCCCGGGCCGTGAGCCACTGCGGTGCATGGCTGAGGCAGCGTGCATGCGACGCACCATGTCGGTGATCGCCCACGCAATGAGCACGTCACTCTGGCGAGACACCGAAAGCAACCCGTGCAGCACTTCCAGCGCGGCTGCGGCGCCGCCGGTGAGCAGGGCATCTTGAATAACCCAGGCCTTCTCTTCACGGCTCATGGGAACGTGCGCATCGACCAGTTCCACATCGATGGCGCCCTCGCCCATGGCTGCAAGCTTGGCCAATTCCGCGTCGAGTCTGGCCAGCACCGTGCCGCAGCGACGCACGAGCCTCGTTGCCGCATCTGCGCTGACGGTGGCGGCGTATTCCTTGTCTGCCCTGGCGTGGATCCACCGCAGCGTGTCCGCCTCCGAGAGCGGCTTGATCTTGATGACCTCGCCGCCGCCGGACTCAATCATGCCATCCAACTTGCTCTTGCGCCATGTACCCGCCCGCAGCAGCAGCGTGGAAGCCTCACAAGGGGCCTGCACGTACTTCTCGAGCAATTGCCTGGCCCCGTTTCGCTGCCCCTTGGCGGCGGCGAGGAAGACGTCGGCCTTGTCCACCACGACCAGTTTGTGTGGCTGCAACAGGCCGAGGCTGCGGAGTTCATCCAGCACGTCGGCGGCGCTTGTCCGCTCCCCGTCAAAGTCAAACCGCTCGATCTCACCGTGTGCTTCTTCCAGCACCTCGACCAGACGGCGGGTCCAATGCGGCACCAGATAGTCGTCCTGACCGGCGAGCACGACAACGGGCATGTCCGCCTTGAGCGTAGCCATGATGGGACTGTAGCCGACCCCTCTGCTCAGGAGCCGCCTGCGAATCGCTCGTCAGTGGATAGGGGACCACCTTCGGGCATGTCCGTCTCGTCCGCATCCTGACCGGGCAGATCCAGGCTCAACGTCAACAGGAACCGAGCCCCGCCCAGTGGCGATCGTCCGACTGTCAGATCGCCTCCATGCTGGCGGGCGATTCGCCTCGTCACGGCGAGCCCCAAACCGGTGCCGCGCTGCCCTCGTGTGGAGGCGAATGGCTCCATGATTGAGGCCTGCTGATCTTCAGGCACGCCCGGTCCGTTGTCATCGACGGCGACCCACGCGTGCGATGGCTCGAGGCCGACGGAAATCTCGACCTGTCCACGACGGGCTTCGATGGACTGCAGGGCGTTGAGCACCAGATTGAGCAAAGCCTGATGCAGTGCTGCTGCATCGACAGGAACCGGCGGCAGGTCGCCCTCACCCGCGTTGGTCAACTTCGCTCGATGTGAGGCAAAGGGCTCTTCCAGCAGCAACATCACCTCGCTGACGATCGCCTCGATGGACTGCAGCCGGCGTTGAACGGGTCGGGGTCGGGAGTAGGCCAGCATGTTGAGCGCCAGATCACTCACACGATCGAGATTGCGACTCACGATCGGCCAAGCCTTCAACGCCATCGAGAGGTCTTCTCGCTCAAGGGCCAACGAAAGCGCGCCGGCCCCACCTTGGAGCCCCTGCAGGATGTTCTTGATGGCATGGCTGACCGTGGCTACACCCTCGCCCATGGCAGCCAAGTGGGCTCGGCGCTGCAGGCCCGTGCGGGTCGAGGCCAGCTGCTGAAGTGCCTCGGCAATCTCCTCGGGCAGCGCGGACGACAGAACTGGGCTGTCATCGCCATCGATGGCGGCCGCCAGCGCCGGCAGCAGTGCTTCGAGCACCGCAGGCGCATCTTCAGCAGAGACTGGTGAAAAGTGGGTGTGGTCAGCGACCTGAGTGCTGCTGTCGGGGCCTGCTCGCAGCGTCTCGTCGTGGTCAAGCATCAGCCGAGTCTGCCCCAGCCTGATCTCGTCGCCTGGCGACAGGCTCTGTCTGGTCGTCACCAGAGCGCCATTGAGGCTGGTGCCCGAGGTGGAGTCAAGATCCCGCAGATACCACCTGCCGCCGTCCGGGGTGAGCTCGGCATGACGACGTGAGACCGCACGGTCGGTCAACGGCAGTGCCTCGGACGATCGCCCCAACAACTGCGGCTCGCCCGGGGGGAGCGGTAGTTGTCGGCCGGCGTCAGGCCCCTCGATGACTCGCAGACACAGCATGGTGCCAAGACTATTCCAATGTCGCAGGCCTCGCCGTGGCCCCGGCACGAAGATGACCCCTGCGGCACCGGTGGATGATCCACGGGAACCAGACCACGTGGTTGCCGTTCGCCTATCATCCCCCGCCATGGATCCAAGAACGGTGAACGACCTGTTGCGTGCCGGAAGCCCCGAGCCGATGGCCAATGCCCATGCGACCGCCTATCAGGCTCGTCGCGAGATGACGCTCGATGATCTGCTGCTCGAAAACCGGGTCATCTTCCTGGTGGGTGAGATTCACGCAGGATCGGCCGCACGCATCATGATGCAGATGCTGTATCTGGAAGACCAGAAGCGCGGCCAGCCAATCAACTTTTACATCAACAGCCCCGGCGGCGTGGTTGATGACACGCTGGCGATCTACGACACGATGCGATTCATCTCCTCGGAGGTGAACACCTGTTGCATCGGCCGAGCCTACAGCGGCGCCGCCGTGCTTCTGGCTGCAGGTGAAGGCGGCAAGCGTGGCATTTTGCCCCACGCCAAAGTGATGATTCACCAGCCCTACGGCGGTGTCACCGGTCAGACAACCGATGTCAAGATTCAGGCGGACGAAATCGTTCGATCCAAAGAGACGCTCAATCAGATTCTGGCTGAGCACACTGGTCAGTCGTATGACACGGTGTCCGCCGACTCCGAGCGTGACAAATTCTTCCGTGCCGAGGAAGCCAAGGCCTATGGTCTGGTGGACGAGGTCTTCGAGTTTCCGGTCAAGGGCAAGTGATGCAGTCAACCCCCATGTCCCAGTTGATTCCAATCGTGATCGAGAAGGAAGGCCGAGGCGAGCGCGCCTACGACATCTTCTCGCGTCTGCTCAAGGACCGGATCATCTTCATGTCCGGCCCGGTGACCGACGACTCGGCCAATCTCGTCGTAGCTCAGATGCTCTTTCTGGCCAACGAAGACCCCAAGGCCGACATCAACCTCTACGTCAACTCGCCCGGTGGCAGTGTGACGGCGGGGTTGGGCGTGATCGACACCATGCGATTCGTGCCATGTGACGTGGCGACGTTCATCATCGGCCAGGCCGCTTCGATGGGCTCGCTGATCGCCTGCTCAGGCACCAAGGACAAGCGCTGCTCGCTGCCACTGGCCAAGAACCTCATGCACCAGCCCCTGCTGGGCGGCGTGCTCGAAGGCCAGGCAACTGATCTGGAAATCGAAGCCCGTGAGATGCTCCGTCTTCGAGATGTGCTCTACGGCGTCTATGCCGAGGGAACCGGGCGTGAGTACGACACGATTGCTGCTGACTGTGAACGCAACAAGTGGCTTTCCGCCCCTGAAATGCTCGAATACGGCCTGATCGACCGGGTTGTGGAGCAGCTGCCCTCCGAGTCAGAGTGATCCGCGCAGCCCTGATTATGGGCTGCCTCCTCACCACGGTGCTGGCCGGGTGCAGCGGCGCGATGCGTCGCGCCAACGCACGGCTGCGCACTGAAAACGCCCAGCAGCAAGACCAGATAGCGGCGCTACATCTGGCGAATGCTGAACTTCAGGCTCAACTTGCCCTGGCACAATCTGAGCCTGCCTCGGGCAACGTGAACGAACACATTCCACAATTGGCCTCGGTCGCCATCTCACCGCTGAGTGGGCTCGACCCATCTTCGGATGATGGCCCGGTCCTGCAAGTGCATGTGCAGTCGATGGATGGACGAGGGCGACCGATCCAGCTGGCTGGCCCTTTGATGGCGCAGGTACTGCTGCCCCAACAGAGCGGGCCGCCTGCCGTGCTGGCGACCACCTCGCTTGACGCCCATCAAGTGCGAGACGCCTGGCGGGGCGGCCCACTGGGCACAACCTGGCTGGTGGAACTGCCACTGTCCGAAAGGCACTTGCGGGAGCCGCTGCTCATTCACATTGAGCACACTGATCTGCGCACGGGACGCGTGCATCGCGCCTCGACAACAAGCCGAGGGCAGCGCTGAGCATTGTCCACACGCCGTCCACGATCAGCGTCGATGCACCGCTTCGTGCCAGGTTCTCAGGCAGAGCGGCCGTACAGTTCACACATGCGATGGTCGCTGTTGCTGCTGTGTCTGACCAGTCTGCCGATGACCGGCTGCCACCGCTCCTTGTTCAGCGAAGATCTGCCTCGACACCAGTTCGAAGACTACGACGCATCGCGGACAGGTCCGATACCTGCTGAGGAAACAGACGAGTTCGGCCACCCCAAACCGAATCTGCGGCGAAGGCTGGGTGGGTCCTGATGCGCCGCCTGCGAGGCAAACGCGGTTCGCTCTGGCAGTCACTCTGTCGGCTTGTGTTCACAAAGCGTTCTGGCACACGTCGTTCAAAGACGAAGTCCTCAAGCCTCGTGGTGCCGAAGGCCGATAGAGGCATTGAGGCCATCCGGCCACCTTGCCAACGCGCCCCTATGTCTCAGCACACCAAGCCCACGACTGACGCCGTGTCCGATGCCGCCCCCGCGACATCAGGTTCGAGGCGAACGCAATTTGTGCTGGGGGCCTTCTGCTTGGCCATGACTGCGGCATTTGCCTTTCTGGCCCTCGACGCCCCCTCACCGGTTCGAGGCTTCCCGCTGACGACCATCACGCCACTTGAACAGAGCCCGGCAAAGGCGCAGGATCTCCTGTTCCAGTTGGACCAGCCCCTGTCTGGCGAACGCTGGAGGGGCATTGTGATCCACCATCTGGGCGATCCATTCGGCACGCCCGAGTCCATTCACCGTCAGCATCTCTCTTGGGGCTACCAAGGGCTGGGGTACCACTTCCTGATCGGCAATGGCAATGGGCTGGGAGACGGAGAAGTGCATGTGGGCTACCGATGGACCGGTCAGTTGCCCGGCGCCCATGTGGTGGGCACCGCAGGCAAAGTGCACAACGAGCACTCCATCGGAATCTGCCTGGTCGGCAACGGCGACAGTCGAGCCTTCACTGAGCGGCAGATTCAGCACTTGGTAAGGCTCGTGCAGCGTCTCCAGAGGGAGTTGAACATTCCCAGAGAGCACGTTCTGCTCCACCGGGACATCGCCTCAGACGTCAGCTCCCCAGGATCTCTCTTCCCGATTGCTGAATTCCAATCGCAGTTGCTCGACGTTCCTCGTTGATACAACCCCGCCCCTGCGGCTACCTTGAGTGGCTCAGACGCACCCCTTGAGGGGACGTCCAGAACCCGAGGAATGTCCGACCCCAGAACGATCGCCGGTTTCACCGTACTTGCTCGCCTTGGAGAAGGCGCGCGATCGACGCTCTATGCCGTGCACGACCCCAAGTCTCGCCAGGTCTGGGCCCTCAAACATGTGATGAAGGACGACGCGAAGGACCAGCGGTTCATCGAGCAATGCGAACGAGAGTACGCCATTGGCTCAAAACTGGACCACCAGTCTCTTCGGGGAATGCATCGACTCGTGAAGCACCGCAAGATGCTTCGAGTCGAAGGCGTCTCTCTGTTGATGGAGTTTGTCGATGCAGCAAGCCTCGACCAACAACTGCCGCGTACCTACGACGAAGCCACCCGTATCTTCATGCAGGTCGGTGAGGCCTTGTCCCACATGCACGACAGGGGGTATGTGCATGCCGATCTGAAGCCGACCAACATTCTCGTGACGGAAGAGGGCCATGTGAAGGTGATCGATCTCGGTCAGGCCTGCGAGTCGGGTACGGTCAAAAAGCGCATTCAGGGCACGCCCGGCTACATGGCGCCGGAGCAGGCCCGCCGCGAAGCCATCGATGAACGCACTGACATCTTCAATTTCGGAGCCACGCTCTACTGGGTACTGGTTCGAGAGGTGATCCCAACCATGATGCCCCCTGCCCATGGTGACGATGCCATGTTGCACAAGGTTGAAGAGGATCAAGTCGAGCCACCCGTACCTCCACATGAGCGAAATCCTCGCGTCCCTCGTGCGCTCTCTGAGCTGGCGGTGGACTGCGTTGCGTTCAATCGCGATCACCGCCCCGAGTCGATGGACCAGGTGCTCGTACGGCTTCGCAGTGCCATTGCTGGCGCGCCGGCGGGCTCATCCTGAGGCCCCCATCGTGGATCAGAGCGACCACGTCTGCCTCTGCTTCCATGTGAGCCAGCGGAAGATCTGCAGCTTCCTCAAACGAACGGAGCCTCGTGTGGCCTCTCAGTTGAGCGACTGCCTCGGTGCAGGCACCGGCTGTGGGTGGTGCGTGCCCTTTTTGGAGCAATTGCACCGGCAATGGTCGCAAGGCCAGCCTCCACAATTGAAGGTCGACCCCGTCAGCTATGCCAACCGCCGGGAGGCTTACAGAGCCAGTCGCTCCAGCGACAAGGCCGATCCGGACACCTGAATCAGCAGGGTCTGATCGCCACCCCCCCGCCATCTCAACTCGCCCCCCGCCGCCTCCCCCTGAAGGGCCCAACCCAGCATCAGGCCCTCATCGATGCGGATGGCACTGCCGCGATCTCCCCGCAACGCCCCCTGCCGTGTGAGCCACTCACGGTCGTGATCCACGCCTACCTCCAATGGTGACACCCGTTCGCCGGCCGCTGGCCAACTCGGGAGCCGCCAGGCTGCCAGAGGGCCCTTGAGAGGGTTGCGGGCCACGAACCAGTCCAGATGTGGATCAACCCCACGCTGCTTGTGCTCAAGGAGCACCATGGGCAGCCCCACTGAAGGGGGTGATTCGGGAAGGCCGTACCAGATTGAAGCCATGATCCGTATGATGCCCGGCATGCGACGACTTTTGGTTCTTGTATGCGCACTTCTGGTGGTTGGCTGCACACCCGCCAAGCGATCTGCGCCGAGTATTCGTGCGGAGGCGACCAAGGACGTCGAGTTCGGTCGCTATGAGAAAGCGGTTGAGCTATACGCCCAACTGGTGGAGCGGGATCCAACCCGGTGGTACGACCAGTACGCCCTGGGGCGGGCCGCCATGCTGGCGGATGATCTGAGCACAGCCCGCATGGCGTTGGAGATCGCTTCAACGCTCCGCCCCGCGGATCGACGAATCGCCGAGGATCTCGCTTCGGTGCTCTATCGCATGGATGCCCGCGACGATCTGTTCAGGCTCCTGCGGGACCGGGCCCAGACCACACAGGCGCCCGAAGACTGGATGCTCGTGGCTCGATATGCCATGGACTGCGATGATCCCGACACGGCCCGGCTGGCCGTTCGCATCGCCATCGCGCTGGATGACGACGGCTCAGCCGCGCCTTATCTGCTCGCTGCGCAGATTGCTCGCCAACTGGGCGAAGAAGAAGATGCCCGTCGGGCCCTGATCATCGCTTGGCATGCCGATCCTGAGAATGAACAGGTAAACACCATGCTGCGAGACATGGGCGTCGTTCCGGGCCCGACCCTTCGAGTGCCCGAGCCTCAGGGCGCCTCGGCGGAGCCGGCAGCCCAATGAGGCACGTCTGCAAGTGAGTTCGGGGGACTCCCCCGGCGGGCAATTGCTCGGGCGGCTCAATGCGCTCGCCGATGCGTCGCGCCTACGCATGCTGGCTCTGTTGGAACACCTTGAACTGGGTGTTGGTGAGTTGGCCACCTCGCTGCAGATGCCCCAGTCCACTGCCTCAAGGCACTTGCGGCGGTTGCTCGAAGCCGGCTGGGTAGCCAGACGAAGTGTGGGTGTACAGGCCCGCTACCAACTGGCAGCGGATGATCTGGATCCCTCGGTACTGGCCATCTGGCAAGCCACTGCCGAGCAGTTCGCACCTGATCGACAGGCCATCGAGGATCGCGAGCGGGCCCGAGCGGTGGTTGCGGCCAGAGTCACTGACAGCCGGTCGTTCTTCGGCGCCGTGGGCGGCGAGTGGACCGCACTGCGTGACTCGCTCTTCGGGCGGGATGCGGCTACTGACGCGCTGCTGTCATTGGTCGATCCCGATGCCACCGTCATCGATCTGGGCTGTGGCACTGGCATGCTCGCGAGTCGTTTGGCGCCCTGGGTTGAACGCATCATCGCGGTGGATCGCGAGTCAGCGATGTTGCAGGCAGCCCGACGGCGGCTGCGAGATGTTCCCACTGTTGAGTTCGTACTGGGCGACCTCGACGACGTCGAATTGCCCAACGGGACGGCTGACATTGTGCTGGCCATCTTGCTCATGCATCACATCGAGGCTCCCGGAGCACTCATTGCACGAGCCAAGCCGCTTCTGAATAGTGGCGGCCGCCTGTTGATCGTGGACATGGTTGCCCATGACCGGCGCGAGTACCGAGAGAGCATGGGACATCTCCACTTGGGATTCGAGCCCTCGCAGATCGAGTCATGGGCCCAAGAGGCTGGATTGGCCATGCGTTGCTGGAGGCGATTGCAGCCGGATCCCGACGCCCAGGGGCCGCCGCTGTTTGCTGCAGTCTTGTCAGGGTGTTGAGTCGGAGACCGGCTCGAGTCGAGTACGCCCATCGGTTGGCTCGGGCAAACGCTCATCTGACCAAATCTGCTCCAGTCGATTGGTGAAGTGCACATCGCGTCCGGACTTGAGCATGGCATCGAGCCCGGCTGTCACGAGTTGCTCGCGATCAATCTGGTGCCCGATCCAAGCAAGGATCAGCCCATAGCGATCCAGATCCTGTCCCTCTGACAACCGACCGGTGAGAATGGAGATGGCCCGATCGAGATCGGCTGCCTTGGGCAGCAATTGGGCGTCGAAGCGCACGTCGATCATCTCCGGCTGGAAGCCCAGCAGGCTCTTGAGCGTCAAGGCGGCACTCAGATACAGGCCGCCACCCACCTGAGCGCTGACGAGCCCGGCAGTGGCCAAAGGCTGTCCGGGAATGAACCGTAGCGCACGACTGAAGCGCCGATCCGCATACAGATACTCACCTTCGCGCAGTGCCTTCTCGCCGGCAGCTACCAGATCGTCAAATCGCGTGCGATCTCCGCTGCTGAGGGTGGCAACCCGCTGCCCATGCTTCAGAATGAGATTGAACTCCGCCGGCGTCAGGCCCGAAACGGTGCCGGGCTCTATCTGCCCCGAGGCTTCGTCTGCTTCATCAGAGGTCTCATCAGTCGCGCCAGTGGCATCACGCTGGCCGGCAGTGGCATCCTCAATCTCCTGATCAAACTGCGCGAGCAACTCTGACAGTGGGGCATCGCCACCACGTATCACGGCCGATCGCATTCTCGAGTACTGGCGATCTAAGTCAGCAAGTGCAGCTTCAGTTGATCCTTCGGCGGGCCGCAGCGTCTTGTACCGATCAGCCACAGCCTGCATGACGGGCCGCATCAACCCAGGAGCGGACGTGGTCATTTGCTGACTATCGAGCCGGCCCGGGTCCATCCGGAGGCTGGCGAAGCGAGCGTTCCATGCTCGGCCCGGTGCGGCCATCGGGCGAGATGACATCCGATCTGCGAACATTCGAGAGGTATCCCAATCATTCAGCCCGATGTCCTGCGGTGAGGCCTGTTGTGGAATCTGGGTCATGCCTCGAAGCGGGGAGATGAGGTATCGCACGGGCGTCTTGTCAGACGCCATGCCCTCTCCAGCTAATCGCTGAGCCTGTTCACCCCGCCAGGTTTCCCTGCCCGCCCGAACCATTGTCCCCAGGTGGTCATCTTGCAGAAACGTCGATCCACCGGTTGGCACCTGCAGCACGTTGCCCGTTGAGCCCGGCCGAGGCTCCGCAGGCGTGGCGTCCAGCGGCGAAGCCAGTCCGCTGAGGCGTTGCCCCGCAGCCAACCTCATTCTGCCCCCGGGGGTCTCCCACTGATCGTAGAAGAAGGGGTTGTACTGCCCCTGCTGTTGAGCGGCGAATGAACTGGCGGCCCCTGATCCGGCCGTGAGCATCTCGGTAAACAGGCTGCCAGCGTTCTGCCAGTACCAAGGGTTGTTGTTGAGGCTCTCTGTCACCAAGCGTTGGCCGACATTGTCGATGTTGTGCTGGCGGAACTGGGCATTCGTGGCTGGGCTGAAGGACTGGGTGAACGACCGGGGCTGGGCTGGCCCCAGATTGAACCGGCCAGCCTTGGCCTGATTGAATCGCCCACCTGTGGCTGATGGATTGGCGTCGAGCGCGTGGCCTCCTCCCAAGGCGTTTTGGGCCACTGCTGAGGAATTGCCCATGAGCAGCACAGACGTGGCAACGATGATCAGATGACGCATGTGCATGTTGCGGCTCCAGCTGAGGCCACCAGCGGCCACCTCTGATTCTACGTTCGGCTCCAGCGATAGAATGCCGCCAATGGTTGACGCCACGCGCACCATCACGACGCCGATCTACTACGTCAACGGTCGGCCGCACTTGGGCCATGCCTATACGACCACGATCTGTGACGTCTGGGCCAGATTCCAGCGAGCTGCGGGGCAGGATGTTTTCTTCCTGACTGGGACCGACGAACACGGCCAGAAGGTCGAGGAATCTGCACGCGAGCAGGGAATGACGCCCAAAGCGCTTGCTGATCTCAACGCCGCTGAGTTTCAACGGATCATGGGGCTCTTTGGCCTGTCCAATGACGCCTTCATCCGAACCACGGATCCAGCCCACGAGCGTCAGGTGCAGACCTTCGTGCAGCGATTGATCGACTCGGGCGACGTCTATCTGGGCACGTTCGAGGGGTGGTACGACCCCGGCCAGGAGGAGTACTACACCCAGACAAAGGCCCGTGAATGCGACTTCAAGTCTCCCATTTCGGGCCGGCCACTGGAAAAGGCCACCGAAGAGAACTTCTACTTCAGGCTCAGCGCCTATCAGGAGCGTCTGGAAGCCCTCTACGACCAGCAGCCGGGCTTTGTGCGTCCCGAGGCCCGTCGCAATGAGATGCTTGGACGGCTGCGTGAGGGGCTGCAGGACGTCCCCATCAGCCGCACGAACTTCACGTGGGGCATTCCCGTGCCCGGGCACGAGGCGCATGTCATCTACGTCTGGATCGATGCGCTCTTCAATTACATCACGGCATTGGATCTCGCCGACTCAGATGCAACGCAGGCCAAGTACTGGCCGGCCACCTATCACATCGTGGGTAAGGAAATCCTCTGGTTCCACGCAGTGATCTGGCCGGCGCTGCTCATGGCCTTGAAGATAGACCTGCCCTCGTGCGTCTATGCCCACTCATTCTGGATCAGCGAAGGGCAGAAGATGTCCAAATCGCTGGGGAATTTCGTCGATCTGGAGCGACTGCAGTCGTGCATCGACACGTACGGACGTGATGCGCTTCGGTGGTATCTGGCGACGAACGGCCCTCTTGGCGCCACCGATGCAGACTTCACCATGGACCAATTCCATGACGTGTACACCACTGACCTCGTGAACACCTTCGGCAACTGCGCCAGCCGTGTGTCTGCGATGATCAACAAGTACTTCGACGGAGCACTTCCTGAAGACTGCCCGGGCAGTTTGGGCAGCATTGACTTGCAGCGTGTCTGCCTTGAACAGACCGCCTCGGTAACCACTGCCATGGAGGCATTCGATCTGGGCGCCGCCTGTTCAAGCGCGATGCAGATCGTGCGCAAGGTAGATGCCTTCATCAATGAGACGGAGCCCTTCAAGAAGGCCAAAGACCCAGACCAGCTCGCGTCGCTTCAGGGCATCTTGTACCGATGTGCCGAGTCGATCCGCATTGCATCAGCGCTTCTCGAACCCGTGATGCCCGAGACGATGCAGCGGCTCACTCAGGCCTGGCAGTTGCCTGAGGGCGGGCCGCTCGAAAAAGCATGCCGATGGGGTGGTTTGAAAGCCGGCCAGTCGATCGAGAAGGTCGCCTTGTTCCCACGCGCTGAGCGTTGAGTCAGGGCGATTGCAGCGGTACGTGGGCCAGAATCGTGCGGCCACCGGTAACAGCGTCACCTACCTCAACTGACACCTCGACCTGTTCCCCCTCTGGCAAAATCAGTTCCGTCGTACTGCCGAACTTGATCATGCCCATTCGGTGCCCGCGAGTAACCGTCTCGCCACCGTCAAATGGACAGACGATTCGGCGAGCGACGGCCCCGGCAACCTGGCGAACGCCCACGGGAAGGTCATCCTGGCGACGCATCCGAATCAGCATGCTCTCATTGACCATCGCGGATTCGCTCTTGCGAGCATCCAGGTACAGCCCTTCTCGATGTGTGGTGTCGAGGACTTGGCCGTCGCAGGGCACACGGTTCACATGCACGTTGAACACGTTGAGAAAGACCCTGATGATCAGGGCCCGCCCTTCGACGGCTTCATGCGAGTCAACCCGCAAGACGGCGCTCACAACACCGTCGGCCGGGCTCAGAAAGTCGCCCGGGCGGATGGTCTTGGGGGGGTGACGGGTTGGGTCCCGAAAGAACTGAACGACGAAAACCCACAGTGCGCCCACGACCCCGGTGACAACCCAATTGAGCCAGATGACGGGACACCAGACCCACAGCGGAGCGATGGCCAGCGCCGTGACAATGGTCGCTGAGCCCCACTCACGCAGGCCCTCGGGGGCCAGACGCATGACGTGTCAGCCGCCTCGCTTGCCGATGAAAAGGCCGATGAGGCCCAGCAGCACGGTGCCACCGGCAATGCCGCCAGTCCAGATCCACAGTTTCTCAGCGATCAGTGGGGCCAAGCCCGATGAACCGCCGATGAGCTGCACGCCCACGATGGCGAAGACACCCAACAGGCAAACCAATGCGCCGATGCACATGCCCGCCGAGAGTCCGGATCCGGCCGGGTCCCAGGCCTGCTGTGCTACCGCGACGCCACCCACTGGGGCTGCTGCACCGACTGCTTCGTTTGACCCGGAGATCGCCTCACCGCCAGCACCACTGGCATCGGCCGCTTCGAACAGGCCTGATGCCGCTGGCACATCTACGAAGTCATCGTCACTGGAGTAGACCTCTTCCAGCAATTCAGCGCCCAACGACGTGTCGTCTGACTCACGCGTGAGGTCAAGCAGGCCACTTCCTGATCCAACAGACTCAAGCGTGAGCCCGTCATCGATCCCCTCACCTACCCGAGTTTCCCCAGCTTCGCCCAGATCGAGACTGCTGATCTCACCCGAGTCTGCTGCTGCTGGCGGCGCGGCCAACTCAGCAGACAGATCGAGTTCATCGCCAAAGCCACCGGGCTCGGTCATTTCAAGCGAACCACTGTCACTGCCACCGAGATCGAACGCGTCCATACTCGAGCCTTCAAGGCTCAGCCCGCCGGACAAGTCCAGATCATCGCCGCCCTCAGGTGCAACCGCCCTGGGCGCCTGATCCGGAAGTGGTGTGGGCGGATCGGCCGGGGAGGGCTCAGGCGAGTGAGATGCTGCTGGCGCCGGATCGCCGCCCAGATCCAGATCGAGATCGAGTTCAGCGGATCCGGATGCTGACAGGTCGAGGCCTGCGGAGTCGCCCAGGTCAAATGAGGCGCCCGACAGGTCCAGATCGATGTCGGCGCCGCTCTCATCTGATGCGGCGAGGACGTCGATCTGCTCAACTTTGAACACAAGAGACTCGCCGTCGCGGAACTCCTGGATCTCACCCGATGCGACCATGGCCTCGATCTCATCACGGCTCTTACCCAGCCGCTGACAGACCTCTTCGAGGGTGTAGAACATCTTGGCCATACGTCTTCAAACCTCCTGTCAGGTGCCCCGAACCTGAGGCACGGAGCGTATCCGAAGCCGCCGCTTCGGGCAATCAGCCATCTGCTTCAAGACAGGGTCTTCTGACCAAGATGTAGGTGGCCAGCGAGATCAGGCCAAGGGGAATCAGCACACCCACAACGACAGCGAGGCCAGGATATGGGGCCGTCCACTTTGCCGGAAAGAGGCCTTCGTCCGTACCCGAGCCGGGCATGGCAAGCACCGGCGGCCGTTGGGCGACGTTCTCAGTGCGAAGCGAAGCCAAGGGCAGGATGACTGCCAAGACGAGTGCGGCGATTGCCGCCATCAAGGGGAGCATGCCTTTACCCATGTCGTTCTAAGCCTACCCGAGCAGAATCCAGCAACCCGTGTCCGGGGTCCGGGCACGGGTCGCTCGAGAGAAAAAGGAGGAGATACAACGGACGCCCCCACCCAGTTGAGCGGAGGCTCCGGGAGAAGACATCAAGCCACAGCCAGTCGCTCGGGCGTCAAATCGACGCGGGCCTTGAGCCGCTGGATGATCGAGTCCATGCGCTGAGAGACACGCGATTCAGAGCATCCCAAGACAGCACCAATCTCACGCATGGTCAGTGATTCGTAGTAATAGAGCACCACGATCATCCGGTCCATGGTCTCCATGCCACGGACGACGAACTCTCGCATGTCCTCACGTTGCAGGCTGTGCACGGCACCGGGGTCGTCGGATTGGGCCAAGTCGGCAACAGATCCATCTTCATCCCCGCCGGACTCCAGCCCACCAAAGGTCACAACGGCGGGCACATCGACCTCGTTCAGAAGCAGACTCAGCTCCTGATCATCTACTTCCAGATGGGTCTGTAGTTCGCTGCGATCCGGTGCGCGGCCATTAGCGGTTCGGAAGCCCTCCAGAGCCTGCTGCACGCGGCGATTTCGACGACGCATGAGCCGGGGCAGGTGATCCTGAGTGCGCAACCAATCACGCATGGCCCCGGAGATTCGCCTTGAGGAGAAGGTCTCGAAGCGAATGCCTCGTGTCGGATCCCATCGATCCATGGCATCTGCAAGCCCCAGATAGCCCTGCTGCACCAGGTCATCTACTTCGACATGTCGCGGCAGCATGCCACGCAGTCGCTCAGCGATGGGCCGAACCTGCCGCTGCATGTAGTGTTCGATCAACGCTGTTCTGCTGGATGTACACCGCTCCCGGTGCCATCGATTCCAATACAGCTCCAGATGCCCCTCATCACTGCGCCAAGGCGCAGCACCCGTCCTGCAATTGTCCTGATTCGTACGTGCCTGCATACCCACCGTCCCTGGTTCCTTCGTTCTCATCTCCCGCCCGCCGCCGTCCTTGGCACGGGCCGATCAGTCGCATCGGCTTGAAGCTCGTCAAAGGGCCATGGGTCAATGAGAATGGCACGGATCGCCGATTCGGATCACTCATGTCCGATGTTCTCGGACAGGAGACAGTCCGGTAAGACACGCACACTGGCGATGTCCACGCTCAGATGGCTGGAATCACCCAGAGCACGAACAAATCGAGCACGACGGCCAGCGCGATGATGCCCAGCAGCGCCTGAACGGTCATGATCGCTGAAGGCCTTCCCCAAGAGGCGTGCTCGGGAATCCGCATGGCTTTGTGCGCCATGGAGATCCCGATGACCAGCGGGATCGACAGCAGGAGCCAGACGCTCTGTAGGGCGTTCAGAGGCTCCACAAACGGAATCCAGGCCACCGGCAGCATCACTGAGCCGGCTCCCCGACCTTGGCTGTACGGTCATCTGCACGTCGTTTGGGTTGTTCTCCCGTCCGATCCCTGAACACGTCCAGCACCGCCACGATGTTCATGAGGCCTGCAAGCGCTACATACAGCGTGCCTATGGCGTTGATGTGGCCCAGCCCAATTGATGCATATTGCTCAGACTCGGGCAACGAGCGAATCAACTGCTGATTCAGCATGTCAGCCACGATCACGATGGGGCCTGCTCCAAACTGGGCCATGTACCAGTACTCATCCCGCTGTGAGTCAACTGCGTCCAGCCCCCCAATCAGCAGCCCGGCGAACACCAAGCCGAGCAATGCGATCATGATTCGGGCACCCCGACGCCGCTGGCCCAGCAGCATGTGCCCCGCACCTGGCAGCAACCAAGCCAGAAGTGCCGCCAGCGCCGGATGGTGAGAAGGTGGGTCTGTGCGGGTCATGCGGGTTGCACTGTCTTGGAAGCGGGTTCTTGACGCGGCTATGCCGAGTGAGCTGAAGCGATGAACACCCGGGTTCGATCTTCAATCCTAGCGGTCGATCCGTCGACCCGCAGGAGAATCAGAAATGCCTGAAGGAAGCAAGCACACTGGGGAGCAAGGGGTTGTTGATCGGCGTCTGGGCCTTGATCGACGTGATGAGGCCGATGGCCGCAATACCCCTCTAGAACGGCGAAGAGGCCCCGGACGCAGACGCAGTGACTTTTTGCGGTCCGCCGAAGAGGGTGAGATGACTTCAGAGCAATACCTGTTTCTGCGGGCAATCGACGCCTTCAAGCGAGCCAACGGCAAGTCGTTTCCCAGCTGGACCGATGTGCTGGAGGTGATTCGCCGCCTTGGGTATCGCAAGACGCAGCAGAGCCAGATCGACCTGGGTGGACGCGCAGAAGACTGGACTGAACGCCCTGACGCACCAGCCAACCTCGATGTCATCTCAAGTGTCGAAGAAGCTGCGTGAGTGATGTCAGCCGTTCTCGGCGTACCAGTCGGTGTTGATCTTCACATACTTGAGCCACTCCTCAGGCAGGTCTTCTTCAGGGAAGATCGCCTGAACGGGGCACTCGTCCACGCACAGCCCGCAGTCAATGCAGGTGTCCGGGTCGATGTAGAGCATTTCAAACTGCTCGTAGGTCGCCTCATCCTTGGTCGGGTGAATGCAGTCCACGGGACAGACGTCCACACAGGCTGTGTCCTTCGTACCAATACAGGGTTCAGCGATGATGTGTGTCATGGCGGTGATGGTATCGGCCAGTGGAGCCCTGGCTCTGCAATGGCCCTGAACCGGATTTGAGGGCCAAAAAGAGCCACCGGCGGGACCACCGTGGCCCCGCCGGCGACTGGAATGACAATTCACCGGCTCGTGCAGCCGGAACGGCCCGAATCAGCGCTTCTTGCGAGTCGCCTTCTTACGGGTGGTCTTGCGTGCGGCCTTCTTGCGAGTGGCCTTCTTACGAGTGGCCTTCTTGCGGGTTGCCTTCTTGCGTGTGGCCTTCTTACGCGTGGTCTTCTTGGCAGCCTTCTTACGGGTTGCCTTCTTGCGTGTGGCCTTCTTACGCGTGGTCTTCTTGGCAGCCTTCTTACGGGTCGCCTTCTTGCGTGT
>JAKVBU010000003.1 GCA_022446885.1 Phycisphaerales bacterium | reverse complement strand
ATCGTTGTCGATGTCGGCGCTGCACGAGCCACAGTCAGATCCTTCGCAGTCGGAGTCGTCGCCTTGATAGACACCACCGAAGTAGTCACACAGTGACGCCGTGCTGAGAACGCACTGGCCGTTGGTGCAACAGGCGCCTGTGCCTTCTTCGATCGTCAGGCTGAAGGCGTAGACGGCACCGGCATCGGCCACACCGTCAACATCGGCCCAGTCAGCGCCCACGAGCAGGGTGTCACCCTGAACCGCCACGGATCGGCCGAAGATGTCGTACTCGGCCCCATCGCTGGCCTGCGCTTCAGCCAAGAACCCCCACGCACCTCCGGCTGCCTGCCAGATCCACGCGGCGCCCTTGCCGTCATTGCCATACCACCCGCCAAGCACGACGGTGTCGCCGTCGAGATGTGCCGACATGCCCATCAGATCATTCCACTGGCCGTCCGGAGCGACCATCTTGTAGGTCTGCTCCCACTGCCCGTTCTCGAGATCGAACACATACCCACTGCCTGTCTGGGCCGCGTTGTCATCGTCATAGGGACTTGTCGCCAACAGCCTGTCGCCTTCCAGATCCACGATGAACCCGAAGTAGTCCTCGTTGGCCAGGTCGTCAGGGATGATTCGATTGGTCTGTGCCCAATCGCCACCGGCGTACTCAAAGATGAACACGCTGCCACACTGGTTGGTGCCGCTGCACCCAGCTGCGAACCAAGGCGCTCCACACGCGATGCGGTCGCCATCGACTGCCACGGTGCGACCGAAGCGATCGCCGGCGTTCACATTGTCGCCCATCAAGGATGCCTCCAGCGCCCAATCACCCGCCCCATCGCGCGCGTACACCCATGCGCCACCGCCGCCGTCATTGCCGTAGCGGGCGCCAATCACGATCCGGTCGCCATCCGTATCCACGGCGCCGGCATACGAGGCGTCCATGATCGGATCTGGTGCCGTGAGCTGCTGTGTCTGCAGCACTGAACCATCACATTGCCGTTCGAAGACATAGGCCGCACCTGCGTTGACCTGACCATCGATCATCTTGTACCGAGCGCCAACGACGATCAGATCACCGTGAATGGCGACCGCGTAGCCGAACTGATCCAGCATTCCGGTGTCGTCACCAGCGAAGAACTGCGTTTGCACCCAGTCACCGTCGTCATCACGTTCGAACAACCACGCTGCGCCCGAGTCGATGCCGTAGGCATCATTCCCTGGCGATCCGATGACCGCCACGTCTCCTGACATGGCAATTTTGGCGCCGAAGCCGCCGTACTGGGACATGTCCCCGGCCACAATCTTGGCGTCCTCGTGAATGATCTCAACACTGCCCGCAAGCAGCACACTGGTCATCAGGATGGTCAACATGGTTCGTCTCTCGTCAGCTTAGGTGGTCGTGGTCAGGCGGTGCAGCGCCGACGGTTGGATGTCAATGCGGTGAGCCCCAGCAGGGCGAAGGCCCCTGGAGCTGGAATGTTGGCGAAGCTGAATTCGACAAAACTCTCGTGTGTCTGACCAGCGGTGTCGTTCCACAGGAGATTCGTCTGGCCCCAAATCTTGGTGGCCGGCGTTCCAAACACGGTGAGTTGTGCGACCAGCACACGGTAGCGGCCTGACCCATCGTCCTGAGCCACGCCCTGGGTTGCATCTGGCGTCGTGAAGAGTGCGCCATTGGGCACATACAGCGGCGAGCCACTGTTGAATGCCGCCCAACTGATGCCGATCTCCTGCAGTGCATTGGCATCTTGTGACGCCGCCCCGATGGTCAGCCATGAGTCGTATTGCAGATCAGGCAGATCGCCAAACTGCCCTTCGTTGATGTCCAGGCTCGTGGGCCCGCCGAAGGTGTTCTGATAGAACTGCGAATCACTAGCCCAGAGCATGGCGTTCGTGCCATTGCCTGACAGCGAGAGCAGATGATCAGCGGCATCGAAGTCAGCGTAGATCCGCGCTGTCCAGGTGTCTGGTTGATCGGGCTGGCCAGGAATGGTCTGCACCAGATTCACACCCACGAGATCAGCAGACAGGCCGATGAAGTCGGCTGCTACCGGAGCACTGATGAACGTAGTGGTGGCGATCACTGCGATGGCGTACTTCACAACTCTTCTCACTCTCCCGATTCGAGTTTGAATCGGCTGCGCGGTACCCACCCCAACGGCGGCAGGACCGTGTCCTCCAAGGGCCTGTCGCCACCCAATCATGCGCGCAGACAAGCCCCAGACCAGCACCAAGGCGAAAATACAGCCCTGTGACATGCTGCTCTGATTCGATTATGGGGCCTGTTGGTGATCCAAACCACCGCTGGTTGTGGATTTACGCATCGCACTGCCTCAACCGGTAACAGGGCCTCCTTTTTGTCCCCACTAGCCCCCACCGCGGGCCACGCCCTCTTCCGTACAACGAAGGGAGCCCCAGGCCCGTAGCGCCGGAGCGAGCCTTGAACCGCTGGACACATGTAGGCCGAATCGCTGCCTGCCATGCGGTCGCTTCACACAACCACGCAATGCACTGGGATTCGTACGCCAGATTCCTCAGACGCCCCCTCGGGCCAGTGCTGAATCGTCCCGGCCTGGGGGGCAGCGAGAATGGACCGAGTCTCAAGTCGAACGTCGCTCGTCTCCCCGCCTTCGGCGGGTCGACGCTCGACTCTCTCATTGAAACCACCGCCCGGTCGCAGCGCGACCGGGCGGTGGTTTCAATGGGCCATACTGGACTTGAACCAGTGACCTCCTGTGTGTCATACAGGCGCGCTAGCCAACTGCGCCAATGGCCCTAAGAAGTCGGCATGATACCACGGAACAAAGCACACGCAAGCAGACCCTATTCTGCACGCATGCCAGACACCGCCATGACGCTTGCTGCCTTCCAACAGCTCATCCGCGATCGCTACTTCGAGACCGACAATGCCCGCGGTGCCCCACGCACGTGGCTGTGGTTCTGCGAAGAGGTCGGCGAGTTAGCCGAGGCCATCGCGCGGCGCGAGCGAGGCGAACCCATCGACGCCAATCTCGCAGAGGAGTTCGCAGACGTCCTCGCCTGGTTGGCCACGCTGGCCAACATCACCGGCGTCGATCTCACGCAGGCTGTGCATGACAAGTACATCGCTGACGGCGGGCCTGACGGCACGAAGTAGAAGACGGTACCGCGCACGGGGCGATACCCTGCACACCCATGGGCCGCATCGACACAATCTTCACCGCACTTCGCGCTGAGGGCGGCCGCGCCCTGATGCCCTTCATCACCGGTGGCCATCCAACCACAGCTGCCACCACCGCCATGCTCGAAGGCTTCGCAGATGCCGGCGCGGCGATCGCCGAGGTCGGCCTGCCATTCAGTGACCCCATCGCCGACGGCCCCGTCATCGCTGGCGCCATGCATGATGTGCTGCACGCAGGCACCACCATCGACGATGTGCTGAGGGCAGTGCGTACTGCAAGAGCACACACCGA
>JAKVBU010000029.1 GCA_022446885.1 Phycisphaerales bacterium | reverse complement strand
CGCCTTGCGAGGGTAGATGGGAGGTGGAGTCTGCGCTGCGGTCTGCGCCTTGCGAGGGTAGGGGGAGGTGGAGTCTGCGCTGCGGTCTGCGCATGGCAAGGGTAGGGTGAAGTGGAGTCCGGGCGGCGGGGGGGGGCTGGGGGCGGCCCGGGCGGCCCCGGGGCTTGCGCCATGCCGCTCACTCCCGCGGCGGGGGGGGGGGCGGCCGGTGGCGCGCCGCGGGCCGGGGGGGCACAAGGCGCCTTTCAGCCCGGGAGACGTCATCGAGGAATACCTGCGGCCGGCGCGGGTTGTGGCCGGGGGCCAGATGGAGACGCGGGCCGCACTGAGTGATCTGTGCACGATCGAATTCTCTCCGGTGGGGCAGCTGGAGGCCTTCACCACGGATGGGCTGCGCTCCTTGGTGGACACACTCGACGTGCCCGACATGATCGAGCAGACGCTCCGGTATCCGGGCTATCGGGATCAGATCCTGCTGCTGCGTGAAAGCGGCCTCTTCGACGAGACACCGGTCCTGATCGACGGTGTGCCGGTGCGACCACGAGACCTCACTTGCGCCAAACTTTTCGAGTTGTGGCGGTATGAACTTGGCGAAGCAGACCTGACCGTGATGCGGGTAGAGGCTGAAGGTGATCTTGATGGAGCAGCTGTGAAACTCCGTTGGGATCTGCACGATCGATACGACCCACAGACGGGCTTCTCAAGCATGGCCCGAACTACCGGGTTCCCCGCCACCATCGTGGCACGCGCAATCGAGTCGGGCATGATCTCGCACCCGGGTGTGCATCCACCGGAGGCGTTGGTGGGCGTTCCGGGGCTGATCGACCATCTCATGGACCAACTGCAACTTCGCGGTGTTCACTACGAGATGTGTGTCCAGACCTGACGCCATCACCCTCCTGTCGCTAGGGTGTGCCCCGCCCAATCCGGGCATGAGGAGCAACGCACCATGGAGAGTGGTCTTGGCATCATCGGTGCCGGCGGAATCGGCAGAGTCCATGCGCAAGGTGCCGCTGATGCGGGGTGCCCGGTTTCGGTGTTCTGTGACACCGATCTGGACAAGGCTGCAGAGGCCGCCGAGCCGTGGTCAGCCGACACCGTGGGATCTGTCGATGAGCTCTTGTCACGTGACGATGTCACGAGAGTGGTCGTTGCCGTGCCCAATGCACTGCACATGCCACTGGCGATCGAAGCCCTCAAGGCGGGCAAAGACGTGCTTCTTGAGAAGCCCATGGCTCTGAATGAGGCCCAATGCAATGCCATTCTCGACGCTCACGCCGACAGCGGCGCATTGTTGCAGGTGGGCTTTGTCTGTCGGTACGCCGCCACATCACAGTTGGCTCGGCGGGTCATCCAGCAGGGTGCGTTGGGAGACATCTATCACGCCAAGGCGGTGATGCTCCGGCGCCGGGGCATCCCTGGGCTGGGCCGGTGGTTCACCACCAAGGCAGACTCTGGCGGCGGCGTGCTGATCGACCTTGGGCCGCATCTGAGCGATCTTGTACTGCATCTGATGGGTCGCCCGCGGGTAGAGCAGGTTCATGCGATGGTGTCGAGCACCTTCGGCAGCCCCCCCGACTCCTACAAGTTCACCAATATGTGGGCAGGCCCTCCGGAACTTGAGGGTGACTTTGATGTGGAAGATGCAGCCATCGCCTTGATGCGTTGTGAGGGCGGGGCGAGTGTTTGTCTCGAAACGAGTTGGGCTTCGCATCTGCCCGACGGCACGATTGGAGATGGGGTGACCTTGATGGGCACCAAGGGGGCCATGCACTTCGATATCTGGGGCGATCATGTGCTGGTGGGGGGCGAGATCGGAGGGGAGATGTCCGACTCGAAACTGCCGATTCCCGAAGGCGAGGGGTGGGGCACGGCGTTCAAGCGAGAGCACGAGTGCTTTGCCAAGTCATGCGCCACCCGCACACTCGAAGGGCCTTCCGGAGCTGAGGGCCAGGCAATCCAGTGCCTGCTGGATGGCTTCTACCGTTCGGTGGCCGAGGGCACTGCGGTGACCCTCTGACTCAACTCAGGGCGATGACGTTGTAGATCGCGTGGGCCAGGACGGCTGGCGCAAAGCCTCGGGCGACAAAGAGCCCTCCCAGGTACAGCCCGGCCACTGCATAGAACGTGACTGGCAAGGGCCCGAGTCCTGCGGGATCGTGATAGAGCGTGAATGCCGCGGCGGTGGCGATGACCGAGACCGTCAGGCCGATGCCGTCTTTGAGGCGCAGTAGATCCACCAGGATCAGGTGCCCCAGCGCGATGCCGCACATGCGGAAGATGAACTCCTCTGAGAGTGCGGCAGTGCAGGCCACCAGGATGGCCTGCGGCAGGGTGAACGTCTCGACTTCGGGGGCCGTCAGTGGCAGATGGCTGGTGCTCAGAAGCGCCGCTGCAGCCACCAGCAGTGGAACCGAAGCAATACACCCTTCCAAGAGCATCAAGGGAATGTCCGCCGGGCGGATCTTCCACGGGCGTTGATCCAACGCGTGCCACGTGATGAGTACCAGCAGCACGATCACGCCAAGTGCGTGCACAACCACAACTGGTGAGATGGCAAACAGCCTCACCACTTCACGCAACTGCACATTCGCCAGCACCTGCTGGGCATCGGAGCTGGAGGCGCCGCCCAATCCGAACTCAACGATGGCAATGACCGGCAGCAGCACCAGCAGCATCGTCAGCGGTTGGCGGCTGCGACCGAAGTAATCGCCGGGTGCCTCGAGTGTCTTTGGGGCTGCCACGAAACGATTGTCGGTCATTGGCGGCCGCTGTGATGACAACCTGTGTCACAGCGACCGTGGCCCCACCAATTGACAACCCGCGTGATCTGGATCACGCGGGTGAGGGTGAGTCGTGTTGTTTGGAGCGGGACGCGAAAATGTTCGCTGTCAGCCAGCGGCCTTCAGGTCTCGCAGTCGTCGCGAAAGTCGAGACTTGCTTCGGGCAGCCTTGTTCTTGTGCATCGTGCTCGTGGTTGAAATCCGATCAAGCTGCTTCTGGACATCCTTGAACGCGGCTTCGGCAGCGGGAACGTCCTTCTGTGCAATGGCGTTCATGAACGACTTGATGCCATCCTTGATGATGCCCTTGCGCCAGCGGTTGCGGGCACGCTTCTTGGCGTCCTGACGGATGCGCTTCTTGGCAGATTCCTTGTTGGGCACGGATCACGTCTCCTGCCCCGGGGCGGTGCGCTCCGGGAATCGAGCAGTATCGCCGAGCCGGGGCCCTTCGTCAAGGGCATGTTGCACGAGGCTGGGGGGTGGCTCGGGGGTCTCAGCGGGGGCTTCAGTATGGGCAACGTAGGCGACAATCGGGTATTCTGCCCCGCCTCAGAGCAGGTGTAGCTCAATTGGATAGAGCATCGGTCTACGAAACCGAAGGTTGCAGGTTCGAGTCCTGCCACCTGCGTTGACGCCACCCTCAGGGGGCCCTGTGCAAGGGAGCCCCGACATGGCCCCAACATGGCCCGACATGGCCCGAGGAGCCCACAGCATGGGCGCAATTCAATTGGGCATGCGTTGGAGATCCGCTGCATTGGTGACCGCGACCTGCCTGTTTGCACTCCTGTCGAACGCAGGCTGCTCGGCCTCTGGATCAGGCGTCATGCACCAGCACAAGGTTGCCCATGGGACCGAAGACGTTCGGTCCATTCGGGTGGGCGAAACCACCCGAGTCGCCCTCAGTGCCAACCCCTCGACCGGCTTTGGCTGGTCCGTGAACCCGGATGCATCCACGGGTCTTGAGCACGTGGACCTTCTCGATGAGGGCTTCATTCGAAGTGACTCTGGCTTGATCGGCGGTCCTGGCCGCCGATGGTGGGCGGCCAAGGGCGTCAGTCCGGGCAGAACAAGCCTGGTTTTTGACTATCGGAGGGCGTGGGAGCGTCAGATGCCGCCTGCCAAACAGCGGACTGTGATCATCAACGTTCGACCAGGGTGAATCAGGGCCGCGGGGGGCTATACTGGGTGGCTCGGCGCTTTCCCGGCACCGGGGCGCGAGAGAGAACCATGACCATGGCACAGAATCCCACGGAGCCGGCTCGAGACGCCGAGTCGGCCCGCAATGCAGGACAGTCGCCCGGCAACGAGCGGCCCCCGGCCCCTGTGGCCGATGCAAGGGGGCAACAGCCCGCTGCCCCTGCCCCGCTGACCACCACCCCCGACTCCGCTGTGCTGCTGAAGTGGCTGCGGGACATGATGCTGATTCGCGAGTTCGAGGTGCGGTCGATGCAGGCCTACCAGAACAAACTCGCGGGGGGCTTTTTGCACGTCTACAACGGCCAGGAAGCCGTCGCGGTTGGCTGTATCGGGGCGACCCAGCATCACGACCCGATTGTCACGGCCTATCGGGACCACGGCCACGCACTGGCCCGAGGGATGGACCCGAAGGTGGGCATGGCTGAGCTCTTCGGCCGCATCGGTGGATGTGCCAAGGGCAAGGGGGGCTCGATGCACTTCTTCGATGCCAACAACCACATGTATGGGGGCCACGGCATTGTCGGCGCACAGACGCCCCTTGGCGCCGGGCTGGCATTTGCGACCAAGTACCGTGATGAGGTGATTGACGAGCGAGCCAACGACGCCGTGTCACTTTGCTTCCTTGGAGATGGTGCCATCAATCAAGGTGCCTTCCACGAAGCCCTCAATCTGGCCGAATTGCTCGACCTGCCGGTGATCTTCATCATCGAGAACAACGGGTACTCCATGGGCACGGCCACTGCTCGGGGTACGGCCGGAGCCAGTGATCTGCGAAAGAAAGCCGTCGGATACGACATGGCAGCCTGCCGAATCGACGGCATGGATGTGCTGAGCGTCTGGCGAAGCATGAAGCCCCTCGTGGACTGGTGCCGATCCGAGAGCCGGCCGGCGCTGGTGGACATGCAGTGCTACCGATTCAAGGGCCACTCGATGTCAGATCCTCGCAAGTACCGCACGCACGATGAGGAGAAGCACTGGGAGGCTGAAGACCCCATCGGACGACTGGCCCGCCAATTGGTGTCGGCAGGGGCCGTCAGCCAAGATGAGCTCAAGGTGATGGGCAAGGCTGTTCGATCCGAGATTCGCGAGGCGGTCGATTGGGCCAAAGCCTCACCCGAGCCGCCCATTGAGGAGCTCTATCACGACGTGTACACCGATGTCTGGGGCCCCTACACGGGAACGTCCCTGCCTGAGTTCATGCGGCGAAGAGCCAGCGACCGGGAGCAACGCTGATGACCCGTGCAATTGAGTTCAGAGACGCGCTCCGCGAGGCGATGAGCGACGAGATGCGTCGAGACAAGCGGGTCTTCCTGCTCGGTGAGGAAGTCGCCCAATACGACGGGGCCTACAAGGTGTCCCGAGGCATGCTTGAAGAGTTTGGCCCGCGTCGCATTGTCGATACGCCCATCTCGGAGAGCGGCTTCTCGGGCATGGCCATCGGTGCGGCGATGATGGGTTTGCGCCCCATCGTGGAATTCATGAGTTGGTCGTTCTCGCTGGTCGCGGCCGATCCGATCCTGAACAACGCCCCGAAGATGCTCTACATGAGCGGTGGACAACTGGGGGTGCCCATCGTCTTCCGCGGCAATGACGGCGCTGGCGGGCAGCTGGGTTCGACGCACTCATGGTGTGTCGAGTCGCTCTATGCCAACGTGCCCGGATTGAAGATGATCATTCCGTCCACGCCCCACGACGCAAAGGGGCTTTTGACGGCGGCCATTCGAGATGACAACCCGGTGTTCTGCCTTGAGTCGGAGCGCATGCTCAGCCTCACGGGCGACGTGCCCGAGGCGTCGTACGAGATCCCCATCGGTGAGGCCGTCATTCGACGCCCCGGTAGTGACTGCACGATCGTGAGCTTCGGGCGACCCGTTCACTTCTGCTTGGAGGCTGCCGAGGCGCTCGTAGCCGAGGGCATCGAGTGCGAAGTGATCGATGGTCGCAGCATCAAGCCGCTGGACATCAACACCATTGCCGAGTCCGTTCGACGCACCAACTACTGCGTCGTCGTAGACCAGAGTTGGTCCTTTGCCAGCGTTGGGTCTGAAGTGGCAGCCGAAGTGCACCGCGTGTGCTTCGATGATCTGGACAATCATGTCCATCGCGTACACAGCGACGACGTGCCAGCACCCTATGCCCACAACCTCGAGCAGGAAATGCTGCCCAACGCCCGAAAGATCTGCGAGGCCGTTCGGGCCTGCACCTACAACGCTTGAGGATCTGGAGCTTCACTCATGTCGATCGAGATCACCATGCCCCGACTCTCCGACACCATGGAGCGTGGCACGATCATCAAGTGGCACGTGGCTGAGGGTGACGAGGTCACTGCGGGCGATGTCCTCGCCGATGTCGAGACCGACAAGGCCACCATGGAGATGCAGTCATTCGATGACGGTGTGGTGGCAGGGATCAAAGTTCCGGAAGGGCAGGCGGTTGACGTCGGAACCGTGTGCGCCATCTTGAGTGAGGATGACGACGCTGCTGCGGGCGATCAGACACAGCCAACGGCTGCAGAGCCCGCTCAGCCAGCACCGGCCCCGGAGACGACCCCCTCACATGTTGAGGTGATCGAAGCTGCCGCGGTACGAACATCGGCCGGTGGTTCTGGTCGCCCCGACCTGCGAATCACGCCTGTGGCCCGTCGGCTGGCTGAGGCCCACGGCGTCGATCCTGCGACGTTGCAGGGCACTGGCCCTTCCGGCCGGATCACGAAGAAGGATGTGCTCGCCGCCGCGGAGACGACGCAGGAGGTCGCTGCCGCCGTGCCTCCATCGGCCGCACCAGCCGACGCTGTTCCTGTCGAGTCGCCTGCATTGGCGCCGATCGAACAACCGGGCGTGCCGAGCACACCCGTCTCCGCTGGTGGCCAGCTCGCGCTGCACGATGATGATCGCCGTGAGCCCGTGTCGGGCATGCGGCAGACAATCGCTCGCCGACTGGTGCAGTCCAAACAGGAGATTCCGCACTATCAGGTGGCGATGTCCTTCGACATGGACGCGCTGGTGGAACTGCGTAGCCGCCTCAACAGCGAACTGGCCGAGTACGAAGTGAAACTGAGCATGAACGATCTCATCGTGCGGGCTTGCGCTCTGGCGATGGCTCGCAATCCGCTCATGAATGCTTCGTGGGACACGGATGCGATCGTCTATCACAATCGCGTGCACATGGGCGTCGCTGTCGCGCTGCCCGAAGAACGAGGTGGGGGGCTCGTCGTCCCGGTCATCCATGATGCGGACCGCCGATCATTGCGGAGCATCTCGGCGCAGACGCGGGCGCTTGCTGCAAAGGCACGCGATCGCGGGTTGTCGCCCGAAGACATGGAAGGCGCCACGTTCACCGTGTCCAATCTGGGCATGTTCGGTGTGGATGACTTCACTGCCATCATCAATCCGCCCAATAGCGCGATTCTCGCCGTGGGCGCCACATTGCAGAAGCCAGTCGTGCGAGATGGCGAACTGGCCGTGGGCTGGGTGATGAAGGCAACATTGAGCAATGACCATCGTGTCGTCGATGGTGCGACGGCAGCTCGATGGCTCAATACGCTCAAAGAACTCATCGAGCACCCATCGGCGATTCTGGTCTGACTGCGAGCCTGGGCGCTCGCTGGCGTTGGGCCTCAGTCGAGGCCGGCGAGCCGGCGAACGGTCGGTGTGAACGTCTGCGCCGTCGTCTTGAACACGATCACGGCGGCGCTGCTCAAGACGACTGCACCGACACAGCCGCCTGTGATCAGCGCAAAGGTCGCCTCGTCACCGGGCCCGAGCCAGGCATCTGCATCAGCTGCCACTGCGGGGCTCAGTAGAGGGTTGAAGCCCAGCAGGGCGGTGCCGAGCTGTCCTACATCGCCGGCGATGGCGGCCACCATCGCAGTCAGGCCCACAACGAACACACCCGAGATGGTCAAGCTGGCTGCTGCTGCAGTTGTCCAGCGACGTGAGCGCACCGACCATGCGAGACCGACTGCCAGCCCCAGCGCCAACAGCCCCGGAAGCGACAGGCCGCAGGCGAGGAGCGCTGCCCACGGCATTGGAGCAAGCGCTTGATCGTCAGAGGGAGGGATCGCGACGGTGAGTAGTGCAGCGATCAGCGCGACAACAACTGTTGCCGCAGTCGGTGGCCAGAGCAGACCAGCCAGCCCCGTGATCTTCCCGCGCAGGTAGTCTCGCCCGTCAAGGGGCGTGGTCAGGAGCAGGTCAAGTGTTCGATCATCTCGCTCTCTAGCGACGGCTGCAGCCGCCGTGAGCGTGCCTACTGTGAACAGCCCACCGCCCGCGGCCACGAGCAGTGCTGCCAGCAGGGCGCGGGCGGTTGCAGCCTCAATCGCCAACAGTGCCAGCGTGCAGCCGCCGATGAGAATCAGCGCAGCCAGCGTCCATCGAATGGTCGTGGTGACGCCCGCATGCGGGCGACCGCTCGACTCACGCCAAGCGATCGGGTGGCGACCGATGGGGCGGTGGGCGCGGCCGCTCTTTCGCTGGGGCAACCGCCACGGTGTATCTCGCAGCGAAAGAGCCAGAGCGAGCACCCAGCACAGCACTGAGATCGCGCCGCACAACAGCAGAAAGGACCGTAGTGGGGAGCCACTCCACCACCCGATCGACTCTGCGAAGGCCCCCGGCCGCAGCTGTGTATCGAGTACGAGAAACGGATTGAGCGCGGTAAAGACGCTCATGCTTCGCAGGCCGGAGGCGTCGGGCGTTGAGGCGACGGCCATGTCGAATCCCCACGTCAGCGACAGTGCAACGGCGATCAGCACCAGATAGGACATGATTGCAGCCCTGGCCCCCATCCGGGCCGCCGCGAACAAGACGGCGGCCGTGGATGCGGTGAACGTAACTCCCAACGCAATGGCAGTGGAGGCCAGCACGGCTTTCAACGGCACCCCGCCTGCCACGCGCAGCAACAACAGAAGGGGGAGCGTCGCAAGAACCAGTGCCAGCACCGGTATCGCCCGCCCGGCCAGTAACCCAGTGATGATCCGCCATGGTCGTAGTGGGGTGGACCGCATGACATCCCAACTGGTCGGATCCGCATCACGTTGGAGCGCAGAGGCCATGAACAGCGGTGTCAGAATGCAGGCGGCTGCCACTTGGGCCGTGGCGACCAGCTCAAGCAGCCTTCCGCCACCAGCGGCCAGGGCCCGAGGGTCAACGTCTCCAGTCAGGCCCGGAACGAGCACGAGCCCGGCCACAATCAGGGCAGCTGTGGTCCAGAGAAAGGCCAAACGGAAGATCTGACCACCTTGCTGGCGGCCTGCGATGGCCAGACAGCGTTCCAGAACGGGATTGAGGCCACCTTTAGTCATGCGTGTGATCGAGCCTTGACCGGGTTCATGTCGCCAGCGATAGTACGCTCTGATCAGGTCGGGCCCATGGGTGGCTCAATGACACGATCAACCCCAGGACACGGGGTTTGTCTCGGGCCGGGCCCTCAAGGCCGGTTCGACATCACGAAGCGATCACTCGCGGGTGACTTGCCCGCGCACAATCAAGTTGGGAGGGGGCCCGGATCAAGGTTCGGGCTTGGAACTGAGCTCTGGATCGAGTCTCTGAGTGGAGTTGGAGGGCTCTGGGGGGGGGGTGAGGGGGGTGAAGTGATGTGGCCCTCAACAGGGCCGGCGCAAGAATTCCGTGTCCACATTGCCTGCTGCCTCCGCATTGAGGTGGAGGCGTTTGGCCCTCAGGAGTTCGCCGATGCACCTTCGCATCATTCAGTCGATCGACAGTTTGCCGGCCGCAGCCGTCCCGACTGGCGTAGACGTTTGGACGATCGCCTTTGTCGCGCTTGCCGGATTGATCATCGGGGGCGTTGCAGGGGCGGCGCTGCTCCGATGGGGGCTCACCGGCATGGTGCAGCGAGCCCGAGAGGAAGCCAGCCGCAGCTTGAAGCAGGCAGAGGCTGAGGCCAAGAGCCTTGAGCAGGCTGCGCGTGCCAGCGGTGAACAGGCCGCGCTCGCACTTCGAGAACAGGTGGAGGCTCGTCTGGCCTCTGATCGCGACGAGCTGAAGCAGGCCCAGCACAGGCTCCAGCGACGCGAAGATGCCTTGGAGGGCAGGCTTGAGAAGTTTGTTGCCCAGCAAGAGGCGATCGAGTCAGCTCGAGGCAAGGTAGAGGCCGACCGCAAGAAGCTTCAGGAGAGAGCTCAGGCAGTCGAAGCCCGAGATCAGGAGATCACGCGAGCGTTGGAGCGGGTGTCCGACATGACGGTGGAGGCGGCTCGAGACTTGATTCTGGAACGGGTCGAGGAAGAGGCTCGAGATGCATCTGCGGCCCTACGACGGAGCATTGTTGAGCAGGCACAGACCGACGCAAAGAAGGAGAGCCGAGAGATCACGCTCATGGCCATGCAGCGGTTCGCCGCGGAGCATGTCGCCGAGAGCACCGTTCGATCTGTTCGCATCCAGTCGGAAGACATGAAGGGGCGGGTGATCGGTCGGGAGGGACGCAATATCCGGGCCATCGAGCGGGCGACTGGCGCCGACGTATTGGTAGACGACACGCCCGGCATCATTTCGGTGTCTTGCTTTGATCCAATTCGCCGGACCATCGCTGGCGAGTCTCTGCAGAAACTTGTCGATGACGGTCGGGTGCAGCCCAGTCGAATCGAGGAGATCGTTGAGTCAGTGCGGGCCTCAGTCGAGGAACGCATCGTCGAAAAGGGGGACGAAGCCATCGTGGAGTGCGGCATCAGAGGCTTGAGCAAGCCCCTGGTCGAGGCGCTGGGGAAGCTGCACTTCAGAACTTCATACGGTCAGAACGTGCTGCGGCACTCAGTCGAGGTGGCCTGTCTGAGTCAGGTCATTGCTGACTGCCTCGGTCTGGATGGGGCGTTGGCAAGGCGATGCGGTCTGCTGCACGACATCGGCAAGGCGCTCGACCACGAGGTCGAGGGTGGCCACCCGGCCATCGGGATGGAGTTCTGTCGTCGAAATGGCGAGAAAGATGAGGCCGTGCTGAATGCGGTCGGTGGTCATCACGGCGACATCCCCGCGACTTCTCCGTACACGCCAATCGTGATGGCGGCCGATGCCCTCAGCGGGGCTCGCCCAGGTGCCCGCCGTGAGTCGATGGAGCAGTATGTGCAGCGTCTGCGGCAGTTGGAGGCGCTGGCCACAGAGTTGGATGAGGTGGAGGAGGCCTACGCTGTGCAGGCCGGCCGAGAAGTGCGTGTTATCGTGGACTCGAGACGCTGCAGTGATGATCGAGCGTTCGATATCGCAGAGCGAATTGCTGCCCGAGTCGAACAGGAAATGACGTTTCCCGGTGAGGTCAAGGTAACCGTGCTCCGCGAGACACGAGCTGAAGCAACTGCCCGTTGATGGGCATCAGGAGATTCGACGAATGCCTATCAAGGCGACCGATGTCAAGCGAGGCCAAGCCCTCATGTACGAGGGTCAGTTGCAGGTTGTGCTGTCAACCGAGCACGTGAAGCCTGGCAAAGGCCCCGCGTATGTACAGGCCCGCATGAAAAATGTGGACACCGGCACCATCAAGGTCAATCGACTGAACTCGTCTGACAAACTCGAGGACGTGACCATCGACCGACGGACGATGCAGTATCTCTACGACGCATCAGGCCATGGCAAGGGCCCCTATGTCTTCATGGATCAGGAGTCCTACGATCAAACGGAAATCGAAGCCGACGCGTTGGGCGATCAGTCTCAGTGGCTGTTGGAGAATCTCGAGTGCATCGTGATGGTGTTCGACGGTCGGGTGCTCGGTGTCGAACTGCCACCGAGCGTGGAACTTGAGGTTACGGATACGGCACCTCAGCCCAAGGGTGCGACGGCCACGAACCAGCTCAAGGAAGCCACCGTTCAGACGGGGGCCAGAGTTCGGGTGCCTCCATTCATTGAAATCGGGCAGGTCGTGAAGATCAGTACCGAGACGGGCGACTACATGGGAAAGGCCTGAGCATGGCCACCGGTCGGTGAGTCAAACCGTTTCCCAGATCAAGGCGATGCTGGCCGCGCGAGGGCTCCGTCCCCGCAAGCGATTTGGCCAGAACTTTCTCATAGATCCGTCCAAGATCGACACCTTGCTCGATGCTGCCGCGTTGAGCGAGGGTGATCTCGTCCTCGAAGTCGGCCCAGGCACAGGTGTGCTCACCGAGGCGCTGTTGGAGCGCGGCGCAGAGGTTGTGGCCTGCGAACTTGATCGCGATCTGGCCTCGTTGTTGCGGGAACGACTGGGCGACAGGATCAAGTTGGTCGAAGGCGACTGCCTCGGCTCGGGAAGACTGCTGTCGCAGGCCCTCGTGGAGCAACTGGGCGACCGCTCCTTCAAGTTGGTGGCCAATCTGCCCTATGAAGCGGCGAGCCCGCTCATGTGCACGCTGGCCATGCATCATGGTGCCTGCCTTGGGCAGTACGTGACGATTCAGAAGGAAGTCGGCGATCGGCTCACGGCCGAACCTGGAACTCGGGCCTGGGGGCCGCTGTCGGTGCATGTCCGTCGCACCTGCAGCGTGCGACGACTGTGCGTGTTGCCGCCTGGGTGTTTCTGGCCGCGTCCGGGGGTGACGAGCGCAATGGTGGCAATCGAACCCGATCGCATGCCCGGCCCTGATGCAGAAGCGTTTGCGGCATTCGTCAACAAGCTCTTCTCTGCTCGTCGCAAGCAGTTGGGCTCGACGCTGGGCTCAGCCGTGGTTGAAGCGGCCGGGGTCGATGGCGCTCGAAGAGCCGAGACACTGTCGATCGACGAACTGGAGCGGCTGGCTGAGGCCTGCCGCTAGAGACATCAGCCGTCGCTGGGTCGCAGCAGTCTCAACCAGTGGGCTGACTCACTTCCCATCGAGTCTGGGGCAGTCCAGATGGCGCCGTCCAAGGCGGTCGATGCGGGGCTGGCCGCCTGCTGCAGGAGGCTCGTGTCCCCAATGGCTTCGGTGATGATTGCGAGGGCCGCCATCGTCGCTCGCTGGAGGTTGGCGATGATGGTCTCGCCGACCGACTCATTGTCGTCCTTCCACGCGTCAAAATCGGTGGGTAGAGCGACCAAGGCGTATGGCAGTTCAGCTTCGCGGGCAAGGCGGGCCTCTGGCATGGCAGTCATACCGATGACGTCTCCGCCGAGCAGTTGGTGCATGCGTGACTCGGCCCGCGTTGAGAACGCAGGGCCTTCCATGCAGACGTAGGTGCCCTGCGGGTGTACCTGCAGGTCTGGAAGCCGATCAGCCGCATCCTGCAGCCAACGTCGCATTACGGGGCAACAGGGCTGAGCAAAATCAACATGAATGGCAGCGTCGTCGAAGAAGGTGCGTGGCCGGTGCACGGTACGGTCGATGAATTGATCGACCAGCATCACACTTCCTGGTTGAACGATCTCTCGAAGTGATCCAGTGGCGCCCGAGGCGACCACGTGTGTGCACCCAGCGAGTTTCAGGGCCGCGATGTTGGCTCGATATGGCACTTGCGTCGGCCCAAATCGGTGGCCCTCCCCATGACGAGTTGCAAGGACCACCTCGGTACCTTCGAGCGATCCGCGCACGAGCGCTGCCGCGGGCGGGCCAAATGGCGTGTTGATGTCGAGCGATTGAACATCCTGCAACTGGGTCCGCAGTGCATCGCCGAGCCCGGTTCCACCGATGATGCCCAGACGGCAATCAGAATCGTGTCTGGCCAATGCTCACCCCGGCGGAGGTCTCTCCACTGATCTGGCTGTAGCGCACGTAGATGTTCAGATCGAAGTCCGGAAGTTTCCGGGTGACGCTCGCACCGAATGCCTGGAAGTCGTTTTCCGAGAAGTTCCACATGGGCTGGACCGAAACGCGATAGAGGTCACCAACTTCATACTGCGACCGCAGGGCGAGCAATTGCCCTCTGGCGGCGTCCAGTGCTGTCGGGTTGGCCGCCAAGAATGCCTCTGGCACTTCGATATAGCGATACTCGATCATCGTGTCGAAGCGGGGGGTGTGCCGCAATTCGACGCCGGCGCTGTTACGGGTGAATCGCCCTTCATCGAAGTCCCATACCCCCTCTGAGATCATCGCGACGCCTTCACCCAGCTGCCATCGCAAGCGGCCGTCGGCGAAGTTGCCCAGCTGCGAGAACAGGGGATTCGCCGCGAACCACTGGGGCGTTGGATAACGCCGCTGAGATGCGCCCCTCGTGAGCACTGCTCCGAAGTCCATCTTGAGCCAGTCCACATCGAACCACTGGCCGGGGCCACCACGCATGGTCTGAAGCGTCGAACGCAGCCCGACCCGGATTGCGCCGCCCCGAGAGGTGTCGTCGATCCATGGGTCGTATTGGGGATTGACGCCGTCATCGGCCGGATTGAAGTTTGATCCGGCGTACCAAGCCGTGAATGAAGGCTCGACGATTGCCCTCATGCGATGCAGATCGAGCACGCGGTGTTCCACGTCATTCCATACTCGGTTGAGCGTTGTAGCGACTGTGACGCCGGCCCCGCCGATGAGCCTCTGATTCTCGGCATTGTCGGCCAACTGGGCTTCGGTATTCACGAAGCTCTGGCCTTGGAAAGCTGTGAACGGCGTCACCGAAAACGCCCCGAACTGCATTGGTGCTGCAATGTGGTGGTTCGAGATCAACCGCATGGCCCACTTGTCTTGGATGTAGGCATCGTGCAGGGTCTGTGCGATCTGTTGGTTGTTGTTGATCGGGCGGCCCGTCGTCGGGTCGATGAAGGCCTGATTGCGAGCACCGTTTTCGGCAGCCGTTCCGTTGGTGATGTTGGCCTTGAAACGACTGAAGACGACGTCGCCGCTCCAAGTGATCGTGTCAAACAGATCAAGACCGAAGAACCGATACGCGGCCCGAGGCATCTCGTCGAGCGAAAACCCCTTGGAAGCCAGCAGCCACGAATTCGACATGAATCCGTTCAGGTCGTACTTGGCCAGCAATGAGAACTGATGCTCGTCCTCCTGCCAACGCAGAAAGGCCGAGGTCTCGTACTCGCGCCGATTGAGAAAGTCCTGCATTCGCCAGGCAGAGACGAAGGTGGAGTCGGAGAACTTCGAGACCTGCGTTTGCAGCATCCACTGTGGACTCAACTGGGTCGTGCTCTCCCAGAGTCCCTCGTAGCGTTGATGGGTGGGAACGTCCTGCTCGACACCTGAAGCCGTGCGTTGTGTGCCTGAATCGGTCAAGCCGTAGAGCTTGAGGCGAAGCCGAGTGTCACCCTTGGTGCGAGACCAATTGATACCACCGCCAACACCCCGCTTTGACCAACCGTCAAGTTCCATTTCGAGATCATCGCCAGCTACGGGCTCAAGGCCCAGCAGGGCTCGCACGTCCCACGTGGTTTCGACGATGGCGCCTTTGTAGCGGCCCCATCCGCTCTTGGTGCCTCGTAGGGGGATGTCCTGTGGCCCACCTTTGAAGTGTGGCCACCAGAACACCGGCATCCCCCCGGCGTCGATGGTGTTGTTCCACGACTCCACTTCGACCGAGGCAGCCACGGGCATGCCGGTTTCGTCAACAGTGGCCGGCGTGCGTTTGAGCGTCGCTCTTTGCGCGGCAAGTGCAAGCGTAGGTGTGGCGAATGAGGAGGCCGAGAGCACCATGGTCTCACCCGCCCACTGGTTCTCAGCCAACTGCCGCAACTCAGAGGCTCGGGCGATGACAGGTGCACGCCGCCGCCGGTCGTAGGTGCGCAGCACTGCATCGACCATGATCGCCCGATCCGTCTCGAAGTCGTAGTACATCCGAGGCGCACGAACTTCATAGTCGTCGCGTTCAGCAACGGCGATGACGCCACCTTCGAGATACACCCCACGCACGTCCTCTGCCTTGAAGTCGCGGCCGGCGACGTCGCGCAGGGTGCCCGGTTCCAGAAACACGACGGCGCGTTCAGCTGAGAGCCGCACGCGGCCCCATGCATCTCCAGACGAAACCGGCCGATACTCGATGGAGACGGCGCCGTCAGCGATCACAGTGGCGTCGTCTTCACCTCCGCCCAGTTCGACCTCGTCGGCACTGAATGCGATGGTGGCGCCTGGGCGTCGCAGCCAGGGTGAGCGGGCGGTAGTGCTCAAGGTGCCTTCGACGGGCAACTCGCCCGGCGCCACGTCGGGTTCGCCTTCATCGGCCAGCGTGGGATGATGATCCAGCGGGGGCGGATTCGATCGGGTGCGAGCCACCCACTCCGCCAGGCGTTTCTCTCCCCGCTGAACGGCAAGTGTGCCAGCAGGCGGTTGACCGTCACGAATCAACGCCGTATCGAGCAGGGTTCGGCCCTTGACCGTGCCGACGACCAACAAGTTCCGCCCACGCGTCGATCCGGATGTCGATTGGGTGCCAGGTCGAACCTTTGGCAGGTAGACGGCGACTTGGGTCACGTCTCCTTCAGCCGTTGCAACCCGGTCGATCCAGACAACCGCAGTTTGGGCCTCGAACACCCACCCGGCAATGTCGATGATGACATCGCCCGAGAGCAGCAGCCGCTGAGTGTCGTCAACTTTCCATCGCCAGGCGCTCAGCGACCGAAGTGAGATCTCGCCTTCTCGAGGTTCCACCGGAATCAGGAACCCACCGAGGCTTCGACCCGACAGAGCGGGTACGTCAGCGCTCGCCTGAAGGTGGGGTGCGGCCAGTGCCGCCAGCACCACGAGCGTGGTCAAGCACCGTGCGTTCACAAGGGCGGCCGTGAGCCTCTGCACGCGGGCAGTGTACCCAGACCGGGTCAGTGCTCGTCGGCCAGGAGGGCCGAGGCGAACGCCTCAGGCTCGAAGGCCTCGACGTCTTCCAGTCGCTCACCGGTGCCCACGAGTTTGACCGGAAGTTGCATCGCCTCCGCGATGGCCAGCACCACGCCGCCTCGGGCGGATCCATCCAACTTGGCCAGAAACAACCCTGTGATGTCGATGGCCTGTGAGAAAGCGGAGGCTTGGGCGACGGCATTCTGGCCTTGCGTCGCATCCAGCACCAGCACCACCTCGTGGGGGGCATCGGGCAGCCGCTTGGCAATCACGTCACGGATCTTGATCAACTCGCGCATCAGCCCTGACTCGTTGTGCATTCGCCCCGCCGTATCTACCAGCAGGACATCTGCCGATCGGGCGATGGCGGCGTCCATGGCGTCGAATGCCACCGAAGCCGGGTCTGCCCCGGGGGTGCTGGAGATGACGTCTACGCCCATCCGCTCACCCCAGATCTTCAACTGCTCGACGGCGCCAGCGCGAAACGTGTCTGCTGCGGCCAGCAATACACTGCGCCCCTCTGAACGCAGGGCGTGAGCGATCTTGGCCACCGAAGTTGTCTTGCCAACACCATTGACGCCGGCGACCAGAATCACGGTGGGGCCGCTTTCGCACCGGGCCAGTGGGCTGGATTGGCCCAGCAACTCCACGATGCCGGCTTGAAGCGCTTCATGGGCGTCCACACCGGCCGCCTGCCGGACGCGTCTCTTTAGATCGTTGACAAGCGTCTCAGTTGCGCTCAGGCCCACGTCGGCCTGCAGCAAACGAGACTCGATCTCGTCGATACAGGCTGCGTCAAGCGTGCGTCCCCGAAGCACACTGCCGAGGCCTTGGAGGGCGGATCGGGTTCGAGCAAGTGAGCGCCGAAGTGCGCCAGCAGTGGCCCGGAACAGCCCCATCAGGCTTCCGCCGGCGCGTCCGGCCCTCGCTTGTGCGCCACTGCATCGAGTACGGCATTGATGAATACGCTGGAGCGTTCGGTGCCAAACTCATTGGCCAGCATGACTGCCTCGTCAAGTACGACAGCCGTGGGTGTGTCTTCAGACTGCAACTCCCAAGTGGCGAGGCGAAGAATGGCTCGGTCCACCGCCGGCTGGCGATGCACGGGCCACTCGGTACTCAAGGACTCGATTCGGGCGTCGATGGACTCCACCTGCGCCCAGACGGCCTGGGCCTCGGCCAGCCCTTGATTGAGCGAGTCTCCCTTGAGATCGGCGCCGATCAATCCGTCGCGAATCGACTCGATGTCGTCCTGACGCCCAGCGTCGAGTTGATAGAGGGCCAGAATTGCAGCCCGTCTATGGGCTCGAGCTTGCCCAGTCACGATCGGGCCTCCTCGCACTGCATCTGCTGCAGGGTGCGGATGGTCTCGATGCAGGCTTGCATCGCGTCGCTCCCCTTGTTGCCCTTGGCGCCGCCGGCGCGGGCTTGGGCCTGATCGACCGAGTCGCATGTGAGCACGCCCAGCGAAACGGGCTTGGCACAGTCAACACTGATGCGGGCCAGCGCTGTCGCTACAGCGGTGTTGATCCAGACGTCGTGACTGGTCTCTCCCTTGATGACGCACCCAATTGCCACGACGCCGTCAATGTCGTCGCGGCGGGCTACCTGAGCTGCCACCACCGGCAGTTCCCAGGCTCCCGCAACGCAGATGTGCAACAGGTTGCCGGCGCTTCCCCCTGCGGTAGCAAACGCCTCCTGAGCGCCATGACACATGGCGTCCGTGATCGATTGGTGCCAACGGGCGGTGACGATCGCGATGCTGAGATCGGACGCGGATGCCGTACTGGTTCGTGTTTCATGCATCAGACCAACTATCGTAGTCGCGGAGGGCATGTGGCGCGATGAGCACCGATGAATCCACGATGCATACGGCTCGCCGGCGAGGGGAGCTTCTGGCGCGAGCGGCTCTTGCCTTCTCACTGACCTGCCTGGCGGTGTTGGGGGTGGTGCTTTCGCACATGGCTGATCCAGCAGCAATGGAGGATTTGCCATTGGTGGCAGTGGGCGCCGGCTGCATGGCCGTCGGGCTGGGGGTGCACGGGATGGCGCTCAACGATCTGATCGACCTGCGTCGCGATCTCGCTTTGGATCCAACCCGGATTTTGGCCTCGGGCAGTATTGGCGCCGGGCAGGCCGCGCTCATTGCCTCCGGCTCGTTGATCTTGGCAGTGCTCGGATCCGCGATGGTCGGTGGGCAGTCGATCTACGTGCTGGTTCTGTTGGCCGGAGCGTTGCTCTTTCACAATGCCATGGCCCGGTTCATTCCTGCGATCGGTCTGTTGATGCCTGGGCTTCTTGTGGCCGGGCTGTCGATGCTGAGAGGGTGGCCGCCGGCGGTGGGCTGGCTCCCATGGTCGGTGTTCACCATTGCCGTGGCCATCGCGCTGCTGGTTCATGTGCTGGCAAACAAGCGGCCCCGTCCCAGCCCTCGGGCGCTGATCGGTCTGACGATCGAGTGGGTTGTCGTGTCGGTTCTGCTTCTGGCTATTCCCATGACTGGTCAGGGTGACCTGCTCGTGCAGTGGGGGCTGCTCTGGCCCGGCGCCGCCATGCTCGTACTGGTTGTGCTGTTGGCTCAGGCGGTGAGATCAGCCCGAAGCAGCCTGCGTGCGGCCGATCGCGTGGTTAGAACAACCGGCGTCTGGAGCGGCGCTTGCGCCGCAACATGGTGCATGGCGGTCGGCGCACACGGCTGGGCACTGGGCTTCGCGGGTGCGACCATTGTGGCGCTGCTGATGTTGATGCTGCTGCGTGAGGTCGCAGGTGCCAGCAGCCAGCTTGTTGACTGGCAGTGAGGCAGATCGATCAGGTTGGATCTCGCTCCAGATCCGGAGCCACGCCCAGATAGGGCAGCGCCTGTTCCACCAGATCGCGGACTACGGGGCCGGCCGTGGACGATCCGTACCAGCGGCCTTTCGAGCGATCCGGATCGTCAATCACACAGAGCACGACCAGTGCCGGATCTTCGACCGGCGCCGCGGCGATGAATGAGGAGATGTACCGATCTTCGTGGTAGCCGCCGCCCTCGGCGATGGGCAACTGTGCTGTGCCCGACTTCCCGAACATGGAGTACAAGCCAGACTGCACGCGTCGGCCAGTGCCTTCCAACATGACCTCACGCATGGCACTGCGAGCTGCCGTGACAGTCTCGGGCTTGAAGATCCGCTGCTGTACGAGGGGCGCTCCGTCGCTTCGAGCGAGCAGCGTCAGGTCGGGCACCGTGCCATCGCGAGCAAAGGCGCAGAAGGCACGTGAGAGTTGCAAGGTGGTCACGGAGATTTCATGCCCCATTGCTACCGAAGTCTGGGTGTAGTGTGACCATCGTGACTCGGGCGTCACGATGCCACCGGTCTCTCCTGGCAGCCCACAGCCTGTCGAGCGGCCGAATCCCAGTCGTGCCACCAGCGTTCGAACGGCATCCTCACTGAGCCGTTCGGCGACGATCGCCATGCCGCTGTTGAGCGATCGCACGAGGACCCGCCTGAAGGTGGATGGCCCCTCGTAGTGGGCATCACGAATACGGCGGCCTCGTGAGGTGCGATGCGGGCGATCAGAGGGCGTCGGCAGCACTTCCTGCTCACGCACTACTCCAGCCTCGAGCGCCGCAGCCCAGATGAACGGCTTGAAGGTGGAGCCGGGCTCGTAGGGGTCGGTGGCACATCGGTTGCGGTCCAGCCGTCGGTCTGAAGACCGATCAGGATGGTCGTCGGCCAGCATGTCGGCGACTGCGAGCAGTTCTCCAGTCGCAGGATCGACGATCACCAGTCGGCCGCCGGCGGCGCCCAGTTCGCGTACTGCAGCGGCGAGGCGCTCCTCAGCCATGTTCTGAATGGCAAGATCGATGCTCAGCCGAATGTCGTCGCCGTCGGTAGGCGCGTCCACGGCTGTCGGGTGCACCCACAGTGTGCGGCGTCTCGTGTCACGAACAGCGGTGATGGTGCCGCTACGGCCCTCCAGACGCCGTTGCTGACGGTGCTCGATGCCCGCCAGGCCGGTGTGGTCAAAGCCCACGAGACCGATCAGGCTGCCACCGGCCATGCCGTTGGGGTAGTGCCGGATGGGCCGCGGCTCCAGGCCCACGCCCCGTATGGGGTTTTGTCGAAGGCCGTCCACTTGAGCATCGGCGAGGACGTCAGACACCGGCACAAAACGACTGTCCAGGCGCCGCGACAACTTGCGGTCCACTTCACCGGCATCCAGCCCGACCGTGCCCGCCAGATGGGCGCCGATCAGGCCAGGGTCATCAGTTCCCGCCGGATCGACGAATACTCGCCAGCCCAGCGTACTTGTGGCCAGGACCCGCCCACGACGATCCAGTACGTCGCCTCGTCGGGCCATGGCGGCAGCGGTTGACTCGGTTCGGCCGGCCGCCCGTGCGAGTGCAGCATCCGGCCAGCACTGCAGTTGGACCACCCTGAGTGGTACGAGCATCAATGCCACGACCAAGAGTCCCAACAGCACAGTGCTCCAGGCTTCGCAGCGGCCCGCCTGCGACTCTTGCATCTGGTCGAGGTGCTCGTTGCTCATGGCTGTGGTGTGTCTGCCCGCTGGTCAACGGCAGCTGACCAGGCGTCCTCTTCATCCTCTGGCCGAAGCAACTGGGGGCGGGCAGCTGCAGCGATGTCCAGCCGCAGGCGTTGCCAGGCATCCTGTTCATGTTGAAGCAGCCGCCACGTGCGGTTCATTCGGTTTACTTCGACCACTCGAGTCTGTCGAAGAGAGAGTAGCGCGAGCGCCATGGCGCTCAAGGCAATCACACTCAGCAGAAGTTTCTGCTTCATGGCCCCGCCTGGATGGGGTACTTCAATTCCATGCCCACACGAAGCGCATCCGGGTGGGACAGCGTCGGCTTGTTGAGCGCCCAGAGTCGATCGGTCGCCTTGGCAGTGCCCATGAGCTTCTGAGCCAGTTGGGAGAGGGTGTCGCCCGATTGCACGGTGTAGGTGGCCATGGGATTGGCCACCGGGGCTGGCTCAGGCGTCGAGTTCGTCTCAGCGGGCAACTCGCTTCGTGGAGGAATGAGCAGGCGAAGGCCGCGGGCCAGTCGATCTGGGGCCGGCAGGCGATTGTGTCTGGCGAGCGCCCCTGCCAGATCGGCGTCGGCATAGTGTGCTCGTGCGATAGCCCGCAGGGTCTCCCCGGCTTGAACGACGTGCATGGTGGGCCCCTTGGCGGCGTCGGAGGCGTCCGGTAGTTCAGGGGACACACGCTGCTGGGGGGGCGCAGAGGCCAGTTCATCTTCAGCCATCAGCGGCAGAAACTCCACCGAGTCACCTGGAGGCACGCTCAGGGGATCGTTGATGGCCGAGAGATCCGCAGCTGGCCCTCGTACAGTCTGGGCTAGATGATCGGACAGCAGCACGCCGATCACGAGCATGATGGCGAACCCGATGACGAGGGCGATCTTGTTTTCTCTGGTCAAGGGCGACGCATCCGTGCGTTGCCTGACAGCAAGTCAGGTGGGGGACAGTTCCATGGTACGCAGTCGGGCTGATCGTGCACGACTGTTGCGGGCACATTCTTCCTCGCTGGGGCTGATGCCCGAGCGTCGCGGCAGGCGAACCAACTCGCGTGCCGCCAGGCGAGCGAAGCAACGCTTCACCGGCCTGTCCTCGAGGCTGTGGAAGGCAATGATGCCGACCCTGGCCCCAGGGGCGAGCCAACTGGCTCCCGTCGCCGCCGACTCGATTCTCGCCAGCAGCGTGTCCAGCGCCGCCAGTTCATCGTTGACCGCGATCCGGAGCGCCATGAAGGTCCGGGTCGCCGGGTGTCGGCGGGACGTGTTCGCTCTCGCGCCATACACCTGCACGACGAGATCGCGAAGTTGACCCGTGGTCAAGATCGGCCTGCTGGTTCGCTCCTGTGCAATCTTCGAGGCGATGGGGCGCCCAAGCGGCTCCTCGCCCACCCGGGTAATGAGGTCTGCGAGTTCCTGCTGCGACCAGTTGGCCAGGACATCTGCCGCCGTCCCAGGGGCCCGGCGATCCAGCCGCATATCCAGTGGGGCGTCTCCGGTCAGTGAAAAACCCCGATCAACCTCATCCAGATGGACCGACGCGACACCCAGATCGGCCAGCACTACATCAGCGCGGCAGCCCAGATCCCTCATCACATCCGCGACCCGGGCGAAGTTCTCATGCACGACAGTGGCCTCGATTTGGGCTGATTCGAGCCGAGACTGGGCATACTGAGCATTGGTTGCGTCTGCATCGAGCCCAATGAGGCGGCCCCCCGGGGCCACCCGACGGCCCAATTCGAGGGCGTGTCCGCCGCGGCCAAGCGTCAGATCCAGCACGGTCTCGCCTGCTGAGGGCGCCAGATGCTCAAGCACCTCTTGCATCAGCACCGGGATGTGGCCGTGATCTTCTTCCATGCTGCTCTACCATCGGCACCGTGACCGATTCGACCCGACAGTACAACCTGGCGCCGAGCGCGACGCCCGCGGCCATGTACGGCTTGCTGAGTGTGCTCTTGTGCTGGGTGCCGCTGGTGGGGTTGTTGCTGGCCGCAATGGGGCTGTTGCGGGCTCGAACCGCCACGACCCAGTTGCGGCTGGAGGCACGATTTCAGGGTCAAGGTCTGGTTTCGACGGGCATCTGGCTGTCGATCGCGGGTCTGGCCTTGGGTGTCGTCGCAATCGTCTGGTGGATTCGAGTGATGCTGTGAATCGGGCCTGGCGGGTGCCTCGGCTTGAGTCAGAGACCCAGCAGCAGCCGGTCTGGAGACTCGATGCAGTTCTTGACATGCACCAGGAATCCGACGGCACCAGCGCCGTCAACAATCCGATGATCGTATGACAGCGCCAGATACATCATCGGTCGCAGCACGATCTGCCCCGGATTGTCTGGATCTTCAACCGGTCGTTTGGCGATTCGGTGCAATCCGAGAATGCCCGACTGGGGTGGGTTCAGGATCGGCGTACTCATCATCGATCCGTACACGCCGCCATTGCTGATCGTGAAGGTACCGCCGGTGAGGTCCTGCATCGAGAGCCCACCGGATCGTGCTCTGGCAGCCAGATCGGAGATGGAACCCTCAATGCCGGCGAAGTCCAACTGGTGGGCGTCGCGAATGACGGGCACCACAAGCCCCTTGTCAGTGCCCACCGCGATTGAGAGGTCCACGTAGTCGTGGTACTCAAAGACATCACCGTCTACGTAGGCATTGATCGCCGGAAATGCCTTGAGGGCGGACACCACGGCCCGGGCGAAGAAAGACATGAATCCCAACTTGACGCCGTATCGATCGTGGAAGTCGTCCTTGTGCATCGAGCGAAGTTTCATGACCGCGCTCATGTCGGCCTCATTGAACGTCGTAAGCATCGCCGCTTCGTGCTGGGCCGCCACGAGGCGTTGGGCGATGCGCCGTCGCAGCGGGCTCATTCGCTCCCGGCGAATGGCTCGCTCGGTGGCAGGGGCAAGCTCATTTGCGGGAGGCTCTTCAGGGGAGCTCCCCTCGCGGGTGGGCACGTGCAGAACATCTGCCTTCATGATGCGGCCGGCTGGCCCCGATCCGTGCACATCGGTGAGATCCACGCCCTGTTCGGCGGCGATGTGCCTCGCCATGGGCGTGGCACGAACATTGGCTGACGCAGCGGTCTCCGTCGCCACCTCGACTCGCGTCGTCGGGACATCGCTGGCGGGCGTGCCGGACGGCGTTCCACCAGATGTCGCCGGGGTATCGATCACTTCGCCGGTCACCGGCGTTGCCTCGGTTGGGCGTGGGGCGTCTGGATCCAAGGTGCCGATGACAGCGCCTACCGGCACATCTGCACCTTCAGACTGTGAAATCGAGAGCAGACCCTCGGCGGGTGCAGGCAACTCCTGAGTGACCTTGTCCGACTCGATCTCAACGAGCAAGTCATCTCGCTCGATCCAGTCACCCTCTGCCCTGAGCCATTGACCCAGCCGCACTTCGGTGATCGACTCGCCCATGTCTGGAACGTGGATGTCAATGCTCATGAGGCACCTTCCGATCCGATGGTTGACAGCCCGAGGGCCTCAACCATCAGATGATGCTGTTCGTCATTGTGCACTTTCGTAGACGCGACTGCCGGTGAGGCGTTTGCAGCCCGTGACACCACCTGCAGTCGCAAACCAACCTGCTCGCGGAACCGATCCGCCATCCAGTGCCAGGCCCCTGCATTCAGCGGCTCTTCCTGTACCCAGATACGGGCATCAACGTTGGCATACCGGCTGAGCAGCGACTCGATTGTGTCCATGTCCAACGGGTGTAGTTGCTCGATTCGTACGATCGCCGTTCGATGGGGCGCCGCTGTCCGGCTGCGGTGGTCGATCAGGTCGTAATAGACCTTGCCGCTGCAGAAGATCAGTCGCTGGACGCGATCGGGGTCGGCTCCGGGATCATCGATGACATGTTGGAACCGTCCGCTGGTCAGATCACTCACGGCGCTGACGGCCTTGGGGTGGCGTAGGAGGCTCTTGGGCGTCAACACTAGCAGTGGCTTGCGGAAGTCACGCTTCATCTGCCGCCGAAGAAGGTGAAAGCACTGGGCTGGAGTGGTGGGGTTCACAACCTCAATGTTGTCGTCGGCGCACAACTGCAGCATGCGCTCCAGTCTTGCTGAGGAGTGTTCCGGCCCTTGCCCCTCGTAGCCGTGCGGCAACAGGCAAACCAGCCCTGAGTAGCGGCGCCACTTCTTCTCGGCCGAGGCGAGGAACTGGTCGAAGTAGACCTGGCCGGCATTGGCGAAGTCGCCAAACTGCGCCTCCCACAGCACCAGCATGTTCGGATCACCCAACGAGTAGCCGTACTCGAAACCAATGCAACCCGCTTCGCTGACTGGGCTGTTGTGCACGCACAACTGTGCTTGGTTGGGGTCGATCGCATTCAAGGCCACGAATGGCTGGCCGTCTTGCTGATCTCGCAACACGGCGTGGCGGTGACTGAAGGTGCCACGGGCGCAGTCCTCGCCGGTCAGCCGAATCGGCACGCCCTCCAGCAGCAGTGAACCAAAAGCGAGCAACTCGCCCATCGCCCAGTCGAGCGGTGCATCGCGCTCGATGCTGCTGCTGCGTTGATTGATGAGTCGTTCAAGCTTGCGATGTGGCGTGAATCCCTCTGGCCACCCTGTCAATGACGCTGCAATTCGCTCCAGCTGCGCTTGTCCAACGGCGGTGTCGGGGGACTCCAATTCGTATCGCTGCGAAAAGCCTGCCCAGGTTGAACCATCGTCGAATGCAGGTGGAACTGGTGTCACCGGGGTGCTGCGAATGCGGGTCTGTGCTTCGTCCATCACATCGAGCAGGCGACGCGTGGCCTGATCGGCCTGGCCGGCATCGATCAAGCCAGACTCGAGCAGATGCGAGGCATAGAGTTCGACCACCGGCCGCTGGGCCTTCACGGCTTCGTAGAGCACTGGATTTGTGAAGGTAGGTTCGTCTGTCTCGTTGTGGCCGTGGCGGCGATAACTGACCAGATCGATCGCGATGTCTTCGCCGAATCGCTGTCGCCACCTGTAGGCCAGCAGCATCGCGTCTACGCAGGCATCGGGGTCGTTGCCGTTCACGTGCAGCACCGGAATGTCGAACGCGCGGAAGATGTCGGTGCAGAATCGCCCGCTGGTGGCTTCGTGCAACTCAGCGGTGAAGCCCACCTGATTGTTGATCACGATGTGCAGAGCGCCGCCTACCGCGTAGCCGTCCAGCCGCGACAGATTGAGTGTCTCCTGCACAACACCTTGTCCGGGCAACGACGAGTCGCCGTGTACGAGCACTGGAATGCATCGCGTTCGGTCATCGTCTTGACGCAGCCGCTGTTTGGCTCGCACCCGGCCAAGAACGACTGGGTGGCCCCACTCAAGGTGGGAAGGATTCGACGACATCGACACGTGCATCGGGGCGCCGGTATCGGTGACAATGTCAGCGCTGTACCCCCGGTGGTACTTCACGTCGCCGCCGCCGTCGAGGAAGTCCTCCCCCCAAGACTCTTCGAATTCGGTGAAGAGCTGGTCGTATCCCTTTTCCAGAATGTTCACCAGCACGTTGATGCGACCCCGGTGGGCCATGCCGAAGGCGAGTTCTTCCACCTTGTCCCGCGAAGCTTCAACGAGCAACTCGTTGAGCATGGGGATCAGTGACTCGCTTCCTTCGAGGCTGAACCACTTCTTGCCGATGTATCGGCGCATCAGGAATCGTTCAAGCCCGGTGGCCTGCTGCAACTCACGCAGAATTCGCCCGCAGCGGTCGGCCCCGGATGGCACTGCCGTCACTCGAGACTCGATGGCCTCCCGCAGCCAAGCCTTCTGGGTCTCGTCGCGAATGTGCTCTATCTCAGCCGTCAGCGTGCCACACCACGATCGGCGAAGGTGGTCCACCACAGTTCGTAGAGGCAGAGGCCCCTCCAGCGGTAGATCGGCCGGATCCACAAGACTGTCGAGATCGTCATCGCTGAGACCCACCGCCTCCAGTGAGAGGGGGGAGTCATCGCGTGTTGCAAGCCCCAGCGGATCCAGATCGGCTCCAAAGCAGCCAAGCATTCGGTAGCGGGCGATCAGTGCATTGACGCGCGACTGCAGCGGGTTGCCCTCGGAGGCAGTCTCGGCCGCGGCCCCCAATTCAAACCCTCGGAAGAACTCTGCCCAGGCACCTGGAACGGATGCGGGATCACGGCTCCACTGCGCCTGCATCGATTCGACCCAGGCGGCATTCCAACCATTGAGCGCCATGTGGGCTGGCGCCAAGCCGGTTGCAGCCGGTTCTTGGCTGCTCTCGGAGTTCATGGGATCGAATCCTGGCGTGCCGCACCATTGCGACAAGAGCGGCATTGTAGCACCACCCAGAGGCGGGTAGGTCCGCTCACATGAGTTGAATCGGGTCCACATCCACTGTGATCTGGGCCTTGGCTTGAAACAGCCGGGCAGCTCTGGCCTTGGCGAGGCCAGCTTGCACCTTGGCGGCATCGTCGGCCTGAAGCTCTACCTGCCACCGGTGTCGCCCCTCGATTCGAGCGATTGGACAGGGGCCAGCAGGATGCACCTGCCAATTCGCCCCCAGCGCCTGCAAGGCCGCTTCGAGCGTGGTCGCGTCTTGTTTGACCACGTCGTGGTCGGGGTGCTCCACCACACAGCGGGCCATTCGCCGGGCCGGAGGGAGGCCCGCTGCCCGGCGCTGGCTCAATTCGTCACGGGCGAATTGCTCAAAGGACTCGCTCGCGGCCAGGGCGACGGCGGGGTCGTCTGCAGCGCAGGTCTGGATGATGACCTGTCCAGCGTGGGCGCCGCGTCCGCATCGACCGGCAACTTGGGCAACGAGTTGGAAGGTGCGTTCAGCAGCGCGAAAGTCCGGCACGTGCAGCGACGTGTCGGCATCGATCACACCCACGAGCCCCACACCAGGCAGGTCGAGCCCCTTGGCGATCATCTGCGTGCCAACCAGAACTCGCGTTGCGCCCGTGCGGAGATTGTCCATCACCCGCTGAACATTGGCGGCCGAGCCGCGGGTGTCCGTGTCGAGTCGCATCAATTGGGCGCCCGCTTCCAGGTCGGGATGCAATGCGGCGATCTCATCTTCCAGTCGCTGGCTTCCTTCGCCCAAACGGAGCAGCCCGCCGCTGCACACTGGGCAGGACTTGGGCATTCGCAATTGTGCATGGCAGCGATGGCAGCGCAGGTGCCCGCCGCTTGTGAGGGTCTTGCGCCGGTGGAACACAAGTGGACCATCGCAGTGGTCGCATCGCATCACCCAGCCACAAGCGCGGCTGCGGCAAGCGACATGGGTGGCCCAGCCTCGTCGATTCAGCAGCAGCAGCGTTTGCCGCCCTGCCACAAGGGTTTCGCCAAGTGCCTGGCGGAGCGTCGGTCCCATGCTGGAGCGAGGCGACGTGTCGCTCGCTCGTTCCGCCATGCGATCAACCACACGAATTTTGGGCCGCGAGAGCCCGGGGGCTCGGTCGGGCAGCCGGTGAAGTTCATAGCGGCCCTGCACGGTGGCGTTCCACCAGGACTCCATCGACGGTGTCGCCGAACCCAGCAGGACAGGGCAGCGGGCTAACTGGGCTCGTCGCACGGCTACGTCTCGTCCGTGATATCGAGGCGTGCTGTCTTGACGATACGAACTGTCGTGCTCCTCATCGACAATGATCAGGCCCAGTCGGTCGTGTCGAATCGGGGCCAACACGGCGCTGCGGGCGCCCAATACACAGTCAATCTCGCCGGCCTCGATCGCCTCGAATGCAGCGTGACGTTGAGATCGGCTCACGCCCGAGTGAAGCAACGCGACTCGTTTGTCAGGAAACCGACTCGTGATGCGGTGTTCCAACTGGGGCGTGAGCAGAATCTCCGGTACCAGCACCAGAGCGGTCTGCTGGCGGTGCATCACTTGCTCCACGAGTTGCAGGTACACCTCGGTCTTGCCCGAGCCGGTGACGCCATGCAGCAGATGGGCACCAAAGCCCTCTCCCAAGCATGCACCCACGCGGTCTACCACCTGCTGCTGGTTGTTTGTGAGTGCGGGCCGCGAGGCGGCAGTGGTCTCGACGGTGGGTGGGGGCACTTCCTCAAGCACACCTCGCTGTAGCAGGCGGTCGATGGCGCCTGCATCGGGGAGGCCCAGTCGAGTACACAGATCAAGGCGTTCGAAGGCCCGCTCCTCGGTGGGACGCCCCTCAAGCCACTGCACGATTCGCTGCTGGGTGGCGCCCAGCCGCGACTGGGGCTTGGCCCCAGCCAGTTGCACCCATCGTTGCAGCCGCCCTCCACCGGTTGTGCTGCCACGAGGCGGGCACATCGCCGCCAGTGTTGGTCCCAGCGGCGTGATGTAGTACTCAGCGATCCAGCAAGCCAGTGTGATGCAGTCATCCGGGAGGGCTGGTGTATCGGCATCGCGGCCATGCACATGTTTGATCGTTGTGGGCAATGCCTCCGGTGGCTGGTCGAGGCGGTCGATGATCCAGCCCCGGGTGGGGCGGTTGCCTCGACCAAGAGGCACCGTGACGGCATCGCCAATTGACAGGTCGGTTGTCTCTTCATCCAAGGCGTAGTGCAGACCGCCGCCACCAGCGTCGATGGCCGCATCAACTGCGACTTCGACCCAGCCGGTTACAGGCAATTCGAACAGGTCCGCCATGGATGACCATTGTGTCTTGTGGAGAAGGTGCTGTGGGCGAACCAGGCGCAACGGCCCCGGCTACACTGCGGTTCATGGCTGCGACACACGACCGCGGGCTGCTGGTGCTTGAAGACGGATCCGTCTTTCGCGGCCGTTCATTGGGAGCCTCGGTTGCGTCGGTGGGCGAAGTCGTCTTCTGCACAGCGATGACTGGGTATCAGGAGGCACTCACCGACCCCAGCTACACCGGGCAGATCCTCACGCTGACGGCCGCCCATGTTGGCACCTACGGCATTTGCAGCGAGGACATCGAGTCGAGCCGGCCACAGGTGGCCGGCTTCATCGTGCACGAGTGCACGCTGGAGCCCTCCGGTGCCAGAGCCGAGCAGACCCTGCCCGACTGGCTGGCTCAAGCCGGCGTGCCGATGCTCGATCAGATCGACACCAGAGCCTTGGTCAGGCGGATCAGGTCACAGGGGGCCATGCGGGGCCTGATCGCGGTGGGGGAGGCGAGCGAGGCCAGAGTCGCTCAGTTGCTTGAGCAAGTTCAGGCCTCCACTTCGATGGCCGGTCAGGACTTGGCCTCCGAGGCGGGGTCCCAAGCGAGTGGGACCTTTTCTGAACCGGCTCAGGTGTGGGGGCCGCCCGTTGGTCCTGCCGAGCCCCTCTGCAGGGTTCTCGCCATCGATTGCGGCGCCAAGTCGAGTATTTACAGATATTTGCGTTCCAGAGGCTGTGAGGTGCGAATGGTCCCTCCGACCGTGAGCGCCCAAGAGATCATCGATGCCAACCCCGACGGCCTGTTCGTCTCCAATGGACCAGGCGACCCCGCGGCGGTCGCGGGGTTGATTGAGACGCTCGGGGTAGTTGCCGGCCGTGTGCCCACCTTCGGCATCTGCTTGGGGCACCAGTTGTTGGCGCTGGCCTTGGGTGGGACGACCTGGAAACTCCCATTCGGCCACCGGGGGGCCAACCAGCCCGTGCGAGATCTGGAGACCGGTCAGGTCGAGATCACGAGCCAGAACCACGGTTTCTGTGTGGATGAGGCCTCGCTGGAAGCTGCCGGATGCGTCGTTACCCATCGGCATCTCAACGACCAGACGGTCGCCGGATTCCGGCATGCCCAGAAGCCAATCAGCGGGGTGCAGTTTCATCCAGAGGCCTCGCCAGGGCCTCATGATGCCGTGCATTTGTTCGATCGATTTGTCACCGCCATGAAGGCAGCAATGCGGCCCCCGGAGGCCCTTGCGGGGGGCGCCAAGGCGGATTAGGGTACGTGCCATCCGATTCGGTTCGCGCGGTTGTTTCAGGCATTGGAGGCCCGATCGCAGGGGTGGGCCGGCTCGGAGGAAGATGTGGAGCGACGCATGAACTGGGTGTCCCAACGGCGCCGAAATGACTTCGAAACCCCCGCCCTCTGGCTCACGATCATCGTGGCCGTGCTGGTTGCCACGTTGTCGGTGAACGACAACGCGGTAGCGCAGGATGATCCGGGCGATACACCCGAGCCGCCGGCCCAGCCCGAGCCACCGATCGACCCGGAAGATCTGGAAGAAGACACGCCTGAGCCCGCAGATACACCTGCTGCAGGCTCGTCAGAATCGCCAGCGGCTGATCCGCCCGCACCTGACAACGACACGCTCAAAACGGTCAACGTCAAGTTGCTCACTGCGCAGCGGATGGAGAATGAGGGGCGCTGGCGCAAGGCTGCAGAACTCTACGGAGAGGTCATGCAGTTGATGCCGTCGAACCAACGGGCAGCAGATGGGTACAGGCGTGCGATGGACCATCTCGACGAGGGGCCGATGATCGACGCCGCGGCGAATAACCCGCCCACATCGGGTGCTTCGTCAGTGCAGATGCGCATGCGGCGTCAGCGTCAGCGCACCATTGTCGAGTTTGACGAGCACATGAAGCAAGCCCATGAACTCTCATTGCAGGAGAAGTGGGCTGCTGCGGAGCAAGAGGTCATCAACGCTCGAGTTGTGATCAAGAAGGGCCGTCAGTACCTCTCACAGACTGATTATGACGAACTCGACGACCAGTCTGCCTCGCTTCAGGCAAAGATTGTTCAGGACCGTCACAACGCGGGCCTCGCCCAACAGCAGGCGGCCAAAGAGGAACAGGAAGCCCAGGCCGCCCAGGATGAGGCATCGAATCTGCGCAAGAAGGACCGGATCGTTGAGACCCGCATTCGACGCGCCCGTCAGTTGCAGGCCGAAATGGAGTACGAAGAGGCGCTCGCGCTGATTGACGATGCGTTGCACTTCGACCCACGTAATCCCACGCTTCTGGCGCTTCGAGAAGCGGTCAAGCAGACGATGCTGTTGCGAAAGTACGCCGATCTGGCTCGGAGCAAGCGGGCGGGTGTTGCCCGACTTTCGGTTGACCAGCAAGAAGCGCTGCAGATTCCGCAGGCCAACGAGACTGATCGATCGATGCCGATGTCAATGAACGGCATCTTGTCGTATCCACCAGACTGGCCCCAGATCACCGAAGATCGCGGCGATCTTGGGGGCTATGACCCGCAGTATCGTTCGGCACGCTTCTCCGGCCAGAGCCCACCTCGCGACAAGGAAATCCGGCGAGCGCTTGAAGACTCAAAGAACGCAGTGCCTGTTGACTTCGGTAAGGACCTCGCCTTCCGCAAGGGGCTGGACTTCATTGAAGAAACCAGTGGGATCAAGATTTACCCCGATTGGCCCGCGCTCAACGCGATGGGCATTGACGACGAGACGACCTTCGAGAACGGCCTTCAACTGGCCAAGTTGCCCTTGAACGTGGTGCTTGACCGCATGATGGAGTCGGTTGGCTTCGAAGGTGATCGGCCGGCATGGGGCGTGCAAGATGGCATGCTCGTCATCTCGTCCCGTGATGCACTGCAACGGCGCATGGTCGTGGTCGTGTACGACGTGCGTGATCTCACGCTGCCTATTCCAGACTTCAATGACCCGCCAAATCTGAACCTGGGTGGGGGCGGCATGGGCGGTGGTGGAGGGGGGGGCGGCTTTGGCGGCGGTGGCGGGGGCTTCGGCGGCGGCGGCGGTGGCTTCGGCGG
>JAKVBU010000028.1 GCA_022446885.1 Phycisphaerales bacterium | reverse complement strand
CCCCGGGGGCGGGGGGGGGGGGCGGGGGGGGGGCGGGGGGGGGGGGGGGGGGGGGGGGCGGGGGGGGGGGGGGGGGGGGGGGGGGGCGGGGGGGGGGGGGGGGGGGGCTTGCGAGTTGCAATGGCCGCTGGAGGGGCTAGAATGCTCGATTCCCACCCTTTGGAGTCAGACTCATGCAGGCCTACGCCATCATCGAAGACAGCGGAACCCAGATCATGGTGCGCGAGGGCGACGTCCTCGACATCGACTATCGGGCCGCCGAGGTCGGTTCGACGATCACCTTCGACAAGGTACTGGCGCACCGATCAGGCGACGCTGACATGGCTGCCATCGGTACGCCATGGCTGGAGGACGCCTCTGTCAGTGCCGAGGTGATTGGGGACACGCTGGGCGACAAGATCGACGTGATCAAGTTCAAGCGGCGAAAGAACTACCGCCGCAAGATGGGTCATCGTCAGTCGCATGTGCGGGTGAAAATCACGAGCCTCGGCTGAGGATCAATTCGGCGCCTCGTCAAGGCATCTCAATCAGGTACTTGCATCCACCGAGATCAGAAAGATCGCGGTTCGCTGTGCTTGGGCAGGTGCACGTAGGTTTGGCGGCCAAGCGCTGCTGAGACTGCTTGGTCCAGGCCGTCACGAATCAACTCGGCTTTGGCGTCGTCTCGAGGACCATTAAAAGTGCCTGAGAGCGTGGCAGGGGTGAGTAGATCGACGAACCCGCTGGTGTGAGCGCCCAGGCTCAGGGTGGCGTTTTCGATTCGCAGCGACATGGATCCACTCTCGATCGAGCCGATGGGATAGCCGTAGCCTCCGCCTTCGTAGATGCCCACCTCACCGCGGGAGAAGATGATGTAGCGAATGGCGATGTTCGTGGCGGTTGAGTCCAGCGGCGTGTAGCCCGGACGCGGTGAGAAGAGCAGTTCGACGTGCATCGCCTGGCCATCGCGCAGTGTGCCCTGAGAATGACTGTTCTCAAGCGGTGCGCCCTTCTCTGGTGGCGCCTGCGCCAGTGTGGCCTCACTCAGATCGGTGAGCCAGATCGATGCTTCGACTCTCGGATCAGCGCTGCACACACCCGTGGAGAAGTGCATCGGCACCGTGAGGGGTTCGGCGTTGGCCCGATTTACCTGCATGCCCGTGTGCAGCGCCCCAACCCAGTGTCGAGCGTGGTCTGAATAGGCACATCCACTCAGGAGGAGCGCCGTCAATGCCAGTGTGAGCATCCGCATGGTGGCATGGTACGAGGTCTGGGGCCGGCTGTAGGATGAACCCATGGCGTGGACGCGCGATGATCTGGCGGGCGATCCGCACCGCAGTAGGGACAAGGCCGAGCGTGTCCAACGCATGTTCGGTGCGATTGCGCCCAGCTACGACCTCAACAACCGGCTGCACGCCTTTGGCAGGGATCAGGCTTGGCGGCGTCGCGTGGTGAAACTGCTGAAGGTGGGCTCAGGCGACCGTGTGCTGGACGTTGCTTGCGGCACCGGCGATTTGAGCGAAGCGGCGGCTCTGGCTGGGGCTGACGCTGTGCTGGGCATTGACTTCACGCCTGAGATGCTCGAGATCGCCCGAGTCAAGGCTGCTCGGCTCAAGTGCAACGCGCCTGAGTACCGACAGGGAGACGCCACGGCGCTCGAGTTGCCAGACGGGGCATTTGATGTCGCCATGATTGCGTTTGGTATTCGCAATGTGAGTGATCCGGCGGCCGCGGTGGGGGAGTTTGCTCGTGTGCTCGTTCCCGGCGGTCGGCTGGGCATTCTCGAATTCAGTGAACCACGCAACCCGGTGCTGCGGTGGTTCAACTCGTTCTACACACGACGGATAATGCCTCTGACGGCGACGTTGATCGCCCGTGATCGCAGCGGCGCTTATCGATACTTGCCCCGGAGCATTCAGACGTTCTTGAGTCCAGAGGAGCTCTCCTCACTCCTTGGCAAGCACGGGTTCGAAATCGAGCGACAGGTGCCGCTGACGTTTGGCACGTGCACTGCGACCATTGCCAGGCGTTGCGATTGAACTCAGACTTCGCTGGAATGAGCCAGCGACCGTAGTTGGATATCGATGCGATGCACGGCGCCCGAGGGTGGGTACCGCAGATCGATCGTTCCGGCGAGTTCTGACTGTACGAGCCCGGTGATGATGCCGGTGCCGCAGCCGGGCATGATGTCACGGCGTGGCTGTGGCCCATCGGATTCAGTCCAACTCAGTTGCAAGCGGCGACGGCCGGCGGCATCTTGTTTGGGTTTCGTCCAACCGATGGTGACGCTGCCCTGATTGCTTGAGAGTGCGCCGTGTCGCATGGCGTTGGTGAGCAATTCGTGAATCACCATGCCCAGAGGCACCGCCTGCGGCCCGGGTATGTCTATGGGGGGCCCTGAGGCGCGCACGCGCGTTTGTACATCCGCCGGAATCAGGACCTGCGTCAAGGCGCCCAGATCAGTTGCGTGCTCACTGGAGCTTGAGAGCAGATCTTGCACCTGTCGCATGGAACCCAAACGTGCGCCCAGCCGATCGGCGAAGGTGGCCACGTCTGAGGCCGCATATCGCTCCAGATCAATGAGCGCTGCAATGGATGCGAGGTTGTTGCGAACACGGTGGTCGAGTTCACGCAGCATGAGTCGCTGCAGGGCGCTGGCTCGTTGCAGTTCTTCTTCGGTGCGCCCAAGTCGATGGGACTCCGAGGCGTGGGCTGCGGCGTTGTCTCCAAGGTGTTCGGACAAGAGTCGCAGTTCACCCGGCAGGCCCTTGGGAGGCGGGCCGCCATCGATTACTTGTCGTCGAAGGCGGCTCAACGGACGTCCCAGACGCCATCGCAGGATGGCCGCAACGGCCAGTGCACACACGCCAAGCGCAGCAGCCATGACGACGAACAGCGTCAGGGTCCATCGTTGGCGGGTCAGGGCTCCGGCGCTGCGGTGCATGGCGACACTCACACGCGACCCGGAGGCATCCTCCAGTGTCACCAGCACCTCATCTTCGCCGGGTGATGTGTCGCTCATCGTCGGCGGCTCGTGGAAGACCTCTCGTTCGCCGACCATGATGCGAATGCCTGCCATGCCGGGAGAGGACTCAAGCAGCCCTCGGGCCATCACTGCAACCATCGTCGAGTGCGGGTCTGCGTCAACCGCCCGTTGTAGTGCAATGGCCCCAACGCGGGCCTCCTGTTGCAATTCGCGTGTGACCGCTTCTTCGGTCTGGCCGAACAAGATGGCGCCGACGCCCACCAGCACGCTGAGCATGATCGCCAGCAGCCAGAGCATCAGTTCGGTGCTGAGGGGCAGCGCACGTGCGTTGCCAGCGGGTTGGGCTGGGGGGGCAGCCGAATTGGCATCGCGGGGGGGTGCCATGGGCTCCACCCTACCGCCATGTCTGGGCTCAGGCATCAGCATGCACATGTCCCATCGCTGCTGTTGTGGGCTAGACGCGCCAGTAACAGCTGTTTTACCTGAGTTCATAGGTGGGAAGAGGAGTTGCCTCTGCACCCGATTGCCTCAACTGTCGCCCTTGTAGTGTCTCTGGGTGTCGCCCATGCGGCAGCTGCGTCGGTGCACATCGATGCCGCTGGCCTCGACCTGACGATCAGTTACGCCGACTTTGATAGTGGGACTGATGGCAATGCGCGAACCACCTTGAACACGCCGATCGTTGCCGGGCAATCATGGGCATGGTTTGGGCCGGATGCTGACGCTGATGTTGGCCAGGGTGGCCTCGTTGCCCACGTGGCTCCGGATGGTCAGTTGGCCACTTTGGACTTCACCCTCGAGCGTTCTCAGTCACCCAATGTGGAACTCACCATGTCGGCCCATGGGTGGATTGACTTCGTTACGTCAGACGATCTGGCTACGGGCGGCCTGGCTTGGTCGCTCTTGGCCGACCCATCGGGATCGGGCACCATGAACGTCAGTCTGGGCAACGACGTCTTCATTGAACCAGTACATCTCTGACGGAGGCTACGAGGCGTTGCCATCGGGAACCGGGCACCGACTCAACTTCCTCATCATTTGGCAGCTGACCGCACCAGGCAGCAGGTCTGAGTTCTCGTTGGAGTTCTCCGCACCCAGCGTGCCATCGCCCGGCGGGTTGTTGGCGTTGTCGCCAGCCCTCTGGATGGGAAGGCGCCGAGCCCGCTGATCGCTGCATCCCGCATGCTGCCGGCGATCACTGAGGCCAGTTGCCGCTCTCTCTGAACCCGGAATTGAACATAATGGTCATTATCGGCGGCAACAGGGGAGGCAAGCCACCAGAGGCGGTTTCCGGGGCTCAGGGCCCTCTCCATCGCTCAGCTCCATCGCTCAGTTTGCACCAAGCCCGACCCATTCAGGTGCCCCCGGGGTCATGAAATCAGTTGCAGGAGCCTGTTCTCAAGGTGGCGAGTTGATGCATCGGCGATTGCCGGGGCCAGATGGCTGCGGATCGCACGCATCAAGTGCGCCCGCTCCTTGGACTCAAGGTGCATGCCAGGATGCAGGCCGCTGGCTGCCTCTGGTACGAGTTCGGGGTAACTCAGTCTTCGCGGAAGCCACGGCAGCGCCCCGCTAAGCAAGGCCTCGACCACGGCGATGCCGAAATACTCATGGCGTGCGGTTGAGCACACCCAATTGGCTCGCTTCAGCCAGTCGAGATAGTCGCTTCGAGCCTCACACCAGCCATCATGAACCAGACGCGATCCCAGGTGCTCACGCAGTTGTTGCAAAGGCGCCGGCGGTGGCCCACGCCGTTCTCCCAGCAGCGCCCAATTGAGGTCCCAGGCTTCGCTATAGCGTTTGGCCAAGGCCAGCAGGGCTTTGGGGCCTTTGTCCTGCTGGTGACGATGTGGCCAGGCCACCAGTTGTGGCTCATTGGGTCCGTAGTTATCTGGGTTATGTACAGGTCGTGCGGTTGACCTGTGCTCAAGGAACCCAAGGGGATCCTCAACAGGTGGCCACCAGACTTCGCTCCGGGCCTGCAGTCGCTCCAGCCAGCCACTGAGTCCGTCGCCAGGCGCCTTGCCCAGCAGCGATCGCATGCCCGCAAGGCATGAACGCCGATTCCACTGGCTGGTAAAGAGCACCAAGTCTGCAGCGAGCATGCCCATGAGATCGGTGGTGATCGCCTGAGCATCTCGGGGCTCGGGCCCTGCAAGTCCCGCTGGATACGCGGCCTGATGCTCATGTACCAGCATCACCACGGGCACATCACGCAGGTGCCGCGGCAACAGGCCACGAACCTCCCCCACCGCCATGAGGCTGGTGCACAGGATGCAGTCCCAGGGTTGTTCGAGCAGACCATTGGCCCGTGCCATGTCTGTGAGCTGCCGCATGGCCAGTCGCTGCCGCCACCGCCACGGGGCAGGTGGGAGTGTGACCCAAGTCCAGTTGACGGCCGTGGCATGCGACAGGAGCGACAGCCGCACCTGCCTGTGAGATCCCCCGTCCCATGATTCAAATCCGAGGACCTTCATCGTGCACCAACTACACTGTGCCTCCATGGCCCAGTCGCCCGAGAGTAGAGCAGACAGCACCCCGGCAGCGATTCCCGGGGGGATCGAGGTGCTTGCGCCGCTTTGCTCGGTGTTTCGCCGGTTCCTGAAGGAACGGAATCTCCGCTATACCCAGGAACGCGCCGACGTGCTCGATGCCGTCATGGCTCAGGATGGGCTGTTCGAAGCGGAGGGGCTCTTGGCGCAGCTGCGCTCTCGCACCAGCCACAATGTGTCCAAGGCAACGGTGTACCGCACACTCAGGTTGCTGCAAGAGGCCGGGATCATCACCCCCACGCTCGTGGACCCCAAACAGACCCACTTCCAGCTTGTCTATGGCCGTGAGCCAGCAGACCTGCTCATCTGCATGGAGACCCAGCAACATGTGTCCCTTCGCGACCCGGAGATCACGCAATTGCGCGACGCCATCGCCAAGCGACATGGTTGGAGAGTCACCGGTCACCGCTTCGTGATCTACGGGCTCTCGCCCGAGGCCGGCGAGCCAGGCACCAACATGCGGCCCGATCCCTCATCAGCATGATCCAGCATCAGCCGCTTTGTTCCTTGGGGAAGATGCGGCTCGATTCGCGAAGCCCATTCAATCACGGTGACAGAGCCTGGCGAGCCAATCCACTGGCTCCAGCCCAGTTCATCCAGAGCGTCCCCATCCATCAGGCGCCAGGCATCAACGTGTCGAAGCATGCGCCCGTCAGGCAGCGGATGTTCATGCACGATTGTGAACGTTGGGCTGCTGATCTCACTGGGCGATACACCCAGAGCGACCGCCAGCCCCCGTACGAAGGTGGTCTTGCCGGCGCCAAGCGGGCCATCCAACCCAAGCACAGCGCCATCGGGCAGGTCGCACGCGATTCTCGCACCTGCAGCCTCCGTTGCCTCGACATCAACGAGATGCACAGCCCCCTCAGACATCGCCTCGATGATCCCATCCGTCTTCATCGGCGCAGTGCACGGTGCCGTCTGGTCGCTCCAGTAGGCAGCCGCCAGCTTGATGCGGATGCTCAAGCACTCCGATGCAGGTGAGCTGCACGCCATCAACCGACGCGGGCAGGTCAACCTCGGGCGACACGGCCGCCAGCAGCTCGTAATCTTCCCCGTCACACAAGGCCTCCTGCCAGGAAGCGGCTCGTGCACAAGGCAAGTCAATGGCCCGCAATCTGGCGGTACACCCAGAAGCCTTGGCAAGACGCGCCCCATCTCGGCCTAGCCCGTCGCTCAGGTCGATCATCGCATGCAAATCTTCGCCCAATTGCCCATGCAACGCGCGGGCCACTGACACCCGAGGCTCAAAGAACAGATGTGCGCCCCCACCATCCGGATCCAGTGTGCGGCCCAATTCGCCACTGACCCAGACTCGATCGCCAACGCGGCCTCCGCTGCGCAGCACGGCCCCACCTTCGGGGGCCCTCGCCAGCACCGTGACCGAAATCGTCAATGGGCCAGGGCTGAGATGCACGGCGATGTCACCCCCAACGAGCGGCACGTCGCATGCCTGAGCAGACTCGACGAGCCCATCGTGCAACGCATCGAATTGCACCTTGGTGGCATCCTGCGGCAGCACGAGGGAAATCACACTGGCAATCGGCATGCCGGCCATAGCGGCGATATCGCTGACTGAACGGCGCACGGCCTTGGAGCCAATGACGTTCCATGGGGTGGTCTTGGCGTTCACATGCAGGCCGTCCACAACCTGATCGACGCCCAGCAGCAGCGACCCCGAAACCTCCGCAAGTACCGCCAGATCGTCTCCCGGGCCAACTCGAACCCGATCCAAAGGAGCCCCTGGCGGGGGCTTCAGGGTCGATCTGGAGCGTTCGATGATGGATTGGAGCAATTCTGCTTCACGCATTCCGTGAAGGATAGGGAACCTGGCCTACATGGCGAGCGTATCCGTCAGCGGAACACATCCCAAACCCTTCCGGCAATAGGTTCCTTTCTCCCCCGCCGTCGCGACCCTCCCGGATCGCGGCGGCGATTCCTTTTGACGTGTGACACGTCAGGGCACAGGGCACCCCAACCCCCCAAACCCTCGACCCCGATTCCGCTGGTCCAATCAGGAGGCTGCGGCCTATTGGCCTGGCTGCGCTGCCTCTGCCAGCGTGCAAAGCGCCTCAGCGGCGGCTTGGGATGCCCCCTGATTGGATCGAATCGCCTCGATGGCCCGCTGACCGATCGCCGCTCGTTCTTGGGCATCATCGAGCAGCGCTCGAACCTGCCCCGAGAGCCCCGCCAGCGTGGTTTCCACGATGGCATCATGCGATCGAAGCAGCGTCATCGCCTGTTGAAAATCGCCCATGGCTGAGCCGCACACCACCGGCTTTCCCATGCCGGCGGGTTCGATCGGGTCAGAGCCGTGCCGCTGGGCGAAGCTGCGACCGATGATCACCACGTCTGCCAGGGCGTAGGCCGCCGAGAGATCGCCAATCGTGTCGAGCAGGTATCGATCTCCCTCCTCCTGGCCATTTTCTCCAAGACTGCGGCGGGTACATGGGCCCAGCACGTGGGCAGCCTCGTCCCACCACTCCGGCCGCCGCGGCGCAATGATCAACTGGCACCCCTCAGGCACGGCCGCCAAGATGGCTGCATGCTCCTCCGGGGCGGAGGATCCGGCAACGACCACCGGGCGTGATGTATCGATCCCCAATTCGACTGCCAGTGCCTCAACGCCCGAGACAGTCGCGCCGAGGGCTGTGTTGTCCCACTTGGGCGAGCCCTCCACCGAGACGTTGTCCGCTGGAACCCCCATCGCAATGAAACGATCCGCGATGACACGGTCAATTGCCTGCACCCTGGCCAATCGCCTGAACATGGGGCGCACCAACCATCGAATGAGGCGGTAGCGACTCGCTGAACGAGCCGAGAGCCGTCCCCCCAACACCATCATGGGAATGCCTCTGCGAGCGCAGGATCTGGTGAAGTTGGGCCAGAGTTCGAGTTCAACAAAGCCCACAGCATCGGGCTTGATTCGGTTGAGAAAACGAGTGGTAAACCAGGACAGATCGAGTGGGTAGCGAACCACCGCTGCACCCTCTCCAAAGCAGGCCTTGCCCCGAGCGATGCCGGTGTCCGTCGTGACCGAGACAACCACTTCGCAACCACGCTGCTGCAGCATCGGCACCAGAGCTCGGATGGCGTTCACCTCCCCCACCGACACGGCGTGCAGGAGCACCCGTGGCGCGCTCCCCTTGGCCAGATGAGGGCCATGGCCGAATCTTCCACGCCAGTGGGTTCGATGCCAGCCTCGCGCCAGCAGGCGGGGCACAAGCACCACAGCCGCCAGCAGCATGAGGATCAGCCAGATCAGGTCGATCAGCCACCGCATCTTGGGCATGCTATCAGGGATGCGGTCAGCCCCCATTTGGGCTGATCAGGGCCATCGGAGTCCGATAGCCACCGGCGTTTGCGCTTGTTCACTTGGCAAACGGGCATGAAGAGGCAACAATCAACGTATGAGGGACGAACAGTGAGACATGGCGATCGACACAGTTATGATGGAAATGCACATCGTGAACAAGGCGACCGGCGCTACGTTGCGAGCCTTTGCCTTGGGCGACGCCACTGAAGTCATCGTCGGCCGCGACAGCGACTGTGACGTCCAGATCAATGCCCCCAGTGTCTCAAGAGAGCACTGCGTCATCGAGCACGTGGATGGCGACTACAGATTGCGCGATTTGGACTCCACTGGTGGCACTTGGTCCAATGGCGATCGAGTCGATGACATTCGCGTCGAGGATGGCCTCGAAGTTTCGGTCGGTCCAGCGCTACTGCGATTCGTAGACGGCGATTGACCGAGTCAGTTCGCCGGCAGCCCCACTAGCAGCTTCATTCAGAGCAGATCAAGCACACAGCCAAGATGCGGTCGCGCATTGAGGGTGCCTCAGCCGCCAGGGCGTGGGCCGCCGGGGCCGAAGCCACCTCCACCACCTGGGCCGAAGCCACCTCCACCCGGGCCGCGACGTCCGCCGCCGTTGCGACGCATGTCCTCGATCTGATCCTCAAGCTGGTCGATGAGTACTTTGAGTTGAACGCCAGAGGGGATTCCGTTCTGGCGATATGCCATCGTCATTGCGCAATTTGAGCGCTCAATGCTCTGCAAACGACGCAGTGCTCGAATGCAAGTGGAGAGCCCCTGGAGGTCTCCCGCTCGGCGGCCCTCCTGGAACGCCTGCATCGCACCTTTGGCACGATCGAGCAAGGAGCGCCAGTCGTCCCGATGCTCTTTGGTCACATCACTGGCATCACCGACGATCTCAAATCGCGGCCAACCCATGAGCAGCGCTACATCGTCCATGTCATTCACGACGCCCTTGGTCACAAGGAGGTCCTCGGCTTCGTCGGCACTCAGCGAAAGAATGGTTGGGGGGTATTCGGGGCTTCCATCGAGAACGAATTCACCCTGCAGGGTTGGATAGAAGATGGCCTTGCGCCCGACCCAAGTGGTGCTCAGAGATTGACGCGGATCGGTCATCGCCTCCCAAAGCGGCTGGCGTTCCGGGTGCGTCCACCCCCCCCGTTCCGCGACACCTTCCATGATGCCCAGCATGGCATCGAAGTACTTGCCAAAAACGTTCTCGCCGCGAGCGGCAGCCCGCATCATTCGATACCAGATCGCAAGATCCCCGATCGTGGCGCTGGGAGACATCACCATGTCGTCCCAGCCAAAGGCCATGATGCCGAGGATGCCGTTGGCGTTCTCCACCCACAACATCTGATCGTAGTCATCCAACTCGATGCCGAACTGACGGCGAAGGTCTCGCACCATGTTGTAGTCGGTGTTGTCACTATTGGGCTCGCGAGTTCTGGAACCCTCGATGATGTCAACGAACCCTTCATTGCCGCTCAGTGCCTTCGTTCGGAGTTTGAACAAGATGGTGTCTGGCTTGACCTCCTTGATGTCCTCGATGATGGGGGCATAGACATCGGGGTGAATGTCCGTGCCAAACTGGCCGTACATCGGAACCACGTAGATGCGGCGTCCCTTGTCGGTGGATGCAGCGCCTTCGGTGGATGCAGCGCGGTCGGTGGCTTCAGCAGCCTCCTGGCCTAGCGCGTTGTGCACGCTCAGCAGGCCGGTCAATCCCAGCGTCAGTACGACGGACAACAATCTGATCATCTCGGTGAACTCCAGGCAGGGCGGCTGCGATCAATCACAAGCCAAGCCCTAGTATACGGTTCAGTCGTTCAAATCGCGCAAGTGTCGAGCCAGTTCGAGGCCCTGATCGGCAGTTGAGACCCGTCCCTCAAGCTGCGCGTCATAGATCGCTTCCAACAGACGGCCCAGTTCGGGGCCGCCACTGACCCCCGCTTCCATCAGCATGTGCCCATCGACCAACCTTCGAGGCAATACGCCCCCAGCCGTTGCACGCCATGTGGCCAGCGCCGTCGCTGCCTGATCTGCCAGTACGGGGGCGTCAACCTGACTGAGGGCCAATGCCGAGTCGACCTGATCTCGGCCGCAGCAGCGACGCCGCCCAGCCACCGACATGGTGTCCCAGCCTTTGAGTGTGCGATGAATGTCAAGTACCGCCAGGGCGCCGTCTCGAGCCCAGTTGCTCAGCACGAGTGATCCCACCCAGCAGTCCGTCAAGATCGTGTCATCAGCACCAGCATCAAGCGCCACGGCCGCTAGTCGGGCGGGCCAGTCGAGCCCCCCTGTTGCCGCAGCGTGCAAAAAGTGCTGTTCAGTAGCGAGGGTCATCCCGCCGGGCACCAGACCCAGAAGGCCAAGTTCAGCGAGCAACTCCATGCCGTCAACCGCACCATCGCTCAGCAGCATCCGCCTGAATTCTTCTCCAATGCGCTCGGCTGAGACGCCGGCCAGAGACGAGGCGTTGGCCTTGATGGCATCAGCTGTTTCAAGGTCGAGCTTGAAGTTGAGCGAAGCAGCAAAGCGAACTGCTCGGAGCATGCGCAGATGGTCTTCGCTGATGCGAGCAGTTGGATCACCGATCGCACGAATAAGCCCGGCCTCAAGATCCTGCCGACCGTTGACGTGGTCGATCACGTCACCGCTGAGAGGATCCATGAACAGACCGTTGATCGTGAAGTCGCGTCGCTGGGCGTCATGTTCAGCATCTGAAAAAGTGACCGTCTCAGGTCGGCGATGATCGCGATACACGCCATCGCTGCGAAAGGTGGCAACCTCAATCGTGTGTCCATGGCGGCGAACCAACATCACACCAAATGCCTCGCCCACACTGCGAGCGCCCTTGAAAACCGACCGGATTTCGTCAGGGCGGGCGCTTGTAGCTACGTCCCAGTCCTTTGGCGTGCGTTCGAGCAGCACATCTCGAACACACCCGCCTGCAAGAAGGGCCTCGTGACCGGCCTGCCGAAGCCTGCCTGCCACATCGATCGCAGCCTGGCGTGCGTCAGACACCGCCTTCGTCCCTCGCTGCAACTTCTGGGGCATAGAAGCACACCGTGTGCTGAATCCCGTGATCGTGAATCTCGGGGCCTTCCCAGCCTTCAATTGTGTGATCCGTTCGATCTGGGTTAAGTGGTGTTCTCAAGACCGCGAAGCCCTCTGGCGACATGACCTCCAACGCAGCTTGAATCTGCCCGAATACGCGCATGCGAGCTTTCTCGTCTTGCATCATGACAAAGGGTGGATCCACAAAGAGTAGGTCAACTGGACGCGGCGCTCGCAACAGGGCAACCGCGCCCAGCGCATCACCGCAGAGCAGATCGGCCTGCTGAGCGCAGTCGAGGTCTCGCACATTTTGCTCAAGCAACGCAAACACGCTGCGGCTCTGTTCGACCATCAGCACCTGTTGGGCACCTCGGCTGATGGCCTCCAGCCCGATCGTGCCGACCCCAGCGAAGAGATCGACGACTCGAGCCCCCTCGAAGTGGCCGCGGAGCACATTGAACACCGACTCCTTGACCCGCTGCATCCAGGGCCGAGTCTGCTGCGCATCGGGCGGTGCCGCGAGGCGTCGTGACCTAAAATCGCCAGCGATGATCCTGATCATGCGTGAAGTGTCGATGCCCTCGCCCCCGGCGTCAACGTGCCAGGGGGGCAAGCCATGAGTCAGGCTGCCTCAGATGCCTTCGATGCGCTTCCGCAGAGTTTGCGGCGGCAGGCTCGAGTCGAGCGACTGGGGCCTGTCCCCGCTCTGCTCATTCCTCCCGAGCGGCCCCCAAGTGACACCCCGGCTCCAATGCTCCTGTGGATGCACGGTCGCACGGCCCGCAAGGAACTGGATCCGGGTCGTTATCTGCGACTGATGCGATCTGGAATTGCCCTGTGCGCCGTGGATCTGCCGGGCCATGGGGATCGGCTGGACCCACAGGCGCAAACCCCCGAGCGGGTCCTCGACATCGTGCTGCAGATGCGTGATGAGATCGACGCTGTAACCAAGGCAGCAGCCAAGTCGCTGGGCGCCGATGAACGCAGATTGGCGATCGGGGGCATGTCCGCCGGAGGCATGGCGGCCATCGCACGGCTGTGTGATCCACATCCGTTTCAGGCTGCCTTGTTGCTGGCCACCACCGGCGACTTCACCTCGCTCGCTGCCATAGCGCACATGTCGCCTGAGGCTCGAAGACGCGTCGAGGAAGCCGATCCCATGAAGCGGCTGCACGGCTGGCGGGATATCCCGGTGCTGGCCGTCCACGCTCGCCAGGACGCATGGATTCCGTTCAAGGGCCAGCAGGGGTTTGTTCAGGCGCTACAGAGCCGCTCCAACGGGCCAACCATCACGCTCAAAGCGCTAGATGAAACTGGCGCCCCATTCGAACACGTGGGCTTTGGGCGCTATGCTGCCGATGTGAAGGAGATGGAACGCACGTTCCTCGTAGATACCCTTTGCCCTGATGTTGCCTCTGGAGCGGAGCGATCGTGACTGAGATGCTGTTGCAGGATGGTTGGTTTGGTTCATTCGGCGGTCGCTGGGTGCCCGAGACGCTTCGAGCGGCGCTCGATGAACTCCAAGTGGCCTGGGCCGAGGCCCGAGTGGATCAGGCCTATCTGGATGAGTTGCACGACATGCTCGCCAACTGGGTGGGTCGTCCCACGCCGCTGACTTTTTGCCCCCGTCTCAGTGAGCATTGCGGCGGAGGAGCGATCTGGCTCAAACGTGAGGATCTGGCGCACACCGGAGCCCACAAGATCAACAACACGCTCGGGCAGGTACTGCTGGCAAGGCGTATGGGCAAGACGAGGATCATTGCCGAAACCGGAGCGGGCCAGCACGGGGTCGCTACCGCGACGGCCTGCGCTCGGTACAACCTCACCTGCGAGATCTACATGGGCGCAGAAGATGCCCGCCGGCAGGCACTCAACGTATTCCGAATGCGACTGCTGGGGGCAACAGTCAATGAAGTGCACGATGGATCCCGCACCCTCAAGGACGCCACCAACGCCGCCCTGCGAGACTGGATGGGCTCAGTAGGGCAGACGCACTATGTCATCGGTTCGGTTGTGGGCCCCCACCCCTTTCCCCTCATGGTTCGTCAGATGCAATCAATCATCGGCACGGAGGCGAGATCACAGTGCCTTGAGAGGATCGGCCGCCTGCCCGATCACGTCGTTGCCTGTGTGGGAGGTGGTTCGAATGCGGCAGGCATTTTCCACCCATTTGAAGCCGACACAGATGTGGCGCTTACGGGTGTGGAAGCCGGTGGGCGAGGAGATGCCCAAGGTGAACATGCCGCGAGCATCGGTGCTGGGCAGCCGGGCGTTCTGCACGGCAGTCGGTCCTATGTGCTGCAGGATGACGATGGTCAAACCTCGCCCGTGCACTCCTGCAGCGCCGGGCTCGACTATCCCGGTGTTGGCCCCGAGCACGCTGCCTGGAGCGATGCAGGGCGGGTGAGGTACCGAAGCGTCACGGACAAACAGGCCCTGGACGCCTTCAAACTGCTGGCTCGCCTGGAGGGCATCATTCCGGCGCTTGAGTCTTCACACGCCATCGCCGGGGCGGTTGAGATCGCAGCCTCCATGAGGCCTGAGGAAGTGCTGCTCGTGAATTGCTCCGGCCGCGGCGACAAGGACGTCGAAGAGGCTCGGCGGCTACTCGACTGAGCCTGACGTTCACTGCGGTGCCCTCGTGCCTGTCGGCCAGCGTCAACATCATCAAGCCCTCTGACTGGGTGCCGCCTGCCCGATCAAACTGACTGTTCAGTTGTCATCACCCAATTCAGGGAGATGCCGGGGGAATGCCCTGCGCCCGTTCTGCCAGATGGAGCGCTTCCATCGGGGTCGGGGCTGTCTCGGCAAGGGCTGTCGCCTGAAGCATGAGCAACGCCAATTCCAATTGGGGATCGAAGCCGTCAGTCAACAGACGATTGATGTCTGCAGGTCCGTGCGCCTCCTCATCTTCGGCGGCTCGTTCGCGGGCCCAAGGCAGTGATGATGCGGCCGCTTCGGCTCGAGCACGAAGCCGATGGGCGTCTTCGATGTCGTCAAGAGACATCTCAACTGTGAGATCGGGCACGACACCCCAGTCATCTCCGCCGGGCCGCCGGTGCACCAACCGCCCGGGCGTGATGCCGTCTTCAGAAGGCAGCCGGTAGTACTGACTTGTCACCTTGATGCTCGCATCCGGGCCGACACCGTGCACTGTCTGCACGCTTCCCTTGCCGAAGGAACGATCGCCAACAATGACGGCGGCATCATGCGCCTGCAGGCAACCGGCCACGATCTCGCTGGCGCTGGCACTGCCTTGATTCACCAGCACCGCGGTGGGCGTGCCGGCAAGGAAACAACGGGTGGGATAGGCACTCATCGCGAAGGTGCGTTCCCCATTGCGATCTTCGCCCGTGACAATCGTGCCCTCCGGCACCCAGAGATTGCAGATGTGCGCTGCCTGATCAAGCAGCCCACCTGGATTGTGGCGCAGGTCGAGCACCAAGCCATTGAGCGGCCCGGTCGCTCGCATACGAGCCAGTGCCCGACGAATGTCCAGATAGGTCTTCTTGTCGAAGCCCGTCAACTTGATGTAGCCGATGCGCTGATCAGGATCGACAAACCACTCCCACTTCTCTTCGCCACCCTCGGGCGTGAGTGCCTTGGACCACCCTTTCACGGTGGGCATTCGGATGATGTCGCGCACGATAGGCACGTGCACGAGATCGTCCTCGCCCTCTCGCTGCAAGCCCAGCACGACCGTTGTGTGCCGGGGCCCAGTGATGTGCCGTACGGCATCATGCACCGTCCAACCGGCGGTGGACTGCCCGTCAACTTCCACGACGATGTCATCGGGCTGGACACCGGCGAAGAAGGCCGGCTTGCCTTCAAGTGGCGAGACCACCTTGACCTCGCCCAGTTCGTTTTCCTGGATCTGGATGCCCACACCCACAAACTCGCCTTCCATCTGACGCTGAAACTGCTCGTAGTCAAAGGGCCAGATGACATCGCTGAATCGATCGAGCTCGTCAGTAGCCCCATCCACAAACTCGCGAAGCACGACCTGCTCAGGCAGGTTCACACTGGTCTCGTTGGCGGACAAGATCTCGTCGAGCAGAACACGTGCATCGACAGTTGCGCCGGGCACGCTCAACTGGGCTTGAACCCGGTCCAGCGCCGCCTGAAACGCAGCAAGTGCCGCCTCGTCTGCAAGGCCTTCAAAGGTCGCATGCAGGCCGGGGGCCTCTGCGAGATCTTCCACGGCGTCCAGCCCGCCATTGAGGATTGTCTGTAGATCAACGCGTTCCACGTGTTCGGCTTCGGCCAGATCGAGGGCAGTGAGCGCCATCTCGATGTCCACACCGGAGACCTCTTCTTGCCACCGATCGACCAGCCGGGGGCTGTACTCCGTTCGTGGCGTTTCTCCTCGTCGCTGGGCATGCTCGATGAACATCGAGTGGAACGAGGGGAACGCATATCGGCGCAGCAGCATCAACTGGGCGGAGAGTTCCTCCAGTTCTGTCGTGAGCTTGGCGTGTGCGTCGGGGCGGCCAGCATCCTCATGTACGGCCTTGAGATGAAAGACGCCCTCTTGTGCAGGCAGCAGGTCTCCCTCGGCCTTCCACTGGTCTACGTGCGTGCGCAATTCACTCAGCAATGCCTGGACCTGAGGTTCATCAAGCGGCGCTCCCATGTCGCCGCTGAGTTCCTGAATCTCGGCCAACAGTCGCATGGCCTCGATCAGCCGAGTTGACTCATCGGCATTTTCTTCGGCCTGCGCATCGGCGTCTTCTTTGACTTGCGCATCGGTGTCTTCCAGTGACTCGCGAATCTCGATCCATGCCTCGGCAATCCGGGCCTCCGTGGCGCGGCGATCTTCCGCGCGGTTGCCTCGCCACTGTTCGAGCCGATTGTCGTATGCCTCACGTGCACCGGGGCTGATGCCGGCTGAAGGTGTGCGTTGCAGCAGAGATTCAACCGCCGGACGGTCGCCCGACAACGCCGCGGTCCATAGATCGTCGCTCCACTGGGCTGCCTCGGCAGACACTGGGTCTGCCCAGAGGCTCGACGCCCCCACCCCGATAGTGGCTGCTACTGCGATGATGGCGGCTGCGGAGAAGGCGGGGCGTGCAGAAGGAATCATGGAGTAGTTTTCCTGAGCTGTAGAACGCAGATGCCGGTCGGGTTCATCAGAAGCGACGATAGCAGGCTCCCAACGCGGTCTCCTTCAATGAACATCGGTCGGCGTGGCCCTTTGATTCACCGAATCTGGAAAGGCCACGGTCCTCCTCTACGGCCGCTGAGGCCCGATAGTTCGGTAGGCTGAACCCATGCCCATTGCGATTCGCCTTGCGTTAGCCGCTCTGGGACTGGCGTTGTTGGTGCTTTTGCTGGTCCTTGTCGCAACCGCCACCATGTCGCGGCGGGCACGGGAGAGAAGGCGCAAGCCCCTCACCGACAGGAACTTGCCGGACTCTAGAGACAAGATCGACCCGTGGGTGGAGGCTGGCCGTCGTCATGGGGACGCCGATGACCCCTCTTGATCCACGCCAAGCAATCGAGCCTGTCGGAACCAAGACTGGGCCTTGGTGCCATCGCCAGCGGCCTCCCAAGCCCGCGCGGCATTGAGGGCAAGCGTGCCTGCGTCTGATCGATGGGCATTGGCCCCAAAGCACAACTCCCAGGTCTGCGCGGCTCGGTCCCAATGATCCAACGCTTCCCAGCAGGCAGCCAGTTCCCAGGTCGTGCCCACGTCAGCCAGTGACTGAGGCCCCAACGCCACCAGCAACTCGACCCCCCTGTCGGGTGCGCCCGACAGGCGTTCAAGCCTGGCCTGCATCACTCGGATCCCGGGCATGTCCCCACCCGCCTCAAGGGCCGTCGCCATCGCAGCGCGGGCAGCCGTCTCATCGCCGCGGCGCATGTGCAGCATGCTCAAACTGGCGTGGGCTTCGGGAATCTCACCACCATGTTCGAGGGCCTGCTGCAGGAGCGCCTCAGCGCGATCAGGATGCGCCGTCATCTCGATCTGGGCCAAACACAGGGCAGCTCTGGCCGCCCGAGGGTCCAACTCGAGCGCACGCCCATAGAGGGCACGGGCCGTGCTCGTCTGCCCGATCATCGCAGCGACATCCGCAGCGCTGACCCGCATGGCCGCGTTGTCTGGAGACAGATCGCATGCCCGACGCCAGTGTTCCAATGCTTGGGCCAAACGCTGATCGCCAAGATCCAGTTGGCCCTGTGCCCGCAGCGTGAGGCCTCGCCCAAAGGCGACCCGGGCCAACTGCTCGTGCACCAGCGGATCTTCGGGCCACGCCGTCTGGGCCGTGACCAGAATCGCCTGTGCTTCATCGAACTGGCCGGCATCGATGTATCGCTGGGCGGTTCGCAGCGTCTCCATGGCGCCAGCACGATCAACCGGGGCATCACTGGTCGCTGGCCCCTCTGAGCAGGCAACCATCAACAAGAGCAGCGTCCAGATGGCCAGGTTGTGCACTGCACCTATCATGCGTCGATGTCCTCTGTCACAGATACGGCTGAACTCCCCCGATCCTACTCTCCCGCAGAGCACGAGCCACAGGTGCTGGAGCAGTGGTCGACGCATCGGATCGGCCACGGTGAACCCGGCGAGGGGGAGGCGTTCTGCGTCCTCATTCCCCCACCGAATGTGACGTCGGCGCTGCATCTGGGCCACGCCCTGAACAACACCCTGCAGGATGTGCTCGTGCGTTGGCAGCGGATGCAAGGCCGTCGGACCTTGTGGATGCCCGGCACGGACCACGCCGGAATTGCCACCCAAACCGTCGTCGAGAAGCGATTGCTGCAGGAAGGCGTGAGTCGATTGGACCTTGGCCGCGAGGCCTTTGTAGATCGGGCTCGGGCTTGGAAAGACGAGTACGAAGGCGTCATTCTCGCCCAGCTGAAGGCGCTGGGATGTTCCTGCGACTGGGACCGGACTCGCTTCACCATGGATGAGGTTTGCACCAGCGCCGTGCGGGAGGCGTTTCATCGCTTGTTTGCAGACGGGCTGATCTACCGCGGCAAACGGCTCGTCAACTGGGACCCTGTTACCGGCACGGCGTTGGCCGATGACGAAGTCGAGATGCGCGAGGTACCTGGCCACATGTGGTATCTGCGCTATCCGCTCGATGACGGTGATGGCCATGTCACTGTCGCGACCACCAGACCCGAGACCATGCTTGGCGATACCGCCGTGGCGATGCACCCGGATGACCCGCGAGGCGCCAGCCTGCGAGGGCGGTTGATTCGCCTGCCCATCGTCGATCGGTGCATTCCGATCGTCGAGGATGAACATGTGATCATGCCAGGTGTAGGCGATGACCCCAAGGCGGCATTTGCGACCGGTTTCCTGAAGGTCACGCCCGCTCACGATCCCAACGACTGGGACATCGGCCAGCGGCATGATCTGCCCGTGATCAACGTCATGGGGCCTGACGCAGCCATCTCCGACCAGCATGGCTGGAATGACGTCTCTGACACCGCAAGCACCTTCGTTGGCATGAGCCGTGAAGATGCACGAACCGCCATTGTGCAGTGGTTCCAGGATCACGGCCTCTTGGAGGAGGTCAGGGCGTACGACCACAGCGTTGGGCACTCCTATCGCTCGCACGTGCCCATCGAACCCTGGCTGAGCGACCAGTGGTACGTTCGGGTCACCGATGATCGATTGCGTGGCAGTGCATTGGCCGCGATGCATCCAGATCAGGTGCAGGGTGATGCCCCTGCTGCTTCGGGGCCCGGCGACGGCCAACTCACGTTCACGCCCGCCCGCTATGCCCGCACCTTCCAACTCTGGCACGAGCAGCTACGCGACTGGTGCATCTCTCGACAGCTTTGGTGGGGACACCGAATCCCCGTGTGGTCTCTTGAGGTGGAGCATCCGCTGGCCGAGCAACTGGGAGAGTCGCTGGTTGAACCCGATCGAACTTGCTCTCTGCCCATGTGCGACCACGAAGATCCAGCCTTGACCATTCGTCTCCAGAGAGCTGACGACACCCATGTGCGGGTGCTCGCCTGTGTTGCTGGCGGCAATGAGGCGATCGAGCGTTCACTTGAGGAAGCCGGTTTCCAGCAGGATCCGGATGTACTCGACACCTGGTTCTCGTCAGCGTTGTGGCCATTGAGCACCATGGGGTGGCCCGATGCCTCGCAGCGGCCCGAGATGGAAGGTCTGCTCGACACATTCAATCCATCCAGTGTGCTGTGTACCGCAAGAGAGATCATCACACTCTGGGTGAGCCGAATGGTGATGTTCAACCGGTACCTGCGTGGCGGCACGCTTCCATTCACGCAAGTCACGATTCACCCGATGGTCCAGGACGGCTTCGGGCAGAAGATGAGCAAGTCGCTGGGCAACGGCGTGGATCCACGTGACATCATCGAGTCACATGGGACAGACGCGCTGCGACTGGTCATGACGCAGATCGCGACAGCGACACAAGACGTGCGGCTTCCCGTTGACTGTGTTGACCCGCACTCGGGCAAGACATTCACGCCTGAACTGATCACAACTCCACAAGGCCACAAGGTTGCAGCGCCCCTCCAGCGTTCGCCCGAGCATCCCGATCGCACGATGGTCACCGTCTACGGAATTCTCAGTGGACAAGCACAGGTCAGTGACGAACAGCCAATGGCCCGCAATACGTCAGCTCGCTTCGACGCTGGGCGTAACTTCGTCTCCAAACTCTGGAATGCCGCCAGATTCGCACTCGGGCGAGTCACTTCTCCGGCCGGGCCGGATCTGGCAACCATCGAGAACATCAACGACCGCTGGATGTGCGCTAGACTGGCCGCCACCACCGATGCTGTGAGTGCGGCGCTGTCCACCTTCAACTTCAATGCCTGCTGGGATCATCTGTACACATTGACGTGGCGGAACCTCTGTGATTGGTATCTGGAAGCGGTCAAGGGCACGATCGGAGACTCCCCCGCCCAGCAACAGGTGCTCCTTAGCGTGCTTGACGCCCTACTGAGACTGTTGCATCCGGTTTGCCCATTCGTCACCGAGACGCTGTGGCAGCATGTCCGTGCAGCAGGCACGCCGGGTCTGCCCGGGCTGCAACTCCCCGGCGCTCCCACGCTGGCGCAGGCCCCATGGCCCAAGCCAGATGGGGCACTCCTCGATGCCTCGCTCGAAGCCAACATCGAAGCCCAGCAAGAACTATTGGGCCTCGTGCGCCGAGTACGCGACGAACGCAAGGTGCCCGGCAAAGCTCGACCACAACTGCTGGTGGATCAGGCTCTTCGGGATGCAATCGGCATGGAGGACACCGCACTGACAGCCATGGGACGGCTGGAGTGCACCTCAACCTGTGACTGTGAACCCTCTGGCGGGCTGTTAATGCACCATGAAGCCGGCCGTGCCTGGTTGACGGGACTTGGCGGCAGTGGCGATGATGATGCCGTGACCAAGCAGCGCATCAAAGACCTTCAAGGATCGATCAAGGCGCTCGAGGGCCGGCTGGCCAATCCCGGCTATGCCCAGAAGGCGCCGCCCGCGCTTGTCGCTCAGACCCGTGAGCAACTCGATCGGGCGCGGTCAGAACTTGATCAACTCACCGAGGGCGCCGGTGCGTAGCCTCTGGCTGGCGCTGTCGCTGGCGTGCACTGGATGCGCAGCAACCTCCTCGAGCGAGCGACCTGCACCAGCAGCTGTCGATCCAGGTTGGACCGAAGCTGACACCTGGGATTTTCTGGGCCACTCAGGAAGGCGCATCTACACCGAGCACTTCGAGATTCGAACGACCGTTGACGACCCGCGGATCATCAACGCACTGCCAGGCCTGCTCGAAGCGAGCCTCGATGATGTGGTCACGCTGACACCGGGGTTGAAGATCACGGGCACACCGTTCATCACCTATCTGCTGGCGGACAAGCGCCAATGGCGCAATGCCGTGCGAATCGTCGTGCCGACTATGGCCGATCAGCTGCACAATCTCGGACGCGGTGGATTCGCCATTCGAGGCATCTCTGTGCTCTATGACATCGATCCTGAAGGCCGTTGCCGCGACACGCTCGCCCTTGCCGCACATGAAGCTTGGCATCAGGTGACACAACGCACCTTCAAGGATCACCTGCCAGTGTGGATCGAGGAGGGGCTCGCCACTCGGATGGAAGGCCTGCGCATCAGTGCCGCCGGAGTCGAACCCGATCCATCGTATAACCCCGAGCGGTGGCGCCGTCTTCGTTGGCTGGTCTACGGTCGGCGTCTGCAACCACTTCGATCCTTCATCGAGGACGATCCCTACTCGGCACTCGACAGGGGCCGTGAGTCGCTGCTTGACTACTACGCTCAGGCATGGGCGCTGGCCACCTTCCTGCTGGAGGCTGATCCGGCAACACGGGCCGGCATCGGGAGGCTGCTTGCTGACGCGGCTGCCGGCAACATGGGAACACGCCTGCGAAGCGGCCCACGTGGTATGTCGCGTAGTGCCAAAGTGATGTGGGCCTGGATCGACCCTGATATCGACGCGTTAGATGCACGCTTTCAGAACTGGTGCCGCCAACGCGTGCGTGGCCGACGTCGCTAGGGGGCCGCCACTTCTATACTCGCTGGTGGACTTCACCCCTCCAGCCAGTTTGTTTTTCGCAACTGACCGATGACCGATCTGATTCAGCCGACGATTCGTGCCGCCACTGAAGGCGATCTCCCCGCATTGAGATCGCTCTTTGCCGCTGGCATGAACGAGGGCGAAGTGCGGATCAATGACACTGGAGCAGACATCGAGAACATTGCAGATGGCTATCTGACGGATCCGGAGCACAACGGATTCTGGGTGGCCATCGGTGAAGATGAGGCTGTCGCCGGCATGATTGGCGTGCAACGTGTCGATGACGCGGTGGCTGAAATCCGCCGTTTGCGTGTGCATCCGCAGTGGCGACGAAGAGGCATCGGCTCCGCATTGATGCAGCATGCGGTGCGATTCTGCCGCGACCGCGAGTATCTCAAGATTGTGCTCGATGTTCGCGGCGAGCGCACTGGTGCCATCCAGTTGTTTGAGAAGTTTGGCTTCTATCTGGCCCGAGCCAGATCACTCGACGACCGGCGCCTGCTCGACTTCTACGTCGATCTGTACGCCGAACCAGAAGCGTGATCAAACTCACAGGGCTGTCCGGCTTGCTGTTGACGGTGCTTGGCTGCGCCGCCCCCATGCCTGCTGGCCCCAGCGAAGGCGATCTGCCGCCCGCTGTGGGTTCGCCTGTGATGATGCTGGGCCTCGAGCGCAGCGGATTCGACGTGAACATGGAAGACTCTCAGGGTGACGCAGCCTTGATCCGAGTCGAGATTCACTCCACTGAGGAAGGCTGGACTCAGACAATGCCATGGGCACAATTGGAGCTTGTGCGGCAGGCCGACGGTTCGATCGCCAAGGTAGGGCAAATCGATCTCATCGAGGGCGTGCACGTGTTCTTCGAGCCACCACTTCCGGTGTTACCCATTGCCATCGCCGAGGCTCAGGCCCTCACGCATCGTGCGACGGGAGACATGCGAGTCCATCGCATCGGTTCCGAGGCGGGCCACCCACTGGCGCGGGGCAATTGGACGCTCACGATCGAACGAGGCGCCGACAGCCAGCATGCGGGGCATCGGCGAGCTCGGTTGGACAGCACATTCGAGGCTGACTTGGGCCTCTCCAGCGTCAGTGGCGTGGCCACCGAGGTTTTGGATTTGGCCCAGGGGCCGATGTACTGGCAGCAGCAAGTGCGTCGGACGCTGCTGGGCATTCCATCGGAGTCATGGCGACGCTGGCGCAGAGCCGACACCCCCTCGCAGTGACTGCCAGCCCCGGTGGCGAGAGCCACCACCCCCAACGCTTGATCAAACCACTTCGCTGGGGCTTGAAGGCACAGATTCAGTTGGCTCGGGGGTGCGGTGGGATCGCTGCATTCTCTGGGCATCGGGGGTCTTGATCGCTCTGGCAAGCCTCAGCCAACCCATCACCTTGATGAATACCCAACTGGCATCAAACTGCCACCATGCCAGCCCGTGCCGAGCCGAGGCGGGAAATGCATGGTGGTTGTTGTGCCACCCTTCGCCCAGCGCCAGCAATCCCACAATCGCGTTGTTTCGACTGTGGTCATGGCTCTCGTATGGCTGCCGTCCCCAAATGTGGCAGACGCTGTTCACGCTCCAAGTGACATGGTGCTCGAAGAAGATTCGCACCAATCCACCCCACAGAAGTCCGGTGAGGACGCCGATCCAAGAGCCGGAGATGAGCCCGCCCAGCAGGGCCGGGATGACGAGACTCGCCGCCACCCAGAGTGGGAACAGGCGGTTGATCACTCGCAGGTCGCCATCAGCCAGCAGATCGGGCACGTAACGCGCTTGATCTGGTTGCTCGATGCGAAACAACCAACCCAGGTGGGCTCGACAAAAGCGACGCAGCCGACCGCCCGATCCCACATGGGGTGAGTGGGGATCGTGTTCGTCATCGCTGTGTTGGTGGTGCTGTCGATGTACGGCGCACCACCAGAAGAGGTCGCCCTGACATGCCATCGATCCGGTCACTGCGAGCAACCACTTCATGGCCCGGGGACAGTCAAATGACCGGTGCGTGAAGTAGCGGTGAAACCCAATCGTGATACCCAAACCGCAGATGAGGTACATCCCGGCAAAGAGCGACAGATCGATCATGTTGAAGCCCTGGCCCCAAGCCAGCCACATCACCGCAGCCAAAGCCATTGGCGGAAGCAGAACTGAGATCAGCACGATGGCGCGTGCGCCGCGGTGCAACGGGGCCGCCGTCTCGATGGTGGACATGGAGAAACTCCGGCAGAGATGCCATAGCCACGAGGGCCACGAACGATCGGGACAAGCGGGCGAAGGGACTCGAACCCTCAACATTCAGCTTGGAAGGCTGACGCTCTACCAATTGAGCTACGCCCGCGAGGGCGAGCATGGTACTCGTTGAGGGTGAATGAACCGACCGCCTGGAGCGTGCTTTTCAACACCCGAGGTGTTGGGGCCCGGTGCGTTCAACGCATCTGGTTGGTGTCAAGCGCCTGCAGAGCGAGACCGACCACCAGGAGCGCCAATCCAAGGCCGATGATGAGAGGTCCGGGGTTCATCCTTCAACTGTGCCTTCAAAGAGGCCCAAGGCAACCTCTCAATGCTGCCTTTGAGGGATTACACCATTTTGGTTGCGGTCTTCCTCTGCTGTAGGCTGCAACCGTGTCCGAGAACGACCAGACCCGATTGGATATCGACGTGTCCACCATCGCCCCGCATCACCACACATGGTGGGGTGTTCTGCTGAAGGTGGTCGTGGCTCTGGCGCTGCTGGGGGCCCTCGTGCTGGTTTGGGACATGTGGATCCAGCCGTTGGAAGATCAGATTGAATCCGGCCTGCAGCGTCTGGGCCCCTGGGCGCCGGTGATCTACGTTGGCGTGTTCATGGTGGCCACGAGCCTCTTCTTTCCCCAGTCACTCCTGGCGATCGCTGCCGGCACCATCTTTGGCCTCTGGTGGGGGCTCTTGTGGGTCGTCCTCTCCAGCTTCCTGACGGCCAACTGCATTTTCTGGCTGGGTAGGCGGGTGTTACGTGAACGCATCGAGCGATTCCTGCAACGGCACCCGCGGATCAAGGCCATCGACGACGCTGCCTCAAGGGAGGGGTTCAAGCTGGCCTTCCTCCTACGTCTGGCCCCGGTGAATTTTTCGACGCTCAATCTGGTGCTGGCCGTGAGCCAGATCCGCTACCGGGACTATGTGCTCAGCTGCGTCGGCATGGTGCTGGGGAATTTCTCCACCGTCTACATGGGATTCGCAGCCCGGCACACGGCCGATCTGGCCCACCATCTGCGGACCCATCATCACCTGGCATCAGATGACTCGATGGTGCATGAAGTCACGTTGTATGTCGGCTTGGCTGCATCGGTGTTGTGCAGCATCATTGTCGCTCGCGTCGCCCTCAAGGCGATTCATCGGGCGCAGCAGGCAGACAAAGCGTCGTCTGAATCGATGGGCGCAGGAGCGGGCTGACTACAATCCGGGGCCATGGCCAGCGGTTACGTCAAACTGACTACACCTCGCTCGATGCCCAGCGCTCTGTCGCTGCAGCCTGATGTACCGCTGTGCCAGAGTGATCTGCCCCTCGATCGATACGACGAGGCCTTCCGCCCCTACGCCGAGTCCTATCTGGCCCTTCCAGATCGCAAGGCCGAGACCATCCTGCCATGGCTGGACGCCTATGTGCTACCAGCCATCGACCACTTCGGCAACGATCTGCTCTTGCTGGCCCACTTCTACATGGGTGGAGAGATCGTCAAGCTCGTCGAGCGCTACGGCGGCTTGGTCGCCGACTCCTATGCACTGGCGCTGGAAGCCCGCCAGCGTTCCGGGGCTTCGATCATCGTTGAGTCTGCTGTGCACTTCATGGCCGAGACCGCGGCGATCCTGGCTCGCGAGGATCAAACCGTCTGGATCACCAACCCGCGTGCTGGCTGCACCATGGAGATGATGGCTCAGGCCCCGAGGGTGCTGCCCATCGCAGCCCAACTCCGAGCGAGATTCGGCGCGGACATCACGGCGCTCTCCTACATGAACACATCGGGCCAACTCAAGGCCCTGGCTGGCGCATGGGGCGGCGCCGTGTGCACCAGCAGCAATGCCCATCTGATCATGGCTCAACTCATGCGAGAGCGGCCTGGTGCCAAGGTGCTCTTCCTGCCCGATGAGCATCTGGGGCGAAACACCGCGGCTCGATTAGGCATTCAGCCCGACGAGGTATTGCGTCTGCCTGACGCAACGAGCCTCCCCGCCGACTGGACGATCGACGAACTCGATTCTGCTTCTTTGGAGCGGGCCAAGGTGCTGCTCTGGGGGGGGTGGTGCGGTGTGCACACGGTGTTCAATGTCGATCAAGTCCGGTGGTGGCGAGAGAGAGGCTGGCGTGTGCACGTGCACCCCGAGTGCCCACTGAAGGTTGTGCAGGCAGCGGATGGATCCGGCAGCACGAACTACCTCTGGTCGCTTGTTGAAGACGCCCCCGCCGGCAGTCGGCTGGCCATCGCCACCGAGGGCCACTTTGTTCGCAACGCTCGCGAAGCCGCCCAGAGGCGTGGCGTCGAGGTCGTCCATCTGGCTGACATTCCCGGCACACCTGCACCAGGGTGCGGCTGCGCCACCATGAGTCGAAACGACCCCCCCCATCTGGCGGGCATGCTTGATCTGCTGCGAAAGGGCGAAGCGCCCGAGTATCACCGCGTCCTGCCTGGAGACTCGATCGACACGAGTACAGGCACCCTGCACCGCATGCCAGAGACAGACCGCCAGGCATGCGCCGCTGACGCACGCCTCGCATTGGAGCGGATGATCGAGATCACGGAGGCAGCCAGTTGACCGACCTCGTCTCCGTGAATGTCGCCCGCCGACAGCCGCTGGCCTGCGATCCCAACCGAATCGCCGTCCTGCCCTTTGATGCCGTCATCATCGGAGCGGGCGCTGCCGGGGCTACCTGCGCCATGGCTGCTGCCCGCAGGGGGCTACGGGTTGCCGTTATGGCCAAGGGCCCACACGCCCAGTCCAATACTGGATGGGCCCGTGGCGGTATAGCGGCCGTGCTCGGTGAAGACGACAGTTTTGAGCGTCATGTCACCGACACGATTGCCTGCGGCTGCGGGCTCAGTGACCGAACCGTCGTGGAACGGATCGTGCAGGGTGCCCCCGAGGCGATCAATGAACTCATCGCACTGGGTGCCAGATTCGACCGCAGCAGTGGCGGCGGGCTTGCCTTGGGGCTGGAGGGCGGACACACCCGTCATCGAATTGTGCATGCGGGAGGAGATGCCACGGGGGTCGAAGTACAACAGGCGCTTGAGCAAGGGCTTGAAGGTACCCCGGGCATAACCTGCTTCGATGACGCCTCAGCCATTGACATTGTGCGGCTGCCCGATGGCGGCCCGGTGCGTGGCCTGCTCGCAGAACTCTCCGGAGGCGACATTGTGCTGCTCGAGGCGCCCGATGTCGTGCTTGCGACCGGTGGAGCCGGACAGATCTGGCGTGAGACGACCAACCCCGTCCATGCAACTGCGGATGGTCTGGCCATCGCCCTTCGAGCCGGCGCCACGGCCCGTGACCTGGAGTTCGTTCAGTTTCACCCGACCTGCCTGTACATCGCCGGGGCAGCCAGGATTCTCATCAGTGAGATTGTTCGAGGCAGCGGCGCAGTGCTGCGTGATCGCACCGGTGAGGCCTTCATGGCCAGCCTCCATCCAGATGCCGATCTCGCTCCCAGAGATGTCGTCAGCAGGGCGATTGCCGAGCGAATGCACGACACGGGGGCGACGAACGTGCTGCTCGATCTGAAGGACATCGAAGGTGATCCCGCAGCTCGGTTTCCTGGGATCGCCCAAGCCTGCGGCCAATTCGGGTTGGATATCCGACGGGACCCGATTCCGGTTCGTCCCGGTGCGCACTACATGGTAGGTGGCGTCCGAGCGACACTCGACGGTAGAACCAGCATTGAAGGCCTCCATGCCATTGGTGAGTGTGCAAGCACATCCCTGCATGGCGCCAACCGTATGGCGTCGAACTCCCTGCTCGAGTGCCTGGTTGCGGGGCGGGCCTGCGGAGATGGGCTCGCAGGCGCCGACATGCCTCGATCGCTCGCCGATGTGCCCCCACCCCCCCGACCAGATCGGGTTCATGCCAACGTCAATCAGGTGGACATGCTCTATGCCTTGAAGAGCCTCATGTGGCGAGAGTCCGGCGTCCACCGGAGTGGTGCAGGTCTGGAAGAAGCCGCCGCCCAGCTCGACTTCTGGCTTGATGTGGCGCAGCGGCTGGGCGGCGTTGACCGCCAGAGCCGGGAGTTACGCAACATGCTGCTGGTTGCTCGATCGGTGTGCGCCTGTGCAGCCCAACGGTGCGAGTCGCGTGGGGGCCACTTCCGAACGGACTATCCCGACACGCATGCAGTTGCCCAGCACACGCTGCTGACGCCTTGTCGAGGTGATGACGATGCCCTGACCACCTTGGCACTGGAACGCGAGTCAACAGAGTGCTCAACCCCGGCATGAGAGTGACAGGCCCTGGGCCCGGCGTGCTGAGCGCTTGGTGGCCACTGGCGCTGAGCTGGCTGCTCATGGGATTGGAGATGCCGCTCATCGCGGCGGTCGTAGGCCGACTGCCCGATGACGAACTCATGCTGGCGGCATTCGGGGGGGTCGTCTTCCCTCTGGCACTGTTGATCGAGTCGCCCATCATCATGATGCTGGCGGCCTCAACAGCCCTGGCCCGAGACGCCAGGGCATGGCACCGCCTCAACAGGTCCATGCACGTCACATCCGCCCTGCTGACAGCGATCCTTGCGCTGTTGATCTTGACGCCCCTGTTTGAGTTGGTCGTGGTAGACCTGCTTGATGTGCCTCAGTCCGTGCAGGGGCCTGTTCGAACGGGCCTGATCTGGATGCTCCCTTGGACCTGGGCCATAGCCGACCGCCGCACGCGTCAGGGGCTGCTCATTCGGTTCGGTCGAAAGATAGCCGTGGCCCAAGGCACCGGCATTCGGCTCGTTGGCACCACCTGTGCAATCGCGGCCTTTGCACTCAGTGGGTCACCGGGCGTCGTTGTCGCTGCGGGTTCTCTCTCGGTTGGGGTACTCATCGAAGCCGCTTGGGCACGATGGGCTGCTCGAGATCTGATCGTCGGCGATCTGGCGAGTGCCTCCGCCGACGACGTCCCCAGTGACCTTGGTGCGCTGCTGCGCTTCTACACACCCTTGGCCTTGACGCCGATGCTGATTCTGGCAGCCCAGCCACTGGGCACGGCTGGCATGACCCGAATGAACGAGGCCGTGATGTCGATGGCGGTATGGGCGCCTCTGAATGGGTTGGTCTTTCTGCTTCGAAGCGCTGGGCTTGCCTACAACGAGGTGGTGATTGCCCACATTGACGATCCCGGGTGGGCCTGTGCGCTGCGGCGGTTCGCGCATAAGGCGGGCTTGATCGCATCGGCCCTGCTGGCCTGCATCAGCCTGCCGTGGCTGGCAGGCATCTGGTTCGAAGATGTACAGGGGCTCGATGCGGACCTCTCGGCACTGGGGGCCACGGCGCTGTGGCTGGCGATCCCCATTCCCTGGCTTACCTTCATGCAAAGCTGGTGCCAAGGACGGCTCGTGGCGGCCCATCGAACCAGAGCCGTCACGATCAGCGTGGTGTGCTTCCTGGTGGTGACGGGGGCCACATTGGCGGGCGGGGTCTGGATTGGAGCCTGGAGCGGCCTGGTGGTGGCTGTGGCGGCCAGTACGCTGGGCAATGGGGCTCAACTGCTCTGGCTGGCACTGGCAGCCTCAATCTTGCCCTCAAATGAGGGAAATCCCATTTCAACCTCGTCTATTACAGGGAACCGTACGGGCAAGACGATCGAAGCCCCTTGAGAGCATTGCCCCAACCTGTATACTCAGGGGTCCACGAACTGGATCCTGCTGACCAAACAGGCGGGTAAGGCTTGCGGCACCGACGCTCTGTCAGCCCCCAAGGACAGGCGTAGATGGGCAATGGCACCCGAGTTGGATGCCTGAATGGCCTGACGGCCTATTCAATTGTCCGATTTGGAGAAGACATTTGGGGGAAAGTCGAGGTTAGGTAGGCTGATGTCCTTGTCGTTGGGACACCTACCTCCTCAATACGCAATCTAGCGCGAGAGACACGATGAACACACGAAACAGAGGCTTTACCCTCGTCGAACTGCTGGTGGTGATCTCCATCATCGCCATCCTGATCGCAACGCTCCTGCCTGCCTTGAGCACCGCCCAGCGAAACGCCAAGTTGTCTGCTGACAAGCAGAACACCCGGCAGATCCATCAGGGTTGGGTCGCTTACTCTTCGAGCAACCAGGGCGCGTTCCCAACGCCCAGCGACATCGATCGCATGCCCGTCATGAATGGTGGCGTCGCCACCGAGATGGCCGGCCGCGGTGCACATCAGTACGACTACAACCACCATGCCGCGATCCATGCGGCCAGCATCGCGCTGCAGATTTATGACGGTGGTATCTGTGTCTCCTCTGACGACGCCAATGGCAACGTCTATCAGTACCAAGAGCCCGCCCGCCAGAGCTACTACAACCCCGCCCCCCCCGCCGGCGGTGATGATCAGCACTGGGACTACAACTTTGCCTGTGACATGGAGACCGGCTCAAATGTGAGCTTCGCTTCCATGCCGCTGCACGGCAAGCGTTTCAAGAAGCAGTGGAAGGCCGGAGGCAGCTCGGGCTACACCATGCTCGGCAGCCGTGGCCCTGAGAACGGCGAGCCGCGCGAGCAGGACGCACTGTGCCACTCCTATCGCAATTACGGCCCCCAGGACAAGTGGGAAGGCCTTTGCGTGCAGAACGACGGCTCGACCAAGTCCGTAGATTCCTTCTTCCCAACCTTCATCCCGGAACTGCCCGGTGGCGTCAAGGACAACATGTTCATGTACGACTGCGGCATGGTTGATGGTCAGGCAGGCGTCTGCGACCCCAACAACGACGACACCCTGCTGGTGCTCTACCGCTACTCACTCACCGGCGGCTCGGGCGACGGCCGTGTCGGCACGCTCATCGACGCCCACCCGCAGACCGGTATCGGCACCTCCGAGTACCACTCCACCTGCACATGGGACCCGGTGTACTGAATCCCGGCGGCTCAGCTGGTTTACACCCGGGTTTACCCCACGGGCTTTACCCCACGGGCTTTACCCCCGGCTGAGCCACGCCTCATTGCGATCTCTCGCACACATTGACGCCCCCGCAGCATCGGCTGCGGGGGCGTTACTTTGATTCTCGACGCCCTGAGCGCATTTGAGTGGATTTCTGGGCCATCCGGGGCATCCTTAGTTGTGGCCATTTCAGTGCATCTTGACCCAGTGATTGGCTAGTATGAAACCTGATCACAGGTTCATTCGAACGTCCACCGGGATGGGGATTCGCCAATTGCACTCGTGCGAGTGGCCATATTCAGGAGAGTGTCAAACATGCGTCCAACAACAACCCTCGCTTTCATCGCGGCCACGGCATGTGCGTCTGCGCTGACCGCAGCGCCGAAGGTCAACTTGTTTCAGGAGTTCACCGCTACCTGGTGTGGGTACTGCCCAGACGTTGCTGAAGGCCTGCACACAGTTCTGGAAAACAATCCAGAAACCACAACAGGTTTGATGATTCACGGCGGCGACAGTTACACCACCAGCCTAGGTGATCAACTGATCAACTTCTACAGTCTCAGCGGGTATCCCACGGTCTGGCTGAATGGCACCTGGTCTCAGGTAGGCTCCTATGGCTCTCCCTCCGCCAATGCCAATGCCTTGCAGGGCATGCTTAACAATGCTTCCTCAACAACCGATGTCACTATTGACGTGATTGGTGAAGAGGCTGGAACCAACCAATACAACCTGGACATCACCGTCGGTGTAGAGTCCGGCGGTCAGACCAGAAACATCAAGCTCTATGTGACGCAGGTCTACAATCAGGAAAACTGGCCCGAGTCAAACGAGATTCAGTTCAACACCCTGCGCCAGTCCGCTCCAACCCAAACGTTCACTCTGTCACCGGGACAGACGTACGGCTTCAACCACACCTTCACCCTGTCGGGTGAGTCGACCAACACCCAGCACGTCAACTATGTTGTCTGGGCCCAGCTCAATGCTTCTAGCGGCCCAGCGATGATCTATCAGTCTGCAGAGCACAAGCACGGCGAAGCCCCCCCGGCGAATGTCACTGTCGGCCCCACCGGCGACTTCTCGACGATTCAGGCTGCCCTCGACGAGGTCGGCTCAGGCAGCACGGTCACGGTTGCACCGGGCACCTACAACGAGATGATCGACTTCAATGGCCGGTCCATCGATCTCCTGGCAGCGTCTTCTGATCCCTCAGCCACCGTCATCGATGCGCAGGCACAGGGCCGTGTCGTCACGATGATGGGCGGAAGCCCCACCATTGACGGCTTCACCATTCGCGGCGGTCACGCTTCATCGGGCAGCGCCATGATCACCAACGGAACGCCGATGATCAAAAACTGCATCATTCGCGATAACGACGCCACCGGCTACTACGTCATCATTTCGGCTGGCAACCCGACCATCGCTGACAACGTCTTCTGCAACAACAGCCCCAACAACATCGGCGGAGCCTGGACCGATGGCGGCGGCAACAGCTTTGACCAAGACTGCGGCGACGAGCCCTGTGACGGTGACTACAACGGTGACGGCACCGTCAACGTGGATGACATCCTCACAGTCATCGCCGGATTCGGCTCCATGTACACAGTTGACGACATCCTCGTCACCCTGGCGAACTTCGGCAGCGGCTGCTGATTCGCCTGACACTCTCTGATTCCCACAGGGCCCCGAGCTTCGGCTTGGGGCCCTGTCTCATGGAAGGCCCGAATATCTGGTTGGCAGGCCTGCCTGTAGATCGAGGCATGCCGCTGATGAACCGAGAGATCAATTCTGTGCTTCTGTGGCTCATGGGGCCTCAACCCTGAACCTGCCTGACACAGCGTGACTCGATCTGACAGAATGCCGCCATGATCGAGTCTCTCATGGCAGTTGCAGCCGAAGCGGCAGACCCAAGGCACTTCGACATCACCCACCCGGCTGCTGTGCTGGGCATCTTGTTCATCATCTTGGCGGTGGTGTTCAAGACATCGACGATGCCCTCGTGCCGACGCTTCTACGCCATCGTGCCGGCCATCCTGCTGTGTTACTTCATTCCCAGCCTGCTCTCGACGATCGGTCTTGTAGGCGATGTGCCCATGCATCCAGGGGGCCACGATCTCTACTGGGTCGCCTCTCGGTTTCTGCTGCCTGCCTGCCTCGTGCTGCTGACCGTCTCTGTGGATCTGCCGGGCATCTTGCGATTGGGCCCAAAACTGCTGGTGCTCTTCTTCACCGCCACTGTGGGCGTGGTGCTTGGCGGCCCCTTGGCACTGGGCATCATCTGGATCTTTGACCCCAGTCTGCCCGGAAGCGCCGACCCACACGAATTGTGGAAGGGCCTGTCAACGGTCGCCGGGTCTTGGATCGGAGGCGGAGCCAATCAGTTGGCGATGAAGGAGATCTTCCTGCCCGGCGAAGACCTCTTTTCACAGATGGTCGCGGTGGATGTCATTGTCGCCAATATCTGGATGGGCTTTCTGCTTTGGATGGCGGCTCGCGCCGGGGCATTCGATCGGTGGCTCAAGGCTGACCGCAGCGCCATCGACAATCTGACAGAGCGGGTTCGAGCCATGCAGAGTGGCCGATCGCGGATCGCCACCACGAATGACTTCTTCGTGCTGCTGGCGGTGGCCTTCGGGATCGTCGGCCTGTCGCACATCGTCGCCGAGCCACTTGCCCATTGGTTCGAGACGGTCTGGCCCGGTTCAAAGACATTCAGCCTCAACAAACCCTTCTTCTGGTTGATCGTGCTGTCCACCTCAATGGGCGTCGCGGCCTCGTTCATGCGGAGCGCCCGCACGCTTGAAGACGTAGGTGCCAGCCGAATCGGCACGGTCTTTCTTTACACACTAGTCGCCGTAATCGGACTCCGAATGGATCTGCGTGCACTTGTTGATGCGCCTGTCCTGTTCCTGCTGGGCATCATCTGGATTGGATTCCAGGGGGCGCTGCTGTTCCTTGTCGCCAAACTCATCAAGGCGCCGAGCTTTTTCATTGCAGTTGCTTCGCAGGCGAACATCGGCGGCGCCGCCTCAGCACCGGTCGTCGCGGGCGCCTTCAACCCACGACTGGCTCCGGTTGGTGTTCTGCTTGCGGTGCTCGGGTATGCAGTGGGTACCTACGCTGCACTCTTGTGCGCTAACCTCATGAAGGCAATGAGTGCCCCGCCGCCTGAAGAGCACCACGGGCTGTTTGGCCTGCTCGAAGCGGTCATGCCCATGCTGGGCTGAGCCCAGTTGGCGATTCACCGGCCTCCGGGCAAGCCAGATGCACAGCGTGCCTCACGCCTGTTTGGCCTCCAACCGGGCGGTCATCGCCTTGGCCGCCCGCCGGAGGGCGTCTCGGGCCGACGCAACCTGTGGCCAAAGTTCGCCAAATGCATGCGGGAGCCCTTGAGCGACCTGCAGCTCTACAGGCACGCCCTCCTCCCGCAATCGATGGGCCCACTCAAGCCCTGAATCAACCAGCGGATCCAGCTGCGCCAGCAGAATCGTGGCAGGTGGGAGGCTGCCGAGATTTGGGGCCATCAGTGGCGAGGCCCGCCAGTCTCGGCGCAGCGCATGGTCGGGTTGATACTGATCCCAGAACCACCCCATCATCGCCCGGCTCAGGAGCAGATCGCCTCGTCCAAAACGGTGCAGGGATGGTCGATCAAGATCGGCATCGACCACCGGATACAGCTGCAACAGGCCCGCCGGCAGCGGCGCCTCATCGAGCGCAGCCATCAGGCAGACGCTTGCAGCCAACGCCCCACCAACGCTGTCACCACCGATGGCCAACTGCCGAACATCTACGCCGAGTTCACTGGCATGCGACTGCGCAAACCTCCACACACTTGCGGCGTCGTAGAAGGCCGCCGGAAAGCGGTGCTCTGGAGCCAGTCGGTATGCAACAGACAGCACACAGCAGCCGCCCCCGTCGGCAAGTTGCCTGCAGATCGCATCTGCCCGATCAAGGCCGCCCAACACCCAACCCCCCCCAGGATTCCAAACGAGCAGGCCATCACACGGCCCCATGGGGCGATACAAGCGACAGTCCAAGATCGATCCGGTGCCCTGCACCTGTAGATCCTCGATCGACGCCATTGCTGGATGATCGACCGGCTCGTGCCTGGCCGCCATGGCTTGCCGCAAGGTCGGGGCATCCAGCGTGGCTGGGTTCAGTTGGGCGCCCCCGCCAGGCAGTTTTTGCACCCAGTCTTCAATGGCCTTGGCTGCTGCTGGATCAAGCAGGGCCTTGACATCTTCGCCCTCAGGCATGGGCATTCAGATGCGAGACGAATCTGCGTATCTCAGCCTCGAGCAAGGCACGAGCCGCAGGCACCCGCCTGGACATGCCCAGATAGCCGTGGGTGAGTCCCTTGGCGACGACCAGTTGCAGGTCGACGCCCGATCTCTGCAATTGCCTGGCCCACTCCAATCCTTCATCAACGAGTGGATCGCACTCAGCAAGAAGAAGCGTGACCGGCGCCAGCGACTGTGGAATTGCAGCTTGCAGAACAGCGGCTCGAGGGTGAGCCCGATCGCGCTCATCGGGCACGTACTGATCCCAGAACCAAGCCATGTGATCCCGGTGCAGCACCAGGTCTTCGCCGAAGGTGTGCATCGAGGGGCGATCCAGATCGCTGTCGAGAATTGGATACACAAGCAGCAGAGCTTCGGGCCCAGGTGGCCCGGCCCGCTCCAGGCCCACGGCCGCTGCGAGATTACCTCCAGCGCTTGCGCCCCCCATGGCAACGCAGGACAATTCCAACTCGCTGGCATTGGCGCAGGTCCAGTCAAAGGCGGCCATCGCGTCTTCAAAGGCTGCAGGAAAGCGATGCTCCGGGGCAAGGCGGTAGTCCACGCTAAGCACGGCCATTTGGCCTGCTGTCGCCAAGAAACGGGCTGTCGCCTCCTCCCCATCAAGCGTCCCCAGTACCCAACCGCCGCCATGGCACCAGACCAGCCCAGGAAGGCGGGTGCCTGGCTGCGGGTGGTAGAGCCGACAAGCGATCGGCCCACCGGCGCCCGGCACATCCACGTCTTGCACCAATGCAACGGCTGGCTCACGAACCGTCTGTTTGATGTCGGAAAACTTGGCCCGCACCCCCTCTGCATCGAGGCCGGACCAGTCCATCAATCCCGACTCATTGAGCGACTCCACGATGCGTGCCAGATCCGGGTCTATCGCATGCATGGGGGGCAGCATAGTCAGACCAGGTCTGTCATCTGTCTTGTGTGGCAGGCCTGCAGCCCAGACGCAACTTCATGGTGAAGAAAGAACAGGCCCCCGTCGAAAGACGGGGGCCTGCAAGAACACATTCGATTGACTCGAACCGGGCAGACTCAGCACTCATTGCCCCAGTTGGCCAGAATGAGCAGGATGTCCTGGGTGTTGTACTGACCCCAGCTGGCCAGCACTGCCAGAATGTCCAAGGTGTCGACCATGCCATCGCCGGAGTAGTCGCCATCGCAAGGCTCAGAATCTCCATCGACGCCCCAGATCTGGACGTTATCCAGATTCCAGCCAGAATAGGCCCAAGCACCACCAGAGGTAATCTGGTGACTCCAACGTACGCGTAACGCAACCTCGCCGTCAGCGATGTCCGAGATGTCATGCACCTGCTCACTCCAAGAGGTTGCCGTGATCTCATCATCACCATTGTCAAAGATTGCCGTCCAGTTGACGTTATCTGGAGAGATCTCCAACCGCTGGGTGACATAGGGCTGGTAATCGCTGTTGAGCCAGCGCTGGAACTTCAGTTCCACATCCATCAGACTGCTGCAGTCGATGGGATTCGTCGTGAGCGTCATAGCGGCCATGTCATTGATGTCATAATCGCCATTCAGATTAACGCCACAGACGTTTTCCCCATCCGCCCCACTGCTGGGGTCCGGGCTACCAAACTCACCGCCGCCACCTGTGGGCTGTCCCCAGTCCCAGTCACCGGTCATGCTCCAACCGGGGTTCTGGTCCATGTTCCAGCTGTAGATCTCGACTGGCACGCCCACGTTGATGGAAATGCTCTTGTCGCCGATGGCCTCATTGGTGTCCTCGTTACTAAAGGCGACAACTCCGGCGTGGTAGCCATTGCCCAGTCCCGTGGCCTGAGAATTGATCATGACCGTGACGGTGATCTCACCGGTTGCGGGCACTGTGCCCGAGGCCTGCGAGAGATCAGCCCATGGCACATTGACCTGAGCGGACCAGTCGTAGGGAACATCGTCATAATTCTTCAATGTCAATTCACAAGAGTTGGGCGTGAAGGGACCGCCAAGGGGGCCTTCGGCGGCAAAACCATTGCCGCTCAGTGTGACGCCAGTGGGCGGCTCGGCCGTCCCGACGACGATCAATGAGGGATCACCGAAGATGTGCCAGGTGTCGTACATTTCGACGCCGGCACTACCGTATTCATCCATCATCTGGCACGAACCACCGAAGCACAGGGCACCGAGAGTGGTGTAATGCTCAGATGCGAATAGATCGAACGTCTCATCCTGAGCGCACATCGGCGGAGACCAGCTCTGATTGATCGTTGCCGCATACATCATGGTGGCGCCCGCAGGCTGACCATTGTGAGTTGCGCGGGTGAATGCCTCGGCAAAACAGGTTCCGGCGTTGTACTCGCCATTTACACAAGCCACCGAGATGATCCAGGGAAGCATCTCTGTGTTAGTCAGACCATCGACATCGCTGTTACACAGAGGGGCGCCATTGCCCCAGCAGGTTGTGGAGCCGTGACCGGTGTAGGCGATGGCACCAAGGCCGCTATTGATGGCTGCGACACCATCGGCCACGGAGCCAGAGGGGTCTGCGATCACGGTTGTATAGGTATAGCCGTACTCTTCTTCGAGCTGACTCATGATGTTGGCAACGTGGACATCGTCCGTCTCGCCGTCATCACCAGGGCCCTGATTTGAGGCGATACCCGCTGCTCGCTTATACAGCGGATTCAATGCCAACTGGTCCTCTTCAAACTGAATGGCCCTCTGGACTTGTGTGTCAATGTGGGCATCCGTTTCACCGGAGAATCTACCGATGAAGAAGTCCGGATAGTCGTCGGCGGTGATCTTCGCGTACAGGGGATCGGACAAACCCCCGGCAGAGGAGGGAGCGGCGATATGAGCAGCGTCGCCCACAAGCAGCACATAGGCGAGATTGCCGCCAATGTACATGTTGTTCACATAACCGTCGATGGCTCCGGCACTGTTGCCAATCTCTGAGATCGGTACGATCGTGCAGTTTCGGCCGGTGCCGTTCTTGTAATCGGCCAAGGGCTGCATGTTGTCCACGAACTGATCCGCTGCGATGATCAACATGTCACCTGAGAAATCGAGGTCGTCGTAGCGAGGCTCTGCTGGCCAGTTGACGAAGTGATTGGCGTGGATCGCCTCAAATGCGGCGTTGCCCTGCGTCAGCGTGAACTCCGGCAGGATGTTCTTGGTGGTCTTGCCGATCACATCGACCGCCACTTCCATCGACTGCCAGAGCCGCAGTGTGCCCGTTGATGGGTCCCACTGCAGTGGATTCACTGTGACGACCACACCACGAGCATTGCGAATGATGTGGGGCTCACGCATTGTCGCCAATTCACTGGGCCAGAAACCAGCTGTGGCGTAGACCTCGCCGAACTGGAAGGGGACGTCGGCGGGGTTGGTGTCTCGGTAGATGACACCCTTACTCGGGGCGATGTTGAAGCCCTCGAGGTCTCGGTAGGTGCCGCGGATCATGCGAACACGCACGGCCGCATCGCCGGGGATACTCACCGAGCGGGAGACATCGGGCAGCGCAGGCTCGCCTGCCTTGGCCGTGATGCTCTCGCTGCCCAGACGCACGACATCCCAGGGGGCACCATCGATACGGATCTGACGAACCTCCGGCTGAGCGAACTCGAAGTTCAAGGTGGTGCCCAAGGGCCCATCTGAAAGAACCTCGACACTGACGAAGTTGTCGTCTTCGGCCATGGCGAAGCCGGCCGAAAGAAGGGCGGCCGACGCCGCAATGACTCCGGTGACGAAGCGTGATCTCTGCTGCCGCATGTGGGCTCTCCTGCTCAGGTGTGACGGGCCAGAACTGTCCCCACATTTCTGGCCCGAATTGGTCCATCCACCATACCCCGCAGAGGGGGCTGAACAAGGCCCGGCAGGGCTCTACCCAGGCCCTTTTGGGGCTCCAGGGTCCGTTTCGCTGGCAATTGGCCCCTGGTTGCGGGAAACTGGGGCTGTTGGAGCGGGAACTCAAGGATTTGCCCCCATGCATACCCCCATCACCACAACCATCTGTTCGACGGTGATGCTGTTGCCGAGCCTGACGCAGGCCGGCCAGACTCGCGCTGTGCCGGAGCAATACGACTCCATTCAAGCCGCTATTGCCGCCAGTAGTGACGGCGATCGAGTGCTGGTTGGCCCCGGCATCTGGACCGGCACAATTGACACCCGCAATCTTGCCATCACCATTGAATCGTCCAAGGGCGTCAGTGCCACGATCCTCGATGCTGACGGCTCGGGGTC
>JAKVBU010000027.1 GCA_022446885.1 Phycisphaerales bacterium | reverse complement strand
TCGGAGCAGCAACGACTGCTGGCGATGCTCTCCAACAAGGCGATTGAGATCGCTGATCGACTGGACAACTGGTCAATGCGTGAGCGGATCTTCTCTCTGCAGTACTGCAGTTCTCAGAAGAACTCGACGAGTTCCCCGCCGATGCTCATCGACACCGAAGACGCACGTCTGATCACGGGAACCATGGGGCGGTTTCCACAGTTTCGCAGCACCGGATGGGCCCTGCTGCAGCAGGCCGGCGTCCAGGCCGAATCGTGAAGGGAAGAGCAACCATGAACACCACGACACTTCTTGCACATCTTGGCGCACTGACGCTTGTGAGCGTGAGCTGGGCCAGAACAAACTACAGCACTCTGGACGCGGGCATTTTCGAACACTCGAATCAAGATGGCCCGGTACGTTCCCTGTCACCGGGCGACCCGCTGATTGATCTGGAAGACCGAGGCGGCGCCCCGAAGTGGATGCCGGGCCTGATGATTGAGCATCCGACGCTGCAGACAGGTGGCGGAGTCAATGCTGGATCGGCGCTCTCTCAAGATTGGGGCCTGCCTCTTGATGAGGGCCTGCCTTTCAGTGAGCGCCCGTCTGTTGACTTGGGTCAGGCGCTTGAACTGAGCTTGTCTCCCCAATGGCATCCACCTCAGCACGTGGGACTACCAGAAGGTGCCCGAGGGCCACAAGACGCCCCCTGGGATAGTCAAACACCCCTGAATCCCAACTGGAGGCCTCTTGAGCTGCCAGGCTTCTGCCTCCCGGACACGGGTGCCCTGGGGCAGCGCAAGCTCGAACATGGAGCCGTTCCCGCGCCGGGAGCACTCCCCCTGCTTGGGCTTGTTGCGATGGGCATGCGGGGCCGCAGACGACGAGCCTGAGTCTCCCCATGCGCTTGCTTTCTTGGGGCGCCGCACTTCGATCAGATTGGGTGCGGCGCCCCCTCTTTTTCTACAGATGAAGCGGTGTCATGAATGGGCCTGCAACAGATCGCCAAAGGGTCTCCCAATCGCAGAACCCAATGCGTGGCTGCTCTGGCCTTCGATTGGCCCGTGTACGTCAATCGCTGCGGGGTCTTCACTGCCGCGGGCTCGACCAAATCGCCAACTGCAGCTACAGACGGCGCGGACGCACGCCTGGGCAATCACCTGTTGGGATGCAAATTCGCAAAGGGATTCAGCGGGTTGGCCCAGACGTGATCTTCTGAGCCACTTGACCGGGCCCGATGCGTCGGCTGTCCTTGCACGCCCTGTTGCTGCTTTGCCCTTCGTTGTAAGCACCCAAAGGCCGCGGGCTCCCGATCCCGGATGTCATGGACGCCCCACCTTCGAACGTGCTCAACATCGCTCAAGGACTGCGATGAAGAAACCTGTCATGCCCTCGCAACCAGGCACGATCCGCCGGGCAGCGGCGATCTGAGGATCAAACGTGACGTCCAACCAACTGCTCAGAGGCGGCCGTTCCCCGGGCACGTGCAGCGGGCATGCCACCATCCGCAAGGGCACTGGTGGCTTGGAGAGGAGACGATCAAGTACGCCCTCGTTTTCTTCCGGCGCCAATGTGCAGGTGGAATAGACCACTCGGCCGCCGGGTCGAACCATGGTGCATGCCGCGGACACCAGACCTACCTGACGTCGCGCCAGTGACTTGGGGGTGGATGGCGTCCATGTAGACCAGGCTGTTGGATCGCCGCCATGCCACCGTCCGGATCCTGAACAAGGCGCATCGACGAGCACTCGATCGAAACAGTTGGGCAACTCATTCGCCAAGGCCGCGCCTTCGCGGTTGAGGATCTGCACGCCCTCGATACCCAACTGTTGCAACTGGTCGCGCAGCCGATCGAGCCGGCGTCGTGAAGCGTCGTTTGCAACAAGGCGGCCCTGTCCCTGCATGAGACGATGCAGCAGTGCCGTCTTGCCACCCGGCGCAGCGCACAAATCGAGGACGTCTTCACCTGGCTGAGGTGTCAAGGCGCAGGCCGCAGCCATACTTGCTGCAGACTGCAGGGCAAGTTCACCTCGCATGGCAGCTGGCAGAGCGCGGACACACGCTCGACTCCCGGCATCGAGATGGAAGGCCTCATCCAGAAAGGGAACAGGTCGCGGGGCAAGCCCGACCTCATGGAGCACGTGTTCGAACTGAGCCAGGTTTTCCCTTGGCCCCGTCCAACGGACGGCCATTGGCGGGGCGTCCTCAAAGGTGGCTTGCCAATGTTGCAAGTCGAGCCGAGACAGAATCTGCTCGACGCGTTGACGAAACGCCTCTGGAAGACTGCTCCATGGGGCGGACATGAATCAGTGCAGTGGTGAGATCGACACTGCCTGAAGCCCGATCTCAGAGTCTCTCACTTCGAATGAGACGCGCGACCCTTCACGCAGCTCAACTGCGTTCGTGTGTGCGTCGCCGTCATGGCGCAGGCTCTGTATGAAGAGATCCCGATCGCCCTCGTCTGGTGTGATGTACCCGAACCCCCGCAGTTCAAAGACACGAGTGATGGTGCCTGTGGGCATGAAGCATCGTCTCCCAGCGAGAACGCGCCCGTGACGCACATGAACCCTGAGGTCATGAGGTTCTGATCACGAGCCGTCTTGATGCTAGGCGCTCGTACGCCTCTCTACAAGCGACGCTGGAGGGGGTGCGTCTGACTGCGTGTGCAAGCGGCTGAAACCGCTGTGGTTAGTCGCCAAGACAAAACTTCAGGAGGAGAGGGGGCGAGTGGGTCCTGCAGCGGCGTGCCCTCCCACACCCGGAGACAGGCTCACACCCGGAGACAGGCTCACGCCCGGAGACAGGCTCACGCCCGGTTTGTCCTGGACCTCAGCTGGGCGCGTTCTGACCCGGTTCACACTGCCTCAGACGAATTCAACCGAACAGACCGTCGGTGAAGACCTGAATGCAGGCAACGACGGCGCTCAACGCGGTGATGATGACTGCCACGAAGGTCAGCACGATCAATCCCGATGTCGTTTCGTCTTTCATGCTGCGCTCCTTCGTGTGGCCTACGTCTGTTTGAGGCCGGGGCCTCGCTCCAGCGGTCCATTCTGCAGGGGGCTCGCCGTCACATTGGCGATGCCCTTGACTGCACCTGCCCAGTTCTGGCCATGTCCAGACTTGGACACTGCCCAGCCGTACAAAATGCCCTGTGTAGGATTCGAACCCACGACCCGCTGATTAAGAGTCAGCTGCTCTACCAACTGAGCTAACAGGGCTGAGACGGGGATTGTAGCGAGACTTGGGGGGCGATTCAGGGCAGCCTCAAGCCTGCTGCATCTGCTGAGGGCCAGGTTGTAGGGCCTGCAGGCGTGCCAGCACGTCGGCCGTGATGCCGATGGCTGTGTCCAACTCAGCTGCTGAAGTGTCTCGGCTCCAGGAGTACCGAACTGATCCGTATTGCACGCCAGTTGCCTGGCAAGGTTGCTGGCCGATGGCATTGAGGACAGATGAGCCCTTCAGCGCCCCAGACGAACAGGCTGAGCCGGCAGAGACATCAAGACCGCGTTCGGACAGCGCCAGCAGGAGCAGTTCAGATTCGACCTCGGGGAACCCGACGTTGGTGATGGACCAACCACGCTGAGCTGATGCCCCATTGATGCAGGCTGTGGGGATAGCCGTTGTCAGATTTGATTCGAATGTCGCGTGCTGCTGTGCCATGCCGGCTGGTCCTTCGCCTTCGAGCCAGGCACTGGCAAGATTGCAGGCTGTGCCCATGCCCACGATGGCGGGCACATTCTCAGTGCCGCCTCGGGTGCCGCGTTCCTGCCCCCCACCAATGACGGCAGGCTCGACGTGCCGCCCGGGGCGAACCCACAGCACACCCACGCCTTGGGGGCCGTGAAACTTGTGGCCGGCGAAGGTGAGGAAGTCAACCGGCACTGCGGTGACATCGGTAGGCATCTTGCCCACCCACTGGGTTGCGTCAGTGTGCACTGGAATGCCGTGATCCGCGCAGAGCGTGGCAATTGCTTCGATGGGCTGAATGACGCCGGTTTCATTGTTTGCCCACATGACCGAGACGAGCGCGATTTCGTCGCCTCGCTGCATGATCAGTTCGCGCAATGACTCGGGAATGACCCGGCCTGCAGCATCATGCTCCAATTGGACTAGTTCCCACTGGTTCTGATCGAGCTTGCCCAGTGGTGCCTTGACGGCGGCGTGCTCGACGGCTGAGGTCACGACGACTCGACGGGCTGACGGGGCGGCGGTGAGGATTGACCAGATGGCCGTGTTTGCAGCCTCGGTTCCGCCTGATGTGAAGATCACTTCATTGGGTTGGCCACCGAGCAGTTGAGCGACCGCCTCGCGGGCCGTCTCGACACGGCGGCGAGCAAGTTGGCCTGTTCGGTGAATGCTTGAGGGGTTCCCCCACTGCGACGCCATGATCTCGAGCATGTCAGCGATGACCTCCCGGGCGGGTCCGGTGGTCGCTGCATGATCGAGATAGAGGCGTTCTCGCTGCTCCCGAGGGCTCATGTGCTCAGTGTATCCCGGGCATTGACCGAGCCAACCTGATTCTCCCATTGGGGGCCAGGAAGCAGGCTCCCGACCTCTGGGCGGACTCCACCGTGGCCTGAGGGGTGCACTCAGCGTAGGTGTCGCCTCCCAATCAGCAGTCAAAGGGCATCACGCCTCTAGATGCCAATCAGTCGTGTGTCCCCGCTTGGGAACAAACGAGATCATCTTCTCTCATTCCGCTTGATACGTGGACACACGCGACACGCACCGCAGGGGGCGGCGCTGCCCGGTTGGCCACGCTGCCCAGACGGTGCAGTGTCTAGGTGTCCGCCCGCCCCAACGGGTGCAGATGGCCGCGCGACGCAATGGACTGCCGACCTCAGGTTGGTCACCCCCGCCAAAGGGTGCAGTTGGCCGCTCTGCCGCCCGCCTCAAGGGCCCTGAATACATGCTTGATTCAGTGGGGAACTCAGATGTGCTCGATGAGTGACCCGTGCATCTGGTCCGTGCAGATGTCCGTTGCAGGGGGACGGTGCCTGGGCACCTCGGCTGTCAAAAAAAGTCGCCGGGCTCCAGCCTGAAAAAGGCTGGAGCCCGGACGAATTCAATCAACGTGCGGCTGAGAGGAGTCGAACCTCCACGGGATTTTACTCCCACTAGAACCTGAATCTAGCGCGTCTGCCAATTCCGCCACAGCCGCAGGATTGGGAACGGGGCAGCCTACCGTACTCAGCCACACTGTGCCATGTTTGCCCTGTCAGGCAGCATCCTGATGCGCAGCTCTGAGCCAGATGCCCGATCGCAGAGACTGGCTGGGCTTGACGTCAGGCCGTGACCGTTTCTGCGGCCGGGTCGACGGCGTCGGGTTGGGCCGCAGCCGTGTCTTCGCCACCGGCGGCGCCATCGCCACCGACCGGATCAACCACACCGTGCGCTGCCAGCACCTTGGCCCGCAGTTCCGCCATGAGTTCCGGGTGTTCCGCGATATACGCCTTGGAGTTTTCACGCCCCTGGCCCAACCGCAGCTCGCCATAACTGAACCAAGCGCCCGACTTCTTGACGAGCCCTTCGTTCACGGCCAGATCGATGAGATCGCCCGTGCGACTGATGCCCTCTGCGAACATGATGTCGAACTCCGCCTGCCGGAAAGGCGGTGCGATCTTGTTCTTGACGACCTTGGCCCGAACGCGGTTACCCACATTTCGATCGCCGTCTTTGATGGCGCCGATGCGGCGGATGTCGATGCGAACTGACGAATAGAACTTCAAGGCTCGCCCACCCGGGGTGGTCTCGGGGCTGCCGAACATCACGCCGATCTTCTCTCGAAGCTGGTTGATGAAGATCACGATGCAGGAAGACTTCGCGATTGCGCCGGTGAGTTTGCGGAGGGCCTGGCTCATCAGGCGTGCCTGCAGGCCCACGTGCGAGTCGCCCATTTCGCCTTCGATTTCAGCTCGGGGGATGAGTGCGGCGACCGAGTCAACCACGACCACATCTACGGCGTTGGATCGAACGAGCATCTCGCAGATTTCAAGGGCTTGCTCGCCGGTGTCGGGCTGAGAGACGAGCAGCTCATCGATATCGACCCCAATGCGGCGGGCCCAGGTCGGGTCGAGGGCGTGTTCGGCGTCGATGAACGCCGCGGTGCCGCCGCCTTTTTGGGCGTTGGCGACCACATTTAGTGCAAGGGTCGTCTTGCCCGATGATTCTGGGCCGTAAATCTCGATCACTCGACCGCGGGGCAGGCCGCGACCACCAAGCGCCAGATCCAAGCTCAGTGGGCCGGTGGGGATGCCTTCGATCTGCTTGATCTGGTCGCCATTGAGCTTCATGATCGAGCCAGAACCGAAGGCCTTGTCGATCTGGCCGAGGGCCAGTTCGAGGGCCTTGGTTCGTTGCGTTGAGGCGCGGTCGTTGGTCGTTGCGTCCTTGCGTGCCATGGTGGATTCCTTTCCTTCATTGGGAACGGTAGCACGCCCAGCCCCACTTGCCGAGGACCTGCTGTTTCGCCCCTTGGATTGGGCGGATTTGTTCTGCGTGGCGTCGAGTCGTTTCTTGTTCTTGACCATCTTGGCGGAGTCCTTTCGCTTGGGCTTCTGATGTCTGATCCAGATGCCTTGGCCGGCCGTCTCTGGCCTGCCGGAGTGGACCCTGTGTCATTCGGTCGTGCTTTCTGGTGACTGAGTTCGGGAGCGGGTCGCGGGTCGCGGGTCGCGGGTCGCGGGTTGGTCCGAAATCGGGTCGCCAGGGGCTCGCCCGGGCCGTTGAGGGTCTTGGATGTCAGGGCCTGAAGTGGCCCCATGACGTGCTGGCTCTTGGTGCCAGCTCCGAACGCCGATGTTCGGGTGTCGTACGGGTAGTGTTGCGGGTCATCATCGTCCTGACAAGACCCGAACAAGCACATTTTCTGAAAATCGTCTTCCCCGCTTTGAAAGTGCCTCCGGCCAATATTGGGCCAATATTGGACACCCATCAATTCGGCCTGCGGCAGCCCGCCAGGTCGATCTCGCGGCCAATAGTGGACACCCATCAATCAGAACATTTCCGCCCTGATAGGCCACCAAGGGGCCTCAGCCAAGATTGATGGGTGTCCACGATTGGCACTCTGTTGTCACCATCACCCCACGACCGCCGCACTGACAAGCGCTGCCGCCAAGGTGGCCACGGGTCTCAATGCTCGCTCACCGTTGCGGCGGGGCTTCCCAAAACGGTGTCGGGGGTGCCCACTGGTCCAAATCGAGCCCCTTGAAGTACTCGATGGTCGCACCGAGGCCATCCTCGAGCGCAACTTCCGGGGACCACCCCAACGTCTCCTGAGCTAGCGAGATGTCCGGCCGCCGCTGCTTTGGATCGTCCGGAGGCAGAGGTCGATGCACGAGCTCAGATCCACTGCCGGTCAGGGCAATCACGTGCTCAGCCAAGTCGCGAATGGTGCGCTCATGTGGGTTGCCTAGATTCACAGGGCCGGTGAAGTCATCAACTTCCATGAGTCGCATCAGCCCATCAACCAGATCCGAGACGAAACAGAACGACCGAGTCTGGCCCCCATCTCCGAAGAGCGTGATGTCTTCACCAGCCAACGCCTGGCGAATGAAGTTGCTCACCACCCGACCATCAAAGGGATGCATGTGGGGCCCGAAGGTGTTGAAGATCCTCGCCACGCGAATGTCCACGCCGTGTTCGCGGTGATAATCGAAGCACAACGTCTCCGCTGCCCGCTTACCCTCGTCGTAGCAGGCACGCGGCCCGATCGGGTTCACATTGCCTCGATAGGCCTCCGTCTGGGGAGACACTTCAGGATCGCCGTACACCTCGCTGGTGCTGGCTTGCAGAATCCTCGCGCCCGTCGCCTTGGCCATGCCCAGCATGTTGATGAGGCCGGAAACTGAAGCCTTCATCGTCCTGACCGGGTTGTATTGGTAATGTCCCGGAGCAGCCGGGCAGGCCATGTTGTAGATGCGGTCCACAGGCCCATCGGGAAACCACGGATCAATGATGTCATGACACACCAGCGAAAACCCGGCCTCGGCCTCCAATGGCTCGATCGTCTGCTTGGAACTGGTGAAGAAATTGTCCACACAGACAACGTCGTGCCCCTGATCAAGCAGGCGACGACACAGATGCGACCCGATAAACCCGGCCCCACCCGTCACCACGATACGCATGCCCATGTCCACTGATCTCCAGGCACCGATCGACGCCTTTGACGGCGGAGTTGTACCAGAATCACCCTCGGAGCGGTTCGCCGTGGGCGTGATGACAGGCACCAGCTTGGACGGCATCGACGCAGCCCTGATCAGGGGCAACAATCGTGGCCTGGACCTCGAGGTCGAAACGGTGACGCACGCCCACACACCAATGGGCGCCAGCGCCCACACGCTCAGATTGCTTGCCGCCGGCCAGCGGGTTCGTGCCGAGGCGATCGCGGAAGCAGGGAACCTGCTTGCAGAGCAGATCGTTGAAGCCATCAGGGAACTGGGCGATCTGCCAGAGTTGACCTGCATCGCTGTGCATGGGCAGACCGTGCACCATGGCCCTTCATCAACCTGGCAGCTCATCAATCTCGCCCCAATCGTCGCGGCGTTCCAAGTGCCTGCCGTGACTGGTCAGCGGCTGGGCGACATGTCTCGTGGGGGCTCAGGGGCTCCGCTGACTCCACTGACTGACTGGATCGCCTGTCGCCATTTGGCGCCCTGCGTCATTGTCAACCTTGGCGGATTCGCCAATGCGACCGCCCTGGGGTCGAACCGCCATGTCGACTCGGTGGCTGGGCGAGATCTGACGCCTTGCAATCATCTGCTCAACACGCTCGCTAGCACACGCCTGGGGGTGCCCTTTGACAAGGATGGAGCCGCTGCAATGTCCGGCACACCAGATGCGCCTTTGGCCAGGTTGCTCTTGGGTACGTTGGTGAGTCGAACCGCAGGCAAAACTGCAATGGGACAAGCCGACATCCATGATGATGTGCTGGACTCACTTCAAGGCATTCCACCCGAGCACGCTGCCGCCACGCTGGCGATGGTCTTGGGGACGATCATCGGCATAGAGGCGAGCAAACTTGGTGATGGTCCGCTGCTGCTGGCCGGTGGCTCGATGCACCATGTTGCGTTGGTTCAAACGATCAAGGAGGCATCCCCGCGGCCGGTAGAGATGTACCCGAACGCCCCGGCAAGAGAGGCGGCGGCAATGGCCACGCTTGGCCTGCTTGAATTGGACGGCGTTGCTCCGTCTTTGGTTCAGGTCACTGGTCGTAGCCCTGGTCCCATGCCGGGGAGCCTCTGGATGCGCCCGATGCTCTAAATCCCCGAGGCCAGTGTTGAGGCCAATAGTGGACACCCATCAATCAGATGATTCCCCGCTTTGATAGGCCGCCAAGGGGCTTCAGCCAAGATTGATGGGTGTCCAGAATCAGCAGGGCAGAATCAGCAGTGTCAGCAGATTCCCAGCACAGCGCGATCCTCCCGACAGGTCGCCCCGTAGCACCACGATGCCCCTCCCCGGAACCGCTCTCGCCAGCACCCTCGCCCTGCTGGGTGGATCTGCAGCCACCCCCGCGAGTGAGCCCTCCGCCGCCCCGCCTCCACCTGCCGTTCAGGCCGCCATCTCAGCAGCCGACCAACTCGCCATCGCCTTTGAGCATGGCTCGAGCATCATCCGCCCATCGGTGGTACGCGTCGGGGTCGCCCGCCCCGGCCACGCCCGCCCATCCAATCTGCTCGACGCAGACGACCCCCTCCAGGGTTACGCCACCGGGCTCGTGATCTCCGACGAGGGACACATCGTCACCAATGCCCACGTCATCAAAGGCGCCACCCTGGTCGTGATCGAGACCGACGACGGACGCCGCCACCGCGCACGCCTCATCGGCCGCGATACCCCCACCGATCTGGCCGTCCTTCAGATAGACGCCGCCCGCCCACCAGCAGCCCGTTTCGCAGACCCCGATAGCGCCCGTGTGGGCCAGTGGGTCCTCGCCGTGGGCAGCCCCTTTGGTCTCGACCAAACCGTCACTGCAGGCATCATCAGCGCCACTGGTCGCACGCGGCTTGGCATCAGCGAATACGAACACCTCATCCAGACCGACGCCGCCATCAACCCCGGCAACAGCGGCGGACCACTCGTCGATCTCCACGGCCGCGTCATCGGCCTCAACGTGGCCATTCGATCGTTGACCGGCAACGGCAGCGGCGTGGGATTCGCCATTCCGGGCGAAACGGTGCAACGCATCACCGACTCAATAATCAACACCGGCCGAGCTACCCGAGGCTGGCTTGGCGTCCTGTCGAACGACCACTACGACGAATCAACCAATGCCGATGCGTGCATCCTCACCCGCGTTGTACCTGACTCTCCAGCACATCAAGCGGGCCTACGCATGGGCGACATCATCGAGACCATCGATGAACGCCCCATCCTCGACAGCGAAGATCTACGGCACGTCGTCGCACTGCTTCAGCCGGGCCGGACCTACCCAATTCGCCTGCGCCGCAGCGGCATAAACCGGACGTTCAATGTCACGATGCAACAGCGCCCTCGCCGTTGAACTGAATCACCACGAACATGTGCACTCAATGTTCGACACCCATCACCTGCCCCCACCACCGCCTCGCCACCGTCGAGCGGGGCCGCAGCAACCTCAGCCTTGCACCAGTTTCCACGACAAGTCAGCCACTGAACAGGTCACGGGCGCCTACAGTCAGACAGCCACATTCGCACAGACATCTGCTGAAAGAGGGAGCCTGCCAGGCAGGCAGATCACTCCGCGAACATCGCCAGCACGCACAAGAGGAGTCACGGACACCGCCGCGACGCCCCCCGAATCACAGCCCGTAGATTGCTGAGAGCTTCTGCTCCAAGTGCCGCATCAGAGGATCCGCACTCAAAGGTGCACCGGTAGCAACTTCACACAATTGAGCAGCCTGATAGCGGCGGCCATGCACATGCACATTGTCGTTGAGCCAAACACGCAGCGGCTCGAACACACCTTCTGCATAGCCCGCTTCCAGATCCGGCACCGCTCGACAAGCAGCCTCGTACAACTGGGCCGAATAGAGATTGCCCAGCGTGTAGGTCGGGAAGTAGCCCATCGCACACATTGACCAGTGAATGTCCTGCATGCAGCCGCGAGCATCATCTGGCACTTCAACACCCAGATACTCGCGGTACCGCTCGTTCCACGCCCCAGGCACGTCGGCCGCCTCCAGATCACCCCTGAGCATGGCCCGCTCCAACTCGAAGCGAATCATGATGTGCATGTTGTAGGTGGCTTCATCGGCCTCCACACGAATGAGATCGGCCCGCACGATGTTGGCCCCACCGTAGACATCTTCGAACGACAGGTGGGCGACAGCATCGCCAAACTCCCGTCGCAACTCCCCATGGCACCATCGCCAGAACGACTCACTACGACCGACCTGGTTCTCCCACATTCGGCTTTGCGACTCGTGAATGCCAAGCGACACAGACGTACCCAGCGGCAACCCGGCCATGTCACTGCGGAGCCCCTGCTCGTAGATGCCGTGCCCGCACTCGTGCATGGTCGATCCGATGGCGTCATTGAGATTGTTCTCATGGAATCGCGTCGTAATGCGCACATCGGTGGGATGGAACCCACTGCAGAAGGGATGGGTCGATGTGTCCAAGCGCCCCCGATCAAAGTCAAAGCCAATGCGATCTGCAATCAGCCGCACGAATCGCTCCTGCGCATCGACAGGCAGGCACACCTCATTGAAAGCGTTGCTCGGCGGCGTTGGTGAACCCATGACTCGATCGAGCAAGCCCTGCAGCCGCTCACGCAATGGCGTGAACACCGACTCCACCCATGCCGCCGTGCAGCCAGGCTCGTAGTCTTCCGCCAGCGCATCCCATGGCTCGCAGCCATCATCCCAGCCGAAACACTCAGCCTTGCGACGCATCAGATCGATCACCTTGGTCAACCACGGCTCAAATGCCCCGAAGTCGTTACTCCCGCGAGCCTTCGCCCAATGGTGCTGGGCCTGCGTTGCCAACTCAGCTTCTTCTCCCACCAGAGATGCTGGAATGCGTGTCGCACGGTCATAGTCGCGACGCAGCCGCTCCACATTTACGGCGGCATCCGGATCATCTGACACGGCCGCGTCGTCTTCACACGCGCTGATCAAGTCGCCCACCCGCTCACTCGTCGCCTCTTCGTGCCCCATGCGGGCCAGCAGCGACACCTGCCGTCCACGATGGTCGATCGCCTTGGACGGCATCTTCGTCTCCTGGTCCCAATGCAGGAGAGAAGCGATGGAGTTGATTGTGTTCCAGCGGCGGGACGCCTCGGCGAGCGAAGTCCAGGCCGCACTGTTTGTTGTGGTGGCTGTGGTCATCCCTGAATTGTAGAGCCCCTCGCGGCCAAGAGGCCATACCCCAAAAAGCAAACGCCGCCGGCGGATCGAATCCGCCGGCGACGTGGATTGAACTCAACTGAGCGTCACTCGCTCTTTGGCATGCGCTCTTCCAACAGAGCCACCACGGCTGCTGAACCCGCATCTGTGCGGGCCTTGGCCAGATCGAGCACTGAGCGGCCGCTGTTATCGACGGCTGAAATGTCACAGCCCGAATCGAGCAAGAGTTCGATCTTCTCACGCGATCCGGCTGGGTGGGCTGCGGAAACCAGCAGCGCCGTTTGGCCGAGACTGTTGCGAGCCGACTTGTCAGCGCCTGCTTCCAACAGCGTTCGCATGGCTTCAATCTTGCCGGTCTTGGACGCATGCATGAGCGCCGTGTTGCCTTCGATCGAGCCCTTGGCCTCGATGTTGGCGCCAGCCTCAAGCAGCATCGGCACCGACTCGGGATCACCGAAGCCTGATGCCCAGATCAATGGCGTGTAGCCGGTGGCACCACTGATGGTCTCCACCTGCGCTCCGGCATCAAGTAGATCCTGCACCGACTCGGCCGTGCCGAAGCCGGAGGTCCATGACAGCGGGCCACCAATGAAACTGTCGCGGGCATTCACATCGGCGCCGCGATCGATAAAGAGGCGGATCGCTTCGGGGCTACGAGATGTTCCTGCGTGCATCAGGGGCGTGCGACCGACACGATCACGCACGTCGACATCGGCGCCCTTGTCGAGCAGCAATTCGATCATCTCAACATTGCCCTCTTTGCCCGCGATCGCCAGCATCGACAGCCCATTGCCGTCGGTGGCATCGGCCGACTCGCCCGCTTCCAGACGAGCCTTGGCGCCCGAAACGTTTCCGGTGGCAACCATGGAGGCGAGGTCGTTGTTACGAGCGACTGGCGGCGGCTTGGGGCCTGCCTGCGGCCCTTGGCCGTTCTTGAGCTTGTCCCCGCGAATCTTCTCGTTGAGGGCGGTGCGCTGCTCGCGGGTCAGAGCGACGATCGTGTAGTACTGATCGCACAGCGGGTGATCGTAATAGAACGTCATCCGGGCATTCCGAGCCTCGTCGAAGAAGCGATCCCAGTCGATGTGAACCTCGTGCTTGGCCTTGGCTTCTTCTGTGATGCCATCGATGACGGGCGGATTGGCCGACGTGATCTTGAACGGCTTGCCGTCGATGGACTCCAGCACGATCTTGCCGTCAGGGTTGAGCTCGGTTCCGATCTTCTTGGGCTTCATGTCCACGTACAAAATGGACTTGCCCTTCACCGGCACCTTGAGTTGGGGATAGCCGTCAATTGTGAAGGTCACGGTCTTGTTGAGAACACGAGCCGTCGGGCCACCCTTCATTCGCACAGTTACCTCGGTGGACTCACCGGGACCAAGCACGGTGTTGCGCTTGAAGTCAGCAGTGGTGCATCCGCAAGATGCCTTGGCGCTGCGAACGGTGACCGGTTCATCAGAGCTGTTGGTCAGCGTGACGCTGCCGGCCTTGGTCTCTGATGTGGAGAACTCACCCAACTCGATCGCCGGAGGCTCAGCGAGAATCACCTGCGGCTTGGTCGGCACCGCAGCCTGAGAGCCCCCGGCCGCACCTGGCCGCACCAATCCCGGAGGAATCGCTGGGCCGGCCTTGCCGGGTGTGGCTACAGGCGGAGCTGGCTTCACCGGCTGGGGCTTGACTGGCTGAGGTTTGACCGGATCACCCTTGCCCGGAGGCTCTGGGGCGGCCTGAGCCAAGGCAGAGGCACTCATGCCATTGAGCGCCACAGCCAGGGCAATGGCCCCGAGGCACAGTGAGTTGGTGAGCAGTCGATGCATCGGTCGTGGTCTCCGAGGTGCTGTTTCCCCCAGCACCCTGATCGGGAATCTGATTGGAACCCGGTGGCCCCATTGGGCGGAAGGCCGGGTCGATGAGTGTACCCTTGGACGGGCTGTGGGTGGACCTCTTGCGCACAAGCGAAACGGCCCCGGCAGCCTCCTATTGCCGCCCAGAAGGAGGGAATCGGGGTGATACCCTGCCCACCTTCACTCGGAGATGACAATGCCTGACGATTCGTCCGATATCCCCGCTTCGACGGCCCTTGAGGGCCTTCCAGAGCACATCGCCCGGCCACATTTGCGCCGCATTCTGCCCCAGCCGGTTCAGCAGGGCCAGCAACAGGGCATCGCCCTGCGTGATCCACTTGGTCTGGCCGACCGAACCATGGTCGTGGCCCCGCCGGTCATGAAGGCTCTGGGCCATTTGAACGGCGAATGGACCATCGAGCAGATTGCCCAGCATGGTGGCGCCGACCCGGAGCAGGTGCTCAAACTCGTGCAGTCGCTCGACGAGGTTGGCCTCCTGTGGGGCCCCACCTGCACCAAGATGGAAGAGGACCGAAAGCAGGCCGTCCATACGGAGGGCGTTCTACCGCTGCGACAGGGCGGCTTGATCGGCCAGCACACGGATGACGTGGGCGGCCTGATCAACGATTGGCTCTCACAAACCGAAGACCCCGAGATCGAGTTTCCTGTGCGTGGCCTTGTTGCGCCCCGGCTGGACCACCACGTCATGTGGCCGGTCTATGCGGCCGTGTATCACGCCGCCAAACACACTGGTGCCGATCGGGTCGTTCTGCTGGGCAACAACCACTACGGGGTTGGCGATGGCGTGGTGCTGTCTCGAGCGGGCGTGCAGTCACCCCTTGGTCGGCTCGAGCCGGATACACCAGTGATCGATGCACTGGTCAACGAGTTGGGCGATCGCCTCGTGGTAGATGAGCTCGATCATCTGGCAGATCACGGCACCGAAATGCAGGCACCCTGGATCACAGCGACACTCGGCGATGTGCCGGTGGTGGGCGTACTGCTCCCCGATCCGCTGCAGGACCCGATCGACGATGACGAAGCTGCCAGAGTCACACCCGACCGATTCAACACCGTTGCAGCTCAGATTCTCGCCGAGGCACCTGGCAAGACGCTCGTCATCGCCACCGGCGACCTGAGCCACGTCGGGCCTCGATTCGGTGAGCCTCGACCGGTAGATGAAGCACGCCAAACCGATGTGGAGCGCCACGATCGTGAGTTCATCGGCGCCCTGCTGCAAGGTGATGCAGAGGCATTCGACTCTGCCATCAAGTGGCACCGCAATCCAACCCGCTGGTCGTGTGTCGGCGCCGTCCAGACGATGCTTGCGCTGACGCAACCAACCGAACTGGAACTCATCGACTATCGGCAGCAGTTGGTAGACGATCAGGGCAGCGCCATGATCACGGCTGCAGGCATCGCTGCTGGCGGCGGCTGATCGCATGCTCGCCTGCGTGCAGCGTGTGCAGCGTGCCACTGTGCGAACGCACGATCCGCAACGTTCCGCCTCGATCGGACGTGGTCTGATGGTGCTTGTGTGCGCCGTGGGAGATGACGAGCCACGCGACATGGTCTGGATGGCCAACAAGCTCGCGGGGCTGCGCATCTTTCCCGACGATGCCGGTCGAATGAACCAACCGATGGGCCCTGACGATGCCATGCTCGTTGTGTCGCAATTCACATTGGCGGGCGACTGCCGCAAGGGGTTCAGGCCCAGCTTTGTACGAGCGGCCGACCCAGAGGTTGGCCGATCGCATCTTGAAGCGCTCATCAAGCAGCTTCGAGAGGCGCACGGCGTCAACGTGCAAACCGGTTGGTTCGGCGCATCCATGGAGGTTGAACTCGTCAACGACGGGCCGGTCACCATCTGGATCGACTCGCGCGCCTGAGCACAACACGCCTGCCTGAGCACAACAGTCCCGACACAGCAGTGGGCCCGTGTGAGCGGCCACTGTGCTCAAACTGGTCCACGCTCAGACCCCACTCGCTGCAAGCAACTCAGAGGCGAGTGCCCTCAGGGGCCCAACGGGAGCCGCACAGACAGGTCGCATTGAGGAGCGCAAAGAGCGCAAAAAAAAAAAGAGCCCGCCACTGACCGTCAGTGAAACGAGCTCCTTGTGGGGGGGCTGTTTGGGCAACTCCGGCGGGCAAATGCCCTCGTTGCATGTGAGTATTCGCCGGTTTTCGGGCCCGGTTGCACCTCAGGCACATTTTTTTCGGTCCTGAACCGCGAATCTAGCTTGAGGCAGACGTAAGTCCAAGCCTTTTCATGACTTGTTGCATGTCTTGCCACACCTGCCCACGCACTTGGGGTGTGTACTGCCGCAGCAGATAGGCCGGGTGGAAGGTTGGCATCACCGGCGTGTCATGGCCGGTTTGAGGATTCCGCCAGGCACCCCAGCGGCCCCGGAGGCGAGAAATGCCCTCATCGGTGTCCAGCAGAAACTTCGCTGCCGGCCCGCCAAGTGCGACGATGGCAGCAGGTTGAATGCATTGGAGCTGGGCATGCAGAAAGGGGGCGCAGGCTGCGATTTCATCTGGCAGGGGCGCCCGGTTCTTGGGTGGCCTGGCTTTGAGGACATTGCAGATATAGACGGCATCCCGACGTAGCCCCATCGCAGCGATGATCTCATCGAGTTTCTGCCCTGCTGCCCCGACAAAGGGCCGCCCGGTGCGATCTTCATCTGCCCCTGGGGCCTCGCCGACAAACACCAAATCGGCCTCGGGATTGCCTTCCCCGAATACGAGTTGGCTGGCAGAAGCCAGCCCATTTGTGAATGGAAATGCTTGCTGGGCCTTCGCTTCGATCGACTCAAGAGACGCAGGCGCCGCTGTGGAACTGGTGGATTGCCCGCCAGTTGTTTGGGCCGCTACAGGCCGAAATGACACGCCCAGCGACTGATCAATCGCTCGCAATCGCTGGGCCGGGGTGGTTGGAATCTCGGTCATTGAAGGGCCATTCTGAGGATTGTCGTCTTTGCTTGCAATCTTGAAAGATCGGGGTTGCGAGCGAAGTTCAGAACGCGAGAATACCGCCTGCTACCCGCACGGTCGTGGGTGCAATCTGATTGGACAGTGGTTCGTTTCCCTCCGGAGCAGGCAGGATGCCACCGGCAAGAACGAGCCACCGAGACGGCTCCTAACGAGTCACAGACAGGATGGATCCGAAGCACACCATGACCAGTTCACCACGAGACATCGGCCTCCAGACCTACCAGTTGGTTCTCTACAGAACCCCGGTCCACCCTGAGTTCTTCAAGATCGGCGGGCGGCAGCACATGGAGCAGCCCAAGTACGACTTCGAAGCTTGGATCCACCCTGGTGGGCACACCTTTCGATTCGAGTTTGATGGTGCCACGCTGACCGAGGTCGTCGTGCCCGATGCTGCCGAGTTGCCGGAGCGTGGCGTGCTCAGCACGATCCCCTGCGTTGGCGAGAAAGACTTCGAAGAGGTCTTCTCCGATCGCATCACCTACGTGACCTCGATCCAAACGGAGACGCTCAGCAACCATCTCTACATGGGCTGCTACGCCGAGATGCTTGAACACGGCGAGCAAAGCGACGGCCTCGTGCTCGACGCGCCGCTCGCCCCGGGCGAGAAGGGCTTGCCGAGCCTCTCACTGATTGAGTTCCAGCGATACTCCGACCAGATTCACGTCCAGAGTTACCACCTCGCGGGCGAGGGTGGCCATGTGCTGCGGACCCAGTCGATTCTGCAGGCTGGCACTCACCCGATGGACTGATCGCCCCAGCGCGATTCAACTCAACAGGCAAGTTTCCAACACCCTGGCTTGAGGCCAGTGGTATTCAATTGGCAGTGGCAGCGGGCCACATGGTGTCCATCAGGCAGTTGAGCCTGAACTGCAAGGAAGCGGCCGCGGCTCAATCAGCCCTCAGGCTCGGTGCCCTCGCCAGCACTTGCGTCATCGCCCGCAGTTTCATCACTGGCAGCCCCGTCCGGCACTGGCGCCAGCGTCCCGGGCATCAGGCCTGGTCGCCAGATGTGCTCGGGCGAAAGCCCCTCGATGGTTGATCGAAGCGCCATCCAGGCGCGGGTGGTTGCGGCCGAAAGGAAGCAGAGCGTCCACCCTGCTACGAGCCAGGTCAACAGGCCAAGCCAGAAGCCGATGAACTCGCCTGTCGTGCGAGTGGTCCAACCGGCGTCAGACGCCTCGCCCAAATCCCCTTGTGCCTCAAGCATGACGTCGTTGAATACCCAAGCGCCACCGAGGCCGGTGGACACGCGAGCTGTGGTTTGTGCCACCGTCTCCACAACCAGCAGCCCGAGCCCCAACGAGATGATGATCACAACGACATACCAGAGCCACCGCAGCGGTCGAGATGTTGCGCCCGTAAAGGCACGGTGCATGGCATCGGGGCCAGCACATCCATCAACCGCAACAGCGGGAATGAGCAGCGCTCCGGAGACGCCCAGCCCCAGCAGCGCGATCGAAAGCCCCAACGCCAGCAACATCACCACGCCCCACAAGATGCCACCCACCATGTTCAACACGGGAATGTTGAGCAGCACAAAGCCCGCCGCCATGATGCCCAGCGCCAGCACGGCAATGATGCACAAGGGCGTCAGCCAGGACCAGACCCATGCACCCGACAACCAACCCGCCTCGTGCGTGAGCCGATTCATCGACGGGGGTTCACCTTCGGCCACGGTGATCGCTTCAAATCGAGACTGCAGACCGATCGAAATCGAGAGCACGACAACGCTGTATAGCCCGAAGCACACGATGTACCAAATCGCCCCGACCCCCCACAAGGTCATCGGCGTTCCAACAGTGAGTCCAAGCCCGCCCTCAACAATTGACGCCCACGAAAGGGTGAGCACACCCGACTTGATCGACGCCAATGAAGACTCCACCAGCAGCAGTGTCAGTTCAAAGGGCGCCACGGCGCCGCTGCGTTGAACCTGTGCTGGCAATTGCTCAGCGGTGATCCACGAGCCGACGATGGCGTCCCAAATGTGGCCACCGCCAACCAACACGGCCAGGCAGAACACCCCCAGCAGTACTCGCCCGGGCCGCATGGCTGATCCCACGGCCCGAACGATCATTCCAGAAGGACACCCTCCACCGCAGCACTTGGTGTTGTTCATGACGCTGATCCTACCGCCTTGACGCAAACGACACGGCGGCCCGTGCTGGACACGTGCCGCCGTGGTCACTTTCTATTGGGTGCATCGATCAGTCGCACTGGCCCCAAGCTGAGAGCAAGGCCAGAAGATCGTCGGCGCCGACCATGCCGTCGCCGCTGATGTCCTGATCGCATCCATCGCAGTCGCCCCAGACAGCCAGCAGCACCAGCAGATCGGTGGCCCCAACCATGTCATCGCCGTTGAAGTCGCCGGTGCAAACAGGCGGCGGTGGTGTGGAGTCGATTTCCAAGTTTGCGTCGGTGCCCATCAGGCAGACATCATCATCCAGATGCATGTAGACGACCAACGACCCCATTTCGAGGGCCGACTGGACAGCGGCAGCGCTGATTGCGGTGTTGGCCGACCAGTTCACCGACATGGTCAGTGACTGATCCGGCGAATTCACGATGCCTGACACCATGCCGGAACTGAGTGTGCCACTGATTGCCTTGAGGTTCACGTCAACTTCATCTGCGGTGCAGTACCCACCGACCGTGAAGGTGAGTTCGGCAGCGTGAATCTGCGATCCCTCGGGCACCTCACTCATGTCGAATCGCCACATGGGCCCCTGCCGACCGTACACGCAGCCGTAGGGATTGAAGTTGCAGTCTTGTACTTCCATCGTGGTCGTTGACTGGAACAGGTCCTGGCCACAGCAGGACCAACTGGTGACAACGCCCTGCTGGGCTTGGGTCAGACCAGCAACATCTGCCTGTGCTGGTGCGATTGCCGTCATCGATTCTGAGCCCTAGGCTGCCCATCTGCACCCCAAACAAGGAGCACACCATTTGGCACAGGTCAATCGAGTCATCATCATCGGCGGAGGCATCGGCGGCATGACGCTGGGGCTGGCTTTGCGTCAGAGGGGCATCGAGTGTGTTGTGCATGAGAAGTATGGTCATTACCAGAGCCATCGAACGGCCTTCCTGATTTGGAGTTACGCGGCAGCGGAATTGGCCAACTTGGGCGTGCCCATGGCGTCGGTAGCAGCGCCTCTGGAAGTGCTTGAAGTGCATGGCCGCAAAGGCTCGACGATCTGCCAGATGCCGGTGGGCCGCATCTCTCGAGCGCACGGCTGTGACAGCTATGAGGTGAATCGCAAGCGTCTGGCCCAGACGATGGGCGACATGCTGGGCGATGCACTGGTGCGGCCCAGTTGCTGCATTGGCGCCGCCGTGGATGGCGATCGGGCCATAGCGCAGTTCGAAGGTGGCGGTTCAGATGCAGGTGATCTGATTGTTGGCTGCGATGGCGCCCACAGTGTCATTCGAAAGGTGCTCCATCCGGAGGCCGACTTGGAACTGTTCGGCAGTGGTGGTTGGATTGCCGTGCTCGATGAACATCCACCGGGTCTGGAACCAAATCGACAGATGGAGTTTTGGCAACCGGGCATCAAGGCCGGCCTGGCGGACATCGGCAATGGTGAGTGTCGTTGGTATGTGGCAATGAATGGCACCGTGCCCGACATGAAGGCGCCACCAAGCATCGACGATGTTCGGGCAGCCATACCCAACGCTCACCCCACCTTGCAGGCTGCGATCGATGCAACGTCCGATGATCAACTCGTGCTCACGCAGGCCAGTGACCTGCTTGCCCTTGACCCCTGGTTCGACAATCGCATCGTGATGCTGGGCGATGCCGCTCACGCCACGAGCCCGTATGCGGGCATGGGTGCGTGCACGGCCATTCGCGACGCAGTGGTGCTCGCAGACATGCTGGCTGAAGATGGCGAGTTGACAACCACGCTGCAGGCCTTTCAAGACCGCCGCAAGCCCATTTCCGACGCCGTGATCAAGCAGTCACGCAATGGCCTGGACATGTCAGCAAGTCACTCCCGGTTCAAGGCGTGGCTCCGCGACATGAAGTTCAGCCACATTCCCGACAAGGCGATGGAGGGCATTGTGGAATCGCTGGTGTGTGAGGAGTCGCCATGATGGCTGCGCTCAAGCATGCTGCTCTTCACTGCCGCCGCATCAACTACTGATGGCAAGCCTCCGCCAGAATCGATGCTCGCCGGGACAGATACAAGTACCTTCGAAGATGGATATTGATCGGCCGGAACTGGGCTGAACGGCCAGTTCTGGAGACGATTGAAGCGCTTCAGCGGCGCGGACCTGCTGCGGAATTGATGCGCCCCTGCCCGCGAATCACCATTCACGATCCCAGCCGGGCAACATGATGCTGGCGAAGAAGTCCAGATCAGGGCCTTCGACGCCCCATGTGTAGGCGTGTGTCACCATCTCCGACAGATTGGGATCTGCGAATGTGTAGAAGCGTACGGAGCCGTCTACGTAGCCGATGTTGACGCCCATGGGATTGTGATAGGCGGGGAAGTCCACCCAGCATCCTTCCCAACTCGATCCAGCAAAGCCCACGTAAAAGCCCTGTGGGTTGTAGCCATACTCGGAGTGCTCGGACACGGTCAGCATGGTGCTGGAAGGCATCGGCACTGTGCCCATGGTTTGGGTGCCGGGCCCGTAGCCCTGCTGGGTGTGGTATCCGTCCCAGCGGACGCCGACTTGTGCGTTGTATGAGTAACTACGAATGCGTGCAGACTTGTCTTCGGGAGACTTGTAGGTGGCGAGATTGCCGATGTAGGCCCACGCCTCCCCCTGCCTGAGTGAGCCTGGCTGTTCGACTCCGTCAATCAGGTTGTTTCCCCCACAGTCCACCCATGTATCTGAATCGCCATACGTCATGGGATTGAGCCACCTGCCGTTGTGGTCGGCGGTGTGGGCGATATTTGCCTTGACCAGATCGTTGTGTGTGCTGGCATCGAGCAGCGAGATCGACTTGTTCTCCATGGCCACTGTGCCCACGAGAATGAGTCCGGCCAGAATGCCGATCATTGCGATCACGACGAGGATCTCGACGAGGGAGAACCCTCTGAAAGACCTACTCAGCTGAGATCGGCGCATCGTCGGCATGTCTGTATCATCCAGATACCGTGGCCTATTGCAACAGGATGAGGCCCAAGATGTGGCGGCAGACGCTGCTGGGGGTTGCTCTAGTAGCTCAGGGGCTGTCCCTGCCCGGCTGTGGTAGTGGCGATGCTGAGCCTCAGACGCCCCCTCACCAGCGGATGCGTGTTGTGAGGCTCGATCCCCTTGATGTCGAGGCGATTCAGGCCCCCCGCTTTGACGCCTTTCGTGAGGCCTTGGTTGCGGTTCGGCTTAAGGCGTCGCAGCGACCGCAGGCAGCCGACGGGGCACCTGCCATGCACGAGGCGTTGGCCCGCTTCAATGGCGAGCTCGAGACCACCACCGTGGTGGTCATCAACATCATGCGGGCTGATGGTTGGTCACGCGACGACCATGACCTGATGAACCGGGCCCTGCGGCGGGCGACGCTTGCCGACCTCCAGTCGCCTTGATCGAGCCAGATTGGGGCGGTATCCTGCTCGGTCCAACCCAATCCCCTGTAGCTCAATTGGTAGAGCGAGCGGCTGTTAACCGCTAGGTTGCTGGTTCGAGTCCAGCCGGGGGAGTTTGGTCCTCAAGCCCGCCCGCAGGGCGGGCTTGAGGACCAAACAGAGCAGGAGAGCGAGGGCGTAGCCAGAGCGATCTCGACTGCTCTCCTGATCTTCCGGCCTCCTTCAAAGACGAAGGGGGCCGTGTCGTTAACAGGAGAGAGCGGAGAGATAGGACCTTGGCGACCCTGTCGCGGGGGTTGGGCGCTCTCGGCTTTGAAGTCGTTCTGATCGAGCCCCGATCCGAACGCGCTCAAAGGCGTCGATTGCCCCCAAACTCTCGCGCTCTCAGAAACCAGTTAACAGGTTCGTCGGACCATCTATGCTTGGGTGCCGCATCAAAGTCAATGGAATTGACCTACGTTGCGAGTCGCAGGAGACTGTCCGCATGGATGAACATGGTGATCTGGGCCGTTCAGTCTCCGTCATCGGCCTTGGTGCGATGGGTTTGAGTATTGCTCGTACCCTGCTTGAGGCCGGGTACAGCGTGTCCGTGTGGAATCGCTCCCGCGAGAAGGTGGATGCGGCTGTGGCTATGGGCGCTTCGGCCTGCGATGGGCCTGCCGACGCATTCAAGGACAGCACGAAGGTAGTGATCTGCCTCACTGACTACGCAGCCTGGCACGAGCTCATCGAGAAGCATGGCTTGCACACTGCCTTTGACGGCGTGTGCATCTTGCAACTGACCACCGGCACAATTGAAGAAGTGAGGCAACACGCTGCACTGATCCATGAACACGGCGGTCGGATCGCCGAAGGCAAGGTGCAGTGCTATCCCAGCCAACTCGGGACTTCGGCAGCGTCTTTGTTGATGGCTGGACAGCCCGAAGTGTTAGCGGCGTGTGAAGATGTTTGTTGCGTGCTTGCGCCCGAGTGGATGAATCTGGGTGATGACATTGGACAGCCCGCCGCACTAAGCCGAGCAGTTGTGGCAGGATTCGCAACCGCAATGATTGGCTTCGTCAACGGCATGGCGATCGCATTGAAGGCCGGGATTCCGGCCGATCTCTTCATGCAGCACAGCAGCACGGTCAACGGCGTCTTGATGGGCGAACAGGTGAGAGCGTTCGAGGCTATTCGGGACGACGACACCAAGTCCACCGAAGCGTCACTGAATACCTGGGCAGCCGCGCATGAGACGATTCACTCCGTAGCCAAGTCACTCGGAACGAATCTCGTGCTGCAGGACGCAGTTCAGGCTGTGTTTCAGGAGGCGAAGCAAGTAGGCCTAGGGCAACATGACATCTCAGCCCTGGTCAGCGTGTTTTGTAACGAGCAGGGAGACTCGTAGTGGACCGGAGGCTGGCACCAACACACCGTCGGCCTGCGATTCGTGTGCCCGTCGTTGACTTTCCCACAGATGGCGAGACTCGTGAACAGCGTGATCCGTTGCCAGCATTACCTCGGCCTCGGCACCACCGGCATGCTGGCCCAGGCCAGCGAGCACTTTGCGTCAATCTCATCCACTCGGAGCATACTCGCGCGCGGGGCGGCCCGGTTCGTCGCCAACGCCGGACTCAGGCAGGACGCAGCCTTCGTCGTCGACTGGTTGGTGGGTGTCCAACAATGCCCCCCACTACCATCACCTAGATGATCCCCTCGGCCCTTGCCTTGTTCGCGGCCAGCCTGACCGCCGCAACCTTGAGCCCCCTCGTTCAGGCGGCAGTTCCAGACACATCCCCCCCCATCGACTTCACCCGCCAGATCCGCCCCATCCTTTCCAATCACTGCTTCGCCTGCCACGGCCTCGACGCCGCCGCACGCGAAGCCGATCTCGACCTGACCACGTTCGAGTCTGCCACCGCCCCACGACGGCGAGGCCAACAAGCCATCATTCCCGGCGACCCCGAGGCAAGCAGAGCCTGGATCCGCATCATTGACCCCGGCGATCCGATGCCCCCAAAGGCCGTCCACAACGCCCTGTCCGACCAGCAGCGCCACCTCATTCGCACCTGGATCGAACAAGGCGCAAGCTACGAACCTCACTGGGCGTATGTACCACCAAAACGCGTCCCCGTCCCCCCCCCAACACACTCGTCCTGGTCCAACGACCCGATCGACCGCTGGATCAGCCACCGACTTCAACAGGAGCGCCTGCAACCTGCCCCAGAGGCCGATTCCGCAACCCTGCTCCGCCGCCTCACCACAGATCTAACCGGGCTTCCACCCACCACAGCGCAACTAGATGCCTACCTGAAGAACCCCGACGAGGCAGCCTGGGCGAGCGCCATTGATCACTCCTTGGCAAGTCACAACTACGCTGAACGCATGGCCATGTTCTGGCTCGACCTTGTCCGGTTCGCTGACACCGTCGGCTATCACGGCGATCAAGCTCAGCACATCTGGCCGTACCGAGACTGGGTCATCGACGCCTTCCACAGCAACATGCCCTTCGACCAATTCACGGAGGCGCAGCTTGCCGGCGATCTGCTCGACAATCCAACGCAGAGTCAAAAAGTCGCAACCGCATACAACCGCCTGATTCAGACTTCCCATGAAGGCGGCGTGCAACTCAAGGAATACCGCGCGATCTACATGGGTGATCGCATCCGCAACGCCTCAGCCGTCTGGATGGGTGCCACAGTTGGTTGCGCCCAGTGTCATGACCACAAGTACGACCCGTACACCATGCATGACTACTACGCCATGGGCGCATTCTTTGCAGACATCGACGACGAAGAACATCTGGAAGACCCATACAACGGCCTGAACACATCGCCAACAAGGCGCGTACCGGAGATGCAGGTTGCCACCGATGAGTCCAACCGCAAGCGTGCAGCCATCCAGATGAAAATCGAGTCGGCTCGAAACGCCATGAGTGAAGCCGTAGCAGCGCTCACCACAGACAGAGAACAGTGGGCTCAAGACCTGCTCACCGACGTTGAGCAAAGGCATACAGAGGACACGCTTTGGGTTGACGACCTGGCAGACACTGGAGGCCATGTTCAAGGCGATTGGAACTTCCAAAGTGGCACGGATCCCCTACCCCACTCGGGCACTGCCTACCGGCTGCAACAGTCGGAAGGCCTGATTCAGCACTACACAAGCGAGGCTGATCGGGAGATCAAACTCAAAGGTGACGACCTGCTGTACACGTGGGTCTACTTGTCTGAAGAAGACCCACCCAACGCAGTCATGCTCCAATTCAATGCTGACGGCGACGACTGGGAGCACCGAGCCGTTTGGGGAGACTCAAGCATTGGCTACGGTAGGCGGGGGAACTCATGGACCGGCTACCAGCGAAAGGGCGACCTCCCTCCTCTGGGTGAGTGGGTTCGCCTGGAAGTGATGGCAAGCGAAGTCGGCCTCGCAGAGGACGCGACGATCAATGGGTGGGCATTCACTCAACATGGTGGAACGGTTCGGTGGGATCGCGCCGGTGTGGAGTCAGGTGGACTCACCAATGAGGTTCAAACCGCCCTCAGAGCGACGGACCGTTCCGAGGCCCAAGAGGCGTTGCTGGCCACCCTCCAATCAGCCCATTCACCCGAGGTGCAACAGCATCGAGCAGCAGTGAAGTCCGCTGAGCGCACACTTGCTCAACACGATAAATCTCTGCCCAAGACCGTCTATACAAGGACACTCAAAACCCCCCGCCCCACACGCATCCTGCCCCGGGGCGACTTTCTGGACGAGTCAGGCGAACTCGTTGAGCCTGCCATTCCAGCATTCATGGGATCACTCGAGGTGGAGGATCGCCCCGACCGGCTCGACTTTGCCCGCTGGCTGACAACACCCATCGCAGAAGGTGGCGTGGGCGAGTTGACGGCGCGGGTGCTCGTGAATCGACTCTGGACGATGATGATGGGCGTCGGGCTCTGTCCCTCACTAGATGACTTTGGTGGACAGGGCCGCCCGCCTGTGCACTTGGAGTTACTTGATGCACTTGCGATTGATCTTGTTGAGTCAGGGTGGGACATCAAGGCGATGCTCCGGCGGATCGCGATGTCAGACGCATACCGTCAGTCTTCGGTCCCCTCACTTGAGTCTGTAGAGCGTGACCCGGAGAATCTGCTCCTCGCGCGACAGAGCAGAAGCCGATTGCCGGCGGAGTTGGTTCGCGACCGATTGCTGTCTGTGAGCGGTCTGTTAGTGGACAAGGTTGGCGGTCCGAGTGTGAAGCCCCCCCAGCCGCCGGGGCTGTATCAGCACTTGAACTTCCCACCGCGGAAGTACAAGGCGGACCAAGATGAACGCCAGTGGCGACGAGGGGTCTATGTGCACTGGCAACGCCAGTTCCTGCACCCAATGCTCAAGGCATTTGACGCTCCCTCCAGAGTTGAGTGCACGGCCCAGCGGCCCGTGTCAAACACGCCGCTGGCTGCACTGGCGATGATGAACGACCCGGTCGCCATCGCAGCTGCACGAGCCATGGCCCAGCGCGTGCTGGAGCACGCGCCCGGGTCAACCCGAGATCAACTTGCTTGGGCCATGCGAGAAGCAACCGGAAGACGACCCTCGAACGCTGAAGTTGACCGTCTGGAGCAACTACTTGGAAGTAGTCTGGAGCACTGGCGGCAGACCCCCGCGGAAGCGGCGTTGGTTTCCGGGGGCCGTGAAGAGGCCGCCAAGAAAGCGGCGTGGACCCACGTGTGCCGGACTATCTTGAATCTGCACGAGACAATCAACCGTGACTGAGTCTCTTCCGCTTCAAGCCGAGTTGGCACGCATCAATCGACGGCAGTTTCTTGGCTCGTTGTCGATGGGTGTAGGTGCTGCGGCGCTGTCTCAGTTGCCGGGGATGTCGGCGATCGCCGGCAGCAGCCCGCAAGTGGCGTCCGGGCTCGGCCACCACATGGCACGGGCAAAGCGGGTGATCTTTCTGTGCATGGCAGGCGGTCCCAGTCAACTTGAGACGTTCGACGAGAAGCCGCTGCTGCACAAGATGCACGGCGAGATCATGCCCGGTTCGTTTACAGAGGGCATGCCGCTCGCACAGCTGCAGAAAGAGGCGCAACTGAAAGTGCTTGGTTCGCCGGCGACATTCGCACGTCACGGCAAGAGCGGGCAGCTGATCAGTGACTACTTGCCTCACATCGCATCTGTTGCAGATGACATCGCAATTGTCCGTTCAATGGTGACCGAGCAGATCAACCATGATCCGGCTCACACGTTCATGAACACAGGGAGCATCATTCCTGGGCGACCGAGCATGGGGTCGTGGGTCAATTACGGCCTTGGTAGTGAGAGTGACGACTTGCCGGGCTTCATCGTGTTGACGAGTGTTGCAGGGCGAAATCCGCAGCCCATTGCACAGCGGCAGTGGTCGAGCGGGTTCTTGCCAAGCAGATTGGCCGGAGTCGAGTTTCAGGGCAAGGGCGATCCGGTGCACTACATCTCCAATCCCAAGGGCATCAGCCGCGACCGGCAGGAGCACTTCATCAACGCGGTGGCAGACCTGAATCGGCTTCGCGGGGATGTCACTCACGATCCGGAGATCGACTCGCGTATCGCCCAGTATGAGTTGGCGTTCAAGATGCAGATGTCGGTGCCGGAGTTGATGGATCTCTCCGACGAGTCACCTGAAGTGCTGGAGATGTATGGGGCGGTGCCAGGGGATGGGTCATTTGCGAGCAACTGCCTGTTGGCGCGGCGATTGGCAGAGCGAGGTGTTCGGTTCATTCATCTCTATCACCGGGGATGGGATCATCACGGTGGACTCAGGCAGTACATGGATATCTGCACGAAGGCATGTGATCAACCTACGGCGGCATTGATCAAGGATCTCAAGCAGCGGGGATTGCTTGAGGACACCTTGATCGTGTGGGGTGGCGAGTTCGGACGCACACCGATGTCACAGGGCGGAGGCGATGACCCAGGGCGAGACCATCACATCAAGGGGTTCTCGATGTTTCTGGCTGGGGGTGGCATTCACGGTGGCACTTCAATAGGTGCGACGGATGACATGGGGTACCACGCGGTTGAGGATGTGGTGCATGTGCGTGACTTGCACGCGACGATGTTGCACCAGTTGGGCATTGACCATGAGCAGCTGGCGGTGCGACATCAAGGGTTGGATGTACGGCTGACGGGTGTGGAGCCGGCGCGAGTTGTGGGGGAGTTGTTGGCGTGAGCGGCTCTTCAACGTCAGAGATCGCAATCTCTGCAGATGTTGGACACCCACCAATTCTGGACATGCTGAGACAGGTCAGAGTCTGGACACCGCCCCACTCTCGGCGTAGAGAGTTTGCAACAGCACTAACGCGGTTCAGAGATGCAGGTGTCAGGCTAGAACGCCCCTACTGATCCCACCTGGGCAGTTTCAGTTCCACGGCCCACCGATTCTCTGTTTGATCAGACTTGCCTGCTGAGAGTTCACACCCCGCGCAGCTTCCCCAGTGCTTGCAATACACCACTACGGCCCAGAAAAGCGCCACTCGTCTGACGCACACCCCCTGCCATTGTGATCAATCCTTGTCTTGACTCTGGCACACGCGATCAAAAGTCTCACAGCCACTCGGACTTTCACCTTGATGAGCCTTCACCGATCAGTCCCCACGGCCAGACTGTGGGTAAGTCAGTAACGCACCTTGAGCGTCGACGTCGCCAGAATGCAACAGCAGGCGAATAGGTGGGTGTCCGCTAACTGCACACTAGTTGCACCGACCAAGATCAGATCCGCGGCTGGCCACTGATTCACCGACCACTTCGTTCTGTTCAACTTGAGAGCCTCGCCCCAGGAGGGCTGAGACTGTGACGCTCTAAGTACGCACCGTCAGTTAGCCAATCCACACGAGCCACGCATCGGAGAGCAATCGCCCCACCCTACCTGGCGGGGCTGGCTACGAGCACTGCAACGTGAGAAGCCACACTCTGGCCAGAATTCAACGTACGGCGCCACCGGAGGCGTACATGTCGTCGAACTCCTCCAGATCCTCAAAGTCCATCCCTGCGAAACTTGGATCGAACTGGCCATTACTAGCAAGCGGACCATCTTGGTGGCTCAAGAACACACCATCAGGCCCTGCTGAGTGGACCAAGTAGGCCCCTGCTGGCTGGCCCGCAAATGTAGAGGCATTCAGTTCGGTAAAAGTCGGATGCGACAGCAGGAGATACAACCAGTGCTCGCGCTCACCCTCCTGAGCGTCACCATTCATGGTGCTCGCCAATCGGCTACCGGTCCGGCCGCCTGCAGAAGACTGATTCTGCCGTTGTGCCTGCTCCATGTCCCCAAGCGTCCCCGCCGACAAGTAGATGTCGATGCCATTCGTGTTGAACTGTGGGGTCTCAGCATCCGGATCTGTCGAAGTTGACACGATCGGACCAGTACGAGACTGCCTCGCCAGAATCAACACTGGCTGGCCCCATGCATCAACCAGATCTGGTAACGCGTTGTGACCATACGTCAGGGGATCCATATCAGGACCAGTAGACTCTGGATATCGAATCTCATCGTCCTTGGGCGAGAGATATGGTGGGTATGGCCTCCCGGCAATCCAAGGACCTTCGCCAACTCGATCTCGCTTGAACACCAGATACCAAGTCAGATCACCATCCTGAATTGGGTCCACTTCAACTGTGGGTCCTGGCAGATTGGCGTAGCGATCGTACTCAGCCTTGGCGGCAGGGTCGAGCGGGATCTCGTCACCATTGCTGTCGGCCCGTGATGCGTACACTCGTGCGCCTCCGGCCAGACTCAGCATGATGTTCTGCGACTGTGTCAGTACGGAACCATCGTCCAAGAGATGCGCTGGGATCAACCCTGGAAGATTGCCATGTTCCAGCACGAATCCATCAATGGCGGCAGCGATAGAGTTGATGCTTGCCGATGTTCGTGCCCGTTGGGCTGAAGTCGTGGCACTACTGACCGCTACGAGCAGAATGCCGGCAAGAATGCCTATCAGCGCTATGACGACAAGCAACTCTACGAGTGTGAAGCCTCTGATTTGCTGGAAACGTCTTGTCGGGCTGAAACTGGGCATTTGGAGTCTCCACGGGGGTACTTCAAGATACCCGTGCGCGTCGCTTCAGGTTGCGATCATTGGTCAGGATCGGTGCTGTAGAGCGCCAGAAGGCCCGAGCGGCAGCAGATAGGTCAAGTCAGACCGGTTCCGCTAGAGGCCGATTGGCCCGATGTGGCCCCTGGCGCACCCCGCCTCGGCCTGGCCACAATTGATCTGTTGAATCCCTGTGCTTGCCACTCAGGGCTCCTAGGTCTCCTCGACTCACCTATAAGCACCCCTTGTATTGAGGTTGGTGGGTGTCCAATCCTCACCCAGGCACCTCTGGAGTGAGATTGATGGGTGTCCAACACTCACCCCGAGAACTCGCAACGGGCTGGGGTAGCCGCAGCCGCAAGCTCTTCTCTGAAGCCCTCCTCAAGCCTCTCCAAAGCAGTCAAGCCACCTGGCAACCGTGGCTGTCACATGGACTCGAGCCGCCGTGCCACATCGAGTTCCGTCAGGGCTTCGACGATGGAGTCCAGCCCCCCCGACAAGACCGGCTGCAAGGGGAATGAACGTCCCAACCTGTGATCCATGACCAAACTCTCCTTCCAACGGTAGGTCCGAATCTTCTCCGCCCTTGAGCCGGTGCCAATCATGGCCGATCGCTCCGCTGCTCTTGCTGCTTCATCTGCTCTGCGTTGCGACTCAAACAACCTCGCCTGCAACAGTTTCCAAGCCTTCTGTCGATTCTGCGACTGGCTCTTTGTGTCTTGCATGCGAACCTCCGTACCTGTGGGTTCGTGAATCAGGTGCACCGCAGTCGACACCTTGTTGACGTTTTGGCCTCCTGGACCGGTTGCCGTCGTGATCATCTCCTTGACATCAGCAGGATTCAGATCGATTTCCACCTCCCGAGGCTGAGGTAGAACCGCAACTGTTGCTGTGGACGTGTGCACTCTGCCCTTGGTCTCGGTAGCCGGCACACGCTTGACTTGATGTGTCCCGCCCTCGTAACCGAGGCTTGACCATGCGCCCTCGCCCTCAACACTCATGATTGCAACTCTAACGCCACCTTGCTCACCGGGGACTTGCTCCAAAGACTCCATGAGCCAAGACCGACCTGATGCAAACTGCGAGTACATGTCGAGCAAGTCACCGGCAAACAGAGCCGCCTCATCGCCCCCCACCCCGGCCCGAATCTCGAGAATCAGCGCTCCGACAGCGTCATCTTCGCTCCTGACAAGCCTCTGCTTCACCTCTTCAGTTAGGTCACTCAGCGATTGAAGAGCCTCCGCACGCTCGGCTCGCGCGAGATCTCTCAGGTCCTCATCAGACTCGGTCTTCAAGAGTGCGTCGGACTCCCGAATTCGGGCCTGAGCTGACTGTAGGGCCCGCCATGCTCTGACCAGCGGGAAAAGTGACGATCGCTTGAGAGAGTGGTCACGCACAAGCGTGTGATTCGCCAACACGCTTGGGTCAAGCAGTGCAGCTTCGGCTGCCTCGAACTCCCGTTCAAGTGCGGTGAGGCGTTCTGCCAGTGCTGGGTGAATGTCGACCATCTGAACTGAAGTGATATCGGTCGGTTGACGCGCGAAAGCCGACCACATCCATTGAAGTGGTCGCCGCTGAGGTTCAGTTGTTGGGCTACTTGTCCTTCTTGCCCTTGTTCTTGAAGTAGTTGCCTTGGAACTTCTTCTGGAACTTCTCCACACGGCCGGTTGTGTCAACGAAGGAGCTCTTGCCGGTGTAGAAGGGGTGCGAGCCTGACCAGATTTCGACTTTGAGTTCCGGCACGGTTGCGCCCACAGTCATGACCTGCTCACCGCGGAACATGACTTTGGCTTCCGGATAGAACTCGGGGTGGATGTCTTTCTTCATCGGATCCGCTCCTAGGGCCTCTGACAAGCCTGTAGGCCAACTGGGGGCCTGCTGCAGAGCCCCATAGGATAGGGGCTTCTCAGCCAGATTCAAGTCACAGCACATTGTCGCTGTCGAGGCCCAGGCCCCCCGGTGCCCTCCTGTGGAGGAGATTTGTGGACACCCACCAAACTCGGCGTTCCGTCTGGCCTTGGCCATTGTTGGACACCCGCCGGCCCCGGTCACTGGCCTCCGCCAATGGTGGCCGCTCAGTGCTCGAAGGGCAAACAAGCTAGATGGCCCTGGTCACCTACTTCAAATAGGGCACCTGAACTGGTGGGTGTCCACTATCTGCCCCACTATCTGCCCGCTGCCTACCCGCGAACTGGTGGGTGCCCAACATCTACCCGACACCTGCCCAAAGCCTGGCCTTCCTGCCCAAGGAGACCAACCGCCCCCCAAAATTGACCACGGCCCTGGATCGCTCCAGAGCCGCAGCCGACAATCAGCCCCTCAACCCAAGCCAGTCAGCCGAGCATTCCCCGGGCCTCCATCTCAGCCAGCACTGCTCCAACGCAGGCCTCGAGCGACTGCTCCCCCGTATTCACCACGAGTTCCGCGTTCTCAGGCGCCTCGTAGGGATCATCAATCCCCGTAAAGCCCTTGATCTCGCCCGCACGCGCCTTCTTGTACAGGCCCTTGGGGTCTCGCTCCTCAGCAATCGCCAGATCAACCTCCACATAACACTCGATGAAGGGCACCCCCGCCTCATCGTGCACTGCACGAGCGGCATCGCGATCCGCCGTGTAGGGCGAGATGAAAGACGACAGGCAAAGCATGCCTGAGTCCGCGAACAATTTTGACACCTCACCGATTCGTCGAATGTTCTCGGCCCGATCCTCAGCGCTGAATCCGAGGTTCTTGTTCAAGCCCATTCGAATGTTGTCACCGTCGAGACGATACGCAGCGTGCCCACGCTGAATCAGCACCTGCTCCAGTGCCACAGCAATCGTGCTCTTGCCACTCGCAGACAACCCGGTGAACCACACTGTGCCACCTGTCTGCTTCAGACAACCCGTCCGCTCTTCACGCGTGACAGTGCCCTCATGCCATGTGATGTTCGTTGCGACCTGTTCGGCCATGATCTGATCTCGATTCTGCCGCTCGGCGGCACCTTTGACTATTCAACTTGTCTGCGACCCGCTCGACAGCGGCCGATCAAGACGCCGCCGTAGCAGTCGCCGTCGCCCACTCGATGAGGACATCAGCAACCTCTGGACGGGAAAACTCAGCCGGCGGGCGTTGCCCCTCCGCCAACAACGCACGCACCTTCGTTCCACTCAGGAAGACCTGATCCCCCTCCAGCTTCGGGAATGTCTTCGCCGAGACCATCCCCTGTGCTTTGTGACTCCAAGCGGCATGCTCGAACTTCAGCGGAACGACCTCAATGTCACCCGCCTTGAGGGTATCGAAGATCTCCTGAGCGTCGTAGGTGCCGTAGTAATCACCAACACCGGCATGATCGCGCCCCACAATGAAGTGGCTTGCACCGTAATTCTGCCTCACGAGTGCATGCAAAATCGCCTCTCGCGGCCCCGCATATCGCATGGCTGCAGGCATCACACTCAAGCAAGTTCGATCAGCCACGAAATAGTGGTCGATGATCGTCTCATAGCACTGCATTCGGACATCGGCGGGGATATCGCCTTCCTTCGTCTCACCAACCAATGGATGAATGAGAAGGCCGTCGCAAATCTCCTGAGCGCACTTGCACAGGTACTCATGGGCCCGATGTATCGGGTTTCGAGTCTGGAACGCCGCAACTGAAGACCAACCACGAGCGGCAAACTCAGCGCGAGTCTCAGCCGGCGTCAGTCGGTACTCGGTGAATTGCTCTCCAGGCTCATGCTCTGGAACAACGGTGATCACATGCACCGTTCCACCCACCAGCCAATCACCTTCAGCGAGGACCTGAGCCACACCCGGGTGCGACGGATCGGACGTCCGGAACACACCCGGCAACTCAATGTCGCGATCGTGAGCGTAGATCTCCTCAACGTCGATCACAGCGAGCAGCGTTCCATCAGAGTGATGCAAAGCAGCGCGGCCGCCGACAGTCAGCGTGGCCTTGACGTCGTCCTCGATGGCCAATGTTGCGGGAATCGGCCACAAGGTGCCGTCCGCCAGCCGCATGTCTGTACAGATACCACGAAAGTCCGCCTCCTTGACAAATCCAGTCAGCGGGCTGAATGCGCCGATCGCGATCATCTCAAGATCGCAGGCCTGCTTGGCTGACAATTCGATCTTTGGAAGTGACTGGGCTTCGGATCGAAGCGTCTGGGCTTGTCCTTCATCGACCAGACGATTGACGAGCGAACCACCGTGCGGAGAAACCAGTGAACTGGACATGGGTCGATCATTCCTTGGGCCAATTGAGGGCCCGAAACTCAACGTCGAAAGCGGGTGCGTCGGCCTGGGTGCTTGTCTGTGGCAATGGCTGCTTGTCAGGCAGGTTCGCCGCCGGACCCGCCCAAACAGGCGGGCCATTGATGGCCAAAAACACTATTTAAACGAGGATCGTAGGCACTCAAAGACACTTGAGCAAGGCCTGATTCCATGATCCTGGTGGAGGTCGGCTGGTTGCCAGAATGGCACGAGCCCAGTCGCCCTCTGCGAGCGCCCAATAGCCGGTCCAAGGCACGCCTTGGGATGGGAATCCAGTGGCGTCCAAGTCCACACGTTCAATGCTTGGCAGGGCCAGAAGCCCGAGACGCCATGATGCAGGGCAGCCAGTGTGAGCGGCTCAAACTGCCGGTGCCTCACTCAGTGCCTAAGTGCGGCGGCGGTTGATGCAAGGTCGGCCCAACACTTCCTTGTCTCCCCCCGCCTCAAGTGCCGTCCCTCGACTGCGGCATCACGCTCTGTCTTAGCTTTGGCCCTTGCCCCCACCTTGACCAGCGTCCTGACCTGGGCCCTTGTCACGGCCCTGACCGCGACCGTTTCGTCTGCCAGCCGCCTTTTTGCGTTCTTCCAGAGCCGCCCGCAGTGTGGCTTGTTGCTCCGGCGTCAATTTTGACCAGAGTTGGTTCTGCAGTTCGGCCGCACGAGCCTCCATCTCCTGAATCTTGGAGCGAATCGCCTGCCGCCGGGCCACGAGTTCTGCTGGAAGCTCGTCGCCATCCTGCATCGCACGCTGCATTTGGCGGAACTCCTCCATCGCCTTCTTGTCTTCCGCCGAAAGCGACTTCCTCGCCTCGGCAGCTGCATCGATACCGGCCTTTCTCTGTTCGCTCGTCAGGTCTTTGAGAGACATGTAGGCGCGGAGAAAGTCGCGTGCACTTGTCGTTCGGGTTCTGCCTTTACTGCCTGAGTTCAGTGCAGCGACGTGCTCTTTGGCCTTCTGTTGCGTCGCGCCACCATTGATCCAGTCTTCGATCGCCTTGACCTCTGCCGCGGTGAGCGGGTCACCCGTCGGTGGCATGATGTCATCGTGGCCCTTGGGCAACTTGACTCGCTGCAGCAGCAGGCTTCCGGCCGGGTCACCTGGTTTGACGACTCGAAACTTCTCGGGCCCCTCGTGAAGACGTGCAATAGGAATGATCTGAAGCCCGCCCTTTTGCTTGTCTACTCCGTGGCAAGACCCACATCGGGCCTCCAGTAGCCCCTCGACGGTCGGCTGCATTGTCATTTGCATGTCGCCACCACGACCTCGCCCGCCTGTGGGTTGGGATGGCACATCTGGACCCTTGAGGGGATCGTCGGAGGTGCTGGAGTTGGAGCCACCATCGGACTCGGCCGCCCGACGAGCGACATCTTCCGGAGAGGTTGGATCCCAGTTTCCGGGAGGAGCATCTTGGAAGGCCAGCACGAGTGCGGAAACTGCAGTGAACAGGATCATTTGGGTCCTCCAAGTCAATTCAAACAGATGGTGACCGCTTGATCCTACGATACTGGGCCCGGAGCCCATCCCCGATCATGTCCTTGACCCAACAGAGCGTCCTGGAAGCCCTTGGCAAAGTTCCCGACCCGGATCTTGGAAGCGATCTGGTGTCACTGAACATGGTCAAGGGGGTCTCTATTGACGGTGCAGATGTGCAGGTGCAGATCGAACTGACGACTCCTGCCTGCCCAATGAAGGATCGAATCAAGGCCGACGTGGTGGAGGCCATTCAGGGCGTTGACGCTGACGCGTTGGTTGAAGTGGTACTGACGGCTCGGGCGAGAGGTGGAGCGAGTGAGCAGTTGCCGGGCGTGACACACGTGATCGCTGTGGGTGCGGGCAAAGGGGGGGTGGGCAAGAGCACAGTTGCAACGCTGCTGGCGCTGGGCCTATCGCGGGCCGGCGCTAGTGTCGGGCTCCTGGATGGTGACATCTACGGACCGTCGCTGGGGACCATGCTCGGGCTTGATGACCTGCAAGCGACCGCTTCGGGGAACATCCTCGACCCGTTCGATGTGAGCGGACTGAAGGCGATGACGATTGCGAAACTGGTTGATCCAGAGAAGGCGATGATCTGGCGGGGACCGATGGCGCACAAGGCGTTTCAACAGCTTCTGCTTCAGACCAATTGGGGGGAGCTCGACTACCTGATCGTAGATCTGCCGCCGGGTACGGGCGATGTGCCGCTGAGCCTCGCACAGACGTTGCCGTTGGCGGGCAGTGTGATCGTCTGCACGCCGCAGAAGGTCGCCCAGCTGGATGCCAGGCGTGCGGTGGGCATGTTCCGTCAATTGGAGGTGCCGGTGCTTGGGGTGGTCGAGAACATGTCCGTTTTCATCGATGACGTGGGCGGCGAGCATGACCTGTTTGGCCGTGGCGGGGCGAAGGCGCTCGCTGAGGAACTGGCCCTGCCGGTGTTGGGCGAATTGCCGATGCACACGTGCGTTCGGGCTGGCGGCGATGCCGGTGATCTCGACTTGATGATCGACGGGCACCGGGCCATTACTGATGCCGTTGGTCAGTTGGCTGGGGCACTGGCCCAACAGGTTGCAATTGCAACTGCCTCGGGCATGGTGCAGCCGACGATTTCAGTCAAAGGCTGATGAGAGCAACCATGTTCTGTTGACACGGGCCACAGGCACTGGTTGGGCTGCACAGATCTGGCTGCACTGGACTAGATGGCTGTGGCAGCGTCATTACAGCCAGGTTGAGCTAGTTGTGAGCTAGTTGCGGACACCCACCAAATCTGGCCTAGTTGCCAGGTTGCTGCTGGATCGCGCAGGCTGAGTTGGTGGGTGTCCAGATTTGACTCAGTTTCGATTCGGCTGCTAAAGCTCGGCCAGGACCGCCGATGCCCTTTGGCATCGTCCGGCCTTCTGTACTGCTCAACTCTTGATGATGATCAAGAGTGCCGCCACAGCCAAGGCGTTATTGATGCCATGCATCACCATCGGCGCGATCAACGAACCTCGCCACTCACGGGCTAGAGCGAGGGCGATCGCGATGCTCATCAGTGAGGGGATCGCCATCCAACCCTGAGGGTGCACCGCCGCAAACAGCAAGCCCGTAAGCACTGCCGACACAAGAACACTAAGAGAACCACGCCCCAACGCACTCCAACTACGCAACTGCCTATAGAGCAACCCCCTAAAGGCAATCTCCTCCACCAGCGGTGCCATGACCACAGCCACAATGAACGCTGAAACAGCAGCCAGCGGATCTCCTAGTGCATCAATGATCGGATGGCTTGGAGCCTCGGCGTCTCCTTCGGACACACCTGCAATTGCCATCAAGACATAGGTGCCGACGATGCCAATCCCCTGAATAGGCAGCATGCCCATCCACCCGATCACGCCCGCGCCAGCTTCACGCAAGATCCCTCTCCCTCTAGATAGTCCGATGTCACAGGCGGTACGTGCAAACGAAGACCCACGCAGGCTGGGCCAGGCCAAGGCGATCAGTGAGGCGGGAAAGCAGACAACCAAAGCTGTGAACCCTGTCACGTTCAAGCTAGAAGCCAACACCCCCGCCAACATGGTCATCACATTCAGGCAAACCAACCACAGAGCGAATGTCTCGACATACAACCCGTGAATCGAATCCGCCTCAGAGAGCGAGGATCTGACTCGCCCAGACCCAATCTGCGTCAACGCGATGATCCCCAGAATCAATCCAATGAGCGCGGCAAAGCCCACAGCGGCTATTCCAATCACCAACACAATGAGCATTGATGCTGCACTCGCCCGCATAGCATCAAGCTCGCTCCCCGAACCACCCACCGCCATTGCCAGTTTGCCAAACCAACCCAGTTGAGACTTCAGTTCAGTTGCGTCCACAGGCTCACCCGCCATCGCAGTCGCGGCCAAGTGCGCTGCCGCTCCGAGGTCCGAGTCTCTGCCTTGTTCCGCTGAAATCTGCTCCAACCCCTTGATAGCTCGATCGCGCTGAGTCGTTCCAATGAGAATCCAACCGCGAATCTGCTGGACCAACTGTGGGTTGTCTATGAGCTTCTGGAGGTCGCTATCGATAGATGTCCAACTCGACAGCCCGAGCAGTGGACGCCCAAGCACCGTCACCATTTCGCTGTCGCCCAGACCGGCCGATTCGGAAGAGGTTGGCTCAGCGTCTCCTGACTTGCCATTCACATCGACCGACTGAATCGCAATCGTGCCCGCAGCAATGATCAACACCACCAGCCAGGCCAGCAGCGGCTGAGGACCCACTTTGGTACGAGGGGGGCGATCATCAATCTTGAGGTGGGACATGGCCGAGACTGTATCCCCGCTGAGGGGGTGAAAAACGCCGCTCCTATACCCCTGTGCCTTGAATTTTGGCCGGTCTTCGCTATCCTGCTCGGTTCGCCGATGGCCGTACGTGGCCACCGATTTCATGTCGTCTGGACAGCAGAGAGGCAGGGCCATGCCCCGTCAAACCACATTTCGAACCCGCGAGGACATCGAGCGTGCTTGGCACCATGTTGATGCAGATGGTCAGGTGCTCGGTCGAATGGCCACCAGCATCGCACGCATCCTCATGGGTAAGCACCGCCCCGACTACACGGCGCATGTTGACTGCGGCGATTTCGTCGTTGTCACCAATGCCGAGAAGATCGTGCTAACCGGCCGAAAGGCGCAGCAGCGAATGGTGAAGTCGTACTCGGGATATCCCGGCGGCCTGCGGCAGCGGCCGGTTGAGAAGGTGCTCGAGAAGCACCCCGAGCGAGTTGTTGAGAGCGCTGTACGTCGGATGCTTCCAAAGAATCGGCTCGGTCGGCAAATGATGAGCAAACTCAAGGTATACGCAGGCGCTGAGCACCCGCACCACGCCCAACAGCCAGCGGCCTTGGCCGTCTGACGACCCCTCGGAGACGATTCCAACGATGAGCGACGACAACACCATCGATCCGACCGCAGAACAAGTACCAGCGGTCGAAGCACCGGAAGCTCCGGCGGCTGATCTGCCGGCTGATTCGGCCGTTGAGACTGAGCCTCCTGGTGCCGCAGCGGTTTCAGAGTCAGAGACGATTGCACCTGTCACACAAACTGCACCGGCGCCGATCACCAAGCCAGCCTCCGGCGGTTGGTTCTGGGGCACTGGACGCCGAAAGGCAGCGGTGGCCCGCGTTCGTGTAAAGGCTGGCTCAGGCAGCTTCAAAGTGAACAACCGGGAACTGACGGAGTTCTTCAGTCAAGAACGTGATCACAACGACATCAACCATGTGCTTAAGACGACCGGAACGGATGGATCGGTCGATGTGGCCGTCAACATTCGTGGCGGCGGGTATACCGGACAAGCAGGTGCAATCGTGCTTGGCTTGGGACGGGCCCTCCGCAACTACGATCCCACGCTGGACGCCACGCTCCGCGAGCACGGATTCCTGACACGAGACCCAAGGCGGGTCGAGCGGAAGAAGCCTGGTCAGCCTGGTGCCCGAAAGCGGTTCCAGTTCTCCAAGCGTTGATCTGGTTCTGAATCAGAGTTACATCAGCGGCGGCGGCCTTCGCCGCCGCTGTTTGATTTGTGGCCCGCTGTTTCGTCAGACGAGTCAGATTTCGGACACCCATCAATTCTCGAGTCTGATTGCGGACACCCATCAAGTCGGCCCCTGAGAGGAGGAAGCGAAGGGCAGACGGGTGACTGTCCACTATTGGCGGCTGCGACGGCCAAATGGGTGGGTGTCCACTATTGGCTGCACACTATTGGCTGCACTATTGGCTGGGCAGCAGGGTCAATCCGCCCGCGCCGCCGCTCCCTGAGTCCGCACAAGTTCCCGCAGCCGGCGACGGAGCCACCCCGTCCGAGCCGCAATCGCCTGCACCGAACACCCCCGCATCCGGGCACACTCCCCCGCAGCGTGCAATCGCTCTCCCTCCAAAGCAAACCGCTGACTCGCCAACAGGGCATCGTCCCCACGCAACCCCCCCATCACTCGCTCCCAACGCGGATCCGGCAACAACCATCGCCAGGGGGTGTGCCGAACCAGGAACACCCCACGGGCTTCGCTGGCCCCCATTGGCATCCCCCCTCGTTCAGGTGGATCGACCAGAAACCTATCTGACACCACTCGCACCCGATCCTGCAGCCGCGGCCCGTCCGACACACTCGACTTGCGAACCGTCTCGATCACCCGATCGACCATCGGACCAAGCACACCCGCCAGCACCGGTGATGGTATCTCTCCCACCGCACAACGAGCCCACCCAGCCAATGCCGCTCCCATGGCCGCCCCAAGCTGCTGAAGCAACGCCCACCAACATCGGGTCATGTCCACAAGCGCCCTGTCGAGGCAAGCAAAGACCTCCTCGCTTGATCGCGCATGGACCTTCTCACGACATACCCGCAGCGTCGAAACAGCGGCTGCCAGTGTCTCGACAAGCCCTGCAGCCCCCCCGACACCCCCGGCATGGTGCACGTGCGGAACCACAGTGGCATCCCAACACAAGGGAGGCGCCGCATCCATCAACCCCTCCTGCCCAACGTCAACCTTCAAACACCCCCGTGCCAGACATCGGTCCAACACAGCCAGCCGTTGCCGCCGCAACGCTCGGTGCACACTGGGCACACCGACCCTGAGCCTTCGAGCAATGTCCACCACTGCAACCCCCTGTCTCAGTGATCGAAGGGCCACGGTCGCTTCCCGACGCTGCAACCGACGGGCACTGGGCAACGCCACCTCTCCTCGATCCACGGCCCGCCGCAACACACCACGCACGATCGACTCGCCAATCCCTAACTCCGCTGCAACCCTCCGCACCAAATCAGCCAGCCCACTCCCGGGCTCCAACTGGGAGGCAGTCGCAATGATCTTGTGGCGTCGCTGCGAGTCTACGCCCACCACATCAGGCACACCAACATGTTCGATGAACCACTCAAGCATGTCCGGGGGGCATCCCAAACGCGGCGGTCCATCGGTGGGCGACATCCACCAAAACACCAAACCGCGACGCCGAAGGCCGCGCAAGGTCCGCCGGGCACAACCTAAACGAGCCGCAACCGCATCCATGTCCAGCGGTTGCCCACGTGGTCCATCCCAAGGCAGCGGGCACTTTCGTGAAGCGTTTTGGATCATCGTGACCAGATCCCAACGCAGCGCCGAACCGACTACCTGCTCATCAACCACGTCTTCCGGCCTGTATCCGGTCAATCGATACACGAGGAAGTCGATTGGATACGCGCGGTCTGAGTCAATCTCCCGAATCAACGCCTCGGCAGCCTCTAGGCGGCTCACCCGCGCTGCTTCCGGCGCGAATGAGAGGTGGCGATTCAGTTCCTCGATCGCACGCGTTCGAAATGACGGACGCGGCGGCACGGCATCATCCCTGCCAGTCGTGCACCTGCAGCATTCGACCTGCATCCACCAGACCATGGGCCCGGCACCGTTCTACAAACAGGTCGAGGCCCTGTGCGTGCCGCTCGTCGAACCGATACGAAAGATGCCGCGAGAGATACTCTCGGGCTAACGCCACGGGCCATCCATGTGCATCTGCCCCTCGAGCAACCATCGCATCAAATCGAAGTGCATTTGCCCGGCGCTGACGATCCAGCACGGCGCAGATCGAGTCGGCCCGATGCACTTGCTCGGGCCGCAGCATCCAGAGGGCATAGACAAACGGCAGACCGGTGGTTCGTGTCCAGACCTCACCCAGATCGATCTGCACAGGCCAATGGGCCTCCGATGAGGCGTCCGTAATCACCTTGTCACCGATCAGCAGCACCGAGTTAGGCCAGTCTCCGACATGGCTGCGGGCATCAAACGGGACAATCTCCGGCGACGCCCCCCACTCATCCTGCAGCAGAATCCTGGCCAGCGCGACACTTGTGTGACTGTCGGTGTCACAGTGCAACGCTTGAATGTCAACTGGATCAACCTGCGAGACGATTCGTACTGTGAGCGTCGAACCCTCACTCGCAATTGGTGAAACTGGCAGTACAACCGGCTGGGGATCAAGACGCATGGCATCGATCGACGACCCCAGCGACAAGTCGATCTCTCCGGCCTCGAACTGACCGGCCAAGGCGCTGGGCACCGTCGGCGATGTGCGCCAATTGCTCAACTGCTGCAACCCCCAACAAACGGGCCAAGCATTGAGATACGGCACCAGCCCGACCCGCAATACTTCAGCTGCGCAGCTGGGAGCCCCTTCATCTTGGGCACTCTGGTCCCTGATCAGCGTGGTCATCACCGGAGTATAGACCTGTCCTGCCAATCGCCGGCATCTCGTCGTGTTCATTCATCCTGGGCCGGCCTGGCCGCTCAGTTGTCAACTGGGGCAGTGCAGGACATGACCTCCGCTGGATGAGCCGACCACCAGGCGAAGCACACAGGTACGGCGGCGGTCCATCGAAATGCCACGTCAGGCGCTGGATCGAAACAAGAACAGGGCCGAGCGATGCACACTCGGCCCTGCTGCAAACTGAATCAAATGAGCCCCCCGGGGGGGACTCCCTCTCTCAGATCGGGAAGATCACATCATCCCGCTCATGAGCCCCTCAACGCTCGCCAACGCCTTGTCGAACGCTTCCTGGCTGTCGGCCTTCTCCAATTGGTCAAGTAGTTGCGACGCCATACCGATCGCCATCTGCACGCCCATCTGCATCTGCTGCGACTGAGGGTTGTCCGCTGAGAATTGAGACTTCATCTCAGCGATGTTCTTCTGGACCTCTGCGATTCCCGCAGGCCATACGAGGGTCATCATTGTCGGAACCCACTTGCCGTCAACATTGCTCACGGCCAGGTGATTCAGATCAGGCGGCAACTCAGACACCAACTCTGCAGGCAACCCCGAGATCTCGACACTGATGACCGCCGTGGTCTTGTCTTGGCTCACCACGCTCGCCTTGAGCCCTTTGAACGCATCGAACATGGCCAACGCCTGCTTGGCCTGCATTCCATCAAGCCCACCCTGCTGCGCGGCGATTTCCATGATCGTCATCATCGATGTATGCGCGGTGGGCCCGATCTCGGTGAGGAGCCTCGCAACCGTGGTCTTCTTCAATGCCGCAACGCTCTTGAGATCGCTGTCGGCAACAGCCGTCACAACTGCGGTCATCGCGTCGTAGAGCTTGTCGAATTGGGCCTTGGTCGGGGCATCAGGATCTTTGAGGGCTTCCTGCATGAAGGAGGAGCCCAACACGAACTGCTTCTTCGTCTTGAGAACAGACGAGAGCTTCTTGATCGTTCCCATCACATTGTCATAGAGCGGCGCAGGAACAGCATCCGCAACGGCGTGCACCAGACCATCGGCCTGTGTGTGCCACTGCGCGGGCAAGGTGTTCCAAACCACCGTGGGGTTGTTCGTGTTTGCCGCGATCTTGATCGCTTCGGGCAATGCAGTAGGCCCGGTCGGCGCTGCGGCACTCGATCCACTGTCAGACCCGCAACCCGTCAACGCTATGGCGGCAGACAGGCCAAGGGCGCCGGTGGCCCGATAGAGATTCGTCAAGCGCATGTCGTCTTCCTTTTCATCAGCTTCGTCAGGAATGTCCCCGAGGAAACTCGCTGGGTGATTGTCGGTGCATCGAAACCATGCAGGCGGCCACCGACAGAGCCACCCCACGGACCATCTGTTCTACCCGACCCGAGATTGGATTGCCACTTGAGGACTCAACTGGCCGCAGCCTGACGCGGCAGAGCCCCTGTCTGCCCCCGCAGCCTTCGGTGCACCCGCGGCCCAATCGCCGTAAGCAAGTGGTGGGGCTGCAATCCCATCTTGCTCGACAACGCCCCCAGCGACTGGCCATCGAACACCTCGACACGCATGCCTGGCGCCATTGCTGGTGTATCTGTGACGTCGAGCAGTACCTGGTCCATCGCAACTGTCCCAACAATGGGCGCCTCCGACTGAGGCTGGCCCTCGACTCCGAGCAACTTCAGCATGCAACCGGTTGCCGATGGTCCAAGCCCGTCGGCGTAGCCCACCGGCACCATCGCGATGCGGGAATCTCGATGGCAGGTGAATGTGCTGCCATAGCCCAGCGATGTTCCCGCTGGCACATCACGAACCCAGGCGATCCGCGATGACCAGGTCACAGCACCCTCCAGTGCTTCTCCACCGATACATGGTGACTGCACGCCCAAGGCATGCCCCACCCATCCCAAACCAATCCGCACCATGTCGCACCAGAGCGACTCATCTTCGATCGTCGCGGTAGTTGCGGCGCAGTGTCTGGGGCAACTCTTGGGAAGCCGTCGGCGAACTGTCAGCATTGCACGATCGAAGGCCTCAAACTGATCACGTGTCAACTGCGCATTCGATGCCGCGGTGAAGTGCGTCATGATGCCCTTGGCCACCAGTCTCGGCTCGGCAAGCAGCCGACGAAGCAAACGAGGGCCCTCCTGCAGCGACACACCACGGCCCATGCCCGTGTCTATCTCCAGATGTACGCCTACCGGTCGCCCCATCGACTGGGCCAATCTGCAGGCGTCATCAAAGGAACCGCGGTCCTGAATGGTCAGATGCACCCGCCCGGTGATTGCAGCCGATGCCAGCGGGTGCATCGGAGACAGGTGCTTCACAGGGCCCAGTACCAACAGCGGCACCTCAACAACATCCAGCAGCGCGAGGGCCTCGTCGATTCGGTGAACAGCCAGCAGATTCCAACCTGCCTGCTCAAGCACCGGGGCGATGGCGTGTGCACCCAGCCCGTAGGCGTCAGCCTTCACGACACCGCAGATGTCGCGGCGATGCCCCAAAGCGCGACGAAATCGCGCCGCATTGCGGCCGATGGCGGCCAGATCGATGTCGAGAGTGCTGTCAGCGTGCATCCGTGCTCGTAGGGGGAAGCCCCTCGTTGTATCGGGGCGACGCCGATCCTATCATGAGCGGTTCAACTCACTCGCAGCCGCCCTGCCCGTCATCACTTGCGTGATCGACCAGACCCGACCGAGCCGCTGCCTCAACAACCTCGCGTGCCGCCCGGGGACACGCCCCGAGGGGACGACGGAACATCCATGCACGAAATCTTCGATACGGACACGACCTTCGCGTCGCTCGATCTGAAACCGGAGCTGCTCAAGGGCATCACCGAGGCGGGATTTGAGCACCCCACGCATGTCCAGGCGAAACTGATTCCACAGGCGATTGAAGGTCGCGACATCCTCGGCCAGTCGAAGACCGGTACGGGCAAGACAGCCGCGTTTGGCATTCCGGTTCTTCATCTGCTGGAGAAACAGGACCAATTCGGTGCCCTAGTACTCGTGCCGACTCGAGAGCTCGCGGTGCAGGTTGCCCGTGAAATCGACGTGCTGGGTCAGTACACCGGGCTGCGAACCGTGCCGGTGTACGGCGGCCAGAAGATCACCATTCAGGCCAAGAAGCTTGAGCGGAAGCCGCAGATCATTGTGGGCACCCCTGGCCGCGTCATGGACATGAATCAACGCGGGCTCCTCCCTTACAAGCACCTGAAGGTGGCCATGCTCGACGAGGTCGATCGCATGCTTGACATCGGCTTCAGGGAAGACATCCGCCGCATCCTGGGATCGATCAAGCAGGCCCACCAGACGATCTTCGTGTCAGCGACGATCTCCCCCGAGATCGAAAAACTCGCCAAGCAGTACATGAAGAACGCCGTGGACCTGTCAACAGTCGAGGCCAAGAGCCTGACCGTGTCGCAGGTGCACCAGCGGTTCATGCCGGTTCAACCCTGGGACAAGCGTGGCCTGCTCAAGATGGTGATTGACCGCGAGAAGCCGGGCCTGATGCTCGTCTTCTGCCGAACGAAGGCGACCGTGGACAAGGTCACCGAGTATCTGGGCCGCAAAAACATCGACGCCAGATCACTGCACGCGGACATGCCCCAGAACAAGCGTGACCGCGTCATGGAGAAGTTGCGCGAAGGCAAAGTGCACGTGCTGGTGGCCTCCGATCTGGCGGCTCGCGGCATTGACGTCAAAGGCATCTCCCACGTGGTGAACTACGACGTGCCTGACGACCCGGAGGTCTACGTGCATCGGATCGGTCGAACTGCACGTGCGGGCTGCGATGGGCAGGCGATCATGTTCGTCACGCCAGAGCAGGGTGCGTTGGTCGACGGAATCATGGCATTGACCAATGTCGAGATCCACGAGGACGGGTATGACGACTTCAAGCCGTCACCGCCTCCAGAGAAGGACCGCCGCCGGCAAGAGGCTCAGGCCAAGGCCAAGGCTGAAGAAGTCGAGAGCAAGTCGAGGCAAGTCAACGCACTGCCCGACAAGAGTGCAGCCGCCGATGCAAGCAAGTTCCCCGGTGGCATCGTGCCCACCGCCCTGCCACGCAAAGGTATGGGTGGCCGCCTGCGTACCCGCCGATCGTGACCATCCGGTTGTCACCACAAGTCGCTGAGGCCCTTCAGGATGGTCGAGGCGTTGTTGCACTTGAGAGCGCCGTACTGACCTGCGGGCTACCCAAGCGCCCTTGGAACCCCGCCCACGGCCTGTGCCCCGATGAGATTGATGCTCACACACCGCTGCATCTGGCCGTGTGCCGAGCGATGGTGCAGGCCGTACGTGATACAGGCGCCCAGCCGGCGCTGTGCGGTGTACTTCAGGGCGAAGCTCGCATCGGGCTCTCCACCTCAGAACTGACGCAGCTGGCCCAGGCCAGTTCGAAGGCCGCGCCAGACACGCTCGCTCTGCACGTAGCTCGAGGCACGTCTGCTGGGACGACAGTTGGTGGCACCTTGTCACTCATCAAGGCGGCGTCTGACCTGCCCGACATGCCTCCGATTCGTGTGTTTGCCACAGGGGGAATTGGCGGTGTGCACCGTGGATGGCAGTCACACCCGGACATTTCGGCCGATCTAGCGATGCTGTCTCGCGTGCCATGCGCAGTGGTGTGCGCCGGTGGCAAGTCGCTTCTGGATGGCCCCGCAACCTACGAAGCGTTGCAGTCGCTTGGTGTGCCGGTGTTCGGGATTGACTGCGATCGCCTCCCGGCCTTCACCGCGGCCGGATCAGAAGACTCGCCTCAGATCGAGCGATTGAATGGGTCCGCGAACGAACTGATGGAGGCGCACTTCTCGCTCGGGGGCGGTGGCATGCTGTTCGTGCAGAATCCGCCGGGAGCGTCGGCCTTGGACCCGCTGGAGTCACATGCGCTTGCAGAGGCTGCCGAGCAGGCCGTGTCTGAAACAGGTGCCGCCCGGACGCCAGCCCTCCTTGACTGGATGGCCAGATCATCAAATGGCGACACCCTGCGTGCAAACATCGCCCTGTTACTGGCAAATGCGGCCAAGGCCGGGGCGATCGCAGCAGGTTGACCTGCAGGCTTGCTCCTGTTCCAATAGACCCGCCTCGCAGTGGTGATCGATCATCGGATCGAACGACGGCTGTGGAGCAACCACAGATTCCAAGACAACCATGTCAGACACGGTCACAGGCATCCTCAACTGGGTCTCGTCCCAGGAGTGCCGGCTCAGGCAGTTCGACAACGGCGTCGTCACTTCAGATGGCGACCCGCTCGTTCCACCGCAGCTGGCCGAGTCTCATGCGCTGCGTGAGGGCATGCGGGTTGAAGCCACCGTCACCATGCGGCGGCCCAGACGTCGTTCAGGAAAGCCACGCGGCGCGGCCCGCCCGGTAGTGGACACGCTTGTCGAGATTGAAGGGCTCACCCCAGAGGAGTGGGACAATCGCAAGTCTTTCATGGAGCTCACGCCGATCGATCCGGAGCCTCGGATGGCGCTAGAGCACAAGGGTTGCCCTCCTGCCTGCAGGTTGATCGACCTCTTCTGCCCCATCGGATACGGCACTCGAGGGCTGATCGTGTCACCCCCCAAAGCAGGCAAGACGGTGCTGCTCCAGCAGATCGCCAAGGGCATTCATCACAATCACCCTGATGTGAAACTGGTCGCCTTGTTGATCGACGAACGACCGGAAGAGGTGACCGACTTCAGGCGGAATGTGCCCGCCGAAGTGCTGGCATCTTCGAACGACGAGGCAGTCGATCGTCACATCGAATTGGGCATGCTCGCGGTAGATCGGGCCAAGCGGTTGCTGGAGGCGGGCCGCGATGTCGTGCTGTTGCTGGACTCGCTGACACGACTGGGGCGAGCATTCAATAACTCACGCAAGTACGGCAATAGCGGCCGCACGATGAGTGGCGGGCTCGACTCCAAAGCACTGGAGATTCCCAAGCAACTCTTCGGCGCCGCTCGAAAGGCAGAAGAAGGCGGATCGCTGACGATTCTCGCATCATGTTTGGTGGACACGGGCTCGAGGGCCGATCAGGTCATCTTTGAAGAGTTCAAGGGCACGGGCAATATGGAGCTGATCCTTGATCGGTCGATAGCAGAGCAACGCCTGTTCCCGGCGATGAATCTCGCTGCTTCAGGCACCCGTCGCGAAGACTTGCTGATGACAGACACCGAGATCAAGACGGTGACTGCGTTGCGGCGTCGATTGATGACGATGAAGCCGGCGATTCAGATTGAACAGTTGCTCAATGCGATGAGTCGTTTCGAGACGAACGAAGCGCTGGTGCGAGGCTGAGTTGGCCAAGAGCGCGCAGGATCGACGAGCGGAGGCCGGCCACCTGATTTCGGCGGGGCTGGTTGATCAGGCTGAAGCCCTGCTGCGAGACCTGCTCAAGCGACATCGATCCGACCATGAGGCGATGGCGATGCTGGCGCAGGTGCTCATGCGGCGCCTGGCGCTCGACGAAGCCGCCCCACTGCTGCGGCGGGCGCTTTCGGCAAACCGCAAGCGGGCGGACTATCTCGCGTTAGCTGGCGAGTTGGCGATTCAGCAAGGCCGAACGCACGAGGCCTTGGGCCGGTTCGACGAGTCGCTCAGGGCGCACCCGGGATATGACGCAGCGATTGCCGGACGGGCCGATGCCTTGCTTCGACTTGGCCGCTACGAGGACGCTGTCGAGGCGGCTGAGGCAGGTCCGGACACGCCGGTGCTGGCAGGCATTCGGGCTCGGGCCCTGAGGCGGGCTGGAGACCACGCTGGAGCCGCTCAGGTGCTTGAGGGGCACTTGCCCTGTGAAGATGCGCCGCTGGAGACGCGTCGGTTGCTCTGGTACGAGGCGGGGCACGCCCGGTTGGCCATGCAGGACCATGCTGGAGCCGCTGAGGCCTACAGACAGGCCAATGGCATTTCAGATGTGGATGACCCCGAGGCGTCGCAGCGGGTGCTTGACACGCTACTTGAGACATTCACGAGCGAGGCCTGGCCAGGGCTGCCCAGGTCAGGCAATGACGATCAGCGGCCGGTGCTGATTGTGGGGCTTCCTCGTTGTGGATCGACCTTGGTGGAGCAGATCATCGCATCGCACAGCCAAGGCGCGGGCGGGGGTGAGTTGGAGACGCTGCCTCAATTGGCCGGGTCGCTTGGGGGCACGCTGCCGTTTCCCGCCTGCCTTGGTGAGATCAACGAGGTGCAGTTGGCTTCGGTCGCCAAGGCGTATGTGCGGGAGTTGGCTCGAGTGGATCCCAAGGCGAGTCGAGTGGTAGACAAGCAGTTGGGGAACATCCTGTTTCTTGGGCTGGCTGGCCTGTTGGTGCCGGGCGCACGGGTGATTCACTGCACCCGCCATCCGATGGACCTGGGGCTTTCGTGTTGGACGCAGAAGTTCCCGCCGGGCACGAATGGATGGGCCAACAGTTTCGAGGGGATTGCTGGAACCTGGCATCGCTCACAGGAGTTACTGAAGCGGTGGGAGGCGATTGGACCCCTGCCGATGCTTGAGGTGCGGTACGAAGAGTTGGTGGCGGATCTGGATGGCCAGGTGCGGCGAATTCTGGAGTTCGTGGGGCTTGAGTTCGAGCCCCAGTGCCTGCGCTTCTGGGAGACGGAGCGAACGGTGCTGACGTTGAGCCACGATCAGGTGCGTCGGCCGCTGTACGCCTCGGCTGTAGGGCGGCACAAGGCTTGGGGCGAGTTGCTTGCCCCACTGGCCGATGCCCTTGGCGATGCTGTGGCCACCTACGAGGCCCACTGAGGGCTTTGACCGCGGCCCAGCGGCGGAGCCATACAGGCCACCCTGCCATCGGACATCGTGCCCTCTCTAGCCGTTGCCGGGCCGACGCTGGCCAATACTGCCAATACTGGACACCCATCAATTGGCCCTCCCCTCCCCCCAGCCAGCAGATACTGGACACCCATCAAACATGGTCAGAGAGGGGGTCAGCCAGACCCAACCACGGATGAATGACCTCCCTCCCCCTGGTTGAGACGGTGGGCCACCAGCCTCCCAGGGTGGCATTTGATGGGTGTCCAGTATTGGCCGATCTGGGGAACCTGAAAAAGAGAGCCGCCCCGATCCAGTTGGATCGGGGCGGCATTCGAGTACTACGTGGTCCGTCAGGTCGGGTCGGAGCAGTCCCGACCCGTTCGGACTAGTGTCGCTGACTCAGCGACGACGACGGCGACCGGCCAAGCCAGCTACGCCGAGCAGCGCCAATGCGCCAGGTGCGGGCACCCACGTGGCGCCGACGACCTGATACGTCTCGCCATCAGCGCCGGAGCCCTGAAGGTTGACCTGACCAAGCACTTCAACGCCGGAGTTGGTGGTGAACTGACCAATCAGCACACGACCATCGACCGGGTCGCCCTGACTATCGGCTGGCGTGACAAGCCAAGAGCCATTGCTCGTGGCCAGCATGCCGGCATTGTTGAAGTCGCCCCAGCCACCACCATCTTCGAAGCCAGCAACCAACAATGCGTTGTCAGTTGAGTCAAGCAGGCCGATGGTGACAAATGAGTCATATTCAACTGACGGGAAGAACCCAAACAGACCTGGATTGATCTGCAGCGAGTTGTCACCGCCAAGGACATTCTGATAGAAACCGGACCCATCGCTCGTATAGATCGATAGGGCGCCAGCAGCGTTTCCATAGACGGCATCGAGTCGAGCACCTGCTTCGAGGTACGCGTAGATGCGGTGCGTTGTGTATCCATCCATCAATGGGGCTGCAGCATCGTTGTACGCAACTGTCTCGATGGACATCCCAGTGACTGGGCTGGCTACCGAAGCTGCTGCAATGGCGAGCATCCCAACGCTTCCTGCGAAGACTGTGGTCTTCATCTT
>JAKVBU010000026.1 GCA_022446885.1 Phycisphaerales bacterium | reverse complement strand
GGCCCCGAAACGATCATTCGCGGCTTCACCATCACCGGCGGCACCGGCTCACTTGAGGGCACCATTCTGCATGGCGGCGGCCTGTGGATCGTGGAGTCCAGTCCCACTATCGAATCATGTGTCGTGATGGGCAACGTCGCGCAAATGGGGGCCGGAGCGAGCGTGACCAACGGCAATCCCACGTTCACTGACTGCACCTTCCACGACAACTTCGCCACCATTGACGGCGGAGCGGTGCGGCTCACCGAGTTTTCCTTCCCCACGTTCACCAATGTGACGTTCACCAGCAATGGTGCCAGCGTGTATGGCGGCGGCCTAAATTACGCGTTTGACTCACTGGGCATGCATGATGGCTGCACCTTCGATGGAAACACAGCCGGAGTCGGCGGCGGCGCTTTGTCGATGACCTGCGATTGTTCCGCCGCAAATGTGGCCAACACCATTCTGTGCAATTCACTGCCGGCCCATGTGGAAGGCCCGTGGAATGATCTGGGCGGGAACAGCGTCTGTGAGATCTGCCCCGCCGATGTCACCGCGGACGGCACTGTCGACGTGAGCGACATCCTCGCGATCATCTCTGCGTGGGGCGGTTGCGTCTGCGTGGAAGATCTCACCAACGACTCGGCTGTCACCACCGACGACCTGCTGATTGTGCTGAGCGAGTTTGGCCCATGTGATCCTTGATCCGCACCCTGCGGACAGGCTTACGGCCCCAGACGGCGAACACGGATATTGCGCCACGCCACCGGTCCGTGGTCACCCTGCAGCCTGATGGGGGCTGGCCCGGGAGACTCGTTCCAGCCGCCTCGTGTAGGGCCCGTGAGTTCGACATCTTTATGCACGAGAATCCCGTTGTGCACGACCCGCTCGAAGCGGGCGTTCTCGATCTTGCGCCCCGCATCGTCGTAGCGAGCGGCCCGAAACACAATGTCGAATGACTGCCACCGACCTGGCTTGCGTGCGGCATTCACGCGTGGTGGCTTACCTTCAAAGCCTTCATTGCCAGCACCTCGAGCAGGATCCCATCGCTGATAGATGCCACCGGCATCATGATGCTGGGCGGTTTCCACGCCCCAACTATCGAGCACCTGCACCTCGTAGCGGCCTTGTACGTAAATGCCTGAGTTGCTGCCTTGGGCCATCATCCACTCTGCGTGAATCTCGCAGTCTCCGAACACATCACTGCTGACGAGATCACTGGTGCGACCTTCCGGCCCGTTGAAGAGCACGCCGTGGCCGGGGGTGGAAATCATCCGCCGAGGATCAACGGGATCGAGTGTGACCCCCCCCACGTTCTGCCAAGTGCCCGGTGGGTGCCATCCTGCCAGCGTGTCCCCGACGAGATCAATCCAGCCACCAGCCAGCAGAAACTCGATTGACTGTCGCAGGTGATCGCGAAACAACGGCTCCTGAAAGGCCTCGTTCGTATGGCCACCACCCGTGTAGAGCGAGTTTCCTTTGCCGACAGATGTCGTCCAGATGATCGGATGGTCTCCCATCGGCGCCCTCGCTGTGTAGCTGGCTTCATCGAGCGACGCCAGCACATGCACCTTGCCGCGTGGATTCGCGCGATAGTCATACCACTCATCGGTGCGAACCCAATCAAGAGGCATGCCCGCCATTGATGGGTGGTGCACATCCTCGACCTTCACCCGTGCCTCCTGAACCTGCGGATGTGTCTTGAACCAAGCCCCGCCCAGAAGCGCCGAACCATAGAAGGGCCAGTCGTACTCGGTGTCGGCTGCAGCATGTACGCCCAGCCAGCCCCCTCCGCCGCGGAGCCACTCTTCGAAGGCTGCCTGCTGACGATCATCGAGCACGTCCATGGTCGTGTTGAGAAAGACCAGCGCGTCGTACTCAGACAGATTGCCCGGGGTGAATTCAGTTGGGTCTTCGGTACGAGTCGTTTCCCATCGACCGGATCCGATCTCTGCAATTGCATCCGAACCAGGATCGACCGATGCATGGCGAAAGCCCTCGGTACGGGTAAAAACAAGCACCTGAGGGAGTTCCCCAGCGAAGGCGGCGCTGATCAACAAGGCGTCAAGCACGGTGCAGGCTCCTGCAGGTCTAGGTCAGCGTTGGGCCGACGAATCGAATTCGGTCCAGCCGGCCGCCGAATTTGCAACGACTGCGTTTATGAACCGCACCCCCTCAGCCCCATCGACCACGCCCGGATAGGCAAAGGCATCCGGATCGTCGCGGCCAGCATGCATGGCTGCCGCCGCCCCCCGGTAGATGTTGGCGAAGGCTTCGATGAATGCCTCGGGATGCCCGCCCGGCAATCGGGCTGCCGCGGCAGCAGCGTCGCTCAGCCCCTCGTCGGCGGTATGCAGTGTCGTGTCAGGCCCATCGAGGGTGCACACATGCAGCTGGTTGGGGTGCTCCTGCGCCCACCGGAGCGATCCGTGTTCTCCGTAGACCCGAAGGCGCAGCCCGTTGCGATGCCCGACGCACACTTGGGAGGCCAGAAGGACCCCCTTTGCGCCACCTTCAAAACGCAGCAGCACCGCCGTGTCATCGTCAATCTCGCGCCCCTCGACAAAGGCCCCGACATCACTGCAGAAAGACGAAACGCGCAGGCCCGTAACGAAGGAGACGATGTTCGCTGCGTGCGAGCCGATGTCTCCCATGGCACCACCGGCGCCGGCCCGCGATGGATCGGTTCGCCAACTGGCCTGCTTCTGCCCGGTCTCTTCCAGCGAGGTTGCCAGCCAACCCTGGAGGTATTCGACGAGCACCTTTCGCACCGGCCCGATAGCGCCCGATCGCACCATCTCCCGGGCCTGTCGGACCATCGGATAGCCGGTGTAGTTGTAGGTCACCGCGAACACCTTCCCGCTTTGGCGGGCCGTATCGACCAGATCGGCGGCCTGTTCATCGGTGCAGGTGAGGGGCTTGTCACACACCACGTGAAACCCAGCCTCAAGGGCGGCCTTGGCCGGTGCGTGGTGCACGTGGTTTGGAGTCACGATGACGACGCATTCGACCCGCTCGTCCTCTGGCAACGCAGCCTCGCCTTCGAGCATGGCCTCCCAAGTGGGCCAGCAGCGATGCTCAGGCAGGCCTAGATCGAGTCCACTGGCGATCGCCTTCTCCGGGGAACTCGAGAAAGCGCCTGCGACCAGCGTCATCGAGTCATCCAGTCGAGCGGCAATGCGGTGAACGGCCCCGATGAACGCATCACGCCCCCCGCCGATCATGCCGTAGCGAATCGGTCTCATGCGTCGCTCCCGAACCCGTCTTCAAAGCCGTGGCTGGGCGGCTCGATCTCCACAGACCGCAAGTAGGCGCAACTTTCGGCTGCCCCCTGATCGCGATCCATGCCGCTGTCTTCCCACTCCACGCTCAATGGCCCGCGATACCCGGCCCGGTTGAGCGATCGCATGATCGACTCGAAGTCAACATCGCCGCGGCCGACGCTTACGAAGTCCCATCCGCGATTGGGATCACCAAACTGAAGGTGGGCACCCAACACGCTGCGTGATCCATCAAGGAAAGTCCGTGCGTCTTTCATGTGGGCATGGAAGATCCGATCGGGGAACTCGTCGATCAGCCGATGGGCCTCGATGCCCTGCCAGACGAGGTGGCTCGGGTCAAAATTGAAACCGAACGCCGGGTGATGATTCACCGCCTCAAGCGAACGTCGGGCGGTGACCAGGTCATAGGCAATCTCTCCCGGGTGGACCTCCAGAGCGAATCGAACGCCTTCGTGCTGAAACACGTCGAGAATCGGCCCCCATCGATCGGCGAAGTCCTGATAGCCCCGATCTACATACTCCGGCGGCGTGGGTGGAAAGAAGTACAGGTCTCCCCAGATACTCGACCCGGTGAACCCATTGACGACATCGACGCCAAGTTTGGCTGCGGCCCGGGCGGTGTCCTTCATCGCCTCGGCGGCTCGGCTGCGAACACCCTCGCCATCGCCATCGCCCCAGATGGAATCGGGGAGAATGGCCTTGTGCCGTTCGTCGATTCGATCGCACACAGCCTGGCCGACCAGGTGATTGGAAATCGACCAGACATCAAGTCCGTGGCGCTCCAGGAGTGATCGCTGCTGCCCGCAGTAGTCGCCCTCGGCCAGCGCTCGATCGACTTCGAAGTGATCGCCCCAGCAGGCCAATTCAAGCCCGTCAAAGCCGAAGGATGCAGCCTTCTGCGCCATTGTCTCGAGCGGGAGATCCGCCCATTGCCCGGTAAACAGTGTGATTGGTCGTGCCATGAGGGGCGATGCTAGTGGGTCGTTAGGCTGTCCGCATGCCGGTCATGGGCGTTGATCTTGGAACCGGCGGCGTGCGTGCCGTCGTACTCGACCCCGATTCGGGCGAGTTGATCGCATCTGCGACCGCATCGATCGAGTCTCATCACCCGCATCCGGGCTGGTCCCAGCAGGCGCCCCAAGACTGGTGGCGGGCTGCCTGCGAAGCGATATCGAAGGTGATAACCGACGGACCGATGGATGGCCGCGACATTCAGGCCGTGGGCCTCTCAGGCCAGATGCACGGGTGCACACTGATCGACGCCGCTGATCAGCCACTGCGACCTGCCATCCTGTGGAATGACCAACGCACGCAGCCTCAGTGCGAGGTCCTGCTCAATCACCGATCTGAACAAGACTGGCGCAGGGTGCAAGGCAAGCCCCCGATGACCGGGCTGACGCTGCCAAGCCTCCTGTGGGTGCGGGAAAACGAACCGGATGTGTTCGCCAACATCTCGGGCCTGCTGCTACCCAAGGACTGGATCCGCTTGCAACTCACAGGCGACCGGGCCACCGACATGGGCGATGCGTCCGGCACCCTGCTGCTGGATCTTGAGCGCCGCAGGTGGGACAACGCCTTGCTCGAACAACTTCAGTTGAACCCAGATGTGTTGCCGAGGCTGCATGAAGGCCCGGACATCACAGGGGAAGTCACTCAAGCGGCTGCCGCCCAAACCCGCTTGCGGGCTTGTACCCCGGTGGTCGCCGGCGGAGGCGATCAACAAGCAGGCGGCATTGGCTGCGGCATTTGCCTTCCTGGCAGGGCTTCGCTGAATCTGGGCACGTCCGGTGTTGTTTTCGCCGCCAGCGATACATGCCCACAGTCACCCCCGAGAGGCTTGCACGCCTTCTGCCATAGCGTGCCCGACCAGTGGCATGTCATGGGGGTGGTGTTGAGCGCCGGAGGTGCGCTTCGTTGGTGGAGTGATGTCACCGGCTGCAACTACGACGAACTCGTGGCCGAAGCCCAGGGCGTGGAGTCCGGCGCTCAGGGCGTGATGTTCAAGCCATACCTCACGGGCGAGCGAACCCCACATGAGAACCCTGCCTTGACAGGTGCCTTCCATGGACTGCGACTGAGCCACGAGCGCCCGCACATGACCCGGGCCGTGTTCGAAGGCGTCGCCTTTGCCCTTCGAGAAGCGCTCGAGCTGGTGGAGGATGGCACGCCTTTGCCGAGCCTGCGATGTACGGGCGGCGCAACACAATCGCCCTTCTGGCTGCAGTTGATTGCCGACACATTCCAGCGACAGGTCACGACGATCAATGTGCATGATGGATCGGCCTTGGGCGCAGCCGTCCTCGCATCCGTGGCTGGTCAGAAGGCCCCAGCCCTGCAGCAGGCCTGCGAACGCCTGATTCAGGACACCGAGCACGTTCCCCCCCGCCACGATGATCTCACGGAGAGATTCGATCGCTGGCGGAGCCTGCCAGCCTGAAGCCTAGGGCGTATCCTGTTTGCAATTCTCAACCGGAGGGTTCAGCACGTGCTTTCAAAGACAACCATGGCGCCCGCAACACGGGCAATTGACGCCCCGAGGCGAGCATTCATTCGCCGCACCTACTTCACGCTGGCCGGGGCCATTTTGGCCTTTGCTGGCGTCATGGCGCTGCTACTGAATATCTCCGGAATCCACCAGATCGCCCAGACCATGATCAACGGCTGGAATTGGCTGCTGGTGATGGGCGCCTTCACGATCGTCGCGGTAGGCGCTGACAAACTTGCCCGCTCCAACGCTGGCACCGGAGTCCAACTGGCTGGGCTGGGCCTGTTCGTTGTGATTGAGGCCGTGATCTTCATTCCGCTGATGGTGGCGGCCACCTCATTTGGAGATCCCGGCGTCATCAAGACAGCTGGCCTTGTCACGATTGCTACGGTCTGCGGCCTGTCAACGTTCACCTTCATGACAGGCGCCGACTTCTCATGGCTGCTGGGCATTCTCGTGGTCGGCTTCTTTGTGGCCTCCGGCCTGATCGTTGCCTCGATTCTCTTTGGATTCTCGCTGGGCGTGCTCTTCATGGGAGCCATGGTGTTGCTGGCGGCTAGCGCCTTGCTCTACCAGACCTCAGCGATGATGTATCAGTGGAACACAGATCAGCACATTGCAGCAGCACTGGGCCTGTTCTCATCCGTCATGCTGATGTTCTACTACATTCTCATGATTCTGATGAGTCGAGACTGAACACCGGCTCGAGTTCACGTCGAATGAGATCCTGAAACAAGTCAGACAGTCTCCGCGTCATCGGACCAATCTGGCCCGCCCCGATCATGCGGCCATCGATCTTCGTGACACATGCCAACTCACCCATGGTGCCGGTGCAGAAGCACTCATCGGCCCGATAGGCCTCCGTCAGACTCAGATCGACCTCGCCGAACTCGATGTCATTGTCTCGGCAAATCGACAACACGGCGTCTCGGGTCACGCCTTCTGGACAAGCGACCAACCGGCTCGTTGATACCCGCTCACCATGGACAAAGAAGAGATGCGTGGCATTGGTCTCAGCGATAAAGCCACGATCGTCGAGCATCAGCGCGTCGTCGGCCCCCGCCGCCGTGGCCTCAATCTTGGCCAGAATCGACTGAATCAGATTGGCGTGGTGGATCTTGGGGTCGAGCATGTCCGGGCGGAAGCGCCGAACTGAACTGGTGATCAGCGAAAGTCCCGTTGTGTCATAGACCGGCGACTTGTGTTCAGCCAGCACGATGAGTGTCGGCCCCGACTGATTCAGCCTCGGGTCCATGCCGCTTGTGATCTTGACCCCCCTTGTCAGTGTCAGCCGGATGTGCACCCCATCACGCATGCCGTTGGCCTGCAGCGTGCGACCGATCGCCTCAGTCATCTCTTCGTTTGAGGGGATCTCCTCGAACGCCAACGCCTTGGCGGATGAGCGAAGTCGATCGAGGTGCGCCTTGAGCCGGAAGACCCCCCCTTCATACAAACGGAGGCCTTCCCACACGGCATCCCCGCCCTGCACGGAACTGTCGAAAGGCGAGACACCTGCCTCATCTCGATGGATGAGGTCTCCGTTGATGTAGACCAGCAGATTGGCGTTTCGTTCATCAAAGCACTGAAGCATGGGTCAATCACCTGTCAGACGCACTTGCGCGAGTTGATCGTACAGAGCCATGCAGTGACTGAGCACATCCTGCTGCGCCGGTGAATTGAAGATTGGCCTGTCATCGTCGGGAGGTGGAGCGAATCCCTCACTCGCCCAGACCACGTCGTACCAGTACGGCCCCCAGGCTCCGTCTGTTTCACGCGGCCCGGGCGGCCAAGACAGCATGGACGGGACAAAGGGCACATCGAGCGAGCGGCACAATGCCCTCAAAACACCCGAGGGATCGCGGCGAACGTCATCGGAGTCGATCACCGGCGGAGTGAACCCTGCTTCTCGCAGTCGATTGAAGATCGCCACCTGTTGCTCCAGCCCAGTGTCTGACAAAGTCGCCTCGGGATATCGCTTCCACAACGAGGCAAGCATGCGGGCTGGATCACGAATCAGAAAAGCGCAGCGAACCTGCTCCACCCAATCGACGTTGACGTCTGGCAGCAGATGCTGGGCGATGTGCTTCTGATACCAGATGTCGCAATTGTTGGGGATCTCACCCGTGATGCGATCTGAAACGGCATCCGCGTCTCGTTCATGGGCATGCGCCTGCAGCACAACGTCGCGCCCGGGATGGGCCTTACCGGTCACATCGAGATAGTGGGCATAGAAGGGTTCATCCCAGAGTGCCGTGTCGGAGCGGCTGCCCCACGATCGGAGCATGGCGGTCGAGACCGTCCGCGGCCCGGAGATCATCGCGATCCGGGTGCCCATCAGTCGCCTCGCTCCCAAATGCCCGTGGACTTGTTGGGGTCGGCCGACGCGGCCCAACTGCCCTTTCGAAGACGATGCAACAGGAAGGGTGTCAAGATCACCGACAGAAACACGACGCCGACGACCGGAGTGAACCAGCTGCTGCTCAGATGAACGCTTTCCATGGCAGGTGGTATGAACATCAGGGCAAGGCCCCCAATGCAGGTCAACGCTCCAACCCCGGCCACGAGGCACAGGCCGGGGAGCCCGCCGGGAATCTTGAACGACCGTTCGACCTCGGGTCGCTTGATGCGAAGAGCGATGACAGCAAGGAACATGAGCGTGTACATCACGAGGTAGATCTGGCCCGAGACGATCGTCAGCACATAGAAGACCGCATTCATGTCGAGCACGAGCATCAGCAGGCAGATAAGTGAAACGATGCAGGCCTGCAGCAACATGACATTGCGCGGGGCGCCCCCCGCTGTGGTTCGCTGAAGCAGGGGCGGCACGAGTCCGTCGCGAGCCGCGACACGAATGGATTCGGTCGGCCCAATCACCCACACCATGATGTGACCGATCATGCCCAGCAATGCAAGCACCGCGATCACCTGCACCAGCCATCCCACCCCGAGCGGATTCAGTACGTGGTGGAACACCTGCAATGTGCCCGAGGCGAAGTTGATGTCCTTGACCGGAACCATGACGGCCACACTCAGGCCGCCCAGGACCGAAATGACAAGCACCAGCAGCCCGGAGAGAAGCAGGGCCCCGGGAATCGACCGCTGTGGATTTCGCACACGGTTGAAGTGGACGGCATTGACCTCAAGCCCAGAGAGGAAAGAGAAGATCGCCAGAATGCCTACGAAACCAGCCAGTGAACTCACATCTGGCACCATGTCTCCAGCATTCAGCGGAATAGCAGATGGACGGCCAGACAGCAGCCACCAGCCGGCCAGTGCGATGGCCGCCAGCACCGGGAGGATCGTGCCCAGATACAGGAACCAGGTGGTGATCGTGCCCGATGTGTGCAACCCCTTGAAGTTGGCCAGAGTTGCAAACCAGAAGACAGCCAGCGAGATGGTCAAGACCAGCCACGGAGACGTCTCCCCGCCAGGGCTGATCGCCCATGCTGCCGAAACCGCGCATACAGCCAGCACCGTCGGGTACCAGACGAGAATCTGCAGCCACTGACACCAGATGGCCAGAAGTGCACTGCGAGGCCCCAGCCCCTCCTTCACCCAGAGATAGACCCCCCCCTCGTGTGGCCATCCCACGCCCAGCTCCGCGGACACCAGGCCCACCGGCAGAAAGAACAGGACCGTGAACAGGGCGTACCACACCACCAGCGACAGCCCGAACGACCCCACCTCGGGCAGCCCCTCAAGGCCCACGACAATGGATGTGTTCATCATCGCCAGCACGAAGAGGCTGACGCGGCGTGGGGCATGCATGCAGCAAGCCTAGCGGCCGCTGCGCTACCATGCCCGCATGAGACTCATCGCACTAGGCGGATCACTTCGAGCGGCTTCGTGGAATCAGCGTATCGCCGAGATCGCAGGCCGGGGGGCTGCTGCTGCCGGCGCCGAGGTGACAGTCCTCCGGCTGCACGAATTTCCAATGCCGCTGTTCAATGAAGATGAAGAATCCGCCTCAGGTCCGCCCGAAGGTGCACTGGCCTTACGCACAGCATTTCGTGAGCACGATGGGCTGATTCTCGGTGTGCCCGAATACAACGGCGGTCCACCGGCGGCGCTCAAGAATGCGATCGACTGGCTCAGTCGCCCGCAGGAGGGCTTTGGACGGCTCGACTGCTTTGCGGGCAAGGTCTGTGCTCTGGTGAGTTGTTCCCCGGGAGCATTGGGTGGTATCCGCGGGCTCCCAATCACGCGCACGATTCTCTCCAGTCTCGGCATGCACGTGATTCCTGCGCAACACTGCCTTAGCGGCGTGCACGAGTGCTTCGACGAGCATGGTGAGCCCTGCAATGAGCAGGCGACAGCGGCGCTCGAGGGCGTCGGAAGAGCGGTCGCTGAAGCAACGGTCCGGCTTCGAGGGTGAATCAGCCCCACTGAGATGTCAGGTCAGTTTCGCCAACGCCCCCGCCCGAGCCATCACCTGTCGAACCATGCCGTGCAGCCCGTTGCTGCGGGTCGGGCTCAGGTGGGCATGCAATTGCAGCGTGTCAAACAAGCCTTCCAGATCGAAGCCGAGCAGGTCAGCGACCGTTCGACCGTCGAGGACCCGCACGACGATTGCTGCGAGCCCCTTGACGAGGGCACTGTCACTGTCGGCATGCAGACGCACCTGATCGCCGTCTGTGGTCAGGGCCACCCAGACCGTGCTCTGGCACCCACGCACAAGCGTCTCATCTGTTCGAAGATGGGCATCCATCGGGGCGAGCCCCTCACCCAGATCCATGATGTACCGATACCTGTCCTCCCACTGGTCAAGCACGGAGAAGGCGTCGGTGAGTTCGCCCACGGCGGCGGCGGCATCTGGTTCGGACATGAATACAGCCTATCGGCCTGAGCCCTTGGGCCGAGGTCGCCATGCTGGTGGCGACGTTTCCAGTCTGGGTCCACCCAATAGATCGATGCAATACGGGATCGCATCAAACACCGCCTCGAGACAGTCAGCAACGGCCGATGGCTTTCCCGGCAGATTGATGATCAGCGTTCCGCCACGATGCCCGGCCGTCTGCCGGGAGAGGATCGCCGTGGGCACGACCTCGAACGATGCTCGGCGCATCTGCTCGCCGAAGCCGGGCAGGAGGCGATCACAGACCTCCTCGGTCACCTCTGGCGTGACATCGCGGGCAGCCGGTCCGGTTCCGCCTGTGGTCAGAACGAGGGGGCAGTGTTCACCGTCACACAGCTCGATCAGGGCCGATTTGATTTCGGCCTTTTCGTCGTGAACCAGTCGAACGCAAGCCGTCCAATCCACATTCAGGCGATCAGCGAGCCAGTCCTGCACGGCAGGCCCACCTCGATCTTCGTACACACCGTCTGCGGCTCGATCCGAAACCACCAGGATGCCGATAGGAACAGGCATGAGCGATGCAGAGAATAGACGCCGCCACGCCTTCTCGGGAACTCTTTGGGAAGAGCAAGTTGGATACAGTCGGGCCATCAGGGCCGGAGACCTGATCTTTATCACGGGCACAGTGGCCGCCCATCCAGATGGGAGCATCATCTCCCCCGGTGATCCACGGGCTCAGTCCGAAGCGATATTCGACAAGATCCAGCAGGCCCTTCAGGAACTCGATTCGACGCTGGAGGACATCGTCCGCACGAGAATCTTCATCACCGACATGGCTCATGCCCAAGCCGTTGGAGACGTACATGCCCGCGTTCTGGGACACGTGCGTCCGGCCACGACCATGGTGGTTGTAAGCGAGCTCTTCGGTGCCGGGAGCGTGGTCGAGATCGAAGCCGACGCCGTCAGGGCATGAGTGGGCCCAGGCTCACGCTGCTGGGCGCCGCCGGTGAAGTGACCGGCAGTTGCACGCTCGTGGACATGGGCGAGCGACGGATTCTGGTGGATCTGGGCATGATCCAGGGCGAGTCCGAAGCCGAGCGACGCAATGCCCAACTGCCAGCGATTGATACCCGCTGGCTCGATGCCATGGTGCTCACCCATGCCCACATCGACCACGTCGGTCGGGCGCCCATGCTCATCGCCTCCGATTGGACCGGGCCGATTTTCTGCAGCCCGCCCACGGCTGACCTACTGGCCCTCACCCTGCGCTCTTCAGCCCGCCTGCAGCAGACGAGACTGCGTGAGTGGCAGGCCAAGCGGGACCGTCGTCCAACCAAGCAGGACCAATGCAGGCCCCCGCAGATCCTGTTCGACATGAGGCAGGTTGATGCGTTTCTGGAACGAGTTGTGCCCCTGCCCTTTGGCAAACCTGTCGACCTCGGGGGCGGAGTCTCATTGGAACTGGGCCGCTCGGGCCATGTACTGGGCGCGGCTTGGGTGCTGCTGCAAGGCCCCGGTGGCCGCGTCGTATGCAGCGGTGATGTGGGGCGCTGGGTACAAGGCCCCATCCCTCCACCTGAGCCCTGCCCAAGCGCCGACATGGTGCTGCTGGAATCCACCACCGCAGCCGAAACCACGACGCCTGAGTTCAATGTTGATTCTGAACTCGCTCGAATCGTGGCAGCAGCCGTTCACCGAGGTGGCCCCATCATCGCGCCGACATTCGCTCTGGGTCGCAGCCAGCAACTGCTTTGGACCTTCTCAAGGCTGCAGGCTCGCGGCCTGCTGGACATCAACGTCTATCTGGATGCGGCGCTGGCTTCTGCCGTCACAGCAACCTGTAAAGAGTGGCCCGATGAACTCACCCAGCCCGTGATCGATCTGACATTTGATGGCATGATTCCGCTTCGATCACGCCAAGCTGCACGCCGACTTGACGATGTCGCATCGGCTGCAATCATCATGGCTGGCAACGGCTTCGGTGAGGGTGGGCCCATCCTGCGGCATCTGGCCCGGTGGCTGCCCAGCCCCGACGCCACCATTTTGCTCACGGGCTACGCCATGCCCGGCACACTCGTTGGGCATCTTGCATCTGATCCTCACACCGCGCTCATCGACGGCGTCCCCGTGGAAATCCAAGCTCGCATCGAACAAGTCGCCGCCTTTGGTGGGCATGCTCGGCCGGATGAACTGCAGACCTGGCTCACAAGCAATTGCCAGCCAGAACAGGTTGTGCTCAATCACGGTACGGTCGAGGCTCGGGCGGCCCTGCAGGAACGGCTGGGCACCCATGGATTGCGTGTCATGTGCCCGTCTGTAGGTGAAACAGTGATGCCATGAAACAACAAGCCCCGGCCACATCGATGATCGCGCTGGTGCTCGGGGCGGTTGGCATCTCCTTCGCCGCGATTTTCGCGAAGGAGGCCATGCACGCCGGGGCCGGGCCACTGAACTCCGCCCTCTGGCGGCTGATTCTGGCCGTGCCCGTGTTTGCACTCCTGGCGCTGCCGCATCTGCGCACTGCTTCACGCCCGAGTTGGTGGATCGTCGTGCCGGGCCTTGCGTTCGGCCTTGATCTGCTCACCTGGCATCTGGCTTTCACCAAGACGACGGCTGCCGCTTCCACCTTGCTGGCCAATGTGTCGGTGGTCTTCGTAGGCTTCGGCGGTTGGTGGCTGCTCAAGGAACGCATCGACTGGCGATGGGGACTGGGCGCGGGCCTTGCATTGACCGCAGTAGGCGCGATGGCCCTCCTCGCTTCGCCAGGCACGGGCGCCCCGGACCCACTCATGGGCAATCTGCTCTCTCTGGGAACGGCCGTCTGTTACGCCGCCTACCTTCTCTCGGCGAAAGTGGTTCGACGCACCGTGCACGCTTCAGTTGTGATGTTGGCCGTCGTCCTGATCGCTCCTCTTGTTCTGGCTGGCGGCCTGCTGTGTACAGACGAACCGTGGCTGCCACCAACTTCTGACGCCTGGCTTTGGATCGTGCTGCTGGCCCTGGTGCCCCAGTGCGCAGGTCAGGGGCTCATCATCTGGGGGCTCCGCGGATTGCCTGCGAGTTTCAGCGCCATCGTGCTGATGATCCAGCCGATTGGGGCTGCCGTCTGGGGCGCCCTCTTTCTAGGGGAGTTGCTGACGGGGGCCGACATCGCACTCAGCGCCGTTGTGCTGGCGGGCATTTTGCTCGCCAGAGTTGGCACACAGGACACACCCCCACCTGCGCCGCCGACCCCGTCCAATTAGGCTGCCTGAATGCATGGCGATTTGAAACGACTTGAAGGGCTGGAACTCGACGGCATCGTGGCCCCGCCCTCCCTCAACAATACCCAAGACACATCTCATCCCTGCACGCTCGTGCTTCTGCACGGCTATGGAGCCAATGCCGGTGATCTGCTTGGACTTCGCGACGAGATCGATCCGACGATGGCCTGCGTTGCCCTGCAGGCACCAGTAGATTTGGGGCCCATGGGGATGCCTGGAGGCCGGGCCTGGTTTCAACTGCAGATGACGCCTGAGGGCGACATCACCTATGACACCGCGGGTGCGATGTCCGCTCTAAGGATGTTGGAACGAGTGGTTCCGCAGGCCGCCGAGCAAGCAACTTCAGAGGGCAACGCCAGCCAGATTGTGGTGCTGGGATTCAGTCAGGGCGCCATGCTGGGGCATGGCCTGCTTCTGAAATCGAGCGTCGAGCTTGCGGGCCTTGCTGCCTGTAGCGGCCGACTGGTGCCGGAAATCTTTGATCAGCGGCCGCTGGATGTACCAGCGGGTCTGCCGGTCTTCCTGTCACATGGCAGCCTCGATGAAGTCATCCCCGTCGCAAGCGGGCATGCAATTAAGGACGCCTATCAGTCTGACTCGAGTGCGTGTGTTACTTGGGTCGAGTCGCCAATCGGTCACGGCATCAGCCCGGACATGCTCGATGCACTGCGTACCTGGTTTGGCTCGTTCAGCCGGTGATCACCAAAAACGCGGTGAGTACACCGAACAAGACCACGATTCCAATGGCGACCAGCCACCAACAGCCCATTCCCTCGGCATCGCCGCCAGGCTCAATGGACTTGTCCCCCCCGGAATTCGTCGTCATCTGGACTGCTCCAATCGTGCATGCAAATCAATTCCAGGCATGAGTTGATGGAGCACAATCATGGCATGCTGCATCGATGGCGTCAACAGCGAGTCTGCAATGGCGGCGACGCATTGTTGTTCATCGGCGTACACTGCCTGCTCGAACTGCTGATCAGGAGATTGACCAATGGCATTCACCCTTCCCGACCTCCCCTATGCCGCTGACGCCCTCGAGCCGCACATTGACGCTCGCACCATGGAGATTCACCATGGGAAGCACCATGCCGGATACGTTGCCAAGCTCAATGGTGCCCTCGAAGGGCATGACGATCTCGCCGCGCACAGTGTTGAAGATCTCTGCCGATCAATCGACAGCCTGCCCGAGGCGATTGCTGGCGCTGTCCGCAACAACGGCGGCGGCCACTTCAATCACTCACTGTTCTGGACAAGTCTGAGCCCCAATGGCGGCGGCGCCCCTGAAGGCGAGTTTGCCCAGGCCATCAATGACGTGTTTGGCTCATTCGATGAGTTCAAGGCAGCCTTCGCGGCCGAGGCTGCCGGCAGGTTCGGATCCGGATGGGCTTGGCTGTGTCGCTGTAGCGAAGGGCTGTGCATTTGCTCCACGCCCAATCAGGACAACCCCCTGATGAAGGCAGACAATTGCTGTACCCCGTTGCTCGCCCTTGATGTGTGGGAGCACGCTTACTACCTCAACTATCAGAACCGCCGCCCTGACTACATCGCGGCTTTCTGGAATGTGGTTGACTGGTCCGTCGTGGCCGAGCGTTGGTCCAAGGCCGACGCCTGCAGCTGCGCTTCCTGATCTTTCGTAGCCCCGGTGGCGGTTTGGATCAGTTCCATCGCATTGGGCGGCGCCGCAGGCGCCCTGCTGCGTTGGGCGATCGGGCACTTCATCTCCACCCAAACCAGCCGTCCAGGCTGGTGGGCAACGGCCATCGCCAATGCTGCAGGCTGCCTGCTCATCGGTCTGTTTGCGGCACTTCCTGATCTTCCTGAACCCCTGCTGGTGGGCGGCTTCTGCGGCGCATTGACCACCTTCAGCAGTCTCGCGCTCGACATTGCCATGCTCACGATGCAAGGCCGGTATCGCCTCGGGGCATGCCTTGCGCTGGGCTCGCTTACGGGCGGAGCCGGCCTTGTCGTCGCGGGCTTGGCCATGGGTGGCCCACTATGAAGATCGCAATTGCCGTGGCTGTTGGTGGCGCATGCGGCGCTTTGCTGCGAGAGTCGATCATGGCCATGCTGCAGGGCGTTCTTGACCCCTGGGTGGCGCTGCTCTGTGTCAACGTGCCCGGCTCGATCGCCATCGGGCTGCTGTTGGTGGCATTGGAACTTCGTTTCCACAAGGCAGGGGGTTCGGCCCTCAAAGCCCTTCCACTGGCAGAGGCGTTGCGGTATCACCCGGGCCTGTTCGAGCCTGATCCAACGATGCCAGCCACCGAACTCAACAGCCTGTCTGGGCGTGGCAAAGTCTGGTCAGGCCTCCTGATCACCGGCCTGCTGGGTGGCTTCACAACCTTCTCCACCTTCAGCTTTGATCTGATCGAGCTGCTGCGAAATGGCGAGATCGCAGCGGCCGCTGTGGACGCTGCGATCTCGTTTGTCGCCTGTGTCGCCGGCGTCATTGCCGGCATGTCAATTCAGATTCGACGTGCGATCAGATGCACGGCCCGAACTGGGAGATGACCATCAGCAGGTCATCCACGGTGACGGCGCCGTCGCCGTCGATGTCAGCGCTGCAACTGTCACAGTCGGATCCACCGCAATCGCTTCCATCTCCCTGGAAGACGCCACCGAAATATTCGCACAGCGACTGCGTAGATTCGACGCACGTGTTGTTCGTGCAGCAAGCGCCCGATGCCTCTTCCATCGCCAGGTCATACACGTACACGGCACCGGCATCGGCCGTGTCGCCGATGTCCGCCCAGTAGGCGCCCACCAGCAACGTGTCTCCTTCGAGCGCGACCGAACCACCGAAAATGTCGTATTCAGCGCCGTCGCTGGCCTGGGCCTCGGCGAGGAAAGACCAGCCCCCGTCACCCAGACGCCACGTCCACACGGCCCCCCTGCCGTCGTTTCCGTACCAACCGCCCAGGGCCACGGTGTCGCCGCTCATCTGAGCCGACATGCCCATGAGGTCGTTCCACTGGCCATCAGGTGCAACCATCTTGTAGGTCTGCGCCCATTGGCCGCCTTCGAGGTCAAACACGTATCCACTGCCGGTCTGAGGCGCGTTGTCGTCGTCGTACACGCTGGACACCAACAGCCGATCTTCGCCCAGATCGACGATGTAGCCGAAGTAGTCCTGATTGGCGAGATCGTCGGGCACGATCTGGTCAGTCTCGACCCAGTCGGCACCGTCATACTCGAACATGAAGACGGTGCCGCACTCATTGGTGCCGCTGCACCCTGCGCCGAACCAAGGGGCGCCACAGGCGATGCGATCGCCAAGCACGCTCACCGTTCGGCCAAAGCGATCGCCGTCATCAATGCCCGAACCGGAAAGTTCGCCTTCAAGCGCCCACTCACCGTCATCATTGAGGGCATAGACCCAAGCCCCACCAGCACCATCGTTGCCGTATCGAGCACCGACCACGATTCGGCTGCCGTCCGTGTCCACAGACGATCCGAACGCCATGTCCAGCATGGCCGTGGGCGGCGTGATCATCTGCACCTGTGCAAACTGCCCATCGCCCTGACGCTCAAAGACGTGCACGGCGCCGCAGTTGACCATGTTGTCGATCATCTTGAAGCGTGCGCCGATGACGAGCAGGTCGTCATGAAGCGCTACTGCGTACCCGAAGTTGTCGAGCATCGAGGTGTTGTCGCCGGCAAAGAACTGGGTCTGCACCCACTGGCCGTCTTGGTCACGTTCAAGTATCCAGGCAGCGCCTGAGTCGATACCAAATGCGTCATTGCCGGATGAGCCCACGACTGCGGTGTCGCCCGACATGGCGACTTGGCCCCCGAAGCCTCCATATTGGCTTTCATCAGCCGCAACGATCTTTGCATCTTCGTGGATGATCTCGACACCGCCGGCGAGCAGAACACTGGATAGAAGGGTGGTCAACATGGTCTGTTCCTCAGTTGATTATGCTGGTATTGCAGCGTATCGGAGCGAGACTGCTCAGCCCCGACGGCGGGTTCCTGTGAGTGCGGCGAGCCCCAGCAGTGCCAGCGCACCTGGTGCCGGGATGTTGGCGAAACTGAACTCGACAAATGAAGTCTGGTAGTCGCCTGAGTCCCCGTCGTACCAGCCCAGATTCGTATGGCCCCAGATCTTGGTCTCGGGTGTCCCAAACACGGTCAATTGAGCGATGAGCACTCGATAGACGCCGCCACCAGCGTGCTCGGCCACGCCCTGCATGTCATCTGGATTCGTGTAGATCGCTCCATTGGGAACGAACAGGGGTGAGCCCGCATTGAAGCCGGCCCAACTGACCCCCATCGTCTGCAGGGCATTGTCAGTCTGCGACTGGGCGCCGATCGTGAACCATGAGTCGTATTGGAGGTCTGGCAGATCGCCGTAGAGCCCGTCATCGATATCCATCGTTGTGGGCCCACCGAACGTGTTCTGATAGAACATCGAATCGCTGGCGAAGAACATCTGCTGATCCCCCTCACCGAAGATCGACACGAGATGATCGGCCCCGGTGAATTCAGCGAAGATCCGAGCCGTCCAGGTATCTGGCTGGCCAGGTTGCCCAGGAATGGTCTCGACCATGTTCACGCCGACCAGATCGGCGGACAGGCCCAGAAAGTCCGCTGAAGCCAGCGGCGCCAATGCGAGAGCGGCCACAGCCGCCAATGATCGTCGAGTCTTGTTCTGCATCACCGTTGCTCTTCCTATGTTCGCCAAGGCGGGCTCAACCGCCGGGTACAAGCGACTCCTCTAACCGCGTGCCTCCAAAGAGACAGACGGACGCTTGGTGTGCGTTGATACTGTGCCACGTCTGGACACCGATGCCACCGCAATGGGCAAAAAGGCTCACCTTTATTGGGCCCGGCCGCACATCCAAGATCCAAGGTACTGCACACAGGGCACTTGTGGCCGCCCTGTTTTTCCTTTGAAAGCCCACAAATCCCCCTCTGTGCGCCTGAGTTTAGGAGCCCTCATGCGACCACTGGGGGGCTACGGCTGGCTGGAGCGGCCCTGAATCTCGATCTCATGCCCCGACTGGACCACCTAGCCTGGTGGCACCGAAAGTCGAAATTAGACCGAGCCTCGAGCCGAAAGTCGCTCGTCTCGGGCTGCACCGTCGACTCCCTCATTGAAACCACCGCCCGGTCGCGCCGCGCCCGGGCGGTGGTTTCAATGGGCCATACTGGACTTGAACCAGTGACCTCCTGTGTGTCATACAGGCGCGCTAGCCAACTGCGCCAATGGCCCTGAAGGGGCATGCTACCACTGCCTCGATGCTCAGAGCAAGGCCCTCTATGCTGCCAGTCATGGGCGAGAATCACACCACCATCGCAGGCTTCCAAGCACTGATTCGTGATCGCTACTTCAAGACCGACGCCGCCCGCGGCCCCGCAGGCACCTTCCTCTGGTTCTCGGAGGAAGTGGGAGAACTGGCCGAGGCGATCGCCCGCCGAGAACGAGGCGAATCCAATCAGGCCAATCTCAATGAGGAGTTTGCAGACGTCCTCGCATGGCTGGCCACCCTGGCCAACATCACCGGGGTTGATCTCGTCGAAGCGGTCGAGGCCAAGTACATCGACGATGGTGGCCCCAGCGGCACCAAGTAGCGCCTTGCAGTAGTGTTCGCGTCCGAGCCAACGCCACATGCCTCGAATTGACGACATCTTCTCCGGCCTGCGGGCAAACCACACCAAGGGGCTGATGCCCTTCATCTGCGGTGGCTTTCCCAGTTGTGAGGCAACAACCTCGCTGATTCCATCGCTGGGACAAGCGGGCGCATGCATCACCGAAATCGGCATTCCCTTCAGCGACCCGATTGCTGACGGCCCTGTGATTGCATCGGCGATGCACGAGGCACTTCAACGCGGTGTCGAAGTTGACGATGTGCTCAATGCCGTTGCCCAAGCTCGCAATAGCACCGACATGGGGCTCGTCGCCATGGTCAGCGCATCCATCGTGCACCGGCGAGGCGACAGCGCCTTTCTGGAGGCACTCGCCCAAAAAGGCTTGGATGGCGTGATCATTCCCGATCTGGACCCACAGCAAGCGCCGCCGCTTTTGACAGCCGCAGACCAACACGGCCTGTCCTTCTCGCTCCTCATCGCGCCGACCACCCCCGAACATCGAATCGAGGCGTTGGTTCAATCGTGCCGGGGCTTCATCTACCTGCTGGCACGCGGCGGATTGACAGGGGCAACGGACAGCCTGCCAGACCTGGAAGATCGAGTCGCCACGATTCGGCAATTCACCGACCTGCCCATTGCGGCTGGATTCGGGATCGGATCGGCCCATCAGGTCAGGGCCGCTACCGAAGCATGCGATGCTGCGATCGTGGGATCTGCACTGATTAAAGAGATGGCCGGAGCCGATGACCCCCTGCTTGCTGCTGCCAGCTTCGTCGAATCGCTGGCCGAGGGCTTGGCCTGAGCAGGCCCCAGACAGCCCCTCAACACCCGAGAGAAGCTACAATCCTGAATTCGAACGCTCGACTCGAAACTGGAGGCCGATTACCTCTGGTCGCGTCTTGATTCTCAGGAGCCCCCTGCCATGTCCGAGGACGTCACCACAACCGAAGCCGAAGCCACCGGTTTCGAGTTCAAGGTCGAAGAGATCGGCCCCTCACGCAAGCGCCTGCACATCACCGTGACGGCGGATGCGGTCGATGAAAAACTCGAGTCCTCCATGGGATCGCTCCAGATGGAAGCTGCGCTCCCAGGCTTCCGCAAGGGACGTGCCCCCCGCCACCTCATCGAGCGGCGTTTCGGCGAAGGCGTACAGCAGGAAGCCCGGAACCAATTGGTCTCGGAGGCCTACACCGCCTGCCTGAAGGACAACGACCTCAATCCGCTGAGCGAACCCGAGCCCGTTGACCCCGATGCCGACATTGAATTGAAGGCAGGCACGCCACTGACCTTCGCCGTCGAGGTGGAAGTCGTGCCAGACTTTGAGCTGCCAGATCTCACAGGCATCACCATCAAGCGCCCGACGTTGGAAGTCGAAGACTCGCACATCGAGGAAGAGCTCACTCGCCAGTGCATGCGGCACGGTTCTGGCGAGGAAATCGAGAAGAGCTTCAAGGAAGGCGACCGCATGCTCGGCGCCGCCAAACTGTCGATCAAGGGTGAAGACGAACCGATCTTTGAGACACCCCAGACGCTGGTGGTACTGCCCGAAAAGGGCGAGTCGGGCGCCGTGCTTGGGCTGCTCTTTGAAGACCTCAAGGCTTCTTTTTCCCGCAAGAAGGTCGGCGACACGATCACGCTGGAAACCACCGGCCCTGAAGGCCACGAGCGAGAGGACATCCGCGGCAAGGATCTTGAACTCGAATTCACGATCCAGGTCGCCGAACGCATCACGCCCTGCACCCATCAGGAGTTGATCGACACCTTCTCACTGGCCAGCGAAGATGTGCTGCGTGAGCAGATCCGGCTGGCCTTGGAGCAGCAGCGCGACGAAGAGCAGGCGCAGGTCATTCGTGACCAGGCCGTGAACTCGGCCGTCGAATTGGTCAAACTGGACCTGCCTGAGAAATTCAGCGAGAACCAGATCGCCCGCGATCTGGAGGGGGTCCGCATGGAACTACTCCAGAAGGGCATGGAGCCCGACATGGTCGAGGCCAAGATGGCCGAGGTTCGCGAGCGCAGCAGCGAACAGACGATCAACCGCATGAAGGGCTTCTTCCTGTTGGCACGATTGGCCGCCGAATACGAGATCTCAGTCTCGGAGCAGGAACTCAATGGCTCCATCGCCACCATGGCCATGCGTCAGGGCGTGCGGCCTGAGAAGCTCCGAAGCGAATTGGCCAAACAGGGTCGACTCCAGCAACTTGCCACCACCGTGCGTGACCGCAAGACGATCGATCAGATGGCCAAGTCGATGCAGATCGAAGACATCTCACTGGACGACTGGCGGGCGCTCCAGAAGCAATCGTGATCGCGACGCAGGCTGACAGCGCGGCTGGGGCAGGCCTGGCCGAAGCCAGTGTGGACATGACGGCCATGTGGCTCGCCATCGGCGGGCTTCTGGCTGCAGCATTGGTCGGAGCCCTTCTCATTCACGCCGTTCGCCGCCACTTCAACAGGCAACACGATGCCAGCGGCGACGTCTTCACATTGAATGATCTGCGCCGATTGCACCGCGAAGGCCAACTGTCAGACGAGGAATACGAGCGGCTTCGCGACCAGTTGTTGGGGCTCGCTTCAGGGCGAGCGACACAAAAGACGAACAAGGCAAGTGAGCCCTCAAGGCAAGAAGAGTCGGCCTAGATGCACCGATTAGCGGTTTTTTCCTGCCCTGCACGCGGCTGCATGGCAGGATAGAGGCGTACAGAATCGGCCTGACGGGGCCAGTACACTGCCACTGAGGGCGTCGGCGCTGCCAGCGGCCCCAGCCAGGCAGGTTCAGGAACGAAGAGGACGGATGACGAGACAGATGAGTTCCAGCAGTACCAACGACGCCATCGACGCAGCGCTGCGGGCCCTCGATGCCGAGGGCCACGATTCTGGCGACACCACCCCATTCCCCGAGGGCGGGACCCTTGACGCAGGCGATGGCCACTTGGGCGATGATGAGGGCGCAGGCGGGGGCGGCGGCTCCGGCGGAGGCGATGACGGCTTCCGAGGACGACGAGTAACCACCTGTTCTTTCTGCGGCAAGACATCTCGAGAGGTTGGGCCCATGGTTGAGGGGCCCAACGACATCTACATCTGCTCACATTGCACCGACCTGTGCCAGAACATCTTCCGCCAGGAGAAGCGACGCCTCTCCAGCAAACGCCCGTTGTTCAATAGCGTGCCCAGCCCGCGGCGTATCGCGGAGTTTCTGGATCAGTACGTGGTCGGTCAAGCCCAAGCCAAGCGAACGCTTGCTGTGGCCGTGCACAATCACTACAAGCGCTTGATGCATCTGGAGCAGGAAGACGTCCAGATCGAACTGGACAAGTCCAATGTCCTGCTCATCGGCTCGACCGGCACCGGCAAAACCCTGCTGGCCCGCACGCTTGCGCGAATCCTCAATGTCCCCTTCGCCATCGGCGACGCCACGACCCTCACCGAGGCTGGCTATGTTGGCGAGGATGTCGAAAACCTGCTGCTCAAACTGCTACAGGCCGCCGATTACGACCTCGACTCAGCCCAACGCGGCATCATCTACATCGACGAAATCGACAAGATCGGCAAGACCTCCAACAACGTCTCGATTACCCGTGATGTCAGCGGCGAAGGCGTGCAGCAGTCATTGCTCAAGATGCTCGAGGGCGTCGTGGCCAACGTGCCGCCACAGGGGGGGCGCAAGCATCCCGAGCAGCAGTACATTCAGATGGACACAAGCCACATCCTGTTCATCTGCGGCGGTTCGTTTGAAGGGCTGGAAGAGATCATCCGGCGTCGAATCGGCCAACGCCGAATTGGTTTCGGTGCCCCGGCAGATGCGCCGCTTCTGGCAAGCGACGAACATCCTCTGGCTGAGGTCAGCGCCCACGACGTGCAGGAATTCGGCCTGATCCCCGAACTCATTGGACGCCTTCCCGTGGTGACCCCCCTGCTGCCACTTGAGCGAGATCAGATGATCGAGATTCTGACCGAGCCCAAGAACGCCCTCGTCCGCCAGTACGAACACCTGTTCAAACTCGAGGGCGCCACGCTGGAGTTCACCCAAGACGCGCTCGAGGCCATTGCCGAAGACGCCATGGCCCGCGGCACTGGAGCAAGAGCCCTTCGAGCTGTCATGGACGAGTTCATGCTCTCGCTCATGTTCGATCTGCCTGAGCAGGACAACCACGGCGTGACCTATGTGATCAACGCCGAGGCTCTGGCTCAGCGGCACCGCCTGGATCAGCTCACCCGCCGCACGCAGGCTCGAGAGTCGGCCTGAGCCCGCCCTTGGCGGCTTCAGGCCCCTTTTTGAGCTCTGGCGGCCCTTGTCGCTCACCCATGGGTACGCTGCACCCGATGCCCCCAACAGGCTTGACCCCCGGGCATTCCAGCACCTATAATCCGTGATTCACCTTTCAACAAAGGTTTTACGCCCATGCCACGTGTCTGCAGCATCACCGGCGCCCGAACCACCACCGGGCGGAAGATCCACTACCGGGGCCGTCCCAAGGCTCAGGGCGGCATCGGTCTGAAGCCAAGTGGCATCGGGCACCGCAAAATCAAGCCCAACCTCCAGGTTGTTCGCGCCGTCGTCGATGGTGTTCCTACCCGGATCAAGGTCAAGGCCAAGTGCATTCGCAATGGGCTGGTAGTCAAGCCATTGCGTCGAAAATTCGGATATACGCGTCAGCAGAAAGCAGCTGGCGCCGCCTGAATCAACTGAATGGGCGGTTTTCGGGCCTTGCGGCTTGCCTGTCCCCCATTCAGTGGTACTGATACAGTCGGAGAGGCGCGTCAAGAGAGGGGTGCATCCTGAGCCCAACAGGGCCGGACTCCCACACAGACGGCAGCAGCGTCCGGACGACAACGACAATTTCGTATGACGGGTCCATTGCGCCCCGTGTTCAACCATGGTCAGCCATGTCCAGGTTTGATTGACTCTCCACGAGCATCCAGCCACCGGACCAGCAACCAGCCGAACACGAACAGGCGTCATGGAAGAGCATTCAAGCGACCCTTCCCAACGGTTGGTCGCAGGGATTCCGCCGGCAGCCTGAGCGTCTCTCCGACAGTGGAGTGAGGGTGCCCGTGGACTTGGCAGTAGGTACGAGCGTCACGTGAGCAGCGACGTCGAACAAGTTCGAGATGCCACAGACCTGATCGCCCTGATCGGCGAGTACGTCCGGCTTGAGCCCAAGGGGCGCGAGCAGGTTGGCCTGTGTCCATTTCACGACGACAGCCGCCCTTCGATGCGAGTGGTCACACACCTGCGATCCCCCTTCTTCAAGTGCCACGCCTGTGGTGAGGGCGGCGACTGCTACGCCTTCCTCATGAAGCATCTGAACTGGTCCTTCCCCCAGGCCTTGGAGCATCTGGCTGAGCGAGCTGGCATCCAACTTGAACGTCGCGGATCAGAAGCCAGCAGCGAGACGCGCGACCGCATGCAGGCTCGCCGCACCTGGCTGCGCAAGGCCTTTGAGATGGCCGACAACTGGTTCCGCGCCACCCTTGACCAGCCCGCCGGAAAGGCCGCCCGAGACTGCATTCTCGACCGGGGGATCAGCTCCGAGATGGTCGAGCGATTCCAATTGGGCGCCGCGCCCGATGGCTGGCAGCATCTGCACGATGCCCTCGCAGGCGACGACATGCCCTCCAAGGTTCTGGTCGAAGCAGGCCTCCTCAAGCGCAAGGACGAACGCTGCTACGACGCCTTCCGCAATCGGCTGATGTTCCCCATTCACGACGAAGCCGGGCAGTGCGTTGCATTCGGCGGACGAGACCTGGGAGACGACGGCCCCAAGTACCTCAACTCCGGTGAGCACGACCTGTTCAAGAAGGGACGATTGCTCTACGCCATGCATCTGGCCAGAGCCGCGATGCGCGAAACCGGCCGGGCCATCGTGGCTGAGGGGTACACCGACGTCATCGCCTGCCATGCCTCAGGCTGGCCCGAGACGGTGGGTACGCTCGGCACCGCATTCACTGACGACCACGCCCGTGCCCTGCAGCGACAGGTACCGGAAGTCGTATTGCTCTTCGACGGCGACGAAGCCGGCCGAAAGGCCGCCGACCGCGCCGTGGGAACGGCCATGCGGCATGTGCTGGACGTCAAAATCTGCGTCCTCCCCGAAGGCACGGACCCAGCCGATCTGCTGGCCGATGCAACTGGCACGGAGCAATTCCGCAAAGCCCTCGACATCGCTGTCGATGCCATCGACTGGTGCCTTGATCGCTCAGGCCTCAAGGACACGGCGCCTGGCAGCGCCGCCCGACAGCAGTGCCTGCAGCGGCTGCTGGGAGATCTGGCCGGGGCCGGGCTGGACCGCGCCGATGCCCTGCGTCGCGAACTGCTGGCATCGAGAATCGCAGATCTGGCCGGCGTGGCGCTGGCCACCGTGCTTAGAGGTCTCGAGGCATCCGCTCGGCGTGAGCCCATCCGCACCGAGCCCGAACTCGAGCCCGCCGAGTCGGCAGACCATGTGGAGCGAGAACTGCTGGCCGTCGCCCTCGCAGCAGTGATGAACGACCAGACAGCCCAGCATGTGTTCGACCATCTGTCGTCACCGCGGCTTACCGCGATCGCACAGACTGCCCTTGACCTGCTGGCCGATGGCAGGGCGGTAGACATCCCCCACCTCCATGATCGGCTCGAAGATGAGGGCGACCGCCGTCTGGTGAGCGATCTTGTCGAGGCGGGCCATGCCATTCTCGAAAGCCATGCTCAGGTGGGAGAGACGCCCGCCGCGGCCATTGAGCAATTGTCCAACAGACTGACCAGACGCCGTGACGTACATGGCGTGAATTCGAAGATCTCTGCTTGGCGATCAAGCGGCGAGGGAGACCCCGCCGCTGCCGCCAGGCTCATTGAGGAATTGCGAGCGACCGGAAGGCGGGCGACAGCCATGCCCAAGGCCGCAGGGGGCTGAGTGGGGCCCGTTTCTGACTTCAAGTGTGACCGAGGAGCACAACGCGTGATCAATCCAGCACATCTACACCCAACCATCAAGGACCTCATCGGGGCCGGTATCCAGCGAGGCTGGGTCTCGTTCGAGGAACTCAACACGGCCGTACCTGACGAGTACGTAGATCACGAGAAGATGGATGCCCTCCTGGTGCATCTGGACTCGCTCGGGCTGTCGTTGTTGAACTATCTGGACAAGCGCCTGCACAAGGGGCCTGCGTTCTACGCGCCCCTGCAGACCAATCTGAAGTTCAAGCGGGACAACCCCCGTCGCACCTTCAGCCTTGCCACCGAGGAAGAACTCCTGGCCGAGGAAGCCGTCCGCAAAGAAGAAGATGCTGAAGAACAGGGCATCACGCACGACTCGATCGCCAACGACGAACTGCTCGACGAAAACGATGCAGCCACCGTCGCGGCGGCGCTGGAAGAGTCCACCTCCAAGCGAATCGACGATCCGATCCGCATGTATCTCACCCAGATGGGCACCATTCCGCTGCTCACGCGTGAAGAGGAGATCCGCCTGGCCAAGAAGATCGAGACCACGAGGATGATCTTCCGTCGTCTGGTGCTCGAATCAGACCTTTCCGCCCGTGAATCCTGCAGCGTGCTGCAGCAGGTGCACAATGGAGAGTTGCCATTCGATCGAACCATGCGAATCTCCACGGCCGAAGAGAACGCCAAGGAGAAGGTCGCTCGCCGGATCCCGGTGAACATGGCTTCCGTCCGCCGCCTGCTGGCCGCCAATGAACAGGACTGGGAGATGATCGAGAACGGCGTCTCGCCGCGGCAAGAAACCTCACTGCGAGAGCGCATGGAACGACGTCGCCGCAAGATGGCCACGCTGCTGGAGGAGTGCTGTCTGCGTACGGCCCGAATCCAGCCGCTCATGCGGCGCCTGCAGTCGATTCTGCGCAAGCTTGATGAGCTCAAACGCGAACTCGCCGCAGCCGAACGTCGGCCCGACTCGGTACACGAGGAAGACCGCAAGGCCATGGCCGAGGAACTCCGAGGCATTCGATCGTTGGTCATGGAGACCCCCGATCAGTTGCGTGAGCGCCTACTGCGGATCGAGACGGTGTTCGAGGAGTACGAGCAGGCCAAGCGAGACCTCTCCGGCGGCAATCTGCGCCTGGTCGTCTCCATCGCCAAGAAGTACCGCAACCGTGGGCTGTCATTCCTGGACATCATCCAGGAGGGCAACACCGGACTGATGCGTGCGGTAGACAAGTACGAGTACATGCGAGGCTACAAATTCTCGACCTATGCGACATGGTGGATTCGGCAGGCCATCACCCGTGCCATCGCCGACCACGCCCGCACCATTCGCGTGCCGGTGCACATGATCGAGACAATGTCCAAGCTTCGCACGATTCAGAAGCGGCTGCTTCAGATCATGGGGCGTGAACCCACCATCGAGGAACTCGCCGAGCAGGCGGGCATGCCCGTGGAGGAGACCCGCCGGGTCATGAAGATCTCACGGCATCCCATCAGCCTCGATCGGCCCGTGGGCGAGTCCGAAGATTCGCAGTTCGGCGACTTCATCGAGGACGAGCGACAGGAAGCACCTTCGGCGTCGGCGACGAGCGAGATGCTCCGCAGTCGAATCAACGATGTGCTCAAGACACTCACCTATCGCGAGCGTGAGATTCTGAAACTGCGCTACGGCATCGGTGACGGCTACACCTACACGCTGGAGGAAGTCGGTCGGATCTTCAAGGTGACGCGTGAGCGTGTGCGGCAGGTCGAGTCGAAGGCCATTCGCAAGTTGCAACACCCTGTGCGGCGTCGCCGGCTGGCGAGCTTCGTGGACACCGACGAACAATGATCGACGTATGATGTCGACCCCAGGTGAGCAATCACCGACGTTCGACAGGCTCAGACAATCCGGATTGAGATCGACGGCCCGCCCCCTCCTGTACTGACCGCAGGACGGGCGGGCCGTGTTCTTTACCCATGTCTTCACACGCTTGGGGGGCTTGCCCCCTTGCCTAGCCTTGGTCTGATCGGCGAGATCGCCTGTCTGCCAGCGAACCCATGGCCTTGTCGAGGGCGGCAATGAGCATGTCGGGCTCAGGCAGACGCCCCTCCCCACGAGTGCGACAGGCCTGCCAGCCGGCCTCGGGCTGGATGATCTGAAAGCCATCAGCTTCCAACTGCTGCAGGTTTCGCTGCGTTGCGGGCTGGTGAAGCATCTGGGCGTTCATCGAGGGCGAAAGCAGCACCGGTATGCGGCTGCGATCAATCGCTGCGGCAAGAAGTGTCACAGCATCGTCGGCCATGCCGTGGGCCAATCGTGCGAGTGTCTGCATGGTGCAGGGGGCGATCAACATTGCGTCGGCCCGCGTGGCCAGCGAGACGTGCTGGCTGGCATGATCATCAAGCACCGTCCATTGATCCGTGAGCACCGCCCGGCCGCTGAGCGCCTCAAATGTCTTCGCGCCGATGAACTGGGCTGCCGAGGACGTCATGGCCACAGTCACCCGATCTCCTCGCTGCACGAGCGAAGACACCACGGTGGCCATCTTCCAGGCGGCAATTCCGCCACAGACACAAATCAGAATCTCGGCCCCCGCCTCTGAGGGCGACGCCAATGGGTCGCTCACGACTCGATGGGCCAACCCGCTCCGGTTGCGTGGTCAGCACCAGTCGCGTCCACCCACTCAGCCGTGATCTTCTCCTGCACGATCTCTTCGATCACCAATTCCAGATCGGTTCGGCCTTCACGCTCCACGAGCGGGCGAGCACCGTCCACCACGACCTGCTTCAGCCGATGCTGAATCAAGGCACAGAGCTTGAAGCGACCGCCCAGCTTGGCGACGATTTCATCACTTCGAAGTGCATCGATCATTGGACAAGGTTCCTCTCAGGAGTGGGCCTGTTCAGGGCAGCTTGCACGATTGGCCCTGCGATGGATGGACGGGGGCCCGAGGCGTCATCCAGCGGGCCCATGCGAGCCCAAGATTGTATCTGCCTGACTGAATCCTGTCGAGACCCCCCTCGGCGCGGTAGCCTCCCGCGATTGTGGCCCCTGTAGTGCCCCTAGATCAGGTTCACCTCACATGCCCTCCAGTGCGATTCGAACAACCCGCAGACTGACCCACCGCTTTGGCCTGCACCGAGACTGGTGGCTCTACGTACTGGCTATGGGCATTGGGTTGGCCATGGGGTCGCTGGCCGTCTTGTTCATCCGCCCATTGCAGTGGATGGAGGCCCGCGAGGCAGGCATTGCCCCGAGCACCCTGTGGATCTTCGTGCTGCTGGCACCAGCCGTAGGCGGCCTGCTGGTGGGTGTCGTTCGAAGTGTCATTCGGGCCCAATACGTCGGGCCAGGTGTGACCACGATCATTCATGCAGTCATGCGACGCCGCAGCCGGTTGCCCCTGGGCGTGGGCATCCAGAAGTGGATTTGCGCCACGCTCACAATCGGGAGCGGTGGTTCTGCGGGGGCGGAGGGCCCCATCGTCACGATCGGCGGCACGACCGGCTCAGCGCTAGGCCAAGGGCTGGGTGCCTCTTCCAGTCACACGTCCACCTTGCTGGGCTGCGGCGCCGCGGCAGGCATTTCCGCCGTGTTCAATGCCCCCATCGCTGGCGTGCTCTTCGTGATCGAGATTCTGCTGCGAGACTTTTCAGTTCGCACCTTCACACCGATCGTGATCGCATCCGTGACGGCGTCTGCCATGACGCAAGGCATCCTGCACGACAGCGCCATCTTCGACATCGGCGACGCATTCACCAAGCACGAGCAGCCCTTTCGAATTGCCTGGAGCCCGGCGTGGATTCTGCTTGGCCTCATCCTGGGCGTGCTGGCCGCGGGGTTCATCCGGCTGATGTCGGTCGTGACGTCGCTGTTTGAGAGATCTCGGGTGCCCCATCTGCTGCGGCCCGCAATTGGCGGCCTCCTGCTGGCGGGACTGGGTGCGATCTGGCTGGGACTCTTTGGCGCCTCACACCTCCCGGACTTCTACGGCAACGGGTACACCACGATTACCGAACTTCTCTCGCCGGAGCACTACATGCATGCCATCCCTGAGCGGGGCGTGGCCATGCTTGTGGGCATCGTGCTGCTGACGCTGGCGTGCAAACTCGTGGGCACCTGCTTGACGATCGGCTCGGGCGGCTCCGGAGGCATGTTTGCCCCGTCGCTGCTGATGGGCGCCGCCACTGGAGCAATTCTCGGCCTGGGGCTTGAGTCAATGGACCTGCTTCCACATGGCACGCCAGCCCGCTTCGCGCTTGTGGGCATGGCCGCAATGGTTGCCGCCGTCACCCACGCACCGCTCACGGCGATCTTGATCGTGTACGAACTCACTCGCAACTACCAGATCATTCTTCCGCTGATGCTGGCCGCCGTCGTAGCGGTGGCCATCGCCAGATTGCTTTGCAGCGACAGCGTCTACTCCGCCAAACTCAGAGCGTTGGGCATTCGTCTTGGAGGCTCCGCAGACATGACGGTGCTCACTCGACTGACCGTACAGGACCTCATTCTGGATCCCGCTCGAGTCATAGGCCTCAAACTGCCTGTCAGCGATGTGCTGCGACAGAGTGAGGATGAGGGCGCCAGCGACTTTGTTGTGGTCGATGAACACGGGGGATACGTCGGCATGGTCACGATGGACGATCTCCAAGCCGCCCTGCTCCACCGCGAGGCGATCCCGCTGCTGCAGGTCAGTGAGATCTGCCGATCCGACCTGCCCACGGTCGTTCCCGAGGACACGCTGGACACGGTTCTGGAGAGATTCGCCAATGCCCAGTCAGACGCACTGGTCGTACTCAAAGACGGCGAAGATGATCAGATCACCGGGCTCGTGACGCGTGCCCGTCTCATGCGGCGATATCAGGCCGCCCTTGATCGAGACCGGCATGCCTGAGCAAACCGGGCAGACGTTTCCAAGGTCAGCTCGCATCCGCAGCCGCCGCGAGTTTGAGCAGGTGTTTGCAAGCGGCCAGGTTCACCGAGCCGGCCCGCTTGTCATTCACGGCGCTCGAAACTCCATTGGGCAGTGCAGACTCGGGCTGGCTGTGGGACGCCGCGTGGGCCATGCACCACGACGAAATTCGCTCAAACGCCGTGCGCGAGAGGCCTTCCGATGTCTGCGGCACGAATTGCCTGCCGATCTCGATCTGGTCGTCGTCATTCGCCCACACGCACCCTCGACACCGATCGACTTCAGCGCCGCCCTTCGGGACGCCGCCAATTCGCTGAACAACCGGCTGGGCACATGAAACGATCCCCGGCCGCCGTGATCTTGCTTGGCCTGATTCGGCTCTATCAGGCGACCCTGAGCCCCCTGATGGGCGGGCACTGTCGATTCCAACCGACCTGCTCCCGATATGGCGCTGAGGCCATCAGAAGATTCGGAGCCCTGCGTGGGGGCGCCCTGACGCTCCGCCGCCTGATGCGGTGCCACCCATGCGGCGGTGCTGGCTACGATCCGGTTCCCGAACACGAAGATCGCCAATGAACTCGACCGGCCCCCACTTCATGAGTCCATCCCCCGCCATCATCTGCATTGGTCGCAACTACGCCGCCCATGCCGCGGAGATGCAGGGGCAGGTGCCCGAACGCCCCACCGTCTTCATGAAGAACCCGGCGGCGATCTGTGCAGATGGCGAGGACATCGTCATTCCTTCGATCTGCCGAACAAACGGCCCACAGGTGGACTTTGAAGGCGAGTTGGTCGCCGTCATCGGTCGTGACTGCAGAGATGTCTCGGAGCAAGATGCACTCAAAGCCGTCTCCGGGTGGGCGGTGGCAAATGATGTCAGCGCCCGTTGGTGGCAGAAAAACGGATCGGGCGGCCAGTGGATTCGAGGCAAGAGCTTCGACACATTCTGCCCCGTCAGCACGCCAGTGGGACCGGAGGCGATCTCAGACCCGCAATCATTGATGCTTCGAACATGGGTCAATGGTGAGTTGATGCAGGAAGCATCGACGGCCGACATGATCTTCCCAGTGGCTACGCTCATCGCTGAACTCAGCCGAGGCATGACCTTGCTGCAAGGCACCTTGCTGCTTACGGGCACACCCTCGGGCGTGGGCGCCGCTCGCACACCGCCGGTCTATCTCGCCGATCAGGATGAGGTGATTGTCGAGATCGAGGGCGTCGGTCGTTTACGTAATCGCGTGATTGAAGATGCTTGAGCGGAGCGAATGACCTGCGACGCTTGAGCGAAGCGAATGATCCCCCAAGCTTGAGCCAAGCGAGTCAGCGATCACCCGTGCGCTCGACGCCAGCGCCCTGACCTGCATCCAGTTGCTGCTGGTTTCGAAGCGCCTCGGCGGCGAGCTGGGCCCGCCATGCTTCCATGCCTGGGGGCTCCGGGAAGGCCTCATCGACGTTCACCTTGCCCGCAAGCGGCCCGTTGTCGATCTCGGCCACCAGCCAAGGACGAATCTGATCCCATGTTCGTACCCGCAGTTGGGGCTCAAGATCATCAACCTGCGCCCAGATAGTCGCTCGTTCTTCAAGCGGCACCGTCGGATCCGACATCAATTGCACGAAGGCCATGGGAACACTCTGCGACAGTCGCCCGACGAGATCTCGCATTCGGGCAGTGCCCAGCTTGCTGTCGAAGTCCATGTCGTCATGGGTACGGAAGTACTCGGTGACCTCATTGGCAAACGAGAGGGCCTCTTCGAACACCTCGGGGCGATCCTGACCGATGCCGATCCGGAAGGCATAGCGCAATGCACCCAGCACGTCACTCAAGGCCACGTAGGGTTGGCGGTCATACTCGTCACGGCCGATCTCCCGTACGAAGACTTCCAGTGGCCGTGAGTACATCGGGTTTGGCGGGAAGGCACCGCGACCAAATCGATCATCGAGTTTCTCGTAGAGCTTCTGCGCCCGTTCGATTTCGCCTTGACGAAACGCGACGCGAATATTGTGACCGAGGAAGTTCTTGATGAACTCCAGGAAGGTCTCACCGCCCATGCCGCGGGCGTCGTAGTACTTCAGATAGAGGTCATCGAACATCTGCTGCGTGGTGTCGATGAAGTCTGGCTCGGGGAATCGACCGGGCGGAACCGGGTTGAAGGGGTCGTACATCACCCGCCCACCTCGAGCCAGATCCTGCAGCGAGTGCAATTGCTGGCGATCGGTGTTGATCGCGTGGTGGATCTTCTCCTCACGCAGCCGCCGCTCGGCCTTCTTTCCGCCCGTTCGCGCCCAGTAAAGAGCGTGCGCCTGTGGGTGCCGCCAGTCGATGGGCCCCAGATCACGGGTGTACTCGGCCATGAGCACCGGATCCATGTTGTATCGATCGCGTAGCACCTGCGAGCGCATCTGTGCCAGCAGGGCATCCCAACCAGCCTGCAGCGATTCGTCATTGCGAAGCTCGCTGAGTTTGCCCATCACCAGATCGCCGCCAGATTCCAGCATTCCGGCAAGATCAAGTGTGCGAGCTGTATACGAGGCTCCCTCGATCGCATCGAGCATCGCCAGCATCCTCAGCAGTTCCGGCGAGAGCGGATCTGCTTCGGGTGGCAGCAGTGGTCCAAGCTCATCTCGGAGCTTCTGGACGACTTCGGCCGCTTGGGGATTGATATCGACGAGCACCTCAAGCGACGTGGGCGCATCGGCCATCGCCTGCATCCAAGCTGTTCTCTCATCCCAAGATCGAGGCGGCTCCCCAAGCAGATCGTGCCATTCCTTGGCAAACTCCCGCTTGTACAGAGGGTGGGCGTCGTCACTGACGCCTTCCACCTTGTGATCCAGCCAGAAGGCCAGATCTTTGTAGAGCAGCAACTCGTTGGGGTTGTACCGCAGCCCTTCATTTCGGACGAGATCAATACCCTTGCGTACCCACTCCCATCGCTCCTGGGGCGTGTTGGTTTGCACCGACAGGTTGTAGGCCATGTTGTGGCCGTGGAATGTCCACACCGGCGCAAAGCGGGGCTGCAACTTCGTGATGAGCCTGGCATCTTCGAGAATGTCGTAATACAGGCCCTCGTCCTGCATCATGTTGACCTTGATCCAGAGCCAGTCAACAATCAGGCCTCGCAGGGCGCCGATGGCCGTGCCGAGGGCAACGATCGGCGGGGCGTTCTCGACTGACGCGTCCGTGTAGCGGAGGGTGTGCCGCTGGGCATCTTCCACGAGGTTGGGAACCACGACCGCAGACGCCGCAGCGCCACCTACCACGACTGCCCCCGCCACTGCCTGAATGACCCGATCACGCTGCATGGACGATCAAGAATCTCCGCTGTAGAGCGCCAATTGCCGGTTTCTGAGGATCCACCAACCCGTGAGCAACAACGGACCACACCAGAAGAGGCCCAGTTGCAGCACGCTGCGGCCGACCATCGCCCAATCGATGACTCGACCCTGAATGACGCGCTCGATGGGTGTGAACTCACCGAATGAACCCAGCAGATACACCAGCGTGCTGGCGATTGTTCGAATGAAACTGTCAAGGGCCCACGAGATCGTCTGCCCGACCCCCTCCACCGCCTGAAGTGGTGGTGGCGTGAAGAACCCAAGCGCTTGCGAGAGGAATGGGCCCAACGCGGCTCCAGCCAGGATCGTGAGAGAAGCCAGACAGGCCACGGGGAAACTCAGAAACGTGGCCATGAAGCAGGCAACGGCGGACAGTGCGGCAAGCTTGACCCACTGCACCACCATTGCCCTGGTATAGGTGCCCAAGAACCCTCCGGCTGGATACAGAAGCTCAATATCCTGAGCCTCCCAGACAATGGCGAATGGTGCTCGCTGAGGCGGCGCTTCGGTGATCGCCCGAAGATCTGCCGGCTGCCAGTTGATTCCGGCTGGCACCGGCCAGTGCGTGAGATTCACGAATGTGACTTCCAGCGTGCCGTCTTCACGAATGGCACGCGGCGAAATCATGATCTGCTGCCGCACCGTCGGAATGAAGGCGCCTGCCCGACCATTCTCGAGCTGTCCATTGATGGCGATGCCAACCAGTCGACGCTGATGCTCGTCTGAGGAGCCACCGTACAACCTGAAACGCAACCTCAGATTGAGCGACTCCCCCGATGCGCTCAGCAACTGCTCACGAACATCTCCCAGCCCACTGAATGTGACCGACTTCCACGGATCGACCGACTGGTTCAAGATGGACTCAGCCCGACGCTGATCCATTCCGTACTCGTCCCGGACTTCTTCCCGCAGCACCCGAACCAGGCGAGGAGGAGGCACCGAGTCGGTGTACTGGGCGTACTCGGGATCCTCCCGCAGGATGGCTTCCACACGATTGCGGATCTCATTTTCATCGAGCTCGGGGTAGTCAGGTGTTCGCTCTGCGTGGGCCGTGAGAATCTCGTCGGACACGATCGCGATGTCAGCCGCCGAGTTCATCGCATCTGGAGGCGGAGACCAGCGCAGATATCCCGTCCATGCAGCCGCGAAGGTAGACCCGATGATCAACACGACGGCATTCAACGAGATGACGCCCAACCACTTTCCGGCCAGATAACTGTGCGTGCCCAGTGGCTTGCTCACCAGATGCCAGATGTGCCGATCGCGAATGTCGAACGCGATCGTGCTGCACCCCAATGCCATCGTCATCACGGCGACCATCGCAAAGGTCAGGCTCAAACTTCGATCCAGCAACGACTGCACCTGATGACGAAGGGGGGCGCCGGTATCCAGACTCAGTGGCAGCAGCGGCAAGAGGATCAGCAAGGTGATCACGAACGCCAGCGCGACCCTGCTGCGTCCCGACTCTCGCAGAACGGTGGCGGCCACGGCACCAGCTGGTCCGATCAACTCCATGCCGAGCATGAGCATTCGCGTCAAAGCGTGAAAAAGCACCAGCAATACGGCAGCCGTTGAGAGCGCCAGTGCGCCCTCAGACGCCCCCAGCAACCACAAGCCCCAAGAAGCCAGACCCGCTGGCACGCCCAGCAGCACCAAGAGCGGAATGAGACCCGTCCATACGGCCACAAGCCCGGTCGTGATCGCAGCGGCCGCCATGCCCCATGCGACAGATGGTTCTTTCCACAGCCACGAGGGCACATTGGCTGGTTGCAGCGGCGCCATCATCACGGCGACGAGTTCATCAACGCTGCGAATCTCCCCCTCCGGCGTGATCAGGTTCTCGCCGATGGAGGGATCAAGTTCAATGAACGCGCCGCCAATCTCGGCACGTCCGTTCTCAAGGAGATCGACTGCCCAGACATGGGCTTCATCTGAGACAAGCGCATCACGGACCTCCAAAAAGCGATCGATGAATGCCTGCCCCTGCCAAGCGGCTCGACCAAAGATCAACAAGCCCGCCGCGATGACGACGATCGAAGCGATCACCCGCACCCAGATTCGGCGCTGGGCACGCTCGAGCGCACGGCGAAGTGCGTCGATCAGGCTCAATCCTTGGACTCCGTTTCATCATCACCACCGTCGAGGAGCCCCTCGATCATGCCCGCGTCGGGACCGCCGCTGGAGGCCTCTGTGGGGTCAGCGGCCGGCGCCTCTTCCTTTGTCAGGTCACTCATGAGGGCATCTTGCTGGGCCTTCTCCTGCGCCTTTGCCTCTTGCGCCTCGGCCGCGGCACGAGCCGGGGCAGATTCAACCTGCGGCGCCTCACGCTGCAGTTGCTCAAGCAGCGCCTCGGCCTCATCTTCCGGGCCGTCAGTACGCAGGAATTCAGCAGTCTCGCCACCACTCAGTGCGCCCGAGGTCGCCATCTGTGCAGCGCGAGCCTTCTCCACGATGTCCATGAAGAGGTCCTCGAGCCGCTGCCGGGGAGACTCCACTGACTCGATGCCAACACCGGCTTTCTGCAGCACGCCCTCGATCTGTTCGATGACTTCGCTGCTGAGGCGGGGCGCCTTGATCAGCGTGTGATCCGTATCGGCCAGCAGTTCGTCGACCGTGCCGCGGGCCTGAATACGACCGCCGTAGAGCATCACCATGTCGTCGCACACATCCTGCACATCTGCGAGCAGGTGCGAGCTGAGCAGGATGGTCTTGCCGCGAGATCGCAACTCAACGAGCAACTCCTTCACCTGACGAGTGCCCAGTGGATCCAGCCCGCTTGTGGGCTCGTCGAGAATGAGCAGTTCCGGATCATTGATCAGCGCCTGGGCGAGGCCGATCCGACGGGTCATGCCCTTGGAGAACTCCCCTACCGGACGATGTGCGACCGCCGTCAGGCCAACCATCTCAAGCAGCTCTTCTGCACGGCGCCGACGCTCAGGCCGGGGAATACGAAAGAGCTGGCCGTAGTAATCGAGCGTTTCCAGCGGTGTCAGGTATCGATAGAGATAAGACTCTTCCGGCAAGAACCCGATGTGCCGCTTTACGGCCACATCGGTGGGCGGTCGGCCAAATACTGCCAGCCGGCCTCCAGTGGGCCGAAGTAGCCCCAGGATCATCTTGATGGTCGTACTCTTGCCTGAACCGTTGGGGCCGAGCATGCCGAAGATGGTGCCCGAGTGGATCGTGAAGTCGATGTCGTCTACAGCTCGGGCCCGCGAGCGCATCCAGAAGTCGCGAAACACCTTGGTGAGGCCGACGGCCTCAACGAGTGTGCCCGAACCGGTCGTCTTGCTGACCATTCAATCCTTCTCCCGCATGCCGGAGATTCGGCCCTTCTCATCGACGGCCAGTTGCCTACCGGCATCGTCCATCTTGATCTCATCGATGTGCTGGAACTGATCGGTAGCAGATCCACTGAATCCTGCAGCCCAAATCTCGGCGTCGACCTGGTCGAGCTTCAGAGATCGACGCATGTCACGAACAGTCTGCGATCCGGTGATATCGACTGCCAAACGGCCCATGCCCTCAGGCAGATGGAAGAGCTCGATGTCAGGTCGTGAGAAGACACGACCGGCAGCTTCGAGCCAGCGACGAGCCACCACGACTTCAGGCTGACGGTGATACGCATCCTGCAAGCCGGCAACCAGACGAGCCTCGCGGCCCAGGGTCTGCTCGATACCGATCTTGTGTCGGCTGGCGGCATCCATGACTCGCGCGACCCGGCCGGCGACGTCGTCGCGTTGCAGTGCTGTGTCGATCTTCGCAAGCACTTGAGCCGCCTTCGCTTCATCGCCCGCCTCATCTGCATGTTCGTATTGGTCGATCAACTCGGCCAACTCGACATGCATCGGACCAGCGGTCGTCAGAAGCGTCTCCTGAGCAGCCTGCTTGGCCCGCTCGACATCTGCCGCCATCTGCTGCCGAACCTTGGAGTAGTTCTCAAAATTCTTCTGGATGGCTGCGGGCGGGAGCGGCTCCTGCTTGAGCTCGACCGAGGCGATGACCAATCCAGCTCCGGCTTGATCGAGCAGTTCATTGGCGCCGTCTCGAATCAAGGACCGCAGCCCGTCGGTCGTGAGCGTGTCGCGCAGATAACTGAGTGTGTGCGACGCTCCGACCTGCACGATTGACCGCTGCAGCGCCAACTGCACGAGCCTGTCGGCCTTGGCATCACCCACGTTCTCGAGGAATCGAGCTGGAGAATCAACCTTGTAGTGAGCGATCGCCCGCAGGTGCGAGATTTCGCCGTTCGCCGTCAGCACCGATCCGTCGCGACCGGGCTTGAGCCGATCCGTCGTGATCGCTCGCTGGACCGACTTCGCCTCGCCGTGCGTCAACAACATCTGGGAGACGAACGCATTTCCGTCGGTGACGGTTCGACTGTCGGCTTCGTACAGCACAAACCCACCCACTGGAGGCGGCCAATTCATGGCAAGCCCGGGCTCAAGCCCGGCCGGATCAACGATGCGTCCCCAGACGGTTGCCACCCCGCTCTGGACGTTTCCGACGGTTCGGAAACCCGAGAACAGGAAGAGCACCAGAAGGGCCACGCTGGCCACCTGCAGCACCCGAAAGCTCAGGTGCAAGGCCTCATTCAGCGACCGATTGGCAGGGTCCATCGCCTCACGCAACTGGGCCTCGGCGCCCACCTGCCCGCCATCAGCAAGCCGTTCCGATGCGGCGCGACGCTGCTGGGCTTGTTCTGGGTTGTCGTGCGCTTCGTTGCTCACTTGTCGGATGCTCCGCCGCTCTGGAGGGACTTGATCCGCGAGGTGTCGAGCAGCGCCCAGGGCATCTGATCGGTCTCGAGCAGGACGGTGGTGTTCTGGGCGAGCGCCTTCTCAAGCGTGTCGATCCAGATGAGGAACACTGCGAGTTCTTCGTCCTGGCTCATCTGGGCCAGATACTCAGCTGCCCGCTCTTCGCTCTTGGATCGAATCTCCTGTGCCCGCTGACCTGCGAAGGCCATGATCTTCTCGGCCGTGGTCTCGGCCTCGGAGCGAATGCGTTGGGCCTCGGCCTCACCTCGCGTGCGCTCGTTGTCAGCCAGCGTCTCGCGTCGAGCCTGCATACGACGAGTCACCTCGCCGGTCGTTGACTCCTTGAAGACGAGCCGACTGATCCCGGTGGAAACCGGCTTGATCCCCTCGGCAGCCAGCCCCTCCATGCGTGCGAGCACTGCGGCCTCTGCCTGAGGCAGGGCGCTGGTTGCACTGAGCAATTCATCCAGTTTGAAGGTGCCGATCTCGTTGAGGGCATCCTGGAACTGGGTCCGCAGCGACGACTTGGCCTCCGCGATGTCTGCATACCTGCTGTAGAACTCCAGCGGCCCCTGCTCTTTCGTGTCTACCCGCCAGAGCATGAACCCCTGAACCACCACCTGCTGCTCGTCGGCGGTCTGCACCGTGATCAGCGGTGACTCCAACAACTGCAGCCTTGTGTCGAGATGGTGAATAGCGTCGACGAAGAACGGCAGCCGGAAGTGCAGGCCCGGCTCACGAACGATGCTCGACTCATCGACCTTACCGAAGCGACTACGAATGACAACCTCGTTGTAGGCCACCGAGAAGGTCATGCTGAACACAACCAGCACGCCGACGATGATCAGGCCGACGATGATCGCAACTGTCTTTTTCATTGGGTACCACCTCCCGTGTCGCCGGGTGAAGTTGACGACAGGGTGTCGGAGAAGATCGTGTTGGGCGAGGCGTGCTCGCGAAGTTCAACATTGAGGTCCAGCCGCGCCGGGTCAACACCCACCACGTACTTGCGGAGTTTGGGAAGCATGCGAGCGTAGACGCCCATCAAGGCACGCTGCCGATACAACTCAGGAGCGGCTCGCCAGGATGCTGCCTGAGAGTGCAGGCGGCTGACACGGGCTCGTTCATTCATCAGATCAACCAACGCATCACGCTCAGCGTTGGCGATCGACTGCCACGCTGTGCCGCCGCCTTGCTTCAGCAGGGCGATGGTGGCCTCTGAAGTTGCTTCGACCTTCTCCCCTGCGGCTTTCGCCTCGGGGGAGTCGGCTCCGTGGGCGGATCGGGCCGTCGCCAACCCATCCTGCGCTGCGTCGTGGGCATCGATCGCCTTGATGACGTCATCGACCAGCGCCGTGTCGCCTACGACGCGGGTCCAGCTGGATGATCGCTGCCGCTCAGCAGCGGCAACCCACTGCTGACGCTGCTGGATGGCAGCCGGAAGCGATTCAAACTTGATCGCGGCATCTTTGGGCGGGCGAACTTCGGGCACCTCCACAGTGACCAGCACGATGCCGGCGCCCAACTTGTCCAGTTGATCTTGAATACGAGTCTTGAGCAGTTCACCAAGGCTGTTTCGCTCGGTCGAGAGCACCTGGTCAAGGCGCATCCCGGAAAAGAGCTGTGTCATCTGAGCATTGGCGATCATCTGCAGCGCTCGTTGCTGTTGCGTGATCTGCTGTCGGGGCAGTCGCTCATCGGGCACAAACTCGAGCCAGTCGAGCAACCCTTCATTGGCCACCCGCCAGACGATTCTGACATGGGGCACCACGAGCGCGGTTTGATCACCAGCCTCGTCTGAGCCGCCAGCCCCTTGGCCCGATGGCTTCACGATGTAGGCCGGCTCAAATGCGCCGTCGGCCAGATCAGGCGGTTCCCGCCAATCGAAGTACTTGGGCTCGCCCTTGGGAACAGGCGTCACTGGCAGCGTCTGCAGCGAAGTCACGTCGTACAACTGGGCGGATTCCAGCGGCCAAGGCAGTTTGCCAAAGGGCCCTGGTGTCTTGATCTGGTCCCCTTCTCCACCAACGATCGCACCCTGTCGCAGCCGGATGCCCTCTTGTCTGGGGCCAACCACCACAACGGTGCTCATCAGCAACAGCACAATGATCGCCAGACCGCCAAGGCCCAGGGAACTTCGCAGCAGCAGTTGATATCCCCAGGAACTGGTGATGTCGAAGCCGAACTGGTAGTTGACCGCCTCGTTGATCGAGCGAACGACTGATCCAGGTTGTGCCAGAAGGCCCAAACTCGGGGAGTCAAATGCGGCCCGAGGAAACTCACCTGCCCGCCGCGGGCGATAGGCATCGAGCACCAGCGAGAGCACAATCTCCAAGGCGACGGCGAACATGAGGATCGGAATGGCCCAGGCCACCACCTCCACCACACCATCGACCCCGAAGAAGCGGAAGCCCACGCCCACGGCCAGCAAGCCCAGGACAAGTGATGTCACCACCATCTGGCCGGCACCCGCGCGGAAGTGCCGCCATGCTTCCTGCGCTGCCATGCCCGCCAGATAGCGAGACCAGACGAACGTCAAGGCTGCAGTTGCCAACAGGATGGCCTCGAGCCACCCCTTGGACGCCGTCAGTGGCATCTCATGCAGATCTTCGTTCTGCAGATGATCCAAAGACAGCCAGCCCGCCACCGTCAGTCCGATGGCGAACGCCAGTGAGAAGGCCGGGAGAATCCAGCGATATGTCTGACGCAATCGACGAGCGGCAGGGCGAATAGCCTCACCAGAGCGATCGAACATCGCGGCGGCCCCAGAGCCGGAGAGTTCATCCTCTTCCAGCGACTCGAGCCGTTCCAGCCGATGCTGGGCAAACACCACCAGCAAGCCGACCCATGGAATCAGGCCAGCAAGACACCAGATCGAGGCGAGCACGGCCGGGGAGTCGTCCACGGCCAGCCCGAAGACCAGCAGCAGCGTTCCCACGGCGGCCTGCAGCAACAGGCCCATGACCGTGATATTGAGAGCCTTCTGAAAGGCGAGATGATCGACACGCATCTTGGTTCGGGCGCTCCTCAGGCCGGGGCAAGTAAGTCCAAGGGATACTCGAACAGGACTCCGTCGGTTCGCACAGGATGGGGCCGACGGGGCGAAAATGTACCATGCGCGGCTCGATGGTGAAACTTCGCCCGCCGAGGGTACAGGTGCCCGTACCATGCCGGCGATGCCCACGCAGTTGCTGGCCATTGCCCGGAACACCTTCTTTGAGAGCATCCGACAGCCCATCACCTTGGTGGTGGTCGCCGGAGCAGCTCTCCTGATCGTGATGAGCAACCCTCTGGCCGCCTTCACCATGGGCGAAGACCAGCGAATGCTCATCGATATCGGCCTGGCGACCGTCTTCACCGGGGGCGCGGTTCTGGCCGCATTCATCGCGACGGGCGTTCTGGGCCGCGAAATCGCTCAAAAGACAGCCCTGACCGTGATTTCCAAGCCGGTCAGCAGAACCGTCTTCCTGGTGGGCAAGTTCATCGGTGTCAGTTGTGCCCTGCTCCTGACAGTGCTGTGCCTGTCATTGGTCTTCATGCTCACTGAGATGCATTCTGTGATCCAGACAGTCCGCGATCCGGTGCATGTTCCAGTTCTGATTTTCGGCTTCGGGGCGTTGATCGTGGGGCTGGCCGTGGCCGTGTGGTGCAATTACTTCTACGGAATGGTCTTTACCAGCACGACCCTGTTCGTCGTGACGCCCCTGTTGCTCATCGCCTGGCTGCTGGCGCTGAACTTCAAGGCCGACTTTTCTCCACAGCCCATGTCCCGTCAGTTCAACGGACAGTTGTGGCTGGCCGTCGCCGGTATCGCCATGGCTGAGTGCATGCTGGCGGCCTTTGCCATCGCATTTTCAACCCGGCTGGGCCAATTGATGACCCTGCTGGCGACCCTCGCCACCCTCATGATCGGCCTGCTCTCTGACTGGCTGTTCGCTCGTCCACTCCAACGGCTCGAGGCCCAGTGGCTTGACAGAGCCCGCGCTGCCGGTGATGTCGAGACGATCGACGTCACAACGATCATGAACCGCGTCGGAGAAGACCCGGAACAGATCATCAGGCCTGTCGAGGTCGCGACCATGTCACTGACCTCGTTTGCCCAAGGCTGGGAATTGCTCCCTTGGTTCCTGCTCAAGGCCGCCTACGGGCTGGTGCCCAATTTCCAGGTGCTCTGGCTCAGTGACGCGCTCACGCAGGGCGTCCTGATTCCCGGCGAGTATCTACTGTCCGCACTTGGATACGGCTTGCTCTACACGCTTGTCGCACTGGCACTGGGCATCATGCTCTTCCAGCGACGCGAACTGGGCTGACCACATGCCCTCGCCGAGGAGCCAGGCATCGATCGTTGTTCGAGGTGCATGTGAGCACAACCTCGAAGGGATCGACGTCGAGATCCCGCGCGACCAACTTGTTGTGATCACCGGAGTCTCGGGCTCGGGCAAGTCATCGCTGGCCTTTGACACGATCTTTGCTGAAGGGCAACGCAAGTACATGGAGTCGCTGACGGCCTACGCCCGCCAGTTTCTCCAACAGATGTCCAAACCCCGCATCGACTCGATTGAGGGACTACCGCCGACCATCGCTATCGCTCAAAGGAGCGGCGGGCACAACCCCCGCTCAACGGTCGCAACCACCACCGAGATCCAAGACTACCTCCGCTTGCTGTGGGCCCGAGCCGGACGCCCCACCTGCTGGGCGCCGACCAAGGGAGGTGGCACCTGCGGCCGAGAGATTGAGGGCACCTCTGCATCGACGATCGTCGATCGCCTCGAGGCGATCGAGCCGGGCCGGCGGCTCATGCTCTGCGCTCCGCTTGTGCGAGGGCGAAAGGGATTTCACAAGGAGGTGCTCGAAGATCTCCAAAGAGCGGGCTTCGTGCGAGTGAGAGTAGACGGATCGGTGCGTGATCTGCGAGAAGCACTTGCTGAAGGAACAGAGAATCCGCTCGGCATTGCCCGGCACGAGCGCCACGACATCGAAGCTGTTGTCGATCGCCTGGTCACTGGCGGTGACAATCGGCAACGGCTCGCTGAGTCTGTCGAAACTGCCCTTCGAGCCGGCGGCGGGTTGCTGCTCACGCTCTTGGAAGACGGAGACAACTGGCAGGAAACGATCTGGTCGGAACACCTGGCCTGCCCGGAGCACCCCCAGAATGCCATCGAGGCCCTCGAGCCACGGCTGTTCTCTTTCAACAGTCCATGGGGCGCCTGCCCCCGTTGCGATGGGCTGGGCACCATTCGAGAGTTTGACTGTGACCTGGTGATTCCCGATCCATCCCTGCCATTTGACGGCGGCGCCATCGTGCCTTGGCGTCGCAACGGCAAGCGAATGAACTCGTGGTATGCCCGCCAACTGCGCCGCTTCCGCGAACACACAGGCGTTGCAAAAGGCACGCCCTTCGAGAAACTCAAGAGCGCTGATCGCGAGCTGCTGCTGGAGGGTGCCCAAGGGCGGTTCAAGTTTGAAGGCGTCCTGCCCAATCTCACTCGACGGTGGCGGGAAACGGCCAGTGAACATGTGCGTGAGCGACTGGCTGGGTTCATGGCCCAACACACCTGTCCCGATTGCCAAGGCGCCAGACTCAGACCGGCGGCCACCCACGTCCTGCTTGAAGGCCCAGATGGGGCAAGATTGAGCATCGCGGATCTGGGCCGACTCACCATCAGTCAGGCACGAGCCTTCATGGACGGGCTTTCGCTCAGCCCGGAGGCGAACGCCATTGCAGCGCCGATTCGCAGGGAGGTCGATGCCCGACTGAGCTTTCTCCAGAGCGTCGGGCTCGAGTACCTCACCCTCGATCGAGCATCAAACACCCTCTCGGGAGGTGAGGCCCAACGCATCAGGCTGGCCACACAAGTGGGCAGTGGCCTTGTGGGCGTGTGCTACGTGCTGGACGAGCCGACGATCGGGCTGCACCAACGTGATAACGCCCGGTTGATCAGAACGCTTCGTGGCCTGGTGGACATCGGAAACACCGTGCTCGTGGTCGAGCATGACGAAGAGATGATCCGAGCAGCCGATCATGTCATCGACATGGGCCCGGGCGCCGGTCGCCACGGGGGTCGAGTCGTGGCTCAGGGCTCAGTGCCCGACATCGAGCACAACCCCGACTCGATCACAGGCAGCTATCTGTCCGGCCGCTGCACGGTCGATTCAATGGGCCGCGAACCCAGGCCCATGAGCAAACGCAAGGCTATCACCGTCAAACGCGCAAGAGCCCACAACCTCAAGTCGGTCGACGTGGCCTTTCCACTTGGAGGGCTGGTTTGCGTCACAGGTGTATCTGGCTCTGGCAAGTCCACTCTGGTCAATGAAGTCTTGCTGAAGGCGGCCCAGCGCAAACTGCATGAGGCCCGAGTCGTGCCCGGCGCCCACGATCGCGTGAACGGACTCCATCAGATTGATCGGGTCGTACAGGTGGATCAGTCCCCCATCGGTCGAACGCCGCGATCGAACCCAGCCACCTATACCGGTATCTTCGACGCGATTCGCAATCTGTTCGCAGCGACCAAAGAAGCGCGGCTCCGCGGATGGCAGCCGGGGCGATTCAGTTTCAACGTCAAGGGCGGGCGATGCGAGGCATGTGCCGGGCAAGGCGTCAAGCGGATCGAGATGCACTTCCTGCCCGACGTGTTCGTGACCTGCGACGCCTGCCAAGGCACCAGATACGACGCGGGCACGCTGGAAGTGCTGTTCAAGGGCCGCAGCATTTCCCAAGTGCTCTCGATGACCATCGAGGATGCCTGTGCGTTCTTTGAGTCACACGGCGCGATTCATCGGATGCTTTCGTGCCTGAACGATGTCGGGCTGGGCTACATCGAGTTGGGACAAACCGCCCCGACGCTCTCCGGTGGCGAAGCGCAGCGGGTCAAACTGGCCCGTGAATTGGGCGCAAAACGCCAAGGCACAGTGCTCTACATTCTCGATGAGCCCACAACCGGCCTCCACTTCAAAGACGTGAGCCGCCTGCTTGAGGTCTTGCAACGGCTGGCAGATCGTGGACACACACTCGTCGTGATCGAACACAATCTCGATGTAATCAAGGCCGCCGACTGGATCATCGACCTTGGCCCCGAAGGTGGCTCCGGAGGGGGAACACTCGTCGCTTGTGGCACCCCCAGCCAGGTCGCTGCAACTGATGGGAGCATCACGGGGGCCGTTCTGCAGACGCTCACTCCTGTAGCGCGGTAGAGTCGCCCTCAGGAGGAACCCACATGCCCGTACGCAATCTGACGCTTGCCGCACTGGCGGTCACGGCAACTGCCTTGATCGGTGGCTGCGACGATCATGGCCAGCGCGTGACGAGCGATGACATCCGGGTTGTCACTGGCCCCGACGGTACCAAGATGTTCCGCCCAGTGAATGACACACCCGCCGCCAGCGGCTATGCCCAGTGGCTGCAGTTGCGATCCGATCTTGGCCCCCTCGAGCAGACCGGCGATTTCCTCGATACCCAATTGGCCAATCTGCATCTGCAGGAGATTCTGCTCAAGCGGGCCCGTGGCAATGACTGGCACTGGGCCAGACTGCATGGCGAAGGCGATGTGAACTTCGACTCGGCCATCGAGATCGTGCAGCAGCAATCCAAGAGGCTGAGAGACTCGATCTAGAGGCGGTGCAACGGTCGCTTGATTCAGCGATCAGCGACGTCGAGCCAACGCCAGCCCATCTGCCACAGGTAGCAGACACCAGTCCACCCGCGCATCGGCAGACCACTTGCTGGCCAGCGCCCGCGTCGCCACCGTGGATGCATCATCAGCGGTTGCATCAACTACGCGACCGCCCCTGAACATGTTGTCGATCGCCACCAGCCCGCCTGGTCGAAGCAATTGCATGCCAAGCTCGCAGTATCGATCACTCGCAGTCTTGTCGGCATCGATGTAGATGAAGTCCACCTGCCCGCCCAGACCCTCTTCCAGCAGGGTCTCGAGCGTGGCCTCAGCTGGCCCAAACCGGGGATCGATTCGTTCCTGCACACCGCCCCGAGCCCACCAGGTGGCAGCCTCAGACAAGTACCCATCGTCTACATCACAGGCAATCAGTCGCCCCTCTGGAGGCAGCGCCAATGCCATGCCCAGCGAGCTGTAGCCGGTGAACACACCGATCTCAATCACCAGTCGAGCGTCAATCGCCTTGAGCAAGACCTGCATGAACTGCACCTGCTCCGGCGCCGACTGCATTCCACCATGAGCGTGGTCCGCAGCCGAATCCCGCAACGCCTTCTGTACCGGGGTCTCGGAGACGGCGTTGGCTACGAGCCATGCCTGCATCGTTTCACTCAGCCCGATCGTCTCTCTCGACATGACTGCTCAGTCTCCCTTGCAAGATGACTTCGCTGACACTTCACGCTTGGCCTTGTTCACCTTGCCGGGGGTCTTTCGTCCGAAGATGAGCCACCTGCTCATCAACCAGTTGAACAGAAGACCGGCAGCTGAACCGATCAGCGATCCCACTGCAGCGGCCAGCGGCGTCACCATGGTGTCCTCAGCCAACCAGACAGTCGCGAGGATGTTGATCGTCACAGGAATGGCGCAGATCGCCAAGAAGCCCAAGAACTGCCCGAAGACACTGCCACTGCGGGCGTACCAAAAGGCGAAGCGACGATCGAGCAGGAAGTTCCAGACGATGGTCACGAGCGCCGCCCCGATCGCTTTGGGCAGCGTCGAAGCATCAGGCCAGATCGCGCCGGCCGCCGACAGCAGCCCCACGTAGACACCCATCCCCGAGAGGCCCACCAGTGCGAACGGAACAAGGCTCGACCAACCTGGGAACTTCCACCGCATCAGTTTGACGATGTGGAGCAAGAACTCCAATTGCACCCTGAGCGACAACTTGCTCTCACCATGGCGGCGGGTCGAGAAGTGAATGGGCACCTCTCGCACATCCGTGCATCCACACTTGACCATGAGCTCAAGGGCGATCTTGTAGCCCACCGGGTCCAGGTCGGTCGCGTCGGTCCAGACCGAGCGGGGCATGGCGAAGAAGCCGCTCATGGGATCACGAACCGTCGTGAACGGGCGAGCAATCACCGTGGCAACCATGGAGTTCACCCAGCGGAGAAAGCCCCAGCCGTCCTCGGTAGATCCACCGGGCACGTATCTCGACCCCACCACGAAGTCGGCCCCGTCACTGATTGCCGCCTGCATCTGCACGATGGCTTCGGGCGGATGTGACAGGTCTGCATCCATCACGACCAGCGTCTGTCCTCGAGCCTCAGCGAGCCCACGCAGCACCGCTCCACTGAGCCCTCGCTCGTCCTTGCGAACAAGAAGTCGAACATGCGCCAGCCCCAGCCCCTCGACCACTTCGGGTGTGCCATCCTGGGAATCATCGTCAACGAGGATGATCTCGTGCTCAACGTCCAGCGAGGCATCGATGCGCTGCACGAGCTCAGCGATATTGCCAGCCTCCTCATAGGTAGGCACGATCACACTGATCCTGATGCCATCACTCATGCGCCTGAGCCCGATCCTGCTCTGGCAAGTGCGGCTTCGGCCAGCGGCCAATCGCCTGGTGTCGTGAGTTTGATGTTCAACGGATCACCCTCTACGACATGTACCTCATGCCCCAGACGCTCAAGAAGAGCCGCCTCATCGGTGCACCCATCGGCATCGCCCTGTTCAAAGGCGGCGCGTAAGAGCGAAGCCTCAAAGATCTGCGGTGTCTGCACAAGCACAAGACCGTTGCGATCAACAGTCTCCTTGATCGGCGACACCTGAACGCTCGGGCCGCAGTCGCTACCGAGGATCGCATCTGCTAGGGCGTCTCCGTCACGAATCTCCTGCGCCTTGCTGTCATCCACCTTCTTGACTGTCGATGTGATCCGCAGCCCAGGCACCACCGCCCCGACCTCTCCCGCAGCGAGCAGAAGTCGATCAAGCATGGCATCAGACGGACAGGGTCGAGCAGCGTCATGCACCGCGATGTGGGTGCAGTCATCGCTCACGTGCTGCACCCCGTTGCGAACGCTCTCCCAGCGGGCCTGCGCCCCACCTTCAATGACAGTTGCCCCAAGAAAGCCCAGCACCGCTCCAAACCGTTCGCGGAACTCGTCCATCCGCCCGGGAGGACCAGCGACGATGATCTCACGAATCTCATCGCGTCGGGACAACGCCTCAACCGCTCGCACCAGCACAGGACGCCCCCCTAGCGAGCGGGCCAGCTTGTCCTCCCCGAATCGATCTGAACAACCCGCCGCCGGGATGACGGCACTGATGATCACCGAGGAGCTCCTTCCACCCGTACGGCGCCAATCACCGGAACCGTCGCGGCGAAGTTGTCACTGGTCAGTTCAAGCTCACCGATCCAAGCGCAGTTCTCCGTCGCAGCAGGCGAAATCTGGACCCGAGCCTTGTACTTGCGGCCGTCGGGCGTCACATCCAGCAATCTCGCATCGAACTTCCCATCGAGCGACCGAGCTCCAGTAGGCGCCTCCCAGGGGCGCTTGGAGTCAACCAGCAATGGAATCTCGATGACAGCACTCTGACCGGGCGCAACTGTGTCGGCCACGTACCTGTTCTCGACCCAGAACCACGGCCTCTCCCCTCGGGGCTTGAGTCGGGCAATGCGAACCGGGTGATCCACCGGCACTTCGATGACGGGGGCAGCTGGGTGGTCAGTTTCAACCAGTCTAAAGAGCGGAAGCAACTCACCCTGGGCATTCAGCCCGGTCTCTGGGTCGTATTGAGCAAAGTCGTCGAAAACGTAGGTTTGCACCGGCATCGGGTTGGACAATGTGGCCGCCCCGGCAAATGAGGAGACGTCTTGCCCGTCTATTCGGAGAATTCGAAATGGCGTCCCCTCAGGCGCATCGAATCGAACGCGGCGCGATCCTGCCGGCGTTGCGGGGGCACTTCGATCATTGCCTGGGCGGCTGATGGCCGAAATCCGCCTCGGACTGACCCTGATGCCGCGAACGATCTCGCCGTCAGTAGGAATGCGAATCGCCTCGTGCTCGGCCAACAGCAATTTGATGCCACCAGACTTGGTTGTGGGTGTGAGCCCAGCCGTCATCGTTGCCGTAAATGGCACCGACGCTCCCGGTGCCAACTCGATGGCGGGAATCTCAACTGTGGTGCAGGAGCACCCCTTCATATTGCCGGTGAACCGAATCGGCTCAGACCCCTCGTTCGTCACGGTTGAGCCCATCTGTTTGACCTCACCGGGCTTCAAGAACCCCCACTGAATCATGGGTGGATCGAATGACACCTGCGGCACCCGCAGCGGCGCCGGCTCAGTCGAAACGGGCGGTTGCTTGGCAACAGGCGTGGTTGATCGCGGAGGCGTCGCTGCCTTGGCGTCTGCCTGGCGTGAGGTGCGAGCCGTCTCTTCCCCCGTGCCCATGGCAAGAGCAACCACCGCGCTCGCCACAATGACCAGCACCAGCCACGGCAATAGCACCCTGCCCGGATGGGGCTTCGGGGGAGGATCTGCCTTGGTCTGCTTGGTGCTTCGTGCCATGATGACAGTGTAGTTGGCTTGTGCACCAACTCGTGGCTCACGACCGGCGTGGCGGGGATATACCATGGGGGTTCTTCAGTAAGCCGGAGTGGCGGAATTGGCAGACGCGACGGATTCAAAATCCGTTTCCCGTTCAGGGAGTGTGGGTTCGAGTCCCACCTCCGGTATTCACAGACGTGCCCCGGCCTCGGCCAGAGGACGACGCATCGCCCGGGGCATTGGCTGGGCTTTGGTCCTTGGCGGGCTGGCGATTGCTGCAGGCGGGCTGATCTGGTTTCTGTAGAAACACGAACCAGCCCCTTCCTCGTTCGTATCCATCACACAACGTCGATTGCCGGAATCACCCGGCCGAAGCGAATTGCACCCGTGGTTCATTGATGAACCACCTTGCATCCACTGGTGTCGGTTTCTCCCGACGACGCCAGGAGGGCACCACGATGGACCGTACCACTGCACTCAACAACACCTCTCCCATGACGCATCCCGCCGCAGCGACGCAGCACGCCGTCGGCCCCATGGCCTCAACCATTGAGGCTGACCGACTGCTGAGCCTGCTGGGTGGCAGATTGCGTTTGGCCATTCTCCGGACGCTCTCAGAAGGCCCCAGTCATGTGGGTGGAATCGCCGAGCGGGTCAATGCGAGCATTGGGCTGGTCAGCCACAATCTCCGTCAACTTCGTGATGCAGGCCTCGTCACTCGACAGGCCAAGGCACGAGAACGCATCTATGACCTGTCCCCCGAGGCCGCCTCACGGCTCACCACGGGCACCCTCATCAGGCTCATCAGCGCTGAGGGGGCCCGAATCGAGGTCAAGCTTCCCCTGGCTCAACCCGCATTGGTGCAGACCGACGCCGCTTCTGCCGGCCGCCTGCTCACCCCGAACAGCCCCGTCGCCAAGGCGATTTGAAGGGGCACTTGAAGGCGAATTGAACCGCAAGTTCCTGAGTGACTTGGACTCGCATTCCCTCGCATTGGCTCTAGACTAAAGTCTCAGACCCCATCGAGGAGAAGGAGTCCCATGCGAAGTCTGCCCTACCGTCGGTGCGCCCTTGGTGCAGTCGTCTCAAGCTTTTGCATCTTGAGCATCTCAGCAAGCACGCTTGGTGGCCCCTGCCCAGGCAGCCAAGATGTGTCCGAGAATCAAGGCGAAACTGCCGCGGGCGAGTCGGTGCTCTGTCAAACCGCCGATTCTCCCAGCGCAGCCTACGCCCGCGTGCACGATCTCTCTCAAGGATCCCTGGCGGGAAGTGGCGTCGAGGTGCACTGCGTCACTTGGAATCTGGAGTTCGCGATCAGCGACCATGAAGCCGAGGTCTCACTGTGGCTCAGTGACGATGGCATGCCAGGTGGCGACACGCTTCTGGCATCACAGACGATCTCCGTAACGGCATCCGACGACGTCATTGTGCTTCGGGCCACATTCGACCCGCCGATCTTCGTCGAAGCCGACTCCCAGGTTGTGGCGATGCTGAGCATGCCCCACTTCAATGATGCGGGAGCCTACTTCGTCGGTGCCAACAGTGAGCCGCAGGCGTCGGCCTCGTGGATCGACACCATGGGTTCATGCGGACTCACGGGGTGGCATGACCTTGCCGATGTGGGCTGGCCCGACGTCAGCTGGGTCGAGTCGATCAACTGTTCTCCCAGTATGGGCCCGGACCCCTGCGATGAAGAATTGCCCCCCTTTGCATCCGATGTGGATCGCGACTTCGACTGCGATGTAGATGACCTCCTTGCGGTTCTGGGCAGCTTCGGCCAGACGGGTGACGGCTCGTTCCGCCCCACCGGCGACGTTGCTCCGCTGCCAAATGGCGATTGCACGGTCAATGTGGACGATCTCCTGATGGTGCTTGGCACATTCGGGGCCCAGGGCGGCGCTTGCTGCATCGAGGCGGGCGGCTCGTCCATTTGCTACGACCACCAGACACAGGCCGAATGTGAGGCCAAGGGCAAGTTCGCCACCTGGCTCGGACCAGGCAGCACCTGTCCCAATGGCAATGGGGAGCCCTGTGGCGGCGGCACGAGCGAGATTATGCTCAATGAACTCCGGGCCAATCAGGCCGGGGAAGACACCGACGAGTACTTCGAGCTCATCGGCCCCGCTGGTGCAAGCCTTGACGGCATCACCTTCATCGCCATCGGCGATGGCAGCAGTGATTACCACGGAGTGATCGAGGAAGTCGTTGACCTTACAGGCCACATCATCAATGCCGACGGCTTCTTCCTTGTTGGCCAGCCGGAGATGCTCCTGGGCACCCCCGACTACGCGGTTGAGCTCAATTTTGAGAGCTCCGACCAGGTGACCTTCGTGCTCGTCTCGGGCTTTACCGGGGCACTGGGCGACGATGTGGACACCGACAACGACGGCGTCATGGACGTCATGCCCTGGGATGCAGCTATCGACTGCATAGCCTTCATCGAGGAAGTTGACGACTACTCCGACCATGTCTACTGCAGCACAACAGTGGGCCCGGACAACGTCTATACCCCCGGTGGCGCCCGCAAGTGTCCGGATGCCGATGGCGACTGGTACGACAACGGGTTCAATGCCGCTGACTTCGTGGACACCCCTGGAGCAGCGAATTACTGCGATTTCACCGATTCCGACGGCGACGGCGTGATTGACGGGCAGGACAACTGTCCCGACATGGCCAACCCGGATCAGGCCGACTGCGACGGCGACGGCATCGGTGATGTCTGCGCAATCGCCGACGGCATCTCCAGCGACTGCAATGACAACGGCACGCCTGACAATTGCGAGGACGACTGCAACTTCAATGGAGTCCCCGACGACTGCGATGTCGCCGATGGCACCAGCAGCGATTGTGACGGCAATGGCATTCCAGACGAGTGCGACCCCGACTGCAACGCCAACGGCCAGGCAGACGCCTGCGACATTGCCGACGGCTCCTCCAGTGACGACAACGGCAATGGTGTTCCCGACGAATGCGA